>CAWDPK010000006.1:0-1349080 GCA_963804255.1 uncultured Acidimicrobiaceae bacterium | reverse complement strand
CTCGGAGTGAGGCGCGCCGGTAGGTCGATACACAGCAGTGAGAGCGACTGGCGCTTCGGGAGCGTCGTCGACCAAGGGCTGCTTCGACCGTCGGTCTCGCACGCTCATGCTCGTCTGTCGCCGCGTCGACCACGGAGATCATCATGACAAGCGGCCGATGCTCGCGGCTCCGCCACGCTGCGAGGGCTTTCAAGCCCCATGGCCAATGCTCAGAAGCGCGGCACGATACACCAGCAGGCAGCCGGGGGCTGGCGCGCCCCGGGACCGAGGCGCCCTCTCGGCGGCGGATCAAGGTCACCATCACATCGACGGGATGCCCAGGTCGCCGAGGCGAGCGGTCCGGCACAAGGTTGTGCCCGCGCAGCGCGCAGCCGCCACGCCGCGTTGGCGAAGAACCGCCCCAAGGACGTGCTGAACCAGCACCTACTTGTAGGTCCCTGATGGCGGCCACCGTCGCGTCGGCGTCGTCGAAACCATCACCTCGACGACGGGGACTCGGTAGTAAGAAGGCATCGTGGCACCAGTCGGGCCAGAGCTGCTGGTGGTCGGAGTCGGTCGACGACTCCGCGCACGACGAGCAGCTCGCGCTCCTCGTGGTATCACCGGTCACATCCAGGTCGTATCTTCCACCTCGGCCTTGACCGCTTCGGGTAGGTAGATGTCGTCCCGCTCGTCCTCGCCGATGGCCACGATTGCCCTCTCCACGCTCAGGTTCTCGTCGACCGTGCCGACCAGCCACACCTTCGGCGTCGAGGTCTTGACCACTACCAGCTGAAGAAGCCAGCATCAGCTCGAAGTCGCCACGCTCCAGTGGCCCCGCGCCGGCGCACCCGGGCGACGAGCTGCTCGCCGGAGCGCTTCGGCGCCCCGCTGAAGAAATTGCTCTGCGCGCGCGTGCCGCGCCTCGCCGCTCCACCCCTCGCCCCGCGCAGGTGGTCACCGAGGACCCTGGTGTCACCGTCGGCAGCGCGCCTTCTTTTTGGAATTTGAGGCCGTACACCTCCGACGATCAGTGCGATCGGAGTCGTCGTCATCGGCGATACCAGGACCCACTCCGAGCGACAGGCCCGGCGGATCGTCTCAGCGATGTCACTGCGTCGAGCTGACGACATGGCCGAAGGTGGACAACAGAACGTGCCGAGGTAGAAGAGCGCCCAGTGGCCCTGAAGGCAGCCTCTACGTCACGGCTCCAGCCGCAGTGGGCGCCGCGTGGTCGATGTGCGTCGCCCCAGCCAGGATCGCCGTGGCCAGCGTCAGCACCTTGCGCCCGGGGAGCGCACCACCGACGACCTTGAGACGCAGCACCTCGTTCACGAGGCTCTCTAGTCCAAGTCGCACGAGGAGGGTGGCCGGCACGAGAAGCCCGGCATCAGCGACCAGCGTCGGCTCGTCGAAGGTCACCGCGAGTGGTGCGATACCAGCGCGAGACTGTGCTCACTGAAAGTAGGCCGAAAACGGCGAGCAGGCTCCTGTCTCCGAATCGGGTGATCGCTGAAATCTGCTCTGCACGCACGGTCAATACCATGATCCCACTGGCACGATGGACGTTTGCGTTCGGGTCCGGGAGGTAATAGCCGAACGCTGGCTGGTTGTTGGCTCTGGTCGGTACGAGCTTGAGGTCTTGACCCCAGACGCCCCGACTGTGGAGGTACTCGGCGATGACCCGCGGGCCTCGGAGCTCGCCTGGCTCGGGTGGCATCGTGAACCTGGCGTCATCGCTCAGCAGGGCGATCACTCCTTCGAGATCGCCCTGCTGGAATGAGTCGATGAACCGATCCACGGCCTTTGCCTCATCTTCAGATCGCACTCGAGGAACATGGTCCGGAACTCCTCCCAGATGTTCGACCTTGGCTCGCGCCCGCTGCAGGGCGCTGTTCACCGACGAAGGAGTGGACTCGAGCATCTCAGCGGCCTCGGACGCTGAGAACCCGAGCACATCGCGGAGGACCAAAGCAGCGCGCTGCTGGGTGGGCAGGCGTTGCAGGCCGGCGACGAAGGACAACGCGATGGACTCACGCGCGTCATAGCGGGCTTCGGGGCCGAGGGCGACGTTATCCATCAGGGCGTCGGGATAGGGCTCGAGCCACCACGGTTCATCAGACGGTATGGCCTCGGCGTAGGGGGAGCTTGATTCGGGCATGGGCGCAACCTTTGGTCGGCGGGCGTTGTCTCGGAGGTAGTTGAGGCAACGGTTCGTGGCGATGCGGTAGAGCCACGCTCGTAGCGATCGGCCGTCGAAGCGATCAAGCGCTTGCCACGCCGACAACAGGGTCTCTTGGAGTAAGTCCTCGGCGTCTTGAAACGACCCGAGGATCCGGTAGCAATGCACTTGGAGTTCGCGGCGATACGGGTCTGTCAGTTCCCGGAAGGCGTCGCTGTCGCCTGCCCGGGCCCGGGCAAGGGAATCGGTCATCTTCCTCTCATCTCTTTGGATTGAAGCCTCCTGCATGTTGCAACACCAGCGGCTCCGCAAAATCATCGCTGAATCTTCGAGTCGGTCGGTGTTTGAACTTCCGTAGCACCCGACCTGCGACGTTAGGAGGCATGACATGACCCAGCTCAGCATTCAGAAGGAACTCGTCGACGACCGACGGCGCAATCTGGCGGCTCTGCGCCACGGATCCGCATCGCCGGTCCGGTTTGAGGCCCAAAGGCCCGCCCAGACCGAGCCCCGTCGCTGGCGGGCATTCTCCCTGCTGGTGGTGGCCTCTCGCACCTGGCGCGGCCTTAGACGTCGGCTGCGGTGAGGGAGCGGATGCAATCTGGCTGGCCGGGCGAGGCTGGGATGTAACAGCGTTGGACGTCTCGGAGGTGGCGTTGCAACGTGCTTCGGTTGCAGCCGAGCAGACCGGGGTGCACGTAAGGTGGCTGCACGCCGGCCTGGTGGGCGCGCCGCTGTCTGCAGGTACCTTCGACTTGGTGTCAGCGCAGTACCCCGCGCTGCTGCGCACCCCAGGCCACGATGCTGAGCGCTCACTTATCGCGGCTGTCGCGCCCGGGGGGCTGCTGATTGTTGTGCATCACGCTGATGTCGACGCTGATGAGGCGAAAGCCCACGGGTTCGATCTGACCGACTATGTGAGCCCGACCGACGTCGGCGCGTTGGTCGGCCAGGGCTGGCACGTTGTCCTCGACGAGCGGCGACCACGTGACGTGACTGCCGGGGCCGGCGCCCATCACAAACATGACGTGGTGTTGCTGGCGCGACGCCTGGGCTAGGAACACCGCACCGCCGGAGGTTTCCCGAAGGTCGCACGAAGACCTTTCTGGGCTCGCCCTGACAGGACGGTTCGCTCCGCGACCGAAGGTCTGAGCCGGGTCGACAGGGTGCCCCAGAAGATCGGTGAACACAGGCCGATGACGTGTCACCTATCGCCGGGTACGTGCGGATCTCGGATGTAGCAACGGATCTCGTACTGGTGCTGCTTCGGCGGCGTCAGGAACTGCGCGCCCCGGGCGCTCCATTCGGCGTACACGGCGTGGATGTCAGCGACCCGGATATTGAGGAAGCTGCTGACCCGGTCGGGGTCGCTTGGCATCTCAAGGGTAACTCCGGCTTGTCGTCGGTCGGGCCTCCGCCGACGTTGATGATGATGAAGCTGTTGGCGAGTGCGATGTTGGTCGGCTCTGGGCCGAAGACCACCCTGCCGCCGAGTACCTCGGTATAGAAGCATCGGGAGCGCTCGACGTCATCGGAGACGATGAAGTGGGTCACCACCATTCGCTGTGCGGGCTGCGTGGGTTCGGCCACTGGCACCTCACTGGGGCTCATGCCCCGCTTACGACGGGTTCTGAAGCCTTCAGTCAACCAGGTCGGCTCGTCGCGGGGGACCAGTCGGGCAGGTTCGTTGGGCGCCAGTGAACTTGCCCCCGTTCGCCGGGAGAGTGTGCGTAAAGGACGAGCCCAGAGCTAGGGACGGCGACCCGTGTAGAGGGCGGTCACGAATCGTCGTTTTACAACGAAGCCGTCAGATGTCTCCGTCGCGACCTGTTCTACTTCGTCGAGAAGCCTGCGCTGCTCGTCGGGCGGGCGTCGGATAACGGTGGCCATCGATGCGTACAATGCGCGCGCCTGAGCGGGTGTCAGCTCATAGGTCCATGTGATGATTTCGACCTTGACGCTATCGAGTCCGGCCCAGCGAGTCATGTCACGCCGTCGGTACAACTCATCGAGTTGGAACGGGGGGCGACCTGGTTCGTCGAAGGCACCTCTGGTCGCCGGTCCCAAGATGTGTTCGACGGCCTGGCTGAACTCGTCTGGCTGATTCGGATCGCGGAAGAGGGTCCACCACAGCGCGACCCATCCTCCTGGCCTGAGCGCCTGCCCGAGCTTAGACAGACCCACCTCCTGGTCGACCCAGTGAAAGGAGGTGGCGGCCACCGTCAGGTCGAATTCAGAGCGGGCTACCTCAGCCTCCTCAAAGCTGGCTGTCTGCACCTCAAGATGGTCCGAGGGTGCGACGTCGCGTAGGTACGCAGCCAGCGAGGGATCCGGTTCTATGGCTGTCACATGGGTCCCTTGACTAAGCAGGTGAAGAGGAGCACCATCTCGATGCCCAAGAACAAGACGTTGGCGCAGATGATCGACTGGACCCCGTGGGTCAGCAGCACGAACGGAACGCCGATCAACACGGGCAGCGAGGGGTACGCCAACGACGCGGAGATTGAGCCGTTCAGCGTGTAGGTGGCGTACTGGATGGGCACCCGGAACTCGGCGAGCGTGGGCAGCAGGTTGTGGGCGTAGGGGTTCTGTCCGTGGATCAGCAGTTGAGATGCGTACTGGGTGTAGGCTGCCTCGTCGGTCCCATACGCCGGGTAGAAGTAGAGCTGGGACACCGTCCAGGCAACCATGAGGACGAGGCCCAGAACGAGGATGACGACGTCTAATCGCTCGAGCTCCCTCGCCGTTCGGGCCGACGTGGCGGCGATGACAACGACCAGGATCGCTCCGAAGCCGACCACCGAGGCGACGCCAACCAGCGGAACCTGGATGATCGAGTTCCAGCTGACGAGGGCCGCTCCGAAGAGACCGACCGCCGCCACGATCGTCAGCACGCGGTGGATCCCCAGATTGGCAGCTTCACTTTCCCGCACCGGCAACGGTGCCCGAGACGGCCGATCCTCGTTCGCCCGGTAGGCGAACGAGCCCGGGCGGAGATCAGTCGTGCTCAACCGCCCTGACCTGTTACGGGCACCCCGGACGGTTGGTCTGACTCAGGAGTCAGAAGACCCACCGCTCATGCGAAACGCCTGCGCCGAAGGGCAAAGAACAGTCCAATCCCGCCGGCCACAATCAAGCCACCGCCGGCCAAGCCCTCGCCGAGAAACGCCTTGCCAGTGACCGCCGATGTGGCACCGAGCACCGGTGTCGTCGACGTGGAAACGACGGCGAAGTTGGGGTCGGTGGTGAAGGTCACCACGGCCTGACCTTGGGTCACCTGGGCACCGGACGCGGTCGTGACTTGACCCGGGCCGGTAACCACCAGCACGGTCTGTCCCGCCGCGATCGATGGGTCGCTGATCGTCAAGGTGATGGCCGGATTGAAGGGTCCGGTGAGCGGCGCCCCCGTGTTGGGGTCGAGCACCGAGACGCTGAAGTCCGAGACAACGGTCGAATCGGTGCCGGCATCGACCGACGACGGATCCCCTGCGGCGATGACCACCTCGCCTCCGTTCGGAAGCGAACCGGCCGGCACCGTGACGTTGGCGGTTGCTCCGTTGGCCGAGCCACTGACCGTCCCGCCAGACGCCGAGACACTCTGCGCAGTCACCAGGGTGGAGAAGCCGGCCGAGGTAGCCGAGGAA
This sequence comes from uncultured Acidimicrobiaceae bacterium, assembly GCA_963804255.1. GTDB lineage: Bacteria > Actinomycetota > Acidimicrobiia > Acidimicrobiales > RAAP-2 > Palsa-461. Next base: position 1,343,275 of record CAWDPK010000006.1, on the reverse strand, counting down.
GGCACGCCTCCGGCCGGTCCATACCCGTTTCCCACGCCGAACGAGGGCGTACTGGACATCGCAACGAGGGCTCCCGTAATGGCCGCTGAAAGCACCAAGGATCGGCCCAGATATCTGCTATTTGACGCCATCGATTTGTACCCTTCGCCTCGGTAAGTCCGACAACCATGCCCGGGGTGACCTGTTGACAATAGAACTCTGAAGCCCAATTTCTGGGGACCTTCCCACTAGGAAAGACCGGGGGGCGGGGGAGCGGGCCCCAACCAGAGGGCGACGCCCGATGCCGAGAGCACACTCAGATATCCGTCGTTGCCGAGGCTGAGGTACGCACCCGGGAAGCCAGCGGTGTTGCTGGCCCACTCAGGGGTCGATCCGTCGTAGACGACCAGGTTCCCGTCGCCCTGCATCACGACGAACGAACCGCTGGCGCTGGTGCCTGAGGACCACGCAAGCGTCGACCCGGAGTACTCGACCAGGTTTCCGTCGCCCTGCATGATCAGGCTGTACTGGCCGTTGGGTGAGGTGATCGACTGGCCGGATGCCAGCTGCGCGTTCTGCGCCAGCACACCAACGGCGCCCCACAGCGGGTCTCCGGTCGGCGAGTCGACCACCAGCTCGCCGTCGTCGCCCAGGCTGAGGTACGCACCCGGGAAGCCAGCGGTGTTGCTGGCCCACTCAGGGGTCGATCCGTCGTAGACGACCAGGTTCCCGTCGCCCTGCATCACGACGAACGAACCGCTGGCGCTGGTGCCTGAGGACCACGCAAGCGTCGACCCGGAGTACTCGACCAGGTTTCCGTCGCCCTGCATGATCAGGCTGTACTGGCCGTTGGGTGAGGTGATCGACTGGCCGGATGCCAGCTGCGCGTTCTGCGCCAGCACACCAACGGCGCCCCACAGCGGGTCTCCGGTCGGCGAGTCGACCACCAGCTCGCCGTCGTCGCCCAGGCTGAGGTACGCACCCGGGAAGCCAGCGGTGTTGCTGGCCCACTCAGGGGTCGATCCGTCGTAGACGACCAGGTTCCCGTCGCCCTGCATCACGACGAACGAACCGCTGGCGCTGGTGGCTGAGGCCCACACCACCGTCGACCCGGAGTACTCGACCAGGTTTCCGTCGCCCTGCATGATCAGGCTGTACTGGCCGTTGGGTGAGGTGATCGACTGGCCGGATGCCAGCTGCGCGTTCTGCGCCAGCACACCAACGGCGCCCCACAGCGGGTCTCCGGTCGGCGAGTCGACCACCAGCTCGCCGTCGTCGCCCAGGCTGAGGTACGCACCCGGGAAGCCAGCGGTGTTGCTGGCCCACTCAGGGGTCGATCCGTCGTAGACGACCAGGTTCCCGTCGCCCTGCATCACGACGAACGAACCGCTGGCGCTGGTGGCTGAGGCCCACACCACCGTCGACCCGGAGTACTCGACCAGGTTTCCGTCGCCCTGCATGATCAGGCTGTACTGGCCGTTGGGTGAGGTGATCGACTGGCCGGATGCCAGCTGCGCGTTCTGCGCCAGCACACCAACGGCGCCCCACAGCGGGTCTCCGGTCGGCGAGTCGACCACCAGCTCGCCGTCGTCGCCCAGGCTGAGATAGGCCCCCGGGTTGCCAGCGGTGTTGCTGGCCCACTCAGGGGTCGATCCGTCGTAGACGACCAGGTTCCCGTCGCCCTGCATCACGACGAACGAACCGCTGGCGCTGGTGGCTGAGGCCCACACCACCGTCGACCCGGAGTACTCGACCAGGTTTCCGTCGCCCTGCATGATCAGGCTGTACGTGCCGCCGGCTGAGGTGATCGACTGGCCGGCGGTCAACTGGGAGCCCGCGTCGAGGCCCGACCCCGGAGTCGCTGAGGACTGCGTCACCGACACCCCAACCCACGCGCAGGCAGTCAGACTTCCCACAATCACGCCGTGCCACAGCAGCCTCACGGCCTGGTGCAGTCGCGAACGCAGATGCCTAGGGCCACCCTGGTTGCCCATCGACATTTCCTTCCTGATTTGCCCGGAGGTGCAACCAGGAAGACGAATCGGGTAAGTCTGACCCGATGCCGCAACCCGGCTAACTCCGAGAGTCCCGTGGCTTTGCGTCTCCTCCTCGCGGAGGATTTGCCCTTTCGGTGCTCGACACGCAGCACCGACTGGAAACGAAAACTACCGTGCTGAAGGGCGCACTACAAGCATTTCGATCATTTCACCTTGCGGAGCCGGAGCATGACGGACCGGAATCGAACGGTGAGCGCGGTCGGCCCTTGCCCAAAGTCTTGTGCTATCGGGTGGGCGTCATGACCCACTGGGTGAGCAACAGTTGATCGTTCAGGTCGGCCATGACCACCTGCAGCGCGTAGGTTCCTGGCTGACCACCGCCGGAGACGTCGATCACCCCGTTTAACTGGGCCCCGTTCAACGAACGTCCCTGCACGTCAAGCACCGACATGAGCTGGCCTTGGTAGGCGGAGATCTTGGCGCCGCGGCAGGGGCGAACCGGCGCCGAACGGAACCGAGAGGACCAACTGGGACCACCACCCGGCCTGGTCCTGCTCGATACTGCGCACTGCGGCGAAGTAGCTGGCCAGCACCGCTGCCTCGTCATTGATCGGTGCCGGGCTCTGCTCCCAGGATGCGGTCGGAGTACCGGCCAGAGTGAGCACGCCGAGCGGGGTGTCGTTGGTGGCCAGGGTGAGACCTTGGGCGGCCAGCGTGGCCGGTGCAGGCACCGTTGGCACCGACGGTAGGGCCACCGCCGAGGGCGTCGAGCCCGTGTCGCGCACGTCTACCAGTTCTGCGAACACCAGATATCGCTGGCTCGTGAGGAACAGCGCGTTGATCGGATAGCAGGTCTCCATCACCAGAAGAGACTGGCTCGGAGACGAGTAGAGCGCAGCACCGGTGCGCACCACCTGTTGGGCGATGACTCGGTACACATAGGTACGACAGGCGGTCACGAAGGTGAGCACTTCGCCGAGCTTGAGCTTGTCGATCTGGCTGAAGTACGTCACATCGTGAGCTGCCAGCACCATCGTGCCTGGCTGGCTGGGCCAAACGCTCCCCGTAACGTGGCCGACCGCAACGTTCAGCGTGGCATCACCGTCCCCGGCAAGCACCGGGGCGACGAGGTCGATCTCTGATGCCTCGAGAAGCCCCTGCGGGCCCGACGCGGTGTCGCTGAAGGTCGGCGCGCACGCGCCGGAACCCCCGGTCTGGCTGGCGTTCGTGATCACCTGGCGTTCTTGTGTGATGAGCGCCTGGCCCTGAGTGGCCGAGCGATAGTAGAACCAACCAATCGGAGAGACGATGGCGATCCCGTCGCCGAGCGCGAGCACAGCGGCCACGATTGTGAGACGGCGGGCCCACGACATCGATGGCCGTCGGTGTCGTGCCCTCGTTCTACGACGGGTCTGTGAGATTGGCTGATACATCCCTGGGCGCCTCTCAAGGGACCCTCAGTTTCGCACCTGGGATGGTCCCTTGTGGGGACCTCGCGGTAGCGGACGGAGGGGATGCCTCGTCGCAAGAAACCGGCCGCGGCGGATTCCTTGCACCGGCGACGGCTTGGACCTTGGCCGTGGGACCTCGTCGCTATACCCGGATCACTCCGTCTCCTTCGATCGACGTTGTCTCTTCGATCGACATTGTCTTCTTCGCTCCGCTCCACAGTTCGTGATCACCAATCGAAGCAAGGCCGTCGATCCACCGAGGTTCCTATAAGCCGCATAAGCCGGCAGTGCTCCACTGACCCCATCCCCCGCTCGACCAGATCTCGTAGTTGATCTGGTCCTGCACCGCAGGCGGGGCATCGCTCGGTAGCCCGGTGCCACCGTGGGACTCCCAGGTCGACAGCAGATCCTGGTATGCGCCGTAGTAGCCATTGCCGGTGTCGGTGACGTAGTTGTCGCCGGACTCATGCTCGCGGATACACGCGACACCGGGGCTGGCGGCCCACGCGATCGCGCTGGAGCTGTCCACGGCTGGCGTTGTTGGCGCGGGTGCCGGAGGAACCGGCGCAGGTACCACCGTGGCAGCGGCCGGCAGAATCGTGCTCGTCGACGCAGCGAGCGGGACCACGCGGCGGACGAGCGAGGCCTTGATCGCTCGATGCGTACGATCTTTCACGAACAATGCCAACTTGAGGTCGTGCGTGTTGGATCCAGTCGCCTGAAAGTCAGGGACCAGCCCCAAGGACAGCACGAGATTTGGGAACAAGAACGCGACAATGACGATTACACGTCCGATTCGGTGGTGTTGCCACGGCCGCTTTTCTTCTAGCGACCGCCTTATGAGAACGATGCGGCGTACGTCCACGTCCGCTCCTTTCGTCGCCCCGATTTGGGCTGATTGGGGTTGCGTGGGCTGATCGCCGCTTGAGACTTCGCTCACCGGTCGTGTGTCCTCGACACGAATGAGGACTCCGGGGCAGTTGTTCTGCCATGCCGGTTACAGGGGCGGAGATGTCGAAAGCCCAGGAGCCTCAGTCCAAGGGCGACTCTCGAAAGCGCGAGTTGACGAGCACGAGTTCGATCGGGCGCACGACGCGTGCGGGAGCGTCAGTCTCAGTCGGGAGAGCGGTCATGGTTGGCCAGCTCGGGAGCAACTACGCGACCCGTCACACGATTCGTTGTGGGCGGGATCACTGAGACCGATCGGCGTGCGCACGAGCGCTCTGCCAGACGTCGACTCCGTGGTGGCTCAACGACTATAGCCGTACCGAGACGGCCCTTTGACCAGGGTATTTAGCTCGGCCCAAGCCAACCGTGGGCTGGGGCGGCCGACTCTGGGCTCGTGGGAGCAGTTCTGTCTCTGGCCGCCTACGGGAAACCCGATCCCGACGAGCCGGACCCTGGCTGGTCGAGGAGCATGGCGCTCCGGGCCGGCCGAGTTCTGTGGTCCGATGGGGGCACCGGCGGATCAGTGAACCGACCAGCGCCCGGGCGTCAGGATGAGCGGCGTGGATCTGTTGGGTGCCGGTAAGACAATACGGCGGCTAACAGGTCGTCCAGCGAGGGCGGCGGGTCGACGTCCTTGAACGCTGTCAGTCGTTCGTAGAGGAGGCTCGCTGCGACCGCTGCCCCACCCGGCAGACCCGAGTCCTCGAAGGTTCGAGCGATCTCGGCCGTCTCGTCGACCCATCGCCATGCTCGTCCCGCAACAGCGACCTCCGAGTCGGACCGGGAGAGGAGCGACGGCTGAGCCCCCGCCCACAGGTCGATCAACGCTTGTTCGACACCTTGACGTCGCGCGACCGCCCTGATGGAGATGAGCAGCGCCGAGGTTCCCTTGGTCCACGACGCGTAACACATCTTGAGGGCCGAAGCCGATGTCGGATCCGAGCCGACGCAGGTGGTCGACCAACTCATCGGTGGTGAGCTCAGAGACGAGCTTGTCGGCGCCCTTGCCCGAGAGCACCAGGTCCGTCCGGCGTCCTGGCATGGGGAGGACCACCGACGATGCCGCCGTCCACGTACCGACCCCCGCTGCCCTCGATCGCGCTGGCCACCTCGGTCGCCCTGGCCGGGGAGATGGCATTGGCGTCGATCACCACTGGTTGGCTGCCCACGTCGGTCATGGCTTGCCCGAGCCGCCACGCGACCTCGACTGCGAAGGCTGGGGGCACGATGGACAGGACCACCTCGCTGACCCGCACGAGCCCGGCCAGAGCGCCCACATCCTCCAAGCCGGCAATCTCGCTTCTCTGCCGCGAGCGATCGCTCCGTCCCTCGAGCGCCACCACGACGCGTGTTCCACGGCTGGCGAGACTTCGGCCCACCTCTGTTCCCATGGCGCCGGGGCTCACAATGCCAATGCATCCGATCATCGTGCGGTCCTAGTTCCGATTGCAAGGTCGAGACAGCGGGCTCAGGTCAGCCTGGCGATTGCCAGCGCGGTCGCGAGGAGCACGATGCTCGCCGATAGCGCGTGCAACGCTCGCTCGAGAGGGGCGAGAAGGCTCGGTCGATCGATGTCGCACCTCGTCCCGTCGATCATCGTCAGCGTTCCGGTCACCTGGACAGCCCGCCGGCGCAGCAGCCGGGCGGGCGTTGAAAGGCTCCGCTGGGCCGCCGACAGGCCGAAGGCGGCCAGCGCGGCGAGGACCGGTGCCCAGGCCAGCCGCTCGGTCTCGGCCACGTACGCCGTGAGGACCGGGAACGCGCCCCACGCAGCTGCAAAGACGATGTCCTTGTGGACGGCGCCGACATCGATGTTGTACGCCACCACCAGACCTGGTCCGACCACGATGAAGGGAATGAGCGTCCAGCCGACCCTGCTCACACCGAACGCGCCGAGGGTCACCGCGCCGGCGAGTCCTACGGTCGCCACGGCGATCAGCCATCGAGAAGAGATCCGGGTCCCGAGCGGACGGCCGTGCAGCTCGTCGAGAGCGTGCGCGGCCACGCCGACGGCCAGGAAGAACGCGAGCACCGTGGCCACCAACCGGTCAACCAACACGTGGGGCGCCAGGCAGGCTCCGATGACCACGTAGGACAGGTGCCACAGCGTGTAGGGCGGATGTAGGAGCGTCCACCAGTCGCGCCAGCTTCCGGGTCGAGCGGCGTAGAAGGCCGGACGAAGCGTCGAGGGCGAGGCGCCGCCCGGCTCGGGTTCGTCAGTCAACGGCCCGGTACCCCCACATGACCAGGCCACCGCCCAGGCTCATTCGTCGGACTCCGACGTCGACCAGACCGGCCGCCTCCCACGCGCTCACGGTCCAAGCGATCGAGTACCGCCGGTAGTGCTCCGAGATGCTGGGTCCGAGGAATCGACCAACCCGCCACCACTCCTTGCCACCGGTCAACCATCCCGCCACCGGGAGCACCATGCGGGTGTAGCACCACCAGGCGCCCCGCCACAGGAGGTTGGGCGGGGCGAGGAACTCCAGGCTGGCTATCGACCCACCCGGTTTGACCACCCGGGCCAGCTCGGCGAGCGTCGTCGCGGGGTCCTCGACGTATCGCAACAAGTAGGTGAAGGTCAGGCCGTCGAAGGACCGATCGGGGAATGGAAGATCCTCGGCTCGACCCTCGATCAGGTCGATCCGGTCGGTCAGACCCGACGCCCGGATCCGCTTCGCACCGTGGCGCAACATCGGCAGCGTCAAGTCGTAGGCGAGCACCCGGGCCGACGTCCGATGGGCCAGTTGCACGGCCACGCCCGCCGTGCCTGAGGCCACATCGAGGACCCTGGCCGGGTTCCCGTCCACCATGTGATCGATCATGCAACGTCGCCAGCGGCGGTTTTGGCCCAACGAGAGGACCTCGCAGAGGCGGTCGTAGCGGCTCGCCAAGGGTGAGAACAGATCGATCGCGAAGCCGTTCGAAGTCTCGGACCGGCTCCGCTCCACCGCGACCACCTTAGGTTCGACCGGCGGCTGCGGCACGCGCGATGCAACGAGCGAAATGTCCTGGTCCCCAGCTTGACCCATCCCCAATTTTCGTCAAGGGAGCCTTTAAGTCTTGGTTTCGATCGGAGGCAGCTTCATTGGTGCCGACGAAAAGGCAAAACCTTCGCGAGAAGGCGACGCAAAGCCACGGGACTCTGGGAGTCAGCCGGGCCGTCGAATCGGTGGCGGTTCTGGTACCGAATCGGAGGCTTTCCCAGGTCCCAGGTGGTCAAGTCGCATCTGGGAGGAACAGGGAAAGTCTGATGGCGAGCGAGCACGGTCGGACCGACGCGCCATGAGGTTCCTCGGACGTGCCCCCGGTGGGCTTCGATCCAGTCGCCCCTCCAATCACCCATCGCGCCGCAATGACCAAGGCTTCGGGATGCTCGAATGCATCATCGCGATGGTGGTGCTGCTCGGGGTGCTGATCCCGACCGGGTACCTGTTCACGAACGTCCTCTCCCAGTCCGCCTCGGCCCGCCAGCGGATCACCGCGTTGTCGGTCGCCGAGCAGTGGATCGAGACGCTCAACACCGAGGGCCCGCCATCGGACACCAACAACCAGCCCGAGGTGGGCACGACGCTCTCGGAACCCTCCTCCATCCTCTCGGGCATCACCTACAAGGTCAGTGTCCTCTTCAACTGGACCGACGCCACGGGCGGACACCCCGTCCCCGACTTCTGCACCTCGGACACCTCGCCGGTCCTCGGGCTCCAGGTGACGGTCTCATGGGTCGGCGGTCAGAGCATCACCGACCAGGCCATCTTGAACTTCCCGGCCTCGGGCAACCTGACCGACGGCTACCTGGCCATCCAGGTGAACGGTGACCCGGCGGGCAGCCCCCCGAGCGACGTGTACTCGGCACCGTGGAGCACCAGGGTGCAGACGATCCCGGTGCAGGTGTCCGGATCGAACCTCACCACGCCCTACTCGCTCACATCCGGCCAGCACCGGATGCACCTTCCTCCAGTTGGCCCCGGGCACCTACACCGTCCAGGTCGGTCCCGGGCCGAACTCGTCGACCTATGTCGCCAACTACAACGAGGCCTCGTCGGAGACCCAGGCGCTTTCCAACCAATCGCCGATCACGGTGATCGACGCCGAGATCACCCAGGTGACCTTCCAGTACGACGAGGGCGCCGACGTCGGGCTTGCGTACCCGAGCACGACGATGGCCGACGACGGCATCTCGTGCCCGAACACCTCGGTCCTTACCTGCCTGGTCATGGGTCAGTCGCCCACGAGCACGACATCGCCGAGCGCGTCGCCGGTGGCCACCGGGATCGCGGAGACCAGTTCGGGTTGGTCCGTGGCCTCATTCCCGTCCTCGATGACCCGGATCGAGGATGTGGGCTGCACCTCCAGCGCGTGCATCGCGGTCGGGTTACAGCTCGTCGGGTGGCGCGGCCGCGGTCTCGACCAACGGGACGACCTGGACGAGTAGCACGCTACCCGCCGGCGTATCGCAGCTGACCAACATCGTGTGTCCGACCGGGGCGACAACCCCCGCCTGCATCGCCATCGGTTCGGGCACCTCGTCGAACGGCGTCCTGCTCACCGCCACCATCTCGGGCTCCACGGTGACCTGGACCAAGGACACCATTCCGTCCACCACGTCGCTGACCCAGATCGTCTGCCCGAGCGCGACCGCCCAGCCGATCTGCTTCGTCATGGGGACGACGTCGACCGGAGCGACGATCTTCTCCAACACGGGCTCGGCATCCCCGGGCACGACCTGGACCTCCTTCACCCTGAGCGTGACGATGAGCACGCTCACTCAAATGGTTTGCAACAGCACCACGACCTGCTGGGCGATCGGCACCGAGAAGTCTCCCAGCACGCCGCTCGATCATCTCGATCTCCACCGTCAGCGGCACCACGGTCACCTGGAAGGCCTACACGGCACAGCGGCTTCACACCGACCTCGTTCAACTCGATCGCGTGCGGCACCTCGGGCAGCTGCCTGCTGGGCGAGCGGGGCCAACTCGTCGGGCCCGATCGTCGTCTACCTGCAGCAGCGGGACGACCTGGGCTGGCCGACACCGGGCGTTCCGACCGGTGCGACCTCGGTGAGCTCGGTCACCTGTCCTGGGACCACGAGCGGATGCTTCGCCCTTGTACTCAACGAGCACGTCTGCCGGGGTGCATGTCGATCACCAGCGGGACCGCGTGGAGCCCGGCCTCCTTGCCGAGCGGCGTGGTCTCGCTCACCCAGCTCGTATGTCCTTCGACCACCGCCTGCTACGCGGTGGGAACCAACTCATCGTCGGCCATCGTCGACGTTCTGAAGTCCGGTACGTGGACGCAGCGCGACCTTCACCGGGACGACCGGTGGCAACCCGGTCTACATCAGCGGGATCGTGTGCACCGCGGCGACCACCTGTGAAGCCGCCGGGGCCACCGAGAGCGCCGCGGCAGGTCCTCGACTACACCAGCTCGAGCGTCTCGTTCAGCGGGTCTGTCAACCCCGAGCAACCTGTCGGGCATGTACCTGCGACAACCCCCCGATCATGGTGTCCAACGCCAACCTCCAGCCGAACACGACCATCGAGATGTCCGCTCCGACCACCGCCAACGGTCCCGCAGACCGAGGTCGGTCCGCTCTTCCCGTTCGCGAGCGGCTACTCGATCGCCGTCGGCTACTGCGCCTCCGAGCTCACCACCGCGTCGGTGTCGGCGGCGACCACCCCTGGTGCGACACCGTCGACGAGCCCGGCGGCGCCGACCGTCATCCTGCCGATGGGGCTCCTGCCGATCGAGGCCACCAACTCGAGTGGGGCGCCGCTCTCGGGGGCCACGATCTCGATCGTCGACGCCTCGTGCATCGTCGGCGAGCTGACCCCCCTGAGCAGCGGTTCGTTCCCGGCGCTTGTCGAACCCGCCGGCGAACCCGTCCAACCCGACCAGCTACTCGATGCCGACGACCGGCGTCGATGGGCTCAGCCGAATCGACGTGATCTACGGCACCTACCAGGTCACGGTCACGTCGGGGAGCACCCACGCCACCACCACGGTCACCGTCAACCCGACGTCGATCGTGGTGGGCTGCACGACCTACTACATGCCCGCCTTCGTGCCGATCCCCGACTGATGATCCGTCCGCCTTCGTGATCCCGACCGGACGGATCGCGCGTCGGGGCTCCGAGCGAGGCGGCCCGGCGCGACGAGGCCGGCCTGACCCTGGTCGAGCTCAGCGATCGCGACGGCGACGCTGCTCATCCTCTTCGCGATGACGGTTCCGATCGTCGACACCCTCTTCTCGACGATCGCGCGTGTCAACAACACCTACATCAACGTGAACCAGCTCCTCCCCGTGTCGACCAACCTCCAACGCTTCCTCCGCTCGGCGGTAGAGCCCGGCCCGACTTCCAATGGTGTTCCCGTCCCGGCGTTCGTCACCGGATCGATCTCGCCGACCTCGGTCACCTTCTACACCAACATCGGCAACACCAACGGGCCGGCCAAGATCGTCGCCAGCTGCGCGTCGAGCACCCCGAGCACCGGAGCTGTGCAACTCGGGAGGCACCTTCACCGTGACCGAGGCGACGCCGACGAGCGGATCATGCCCGCCCACCGGCACCGCTTGCACCTGCGGCGACCCCGCACACGCTCATCACGGTGAACGGGGTCTCCAACGCCAGCTGACAACCAACCGCTGTTCGAGTACACGCTGCTGTTGACCGACGTCGAGCCCCAGCTCGGGACGACCTACACGACGTCGCGGTCGGAGACAATGGGCCCAGCCTGAGCAGCACCAACTGTCCCAGTATCTACCCGGCCGGCTCCACCGGCCTTGCCGCCTGCTATTACACGAACGACAACTCCACGTTCGCCACCTGTACCAGCACCGGGCAGCACGACGCGGCAACGTGCTGGCCAACTGCCCGGGGGCCGAGGTCTACGCGATCGCGATCGACCTCCAGGTCAACGGCGTCTCGACGGGGAGGACGGCCGGCGGCCAGTCCGAGGACGACAGCACCGTCTACCTGCTCTCACCGGTGTCCTCCGAGTATCAGCCGATGGTGGGGTGAGTTGCCGATGGGACCGAGCGCGTCTGGAGGCCGGTCGTCTACCACCTCGACGACCGACGGGCGGTCCGGGCCGTCAGCCGGGCCCGAGACGCCGGACAGGCGGCCACTGGGATTGGTCATCGGGCTCATTCTTGCTGATCTCGCTGAGCGCGGGGACGCTCGCCGCCACCGCCATGCAGCACGACCCGCTCGTGTCCAACGACGTCATCCAGCACCTCGCCTACCGGGCCCTCCAGTCCGGGATCGACTCCTATCTGTCCGCGGTCAACACCACCCCGAACCTGATCAACTGCAACAGCAACAACACGAGCTCGACCAGCACGGTGTGCCCGTCCGCTGAGCTCCCCGCGCTCAACAACTGGGAGACGGTGCCGGGCAACACGTTCCAACCCGTCACCGAGTACTTCATGTGGACCAACCCGGCGCTGTGCTTCAACACGGCCTGCAGCGCGCCCGGGATCGACGGCCGGTCAGACCCTCGACTACGTGAAGGAGCTGGTCTATGGCGCGGCCAAGATCGGAACGAACGTCTCGTTCCAGAGCTCCTATGTGAACCTCACTGCCCGAGAACGGCTTCCTGACCCACCTCTTCTGGAGCAACTACGAGTCGACAGTCCCGCGCCTCGGGCGCCGACGCTCAGGACTGCACCTACGACTGGAACAACGACTACGAGGGGCCAGACACCACCAATCCGGGCAACTATCAACAGCTCCAACTGCGCGGCGGTGTTCTTCGGTCCGAACGACATGCTGTACGGACCGGTGTACTCGAACGACTCGATCTATGTCGCCAGCGACCCCAACTTCGGCTCGACCTCAGACCCCTCGACGGTCACCACGCACGATCCGAACTGCCTGTTCGTCGATCCCGAAGACAACCACGGCTCGGCCTGCACCTGCTCGGCGCGCCACCTCCGATGTCGGCGAGCTACAACTCGGCGACCAGCTCGGACAACGCGCAGTTCGAGCCCCTGCCCTACGACGGACACCTCGCTCGACGACCATCGCCGCCGCAGGACGGCTGCCTCTACTCGGGACCGACCGACGATCACCCTGTCCATCGTGCGGACCACCGAGTACATGACAGGTGTGGAGCCCGACACCCCGTACACCAGCTCGGGAGCACCTCGTGGAACCAGACCAGCGGGACCAATCAGAACGACACCTCGACCAACCCCAACTCGTGCGGGCCGGTAACTCGGAGGTCCCCGTGCCGGCCAACGGGGTCGTCTACGTCGCAGACAGCCACCTCGTCGCAGCAGACACGACCGGGTGTGCTTCTCCACTTTGCCAGCGTCCCCCAGAACCCCTTTGACGGGGGACAACTCGTCGGGCCAGTACTCCCAGCTCGGCTACTACGACGGTCAGACCGGCCACGCCCGACTGCGAGGGCGACGCCTTCGTCCAGCGGCACCGTGTCGGGCGCCCTCACCGATCGCGACCCAGAACGACATCATCATCGACGGCAACATCACCTACACGCCGACTGCGGGAGCTCGTTCAACAGCACGTATCGCCGAACCAGTGCGCGTACAACTCGACGTCCGGGGCACCGAACGACGCGCTCGGGCTTGATCGCCTTCGCCTACGTCGAGGTCGACCGACCGGTGACGGTCACGACCACCGGTGGCTAACGACCACCATTCGTCAATGACCACCTGCTCGGGCTCGCGGCGCACTGCCGGTCCCGTACTGCGACCCGTCGGGGGCGTCAGGCCTGACCATCGACGCCGCCATCCTGGCCCTGAACGACGGCTTCGGCGTCAACAACTACACCTTCCAGGAACGGGAACTCAGCGGAACACCGAGGGGACGCTCGACGTCTACGGCACGATCGACGCAGGACTATCGGCCCGCGGTCGGGACCTTCAGCGGGAACATCCTCTCGACGGGTTACTCGAAGTACTACCTGTGGGACAGCCGGCTCGAGTACGTGAACGTCCCCAACTACCTGAACCCGGGCACGCCCCGGTGGGCGATCGCGTCGACGGCGGTCAACCAGGGGGTCGCGTGCACGACGACCACGCTCCTGCCCGGGTACTGGTCGGCCAGCCGACAACTACGGCAGCTACCCGCAGTCGACGCGGCGAACCCTACTGCCTCACCGCCCCGAGCAGCCCGTAGTAGCCGGTTCGCTGCCTCAACGTCCGACGCCGGGGGACCGGGCTGCCGCTCGGGCTCGGGCGGCCTGGATCACCTCGATGATCTCGGGCCCGACGAGCTCGTCGCGTGCCAGCAGCGCGTCGCGGAGCGCCTCGACGACGTGGCGGTTCTGCTTGAGCATCGAGCGGGCGTCGGCCTTCGAGCGGGCCAAGCAGGTGCTCCACCTCGTCGCGTCCGGCGTCGCTGGCCAACACCTTGGCGGTCGACGTCGGTGGCACCGGTCAGGCTGACGGAGGTGTCGACGATCAGCGACGACCCCATGCCCAGGGCCCCGACCATCTGACAGGCGGTCGTCGTGGCGGAGGCCAGGTCGCCGGCGACCCCCGAGGACGACTCGCCGAAGAACAGCTCCTCGGCGGCCATCCCGCCCATGGCGATCTGGATCAGCGCCCGCATCTCGCTCTTGGTCCGGGTGAATCGCTCCTCTGAGTCGGAGTGAGCCAGCAGGCCGAGCGCCTCCTTGCGCTTCACGATGCTCAGCACGTCGAGGGTGCGTCCCCGGCCGACCAACCAGGCCACGGTGGCGTGCCCGGCCTCGTGGGTGGCGATCATCCGCCGCTCGGCCTCGGTGTAGAGGGCGCCGTTGGCCAGCCCGATCTCGTTGGTCATCTTGGCCGTCGTGACGTCGTTCCAGGACAGGGCGTCGGCGCCGCGACGCAGCGCCCAGATCAGCGCCTCGTCCAAGAGGTGCTCGATCATCACCGGGGAGTAGCCGGCGGTCATGCCGGCCAGCGCCTCCCGTCGAGCCTCGTCGTCCAGCTCGGCGGTGTGGGCCTTCTTGTCCAGGTAGAAGTCGATGATGTCCCGCCGCCCGGCCCGGGTGGGCAGGTCGAAGTAGATCGAGCGGTCGAAGCGGCCCGGGCGGAGCAGGGCCGGGTCGAGATCGGCGGCCCGGTTGGTGGCCCCGATCACGAGCATGTTGGCCGGCACCGACGCCGGGCTTGCGGAGCTGGCGGCTCGACGGCAGCCACTGGTTCGACGAAGTCGACGAGCACGCCCAAGAAGTCGGGCGCCCGGCGGTCGGGGTCTCGAAGGACTGCAGCTGGATCAACAGCTCGTTCACCACGCCGGCGATCCCCTCGCGGTGGCCGAGCCCGCCGCCCGAGCGTGAGGCGCCGATGGCGTCGATCTCCTCGATGAAGCCGATCGCCCCGCCCTCGCGGCGGGCGTAGCGTCGCAGGGCCCGGAAGTAGGAGCGGATCTTGCGGTTGGTCGCGCCGTAGTACATCGACTGGAACGCCGAGGACGAGACGAAGAGGAACGGCACCCCGGCCTCGGCGGCCAAGCGCCTTGGCCAGGTAGGTCTTGCCGGTGCCGGGCGGGCCCTCGAAGAGGACCGCCCGCCGGGGTGTTCCGCCCATGCGCTCGGCGAAGGTGCGGTGGGCGAGGAACAGGTTGAGGGTCTTTCGGACCTCCTCGACGACCACCTCGGCGCCCCGGACGTCGTCGAAGTGCACGTCGATCTCTCCGGGGCGGTACAGGACGTGGGGGGAACGAGCCGGCGCCGAGGACAGACACGATCATCATGACGACGAGGAGGCCGATCAGAGCGATGGCCGGCATGTAGGGGGCCAGCGACCCGGGGAGGTGCGGGAACGCGAAGGCCCAGGTGGTGCCAGACCAGGGCCCGCACGCCCAGCCACACCGCGATGGGCGTGAGCACGATGGCCAGCCAGAGGAACCGGCGCTGGCGGACCCGCTCACGGGTGGTGGCGACATCGGCGCCGTTCGGGATCACCTGGTCGATCGACAGCGCCTCGAGGGCGCGGTCGGAGTCCGTTTGTGGGACCGGCTGGGCCTCGATCGGCGCGTGGACGCGCGTCTCGGTGCCGGTCGCGGCGCGGCCCGGGATCGCCGTCCCGCCTCGGTATCCTCTGCCGGGCTCAACACACGTCCTTTCGGTTCGACATTCCGAAAGGGCGTCGGTTTCGCCACTCGCTCCCCGTCAGCCAGGCGACCATCTGTGCCTGACGGATCAATGCGCCGCCCTGGTGTCAACGGCTGCCCGTGGGCACCGCCGACAGTGTGCACTGCGCTACGTCTCACTAGCGTCCCACAACTCGCTTCACCAGGGAAATTGTTTTTCCGACCAGGGCCGTCCCGACCGTCCGGGCGGGCCCGCCACGCCGGCCTCGTTGCGCCTGCGCGTCGTTCATGGTGGGCTGCACCGATGGCCCGAGCCAACACGACTCTGTCGGCTCCGGTCGGGTTGACCGGTCGGCTGCGACGATCGGTGGCCGGGGCCCTTCCCGACCCGGTCGTGCGGCGCATCCGGTCGCTGCGCGGACATCCGCCACCCCGGCTGGTCACGCTCGACGAGCTCGACGACGCAGCTCGAGGAGGCGGCCAAGCTGTTCGCGGTCTCCGAGGACGCCGCCCGCAGCTTCCTGCGCGGGTTCCGCATGGCCCTACCACCGGACCGACCCGAGGACCCGTTCTCCGACGCCTACCGCGAGTGGGTGTGGTCCCTCTACCACGAGGTCTCGGGCCGACCCGAGTACTCGATCGCCAACGAGGCCAGCCCGTTCGATCTCGAGGAGGCGGTCGCGGTCCCTTATCCGTACTCGACCGGGTCGACCACGGTGGTGGGAGAGGAGCTGGTCGCCCGCGGGTTCATCGTCTCGACGCTCGGTCTGTCCCCGCCCGCCCGCATCGTCGAGTTCGGGTCGGGGTGGGGCAACCTCACGCGTCGACCTCGCGACGATGGGCTTCGAGGTCACCGCGGTCGAGGTCGAGGAGCGCTTCTGCGCGCTCACCGAACGCCGCAACCGCCGGCCGGATCGCTTGGTGGTGGTGCGCGGCGGCATGCTCGAGTTCACGACCGAGGTCCCGTTCGACGCCGCCGATCTTCTACGAGTCGTTCCACCACTGCTCGGACCACGTCGAGATGCTGCGGCCGCCTGTCCGCGATCGTGCGGCCGGGCGGCAAGGTCCTGTGGGCCGGCGAGCCGATCGCCCCGATGGGCTACCCGTGGGGCCTGCGGCTCGACGGGTACTCGCTCTGGTCGACCCGCACCCACGGGTGGCTCGAGCTCGGCTTCGACGAGACCTACTTCGCCGAGATCCTGGCGCGGACCGGCTGGCGGGCCACCCGGACCCGCCTGGCCGCGGGGTCGCCGTTGGCCGACGTCATCGTGGCCATCCGCTGAGCCGGTTCGGGCACCTGGCCGTGGCCGGTGGGCGCGCCGACGATCACCGTTGCGCTCGGGACCGCGAGGCGACGACCACCAACCACGTGCCCCACGCCATGGAACGCCCGGGTCGGACGAGCAGGTTCGCGGAGGCTCAGCCGGCGGTGCGCCGGGCCAGCGTTGGATCCCGCCGGGTGAGGTCGGCGCACTCGAGGCAGATCCGCTCGGGGATCAGCCCGACCCGCATCAGCACGGCGAAGATCCGGCAACCGAGGCAGAGCCCGAACGCGGCCTCGAGGAACGCCGCGCCGTCGAGCGGGACCAGCACCCAGCGGGCCACGCCCCACCCGGCGCTGACCCAGACGACCAGCGCCGCGGTGCTCAAGAAGGCGCCCATGGCCTGGGCGAAACGCTTCGGGGGCCCCGGGGTCAGCCTGGGCGCGAAGGGCAGGTTCGGGGCGGCGACCCGGGTGGCGAACTGGCCCAGCGGGCTCAGTGAGGGCCCGGTGAGCACGCGGGCCCAGAAGCCGTAGACGAGGGGGATGAGGAACCAGGGGATTCCGAGCACCAGCGCCAGAGTCGTCATCACGACCACGCCCGTGGCGACGGTGCGGGCGGCGATCTCGTTGACCGGGTTGGGGAACGAGAACAGGGAGCGAATTCGGTCACCCATGTGGCCCTCCCGATCGATCGGCAGCGAGACGCTGCTCAGGCTAGCGGCGCCTCGCGACCGCCCACGCCCTCCGATCGGTACGTCGCCGTTCGGCACCCGCGCATCAACGGCAGGAGGCACAGAGGCCAAGCACATCGAGGCGGTGGCTGTGAGGCTGAAAGCCTTGGGCGTCGGCCAGGCCGTCGAGCTGCTGGGTGATGGTGTGTTCGAGCGCTGCCGAGGGGGTGATGTCGCTCACCTGTCCGCAGCGGGTGCACAAGAAATGGTGGTGGTGCTCCGTCAGGTCTTCGGCGAGCTCGAATCGGGCGAACTCGTCGTTGGCAGCGACGCGCCGGACTATCCCGGCGGTCTGGAGGTCGAGGAGGTGCCGGTAGGCAGAGCTCCGCGGGAGATCCGGGAGCAGCTTGGCGATGTCGTCGATGCTGACGGGGCGGCCGGCGGCCGCGAGCGCCCCAACGATGGCCCGCCGCCCGCCCGTGTAGCGCTGGTCGACACGGCGCAGCCGCTCCATGACCTCGGTGTGGAGCTCGTCGGTCATCTATCGGGCCCCCGCGTGGCGCCCGCGTCGGCCTCCCTTGTCCTCGTCCCGGCGCCGGTCATGGCCAGGCGATCCGCCCACGCGAGCGCGGCGCGTTGTCTGTTCGGCCCGAGCAGGAGGCGAGGACGACCGGAGCAGACGGTGGCTTCACCGGCTCGCCGACCACCGGGGAGCTGATCGACGCCGGGGGCGCACCGGATCCACATAAGCACACCAAGATGCGACGCATACCTTCTAGTAATGAGACTCAGTCTAAGTCTATACTCGCTGGGGTGTCGAACCGATCACCGACCCAAGCCTGGACGAGGCCGAGGATCAGCCTGATGATCACCGCGACCATCGTATTGACGGTCGCCATTGGGGGTTGGGCAACGGGCGCACAAGCGTCTTCGAGCTCCGGGAAGGCCGGCGTGATCAACGCCGTCGGGGCCGAGAACGAGTACGCCAACGTGCTAGGCCAAATCGGCGGCCGATACGTGCACGTGTCGTCGATCCTGAACAACCCCAACACCGATCCGCACACCTTTGAGTCGAGCCCGAGCGTGGCCGAGGAGGTGAGCGCGGCTCAGCTCATCGTGCAAAACGGGGTGGGGTACGACACGTTCATGAACAAGATCGAGTCGGCTTCGCCGAGCTCGGCGCGCAAGGTGATCGTCGTGCAGAGCCTGCTTGGCCTGCCCGACTCCACACCGAATCCGCACCTTTGGTACAACCCGAAGACGATGCCCGCCGCGGCCAAGGCGATGGCCGATGAGCTGTCGGACCTCCAGCCGGCTCACGCCGCGTACTTCCAGGCCAACCTGAAGAGGTTCGAGGCGTCGCTGGCGCCCTGGTTCGGTGCCATCGCGGCCTTCAAGGCCCTGCACAAGGGGGTGGCGGTGGCGACGACCGAGCCGGTGGCCGACTACCTGCTCAGCGCGATGGGCATCAAGAACCTGACGCCGTTCCAGTTCCAGGCCGACATCATGAACGGGGTGGATCCTTCTCCGCAGGATGTGACGCTCGAGAGTGGCTTCCTCGCCAACCACACGGTGAAGGTGTTCGTCTACAACCAGCAGGTGATCGACGCGCTCACGACCTCGATCCGCCTCGATGCCCTGAAGGCCGGGGTGCCGGTCGTCGGTGTCTATGAGACGATGCCGACTCCCGGCTACGACTACCAGTCGTGGATGCTCGCCGAGGTGACGGCCATCGAAAAGGCCGTGGAACACGGCGTCTCGACCCAGCATCTGTGATGCCGCCGATCCACTCGGATGCCGTATCGCGCGAGTTGCTGAGCGTGGAAGGGATCAGCGTGTCGCTGTCGGGGCGTCAGATCCTCGAGAACGTCAGCTTTGGCCTGCGGGCCGGGGAGTTCACCGGGCTGATCGGCTCGAACGGCTCCGGCAAGACGACCTTGTTGCGGGTGATCCTCGGACTGCAGCGCACGAGCGCCGGCCGGGTGCTCGTGCTCGGTGAGCCTCGCAGTGGCCGGAACAGGTCGATCGGCTACGTCCCCCAGAAGATCCTGCTCGACCCGGACATGCCGCTGCGAGCCCGTGACCTCGTGGCCCTTGGGATTGACGGGCACCGCTTTGGTTTCCCTGTCCCGTCCAAGCAACGTCGCGACGCGGTCCATGCGATGCTGCACGCCGTCGACGCCGAGCGCTTTGCCGATTCTCGGGTGGGCACCTTGTCGGGGGGTGAGCAGCAGCGGGTCCTGATCGCCCACGCCCTGATCGGTCGCCCCCAACTGCTGTTGCTGGACGAACCCCTGGCCAACCTGGACCTGAAGAGCGGCCAGGAGGTCGTCAGCCTGCTGGACCGGATCGCCGACGAGCAGCAGATCGCCGTGCTGCTCTCGGCCCATGAGATGAACCCGCTTTTGCCCGTGATCGACCGCATCGTCTATCTCGCCGGCGGCCGGGCGGCCAGCGGGACGACCGATGAGGTGGTGCGCGACGAGGTCTTGAGCGCCCTGTACGGCTACGAGGTCCACGTTCACACGCTCCATGGTCGAATCCTGGTGGTCGCCGGGCCGACCGAAGACCCGGTCCTTCCGCCGGATGCGACGCTGAGGGCCATCTGAGCATGCACTGGGTCTTCGAGAGCGGCTTCTTCTCGAGCCACCCCGTGCACGTCGCACTGTTTGTCGGGAGCGTCGTCGCGGTGGTCTCCGCCGTGGTTGGGGTGTTCACCGTGATGCGTGGGCAATCCTTCGCCGGCCACTCGCTCGCCGACGTCTCGACCGCCGGAGGCTCAGGGGCGTTTCTGTTCAACGTCAACCCGTTGTTCGGGTTCGTGATCGGCGGGGTGTTCGGGGCGGGCGCCATGGAGATGATGGGCGTGCGCCGCGCCCGGGGCCGGGACCTGGCGACCGGCATCGTGCTGGGGGCGGCGATCGGGCTGGCCGCGCTGTTCCTCTACCTCGGCGCGACCCGGTCGTCGACCACGGGCGCCAGCCAGCAGATCCTGTTCGGGTCGATTTTCGAAATCGATAGTTCCACCGTGGCGATCGTCGCCGTCTTCAGCGTGATCTGCCTGGGGATCATGGCCGCCGTGCAGCGCCCATTGCTACTGAGCTCGGTCAGCACCGACATGGCGGCCGCCCGGGGCGTTCCCGTCCGCGTCGTGGGTCTGCTCTACATGCTCGCCCTCGCCCTCGCGGTCGGTCTGTCGTCGTTGGCCATCGGAGCGATCCTCTCCACCGCACTGTTGATTGGCCCAGCCGCCATCGCCCTGCGTTTCACGAAGCGGATCGGCCGGGCGATCGTCGCGGCCTGCCTGACCGGGGTGGGCTCGGTCGTGCTCGGTGTGCTGCTCGCCTACGACAGCTACGACTGGAATTCGAGACACGCAGCGTGGCCGGTCAGCTTCTTCATCGTCGTCATCATCTTCTTCGCGTATCTCGCCACCGAACTGCCCTTCATGCAGACGGCTGCCACGCGACGGCGTGACATCGACCTTGCGGTCCTCGACGGCGACCGATGAGCGCCACCCAGCCCCGACCGGGCCTTCCACCGACGAAAGGGGGGAAGTGTTCTCGAGCTTCATGACCAACGCCTGGGTTGTGGCGACCATCGTCGCTGTGATCGCGGGTGTGGTCGGGTTCTTCGTCGTGCTGCGGGGCTCGGCGTTCCCCGCCCATGCCATTCCGAACGGTGCGTTCGCCGGCGCGGCCGGTGCAAGTCTGATCGGCGTCAACACCCTGCTCGGTCTGGGGCTGTTCTCCGTTCTCGCCGCGCTTGGGATCGGCGCTTTGGGCAGACGTGGCCGGCACGACGTGGTGACCGCCCTGGCCCTCGTCGTGATGCTCGCGCTCGGCGCTTTGTTCCTGAGCCAGACGACCCAGTACGAGCCGGAGATCTTCTCGCTCCTCTTTGGTGAGGTGCTCGGGATCGCGTCGAACGAGATCCTCCCCGTCGCCGGGCTCGGCGTCGCGTGTCTCGCCGCGATGGCCGTGCTCTACCGCCCCCTCATCCTCTCCTCGGTGGTGCCCGACATCGGAGAGGCCAAGGGGGTCCGCGGCCAACGAATGGAGGTGGCGTTCCTGGTGGTGGTCGCCTTGGCGACCACCATGACGGTGCCGGTCGTCGGCGCCCTGCTCATCTTCAGCCTGATGATCGGCCCACCGGCCGCGGCCCGCTCGTTCACGAACAAGCCTCCGGTTGCCATCGTCCTCTCGGTCGGGATTGCGCTGGCCACCGTATGGGCGTCCATCGCGGTTTCCTTCGTGACCGATTGGCCGATCGGGTTCTTTGTCGGAACGCTGAGCGCCTTTTCTTACCTGGTCGGGCGTGGCTGGGTCGCCTGGCGCCGCAGCGGGGTTGTTCGAACCGTCCACCCCGATCCCGGAGCGCCACTCATTGCGTGCTGATCGTTGCTCGTCGACCCCGGATCCGTTTTGACCCCACCTCGGGTTGGCGATCGAGCTCGCGAAGAGCATTGGTCCTCTCGCCTCGGACCACCTCGCAGAGATCGCCCGCACGGGCGTGAGGCGGCCGGAGTGCCCAGCTGACCGAGTGCAAGGGCGGAGCGACCGGTTCTTCAGGCCTCGAGCACGGTCTTGTAGTGCTGGACGGTCGGGCGCGATGGGTAGAAGTGGTGCAGGAGGTCCCGCCACTCCTCGTAGGCGGGTGATTGGCGGAACCCCACCTCGTGAGCCTCGACAGAGTCCCACTCGACCAGAAGGACGTAGCGGCCCGGCTGCTCGAGGCAGCGCTCGAGCCTCAGCGAACGGAACCCCGGCGAGCCGGCGATGATCGACTTGGCCATGTCGAAGGTGGCCTCAAATTCGCCGCTGCTGCCTTCGCGCACGTCTAGCACAGCGTGTTCGAGGATCATGGCGACATCGTTGCCGAGATGGCACCGGGAGGCCAGGACGGATCACCGACGGCACGAGGAGACCCCCGAGCCCACTCGCCCGTCGGGCCCTGCCCCTGAACAGGCATTCTGGTGAGTGACCGGGCGCTAGATCCTGGAATTGTGGCCCCCCGGGCGGCATTGGCCGACCCGGGTTTGGGTAGGCTGGATGCGCCGGTGAAGTGCGGCGTGGGCCGCGCTTGGGACCGATCCCAGCCGATCCACCGACGTCCGAAAGGGCACAAGCATGACCAAGGTCGAAGAGCCCCAGCAGGTCGAGAGCACCGAGAGCATCGTCGAGGAGATCCGATCCTGGCTCAAGGAGAACTGGGACCCCGACGTCACGGTGGCCGAGTGGTGGGACCGGCTGGGGCTAGCCGGCTGGGCCGCCCCCTCGCTACCCGCCAACGCCTATGGCCGGGCACTGTCGCGGACCGACGCAATGCGGGTGTCGCACGAGATCGCCTCGTTCGGGGCCCTCGGCCCCCCTGGTGGCTTGGGTCTCCTCCTGGCCGCCCCGACCATCGCCACCCACGGCACCCAGGAGCAGATCGACCGCTACGTCCGCGACATCGTGACCGGGAAGCAGGGCTGGTGCCAGCTCTTCAGCGAGCCGGGCGCAGGCTCGGACCTGGCCGGCCTCACCACCCGAGCCATGAAGGACGGCGATGAGTGGGTCATCAACGGCCAGAAGGTCTGGACATCGCTCGGGCAGTTCGCCGACCTCGGCATGTTGCTCGCCCGGACCGACCCCGAGGTGCCCAAGCACCAGGGGATCAGCTGGATGGTGCTCGACATGCACCAGCCGGGCGTGGACGTCCGGCCGCTGCGCGAGATGAGCGGCAACTCGCTGTTCAACGAGGTGTTCATCACCGACGCTCACGTGCCCGCTTCGGCCGTCATCGGCGACGTGAACAACGGCTGGGCGGTCGCCAACACGACGCTGGCCTTCGAACGGTCCGGGCTCGGCGCGGGCGGGGGCGGGGTCGGGTTTTCCGCGATGCCGGGCACGGTCGCCGGCCACCTCGCACGCCGCGCCGGCGATTTCGTAGGCCCGCGCCCCGCCGAGGGCGGTGCCACGGAGATGCTTGCCCCGTCAGGCCCGGCCGCCCTGATCGCGCTGGCCCGCAAGACCGGCAAGGACAAGGACCCGGTCATTCGTCAGGGCCTGGCCAAGCTGCACACCCTGGGTGAGGTGGCCCGGTTCAACACCGAACGCATGAAGGCTGCCCGAGCGGTCGGCCGCGACATCCCGGGTTTGCCGAACATCGCCAAGCTGACGATGAGCGACATCATGCGCCTCTCCCGCGATCTCGGCATGTCGATCGCGGGCGCGGCAGGGCACGCTGCACGCGTACACCCCCGACGAGCGCAAGCCGCTCGAGGACCTTCCCAACAGTGAGCTCGTCTCGGCCATCTCGGGGTTGGCCCTGCACGCGCAAGCCCCACCCATCTACGGCGGCACCGACCAGATCCAGCGCAACATCATCGGCGAGCGGGTGCTCGGGCTACCAAAGGAGCCCAACAACGACCGCACCGCCCGCTTCTCGGAGCTGCCGAAAAACGCCTGAGCGGCCGGGCCGCGCGGTCCCGGCCCGCGACAGCGCCCGCCAGGGGCCGGGCCGGCCCGTTCGGACCTGGCCAAGGGGTGAGTCCGATCGGCGACCGAGAAGAACGACTCGACCAGATCCACGGTGCCCGCCCCTAACCAAGCCCCGTGGTCATGGTGGTGGGTCAGCTTGCATTAGGCGGCCGGAGGGGAGACCCGAAGCGGATCAGGTTCCCGTCGGGGTCGGTGTGCGCGCCTTCTCGCTTGCCGTAGCCGTAATCCTGCGGTTCGGTCACTTCCAGCCCGGCCAAACGCCATTTGGATGTGACCTGGTCGGCGTCATCGACGTGCATGTAGAGCGAGCCGGGAACCCGCCGCTCTCCCTCTTCATGGCTCAGGGGGATCGTGAGGTCCCGTCCCGATCGGCAAAGGCGTACGTCTCGTCGTGGTAGGAGGTCTCAAAACCGAGCTTCTGATAGTGGTCCACGGCCCGATCCAGGTCGGACACCGTGAAGATCGGCTCAAAGCCGACGACGTGCCAGCCGCCCGAGTGACCGGCAATCTGCTGGCGCCGCTTGTGTCCGATCCAGTCGAGGCAGCGGTAGCAGATGACCATGTCGCGATGGGAGAGGAGCCGGACGAAGTCGGTGACCTGCTCTTCACAGCAGGTGCAGGTGACCTCCACGGCGCGGATCGTATCTAGTGCGTCAACTGGCCGAAGGAAAAGAGCCGGTGCGTCCAGTCGGCCACCGGTGCCAGGCCGAAGTGGAGTGCCCCATAGGCCGCCGCGACCTGCAGCGCCACGCACGGCCACAGCGCCAGCTGCTCGGAGGTCGTGAGCCGTTCGGGTAAGAGGACCAGCGCGATCACCCCCAAGAGGACGACCATCGTCGGGCCCGACAGCGGCGCGCCCACCCACAGGTCCACGATGGCGCAACCAACGAACGCGAGACATGCCATGGCCGAGGATGGGCGCCGGGAGAACAGCGCCACCGCCGCGACCACCAGGACCGGTGCGAACACGAGGTCGTGGCCGACCGAGCTCGCGGCGCGGGCGAGCGACACCCATAGGCCACCGGGGAAGCGCAACAGACCCGGGTCGGTGGCCGAGAAGCTGTCTGTCCAGCTGCCGCTGAAACGCCACTGCAGGAACGCCCAGCCGGCCAGGGCGGCGGCGGACGGGAACAGGACGACGGTCGCGGCGGCCCGGCGCCGTGCGATCTCGCGGACCGCCTTGGTCTGGGGCGCCACGAAGAGCGTGGCCAGCGCCGCCGGCGACGGCGAACGGGAGCGGCGGCCAGGTCGCACATCGTCGCGAGCCCGAACGCCGATGCCGGCGATGAAGCCGCTCTCGGTCGAGCGGTTGTAGGTGAAGTCGAGCAGCCCGGTGAGGGCCACCGACAGGAAGCATGAGGGTGAGGAACGCCGACGAAGTCCTGGGTGGCCACGAACCAGAACGCCGGGCGTGAGCGCGACCCCGGCCGTGAGCAGCACCGCCGCGAGCACCGAGCACGGACGCGGAGCATGAGCCGTTCGATCGTGAGCTGGATGAGGATCCCGGTGCACAGCGCCGCCGGCGATCGCGAGCCCCTGCGCCCCGCCCGGGAACAGCGCGGGCCACCGCGAGGGTGACCGGCGGGTAGGCGTGGGCGACCCATCCGAGCTGACCCGATGCCCAGTCCAGTGAGGTCGCCTGGTCGGTGCAGCGACGTCGTTGGCGACCGACGGGCCGGTGGTCGTGTTGGCGAGGTCGGCCAGCGCGACGAAGGGGACGGCGACGGCCAACCGGAGCCAACCAGCGGGCCCAGTTCGTCCGCGGCCAGCGCTCTTGACGCCACCTAAGGAAGGTCGGGGCGTGCAGCGATGTCGCCGGTGAGGCCATGCTCCGTCTTCTCCCAGTAGTGCGGCTTGACGATCGAGCTGCCAGAGCGCCTTGTAGGCGGCGACGCGAGTGCAGCAGCCAGTAGAGGGGGTTGGCGAGCGCCCACAGCACGAGGCGGTAGCGGCGTCGCTTGAACACCCCCATCATCGAGACGTAGATCATCATGGCGTTGCCGACGATGAGGCAGGCGACGCTCACCCAGAGGACCCAGCCGGGGAAGAACCGGGCGACCGACTTGGGCCCGATGATCATCGTGACGGCGAAGAGCACGTAGAGGGGCGGCACGAACAGGAACGAGAGCGGCGTGCCGCCGACCAGGAGCGCGAAGCCGAGCGCCTTGGTCCAGCCCGTCGTCCGGACCAGCTCGACCGGGTGGCGCAGGTGGACGAGCGTGGTCTGCAGGTAGCCCTTGATCCAGCGGGACCGCTGCCGGACGAAGTTGCCGTAGGCGCTGTTGGCCTCCTCGAAGGTGGTCGAGGAGATGACGCCGACCGTCTCGCCGAGCGCCGCCGAGCGGATGCCGAGGTCGGCGTCCTCGGTCACGTTGAACGGGTCCCAGCCGCCCGAGGCGTCGCAGCGCGTCGGTGCGGAAGTGGTTGGACGTCCCGCCGAGCGGGATCGGGAGGCGCATCGCCTCGAGGCCCGGGCAGCATGTAGTCGAACCAGAACGAGTACTCGAGCGTGAACATCTTGGTCAGCGCGTTCTCGCCGGCGTTGAAGTAGTTGAGCGCGGCCTGCACGCACACCTGGCGCTCGTCGGCTCGGTCGAACGCCACCAGGGCCGCCTTCAGCTGGTCGGGCTCGGGCCGATCCTCGGCGTCGTAGATGACGAGGAACTCCCCCCGGGCGAGGAACAGGCCGACGTTGCACGCCTTCGGCTTGGTCTGCGGCTGGCCCGGCGGGACCGTCACGATGGTGACCGTCTCGGGCGGCCGGGCCGCGATGGCGGCCTGGCGGGTCTCTTCGTCGTCCTGTTCGAGCAGGAGCAGGATCTCGAGCTTGTCGGGCGGGTAGTCGAGCCGCGACAGGTTCTGCATCAGGGCGCCGACGACGTTGGCCTCGTGGTAGGCGGGGACGAGGATCGTGTACAGCGGGCAGCTCGGCGTCGGTCAGTGCCTCGATGTCCTGTTTGGGCACCGATTCGGCGTACTCGTAGCGCGACCCGACCATGCAGACGACGAACTTGAAGACACCGAGACCAAGAAGCCCACGCCGATCACCGCCGAGAGGATCACGGTCGAGCCGATCGGGGCGAGCAGGAACGCCTCGGCGGTGAGCACGAGCACCGCGATCGCAACGACGGCCTGCACGGTGCTCAGCACCCGTGCGGGCCGAGTGGTCTTCGTCGCGGCGCCACAGCCCGAGGGTCGCCTCGTCGAGGATCACCTCGGCGAAGCACTGGCCGATGGCGCGGCGGATGTCCCAGTCGGTGGTGGCGACCAGGCGGACCGGGAGGCCGAGTGAGGCGGCGATGTACTGGGCTCGGCCCCGTTCGGGTCGTTCGGCCGTCGCGATCAGGACCGATCCGTCGGCCAGGCGGTGCACCGGGATCCACAGCTCCGCGGCCAGGCGGTGCGGGTCGAGGCGGGTGAGCAGCGTCCGATCGATGGCGGTGACGGTCAGGTCGACGAAGGGGCAGTTCCAGGACTCCGAGAGGACCCGGTAGACGTCGAGGCGACGCACCAGGCCGGCCGCGATGAGGATGCTGCCGAGACGCGATCCGGTGCCGCGCTGGACGCCGAAGGCCCATTCGAGCTCGGCGTGGGTGAGCAGGCCGCGCTCGATCAGGGAGGTCCCCAGTGGTTCGGCACGCCGGACCAGGGGCGGGGCGGCGACCGTCGTCATCGGGACAAGACTAAGTTCGAACGGTTCGATCTCCGGGGACCCAAGAGCCCTGGTGGTGCTTCAGACGAGCAGCGACACCCGCGAGACCGTCACCGCGTGGCCGCCCAGGACGACCCGATCGTCGGCGCGGCGCATGCTGACGATCCCGCCCCGCGGCGACGCCTGCTCACCGGTCAAGGTGTCGCGTCCGAGCCGTTCGCCCCAGAACGCGGCGAGCGTGCAGTGCGCGGAGCCGGTGACCGGGTCCTCGGGGATGCCGGTGGCCGGGCCGAAGACCCGACTCACGCAGTCGATGCCGTCACGGTCGCCGGCGGCCGTGACGATCAGGGCCCGGCCGCCCAGGCGTTCGATGGCCGGCAGGTCGGGCACCATCGATCGCAGCTGGGCGGCACTGCCTAGATTGCGGCCAGGGCGTCGAAACGGCCCCGCCCGTACCACTGCACGCCCTCGAGCCCCGTCCCTGCCGGCAGCGGGGCCTCCTCGGGGCGGGTCGGCCGGAAAGTCCATCTCGATCAGGCCGTCTTGGGTGACCGAGCACACGAGCTCCCCGCTTTTGGTCTGAAACCGGGCTGGGCGTCCGAGCACGTGGGTCGTGGCGAGGGTCGCGTGCCCGCACAGGGCGACCTCGACGGCGGGGCTGAACCAGCGCAGGTCGTAGAGGCCCTCGCCCCGCTCGACGACGAAGGCGGTCTCGGGGAGGTGCATCTCGGCGGCGATGGCCTGCATCCGGTCTTCGGGGGGGAACTCGTCCATGAGCGCCACCGCGGCGGGGTTCCCGGTGAACGGCCGCTCCGTGAATGCGTCGACCACCGTCAGCTCGAGTGCCATCGCCAGAGGTTACCGACCCGCCTGCGGGACCAAGAGCGCTGCGGAGCCCGGTGAGGGACGATGGACCGGGCGTGGCCGTTGGGCCCCGCCGACCATGGGACCGAGCAGGGAGGCATGCCGTGGGGGAGCTGTCGGGAAAGGTCGCCGTCGTCACCGGGGCCAGCCGAGGCATCGGCGCGGCCATCGCCGAGCGACTTGCCGGGGCCGGTGCCGCCGTCGCAGTGACCGCGCGGACCGGCCAGGAGGGTGACCACCCGTTCGCAGGGCAGCGTGGCCACGGTGGTCGGGGCCATCACCGAGAACGGTGGCAAGGCCATTCCGATCGTCGCCGACCTGTCCGTCCAGGCCGACCGGAAGCGGATCATCGACACGGCCACCGACGAGCTCGGCCCGATCGACATCCTGGTCAACAACGCCGCCATCACCTACTTCGAGCCGGTGATCGAGTTCGACGAGAAGCACTTCCGCCTGATGTTCGAGGTGCAGGTGCGGGCACCCTTCGAGCTGGCCCAGCTGGTGCTGAGGGGGATGGTGGAGCGCAAGAGCGGCTGGATCGTCAACATCTCTTCGGGTGCCGGCCGGCATCCCCAGGGCCCGCCCTACGCGACGAGGCCGCGGCGGGGGCGGCACCGTCTACGGCATGTGCAAGGCCGCCCTGGAGCGTTTCACGACCGGTCTCGCTGCGGAGGTCTACGAGGACGGGATCGCGGTCAACGTGGTGTCGCCGTCGGGCCTCGTGCTCACCCCGGGGGTCCTCCATCACCGCCTCGACCAGTTCACCCCGCCCGAGCGCCACGAGCCGGTCGAGGTCATGGCCGAGGCCGTCTACGTGCTGGCCACCGGCGACCCGGCCACGCTGACCGGCAAGGTCACCTACGCCAAGCAGATCCTCGACGAGGTGGGCAAGAAGGCCGACTCGGCCTGAGCCCGCCCCGGCGGCTCAGAACGGCCAGCTCAGAAGGGCGCGACTCAGAACGGCTCGGAGTCCCGGGCCTCTTTGACCAGCTGGTCGGCCTCGCTCGCCCGGAGCACGCCCGCGGTCACCGCGGCGGCGGTCGCCTCTGAGAACCGGGCCACGTAGTGGTCGTGGTCGCCATACAGGGCGATCAGGTTCTCGCTTCGCGAACGGCTCGTGGCCACCCCCCAGACCGCCGAGACCCTCCACCGGGCTGATCCCGGTGTTGTGGGCGATCGGAACCGCCACGCCGGGCATCCGCACGCCGCCGAGCGCGTTGGCGTGCTCGTCTCGTCGGATCTCGGTCGGGTCGCCGGACATTTCGATGAGCGGTTGGGCGGGCGGCGGGGGACCGCCGGTCATCCAGCGCTGTAGATGGCCGAGCGCGGCGCTCGCCGCCGGCACGTAGGAGATGTGCGACGGGGGATTGGGGTTGGCCCGACCGATCAGGCCGTCGCGCTCGGCCTTGGCCGTCCTGCGCCCGAGCTGGGGGGCCGACACGTGCGCGGCGCCCGCCACCTCCCAGAAACGGAACCGATCGGTGTCGGCCTGGCGGGCCGCGAAGTAGGCCGGGGCCTCGGTCTCCGAGTTGACCAGCATGATCGGCACTTCGAGGTCGTCGCGAAGCCTGGTGCGGGTGCGGAAGATCGGCGCAGGGCGGGCCGATGTGGCGTCGAAGACCACGTCGTCGTCGATCGACGCGCCGCTCCCGAAGTGGATGAGCACCAAGAAGCCGTCGAAGGCCCCGGTGACCGGTTGCACCGCGTTGATGTAGGTGGCCAACCGGGACGCCGACTGCGACGCGCCCAGGGCGACGACCCGTTCGACGCTCAGGCCGCCCATCGGGTCGATCGGCTCGATGGTCCGATCGGGCCCGAACGCGACCGCGGCCTGGGTGAAGATCCCGTATGAGTAGCGGTCGCCCGGGTGTTCGAGGCTGCCGTAGCGTTCGGGGTCCCAGGTCCTGAGCCCCTGGGGCAACGCCGCGACCCCGTTCACGCCCACCTCCTGGGCCGACGCGCAGGCGTAGGCGAAGCCCTCCTCGAAGATGATCGGGAGCTCGGCCAGCAGCTCGTAGCCGGCGGTCACGTTGTTCCACCCGACGATGACGGTGCCGTTGAACCGGGCCGGGTCGGCCGGGCGTTGGATGAGGATCCTGGTTCGGAACGGCGCCGATCCCGGCCGGCTCGGCCGACCAACGACCGTCGTAGCCGAACTCTCCGGTCGGGCGATAGCTGGTCGCGTCGCCCTCGAGGAAGAACTCCTCCTCGACGTAGCCGAGCGCCCCCACGTCGTCGATCGACGCTGCGAAGGGCCAGCCGCGCCGGCCCCCGGTGATGGGTCCGACCACTGTCGGGGCGGACGATGTCGTCTTCGGTTCTGTGGTCATGTCCCCGTGAAGGTCGGTGGCCGACGCTCGCGGAAGCTCAGCGCTGCCTCGGACACGTCGTTGGGAGCCTCGCGCGGGCGTGGCCGAGCCCGGCCATCTCGTAACGGAGGGCCTCTTCCAACCCGACCGTCATGTTGTGCTGGAGCACCCGCTTCCCCGAACGGATCGCCAGCGGGGGCAACGACGCGACGGTGGTGGCCAGCCGGACCGCCTCGTCCAGTGCCCCCTCACCCTCGACCAGCCGGTCGAGCAGCCCCAGCCGGTAGGCCTCCTCGGCACCGACGTCGCGGCTGGTGAAGATGAGGTCGGCGGCCCGCGAGTAACCGACGATCCGCGGAAGGAAATAGCTCATGCCCGAGTCCGGGCTGAGTGAGCGCTCCGCGAACACGGTGCGGAACCTGGTCCGGGTGTCGCCGGTCCGCAGGTCGCACGCCAGAGCGAGGCTCATGCCGGCCCCGGCGGCGACGCCGTTCACGGCGGCGATGGTCGGCTTGGTGATGCCGGACACCCCCAAGGCCTGACGCCCGACCCAACCGATCTCGTCGACCCGTTCGGAGTGGCTCGGCTCGGACCGGTCGCCCGGTCGCGGGCCGGTCAGGTCGGCACCCGAGCAGAAGCCGCGGCCGGCGCCGGTGATGACGAACGCCCAGACGTCGTCGTCGCCGTTCACCTGTTCGCACAGGTCGAGGAGCTCACCCGACAGCTGGCGGCTGAGCGCGTTGAGCT
Organism: uncultured Acidimicrobiaceae bacterium; assembly: GCA_963804255.1. Taxonomy (GTDB): domain Bacteria; phylum Actinomycetota; class Acidimicrobiia; order Acidimicrobiales; family RAAP-2; genus Palsa-461. Next base: position 1,311,857 of record CAWDPK010000006.1, on the reverse strand, counting down.
TGTCGGGCCGGTCCAAGGTCGCGACGGCGACGTGGCCGTCGCGCTCGAGCCGAAGGTTCGACTCGCCCATCTCGGTCACCTCGGCCCGTTCAGTTCAGGCGCTCGATGACCATGGCCATCGCCATGCCGCCGGCGGCGCACATGGTCTCGACACCGATCGACTTGTCCAGCGTCTGGAGGTCGTTGATGAGGGTGGTCATGATCCTGGCGCCGGTCATGCCGAAGGGGTGGCCGAGTGCGATCGCCCCGCCGTGCGGGTTGAGCTGGGTCTCGATGTCGACCCCGGTCTCCCGGCAGACCGGCAGCACCTGGGCGGCGAAGGCCTCGTTGAGCTCCACGACGTCCACGTCGGAGATCTTCATGTTGGCGGCGGCCAGGGCCCTTGGGATCGCGTCGATCGGAGCCACGCCCATGATCTCGGGGTCGTTCCCACTCACCGCCGACGCGACGATCCGGGCCAGGGGCTTCAGCCCCAGCTGGTCGGCCTTGGTCCGGCTCATCACGAGCACGGCCGCCGCCCCGTCGTTGAGCGGGCACGAGTTCCCGGCGGTCACCGTGCCGCCTTCGGGCTTGAAGGCCGGCTGGAGTTCGGCCAGCCGCTCGAGGGTGGTGCCGGGCCGCGGGCAGTCGTCCTTGCTCACGACCGTGCCGTCGTCCTTGGTGACCGGGGTGATCTCTCGCTCGAAGAAGCCGTTCGCCTGGGCCGCCACCGCGCGGTCCTGGCTCAGCTTGGCGAACGCGTCCTGGTCCTCGCGACTGACCTTGAACTTCTCGGCCACGTTCTCGGCGGTCATGCCCATCGGGATGTAGACGAACGGGAATCCCGAGTCGCGTCCGAGCAGCTTGGGGTTGAGCCCGCCTGGGCCGATGCCCCGACCACGCGGTGCGGCGGGCGCCTCACCCTCGACGGCGGGCGGACGCGAGCTCTTCTCGACGCCCGCCGCCACGTACATGTCGCCCTCGCCGGCCTTGATTGCGTGTCCCGCCGAGCGGATCGCCTGGAGGCTCGACGAGCAGAAGCGGTTGATGGTCAGTCCCGGGACGCTCTGAGGGAAGCCGGCCAGGATGCCCGCGGTGCGGGCGATGCTGAACCCTGTCTCGCCCTGCTGGGCGACGTTGCCGCAGATGATGTCGAAGATATCCGCCTTATCGACCTCGGGGACCTTGTCCATCAAGGCGTTCAGGATCGTGGCCATGAGCTCGTCGGCCCGGTAGTCGACCAGCGAGCCCTTGTTGGCTCGTCCAATGGCGCTGCGAGCCGTCGCAACAATTACCGCTTCTTCGTCCGGCACCCGGGTGCTCCTTCATCTCTCGTCGTTGCTTGGTTTGCGTTGCTCCCTGGCCGCCACCGGGCGGCGAGATTGTCAGCCGGCCACGGGCTCTTTGGGAAGCCCGAGTGCTCGCTCGGCGATGATGTTGCGCTGGATCTCGCTCGTGCCCGAGAAGATCGTCCCGGCCCGGCTGCCCAAGAACGCCTGCTGCCAGCGGTCGGTGCGGTAGCCGGGGCCCTCGGGGCGGACCATGCCCTGCGCGCCGACGAGGTTGATGGCCACGTTGCCGAAGCGCTTGTGGTACTCCGACCAGAAGAGCTTGTTGACGCTCGCCTCGGGGCCCGGCTCGCGTTTGGCGGCAAGGGTTGCCAAGAGACGCAGGCCCGAGTAGCGCATGAGCTCGACCTGGCAGTACGCCCAGGCGAGGTCCTGGCGGACCAGGCGGTCGTCGGCGCACGACTGCTTGCGGGCCGTCTCCACCAGTTCCCAGAACTCCCGCTCATAACGGAGGTGCTGAGTGGTGGCACGGCCGCCGCGCTCGTTGCCGAGCGTGGTCATCGCAACTCGCCAGCCGTTATTGAGTCCGCCGATGACGTTGAAGAGGGGCGCCCGCGCGCCCTCGATGAACTCCTGGCAGAACCCGCTCGCTCCCGACATCTGGCGCAGCGGCTGGAGGTCGATCCCGTTGCTCGAGCCGTCGTCGCGCTTCATGGGGACGAGAACATACGAGAGTCCGCGGTGCTTCGGTGCTTCGGGATCGCTTCGGCACAGGGTGAACATCGTGTTGGCGAGGTGCGCCCCCGAAGTCCAAACCTTCTGGCCGGTGACCACGACCTCCTCGCCGTCGACGACCGCTCGGGTCTCGACCCCGGCGAGGTCCGACCCGTGGTCCGGCTCGGAGAAGCCCTGGCAGTAGCGGTCCGTGCCGTCGATGATGCGGGGGAGAAAGTAGGCCCGCTGCTCGTCGGTGCCATGCACGATGATCGACGGGCCGACCAAGGACTCGCCCATGCCGCGGATCACCCGGGGCATCCCCTCGCGGTCGAACTCCTCGTTGAGGACGGCCATCTCCACCCCGGTGAGTCCCCGCCCGCCGACCTCGGCGGGCCACTGGGGGCAGATCAGGTGTTGTTCGGCCAGCGCCGCTTCCCACTGCCGCCACGCGTCGGCGCGACTGTCCGAGTCATCCTCGGCCTGTCCGGCGAACCCGGGTTGAGCGTCCACGCCGGCCAGTTGCTCGATCCGGTGCTCGGCGAGAAACGTCCTGATCTCGTCGCGGAACGACCGAAGCTCTTCCCCCAAGTCGAGTTCCATTTGCCCCCCTCGGTGCCGCTTACACCCCGAAGTTAGCTCGTCGAAAGCAACCGCACACGTGGGCTCGAAGTCCTGGTGGGGACGGGTGGAAACGGTTGCGGGTACCACCGCGCCGCGGCCAGCTCGCGTGGGGCCCGGAGCGGACTGATGTTCGCCGGCGCGGTGGTGGCGGCCCTGACCATCCGCCGGGTCCGCGGGCACACCTACGAAATCTGAGGGGGACCGAACCTGCTCTTCGGGCAGGCTCAGGCGCTTCGGCGGGCCCGCCGGAACCGGGGGACCGGCTTGAGGCGGTCGAGGAATTCCACGATCTCTGTCGGTGAGTCGCCGTCGGCCGGCGCCTGAGCTCGAGGGGCGATCGGGCTCGGACCAGCTCACCGTTGGGCAGGCGCTTCACCAGGCTGACCGCGTCGTCGAACGGGTGGACGAAGTCGTTTGCGGTGCGCGAGCACGAGCGTCGGTGCCTCGATCGCCCGGCGCTGCTCTTGGGTCGGACCCACCGGCCCGACCAGCACGCCATGGAGCACGGCCGCCATCACGTCGGGGGAGAGCGAGGCCGCGTTCATCACGCTGTTGAGCGGCCCGTACCTCGTCCGGGGGAGCCGGCGCACCAGGCCCGAGGTGACGTTCAACACCCGGCGCCCGTAGTGGGCCGCGACAATCATCGGCACGAACACCACCGCCGATGCCGGAACGGCCCGTTCCAGGACTGGCATCTCGAGCACCAGAGCCCGAGTCCGCTCCGGGTAGCGGGTCGCCGCGAACAGGCTGACGTTGGCGCCGAGCGAGATGCCGCCGAGCACGGCCTTCTCGACGCCAAGGTGGTCGAGCAATCGCGATGACCTGGTCGGCGTAGCTGTCGATCCGGTACTCCGACGCGTGCGTCGGTTTGTCGCTGCGTCCGTGCCCGAGCAGGTCCAACAACACCACCTTGTAGCCCTGCTCAGCGAGTGCCTGGGCGATTCCCCGGTTGAGCTCCGCGTCGAGCAGCAGGCCGTGCATGTACACGACGAGCGGGGCATCGGGCGAACCGTAGATGTCGTAGACCAGCCGGTGGCCGTTGTAGACGAAGGATTGGTCGAACTCCACTGCAACGGCGCTCATAGGTTCATGCCTTGCCCGTTCTCGATCGTTTCGGAAGCCCTTTTCCTAGCCGTTTCAGCGCCCGCTTGCGCAAGTCCTCAATGTCTCGAGGCACCGCGGCTGCGAGAACGCCCACGTCGGGCATTGTTTCGAAGTCTCCAGTGATGCCAAAGAAGAGAGTGCCGTTGTAGGACAAGATGGCCGTCCCGACCCGCAGCCCGTGGCTGATCGGCACGAATGGTCGGTACTCGAGCATCTCGTGACCGAGGCAGTAGAGCGGGTACTGGGGCCCGGGCACGTTCGTCGTGACGGTATTGAGTGATTGCTGTCCGAATCGCTGCGCGGAGCGGAGGGCCAGGCGGGTGAAGGGTCCGACCAACATCGGAGGGGCGAGGTTGCCGATCGTGGTCACCACCTCGGCTGCCTCCGATATGTGGGAGGTCTTCAACTCGGACATCTGGTACTTCACGGCCTCGAGCCGCTCCAACGGGTCGGAGAGATGGACCGGGAGCTCGTAGAGCAGGGCCGAAACCCTGTTGTCCACCACCCCGTGCCCGTCGTCGTGGCGCGTCGACACCGGTACGAGCGAGCGGACGACGGCAAGGTCAGCATCGTCGCCGCGCTCGAGCAGCAGCTCCCGGTATCCGCTGGTGACCGCCGCGAGCACGACGTCGTTCACCGTTCCGCCGAACGCAGACCGGATCGTCTTGACGTCGGCGAGGGTCGCCGAGGAGTGGGCCCACGATCGGTGAGGGCCGATCGAGCCCTCGATCGACAACGGTTGCGTCGGGGCGAGGCTCCATATGAAGCGGGCCGCGCCCGCCGCGTTGGCGAGGATGGACCGGATCGCGGCCTTCGGGTCGGCGACGGCCCCGGGGAGTCCTCGGAGTGTCGAGTAGGCGTCTGACAGGAGCCCACTCCACGCGTCGAGCACCTTCACTGGGCCGGGCGGCTCAGCACGAGGGCTCCACGGCTCGGGCTCACCGACGGTGGTGTCGGGCCCGAGATCCAACAAGACCGTCAGCAGTTCGACGCCGGCGATGCCATCGAGCATGCAGTGATGGACCTTGAATACGGTCGCCCACCGCCCGCCTTCGAGGCCCTCGACGACCCAGGCCTCCCAGAGCGGCCTCTCACGGTCGAGGGGCTGGGACATGAGCCGTCCCATCAGGCGGTTGAACGCCCCGTCGTCACCGGGCGCGGGCAACGCGGTGTGCCGCAGGTGATAGCGAAGATCGAAATGAGGGTCGTCCACCCACACCGGCCGTCCGAGCTCGAACGGCACCGGGCGGACATGCTGGCGGTATCTCGGGATCAGGTGCAGCTTCGAGGCGATCAGCGCTCCAATTTCGTCAATCGACGGCGGTGGGTCCTCGAAGATGCAGGCGCCGGCGATATGCATGTGCATGACCCCGTCCTCCAAATGGAGGAACTCGGCGTCGAGCGCATTCAATCGTTCCACGGCGCATCCCTGTCCCGGTGCCCAGCAGTCTCGCTGGACTCAAAGACCGGCGACCAGCCGGCTGATGCGGTCTCTGAGAAAGGTCGGGACCAGGGACTGGACCGCCGCGATGCCTTGGGCATCGCGGCCGACGAGGTACCGCGGCCGAGGCGAACCCACGCTGAGGGCCTCACCGATGACCTTGGCCACCGCTTCAGGGCTGGCCATGAAGGCCATGTACGGCTCTACGACGGCCAGCACCCGGCGGTACTCGGTCTCGTAGCTTGATCCGGCCCGACCGGCCAGCTCTTCTTCCATCTCCTTCCAGATGTTGGTCTTGACGCCCCCCGGTTCGATCAAGATGACCTTGATGCCGTCGCGGGCGATCTCTACTCGTAGAGCGTCGGAGGCCGCTTCGAGGGCATGCTTGGACGCCTGGTACCAACCGCAGAATGGCGTCGTCGTCAACCCATAGATCGATGAGACGTTGACGACGCGACCTTGGCCGGCCGCCCGCATGTGCGGTAGGGCCAGCCGGGCCAGGCGCATGGGCGCCACCACCATCGTCTCGAGTTGGCGACGGACCTCCTCGTCGCTGACATCCTCGATGGCGCCGACACCCGAATAGCCGGCGTTGTTGACGAGCGCCCACGGGCGCAGCCGTTCGATGACGCTTTGACAGGCCTCGGCGTCGGTGACGTCGAGAATCACCGTGTCGACCCTCACTCCGTCACCTCGCGCCGCTTCCTTGACCCGAGCAGCCTTGGCCCGCGACCGGACCGAGCCGACCGAATGGAACCCGAGGCGGGCGAGGTGCACCACGGTGGCCAGGCCGACGCCCGAGTTCGCTCCGGTGGTGAGCACGGTCCGGCCACCGCCGCGGGTCGCACCTGGCTCAACTTGGCGTCGGGCGCGTACGGGCTGGCTTCGGTCGGACCCGTCGTTCGCAGGTTCGCCGGTCATCGCGGGGCCGCCACGCAGCCGGTCACGACGCCCAACCGACGGGTCTCGAGGTCGTCCGTTTGGGCCCGGCCAGCGTGGCGATCCTCGTCCATTTCTGATGCCAACCTCGGCATCGCGGCACTCGTCATCGACCCACCTCACCGCCAACATGTCGGCGTCCCCACCCTCTAGGAACCATCCAAGACCCCTGGGTATGGACCAAACAGAGGCAAAAGTCCCCAATCCGCACCCCCTCTCGCCGACCACCGTCATCCTCGAGGCGAGGCTCTGGCGGTGGGACCCGATCCAGTTCGACGAGCGGCGCCCCTACGGTGACCTCGGAAGGGATCACAGGCGAGCGGCTACTCTCCGGTCCGAGTCGGCGCCGACGGTTTTCATTTGGTTGCGATCAACGAGGACGAGGCGATCATGCACTTCATCCCCCATTCCTCTGCGCCACTGCCGGGGCGGGCGGTGACGGAGAAATGAGACGGATAGGACTCGTCCTCGGGGCGGGCGGCGTGACCGGTGGGGCGTTTCACGCCGGGGTGCTGGCGGCCTTGGAAGAAGCGACGGGCTGGGACCCGAGGACGGCCGACATCGTGCTCGGCACCTCGGCCGGGTCGCTGACGGGGGCGACGCTGCGAGCCAACCTGAGCGCTTCTGACCTGGCGGCCCGAAACGATGGTTCACCCCTGAGCGCCGAGGGCGCCGCCGTGCTCAGGTCGGCCAGGCTGTCGACTCAGCTCCCCCCGCCCACCACCCGACCGGCTCGTCACGGGCGCTTCGGACCGGCGGCCCCAGAGGTGCTCCTCGCGGCGGCGCGCCGACCTTGGGCGGTGCGTCCAACGGCGGTCCTGGCCGGCCTGGTACCGCAGGGAGCGGTGCCGACCACCATGATCGCAGACGGAGTGGCGGCGCTCCTCGGGGACCGTTGGCCCGACAAGCCGCTCTGGGTCACCGCCGTCCGCCTGCGCGACGGGAGCCTGGTCGTGTTCGGACGCGATGACGGACCGAGCGCCGCCAACGACAACGGACGCCACCGTGTTGCTGGCGTCCGCCCCGCCCAGGCGGTCGCGGCGTCGTGCGCGATTCCGGGTTGGTTCGCGCCGGTGGTCATCGATGGCGAGCGCTATGTCGACGGCGGCGTCCACTCCCTCACCAACCTCGCCGAGCTGGCCCGCGCGTCCGTCGACCTCGCAGTTGTCGTCGCGCCGCTGGGCGGGGACGGGTGGCACGAGTTCCACGGTGCCACCCGTCGGGCGGCGAGGCTGCAGCTGTCGGGCGAGGCTCGTCGTCTTCGTCAAAAGGGCATCGTCGTCCTGGCCCTCCAGCCCACCCGTGAGGACCAGCACGCCATGGGCATCAACGCAATGGACCCGAGCCGGCGGGCCGCGGTGGTGCGCCAGGCGCGGGCTTCGACGCTGGCGCGCCTGCGCCAGCCCGAGATCCAGGTGGCGTTGGAGATGCTCCGTTCGAGTTGAGCCCGCGTTCGGGTGGGCGAACCATCTCGACCCGAGTCTCAAGACCGACAAGGGAGCGTCGGGCCGGGCCACGCCGCCACCCGCAGGCCTCGATCCGGTCTCGAAGTGACCTTCTCCTCTGGTCGTACGGCGTCCCAGTCTTTAGCCTCGTTGCGAGAAAGGTCAGACGGCCTGGAAGACAGTGGAATCCCCTGCGGAGCTGGAGCGGCGAACCTGCTCCGAACGCCGAGCGAGTCATCGTCTCCCTGGACGGCGACCGAAGAAGGGGGATCGCTATGAGCCTCAACCTGGCGGTCATGCTGCGTGAGTCGGCACGGGACAACCCGACCAAGCCGGTCGCCCTGTTCGACGGCGGCGATCTCAGCTACGCCGAGCTCGACGAGCGGTCGGATCGCTTTGCCGCCGGCCTGCGCCGGGAGGGGGTCAGGCCAGCCGAGGCCGTGGCGCTGCAGCTACCCAACCTTCCAGAATTCCTGGTCGCCTATTTCGGGATCCTGAAGGCGGGTTCGGTGGTGGTTCCCCTGAATGTCCTGCTGAAGGCGCCCGAGGTCGCCTACCACCTCACGAACTCCGAGGCCCGGGCACTGATCACCTGGGCCGGCATCTCGGCGGAGGCGGCCAAGGGTGCTGCCGACGCGGGCCTCGACCGCATCTGGGTCGTCGGCGCGTCCGGGCCCCCCGAGTGGGGGCGCCCCTTCGAGGAGCTGCTGGGTGGCGAGCAACCGGCTGAGCCAATCTTCGAGCAGACCCAGCCCGGCGACACCGCAGCCATCGTCTACACATCGGGGACGACGGGCCGTCCCAAGGGCGCCGAGTTGAGCCACTTCCAGCTGTACATGAACGCCGAAACACCGGGTCGGCTCTTCGGCATCCGGAGCGACGACGTCGTGATGGTGGTGCTACCACTCTTCCACGTCTTTGGAATGAGCAGCGAACTCAACGTGTGCGTACGTTTCGGCGCCACCATGTCGCTCGTCCCCCGCTTTGACGTCACCAAGGTTCTCGAGGTGATCCAACGCGATCGGGTCACGATCTTCGAGGGCGTTCCGACCATGTACATCGCTCTGCTGAATCACCCGAATCTGGACGACTATGACCTGTCGTCGCTGCGGGTGGGGGTGTCAGGCGGGGCGGCGATCCCGGCCGAGGTCATAGACGAGTTCGAAGCCAAGTTCGGGTTTGTGATCCTCGAGGGGTACGGCTTGAGCGAGACCGCCTCCACCACGTCGTTCAACGTGAGTGCCGAGGAGCGCAAGATCTACAGCGTGGGCAAGCCGATCTGGGGTGTGGAGGTCGAGATCTGGAGCGAGCAGGGAGAGCCGCTGCCGAGAGGCCCCGAGCACGTCGGGGAACTGGTGGTCCGAGGTGTCAACACGCCGAACGGCTACTACAAGAACCCCGAGGCCACGGCCGAGGCGTTTGGGGGAGGGTGGTTCCACACGGGCGATCTCGGGTGGCGGGACGACGACGGGTTCTTGTTCATTGTCGACCGAAAGAAGGACCTGATCATCCGGGGCGGTTACAACGTGTACCCCCGCGAGGTCGAAGAGGTGTTGTACAGCCATCCAAGCGTCGCCGAGGCGGCCGTGGTCGGCGTGCCACACCACCTGTTGGGCGAGGAGATCAAGGCCTATGTCGAACTAAAGGAGGGATCCACGACGACCGAGGACGAGATCATCGCCTACGTCAAGGTTCGTCTGGCTGCCTACAAGTACCCGCGGACCGTCGAATTTCGTGACCAACTGCCGAAGGGCGCGACCGGCAAGATACTCAAAGAGTCGCTGAAGCAGGTGTCGACATGAGCTCCCGAATGCCCGCCGACCACCCCGACGACGGCCGAGTCCGCGTCCCGCGTGATCTGGACAACGACTACACCCATGACCAGGCCGCGGCTCGCCGCCGGTTCATACGCGAGCGCACCGGCGCCCAGCTTTCGCACGTGGGCCGCTACTCGTTCGATCCTGCGACCCTTCCCGGCAACATCGAGCACTTCATCGGTGCCGCCCAGGTCCCCATCGGGGTCGCCGGGCCCCTTCGCATCCACGGCGAGCACGCCTCCGGCGACTTCTACGTCCCGCTGGCCACCACCGAGGGGACGCTGGTGGCCAGCTACAACCGCGGGATGCGCCTCTTGACCGGGAGCGGTGGCGTCAAGACCACCGTGATCGATGACTCGATGCAACGGGCTCCGGTTTTCATCTTCAACGACAGTCGGGAAGGGCGCGACTTCGGTCGATGGGTCGACGAGCGCTTCGAGGAGATCAAGCGGTCCGCGGAAAGCACGACCCACTTCGGGAAGCTGCAGACCATCAGGCAATACTCAATTGGGCCGCTGAGATACCTCCGCTTCAACTACACCACCGGCGATGCCGCAGGGCAGAACATGACGGGCAAGGCGACGGAAGCGGCGTGCGTGTGGATCCGAGAGAACTACCCCGGCGAGACCCGGTACATGCTCTCGGGAAACATCGACACCGACAAGAAGCACTCCCGGATGAACATGCTCGAGACCCGCGGCAAGCGGGTGGTGGCGGAAGCGACCATCAACAAGGATCTCCTGAAGAGCTTGATGGGCATCGACACCGAAACGTTGTTCTGGGCCCGCCAGGTCCAGATGGCGGGGTCATTCCTCGTCGCGTCAGCGAGCAACGGGGCTCAGATCGCCAACGGTCTGACCGCGATCTTCATCGCCACCGGGCAGGATGTGGCGAACATCGCCGAGTCCCACGCGGGGATCTCCTACGCGCAACTTCTCGACAACGGCGACTACTACTGGTCGATGACGCTGACCTCGTTGATCGTCGCCACCCGGGGGGGCGGCACCGGCCTGGCGACCCAGAGGGAGTGCCTCGAGATGCTCGGGTGCTGTGGTGCTGGCAAGGTGAACAAGCTCGCCGAGATCTGTGCCGCCACCGTGCTCGCCGGGGAGACCTCGCTGGCCAGCGCCGTGCTGCGAGGTGACTGGGTGCCGAGTCACGACCGGCTGGGCCGCAATCGACCGGCCAACAGCGACCTCGCAGCGGTCCGCGACCAAGCCCGACGCACGGTGCCGCCCCGGCAGCACGCGCCGACTTGACGTCGGGACACCGTTGTCCGGCTAACAGCTGGTGCCGGTCGTGATCGACCCGAGTTGCTCGTCGAGTGCCAGCGCGAATCGCGCCGTGTCGGCCATGACCGCCGTGTCGGCGATCACGCCGAAGCGGAGGGAGCCGGCGTAGCTGCAGATGCTCACGCCAAGTCCGATCGGACCGGTGGTCGGTACCCACAAGACCATGTCGCGAACCTCCGTTGCGCCAAGGCGCAGTCGCCGCTGGGGTCCGGCGATATTGGTGATCACGAGGCTGGCCCGGCGGGAAAATGCGTCGACCCATACGCGGGCGCCGTGCTTGGACGTAGCGCCCAGCATGGTCAGAGCGTCGAGGACGACTCTGGCTTCGCGGGAGGACTTGATCCCGTCCATGTTCGCCTTGACCCTCTTGATTCGTTCGCGGACGTCGTCGGAACTGGTCGGCAGGGTGGTGAAGATGAGACCGAAGCGGTTTCCCAGGGTGTCTTCAATCCGTTCGTTCCTGGACCGGATGTTGACGGGAATGACCGCCTCGACGCGTGCCGCCGCGGCACCGTCGACACCAGCTCGAAGCGCGCCGGCGATGAGGGCCAGACAAACGTCGTTGATGGTGGCGTTCGTCTCGCTAGCCAAACGTTTGACCTTCTCGAGCGGGACCGGGACCGTCGAGGCCACCGACTTCGTTCCGCCGACATCGTCCCCGAGCACGCTGGTCTTGGAGGGGAGACCCAGCACGAGCTTGGACAACGTGCGCGCGTCTGTGCCGAAGCTGTTCGCCAGCCGGTTGCGCCACTCCGATCCCGGTCGCCGGTCGATCGACGCATCGTTCCCTATGGAACTCGATCCGGCCCAGGTGTCCAGCGCGTGCAGCAACGTCAGCCCGTCACCGAGGGCGTGGTGGCTGCGCAGCAGGATGACCCCTCCGTCGCCGTGGCCATTGATGAGGTGCAGTTGCCAGAGGGGCACTTGACCATCGAGCGGTCGGGAAGCCTCGCCGGAGACGTAGCGGTGAAGTTCGGTGTCGCCACCGGGACTGGGCAGCGTCACCGATTGGATGTGGTCGGCCCGCCGCACCTCGACCTGCTGCCATCTCGGCGCGATGAGCCCCACGGTGAGCGGCGGGTCAACCGCTCGTGACCGGAACACCGCGAACTTCTGCACGACTCGCTCGAAGAACGACTCCTCAATGGCCCCCCAATCGGCTGGGCCCTCGAGGTACAAGACCGTGTTGACGATCATCAGGTTCTGAGGCCGGTCCATGTGCAGCCATGTCGCGTCTTCTCCGGCCATGCGTGTCGAACCGAGCAGCTGAGTCAACGGCCGGCTTTCTTCTTGGCCGTAGGCCGCGAGCTTTGCTCGGCGATCTTCAAGAGCTCGGAAAGGCTGTCCTCGATGCCATGGGCCAGCACGTCGAGGTCCGGAGTCGATTCGTAGTCGCCGGTGATTCCGAATGTGATGTTGTCGCAATACGTGAAGATCGCGATCCCAGTTCGCAGTGTGGTGGCGATCGGGACATAGGGAATGATCTCTACGAGTCGGCGGCCCAGCCCGTAGAGGGGCTGGCGGGGGCCGGGCACATTGGTGGTGACCGTGACGATCTCTCGTTGGGGAAGGCGCAGAGCGAGCCGGACTCCGAGAGAGGTCAGCGGGAACGGGGCGTGGTCAGCGAGGGAAACCAGCATCTCTGCGACCGTCGATTCCTTGCTGGTCTTGAGGGTCGACAATTCGCTCTGTACGGCGGCGAGACGCTCGACCGGATCGGCAAGATGGACGGGGAGGTAGGCAAGTATCGCCGACACCCGATTCTCGTAAATGTTCTCTTCACCGGGGGCCCGCAGGGAAACCGGAACGAGCGACGGGACCATGTGCGGTTCGGGGCGCTCACCGCGGGCGAGGAGGAACGCGCGGAAGCCGCCGCTGATGGCGGCCAGGACGACATCGTTCACCGTCCCGCCCAGCTCCCGTTTGATCGTCTTGACATCTTCGAGGGACCCCCGGACCCACGTGTAGCGCCGTTGCTGCCCGATCGGGCCGCTCAGGGACGACCCGGTGGCCGGCAACAGGGACGTGACGAGCTTTGCTGCGCCTCGCGCCGTGTCGATCGTTTGGCGGACGAAGCGGTCGGGGTGGGTCAGTGCGCCACCCAAGGCACGGACCCCACGCACCGGAAGCAAGATTTCGGTCAGCGCCGCCTGTGCAGCGAGCCGGAGGGAAGAGGGCTCAGCGGACACGATCCGATGATCGATGGTCGGGGGCGAAGGCTCGGGGGTCGGGTCGAAGATCAGGCGGTACAGGTCGGTGCCGGAGACCCCGTCGACCATGCAATGGTGCAGCTTGGAGATCAGCGCCCACCGACCATCCTCGAGGCCTTCGACAACCCAGTACTCCCATAGTGGGTAGTCGCGGTCGAGCCGGTGGGCCATCACCCGTGCCATGAGGTGGCGGAGCTCCTCGTCTCGACCCGGTGGCGGCAACGCCGTGTATCTGACGTGGTAGCGAAGATCGAAGTGGGGATCCTCGACCCAGACCGGCGCCCCGAGGCGAAATGGCACGGTGCGAAGCCGGTGGCGGTAGCGGGGCACTAGCGGAAGACGCCCGGTCAGGGCTTCGAGGAACTCCTCGTATGACGGTGGCGGACCCTCGAACACCGCGATCGATGCGATAGCCATCGACGCGTTCCGATCTCCGTCTTCGGCATTGACGAACTGGGCGTCCAACGGGTTCAGCCGGTCCATGGCGTCTCCTCCCGGGCTGCCGAGATCCCGCCGATGCACACCGAGCCAGGCAGCGGTGCTGCTAATTCCTTTTCCTTCTGTCTTCCTTTTCCTTCTGACGATCGTATGACGGCGTCGGATCTCCCCGGCCCGTCAATGCATGGTACCTCCGAAGAGGACTTTCGTCTTTGGGGAGACTGGTATCGGCAGATGACAGGGAACCCAACAGGAGGGGCCCCCTTCGCCCTAAGGGTCCAACCGTGCAGAGGCGGTGCCCGAGAGCACTCGGTCTCCGCCCTCGTTCACGGTGACCACCCTGAACGAGGCGACCTTCCCGTTGCCTCCATCGTCGATCGACTCCACGGTGGCGGTGGCGGTCAGGGTGTCGCCCGGCCACACCTGCTTCTCGAAGCGAACCCCGTAGGAGAGGAGGCGGCCGTCGCCGACCCAGTCCGTGAGCAGTCGCCCCGTCAAACCCATCGTGAGCATCCCGTGCGCGAACACGGTCGGGAACCCGGCCACCTTAGTGACGTACATCTCGTCGGTATGCAGCGGGTTGTAGTCACCCGAGGCGCCCGCGTACTGGACGATCTGGGTCCGGGAGAGGTTGTCGACGACGATCTCGGAACGGCTGTCGCCAACCTTGAGCTTCGATGCGGACAGTGCCATCAGTCGGACTTCTCCTCGGTTGGGGCGGGACGGCTGGTCCGGACGCCCACACCGCGGGCGGTGACGACGAGGTTCCCCTCGGCGTCGTGCCACTCGGTCACGGTCTCGCTGAACTGCAGGTGGCCGGAACGCCCGGTGCGCTCCCAGCTCTTGCCCTCCTTGTTGGTCGGGGTGAGCACGTCGCCAGGCCGGATCGGCCGGTGGTACTCGTAGTGCTGCTCGGCATGGAGGCCGCACGCCACCACCGCCACCGCCGGTCCCACCCGAGGGTGCCCGATCGGGCCGTTGCACGCTCGTCGGCTCCTTGCCCGAGCCGAACCACGGTTGGCCGATCTTTGGACGCAAGAAGTAGTCGGGGTTGAACTGGGCGCTCGCCTGGATGAACGTCGGCGGGGCGATGATGCCGCCCACTTCGCTCGACTTGGCCGCCGCCTCGTCGTAGTACACGGGGTTGGGGTCGCCCACCGCCCGGGCGAACATCATGATGTGCCCGGCTTCGATCGGAAAGTTCCACTCCGCCATTTGCCCCTCCTCGCGTGTCGACCGACCATGCAAACGATTGCCCGACCGGCGGCCTTCAGGTTAGCCGGAGGCTCCACCGTTAGGATTGGCGGCCGGCGACACCTGCGCCGTCGTCGAGAGGAGCGGGCGTGAACAGTGCTGATTTCGCCGAGATTTTGTCGGTCACCCGGGATTTCATCCGAAACAAGGTCGTCCCCGTCGAGAACCTGATCGAGGAGAACGACGAGGTCCCCGACGACATCCGTCAGAGCGCCAAGGACATGGGGCTCTACGGCTTCGCCATCCCCGAGCAGTACGGCGGCTTGGGGCTCAACATGGAAGAGGAGGTCCAGCTGGTCTTCGAGCTGGGCTACACCTCGCCCGCTCTCCGCTCGATGTTCGGCACCAACAACGGCATCGCCGGGCACGTGCTCTTGGAGGGCGGCACCGAGGAACAGAAGAAGGAGTGGCTGCCCAAGCTGGCCAGTGGCGAGCTGACCGCGTCGTTCGCCTTGACCGAGGCCGAGGCCGGCTCGGACCCCTCGACGCTCACCACCAGCGCAGAGCCCGACGGGGACACCTGGGTGCTCAACGGTTCCAAGCGCTACATCACCAACGCGCCGATCGCGGACGTGTTCATGGTGTTCGCCCGTAGCAACCCGGCCGCCAAGGCGACCCGGGGGATCTCCACGTTCCTCGTGCCCCGCGACACCCCGGGCCTCACCGTCGGGCCCAAGGACCAAAAGATGGGGCAGTTGGGCGCCTGGACGTCCGAAGTCTTCTTCGACGACGTCCGAGTGGACGCGTCGGCGCTGGTCGGGGGAGCCGACGGCGTGGACAACGGCTACGCGACCGCCATGCGGTGCCTCGCTCACGGGCGAGCGCACATGGCCGCGTGCTGTGTCGGCCTGGCCGGTCGGCTCGTCGATGAGTCGGTCAGCTACGCCCAGAGCCGGAACCAGTCGGGTCACCCGATCGCCAGCTTCCAGCTGATCCAGGGCCTGATCGCCGACTCGGTGACCGACCACCTGGCCGGCAAGAGCCTCACCCTGGAGGTGGCCAGGGCCTTCGACGCCGGGACCGACCGCAAGCTCGGACCGTCGTGCGCCAAGTACTTCTGCTCAGAGATGGTCTCGAGGGTGGCCGACCGGGCCGTACAGATCCACGGCGGCGCCGGCTACATGCGCGGCGTGGCGGTCGAGCGCTTCTACCGGGACGCCAGGCTGTTCAGGATCTTCGAAGGGACCAGCCAGATCCAGCAGGTGATCATCGCTCGTCAGGCCTTGGGCTCGGCCGCCAACGGTTGAGCCGGCGCGGGGACTCTGCCCTCGTGCTCAGGGCGGCGCACACTCACCACTGACTCCCTTCGAACCCCTGAGGAGAAGAACGCGGCATGCGGGGTGCCGCCTCACCCGAGGGCCAGATCGGAGGCACGGACCGAGGTCGTCACGCACGGTCCCCGTCGAGGTTCAGGGTCTTTCGGGAGCGGTCCTCGTCCCTGACGGGGGCAGCCGAAGCCACTGGGGGCGCAAGTGAGGAAAAGATCGCGCCCTTGTTCAGGTCGAAGGTGAGGACCTGACCTCCTTACGGGTCACCTCGGCCAGACCAACGACCACAAGGCAATGATCGGCGCCTACGCAGGGCGGTTGGGCATGCCATGGGGCATCGACCGCCCGCTCCTTGGCATGAGCTACTCCTACAGGTCGCGGAGGAGCGATGGCCAGGACGCGGACGAGAACCCGGCCGGTCTCTGCGTTTCTCGGAAACCGAGGGACCGAAGTGGCGCGCTCGCCCGGCGCCTCACGCGCCGACAGGACGATCCTGCGTCAAGTCTTGGCTAGCCCGCCGAACATCGGTCCGGTTCGGCCCTAGGGTCGACTGACCCACCACGGGCCAGGGCGTTTGGCTGCTTGGCGATCGGGGGAGGGGTGCTTACTGCAGCTCCCGGACTCGGGGTAGCCGCTATCTGAGATAGGCGCGGCGGGCACTTCGTTCCGCTTGGGCCGGAGAGTCGGGACTAATTCCCCTAGAAGTTTAGTGCGGGATCACCTTGAATTTGGATTGCGACACTTATCGAGGTATGGGGATTGAGGCTCAAAAAGGGGGCGTCGAAATGGGGAAAGTTGAACCGTTCGAGGTGGATCCAAGGCAGTACGAGATATCAAGACGCCGATTCTTGCGCAATGCCGGCGCGGTAGCGGCTTCGGTCCCGTTCCTCGGGGGATTGGCACAGGTGCTGACCGAGCGTGGAGCAGCGGCCCAGACCTACAAGGATGAGTCGGACCCAGGGTTCGCGAAGCACCCTGGCTACAAGTTCACCTTCGTCAACCACGTGACGACGAACCCGTTCTTCACCGCCACCCAGTACGGGCTGCAGGATGCCGCCGCGATCCTCGGGATCCCGACCCCGGTAGTGGACCGGATCGCACAGTTTCGGCGACCTCGGACATGGTCAACGACATCGACGTCGCGATCGCCGGGAAGGTGAACGGCATCGCGACGACTCTCATCGATCCGACTGGCCTTCAATACTCCGGTCGACCGCGCGTTGACCATCGGCATTCCGGTTGTTGCGTACAACGCCGACGAGCCCGGGAACAACCGGTTGTGCTACATCGGGCAGAGCAACACCACCGCTGGTGCAGCGGCCGCGGCGAGGATCGTGGCAATGATTCCGAAAGGAAGCCTCATCGGAATGGTCATTGCCACCCCGGGCACGGGCAACATCCAGCCGCGGATCGACGGCGCTCTGCCGGTCTTCACGGCGGCAGGGATGGATACCGCGACCGTTGCCGGCGGCGCGCTGTTGGCCCAGGAGACCACGGCGGTCCAGGCGTGGTGGGAAGGCCACAAGGACGTGAAGTTCTTATACGCGGTCGACGATGGCGACTCGGTCGCCGTCGCCGAGTGCATCGCGAAGAACAACCTGGCCGGGATTACCCTCGGCTCGGGATGGGACGTCGGCCTCCCGGTGCTCCAGGGTGTCTCGAACGGTGAGGTCGCGTTCACGATCGACCAGCAGGCCTACCTGCAGGGCTTCGTACCCGACGGTCCAGCTGTTCCTGTACAACATCTCGGCCGGGCTGATGAAGCCGTGCGACACCGACACTGGTCTCGGCTTCGTAACGAAGGCGAACGTGGCTCCATACCTCGTGCACAAGACGCGATTCGAAGGGGCCACTTCGAAAGAGACAGCGTACAAGCCTCCGGCGACGATCGCCTCTTGATCCGTGTCGACTGACGTGCCCCCCGAAGAGGAGGGAGCAGCCCCCGCTTCGCGTTATGCGGAGCGGGGGCTGTCGCGACGCGTCTCCGACGTACTCTTTCAGCGACCCGAGACGACGATCTTCCTCGTCGCCGTCGTGCTCATCGTCTACTTCTCGATTCGAAACTCGGCCTTCTATTCCTATACGAACGTCATCACGATGGCCCAGTACATCGCGCCGATCGCGGTCATCGGCGCAGGCGAGGTGTTGCTGCTCGACCTCGCTGAGATCGACCTCTCCTCGGGCCAGGTCTACCTGACCGCTCCGTGGTTCGTGGTGCTCCTCGCGCGGCGCGGTGTGCCGCTCGGTTGGGCGATCGTCATCTCGTTGCTCGGCTGCGTCGCCATCGGAGCGTTCAACGGGATCGTCACGGTCGGGCTCCGAGTCCCGTCGTTCGTCGCGACACTCGGCACGAACTACGTGCTCGCCGGATTCGTCCTCATCGCCTCGAACGACATCACAGCCGACATGGTCGGCACGACGGGAAAGTTCGGCCAGATCTTCGGGATCGGCAACTGGTCAGAGGGGCTGTGGGGACTGGGGATCGTCCTCGTCATCTGGGGGCTGCTCAAGGGGACGCGATTCGGTCTCCATACGACGGCAACGGGCGGCAACGAGCTCGGTTCCGCCGAGGCCGGCATCCCCGTGCGAAACGTGAAGATATGGTGCTTCGTCATCATCGCCCTCATCGCCGGCTTCATCGGTATCCTCGACGCGATCCGAATCGGGAGCCTTGACCCTGCGGCTCCGGGATTGAACGAGATGCTCAGTGGCGTCTCGGCTGCGGTCATCGGCGGAACAGCCCTCACCGGTGGGAAGGCCACGGTGCTCGGGACCTTGATCGGAGCGATTGTGCTTGGCGTTCTCGAAGATGGATTCAACCTCATCGGCATCAGTGCGAACTGGTTCATCCTCGTCGAAGGAGCCGTGATCCTCGTCGCAATGGGGATAAACGTTCAGCTCGGACGGGTGACAGCGAGGACGATCACATGAGCCGACACGCGGCCCAGCCGACAGTCCCGAGACGGGCGACAGCGTCGAGCGCGACGCGCTGGCGAGCGGCGCGGCTATAGCGATCGACGCGCGCAACGATGCCGTGGCGCAACAGGACATCGTGCTTCGGACAGAAGGGATTACGAAGCGCTTCGGCGCCCTCATCGTGCTACGTGGCATCGACATCCAACTCAAGCGCGGCGAGGTGCTCGGGCTCGTCGGCGACAACGGCAGCGGCAAGAGCACATTCGTAAAGATCCTCTGCGGCTTCCAGCGCCCGGACTCCGGGCGGATCTTCGTCGAGGGGAAGGAGGCGAACTTCCACTCGGTGAAGGATGCTCGTGCGTATGGCATCGAGACCGTCTACCAGGACTTGGCGCTCGTCCCTCAGCTCACCGTCTACCAGAACCTCTTCCTCAATCGGGAGGTGACCCGCTTCGGAAGGCTCGGGTGGCTATCGAACAATAGGATGCGCCAGCTGGCCCGTCAGTACCTCGCCGACATCAAGGTCGATGTCCCTAGCGTCGACGCGCTCGTCGAAACGCTGTCCGGCGGCCAGCGACAAGCGGTCGCGCTGGCACGGGCGACGCGCCAGGAGGCGGAGATTCTCCTCCTCGATGAGCCGCTCGCGGCGATGGGCGCGAAGGAGTCGGCTCTGGTCATCGACCTCATCAAGGACCTCTCCCACAATCGCGGCGTCTCGATGATTGTCATCGACCACAACTACACGCACCTGTTCGAGCTCTGCGACCGACTGAACGTCTTGCAGGACGGGCGCATCACCTACGACCAGGCCGTCCAGGACGACGTCGATCGAGGAGCTGACCGAGCTCATGGTCGCGGAGTACCGCCTCCGAGTCACGGCCGGCCAGAGGGAGCTCAAACGTTGACGCAGACATCGACGGTGCGCACAGCAGACGTCGATTGCCGTGTCGGCGATCGACGGAACTCACTCACACCGAACGCTCGATACAGCTAAGGAGCGAGATATGGAATACCGCCAGCTTGGCTATACGGGATTGCGGGTCTCGGCCCTTGCCCTCGGCACGATGACCTTCGGCGGTCGTGACAAGTTCGCGATGGTCGGCGAGACCGAGGTCGACGAAGCCCGGCGCATCGTCGATCGCTCGCTCGATGCCGGCATCAACTTCATCGACACGGCGGACGTCTACTCGGCTGGCCGATCCGAAGAGATTGTCGGAGAAGTCATCAAGGGGCGCCGCGATGAGATAGTCCTCGCGACGAAGGCGCGCTTTGCGATGGGTGACGGCCAGAACGATGCCGGGCTGTCGCGCAGATACCTCCTGCGGGCCTGCGAGGCGAGTCTTCGGCGCCTCCAGACCGACTACATCGACTTGTACCAGGTGCACCAACGTGACGGCCTGACCCCGATGGACGAGACGCTCGACGCGCTCGACACCCTCGTACATCAGGGAAAGGTCCGCTACATTGGGTGCTCGAACCACTCGGCGTGGCACCTCATGAAGGCGCTCGGTATCTCTGAGCGCCGTGGGCTGCAGCGCTACGTCACTCAGCAGATCTACTACTCGCTGCTCAATCGAGAAGCTGAATACGAGCTCGTTCCCCTCTCCATCGACCAGCAGCTCGGCATCCTAATCTGGAGTCCACTCGCGGGTGGCCTACTCTCGGGCAAGTACCGGCGGAACAAGGAGCGCCCGGAAGGTGCGCGACAGACAACATCTTGGGGTGAACCACCCGTCTACGACGAGGATCGGATGTACGACATCATTGAGACCCTCGTCGAGGTGGCCTCGGCTCGAGGCACCTCCCCTGCTCAGACAGCGCTCGCCTACCTGCTCGGACGCCCGGCGGTCACATCGGTCATCATCGGCGCGCGAAACGAGCAGCAGCTCATCGACAATCTCGGCTCGACCGAGTGGACGCTCGACGTTACCGAGCGCGCCCGCCTCGACGATGTCAGTGCGCCACAGCTCATCTACCCGTACTGGCATCAGGCGAAGACCGCCTCGGAACGACTCAGCGCCGCTGATGAGGCGCTCTTGAGGCCGTTCCTCTGAGAGCACCGGGCGCGAATCAATGAGCACCCCCGGTCAACCGGCCCTCCAGGATCTGGCAGGTCGGTAGGCGATCGGACGAGTGAGGAGGAAGATTGCTGATGGCTGAACCAACCAAGCAAGACAGGTTCTCGTTCGGCTTGTGGACGGTCGGATGGCAGGCGCGTGACACCTTCGGCGATGCCACGCGCGCACCCCTCGACCCCGTCGACTCGGTTTCTCACCTCGCCGAGCTCGGTGCATACGGCGTGTCCCTGCACGATGATGATCTCGTCCCGTTCGGCAGCAGCGATGCCGAACGCGAACGGCTCGTCAAGCGCTTCCGCCGGGCGGTCGACGAAGCCGGCCTCGTCGTACCCATGATGACGACAAACCTGTTCACTCATCCGATGTTCAAGGAGGGCGCCTTTACGGCGAACGACCGTGGTGTCCGCCGGTACGCCTTGCGAAAAGTGATGCGAAACCTGGACCTCGCTGCCGAGCTCGGTGCGGAAACCTACGTGTTCTGGGGCGGGCGAGAAGGTTCCGAGACCGATGCCGCCAAGGACGTGCGTTCAGCCCTCGACCGCTACCGAGAAGGGCTCGACCTTCTCGCCCAGTATGTCGTCGACGAGCACTATCCGATCCGCTTCGCGATCG
Organism: uncultured Acidimicrobiaceae bacterium; assembly: GCA_963804255.1. GTDB lineage: Bacteria > Actinomycetota > Acidimicrobiia > Acidimicrobiales > RAAP-2 > Palsa-461. The sequence goes on along the minus strand of CAWDPK010000006.1, from coordinate 1,290,437 downwards.
AGCCGAAGCCGAACGAGCCGCGGGGCGACATCATCCTTCCCACTGTCGGCAGCGCGCTCGCGTTCATCTCCACCCTTGAACACCAGGAGATGATCGGCGTCAATCCTGAGGTCGGTCACGAGCAGATGGCAGGACTGAACTTCGTGCACAGCATTTCGCAAGCCCTCTGGCACAAGAAGCTGTTCCACATCGACCTGAATGGCCAACGGGGGGTCAAGTACGACCAGGATCTTGTCTTCGGCCATGGGGATCTTGTGAGCGCGTTCTTCCTCGTCGACCTCCTTGAGAACGGCGCACGGGGCGTCGGATCCGCCTACGAGGGTCCGCGACACTTCGACTTCAAGCCGCTACGGACGGAGGACGCGGCAGGCGTGTGGGTCGCTGCCGCGTCCAACATGCGCACGTACCTGCTCCTCAAGGAGCGGGCACGGGCGTTCCGTGACGACCCGGATGTGCGCGATGCGCTCGCCGCGAGCCAGGTCGACGAGCTCTCTGTCCCGACCCTCGCCGACGGCGAGTCCGCGGCGGAGCTGCGCGCCGACCTCGACGCGTACGAGCGCTACGACGTCGAGACGGCCGGCGCCCGGGGTTACGGCTTCGCCCATCTCGACCAGCTTGCGATCGAACACCTCCTCGGCGCGCGCTGACCGACGACCTCGGGTGCGACGCGCCAGCGCAACGCCGGCTTCTGTTGCGAGTGGCTGAGCAATGACGCTCGTCGCCGGGGTCGATTCGTCCACCCAGTCGTGCAAGGTCGTCGTGTGCGAGGCGGCGACGGGAGCCGTCGTCCGCTCGGGGACCGCGCCACATCCTGACGGAACCGAGGTCGACCCCGCGTTCTGGTTGGCGGCTCTCCGTAAGGCCGTCGACGGTGCTGGGGGCCTGGGAGACGTCGCCTGCCCTCGCCGTCGCCGCGCAACAACACGGGATGGTCTGTCTGGACTACCAAGGTGCTGTCGTCCGACCGGCGTTGCTGTGGAACGACACCCGGTCCGCCGAGGCGGCCGCAGAACTCGTCGACGAGCTCGGCGGCCCGGTCGAAGGGGGACGGGCGTGGGCCGAGGCTGTCGGCAGCGTCCCGGTCCCGTCGTTCACCGTGACCAAGTTGCGATGGCTCGCCGAACACGAACCGGAGAACGCCGGAAAAACTGCCTCGGTGTGCCTCCCGCACGACTGGCTCACCTGGCAACTCGGCGGCGCCCTGGTCGGCCGAGAGCTTGGCGCGAACGCCCTCGCAACGGACCGAGGCGACGCGAGCGGCACCGGCTACTTCTCCCCAGTGACCGGCGCGTATCGCCTCGATCTCCTCGAGCGCGCCTTCGGGCGGGTGACCGAAGTCCCCGGGGTCCTCAACCCCGCAGAGCGTGCCGGGCACACGCCAGAGGGCCTGGTATTGGGGTGCGGAACCGGAGACAACGCCGCCGCCGCGCTCGGCGTTCTGGCGTCTCCCGGAGACGTCGTCGTGTCGATCGGGACCTCGGGCACGGTATTCGCTGTTTGCGACCACCCTGTGACCGACCCGTCTGGAGTGATCGCAGGCTTTGCCGACGCGACCGGCCGCTTCCTCCCCCTCGTGTGCACACTCAACGCCGCGCGGCGTGCTCGAGGCGATGGCACGACTGCTCGGGGTCGACCAGCACGAGCTCTCTTCGCTCGCGCTTCGGGCGCCAGCCGGTGCCGATGGCCTCGTCGTCGTCCCATACCTCGAGGGAGAGCGGACGCCAAACCGACCGTTCGCGACAGGCGCAATCCACGGCCTCCGCCTCAATACATCGACCCCCACACATCTCGCCCGCGCCGCGGTCGAGGGCATGCTGTGCGGCCTCGCCGCTGGACTCGACGCCCTGCTCGCCCATGACGTGCGCGCCGAGCGCGTCATCCTCATCGGTGGCGCCAGCCGATCCGAAGCCGTTCGGCGGATCGCCCCCGGAGTCCTGGGACGGCCCGTCGTTGTGCCCGCGGCGGGAGAACACGTGGCGATTGGCGCGGCGCGACAAGCGGCATGGGCGCTCACTGGCGATACCGTTCCGCCTAGGTGGTCCGCCGGGACGAGCACGACATATCAAGCAGAGCCGCTCGACTTCGTCCGAGCTCGTTACTCCGAGGTCTCGGAGCTGACAGCGAGGGCGGTCGGCAACGGCGAGGGGTCGGGTTGACGACACGGCGCGGCGGGAGAATCGTGAACACTTCGACGTCACGGAGGGATCGGCGCGTGACGATCGGAGTCGACTTCGGGACCGAGTCAGGACGCGTGCTCCTCCTCGACCTGCGCACCGGCCAGGAGATTGCGGTTGTCGAGGTGAGATATCCGCACGGCGTCATTGACTCGAGGCTCCCTTCCAACGACGAGGAGCTCCCGCCGGACACGGCGTTGCAGGATCCCGTCGACTACCTCGACGTTCTCTACCGCGGGATCCCCGATGCGCTCGCGGCCGGAGACGTCAGGACAGAGGAGGTGATCGGCATCGGCATCGACTTCACTGCCTGCACCGTCTTGCCGGTGACCGAGGACGGAACACCCCTTTGCCAGCTCGATCGCTGGCGGGACCACCCCCATGCCTGGGTCAAGCTCTGGAAGCACCACGCTGCGCAGCCGGTTGCCGATCGCCTGAATCAGGTCGCGATCGAGCGCGGTGAGGATTTCCTCGCCCGCTACGGAGGGCGCCTCTCTTCGGAGTGGTACTTTCCGAAGCTCATCGAGACGTGGCAGAAGGATCGCGCTGTCTTCGACGCGATGAGCGCGTTCGTCGAGGCAACCGACTGGATCGTGTGGCACCTCACCGGCACACTCAAGCGCGCGAGTTGCTCCGCTGGCTACAAGGCGTGCTGGTCGGCGAAAGAAGGCCTGCCGTCTCGAGCGTTCTTCGAGGCTGCATATCCCGACTTCCCAGACCCGAGCCAGAAGTTGGGGACGAGCTTTGTCCCCCCGGGTCGCCGCGCGGGAACCTTGCGACCGGCGGTGGCGGCCCGACTCGGGCTGGACCCCACGGTCGCCGTCGCCGTCGGCAACGTTGACTCGTTCGTGGCGGTCCCCGGAGCCGGAGTCCAACGCCCTGGCGTGTTCGTTATGGTCGTCGGGCACGTCCATTTGCGACCTCGTCATCGACCGACGCGAGATCCGGATGCCGGGGATCACCGGAGTCGTGGAGAACGGCATCCTTCCCGGGTACTTCGGCTACGAAGCGGGGCAAGCGGCCGTCGGAGACATGTTCGCGTGGTTCGGGGGTCGCCTCCTCGGCCTAACAAGCGGCGACTCAGGCGCAGGCGCGAACTGGTACGAGGAGCTCGAGCGGGCCGCGGCAAGCATCCCGCCCGGAGCGAGCGGGCTCGTTGCCCTCGATTGGTGGAATGGCAATCGGACGATCCTCGGCGACGCCGACCTCTCGGGGGTCATCGCCGGCCTCACGCTCGCGACCACACCGACCGAGATCTACCGGGCGCTTGCTCGAGTCGGTGGCCTTCGGGACGCGGCGGATCGTCGAGAACTTCGTCGATCACGACATCGCCCTCACCGAGGTGGTCGCGTGCGGCGGGATCGCCGAACGCAGCGCGCTCATGATGCAGTTGCTCGCCGACGTGACCGGCCTGCCCGTGACGATCCCCGACTCGAGCCAGATACCCGCGCGTGGCGCGGCGCTGTTCGGCGCACTCGCCGCAGGCTCGGCACGGGGTGGCTTCGACGACATCGAGAGGGCTGTCACCGAACTCAGACCAGAGACCTCCGTTCGCTATGAGCCGTCGCAGGCAGCATACGGTGACCTACGACGAGATCTATTCGGTCTTCCGCGCGCTGCACGACGAGCTTGGCCGAGAACACGTCGAGTGGCTCCACCGCCTGAAGCAGATCCGCCGGGCAGCCTCAGCGGCGCGCCCCTAGGACCTCCGCAAGTGAGGCCACGACGCGAAGGTCGCGCCATGATCCGTGTTGGAGGGAATTCTGCCCAGCGGCACTAGGCTGAAACACGGCCCGCACCGATAGCGCGCTCGGCCCACGAAGGAGGAAGGCGATGGTGGTGAAGGAACGACCGCGCATCGGGATGCTTGGCATCATGCAAGAGCTCTACGACGAGATGATCCCTCGCATCACCGAGCACCAGGACGAGTTCTCGCGAGCGCTGTGCGAGCAGCTCGCTCCCGCCGCCGAGGTTATCTTCACTCGCCCGGCGCGAAACCGCGACGACATCGAGGGGATCGTGAAGGACCTCGTCGGTCGGGATCTCGACGGGATCATGATCGTCATGCTCACTTACGGGCCCGCTATGCGTACGCTCCGTGCGTTGGCGGAGAACCCTCTTCCACTTCTTCTGGCGAACATTCAGCCGGAGCCCGTTGTGAGTGCATCGTGGACGATGGACGACCTCACCTACAACCAAGGGATTCACGGAGCCCAGGACCAGTCGAACGCGCTGCTACGCGCCGGACTGCCCTACTCGGTCATCACCGATGAGTGGCGCTCGCCGGAGTTCCTCACCTCCTTCGAGGCGTGGGCGAAAGCCGCGCAGACGGTGACGAAGCTGCGGCGAACGAAGATCGCCCTGTTCGGCTACCCGATGAACGGCATGGAGGACGTCACGTACGACGCGGCGGCGCTGCTCCGAAAGATCGGACCGAGTGATCGTCAACGAGAACCTCGGGGATGTCTACCAACAGATGCAATCCGTGTCCGCTGACGCCGTCGATGCGATCCGCGAGCAGCACGAGTCGCAGTTCGAGATCGACTCGAACCTCAGACCCGAGAGCCACGAGTACGCGATCCGGTTCGAGCTCGCCTTGCGAGAAATTCTGTCGCGAGGCTATGACGGCCTATCGGTGCACTTCGAGCCCGTCGGGCGCGACGGCCGCTTCGAGCAGCTTCCGCTTCTCGCCGCCTCAAACCTTATGGCGGACGGATACGGATACGGTGCCGAAGGGGACACGAACGCGGCCGCGCTCGTTTGCGCGAGCCACACGCTTATCGGCGACGCGCACTTCAGCGAGATGTACGCAATGGACTACGAGCTCGACTCCGTTCTCGTGAGCCATATGGGCGAGGGCAACTGGAAGATCGCGCGTCGGGATCGCCCGATCCGCCTAGTCGATCGCCCACTCGGCATCGGAGGCCTCGGGAACCCACCGACGACGGTCTTCTCCGCTCAGCCAGGCGTCGCGACGACCGCCACGCTCGTCGCCCTCGAGGGCGAGCACTACCGGCTCGTCATCGGACGTGGTGAAGTACTCGACACGCCGGAACTCCCTAACGTCCAGATGCCGTACTTCCATTTCCGGCCGAACTCAGGCATGCGGTCGTTCCTCACCTCCTGGCTGCGGAACGGTGGGACGCACCACTTCTGCCTGAACCTCGGTGATCATGTGGAACGCTGGTGCTACCTTGCCGAGTTGCTCGACATTGACTTCGTCGAGATCTGAACGAGACCATCCACCGCATGAACGCTCGAGACGGTCTTAGAGAGGAAGTGCTCGACGCGAACCTCGCGTTGGTGACCCACCATCTCGTCACCTTGACGTGGGGGAATGCGAGTGGGATCGATCGGGTGAGCGGGCTCGTCGCCATCAAACCGAGCGGCGTCGCCTACGAGGAGATGGGTGTCGAGGACGTCGTTGTCGTTGATCTCGTGGGTCGAGTCGTCCAGGGCGCCAGACGCCCTTCGACCGACACCCCGACCCATCTCTCGCTCTATCGCTCGTTCCCCGAGATTGGCGGCGTGGTCCACACCCACTCCACGTGGGCGACATCGTGGGCGCAGGCCGAACGTGAGATACCGATCCTCGGGACGACACACGCCGACTTGTGCCCTGGCCCGGTGCCGATCGCCCGTCGGCTCTCGAACGAAGAGGTGGGGGGCGCCTACGAGGAGAACACGGGGCTCGTCCTTTGTGAGGCGATCGGCGACCGCGGGATTGACGAGGTCCCGGGCGCCCTGGTCCCGGGCCATGGCCCATTTACCTGGGGCAAGAACGTCGCGCAAGCGCTCGAGCGGGCCGTCACGCTCGAAGAGATCGCGCGAATGGCGTTCCTTACCGTTGTTCTTCGTCCCGACGTGGCACCACTGGCCTCGGTCATGGTGGGTCGCCACTTCACGAGGAAGCACGGACCTAACGCCTACTATGGCCAATCTCGCTGACCGAGGCGCCGGAATGGGCCGGCGCGTCGAGCTCGCCGCCCGCTCGACCGGCGTTGGCGGCGCATAGGTCCAGAACGCGCCCTCGGACTGCGAACAACCAGGGTTCGCGAAGGCCGGCCGAGCGCGTCTGAGCAGGCGATGGGTGGCGTCACGACGGGGTATCCGCCGAGGGGAGGACCGCTTCGATCGCTTCGTCGAGCCTGCCTTGACCCTCCAAGAAGTCGAGCACCGTGTAGCGGGACCGGAGCCGGTTCGCCAGTCGGAAGGTCGTCTTGAGCGTCGCTGCGTCAAGTTCGAGGAACCCGGGCTCCGATGGGATCCTCGCCGCCAAGAGCGCCTCCGCGACGACGGGGAATAGGCGCATCCCCTCCGCAGCCTGCTCTTGTAGTGCTCCCCACTGCGATTCGGTCGCCGGCCATGCCGAAGCGTGCTCGCGCAGATACCGGCGCTTTTCCTCCATGACAGCATCCACCTCGGCGGCGTGGCCGGCGAACCACAACCGAGCGTCGTCGCCGGCGACTATGGGACGCGGGAGGGTGAGTACGGGTACTCCGCCGCCCAACGCGAACCGCTGGAGGCGCATGGCGAAGTGGGTCGCGTAGCCCACTTGTAGGCCGTGAGGCGCATGGGGTCGCCGGCCTTTCGACGCAATGAAGTCCCAGAAATGAGAGGCGTGGTGCTCACAACCGCTTGCTGGTCGGGAGCTTCCGACCATTGCCATGGCGATACCCGATTCGATTAAGCCTCGCAGAAGCTGCGAAACCGCGGCCGGCGACTGTCCGAGGATGTCGTCAACATGGGTGGCGACATCGACAAGGGGTTCGGTGACTCGTCGGTCGACCTCTGGGCAGTACTGCTCCCCATATAGCGCGTGAGACAACATCCAATCGATGCGAGCGGACGCCTTGCCGAGGAGGTCACCGATACCGGATCGCGTCATGTCCTCCGGGGCTTTGGCGACTGTGATCGTGTCGGCGAAGATCGCCATCGGAGGAAGGGCCAGGTAGCTAGTTCTAATGTCCCCAAAATGCATCGCGGCGACACCAGAGGCATACCCGTCCATCGAAGCAGCCGTAGGCACGCTGACAAACCGACGGCCTATGCGACTCGCGATGTACCGGGTGAGATCGGTGATCACTCCGGAACCGACTGCAATGATCGAGTCTGTCTCCGATTCGTTCAACGCTGCCTGCAGGCGCGCCACGCTCGTCTCGTCAGCGAGCAGACCGCTGCGTTCGGGGAACCGAAATGTAGTCACGCGGGTCCTCGCGCGCGACAGTTCGTCAACGACACGCCACCCGAGAGCCTCTTCGGTGTTCGCGTCCATGATGACGAACGGCCTCGACCACCGGCGCGCTCGAGCGTACGCGCCCAGCTTCTCGATCGCGAATTCGTCGATGACGATCGTGTCGATTGGGACGCGATGGGCCGCACCGCATATGCAGTGACCGCGGGGCAGCATGTCGACACCGAAGTCCCACACGTTGTCGGGTTCCTGGCGATTGGTATAGGCCTGCCGATGAACCCGAGCGCGCCGCGTTGCCGCTCGTGGTCCGCGGAGGTTGGGGCTTGGCCTACATGGCCTCTTCTCTAAGAACATCCAGATTGCGGAATGCCGGAGGGACGTCGCAGAGCTTGGAGAGCCGCTCAGCAAACTCTGCTGTCGCAGGGTGTTTGGAGTTCTCCTGCGCCTTTTCGTAGCTGGGGAACTGCACGATCTGGACATAGGTATTGGCCCGATCTCGGTCCTTGGTCCGCACCGATCGAGTGGCGGTACGCCAATCCTTGGACTGCGTGAGCCATTGGTCCAGGAGGGCATCGAACTCATCGACACGGCTGGTCTGAAACTCGATGATCTGAATGAATGCCATTTGATCGCTTCCCTTCATGCGTCCGTCAGCATTGAGCGAATCTGTTCGCGCAACTCTGGTCCATCAGTATGGCCATGGACATCGGCTGCGTGCATAGCGGCGGCACGAACGACTTCGTCTTCCTCACCGGAAATCGTGAGAGTGCAACCGCTTTCGCTCGGCATTTCCCGACAGTCGGCGGTCTTGCGGGTCATGTTGTTCCTCCTTTGGTTCGTAACAGGGTGGGTCGCCGTCAAGCTGAGGCGCACTACTTCGGTACGTTGTTACTGGTCAGGATCTCGAGCGCGGCCTCGGTCTGGGCGGTGTCCTCGGTGCCCCGGTAGAAAGAGACCTTCCCATCTTGGAACCGGAAGAAGTGGTGCACGTCATGGTCGATGCTCTTGCCGGTAGCGCGAGATGTGGTCCGACAGTGAACCACCGTGTGCACCTCGGTTTCGTTGGCGGCGAAGGCGAACGGGTTGAACTCCTGGACCTCCATCCTCGAGCCGAAGGCCTCGAAGAAAGCGGCCACGCCGTCTTTGCCATGGCGCACGCCATATCAGGGCGCCACCGTCGAGGATGTTTCCGTGGCCCAGTCGATGTCGTCCGTCAGGCGGTCGAGGACGGCATCAACGTCTCCCCTCCCGAATGCTTCGTAGATCGCCTGGATGGTCTTGACGTTGGCATCGGCTCCCATGGGGACTCTCTTTCGTCGGGTTTGTCTCGCGCCAGGGGTTCCAGGGACCAAGCCGCCTCTGGCTCAAGGAACTCTACGGTTCTCGTGGCGAATCGTCTACGGGATGGCACATTGGAGCTGGATTGGTCGCCCGGATCTAGTTGACGGACCCAAGCAATGGGCCGGTCGTCCTCGAGCTGGACCTTTGGTCTGGAGGCAACCTGAGTGCTCATATCGTCGCGCCACCCTGTGGGATCTGCCGCGACGCGTTGGCCTGACTCGATAGACCTGAGTGGGTCGCACGCGTGGCGTTGGGACTATGTCTGGAGCGACGCCTCGTCGAGGTCGATCCCCACGACGCTCGCGACACGTTCAAAGTCGAGGTCATGGCTGAGGAGCACAGCTCCCCGACGCCTCGCAACTGATGCGATCATGCAGTCGATCATGCCCCGGGGCATGACTCCGACTCCTCTGCAGCTGCGGTAAATGTGAACAGCTGCATCGAAATCAATGGCGGAGTCGAATTGAAGGAGGTCGAACCTCAGTAGCAATCGTCGCAGATCGGCTTCGCGCTCGTCGTTACGTGCACCGGCAAGCACCTCCATGATGACCGGTTCGGTTACGGCCACCGGGCCGCCTGTCGCGATGAGCGCGGTCAGACGTCGATCGACTGAACTCCCTGTCGCGCGGTCGTATTCCACCCAGGCCGATGTGTCGACCAGGATCACGTGGCGTTCTGCGGCGGGACATCGGGCGGAATCTTCCCGATCGAGTGCGATCCGCGCATAGCCAGAGCTTGTTCGCGCGTCATGGGTTGCCCCGCCAGGTGCCGCAAGGCGAGCTCGACGGCCTCCGTCTTGGTTCGGACTCCGTAGCGATCCATGATCGCCTGGAGATAGGTGTCTTCGATCTCGATATTCGTACGAACCTTTGCCATACACGTATGATACACGTTACGTGTATCATACGTGTATGGCAGGCCGCCCCCAATTGGGCACACCTCCCAGGGAGGTCTCCGCCCTTAGCCGACCGCCTCAAAGACCGCCGCCAGCCCCTGACCGCCGCCGATGCACATCGTCTCGAGCCCGAGCGAGGCGCCCCGTCGGTCCATCTCGCGCAGCAAGGTGGCCAGGATACGGCCGCCGGTCGCTCCGATCGGGTGGCCGAGGGAGATGCCCGAACCGTTGACGTTGAGCCGATCGAAGTCGCGCTCGGTGAACCCCCACTCTCGGGTCACCGACAGGACCTGGGCGGCGAAGGCCTCGTTGAGCTCGATCAGTGCCATGTCGGCCATGGTCAACCCGGCCCGCTCGAGCGCCTTGGCCGAGGCCGGCACCGGGCCGATGCCCATGGTGGCCGGCGCGACGCCGGCGACCGCCCACGACCGCAGCCGGGCCAGCGGACGGATACCGAGATCGGCCGCCTTCTCGGGCGTGGTGACGATGCAGATCGCCGCGCCGTCGTTCTGGCCGCTCGCGTTGCCCGCCGTCACCGTCGACTCGGGATCTTCCCGGAGCCGGACCGGCCGGAGCTTGGCCAGTGACTCGAGCGTGGTGTCGGCCCGGGGGTGTTCGTCGGTGTCGACGACGGTGTCCCCGGCGCGGCCGTGGATGGTGACCGGGACGATCTCGTCTTTGAACCGACCCTCGGTCTGCGCGGCCACGGCCCGCTGGTGGGACCGCAGCGACAGCTCGTCCTGCTCGGCGCGCGTGATCTTGTACTCGCGGCGAAGATTCTCGGCGGTCTCGATCATGCCGCCCGGGACCGGGTAGTTCTCGCCGCCCGCCGTGACCCGCCCGCGGGACAACCGATCGAAGAAGGTGACGTTCTCGGCTCGGGCTCCCCAGCGCATCGACGTCGTGTAGTACTCGGTCTGGCTCATCGACTCGGCACCGCCGGCCAGCACCACGTCGGCGACCCCCGTCTGGACCTGCATGGCCGCGTAGAGGACGGCCTGGAGGCCCGATCCGCACCGGCGGTCGACCTGGAGGCCGGCCGTGGTGATGGGCAGCCCGGCGTCCAGAGCGGCCACCCGTCCGATGGCCGGCGCCTCGCCGTTGGAGTAACCCTGGCCGAGCACGACGTCTTCGATCGCCTCGGGCGGCACACCGGTGCGCGCCAGGACCTCCTTGATCACGGTCGCCGCCAGCTCCTGCACCGATGAGTCCTTCAGCACCCCGCCGAAGCGGCCGACCGCCGTCCGCAACGGCTCACAGATCACCGCTTCTCGCATCGTTCCTCCTTGGATCCGGGCGGCCCGTTCGGCCGGTCGGAGTCAGATATGTCGGCCGCCGGTGACCTCGAGGACCGTCCCGGTCATATACGCGGAAAGCTCCGAGGCCAAGAAGACGGCGACGCTGGCCACGTCGGCCGGCTCGCCGGCCCGCCCCATTGGGATCTCGGTCAGCCGCTGCTCCCAGATGTCGGCGCGCATCTTCTCGGTCATGGCGGTGCGGATCAGTCCCGGTTGGATCGCGTTGACCCGCACCCCCAGGTGGGCGAGCTCCTTGGCCGCGGCCTTGGTCATCCCGACGATGCCCGCCTTGGCGGCGCTGTAGTTGGTCTGGCCAGCGTTGCCGACCTTGCCCGAGATCGACGACATGTTGATGATCGAGCCCGATCCCTGTTCGCGCATGACGGTCGAGGCGAGGCGGGTGCCGAGCCACGCTCCGAACAGGTGGACGTCGATGACCGTCTTGAAGTCCTCGACCGACATCTTCCGCATGGTCGCGTCCCGGGTGATTCCGGCGTTGTTGACCATGACGTCGATCGAGCCGTAGTGCTCGACGCTCGAGCGCACCAGGGCCTCCATGTCCGGCTCGGAGGTGACGTCGCAACTCCGCGCGACCACATCTGCGCCGGCGCCCCGCAGCTCTTCGGCCGAGGCCGCCGCGTGGGCTCCATCGATGTCGCCGATCATGACGCAAGCACCCTGCTCGGCGAACGCCTTTGCGATGGCAAGCCCGATCCCCTGGGCACCGCCAGTGACCACAGCCGCCTTCCCATCCAGCAAACCCACGTGCGCTCCTTCGTGTGTTGGTGGCCGCGACCGGTCGTCTGGCCTGACCACCTTGATGCTGGCCCGGCCTGGCCGAGCGTACCTTCCGATGGCAACCCCGAGGCCGGCGCGGTGGGCGACGCCTAGCGGAGCGACCACTTGGGTCTGAGCTTCCCGGGCTCAGCGCACCTATCAGCGATCGGGGCTGGCCACCCGGTCGGGCTCCCCGCCGGCGTGAGAGATCCAGGTCTCGTACATCTCGGCGTAGCGGCCACCCAGCGTGATCAGCTGGTCGTGGGAGCCGATCTCGACGATCCCGCCCTCGTCGACCACGACGATCCGGTCGGCCTTCATCGCGGTGGTGAGGCGGTGCGCGATGAGGATCGCGGTGCGACCCTCCAACAGCACGTCGAGGGCGCGCTCGATCTTGCTCTCCGACAACAGGTCCAGGTTGGAAGTCGCCTCGTCGAGGACGATCACGCGCGGGTGGGCGAGGAACGCCCGTCCGAGCGCGATGAGCTGGCGCTCGCCCGAGGACAGGGACTGGCCTCGCTCGTGGACGATCGTGTTGAGCTGCTCGGGTAGGCGCTCGATGACCTCCATGAGACCGACAGTCCGAACCGCCTCCCACACCTCTTCGTCGGTCGCGTCGGGGCGTGCGAAGGCGATGTTCTCGCGTACCGTTCCCGCGAAGAGGAACGGCTCCTGGGGGACCACCCCGAGCTGGCGGCGGAGCGAGTCGAGCGTCACGTGCGCGATGTCGTAGCCGTCGATGAGGACCCGCCCCTCGGTGGGGTCGTAGAAGCGGGTGACGAGCTTGGCCATCGTTGACTTCCCAGCCCCCGTCGGTCCCACGAAGGCCACCGTCTCGCCGACTTTGATGCTCAGGTCCACGTCGTGCAGGACCGGGGTGGCGGGGTCGTAGCCGAACGTCACGTGTTCGAATCGGATGTCGCCGTTGATCGGGCGGCATCTCGATCGCATCGGGGTCCTCGGGCACGCTTGGCGATAGAGCGAGCAGCGTGTTGAGCTTGACGACCGAGGCCTGACCCTGCTGGTAGGTGTTGTACTGCTGCACCAAGAGTGTGATCGGTGCGAAGAATCGGTTCACGTACAAGAAGAATGCGGTCAGCGCGCCGATCGAGAGCGAGTGGTGCAGCACCATCGTGCCGCCGACGGTGAGGATGGTGGCCTGGCCGAGGTAGGCGAGCATCTGGGTGCCCGGGCCGTAGATCGCGTTGATCTGGGCCGTGTAGTTGTTGGCGTCGCGATACTCCCCGACCACGTTGCGGTGGTGGAGCACGTTGTGGCGCTGACGATTATGGGCGGTCACGACGCGCACCCCGTGCAGGCTCTCCGACAGGTCGGCGAGCACGTTTGCGATCCCGTCGCGCACCCGGTTGTAGCCACGCTCTGAGGCCCGGCGGAACCAGAGCGAGAGCGCGGTCAGCACGGGAACGACGATGAGCACCGTGACGATGGCCAGCCGCACGTTGAGGGTGAAGAGGATGGCGGTGATGACGATCATGGTCAGGCCCTGCACGGCGAAGCTCGCCAGCCCGTCCTGGAGCAGCTGCTGCAGGTTCTCGATGTCGCTCGTCATGCGGGTCATGATCACGCCCGCCTTCTCCTCGGTGTAGAAGTCGAGCGACAGGCGCTGCAGATGGGTGAAGATCTTGATCCTCAGATCGTTCATCACCCATGCGGCCAGGCGGCCGGTGACTCTCACCTGATTGCGCTGCGCAATGGCGCTTACGAAGATGGCCCCGAAGAACAACCCGGCGCAAACAAGGATCGTGAGGAAGTCCTTGTGCCCGGTCACGATGTGACCGTTGTTCAGTACGGGAGCCCCCATCCCGTCGTTGATGGCCCGGTCGATGAGGGCCGGACCGGCCTGGTTGGCCAGGCTGACGATGGAGACCAGCACACCGGCCAGCACCGCCAGGTGCCAATGCTCGAGCACGAGCTGACGCAGCGTCATCTTCCTGCGTTCGTTGTCGGTCATCTGGTAGCTGAAGCGAGCGGTGGGTTCGGCGTACTCGGGCTCGGTCTTAAGAAGCGTGTCGACCCCGTCTTGGAGCTCCGAGGGGATACCCGCGAAGGGCAGGCCGTTGCCGGGGTTGCCCGCCGACATGCCACCGGGTCGGCCCCCGAAGCCACCGCCACCGCCACCGCCACCGAACATGCCTCCTCCGGCCGCTCCCCAGGCCATCAGAGGAGCCCCCCGGCGTCGATGTCGCTGGGCCCGAGCCTCGGGGGGCGGCTGTAGGGGGAATCGTCAAGCTCGCTCCGCTCGTCGCGACGGGCCTTGGCGGCCCTGGCGTCCTCGGCCCGGAGCTCCAACTCGTGCTCACTTTGGGCCAGCACGTCCGCGTAGAGCGGCACGGTTTCCATCAGCTCGGCATGGGTCCCGTCGGCCACGATCTTGCCGCCGTCCATCAGCAGCACCCGGTCGGCGAGGCTGATGGTCGACAGGCGGTGGGCGATGATCAGGGTGGTACGGCCCTCCATCAGCTTGCGCAGCGACCCGTGGATGGTGAGTTCGACCTGCACGTCGATGGCGCTGGTGGCGTCGTCGAGCACCAGGATGGGCGGGTTGACCAGAAGCGTCCGCGCGATGGCGATCCGCTGGCGCTGTCCGCCCGACAGGGTGTAGCCGCGCTCGCCCACGATCGTCTCGTAGCCCTTGGGGAGCTCGCCGATGAAGCCGTCGGCCCCGGCTGCCTTGGCCGCCGCCTCGATGTCGGCGAAGTCGGCGTTGGGGAGGCCGTAGGCGATGTTCTCGCGGATCGACATCGAGAAGAGGAACGGCTCGTCGAGCACGATGCCGACGCTGGCCCGCAGGCTGGCCAGCGTGAGGTCACGCACGTCGTGGTCGTCGATGACCACCTTGCCGCCGGTGACGTCGTAGAAGCGGGCGAGAAGGCGGGCCACGGTCGACTTGCCCGACCCCGGTCCGTCCGACCAGGGCCACGGTCTCACCGGGGCGAATGTGCAGGTCGAATCCGTCGAGGACGAGAGGGTTGTCCGGCGACGTACGAGAACTTGACCGACTCGAAGCGCACGTCGCCCCTGGCAGTTGACCAGGTCCACCGCGCCCGGCCGGTCGACGATCGTCGGCACCTCGTCGAGGATCTCGTAGATGCGCTGCGACGAGGCGGAAGCCCGCTGGCCCATCATGATGATCATGCCGAGCATCTGGAACGGCGCCTGGAGCATCACGATGTACAGGCTGAACGACGCGATGGCCCCGACCTGCAGCTTGCCGTGCACGACCAGCCAACCGCCGAAGAGCACCACCAGCGCGAGGCCGATCTGAGGAAGGTTCTGGACGGTCGGGGTGAACTTGGCCCGGATGTAGGCGTCCTTGATGTAGGACCACTGGAGCCGGTCGGCCGCCTTGCCCAACGTCGTCAGCTCGCGCTGCTCTGCGGCGAAGGACTTGACGACCCTGACCCCGTTGATGTTCTCGTCGACGATCGTGGCGACATCGGCCAGACGCGACTGGATCAGCCAGGACACCGGGAAGATCGACTTCCGCATCTGAATGCCGAGGAAGTAGACGAACGGCATCGGAATCATGGCCACGAGGGCGAGCGGGACGTTGATCGAGAGCATGTAGGCGAAGGCAACCACCGCAACGCTGCACTGGACGAGGATCGACGGGGCGAAGGTCAGGTACATCTGCACCGAGCGGATGTCCGAGTTGGCGCCGCGAGATCAGCTGGCCCGACTGCACCCGGTCGTAGAACGGGAACGACATCTTGGTGAGGTGGGTGTAGATGATGTTGCGGAGGTCGAACTCGATCTCGTAGGCGGTGCGCATCAAGAAGTAGCGCGAGATGTACCCGGCGATGCCGGCGATCGCAGCCAGAACGAAGACGATCTTGACGTAGTGGCTGAGCGGCACGTGGTGGAGCACCAGGGAGTTGTCGATGGCCTCCTCCAGGAGCTTCGGGATCTGCACCTGGAGGACGAGCGCCGACGAACGAGAGCACGAGCGAGGTGATGAAGATCCGCTTGTGCGAAAGCACGATCGGCATCGCCCGTCGGAGCCAGGTCTTGTCCTGGTCGGGGTCGATCGTGGCCCGGGGCGCCCGGTACCGGGCGATGGTCGCGATCGGCTCGAAGGGTGAACGGCCGGCCGTCGCCACATCGTCGTGTGTGGGCGGATCCGGTCGGTCGACGGGACAGGATCGTCATTTGGGCGTTCGTCGAGGCCCGGTGGATGAGGAGCGCCTCGTGCCACAGCGACAGGTTGTCGAGCGCCCGCGCAGACGACTCGGGCACTCGGGAGGCCGCGCCGCGATCTGTTCGAGCCGGTCGTTGACCGCCCGGTCGGCGGCTGCGAGCACCGTCTCGCCCTCCGGGGTGATGCCGAGCGAGATCCGCCGCCGGTCGTCCTCGCTGTGGGTGCGGTCCACGAACCCCCGGGTGACCAGGCCGTCGATGACCGCGGTGACGCTCGGCGGTCGGACGGCCAGCCGCTCGGCCAGCGACGAGGACATCGCGGACCCCTCGGTCAAGATGCCGAGGATGCGGTACTGGGAGAGCGACAGGTCGACCGTGGCCAGACCCAGTTCGACCTGCTTGGCCAGCCAGGCGGCGGTGCGCCCGGGGTTGTGGACTGCGCGAAGGGGTGTCCAGCTGTTCGACGACTCACATTATTAGGGTATCTAACAGATGTGGGTCGAGGCAAGTAATGCGCCCAACCTCGAACGACGAGCCGGATCGGTGTTGTCGGGCCGCGATCCCGGGACGATACTGAGGCGCAACGAACGACCAGGGAGGGGGCGGACATGAAGACCCGAGCAGCCGTGTGCCACGAGGCCGGAGCGCCGTGGACGACCGAAGAGATCGAGGTCGACGAGCCCCACGCCCATGAGGTCCAGGTGCAGGTGGCCTACGCCGGCCTGTGTCAGTCCGACGAGCACCTCCGGCTGGGTGACATCAGCGCCCCGCCCGAGCTGCTCGAGATGATGGGCCTCTCGTCGGTGTACCCGGTGATCGGCGGCCACGAGGGCTCCGGGCGTCGTCACCGCGGTCGGCCCCGAGGTGCCAGCACGTGGCCGTCGGGGACCGGGTGGCCGTCTCCTTCATCCCGGCCTGCGGCGTCTGCTTCTGGTGCGCCTCGGGTCGCCAGCACCTCTGCGACCTCGGGATGTACACCCTGGCCGGGCCCATGATCAGCGACGGGACCTGGCGGCACCACCTGGGCGACGTCAACCTCGGGCGGATGACCCAGCTCGGCACCTTCGCCGAGACGATGGTCGTCCACGAGGCGTCGCTCGTGAAGCTGGCGCCGGACGCCCCGCTGCGGGCGGCCGCCCTGATCAGCTGCGGGATCTCGACCGGTTTCGGCTCGGTGGTCGATCGGGCCAAGACCCGGCCGGGCGAGGTCGTCGTGGTGGTCGGGTGCGGCGGCGTCGGGTCGGGCGCGCTGCAGGGGGCCCGGCTGGCCGGGGCTCGGGCGATCGTGGCGGTCGACCCGGTGCCGTTCAAGGTCGACCAGGCCAAGAAGATCGGGGCGACCCACGGCGCGGCCTCGATGGAAGAGGCACTCCCGCTCGTCGCCGAGATCACCCAGGGCCGGATGGCCGACGTGGTGGTGCTGACCCCCGACACGCCTGACCGGCGACCTCATCGCGCCGGCGTGCGCCCTCGGGTCGAAGGACGCGCCGGATCGTGTGCACCGCCATCGCGCCGATCTCCCAGATGGACGTGCAGCTGAACCTGTTCAACCTGGCCATGTACAACCAGACCCTCTCGGGCACGGTGTTCGGGTCGGTGAGCCCGCGGGTCCAGGTCCCCAAGCTGCTGGCGCTCTACCAGAGCGGCCAGCTCGACATCGACGAGCTGATCACCAAGGAGTACACGCTCGACCAGGTCCAGGAGGGCTACGACGACCTCCATGCCGGGCGCAACGTCCGCGGCGTCGTGAACATGGGGATCGACTCGTAGCGGTCATCGCGCGAGGTTTCGCCTGGCGATCCGCCAAGCGCTCACGGAAGGCTGACGAGTGGACCGTGTGAGGGCGCGTCAGCGTTGAGCGCGAACCGCGTACCGAGTTCCGCCGCGGTCAGCAATGAGGGAGTTCATCTTGGAACCCGGTCTGACGCGACGTGGATCCTGCTCGCCCGTAGCCAGGCGCCCTTCGGTGCGGGTCGGGGTCCCGTCCCATGGTGTCGAGTGCGGCGGCGAGGTGGGAGGATCGTGTGATGGCTGGGGCGTGGTTCGAGACGGTCGCCGAGGCGCAGCGACGGGCGAAGAGACGGCTGCCGCCGTCGGTGTACTGCGTCGCTGCTGGCCGGGTCCGGAGAAGGGCCTCACGGTTGACGACAACCTGGCCGCCTTCGGTGAGCTCGGTTTCGCGCCCCACGTCGCCGGGCTGGCCGAGAAGCGGGACATGGCCGTCACGGTCATGGGGCAGCCGCTGGCGCTCCCGGTGCTCATGTCGCCGACCGGGGTCCAAGCGGTCCACCCCGACGCCGAGGTGGCCGTCGCCCGGGCGGCCGCGGCCAGGGGCACCGCGACCGGGCCTCAGCTCGTTCGCCAGCAAGCCCATCGAAGAGGTGGTGGCGGCCAACCCGCAGACCTTCTTCCAGCTCTACTGGTGCGGGACCCGCGAGCGGATCGCGGCGCGGATCGAGCGGGCCCGCAGTGCCGGAGCGGTCGGCCTCATCGTCACCTTGGACTGGTCGTTCTCCAACGGTCGCGACTGGGGCAGCCCGACGCATCCCCGAACGGCTCGACCTCAAGACGATGCTGCGATTCGCCCCCGAGGTGCTGCGCCGACCCCGGTGGTTGGCCGCGTTCGTCGAGATCGAGGACAGCTGCCCGACCTCACGGTCCCCAACATGGCCGCCCCCGGCGAGCCGCCGCCGACCTTCTTCGGTGCCTACGGCGAGTGGATGCAGACGCCGCCACCGACTTGGGACGACGTCGCGTGGTTGGTCGGAGCAGTGGGGTGGCCCATTCATGCTGAAGGGGCTCATGCGTGTCGACGACGCGAGGCGGGCGGTCGACGCCGGCGCGACGGCGATCTCCGTGTCCAACCACGGTGGCAACAACCTGGACGGCACCCCGGCGACGATCCGCGCGCTCCCGGCCATCGCGGAGGCGGTCGGCGACAGGGTCGACGTGCTCCTCGACGGCGGGATCCGGCGCGGCGAGCGACGTGGTGAAGGCCCTGGCCCTCGGCGCGAAGGCGGTCATGATCGGGCGGGCCTATCTGTGGGGGCTGGCCGCGAACGGCCAGGCGGGCGTCGAGAACGTCCTCGACGTCATCCGCGGCGGGCATCGATTCGGCGCTGCTCGGCCTCGGCCGCTCGTCGGTCGACGAGCTGACGCCGGCCGACGTGATCGTGCCGAACGGCTTCGTGCGCATGCTCGGTGCCGGGCCGGACTGATCGCCCGTCCGGCTACCCGTCGTGAGCGGCGCGGCTCTTGGCCGCGACGGACGGTGGGCTCGTGGCGACCGACGGGGATGAGGGGCCGCACGGTCCGCGCCCGCCAGCACCCCCACCACAGCCCGGTGCCGTACGCGAGGTCGTCGACGACCCGGGCGCCGAGGTAGCGGAACGGGTCGAGCTCTGCCGGGCGCGACCGCCAGTCGCGGGTCGCCGGTCGATGACCAGCGCGCCGCTGGCGGCCAGCGGAACCGCCCCGAGCCGCCGGACGAACAAGGATACGAGCACAGGAGCGGGCGCCCACGCTCGGGCGAGCCCGGCCACGGCCGGTGCGGCCGAGCGTGCCGTCGCCGCCGAGCGATGAGCCGGGTCGCCTCTACGAATGGGTCGTCGACGACGCCGCTGAGTCGACTGGCCGAGCACCGCGGTCGACGCGCCGGTGACCGCCGACGCGGCGACCGGTCGCCCGTCGCGATGAGCGAGGCCCCAGGTCGCCGCGGTGACCGGCGAGACCCGGGCCGGGGCGACCGCGTCGCCGTGGCGGCGGGCCAGCGGTCCGGCGGTGGACCCGTAGAGGGCCCGACGGGCCAGCCATCGCGCCGGCCGGAGATCCGCCTCGTGGGTCACCTCGACCGTCGGCACGTAGCGCACGTCCCACCCGGCCTCGACGAGCCGCCACACGAGGTCGACGTCCTCGCCCGCCGCGAGCCGTTCGTCGAAGCAGGTCGGGGCCACGGCCGCGCGCCGGAGCGACGATCGCCGCCGAGGGCACGTAGGAGACGCGTGCGCCGGGCGCGACCTTGCCCTCGGCGACGCCGAGATCGAGCGGCGAGCGCGCCGCCTCGTAACGGGCCAGCCACGACGGGCCCGACGGGCGTGACCACGCGGGGTGCGACCAGTGCCACCCGGGGGTCGGCGAAGTGTCCGACCAGCTCGTCCAGCCACCCGGGGGGGACCGCGCAGTCCGAGTCGACGAAGGCGACCAACGGCGAAAGGACCCGGCGCATCCCGGCGTTGCGGGCGGCGGCGGGGCCGCTGTGCGTGTCCAGTCGGACGTACTCGGCGCCAGCGTCGCGCGCCACCTTCTCGATCTCGTCCCTCAGCGCCGAGCAGTCGTCGACGACGATGCAGGGGCTGTCGCCGAGCGACCGGAGCAGCCGGGTCAGCTGTTCGGGTCGATCCCGCACCGGTACGACGACGGTCACCAGGACGCCCGGAGCCATCGGCCGGCGGCCGAGGGTGCAGGACACCGGCGCGTGACCAACCGCCGGGCGACGGTCCGATCGGCACGCCGGTTCTCGACGGGCTCGCCCTGGAGCCATCGCCGAGCCATGTCGGCGGCCCGGGGACGGAGCCGCACGAGCCGCGTCGGGCTCCCACCGATCAGCGCCCGACCCTGGGCGAGAACCCGCAGGTCCCGGTCCGCGACGAGCCCGAACCCGACCGGCAGGGGCGAGGAGCCCGAAGGGGCCCGGCGAAGGGGGTCCGGCCCGCGCTCGGTGCTCGCGAACTTGCCCATCGGGCCATCTTGTCGCGGCGCGGGACCGGTCGTCCGGATCGGGGCTTGCGTGAGGGGAATGCCGACCAGGGAAACAAGGTTGGCGGCTCTGGCGCCCGCCGTTCGTGCCACGTCACTTCTCCAATCCGGGCGCCGTGCTCACACTCGGTCTGCGACCCAAGGTCCCTCGAGGAGGCCACCATCGTCTGGGCACAATCGGGCCGGCTTCGCTGCCCCAACCGGCATTCGATACCTGATCGACCTGCGCCTGGCCCGATGGGCCGAGTAGAAACGTCCGCCGAGCAACAGGCATCCGGAGAAGGGACCGGCAGCATGATCAAGATCGAGGGACCGCGGCAGCCGAAGACGGCCAGCCCCAGGTCGGTGGCCAGGTTGGGATATCTCGAGGAGGAGCACCTCGTTTCGGGGACCGCCGACCTCTACGGCTACGACCACTCGGGGCAGACGGTGCTGGCCCGTGCTGCGGTTCCGTTCACCACTCGTCTCCTCGTTCGCCGTCCTGGCGATGACGCGTCGAAGCGGGCCAGCAAGGTCACCTTCTGACTCCCTCGGCCGGAGAACCGAAGACCGCTGGTCCCGGTGGCGGTGGCTCTCCCAACTAGGCTCCGCGCAGCACCGTTGGGGCCGGCGCAACCGTCCAAAAGCACAGGCAGACGGGTGCCGTGGGAGTCGGGGCCGCTCGACGAGGAGGACCGATGACGCAGATCGACGACATGTTGACCGACACCGAGCTCGAGACCGACGAGGAGATCGAGGCCGACGAGGAGATCGAGGTCGAGGAGGTCCTGGTCGAGGAGATCTCCATCGACGGCATGTGCGGGGTCTACTGATCGGATGAGCTCGCCGGCCCCCTCGACCGGGACGGCGCCCCGGTTCGACGCCGATCGACCCTGGCGGCTGCACCCCCAGGTGGCATTGCGCGACGAGTCGTTCGGCGCCTTGGCGTACCACTACGGGAACCGCCGATTGGTCTTCCTGCGGTCCCGGACCCTCGTCGAACTGGTCGAGGCCCTCGAGCGGTTCGAGAGCGCCGGCGATGCCCTCGACGCGACGATCGAGCCGGCGCAGCGTCCCTCCTACGAGCGGGCCCTGGCCCGCCTCGCTGCCTCCGAGGTGATCGATGCCCGTTAAGACGAAGGACTCGGGCCTGCGGGATCGGCTCGCCCACGGGCTCGACGCGCCGATCTGTCTGACCTGGGAGCTCACCTACGCGTGCAACCTGGCCTGCGTCCACTGCCTCAGCTCTTCGGGACGGCGCGACCCGCGGGAGCTGACGAGCGCCGAGGCGAGGTCGGTCATCGACGAGCTGGTGGCAATGCAGGTGTTCTACGTGAACGTCGGGGGCGGCGAACCCATGCTTCGGCCCGACTTCTTCGACCTGATCGGCTACGCGGTCGATCACCGGGTCGGGGTCAAGTTCTCGACGAACGGCACTCGGCTCGAGCCGCGCACGGGCAGAACGGCTGGCCGCGATGGACTACCTCGACGTGCAGGTGAGCCTGGACGGGGCCACCGCCGAGGTCAATGACGGCGTCCGCGGGTCGGGGAGCTACGCGGCGGCCCGCCGGGCCATGGACAATCTCGCCGACGCCGGGTTCGGCCCGTTCAAGATCAGCGTGGTGGTCACCCGCCACAACGTCGGCCAGCTCGACGCGCTCGATGGCGCTCGCCGACCACTACGGCGCCCAGCTGCGGGTCACCCGCCTGCGTCCGTCGGGCCGGGGTGCTGACTCCTGGGAGGACCTCCATCCGACGGCGGCCCAGCAGCGATTCCTCTACCAGTGGCTGCGCGACCGGCCCTCGGTGCTCACCGGGGACTCCTTCTTCCACCTCTCCGCGCTCGGTGAGCCACTCGACGGGCTGAACCTGTGCGGGGCCGGTCGGGTGGTCTGTTTGATCGACCCGGTCGGCGACGTCTACGCGTGCCCGTTTGTGATCCACGACGAGTTCCTGGCCGGCAACGTCCGGGATGCCGGGGGGTTCACCGGGGTGTGGCGCAGCTCGGAGCGCTTCGCGTCGCTGCGAGAACCCACCAGTGCCGGGGCCTGCTCGTCGTGTGGCTCCTATGACGCCTGCCGGGGCGGTTGCATGGCGGCCAAGTTCTTCACCGGGATGCCGCTCGACGGCCCCGACCCCGAGTGCGTCTTTGGCCACGGCACCGATGCGCTGGCGGGGCTCGCGGCTGGCCGGGCTGCCCAGGCCGGCCGCCGACCATTCGGCTCGCGCGGTCCCGGTCCGGCTCGTTTCTCGTGGCTGAGCCTGCGGTCCCGGTCACGGTCCCGACCTGGACCGAGTTCGCGTCGACGGGTGGGGACTGCCTTCTCGTGGTGCCGATCGGCTCGTTCGAACAGCACGGTCCCCACCTGCCGCTCGACACCGACACTCGGGTCGCGACCGCGATCGTCGACGAGGTGGCCGAGCTCCCGTTCGTGATCGTGGCACCGCCGCTCGCGTACGGCGCCAGCGGCGAGCACGCGGGGTTTGCCGGCACCCTGTCGATCGGCAGTGAGGTGTTGGCCGACGTGCTGGTGGAACTGGTGAGGTCGGCCCGTGGATCGTGCGCCGGTGTGGTCTTCGTGTGCGCCCACGGGGGCAACGCGGACGGCCTCAGGCTGGCCAAGGAGCGCTCCCGGTCAGAAGGGGACACGGTGTTCGTCTGGGGGCGCGCGGATCGACGGCGGGGATGCCCACGCCGGCCGGACCGAGACGTCGCTCATGATGGCGATCGCGCCCGAGGACGTTCGTTCGGAGGAGCTCACGCGGGGTCGCACCGAGCCGCTCGAGGAACTGTGGCCCGAACTGCGTGACGGCGGCGTCAAGTCGGTGTCGGTGAACGGCGTCTTGGGTGATCCGAACCTTGCGACCGCGGCCGAGGGCCGGCTGCTCTTCGGCGCCTTGGTCGACGAGCTGGCCGACGCCCTCGAGTCGTGGTGGGGCGACCTCGCCGCGGCCGCGGCCGCGGGGGCGAGCGAGTGAGTCGTGTCGCGGTCGTCACCGGCGCCGCCCGAGGAATCGGTGCCGCCACGGTCGATCGACTCGTCGCCGATGGGTGGTCGGTGGTGGCCTTCGATTCGTGCGCGGACGATCCGGCGATCGGTTACCCGCTCGGGACCCGCGACGAGCTCGACGCGCTGGTCGTCCCGGCACGGTGAGCACGTCGTCGCGATGGTCGGCGACGTGCGGAGCCAACCGGACATGGATGGGGCGGTCGCCGTCGCGCTCGACCGGTTCGGGTCCCTCGACGCAGTGGTGGCGGCGGCCGGGGTGATCGCGGGCGGGCCACCGGTCTGGGAGACCGATGAGCGCGCCTGGGACACGCTGTTCGACGTGAACGTGGTCGGCGTGCGTCGTCTCGTCCAGGCGGCCGTCCCGACGCTGCTCGGCCAAGAGACGCCGCGAAACGGAAGAGTGGTGGCGGTTGCGTCGGCCGCGGCCATGCTCGGGCTGCGTCGGCTGGGCGGGTATGTCGCGTCGAAGCACGCGGTGATCGGGCTGATGCGGGCCTTGGCGGCCGACCTGGCCGGGACCGGCGTCACCGCCAACGCGGTGTGCCCGGGCTCCACCCGGACCCCCATCCTCGAGGCCTCGGCGCGGGTCTACGGCCTCGACTCGGTCGAGGAGTTCGCGGGGCGTCAGCTGCTGGAGCGCCTGCTCGAGCCCGAGGAGCCCGCCGCCCTGATCGCCTGGTTGTGCGGTCCCGCCTCGAGCGGGGTCACCGGGGCCGTCTTGGCGGCCGACGGGGGCATGACCGCGTTCTGAACCACCCGGGGTGCGCCGGTCCCTCCGGACAGTGCGGACAACGCTTGATGACGGTAGCGTGGCGAACCTCGGTTGAGGTCGTCACACCATCGTCATGCCCGGGGTGGGCGATTCGACGGGGTACTAGGGGGGAGAGCACATGAACACCAAGCGCCGATCTGCCGCGAGGTGGCCGAGGATCTTCGCGGTGGCCGCCGCCGGCACGGTGATACTCAGCTTCGTCACGGTCACGAGCGTCACCGGTGCGGGGCGCGCCCAAGGTGCCGCTGGCCAACCCGTTCGGGTACAAGTACGGGTACAAGGCCGCACTGGCCGAGCTGCCCAAGCTGTACGCCGGGACGAGCACCGGGGTCAACCCGACGCCGCGACCGGGGGCCAAGAACAAGTCGATCGTGATCATCAGCTCCGGCCAGGCCTCGATCTCGAGCTACGTCCCGGTTGACGCCGCCCAGGCCGCCGCCCAGGACCATCGGTTGGAAGGTGACGATTCTCGACGGCAAGCTCCTGCCGTCCACCTATGGCGGCCTGATCAGTCAGGCGATCTCCCTCGATCCGAGCGGGATCATCCTCGACGCGGTCGACTGTGATGTCGCCCGCGGCCCGCTGCTGGAGGCCAAGGCCCACCACATCCCGGTCGTCCCGATGTACGCCTATGACTGCAACGACCCCACCGAGGACGCCGGCAGTCCCCTGTTCACCGCGCCCATCAACTTCAACAACCTCCCGGCGAAGGAGCTGGGTTACTTTGCCGAGTCCTACGGTCGGGGACAGGCCGACTACATCATCGCGGCGTCCCACAACAAGGCCCGGGTTCTGGTGCTGCAGCGACCCCGAGTTCACGGTGCTCAAGTACACGGCCGCCGGCTTCGACGACCAGATCGCCCACTCGGGTGGTTCCCAGGTCGTCGACACGCTGAACTTCTTGGCCGCCGACCTCGGAGCGAAGCTCCAGCAGGAGATCCAGGCCGAGCTCTTGAAGTACCCGGACATCAACTGGATCAAGAGCCCGTACACGTATGCGACCGAGCTCGGCGTGGTCCCCGCCATCAGTTCCTATCCGAAGGGCAAGTACGACGTCATGGGTGGTGAGGGGTTCCAGCCGGAGCTCCAAGACATTCAGGCGGGGACGGTCACGGCCGCGATGGCCATCAGCTCAACTTGGACCGGTTGGGCGGCCGTCGACACCATGAACAGCCTCCTGACCCACAAGCCGGTGGAGCCGTCTGGCATCGGATGGCAGCTGATCGACGCCACCCACAACATGCCGGCCAGCGCCATCTACAGCCCCAGCGTGAACTTCGAGGCCCAGTACCTGAAGGTCTGGGGAGTGAAGAAGTAGCGACGGTCCCACCGGGTCGGCGCACGGGCTCAGAGTAGGTGTCAGGTTCGATGGAGAACTCCGGGGTGAGCGGGGCCGACGGTCCCGCTCACCCCGGAGCCCCCGCGCCGACGACCACCGTTTCGTCGGAGTTTGCGCTCCGGATTGCGCACGTCTCGAAGAACTTCCCCGGGACCAAGGCCCTCGACGACGTGTCGTTCGACGTCACCGGGGGAACCATCCACTGCCTGCTCGGCGCGCAACGGGTCGGGCAAGTCCAGCCTGATCAAGATCCTGGCCGGGGTGTACCAGGCCGACCCGGGCGGAACGGTCACCGTCGGCGTCCGAGACCATCGACGCCGATCAAACGTCACCGGAGTGGGCCCGCTCGGCGGGCTTGCACTTCGTGCACCAGGACGTGGCCATCTTCAACATGCTGTCGGTGGCCGAGAACCTGGCCATCGGTCGCGGGTTCCCGGTGAACCCGCTGACCAAGGCGATCCGCTGGCGGGCCCTCCGGCGCCACGCCCGGACCGTGCTCGATCGTTTCGCCATCGATGTCGATCCGTGGCGCTTGGCTGGCGAGCTCCGGCCATCGGGCCGAACCATGGTCGCGATCGCCCGGGCGCTGCAGGACCAGTCCGACGCCTCCGAGGGGATCTTGATCCTCGACGAGCCGACCGTTTCCCTGCCGGCCGTCGAGGTCGACCTCCTGTTCGACGCACTGAAGCGCTACGCCAGCGCGGGCCAGACCATCTTGTTCGTGACGCACCGGCTCGACGAGGTGTCGAGAATCGCCGACCGGGTGACGGTGCTGCGCGACGGGCGCCTCGCGGCCACCTTGGAGGGCGCCCAGATCACCAACGAGCGTCTGGTCGAGTTGATCGTGGGCCGGGCGCTCGATCACGAGGCCAAACCGAGCTTGACGCTCGGAGGCGAGGACCTCGTCCTCGAGGTCGCCGATCTTTGGGGCGGTCCTATGCGGGGGGTGTCGTTCGGGCTCCGCCAGCGGGGAGGTGCTCGGCATCGCCGGGCTGGTCGGCTCGGGGCGCACCTCGATCTTGACCGACGCTGTTCGGGGTCCACCGACCTACGCATGGCACGATCAAGATCGACGGAAAGGCGGTGTCGTTCTCCGGCGTCGACCAGGCGATGGACGCCGGACTGGGCTTCGTTCCCGAGGACCGCAGTGAGTCGGCCTTCGTGACCATGAGCCTGCGGGAGAACCTCTCGGCGGCCGAGGTGCCCAAGTACTGGCGTGGGCTCCGGCTGCGCGAACGGGCCGAGGCGGCCGACGCCCGTCAGTCGATCGTGGACTTCTCGATCAAGGCCCTGTCGGAGCGCCAGCCCTTCGCGACGCTCTCGGGCGGCAACCAACAGAAGGCCATCGTCGCTCGATGGTTGCGACGCCGGCCCAAGCTCCTGCTCCTTGACGAGCCGACCCAGGGCGTCGACGTCGAGGCCCGCGGCGAGATCTACCGGTTGGTGCGCGAGGCCATCGATTCGGGCACCTCGGTGATCGTGGTCACCTCCGACTTCGAAGAGCTCGCTCGGGTGTCGGACCGGGTGGTGGTGCTGTCACAGGGGCGGATCACCGACGAGATCCGGGGTCCCGACATCGACCCGTCCCGCGTGATCGAGCTCGTCTTGTCTGCCACCGGTAACTCGCCCGAATCCCAACTGGAGGTCAGCCACCATGAGCGTTGACCAGACCATCGGGCCCGACGAGGCGTCACCCCGGTCGACCGATGTCGCCCACCACCAGTCCGGTGTTCAGTCGGGCATGCAGTCGGCGCTGCTCTACAACGTCGAACGATTCGCCCTGCCGGCGATCCTGATCCTGGTCCTGATCTTCTTCAGCGTCTGGGCGACCACCGGCCATCTCTTCTTCTCGTCGGCCAACTTCCAAGAGGTCGGGGCCGACTACGTCTACACCGGGATGCTCGCCTTGGCCTCGCTGCTCCCGCTGGTCTGCGGCGAGTTCGACTTCTCGGTCGGCTCCAACGCGGGGTTCACCCAGATCGTGGCGGCCACCGCGATGGCGCGGTTCCACGTCCCCCTGGGGTTCGCCATCGTGCTCGCCATCGCCTTCGGTGCACTGGTCGGGCTGGGCAACGGCAACACCGTCTCGCGCCTCGGAGTGAACTCGTTGATCGTGACCCTCGGGACCTCGGGGGTCCTGCTCGGGGTGGTCGAGTGGTACACGGGGAGCCAGTCGATCAACACCGGGATCTCCGGTTCGCTCATCAGCTTCGGCTCGGCGAACACCTTCGGCATCCCCGATGTCGTCTACCTGCTGTTGGGGGTGGCGGTGGTCGTCTACTACGTCTTGCAACACACCCCCTATGGTCGATACCTCTCGAGCATCGGGTCCAACGCCCGGGCGGCCCGCCTGGTCGGGCTCCGGGTGGCCCGACTCAAGCTCTCCGCCTTCGTCTTGGCCGGGGCACTGGCCGGCCTGGCCGGCGTGCTTCTGGTGGCCAGGAACGGCAGCGCCACCCCCGAGGCGGGGACCGTGACCGACACCCTCACGGCGTTGGCGGCGGCCTATCTGGGCGCCACGTCGATTCGGCCGGGGCGGTTCAACGTGGTGGGAGCCATGCTGGCCGTCTACTTCATCGGGTTCAGCGTGGATCGGGCTGGCCATCGCCGGCGTGCAGTCCTGGATCAGCCAGGTGTTCAGCGGGGCGGCACTGCTCATCGCCGTGGTCGTGTCGACCGTGATCGGTCGTCGCCGGGCCGGCGTCACCTGACCGGGCCGGCATTTGCACGCGACCGGGAGCCACGTTGGGCGTTGACCAGGCCACGCTCGTGGAGCTGGCGCCGCTGATCGTCGTCGACCACCCGGTGGTCGCCGACCGGCTGGCCCAGCTGCGGGACCGCGAGACCGACAACTTCGCCTTCCGGCGACTGACCGCCGAGCTGTCGGCGCTTCGTCGCCTACGAGGCCCTGCGCGACCTTGGAACCGAGACCGTCACCGTGGCCACCCCGGTCGCCGACGACGCCGACGGCCCGCCGGATCTCCGAGACCCTGCTCTTGGTCCCGATCCTTCGGGCCGGCCTCGGCATGGTGCCGGCCATCACCTCGATGCTCTCGCCGGTCGAGGTGGCCCACGTCGGGCTGCGCCGCGACGAGGAGACCCTCCAGTCCGACCTCTACCTCGACGCCCTGCCGGCCTCGCTCGACCGGGCGCCGGGTCGTCGTGTGCGACCCGATGCTCGCCACCGGTGGCACGCTCGATCCAGGTGTGCGACCTCATCGCCGGCCGGGGTGCCGGCGTCGATCGTCGTGCTGTGCCTGCTGGCCTCGGTGCCGGGGCTGCGACGCTTCCGCGACGCCCATCCCGGCGTGCTGGTCGCGTGCGCCGGCGTCGACCCGACGTTGAACGACAACGGCTACATCGTGCCGGGGCTCGGCGACGCCGGCGACCGGCTCTTCGGCCGACCCGGCTGAGCCTTCAGAGGCCGATGTCCTCGAACCACAGGTCGTGATGGTTCGAGATGAAGGTTCCCAGAAGCTCGATGCACTCGGTGTCGGCGAGATCGATCACCTCGACGCCGTGCTCGGCCAGCCAGCCGTGGCCGCCCGAGAAGTTCTCGCGACTCACCCATGACCACCGCGCCGATCCCGAACTGGCGGACCAGCCCGCTGCAGTACCAGCACGGCGAGAGCGTGGTGACCATCACGCAGTCGGCGTAGTCGCGCCGCCGTCCGGCGTTGCGGAAGGCGTCGGTCTCGCCGTGGACCGACGGGTCGTCCTGCTGGACCCGGCGGTTGTGGCCCCGCCCGAGCAGGGTCCCGTCGCGCGTGGAAGAGGGCGGCGCCGATGGGGATACCCCCCTCGGTGAGCCCGACCCGGGCCTCGTCCAGCGCGACCTGCGAGGAACTCGACCGGCCCGGGCGCTGGCTCGAGCGGTGGGTGGCACTTGCGGTCATCGGTGTCCTCCGGTCAAAGTCGGATGATGACGGTGCGCCAAGGTACCTACAAAGTGCAGGTCGGTTCCCAGGAGCTCGAGATCCCGCTCGTGCCCATCGCCGAGGACCTGACGATCGCGCTGCTCATCTCGGTCGACCTCGGGGTGGCGTTCGCGCAGATCGCCGGCGGGGAGCTGGCGGCCAAGCTGGCCCCCTACGACCCCGAGATCGTGGTCTCGGTGGCCACGATGGGCATCCCGATCGCGATCGAGGTCACCCGCGCGCTCGGGCTCGACGACTACGTGATCCTGCACAAGACGCCCAAGATCCACCTGGCCGACGCCATCGCCGAGCCGGTGCGGTCGATCACCACCGCGACCTCCCAGCGGCTCCTCTTCGACCGGGCCCGCCTCGACGCGGTGGTGGGGCGTCGGGTGGCCGTGGTCGACGACGTCATCTCGACCGGCGGCTCGACCAAGGCCGCGCTCAACCTGATGCGCCGGGTGGGCGCCGAGCCGGTGGTGGTCGGCGCGGTCGTGACCGAGGGGGCCCAGTGGCGCTCCTACCTCGGCGAGGACGCCGCGCTCGTGCGGTCCCTCGGCGCGATCCCGCTGTTCCGCCACGGTCACGACGGCGGCCCTGGTCGAGGACTGGGAGGGCCTGGGCGGCTCGACCACCGCCGACGCCGCCTCGACGAGCCCGGCGAGGTGTAGGGCCGCCGGGCCGGGCGCGCCGACCCGATACTCCCACGGCCGGCCGCGCCGCCGAGCAGCCGGTCCTGCTCGGTCGGCCTGGGCCCGGACCCCCCGCCAGGCCAGCACGACGTACACGAACGCGGCGACCCCCATGCCCATGAAGACGCTGAAGTCGGCGCCGTATCCGTCTGTGCCGACGACGTGGAAGGTCACCTCGTTCAGCCAGTGGGGCAGCGTGAAGGTGGCCGACAGCGCCTCGATGGCGGCGAACATGCCGACGACCTGGGCGATGATCGCCGGCCAGTAGATGCCGCCGGTGCGGTAGTAGAGGCCGCCCTTGTCGGTCCGCTGGAGCTCGGCGGGCACGTAGCGGGACCGCCGCATCCACCAGTCGACGAGGAAGATGGCGAACCACGGGGCGATCCAGACGATCACCACGTCGACGAAGTCCTTCAGGTAGGTGTTGAAGGAGGTGTTGAAGACGGCGAACATCGTGACGCCCAGCGCGAGGACGCAGTCGATGAGGACCGCCCAGTCGCGCTTGATCTTCACCCCCATCGCCTGGAGCGTGACCCCCGAGGAGTACAGGTCGAGGCTGTTGATCGCGAACAGCTGGACGATCGCGAAGATCAGGAAGACGTCGACGAACCAGGCCGGGATGAACGACTGGTGGGCGAACGGCAGGAAGGCGTTGCGACGACGTCCCGACCGTCAAGAGGAAGGTCCCGACCGCCGCCCCGAGCGTCATGATCAGGATCTCGGGCACCGCGGTGCCGAGGAACACCCAGCCGACGATGCCCGTCTTCGAGGTCTCCGGCTTGCAGTAGCGGGTGTAGTCGTTCCCGCACTCGGTCCAGCCCAGCCCGCTCAGGACGATCACGAAGGCCAGGCCCTCCAGGTAGATCTGCCAGCCGGCCCCGTGGGCGACCCCGTGGGTGGTGGCATGCGGGATGGCGAAGCCGAGCATGATCGCGAAGAGGATGACGAACGGGACGACCAGCGA
Organism: uncultured Acidimicrobiaceae bacterium; assembly: GCA_963804255.1. GTDB lineage: Bacteria > Actinomycetota > Acidimicrobiia > Acidimicrobiales > RAAP-2 > Palsa-461. The sequence continues at coordinate 1,259,171 of CAWDPK010000006.1, read as the reverse complement.
CCCGCAGCGTCTTCAAGATCGTGGCGTGGCCGAGGAAGGGGAGCACGCCCTGGATGAGCACGGCCACGATGACGAAGATCACCTTGGCCGGCGTCGCCGCGGCAGAAGCCCGCCTTGATCTGGAGCACCAGGGCCGCCCCGACGATGAGGATCAGCCCCTCGACCTCGAAGCCGATCTGGGTCAGCCAGTTGAAGAACGAGATCAGCCGGGAGCCGTTGGGTCCGTAGCTGGCCCGGTTGATCGCGAACACCGTGGTGCCGGTCTGGGGCGCCTGCAGGCTGCACAGGCCGAGCAGGAAGTACGACAGGTTGCCGATGATGATGAGGCTCAGCGCCTGGGCGAAGTTGAACCCGAAGGTCATGAGCACGGCGCCGTAGATGAAGTACTCGATCTGGACGCTGGCCCCGGCCCACATCGCGCCGACGTCGCGGGGCTTCGCCCAGCGCTCGCTGAGCGGGATGTGGTCGATCCCGTGGGTCTCGATCTTGAACGCCTGATCGGTCGCGGGCAGCGACTGCCTCAACCGATGGTGGCCAATGTCCCCTCCTGTCAGCACCGTCGATTGCTGCGCCGAGACGGTGCGACTCCCTGGGCCACCACTCGACGGCGGGAAGGATGGGCGAGATTCGCCGCCGCGTCAAGCGGGCGAATGGTGACCCTCGCGCGCGCTCAGGGCGCCAGGTAACGGTCCAGCTCGTCCGAGCATCCGGGCCCGGCGGTCGGGGTCGGCGAAGCAGCTCTCGATCGAGGTGCGGGCGACCGTGGCCGAGCTCGGCGCGTCCCCAGCCGAAGGTCGCGGCGCACCGCTCGTACTCGCCCACCAGGTCGATCCCGTAGAGCAGCGGGTCGTCGGTGTTGATCGAGACCGGGACCCCGGCCCGCCGCAGCGCCTCGATGGGGTGTGCGGCCAGGTCGGCGACGATGCCGAGGACCACGTTGGAGGTCGGGCAGATGTCGAGCGGCACTCCGCGCCTGGCCAGCTCCGTCGACCAGTGCCGGGTCCTCGACGCAGCGGATGCCGTGGTCGATCCGTTCGGCCCCGAGCAGCTCGACCGCCTCCCGGACGCCCTCGGGCCCGCTCGACTCCCCGGCGTGGGCGCAGCGGCGGAGCCCGGCCCGGCTGGCCCGGGCGAAGGCGCCGTGCGAAGCGCTCGTTGTGGGAGCCACCCGCCTCGTTGCCGTCGATCGAGAGGCCCGACGACCCGGGGGTGCGCCGAGCGCGAGGACCAGCGTCCACCAGCTCGTCGGCCTCGCCGGCGCTGGCGGTGCGGCTGACGCTGACGCACAGGCCGACGGTCGGCACCCCCGTCCTGCTCGGCCTCGGCGAAGCGGCCCGTCGAGCGCGTCGACCATCGCGCCGAGCCGGTCCCGCCAGTGCGGCCAGTGGGACGGGTTCACGATCACGTCGATGTGGCGGGCCCCGGCCGGCACCGGCCCGCCGGCTGAGCCAGCGTGCGCGATCTCGCCGAGCTGCTCGGCCCGCTCGATCCGGCCGCACGACCGGTCGAGGTGGGAGAGGAGCTCGGCCAGGGAGGTGATCGCCGGCGCCGGTGGCCCTTCGGAGCCGTCGTCGCCGACCGGCGTGGGGATGCAGCCCTCCAGGTGGAGGTGGACCTCGGCCTTTGGCAGTCCGACGATCCAGGCGCGCTCGGGAGCTTCTGGCACGGCCGTCATCATGTCGCGCCGGCCCGATGGGCCTGACCCGGTTCGGGCGCGGGCCGAGTGCCAGGGGGTCGAGTGTCGGGGTGTCGAGTGTCGGGGTGTCGAGTGCCAGGGTGTCGAGTGCCAGGGTGTCGAGTGTCAGGGTGTCGAGTGTCAGAGTGTGGGCGTGCAGGTGACGCTGCCCGACGGCACCATGGTCTTGGCGCAAGGCCGGCTCGGCCTGGTCCGGTCTGACCGTCCCCGGGAGCCCGACTTCGCGATGTACCTGGACAGACGCTGGGACGACGACCCCGACGTCACCTGGCCCTTTCGAACCATCGGTTGGGAGGACTTCGGACTGCCGGTCGACGAGGCGGAGGTCTTCACGGCCATCGCCGACCTCTACCGCCGGGCCCAGTCCGGCGAACTGGTCGAGGTGGCCTGTTACGGCGGGGTGGGCCGGACCGGCACCGTGCTGGGTTGCCTGACCGTGCTCGCCGGCGTCGATCCTTCGGGGGCGGTGGCGTGGGTCCGGACTCACTATCACCCCTCGGCGATCGAGACGGTGGAGCAGGAGCAACTGATCGCCCGGTTCGCCCGGAGTCTGAGGGGCCCGTAGCGAGTCGGCCGACGACCGGGCGAAACCGAGGAGCGACCGTCTGAGAGGTCGCGACGTTTCGGTAGCGTTGGCGGGTGGTGCCATCGCATTCGACCTCGTCGCTCGGCGCGCCCGTGCCGGACACCGTGACCGGCGAAGAGCCGGTGATCTGGGCGCGCGGCCTGACCAAGCGATTCGGTGACCTGGTCGCCGTCGACGACATCGACTTCGACATCACCCGAGGGGAGTCCTTCGGCTTCCTCGGCCCCAACGGGGCCGGGAAGACGTCCACGATGCGGATGATCGCCTGCATGTCGCCCCAGAGCGGCGGGACCCTGCGCGTGCTCGGCATGGACCCCGAGACCGACGGTCCCGAGATCCGCAGCCGCATCGGCCTCGTCCCCCAGGAGGACACCCTCGACCTCCAGCTGACCGTGCTTGACAACCTCATGATCTACGGGCGCTACTTCGACCTGCCGAAGAAGGTCATCTTGGAGCGGGCCCGGCGCCTGCTCGATTTCGCCGAGCTCGACCGAGCGCGCCGACGACACCGTCGAGCCGTTGTCGGGCGGGATGAAGCGACGCCTCACCATCGCCCGCGCCCTTGTCTCGGAGCCCGACCTGCTCATCCTGGACGAGCCGACCACCGGGCTCGACCCCCAGGCCCGACACCTGCTGTGGGATCGCCTGTACCGGTTGAAGAGCCAGGGGGTCACCCTGGTGATCACCACCCACTACATGGACGAGGCCGAGCAGCTGTGCGACCGCCTGGTCGTGATGGACAAGGGCCGGATCGCGGCGGCCGGCACCCCGGCCGGGTTGATCGAGCGTTACTCGACCCGTGAGGTGCTCGAGCTGCGGTTCGGAGACGCCGACCCGCCACTCGAAGGACTCGACGGGATCGCGGAACGCAGCGAGGTGCTCCGCGACCGGGTGCTCTTGTACTCCGATGACGGCGACCGAGCCCTCGCACGAGGTCGCGCGCTCGGGGGATCGCGCCGCTGAACTCCCTCGTCCGGCGCTCGAGCTTGGAGGACGTGTTTCTCTCGCTGACCGGGCGGACGCTCATCGATTGATTGGGGGGCCTCGGTCGTGACGACCGATCTCGAGACCTGGGGGATCGACATCGCGCAGGGCACCCGCCTGCCGCCGACGCTGCGCGTCCTTCGGTACCACTTCTACACCTACATGCGGACGTGGCGTTCGTCGCTCACGACCAGCTTCCTCGCGCCCGTCCTCTACCTCGCTGCGATGGGGGTGAGCCTTGGCTCGCTGATCAACAAGCACGTCGGTTCGGTCGACCACGTGCCCGTATCTCAGCTTCGTGGCCCCCGGGCTTCTGGCCGCCAGCGCCATGCAGGTCGCCGCGAACGACTCGATGTACCCGGTGATGGCGGCCATCAAGTGGATCCGGACCTACCACGCCATGCTGGCCACCCCGCTGCGGGTGATCGACGTCCTTCTCGGCCACTTCGCCTGGGTCACCATTCGGCTGATCCTGACCGCGGTGACCTACCTCGGGGTGATGGCCGCCTTCGGCACCGTTCACTCACCGCTCGCCATCGCTGGCGGTGCCGGTGGCGATCCTGACCGGGCTGTCGTTCTCCGCCATCATCTCGGCGTTCGCAGCGACCCAGGAGAACGACCAGGGTTTCGCCACCATCTCGCGGATGGGGCTCATCCCGCTGTTCCTCCTCTCGGCGACCTTCTTCCCGCTGCGTCAGCTACCCGGCTGGATGCACCCGGTCGCGTACGCCACCCCCCTGTTCCACGGCGTCGACCTCTGCCGCATGCTCGTGCTCGGGCAGCCTCGACTGGGTGTCGGCGGGGTGGGACGTCGCCTACCTGGTCGCGCTGACCGGGTTCGGGCTCCTTCTCGCCCGCCGGCTGTTCGCGAAGCGCCTGGTCGTCTGATGGCACCGTCGGACTCGAGCCCCACCGTGCTGGCCCGCCGGGACCTCTTCTCGCCCTCGGCGCCGAGAATCACCCCGCTCTCGGTGCTCGGGCTCGGGCGCGCCAAGACGGTCCTGCAGCGCAACGTCGTCGTGTACCGGCGTGGCTGGATGTTCATCATCTCGGGGTTCTTCGAGCCGTTCTTCTACCTGGTGTCGATCGGCGTCGGGCTGAGCAAGCTGGTCGGCGCCGTCCACGTCGACGGTCACTCCTTCCCCTACACCGTCTTCGTCGCACCGGGCCTCTTGGCTGCCTCGGCCATGAACGGGGCGATCTTCGACTCCACCTTCAAGATCTTCTTCCAGCTGAAGATCATGAAGATCTACGACTCGATGCTGTCCACCCCGCTCGGTCCGCGCGACGTGGCGGTCGGCGAGTTGCTGTGGGCGCTGCTCCGGGGGGCCCTCTACTCGGGGGTCTTCCTCTGTGTGATGGCCGGCTTCGGCTATGTGGCCACGCCGTGGGTGGTCGTGTGCTTCCCCGGTGCCCTCTGTGTGAGCTTCGCCTTCGCGGGTGCCGGCATGGCCGCGACCTCGTACATGCGGAGCTGGCAGGACTTCGACTTCGTCTTCCTGGCCGCCCTGCCGCTGTTCTTGTTCTCGGCGACCTTCTACCCGTTGGCGGTCTACCCGGGTTGGTTGCAGCTGTTGGTCCGCTGCACGCCCCTCTACCAAGGGGTCACGCTGCTGCGCGGCATCGACCTGGGTCTGTTCACCTGGTCGCTCCTTGGTCACCTCGCGTATCTGCTCGCCATGGGCGCCTTCGGGCTTCGGGTGACCGCGAGGCGCCTGGCCACCCTCGTCCTTCCGTAGGGCGTCCGAAGCCCTCGTCACTGGCGCGAGGAGCTCGAACCGGGGGAATCTGGGCCCGCAGAACGCTGCGCCAGGAGGGGGCATGGAACTCGAGCTCGGTGGCAAGACGATCCTGGTGACAGGGGGCTCCGACGGCTTGGGCCGTGCGCTGTGCCACCGGTTGGTCGCCGAAGGGGCCCAGGTCGCCTTCTGTGGGCGCGACGCCGGGCGGTTGGAGGCAACGAGGGCGGCATTGGAGGCCGAAGGCGGCGACGTCGCCGCCGTCACCGCCGACGTGACGAGGCCCGACGACATCGCCCGGTTCGTCGAGACGGCGCTCGAGCGCTGGGGGCGGATCGACGGGCTCGTCAACAATGCCGGGAAGAGCGCCGCCAAGCCACTCGCCGACACCACCGACGAGGACTTCGACGACGACCTGTCGCTGAAGCTGTACGCGGCGGCCCGCCTGTGCCGGCTGACCCTGGAGCATATCGGTGCGCAGGGGGGCTCCATCGTCAACGTGCTGGCGATCGGGGGGAAGACCCCGGGGGCGGGCTCCATGCCGACGTCGGTGTCCCGGGCCGCCGGCATGGCGTTGACCAAGGCGCTGTCCAAGGAGGTCGGGCCCCGCCACGTGCGGGTCAACGCGGTGCTGATCGGGTTGGTCGAGAGCGGCCAGTGGGATCGACTGGCCGTGGCGAGCGGCACCTCGGTCGAGCAGCTCTACGAGAACATGGCCAAGAACTCGGGCATCCCGCTCGGTCGGGTGGGCCGGGCCGAGGAGTTCGCCGACCTGGTGGCGTTCTTGTTGTCGCCACGGGCGGGATATGTGAGCGGGACCGCGATCAATCTCGACGGCGGCCTCTGCGCCGTGGTCTGAGCGGCCGTGACCGAGATCGTCCCCGCCCCGCTGGTTGCGACGGCCCCGCTTCAAGGAACGGTGGTCTCGCTTCTGGTCGTCGTCGGTGACGTGGTCGCGGCCGGCCAGACCCTGGCCGTGCTCGAGTCCATGAAGATGGAGCACGTCGTCGTGGCCGACGCCGGTGGGCACCGTGCGCGAGGTCGGGCCGAGCACCGGGGACACCGTCGAGAAGGGCGACCGGCTGGTGGTCATCGAGCCCCGGGACGGTGCCGAGCCGGCGGTGGCGCCGCAGGCCGCGTCGACCGGTGGGATCCGGCCCGAGCTGGCCGAGGTGTTCACCCGGCGAGCGGCCCTGCTCGACGAGAGCCGGCCCGAGGCGATGGCCCGTCGGCACGGCACCGGTCACCGCAGCGCCCGGGAGAACCTCGCCGACCTGTGCGATCCCGGGCTCCTTCGTCGAGTACGGCGGGCTCGTGGTGGCCGCCCAGCGCCGCCGCCGCTCGATCGAAGAGCTCATCGAGCGCACCCCCGGCGACGGGCTGGTCGGTGGGATCGCCCGGGTCAACGGGGAGCGCTTCGGGCCCGAGCGGTCCCGGTGCGCCGTCCTCTCCTACGACTACACGGTGCTGGCCGGCACCCAGGGCCACATGAACCACCGCAAGAAGGACCGGCTCTTCGACGTGGTCGAGCGGCTGCGGCTCCCCGTCGTGCTGTTCGCCGAGGGCGGCGGCGGTCGCCCCGGGGACACCGACGGCGCCACCGTCACCGGCCTCGAGACCGAGGCGTTCGCGCTGTTCGCGAGGTTGAGCGGGCTCGTTCCGATGGTGGGCGTGGTCGGCGGGCGGTGCTTTGCCGGGAACGCGGCGCTGCTCGGCTGTTGCGACGTCATCATCGCGACCGCCGACACCACCGTCGGGATGGGCGGCCCGGCCATGATCGAGGGCGGCGGGCTGGGGGTCTTCGCTCCCGAGGCGGTCGGGCCGATGTCGGTCCAGGTGCCCAACGGCGTGGTCGACGTGGCGGTCGACGACGACGTCGCCGCGGTGGCGGCGGCCAAGCAGTACCTCTCCTACTTCCAGGGGCCGCTGGTCGACTGGGAGTGCGCCGACCAGGCCGGCGCTGCGCGACTGCGTGCCGGAGGACCGCCGCCGGGTCTACGACGTCCACTCGGTGATCGAGCTCATGGCCGACACCGGGTCGGTGCTCGAGCTGCGGGCCGGCTTCGCCCTGGCCGATGGTCACCGCGCTGGCGCCGCCTCGAGGGCCGGCCGGTCGGGATCGTGGCCAACAACCCGATGCACCTGGCCGGCGCCATCGACGCGTCGGCGGCGGACAAGGCGGCCCGTTTCCTCGCAGCTCTGCGACGCCTACGACCTGCCGGTCGTCTTCCTGTGCGACACGCCGGGATTCATGGTGGGTCCCGACGCCGAGCGGGCCGCCCTGGTGCGCCACGCCAGCCGGCTGTTCGTCACCGGGGCCAGCCTGACCGTCCCCTTCTGCACCGTCGTCCTGCGGAAGGGCTACGGGCTCGGCGCCCAGGCCATGGCGGGCGGCAGCTTCCGGGAGCCGCTGTGGATCGGCGCCTGGCCGACCGGAGAGCTCGGCGGCATGGGTCTCGAGGGCGCGGTCCGGCTCGGCTACCGGCGTGAGCTCGAGGCGGTCGAGGACCCGGCCGAGCGCACGGCGCTCTTCGAGGCGATGGTGGAGCGCTCCTACGCCAGCGGCAAGGCCCTGAACGTGGCCAGCTACTTCGAGATCGACGACGTGATCGACCCCGCCGAGACCCGCCAACGCCTGAGCTCGGTGTTCGGTGCGGCGCCACCGACTCCGGCGCGAACGGCCAAGAAGCGCCCGTTCGTCGACCCCTGGTGATGGTCGGCCGAAAGAGTGCGGTTGGGGACCGATAGCGAAAAAATCCCTTGTCGGGGCGCGACGTGGCGGGTAGCGTCATGGCGCTCCGGCGGAGGGGGTGGTCTTCCCGGTCGAGTCTTGGGATCGGGGGGTTCCTCGGGCGGTGCCTCGGGGAGACGGTTACGGCCGCTCCCCGGGGTGACCGTCGACACCTCCAACCAGCGAACGGCCGAGCCCGCCGACGCCCGCCGGGCCGCCGAGGGACAGCCACCGCCACAGCTCGGCGCCGAAGGCGAGCCAACGGGTTGGGCACCCCCCAACCCCCGGTCACCCTCGCCCACCCCGACAGCCGGTTGACTAGGGTTGGCCGACCAAATGTCCTCGACCAGCCGAATCAACAACGTCGCCGATGCGCGACGTCTCGCCCGGCGGATCCTCCCGCGAGCCGTTTTCGATTACATCGACGGCGGGGCCGAGGACGAGGTCACGATGGCCGAGAACGAGCGTGCCTTTCGCGAGGTCGCATTCCGGCCCCGGATGGCGACCAGGGCAGACGTGCCCGATCTCACCACCACGGTCCTCGGTACGGAGGTCTCGTTGCCCTTGCTGCTCGCCCCCTGTGGCCTGGCGCACCTGATGCATCCGGACGGCGCGTTGGGCGCGGCCCGGGCGGCCAAACGATTCGGAACGGTCTCGGTGCTCAGCACCGTGGCCGGGACGCCACCGGAGGGTCTGGCCGACGAGCCCGGGCCCCGATGGTTCCAGCTGTACGCAGCAGACCGGCGCATCGCCGCCGCCTTGATTCATCGGGCGGCTTCCAGCGGGTTCGAAGGCCTCGTCGTGACCGTCGATACGCCGGCACTCGGCAAGCGCGAGCGGGATGCCCGGAACGGATGGGCGGGGTCGTCGCTCAAGCTCGATCTGCGCACGATGTCCCGCCTCGGGCCCCAGATCGCCGTCCGCCCCAGGTGGACGATACGAATGCTGGGCCGGACGGTCAGGACGTTGAGGCAGCCCACGTCGCCCACCCGGGTGCCCGATTCCCAGGACCGCTCGGGTGCTTCGGATCCGTCGCCGACCGATACCGGTGCGCTCGACCCAACCGAGACGAGCCGGGTCTCGGCAGCTGCGCCCACGAAGGCCGTGGCATCGGCGGGCGCGGTGGCGATGCTCGCCTCGCCCTTCGCCTGGGACGACATTGCGTGGATGCGTGAACGTTGGACGGGGTCCTTGCTGGTGAAGGGGGTGCTGTCGGGCGACGACGCCCTACGCGCGGCAGACGCAGGAGCCGACGCGGTCATCGTCTCCAACCACGGAGGCCGGCAGCTGGAGGGCGCACCAGCCTCGCTGCGGGTGCTTCCCGAGGTCGTCGAAGCTGCGGGAAACCGTCTGGAGGTCCTCTTAGACGGTGGGGTTCGCCGAGGTGGTGACGTGGCGAAGGCAGTTGCGCTGGGGGCCCGAGCGGTGTTGATAGGCCGGCCCTATCTCTACGCGCTTAGCTGCGGCCGGCGAGGCCGGCGTGGAACGCATGCTCGAGATATTTCGGACGGAATTGAGCAGGACGCTCACCTTGATGGGCTGTCACTCAGTGTCCGATCTGGACCGCACGTGGCTCCAAGGGCCGGGAGGCCAGGACTAAATAGCGTCTCGTCTGTGGCGCCGAGGTCGAGGTGGTACGGGGCGCTCGGGTTCGCGCCCGGCTCGGTTCATTGGGCCACCAGGACGATCTTGCCGAGCTTGCCGCCGGCCTCGAACCGGTCGTAGGCGCGGCCGGCCTCGGCGAAGGAGAAGGTCTCGCAGATCGGGATCGTGATCTCGCCCGCCGCGAGGTGGGGGAGCACGTGGTGGCGGACACCGTCGGTCACGGCCGCCTTGGCCGTTCGGTCACGGGCCCGCAGCGTCGACCCCGAGATCCTGGCGCGGGTCGCCATCACCCGCCGGAGGTCCAGCTCCACCTGGGAGCCGCTCCCGATGCCGATCACGGCAATTCGGCCACCTACGGCGAGGGCCTCGAGGGCGCTCGGGAAGCTGGCCGCTCCGACCAGCTCAAGCACGGCGTCGTAGGGGCCGTGTTCGGCGACGTCTGCGGGGTCGATCACCAGGGGCGCGCCCAGCCCGGCCACCCCGTCCCGGCGCTTTGCGTCCCGAACCGAGGCCACGACGGTTGCCCCGGCCAACCGCCCCAGCTGGATCGCCGCGGTCCCGACCCCGCCGGCGGCCCCGGTCACGAGCAGTCGCTCGCCCGACCCGAGGCCGCACTGGGTGAACAGTGCGTCGTAGGCGGTCGAGAAGGTCTCGGCGAACCCGCCCGCCTCGATCCACGAGGTGCCTTCGGGGACGGCCAGGGCGTGGGACTCGTCGACCACCGAGATCTCGGCCTGCCCGCCTCCACCAACGATCGCCATGACGCGGTCGCCCGGCGCGAAACGCGTCACCTGCCGGCCGACCGAGACCACCTGGCCGGCCATCTCCAGGCCCGGGATGTTGGCCGGTGATCCCGGGGGGGATGGGTACAGACCGCGCCGCTGGAACATGTCGGCGCCGTTGAGCCCGGCCGCCCGCACGGCCACCGCGACCTCGGTGTCACCCACCTCGGGGTCGGGCTGTTCCTCCCAGCGAAGCTCACCACCGTCGATCACGACCGCGTGCATGTCGTCTCCTTGGTCATCGGTTCGAGTTCTGAGACTTGCTGATCGGACGCCTCCGCGCCATTGGCCAATGGCCCGCCGGGCCGGTCAAAGAGATGGTCGGGCGATGAACGCGTCGACCTCGTCGATGGACCTCAACCGGATGAATCGAATGTGAGCGTGGAGCGGATCCTCGATGGCAGCGGCGTAGCGGTCGCCATAGGCGGGGTACTTGACCCAGGCCCAGCGAACGATGTTCTTCTGTGGGTCCCATCGGTAGAAGTTGGAGAGTGGCTCACGGTTGCCGTTCCAGAGCTCTTCGCGGGTTGACGCGCGCCGAACGGTGCGCATGATGACGCGACGCATGACGACGCGACGAGGAAGGTCGAGCCAGACGACGGTCTCCGCTCGTTGCCAGACCAGGTCTTGGACCGCGGAGTAGTTGCCGTCGACGACCCACCCGTCCAAAGACACCGCTTCGCTGACTCGAGATCGGAAGTCGTCCAGAGGGAGATCCTCCCAACCTGGTTGATGGAAGATCTCGTCGAGCTCCACGAACGGGACGGCTAGCGATGTGGCAAGACGACGGCCGATCGTCGTCTTGCCAGAGCCCGGGACGCCAACGATCGAGACCCGACGCATTGATCCAGCCTCCTCCCTCGCCGCCCGGGCACTCGAGCCGCCCAGATGGAGGGCACACCTGAGGGCCCCGATATTCGGGACCCAGAACCAGGCCATTGCCGACGGTCCATGCCGCCAGGCGATCCATTAGCCTGCCGGCCTATGGCCCTCTATGACATCCCAATTTCGACCCTCGACGGCACGCCGTCCTCGCTCGCCCCGTACCACGGCAAGACGTTGCTCCTGGTGAACGTGGCCTCCAAGTGCGGCCTGACCCCGCAGTACGAAGGCCTCGAGAAGCTCCAGAAGACCTACGGGGACAAGGGCTTCAGCGTGCTCGGCTTCCCGTGCAACCAGTTTGCCGGACAAGAGCCCGGAAGCCCCGAGGAGATCGCCGAGTTCTGCTCGACCACCTACGGCGTCTCCTTCCCGCTCTTCGAGAAGATCGACGTCAACGGCGAGCACCGGCACCCGCTCTACGCCGAGCTGACCAAGGCCGAGGACGCCGAGGGCAACGCCGGCGACATCACAGTGGAACTTCGAGAAGTTCCTCGTGTCCCCGGCCGGTGAGGTGGTGGCCCGCTTCCGGCCCCGCACCGACACCCGAGGACCAGGTGCTCGTGGACGCCATCACGGCCAACCTTCCCGCCTGAGCACCCCGCTCCGGCGCTGACCCGGCCATGAACGACGCCGGTTTCGTCGCGTCCATCTTCGACATGGACGGGCTCCTCATCGACTCCGAGCCGCTGTGGCAGGTCGCCGAGGTCGAGATCCTCGGGCCCGCTCGGCGTCCCGATCGACCCTCACGCGTGCCGCCAGACCAAGGGGATGTTCGTCAACGAGGTCACCGCCTACTGGCACGAGCGCTTTCCCTGGAGCGGTCCGACCACCGACGAGGTGGCGGTCCAGGTCGTGGACCGGGTGTGCGAGCTGGTGGTGGAGCGGGGCGTGCTGCAACCGGGCGTGCACGATGCGATCGGGTTGTGCCGCCGCCGCGGCCTCGACCTCGCCATCGCGTCGTCGTCGCAGTACCGGCTGATCGAGCTCGTCCTCGGGCACTTCGGGTTGGCCGGCGAGTTCGCGGCGGTCCACTCGGCCGAGGAGGAGCCCTACGGCAAGCCCCACCCGGGTGTCTACCTCGGGGCCGCGGCCAAGCTCGGGGCCGACCCGACCCGGTGCCTCGCCTGGGAGGACGCCGGGGCGGGGGTGCTGGCGGCGAAGGCGGCCCGCATGGTGTGCGTGGCCGTGCCTGAACCGCTCGAACGTGCCCGACCCCCCTTCGCCATCGCCGACGCGGTGCTCGGTTCGCTGACCGAGGTCGACGACGATCTCTATGACCGCCTCGTCGCGGCACGCGACGTCCCGTCGGTCAGAAAGGGGAGCACCACCGTTGTGCCGGGGGTGGGTGACGGCTGAGGACCGGTGGACGACCGGACCTCGTCTCGCTCAGGCGCCCCGGACGAACTCCAGCGCCTCGGCGGCCAGCTTCGACCATCGCTTGGGCGACGCTGGGCTGAGCTCCAGCCACTCCTTCAGGGGCCGCCCGCGCCGGGGGTCGTATCGGACGCCGTCGCCGGATTCGACGAGCGCGTCCACCCGGGCCCGGGGCAGCTTCACCACCAGGGTTCTTTGGTGCGGCAGCATCGCGAACATGCGACCGTCCACCTTGAGCGACGAGGCCCCCCATCCGGACCCCCGGTCGCTCACGCCGGGCTGCCCGAGGAAGGCCGTCACGAGCCGCTCGTAGCGCTGCTCGGCATCGCCGGCGGAGGGTTCGGTCGGCCTCGGCATCGTGCGGCCTCCCTTGGTCGCCCCACCAGTGTGGCGCGACGCCGCCGGTGGGACCGAGGCCGTTGCCCAGGCCGTAGGCTGCGGCGATCCGATTGGCCAGTCGGCCCGGACCGCTGAACCCACGAAAAGACCCAGACCCCGCCGTGTTCCGACCCATCCCCCCCGACGTCGACTTCGTGGCCCTCGAGAACGACGAGCTCGGCCGTTGGGCCACCCACGACGTGTTCGCCCGTTCGGTGGCCCAGCGGGAGGGTTGCCCACCGTGGATCTTCTACGAGGGGCCGCCGACCGCCAACGGCAAGCCCGGCCTCCACCACGTGTGGGCGCGGATCTACAAGGACCTGTTCTGCCGGTTCCGGACGATGCGGGGCCACTACGTGGCCCGTCGGGCCGGGTGGGACACCCACGGGCTGCCGGTCGAGGTCGAGGTCGAGAAGCGGCTCGGCATCGGGGGCAAGCGCCAGATCGAAGAAGAGGTCGGCATCGCCGAGTTCGTCCGGCTCTGCCGGGAGTCGGTCCTGTCCTACGTCGACGACTGGCGCGAGCTGACCGTGCGCATCGGGTACTGGGTCGACTTCGACGACGCCTACTGGACGCTCAACCCTGGGTACATCGAGTCGGTGTGGTGGCACCTGCGCCAGATGTTCGACCAGGGGCTGCTCTACGAGGACATCAAGGTGGTGCCGTACTGCCCTCGCTGTGGGACCGGGCTGTCCAGCCACGAGCTCGGCCAGCCCGACGTGTACCGGGACGAGGAGGACGAGTCGGCGTTCGTGCGCTTCTCGCTGGTCGACGCCGATCCGGCCACGGTCGCCGGCGCCACCTCTTTGCTCGTGTGGACGACCACGCCGTGGACCCTCGTCTCCAACACCGCGGTGGCGATGCACCCGGACCTCACCTACGCGGTGGTCGACGGGATGCTGATCGCCGACGGGCTGGTCGAGGCCGTGATGGGCTCGGGCGCGGTGGTCACCGGGCGGGTCCCGGGGCGTGACCTGGTCGGCCTGCGCTACCGGCGGCCCTTCGACCTGGTCGATGCCGACACCGGCGCCGACGGATGGCGGGTGGTGGCGGCCGACTTCGTAACGACCGAAGAGGGCACCGGGCTCGTCCACATGGCGCCGGCGTTCGGCGAGATCGACCGCCAGGTCGGCAAGGACAACGGGCTGCCCACGATCAACCCGGTCGGCCCCGACGGCCGGTTCACGGCGGCCGCCGGATGGCTGTCCGGCCGCGAGGTGCGGGAGGCCAACCACGACATCAACGATGCGCTGGAGGCCGAGGGGCTACTCGAGCGCCGCCTTCCCTACGTCCACTCCTACCCGCACTGCTGGCGGTGCCGGACGCCGCTCATCTACTGGGGCACGCCCGAGCTGGTACGTGGCCACCTCGACGCGCAAGGAGGAGTTGCTGGCGGCCAACCACACCATCGACTGGCACCCCTCCTACATCCGCGACGGCCGTTTCGGCGAGTGGTTGGCCAACAACGTGGACTGGGCCCTGTCGCGGGACCGCTTCTGGGGCACCCCGCTGCCGATCTGGCGTTGCGACTCCGGACACGTGACCTGCATCGGCTCGCTCGCCGAGCTCTCCGAGCTCACCGGTCGGGACCTCTCGGGGCTCGACCCGCACCGGCCCGTCATCGACGAGGTGGTGTTCCCCTGCCCGGGGTGCGCGCACGACGGTGCCACCGAGGCCGGCACGGCGCGACGGGTTGAGCCGGTCATCGACGCTTGGTTCGACTCCGGCTCGATGCCGGCGGCCCAGGTGGGCTATCCCCTCTCGCCCGGATCGGCCGAGAGCTTCCAGTACCCGGCCGACTTCATCTCCGAGGCCATCGACCAGACCCGCGGCTGGTTCTACTCCCTCTTGGCCGTGAACACGCTGGTGTTCGGCTCGTCCCCCTACCGCCACGTGGTGTGCCTGGGCCACATCGTCGACACCCAGGGCCGCAAGGCCTCCAAGTCGCTCGGCAACGTCTTTGACCCGTGGGAGGTGCTCGACTCGCGCGGTGCCGACCCGCTGCGTTGGTGGATGTTCAGCCAGGGATCTCCGTGGACCCCGACCCAGGCCAGCCTGGGCGCGATCGATGTGGCGATGCGCGAGACCCTGCTCACGCTCTGGAACACCTTCAGCTTCTTCACCGTCTACGCCGCCGCGAACGGCTTCGACCCGACCGACCCGGGGATCCCGGAGCCGTCGGCGCGCCCCGACCTCGACCGGTGGCTGCTGTCGCGGCTGGCCTCCTCGAGCGCCGAGGTGACCGAGGCCCTCGACGTCTACGACCCCCACCGGGCCGCCACCGCGTTCGGCCGCCTGGTCGACGAGATCTCCAACTGGTACGTGCGGCGGAGCCGGCGACGCTTCTGGCACACCGACCCCGACGCGCCCGAGAGCGATTCGCTCTCCGCGCAGGCCACCCTGCACGAGACGCTCACCACCCTGTCGCTGCTGCTGGCACCGTTCTGCCCGTTCAGCGCGGATCGGCTCTGGCGCGAGCTGACCGGCGCCGGCCCCGAGGACTCGGTGCACCTGGCCGACTGGCCACAGACCGACGCAGCCCTGGTCGATCCCGAACTCGAGGCCGAGATGGCCCAGGCCCGGCGCCTCACGTCGCTCGGCCGGGCCGCCCGGAGCGAGGCCGGGATCAAGGTGCGCCAGCCGCTCGCGCGCGCGCTCGTGTTCCTGCCGCCCGACGCGCCGCGGCTCTTGGGTGACATCGTGGCCAACGAGCTCAACGTCGACCGTGTCGAGGTCACCGCCGAGCTGGGCGAGCTCATCACCTTCGAGCTGGTGCCCAACTTCCGCCTCCTCGGCCCGCGTCTCGGGCCGAGGGTCCAAGAGGCCAAGGCCGCCCTGGCGCGGCTCGACATCGCCGCCGCTGCGGCCATGCTCGAAGAGGGCCGGTCCATCCGGCTGGCCCTGGCCGACGGCGAGATCGAGCTCGCCCCGGGCGATGTCGAGCTGCGCGTGCGGGGCCAGGAAGGCTACGCGGTCTCGCGCGAGGGCGGCGAGGTGGTCGCGCTCGACCTCACCCTCGACGACGACCTCTTGGCGCGCGGTCTGCTGCGTGACGTGATCCGCCAGGTCCAGGACCTCCGGAAGGAGGCCGGTCTCGAGGTGACCGACCGGATCCACCTCACCCTGAGCGGCGCCGATCCGATGGCACCGTTCTTCGACCAGCTGGCCCGTGAGGTGCTGGCCACCGAGGTCCGCATCGGCACCGGTCCGGGGCCCGGTTCGCCGATCGAGTTGGCCGGCGAGACAGCAACGGCCTGGATCGACCGGGCCTAGAGAACCCCGTCGATCGGCGTTCAGCCGATCCGAGTCACCTCCACCGCCACGTCGAGGGTGTGGGACCGCCCACCGCCGGCCACCGAACCGCGCAGCGGGGACACGTCCTGGTAGTCGCGGCCCCACGCCGTGGTCACGTGCTCATGGCACACGATGATGTCGTTGGTCGGGTCGAGGTCCAGCCAGCCCCACCCGGGCAGGTAGGTGGACGCCCAGGCGTGCGACGCGTCGGCCCCGGTGAGCTGGTCCTCGGCCGGCCGGACGGTCTCGATGTAGCCGCTCACGTAGCGGGCCGCCAGGCCGACCGACCGCAGGCAACCGACGGCGAGATGGGCGAAGTCCTGGCACACCCCCCGCCGAGCCTCGAACACCTCGAGCAGCGGGGTCGTGACCGAGGTGAAGCCGGGCTCGTACGTGAAGTCGCTGCCGATCCGGCTGCACAGTTCGCGCACCGCCTCGACCACCGGGCGGTGGCGGCCGAAGGACTCGGCGGCGTAGGCCGCCAGCAACGGCGCGGTCGGGACCAGCCGAGACGGTGACCGAAAGACGAGGGCGTTGCGCGTCCCGAGGCGGCGGTCGCGATCGAGGGTCAAGCACACCGACTCCCACGGCGGCCCGGTCGGGGGCTCGTCCGCCGCGAACCGCTCGACCTCGCTGGTCGAGGTGACCGACAGCTCCTGGAACTGCCCCCGCACGACGAAGGTCGTCACGTGGTTGCCCAGCTGGTCGACGAGGTCCGAGCGGGTCTCGGGCAGCGGAGTGATGTCGAGGGAGTTGCTCAAGACCCGCTGGTGCACGGTGTTGCGCGGGCGCAGGTGGACCTCGTTGTGAGACTCCTCGGCCACGTCGTCGTACCGATAGGTGGTCCGGTGCAGGACCCCGAACCGCCCGGTGACCGGCGGCGCCCCGGGCCGGCTTCGCACCGCGGTGCGCGCCGGGCGCCGCGGTGCGATGGCGTCGGTGACGGCCTCGGTCGCCACGTCGGCGAACAGGGCCGACTCGATCCGCTGATGGATGACTGCGAGGAGGTCGCTCACCGTGCCCAGGTAGTCCTGCAGCTCGGCCGGGGAGAAGCCGGTCACCACGGTGCCCGTCACCACCACCGCCGCGTCGGTGCACGCCTCCAGGGCCTCTTGGTTGTGCGGCAATTCCTTCAGGTACTGGCGGACCTGGGCCAGGCAGGAGGCGACGGTGCGGGGGAGCGCCTCGTCTTGGAGCAAGAACTCCACCACCGAACCGCTGCCGGGGCGCGCCGGCATGGCCCGCCGGTACTGCTGGTGCGCGGCCAGGGACTTCAGCACCGACATGGCCCGGACGTGGTCGTAGGGGTCGGCATCCCCCCAGGCGTCGGCCAACGCGCTCTCGGCCCGGACCGACAGGAACCGGCACGTGAGGTCGGCGCGCTCGAGGTGCTGGCCGATCCGGGTGATCGCCATCGCCTGGTCGCGGCGCATGGTTCCCCACAACGCCCCGTTGATCCGCTCGCAGCCGCCGATGGCCCGCCGGAGCCATCGCACCCGCCCGTCGCGCCACCACACCGCGCGGCGGTGTTCGCGCAGACTCAGCCACAGCCCGTTGGTCAGTTCCCACGCCTCCCGCGGGACCGACGGGCGGGCCGACCGCAGCGCCTCTCGGACGTTCGAGACGTTGGCGAGGACGCTCGCGGGGTTGGTCGGCGCACACAGCAAGAACTCGACGACCTCCGCCTCGGGTGCCTCGGTCGGATCGGGCGCGTCCTGGCGAGCCCGGGCGATGGCCGGGTGGCACTCGGCGAAGTCCTGCTCCACCCCGGCCACGGCCAAGAGCGGGGACCAACCGACGTCTTCTCCGACCGGGAGGTCGACGTGGGTGTTGCCGTGGACCAGCACGATGCGCGACATGTCCTCGGCTCGTTCCAGGTTCCGCCCGGCCCAATACAGCGATTGGGCCGTTCGTCTGAGCAGGGTCTGGGTCACCACGGTCGGGCCTTCCATCGTCGATTGCTCGCCATCCCTCTACTGGGCCATTTCCATGCGGGCGGCTGCCGGGGCGGGCGACTGGTGGAACTCGGGCGGGGAGTCCGGCTGGTCGTCGGCGACCCCCGCAGAGGCCGGCTGGGGCATGTGGGGGTCGGCGATCGCGCCGTCCACCACCCAGGTGTCCTTGCTCCCACCACCCTGTGAGGAGTTGACGATCAGCGAGCCGACCGGCCGGGCTACCCTGGTCAGCCCGCCCGGGGTGACATAGGAGCCCTCCGGACCGAGAAGGGTGAACGGCCGCAGGTCGACGTGGCGGGGCGCGATCTCCCCGTCGACCAAGGTTGGCATGGTCGAGAGCCGCAGCATGGGCTGGGCGACCCATCCGGCCGGGTGTTGCTCGATCCGGCGGGCGACGTGGACGAGCGCCTCGGGCCCCGCCGTCGGCCCGATGACGATGCCGTACCCGCCCGACTCGTTGGCCGGCTTGGTCACGAGCGACCCCAGGTTGGCCAACACGTGCTTGCGGGCCGCCTCGTCGGCGCAACGCCAGGTGGGGACGTTCGGCAGGATCGGCTCCTCGGCCAGGTAGAAACGGATCATCGCGGGGACGAGGGGGTACACACTCTTGTCGTCGGCGATGCCGGTGCCAGGCGCGTTGACGACGGCGACGTTGCCCGACGACCATGCCCGCATGAGTCCGGGCACGCCGATGAGCGAGTCACGGCGGAACGCCTCGGGGTCCAAGAACACGTCGTCGACCCGGCGATAGATCATGTCGACCCGCTCCAGGCCGTCGATGGTCTTGACGTAGACCGTGTTGTCGTCGGGGACGACGAGGTCGCTCCCTTCCACCAGGTCCACCCCGAGCTGCTGGGCCAAGAACGCGTGCTCGAAGTACGCCGAGTTGTGCACGCCGGGGGTGAGCACCACGATCCGGGGGTCGGTGGGGTTGGGCGCGACCGACGCCAACAGCTCGGCCAGCCGCCCTATGTACTGGTCGACCGGTTGCACGCTGTAGGAGCGGAAGAGCTCGGGGAACACGTGTTTGGCCACCAGCCGGTTCTCGAGCACGTAGGACACGCCCGAGGGGACGCGCAGGTTGTCCTCCAAGGAGAACAGGGTCCCGTCCTCGGCTCGCACCAGGTCGCTGCCGCAGATGTGTGCCCACACCCCGCCGGCGACGTCGACGCCGACGCACTCGGGGCGGAAGTTGGGAGAGCCGGTCACGAGCTCGTCGGGCACCACGCCGGCTCGCACGATGTGCTGGTCGTGGTACGCGTCGTCGATGAAGTGGTTGAGCGCGATCAGCCGTTGGATCAACCCGGCCTCGATCCGGGCCCATTCCGTCGCGTCCAAGATCCGGGGGATCACGTCGAAGGGCCACGGGCGGTCGATCGAGGTGTCGTCCTCGTAGGTGCGGAAGGTCAGCCCGACCTGGCGCACCTCGTCATCGGCCTCGCGCTGGCGCTCGTCGAGCGCGTCGATACCGAGCCGCGCCAGGTGGCTCCACAAGGGTCCCGCGATCGGGCGCGGCCTGCCGTCGGCATCGACCAGCTCGTCGTAGCCGCCCGACGGGAGATAGGGCAGCTCCCTCTCCACACCCTTGGGTATAGCCAGGGTGTAAGTCGGTACCGTTGCCGCAGCGTTTCCTCCCTGTAAACCCTTGTATTCCCAGTTGGGCGGCCGGTTTCGATCGATCCTGTCTCGCTCCGAGGTGCGTGGGACCTCTGGCCCCGGGCGGAAGGAGCGCCGGCCAAAGGCGGTAAGGTTCGCGTCGATGGCAGAGCGGGCGCACCACAAGGTCATCAAGCCGGTGGCGGCGGTGGTCGGAGTCCTCGCCACCATGGCCAGCATCTGGTGGTTCGCGCTCAAGCCGCGTCGCAAGCCGAAGGATTGACAGCGGCGCTGGTCGCGCCACGGTAGCGACATCTCCATGACCATCACGACGGTGAACCCGACGACCGGCAAGGTCGAGGCCACCTTCGAGCGGCACACCCGGGCCGAGGTGGAGGCCAAGGTCGAGCAGGCTGCCCGCACCTTCGAGACCTACCGCCGGACCCCCTTCGCCCGAGCGGCGCCGCGTGGATGCGCGCGGCGGCCGACATCTATGAAGCCGAACATCCCGACATCGCCCGACTGGTGACGACCGAGATGGGCAAGACCTTCGCGGCCGCCAAGGCCGAGGTGGCCAAGTGCGCGCTGTGCATGCGGTGGTACGCGGATCGCGCCGAGGGTTTCCTCGCCGATGAGGTGGTCGAGTCGGCCGCCGGGCGATCGTTCATCCGCTACCAGCCGCTCGGCCCGGTGCTGGCGGTGATGCCGTGGAACTTCCCGCTGTGGCAGGTGATTCGGTTCGCCGCCCCGGCGCTCATGGCCGGCAACGTCGGCTTGCTCAAGCACGCGTCCAACGTTCCCCAGTCGGCCATCTTGATCGAAGACGTGTTCCGTCGGGCGGGGTTCCCCCAGGGCGCGTTCAGCACGTTGCTCATCCCCTCGGGCGAGGTCGCGGGGCTCATCGCAGACGACCGGATCGTTGCGGTGACCCTGACCGGCAGCGAGGCCGCCGGCCGCAGTGTGGCCGAGGCCGCTGGCCGGGCGTTGAAGAAGTGCGTGCTCGAGCTGGGCGGGTCCGACCCATTTCTCGTCCTGTCTTCGGCCGATGTCGACCAGGCGGTCAAGGTCGCGGCAACCGCGCGGGTGCTGAACAACGGCCAGTCCTGCATCGCCGCCAAGCGGTTCGTGGTCGTCGACGCCGTCGCCGACCGGTTCATTTCCCGGTTCGTCGAAGCCATGGCGGCGCTGCGCGTGGGTGATCCGTTCGACCCGGCCACCGACGTCGGCCCGCTCGGTCTCTTCGGACCAGCGTGCCGAGGTGGCCTCCCAGGTCGACGACGCCCGGGCCAAGGGAGCCGTGGTCGCGTGCGGCGGCGACATCGTCCCCGGCGACGGGTGGTTCTACCAGCCGACCGTGCTCACCGGCGTCACCAGCGAGATGCGGGCGTACGAAGAAGAGGTGTTCGGTCCGGTCGCCATCGTCGAACCGGTGGCCGACCTCCAACAGGCGATCGCGGTGGCCAACCGGACCAACTTCGGTCTCGGTTCGAGCGTGTGGGCGGACGATCCCGAGGAGCAGCGGCGATGCATCGACGAGATCGAGGCCGGGATGGTCTTCGTCAACTCCATGGTGGTTTCCACCCCCGAGCTCCCCTTCGGCGGCATCAAGCGCTCCGGGTACGGCCGCGAGCTGGCGCATCTCGGCATCCGAGAGTTCTGCAACGCCAAGGCTGTCTGGGTGGCGTGACCACCCGATCTTGACCCGGACCGGAGCGCCGCCGGTCGTCTATCTCGACCATGCGGCGACCTCCCCGGCACGCCCCGAGGTGAGAGAGGCCATGGCCCCGTTCGCCGCCGACCGCTTCGGCAACGCGTCGGGCTCGCACCGCATCGCTCGCGACGCGCGGCTGGCCGTCGAAGAGGCGCGCGAGCAGGTCGCCGACGTGCTCGGTGCCGACCCGGCCGAAGTGGTGTTCACCTCCGGTGGCACCGAGTCCGACAACCTGGCCGTCTACGGGACGTTGGCCAACCGGGCCCGGTCCGGCGAGACCGCGGAGGCCGTCTGCTCGGCCATCGAGCACTCCGCGGTGCTCGAGCCGATACGTGCTGCTGCGCGCGGCGCGGCGGCGGTGTTCGGCATCGGGGCGGTGACGTTCCACGAGGTCGGCGTGTCGGGTGACGGCGTGATCGACCTCGAGCTCCTCGCTCGTGCGCTCGGACCGCACACCGCGCTGGTGTCGGTGATGACCGCCAACAACGAGGTCGGCACGATCCAGCCGCTCCAAGCCGTGGCCGACCTGGTCCGTCGGCATGCTCCGGTCGCGGCGTTGCACACCGACGCCGTGCAGGCGGCGCCCTACGTCGACCTCGCCACGGTGACCAGCCCCTGTGACCTCGTGTCGGTGAGCGCGCACAAGGTCGGGGGGCCCAAGGGTGTGGGGGCGCTGGTCGTCCGCGCACCCAACCAGATCGTCGCGATGCTGCGCGGCGGTGGCCAGGAGCGCGAGCGGCGGAGCGGCACCCACGACGTGGCCGGCATCGTCGGGATGGCGACCGCGCTGCGCCTGGCCGACGAAAGCCGTGGTCGCGAGGTGACACGGGTTGCCGCGCTGCGCGACCGGCTCGCCGACGCACTGCGCTGCGCCATCCCGAACACGATCGAGAGCGCACCCCGATCGGCCGTTCTGCCCGGGCACTGCCACCTTCGCTTCCCCGGTGTCGAACAGGAGGAGCTCTTGGTGTTGCTCGACCGGGACGGGGTCTGTGCGTCGGCCGGCTCGGCGTGTGCCAGCGGGGCGATCGAGCCCAGCCACGTGCTCTTGGCCATGGGGGTGTCGCCGACCGCCGCCGGCTCCGCCGTCCGGTTCAGCCTCGGCTACACCACCACCGAGGCCGACGTCGACCAGGCGGTGGAGGTCGTGGTCAGCGCCGTCGCCCGACTCCGGCACTGATAATCCGGCACTGATAATCCGGTACTGGTGCTGGTCGCAGGTTCGATTCTTGCTAGCCCCGCATTGCTAGCCCCGCTGCAGATGGTTTGCCAGCTGCTCGAGCAAAATCTCGGGCCCGCTCCGTGAACAACTAAACCAGCGGGTTAGTCGATTCTTGCCCTGCATTCGAGCCACCGACTTCTAGCGTCGTCGGGCCGACCGTGGGGCTGTTTGGGACTCGGGCAGCTCGAGCTCGGCGAGCAGGGCTCGCGTCGCGTCCAGCGACGATGTGAGGATCCGACGGGCCACGTCGAGCAGTTCGAAGATCATCGGGTTCCCCACCGAGTACAAGACGCTGGTCCCCTCCTTGCGCGTCTGGACCAGATTGGCCCGGCGCAGGACGGCGAGCTGTTGGGAGAGGTGTGAGGCCTCGATGCCGACGGCGGGTACGAGCTCGCTGACCGAGAGCTCCCCGTCGCGCAGCACCTCGAGGACGCGGATGCGCGCCGGGTGCGCGAGCGTCCGGAAGAACTCGGCCTTCACCTGGTAGATGGGTGTGGTCACCGCGTCGTCTCAATTCTCGGGCCGTTGTGCCCGGCGATTGCCTTGCCCCGGCGACGGGTCGTCGACCGAGAGCCTAACGGGACGACCAGGTCTTCAACTGCAAACGAGCCGCGCCTTGTCGTCATAGGTCGTTGCCCGCGTAGGACAGGTTGAAGCTCTTGTTGGCCAGGGGGAAGTCGGGGACGATCGTGTCGGCGAGGGCCAACGACAGTGCCGGCCAGTTGAAGAACGACGGGTCGACGACCTTCACCCGGGTCAGGCGACCCGATTTCGTTCACCTCGACCCGGTGCGACGATCGCGCCGCGCCAGCCCTCGACGATCCCCGATCCGCTGCCGGCGACTGACCCGCTCCTGACCGAAGGACTCGAGCGAGTCCTCGATCGCCCGCCGTAGTCGGCGATCAGCGCCAGGGAGGCGGCGACCTCGTCGACCCGGACCTGGAAACGGGCGAGCACGTCCCCAGTGGTCGGCGCTCGCAGGAGTGAACCCCGCGAGCGGCTCGCCGAAGGGATGGGACTGACGGGCGTCGAATGTCGACCCCGAGGCTCGGGCGACCACACCGAGGACACCGAGCGCGTCGACGTCGCCCCGGCTGAGCACGGCGGTGCCCGTGAAGCGATCCATGACGACGCTCTGGCCGAGGGCCAGGTCCACCAGCTCCTCGAATTGCTCGCCGATCTCGGCCAGCTCGCTCGGGGTCGGGGAGAGAGACGACCCGTGCTCCGGCCAGGTCCACACCGCCGCGGAGCAGTCGGTGACCGGTGACCGAGGCATTGAGGCGGAGCAATCGCTCCCGCAAGAGTGAGCGCCTTGGCCTGGGCGAGCCCGAATCCGACGTCGTTGCACAAGGCGCCGATGTCGGCCACGTGGTTGTAGAGGCGTTCGAGTTCGAGCAGCACCGCTCGCAACTCGGAGGCCCGTGCCGGCACCTCGATGCCGCAGGCCTCCTCGACGGCCAGGCAGTAGGCCAGGCCGTGTCCGACGGCGGTGTCCCCCGAGATCCGCTCGGCGAGCTCGATGCCGGCGTGGACGTCCATGTCCCTCGAAGAGCCGTTCGATGCCCTTGTGGACGAACCACAGCCGCGCCGTCATCTTCAGAATCGTCTCGCCGACCACCGAGAAGCGGAAGTGGCCGGGCTCGATGAGGCCGGCGTGGACGGGTCCGACGGGGATCTCGTAGACGCCGGTCCCCTGGACCTCGACGAACGGGTAGGACGCGGCGTCGTCCACCATGGCCGGGGCGGGCCCGGCGTCGCGGCGCATCGGGTACCAGCCCTCGGGCCAGTGCTGGTGCAGGACGAGGCGACGCAGGAACGGGTGGCCGACCGGGCACGATGCCGAAGAGGTCGTGGAGCTCGCGCTCGAAGCGGCTGGCGGGGAACGACAGCTCGGCCAGCGACGGCACCTCGGGGCGCTGGCGGTCGACGTCGACGAGCAGCTCGACGCGGCGGTCGGGCGGGCCCGGAGGTGAAGAGGTACACGACGCGAAGTCGGCGCCGGCGGAGTCGACCGCGAGACGAGGGCGAGGCGATACCCGTCGGCCAAGAGGGCCGCGGCCGCGTCCGACCAGGCCGTCCGCCGGCACGTGGAAGCGACTCGCGGAGACTCCCCGGGCGCTCGAGGACCTCGACACAGCCTGACGCAGCGGTCACGGCGCCACGATCCTCGCCGCCGCGTCGAGCAGCGACCCGAGTGGCCAGACGGAGATCCCGATGAAGGCACAGAGCACCAGCCCGCCGATGAGGGGCACGGCCACCAGTGCCGGGGTCATGGCCGGCGCCGCCGTGCCCTTGGGGCCGAGCAGCATGTGGCGTGCGTGGGACATCACGGCACCGAAGATCACCACCATGCACACCATCGCCGCGACCGCCGCCCAGCCGAGCCCGACCTGGAACTCGGCGCGGAGCATGTTGAGCTCGCTCACGAACAGGCTGAACGGCGGGAAGCCGAGCAGGGCCACGAGCCCGAAGCCGAAGACGCCGCCGAGCACGGGGCGGCGGCCGAGCAGCGCCCGGACGTGTCGATCTCGCTCGTGCCCTCGGCGGCCAGGATCTCGCCCGAGGTCAGGAACAGCACGCTCTTGGCCAGGCCGTGGCCCAGGATGTGGAGCAACACGGCGGCGATGGCGAGCGGCGATGCCCGCCGCGGCCCCCAGGGCGATGAGTCCCATGTGCTCGATGCTGTGGTAGGCGAGCATGCGCTTGTAGTCGCGCTGGGTGAGCAGGAGCGACGCCGCCACGGCCAGCGACAGCAGGCTGACGATGACGAGCAGCGTCCGGGCGAACGCCGGGCCCGAGCGCCCCGTCGGCGATGGCCTTGAAGCGCAAGATGGCGTAGAAGGCGACGGTGAGCAGCACCCCGGACATGAGCGCGGAGACCGGGGCCGGCGCCTGGCTGTGGGCGTCGGGCAGCCAGCTGTGCATCGGCGCGAGGCCGACCTTGGTGCCGTAGCCGAGCACGACCAGGGCGAAGGCCAGGCGCATCACCGACGGGGTCGAGGTGGCGTGACTGGGCCACGAGCGACGTCCAGTCGAGGGCGTGCGGCCAGTGTCCGCCAGCGTGGAGGGCGGCCAGATAGACGAGCACCGTGCCCAGGAAGGCCATGGCGATCCCGACCGAGCAGATCACGATGTACTTCCACGAGGCCTCGAGCGACGAGCGGGTCCGGCGATGTCCGACGAGGAAGGTGGTGACGATCGTCGTCGCCTCGACGGCCACCCACAGCACGCCCGAGGTTGGCGGCCAGCACGGCGAGGAGCATGGTGGCCACGAATCCCTGGACGAGGACGCTGTAGAGCGAGGCGTGCCGTCGGGTGCAGCGACCGGCGGCGATCTCGACCTCGAGGTAGCGCACGCCGTGCCAAGTGGCCAGCACGGCGATCACCCCGATGACCACCACCATGAAGGCACTCAGCGCGTCGGCCCGCAGGACCCCGGCCAGCCCGGTGACCGGCCGCCCGTGCACGACGTGGACGGCGATCACGACGCCGGAGACGAGCACCCCCGATGCCGCCGCCGTGCCCAGCCAACCGATTCCCCGTCGCCACGGCACGAGGGCGGAGACGAGCCCGCAGGCGACCGGTAGGAGAAGGACGAGGGCCAGCATCAGTCGTGCAGCTCGGTGAGCTGGTCGAGGTCGAAGGTCCCGTGGCGAGCACGGAGCTGGGTAGCCAGCACCTGGAGGACGACCACGGCCAACAAGACGTCGAGCGAGGCACCGAGCTCGACGATGAGCGGCACCCCGGCCGTAGCCAGGAAGGCGACCAGGGCGACGCCGTTGTCGACCAGGAGGATGCCCACGATCTGGGACACCGCCTTGCGCCGCGTCACCGAGCGCGAAGAACCCGATCAGCATGGCGGCCAAGCCCAAGGGGATGAGGCGACCGGCGGTGGTGGGCACGAGCAAGGTCACCGAACGCGTCGCGGCGAAGGCGAGGAAGGTGAGCGCGCCGGCGGCCACCAGTGACGCCGGCACGTTCACCAGGGGCTGGGTCTCGCGGCTGGCCGGGTCGTGGCGCACCACCCGGGTGATGAGCGTGGGAACGACGATCGCCTTGGCGGCCAGGACGAGCAGGGCCACCACCATGAGCCCGGTGTCGTACTGATGGATCCCGATGACCATGGCCACGCAGGCCAGAGCCAGGCCCTGGACCGCCAGTACCCGTACGATCGATCCGAGGGAGCGACGCCACAGCGTCACCACGGCACAGAGCAGCGCCACCGCGGCGGCGAGCCCGAGGGCGCTCGAGTAGGTCGACGCGCTCACCTGACCACCAACCCGCTGACGACCCCGAGCAACGCCAGGACGAACGCTCCGGCTAGCAACTCGGGGAGGCGGAACAGCCGCACCTTGGCCGTGGACACCTCGAAGACGGCGAGGGCCACACCGACGAGGGCCACCTTGGCGACGAGCGCCACGAGTCCGCCGACGGTGCCCCAGAGATCCGTCGTGGTGGACACTCCCCAGGGGGCGACCAGGTTGACGAAGACACCGAGGAGCAGGGTCAGGCGCATGGCTTCGCCGACGGTGACCAGGGCCAGGTCGGGGCCGGAGTACTCGAGGACCATGGCCTCGTGGATCATGGTGAGCTCGAGATGGGTGGCGGGGTTGTCCACCGGCAGCCGACCGCTCTCGGCCACGATCACGACGAAGAGGGCGCCCAAGGCGAACAGTCGCTGCGGCGTGGCCACCGACCCGGGATCGGCCAGGGTGGCCCGGACGATGGCCGGGAGGTTCGACGAATGGGCGGTGAACGACAGGGCCAGGATGGTGACGAGCAGTGCGGGCTCGGCCAGCGCGCCGATGGTGACTGCTCGGCTCGACCCCATGCCGCCGAAGGCCGTGCCCGCGTCCATGCCCGCTAGTGCGAGAAGCGTCGAGCCCACCAGCAGGAGATAGACGAGGGCGAAGAGGTCCGAGCTCGACCCCAGGGCCGGTTGTGTCGTCACGAGGGGCGTAATGGCGGCGGCGACGGCCACCGTGGCCACGAGCACCACCGGTGCGAGCGGGAAGATCCACGTCGACTGGTCGGGGCGAATGCGTTCCTTGCGGAAGAGCTTTCGGATGTCCTTCAGCGGTTGGAGGATCGGCGGGCCGACGCGACCCTCGAGCCGGCAGCGGACCTTGCGCATTGCCCCGATGAGCGCCGGGCCGCCGACCGCGATCGCGACCACCTGCACGCCCGCCGCGATCCCGACGCCGGTCAGGTGCGAGACGCTGCTCACCCGATCACCGCCAGAGCAGCGAGCACGAGGACGAGCGCGCACAGTCCGTAGGCGAGGTACCGGTGGACGCTGCCCGGCTGCAGGCGGCGCGCCGCCTGTCCCCACCGCCGGACGATCCCGATGACCGGCCGGTAGAGCCCACGTTCGATGCTGTCGTCCACTGCGTTGTGAAACGTCACCGACTCGACGAAGTAGCGCGATTCGGCCACGTGACTGACGTCGAGATCCTGGACTGGGCGCAGCACGTCGTCGAAGACGCGCTGGACCGGCTCGGCGAACGATGTCGCGGTGTACTGCATGCGGGCGGTCTGGAGCTGGCGGCCACATCCCCAGGCCTCGGCCACACGAGGTACCGGCTGGCGCGCCAGTGCTCTACGTAGAGCCGCGACGCCGGCCCCAGCGATCACCAAGGCGGCGGCCAGAGCCGCAGGGGCGAGCACGCCTCGCAGCCCGTCCAGCTGGAGGTCGACGCCATGGGCCAGCGTCAGCGACCCGACGCCGGGGAGCGCAGTCCGGACGGCTCGCTCGACGGCCGGCAGGATCAGGGTGGGGAACACGCCGAGCACGACGCACACCCCGATCAGCAGGCCCACACCCGCGCGCATTGTGACCGGCACCTCCTGCGCCGCCTCGGCGCCCTCAGAACGCGGTCGCCCCAGGAACCCGATGCCGGCCGCCTTGACGAAGGCGACGACCGTCAATCCGGCGGTGAGGGCCATGGCGGCCACGGCCAGCGGGATGGCGATCTCGGCGGCCGTGCTCCCGATGTCCGCCCCGTGGAGCAGGCTCTGGAACAGCAGCCATTCGCCGATGAAGCCGTTGAGCGGCGGTAGTGCGCAGATGGCCGCGGCGGCCACCAGGAAGAGGGCACCGGTCTGGGGCATGCGGCGCAGCAGGCCCCCCAGCTGGTCGAGGTCTCGGGTCCCGGCGGCGGTCTGCACGGACCCGGCCGACAGGAACAGTGCGCCCTTGAAGGCCGCATGGTTGAGCAGGAGCACAAACGCCGCCACCAGGCCCAGCGCGGCCAGCACGGGGTGGCGGGTGACGTCGAAGAGCCCCGAAGCCCCCAGGGCGAGCAGGGCCAGGCCGACGTTGTCGGTGGTGGAGTAGGCGAGGAGGCGTTTCATGTCCGTGCTGCTCGCCGCGTGAAGGGAGCCGAACAACGCAGAGGCGGCACCCAAGGCCAGCACCACCAGCCACCACCACACCGGGCCTCCCCCGAGCAGGACGTCACCGACAAGGACGATCCCGTAAACGCCGAGAGCGACCATGGCCCCCGACATGAGGGCGGAGACCGGGCTGGGCGCTTCGGGATGGGCCTTGGGTAGCCAGACGTGGAAGGGCACGACGCCGGCTTTCGACCCGAAGCCGACTAGTGCCAGCACGAACACGAGCGCCCGGACATTGGGTGCGAGGTGGCTGGCGTGGAGCCGGAGGGCGACGAACGACTGCCCGTCGGAGTGGGCGGCGAGGATCAGGAAGGCGACCAGAATCAACGCAGCCCCGATGTGGGTGATCACCGCGTACCACGTGCCTGCGCTCCGGGCCGCTTCGCGCCGGCCGTGGTCCACCAGCACCAGGGAGAGTGACGTCAGCGCCATGAGCTCCCACAGCACCATGAACGTTGCGACGCCCCCGGCCGCGGGCACAAGCAGTAGGACGGTGACGAAGATCGGGACGGCGCAGGCCGCCATCCGGCTGTCGAGTCCATGGGTGGCGTATCCGATGCCGTGCAGCGTCGCCGGCACGGCCACCATGGCCACGAGCAACACGAAGAACGCGCCCAACGGCGTGAGGACAAGGTCGACGCCGGTGAGCGGGAGCAGCTCGGCGAAGTGCAGCACGATCGGGTGGCCCGTGGACAGTACGCGGATGGCGGCGGCGGCCTCGAGCCCGCAGGCGGTCCAGACGAGGATCGCCGCCACCGTGACCCGCTGGCGCAACGGCACGATGGCACCGGCCGTGGCGGCGGCGAGACCGACCAACGC
This sequence comes from uncultured Acidimicrobiaceae bacterium, assembly GCA_963804255.1. GTDB lineage: Bacteria > Actinomycetota > Acidimicrobiia > Acidimicrobiales > RAAP-2 > Palsa-461. The sequence goes on along the minus strand of CAWDPK010000006.1, from coordinate 1,229,421 downwards.
GCCGGCGACCACGAGCGCGCCGGCGGTCATCGTCGGGTGATAGCGCGCAGCGCCTCGATGATGACCGCCGGCTCGGGGGGGCACCCGTCGATCGAAACGTCCACCGGGACGACGTCGCCCACGGCGCCGACGACCCCGTAGCCGCCGCGGAAGACCCCGCAATCCCGGGCGCAGTCGCCTACGGCGATGACGACACGAGGATCAGGAGTTGCTTCGACCGTCTTCACAAGCGGGACGACCATGTTCTGCGTGACGGGCCCCGTGACGAGCACGCCGTCGGCGTGACGGGGCGAGGCGACCAACCGGGCGCCGAACCGCTCCGCGTCGTAGACGGGACCGAAGGCGGAGGCGATCTCGAGCTCGCAGCCGTTGCACGATCCGGCATCGACGTGACGAAGCTGCAGCGACCCGACAAATCCCGCCGGTCCTGTGGTTGAGCTTTCGGTCCGGGCGACCCGCTCGGTTACTCGCCGGGCGCGCCAAAGGGCCCGCAACGTCGTTGGCAAGGACATCGGCGATCAGCTCGAAGGTGAGCTGGAGTCGACAAATAGCGGTGTGGTGCCCAGTCGTGCGCCATGCCGGGGACAGCAAGGCACCTCGTTGCTACTCGAGGTCGGCCGACGCACCGAGTGCCAGCAGTTGGGGCAGATCACAGTGGGCGAGTTGGGAGTCGAACGGTTCGCGCGCCGAGTTGCCGGTAGGGCAGCTTGCTGGCCAGCCCCGCCCCCAGGAGTAACACCGCTATATCTCATTATTTTCTTATTTTGTCATGTTGTCAGAGATGGGTGGACCTCAGCCGTTGACCTGGGCGGGAGCACGGATCTCGCGGAAAGAGCGGGCGAGTGACCGCCATGTCGGCGATGGCAACCACGATCAGCCCTCCGGTGACCGCCTTGCCCCCATCGCCATGCCCGGGTGCTCGTCACCGGAGACCACACGCTGCGGGAAGGCAACGAGCCGATCCGAGACCACCTGATCAGGCGAGCAGGCTGCCGGTTCGCGGGCCCAGCAGGTCTGCCAGGGCCGATCTTGCAGAGCTCCGCTCGCTGACCGAGCGGGCGACAGATCTGCGTCCGGAGATCTGTCTACAGTGCTCGATCAGACAGATCTATCCGTTCGATCCCAAGCTGTTGACATGGTCATCGTTGCTCATGCGGTTCCACGCTGAGCGTCTGGTCTTTCCTGAACACGCCGAGGTCCGGCCGGCCGGGTCGTGGGTCAGTCTGCGCCACCACCGAATTACGCTGGTGAGGTGGAAAACTCGGGCACGGAACCTCCGTCGAGCTCCGATTCGGCCAGCACTGGCGTCGTCGTCGAGCTAGCGGTGACCGGCATGCACTGCCAGTCCTGTGCCGCCCTCATCGAAGAGACCCTGGTGCGCGACTCAGGGGTCCATCGGGCGACGGTGGACCTCGACGCCGGTCGGGCATCGGTGGTCTACGACCCCGGCGCGATCACGGTGGACGACCTGTGCGCGGCGGTGACGGGCGCCGGCTACGCCGCCACGCCATTCTCGTCGACCGATCCGGGCTCATAGTGCTGACCGTCCCCGCAGATCGGGCGGCAGAGCCCGAGGGGGACGCGCACCGGGTCGCAACGTCGGAGCTCGCCCTCGAAGGCATGCACTGCAGCGCGTGCGCCACCCGGATCGAGCGGGCCCTGGCCGACCAGCCGGCCGTGCTCAGCGCCTCTGTCAACCTGGCCACCAACCGGGCCTTCGTCACCTATGACGCCGCCGTCAGCGGGCCGGCCGACCTGTGCGCCGCCGTCAGCGCCGTCGGGTATTCGGCGTCGGAGACGAGCCGGGACACGACGCCCATCGCCAACGGCGATCCCGATCGCTTCACCTTGCGGGCGGCGATCTCGTGGCCGGCGGCCATCGTCGCCCTGGGGGTGGCGCTGCTCGCCCCCCAGGACGCCCCGGCCGGATGGATCGTCCTGGCTTTGGGGGTCTTCGTCGAGCTCGCCGGGGGCTGGCCGTTCCTGCGGACGGCGGCCCGCCTGCTCCGTCACGGTGCCACCAGCATGGACACGTTGATCACCGTGGGGACGTTGGCCGCCCTGGCCGTCAGCGCGGTGGAAGCGATCGCCCTCGGTGGCCGGCACGTGCACCTCGGGGGCAACGGGGAGTTCGCGGCGCGGCTGCACGGCGTCATGGCGCCGCTCATCGTGTCCATCATCCTCACCGGGCGCTCGATCGAGGCCGGGGCCCGGCGCAAGGCCGCCGGGGCCATGCATTCGCTGATGGCTCTGCGCCCCCCCACCGCCCGAGTGGTGTCGGGTCCCGACGACGAAGAGGGGCGCCTGGTCCCGCCCGAGAGCGTGCCGGTCGGCGCGCTCGTTCGGGTCCGCCCCAACGAGGCCGTCCCGCTCGACGGCGTGGTGGTGCGCGGGTGGTCCGCGGTCGACGAGTCCATGCTCACCGGCGAACCGATGCCGGTTGACCACGGCCCGAACAGTCGGGTGACCGGGGGGACCAGGAACGGCGCCGGCGCGCTGGTGGTCCGGGTGGAGACCGTCGCGGCCGAGTCGGTGCTGTCCTCGATGCAGCGGTTGGTGGAAGAGGCCCAACGTGACAAGCCGCCGCTGCAGAAGCTGGCCGACCGGATCAGCGGTGTCTTCGTTCCCGCCGTGCTCATCGTGGCCGCGGTGACCTTCCTCGCCTGGTGGTTGCTGGACGGGAACTTCGGGATCGCCGTGCTGAGCGGGGTCGCGGTGCTGGTGGTGGCGTGCCCGTGCGCCATGGGCCTGGCCACCCCCGTCGCCATGATGGTCGGCACCGGCCGGGCGTCCACCCTCGGGATCCTCATTCGCAGCGGCGACGCGCTCGAGCGGTTGGCCCGGGCCGACACGGTGGTCTTCGACAAGACCGGGACGCTCACCGAACGGTTCGCGACCGTGACCGCGGTGGCGTCGGTCCCCGACGTGGCCGACACAGAGGTGCTGGCCCTGGCCTCGGCCATCGAGGCGGAGAGCGAGCACCCCATCGCCGTGGCCATCCGGGGGGCCAGCCCGCTCACGGGCCGGGCGACCGATGTGGAGGTGCTCTCGGGCACCGGGGTGGTGGGGACCGTGGACGGGCAGCGGATCACGGTGGGTCGCCTCGACGGATCGCCGCCGCCGGCGCCGCTGCGGGCCGCTGTCACCGCCGCCCAGGACCGGGGCGACACGGTGGTCGCCGTCACCTGCGACGACGAGATGCTCGGCGTGATCGCGGTGGCCACGCCGCTGCGGCCGGACGCGGCGCCGGCGATCGGGCACCTGCACCGCATGGGTCTGAAGACGGGCATCTTGAGCGGTGACGGCGCGGCGGCGGTCAACGCCGTGGCCAGCGCCGTCAACATCGACTCGGCACGCAGCGGCCTCAGCCCTTCCGACAAGCTCGACGCGCTCCGGGCCATGCAGGCCGATGGCCATCGGGTCGTGATGGTGGGCGACGGGATCAACGACGCACCGGCACTGGTCGCGGCCGACGTGGGTTGCGCTGTCGGGAGCGGTTCTGAGGTGGCCCTGTCCAACAGCGACGTGGCGCTGCTCGGGAGCGACCTCGAAGGGGTCCCGGCCGCCATCGGGATCGCCGGTTCGACCTCTGCGATCATCATCCAGAACTTCGGCTGGGCGATGGGCTACAACCTTGCGGCGCTCCCGCTGGCGGCGGTCGGGCTTCTCGATCCGCTGATCGCCGCCCTGGCCATGGGCTTCTCCAGCCTCGTCGTGGTGCTCAACAGCCTGCGGCTGCTGCGCCTCGGTCGCGAGGGCATCGGGCGGATCGCGCCGCCGGCGGTACTGCGCGGGGCGCGGGGATTCGCGGCCTCGGTGCTCGTCCCGGTGGCGCTCTTCGCCGGTGGCACGGCGGTCGCCCAGGTCTTCTCGCCGAGCCGCGGCCAGCCGCTCCTCCCGGTCCTCTACAGCATCTCGACCGTGGCCCTGCCAGAGGGGTCGGCGGCCGAGGTGTACCTCCAGTCGTCCAACGCCGGCGTGAACCAGTTCCACTTGATCTTCACCGAGCCCGCCGGTTCGACCGCCAGGACCATTGGCAGCCCTCACGCCGTCGCGTCCCGGGTGGGTGGGACCACCATGGCGCTGCGGCTGGTCCGCTTCGCCCCGGAGCACTACATCGCCTACGCCGTGTTCGGTCCGGGCACCTGGCGCTTCTTCGTGTCGGTCAGCGTGGATGGACGATCAAGATCGTTCACCGTCGATCGCACCCTGTCGTGACTGGCGGGCTCTTGACCTGAGGGCAGCCCTCAGAGCATCAGCACGAGCATGAACGCCATGGCCACGCACACGGCGATGTGACATCCCATCTCGAGACGCGGGGCCAGCCAACGCCGGTCCTCGCCGCCACCGGCCGATGCGAGCCCACCGGTCGTGACGCCGCCGGCCACGGCCGCCACCCGGACCGGGCTGAACCGGCCGAGCGCGTCGACGTGCCGCGACCGCCGTCGCCGCGAGGACGACGATGAAGAAGAGCGGCAGGGCGACCAGGTCGGCGGTCCCGGCCGGCGGCGCCATCACCATGCCGGTCGCATGGGCGGTGGTGATCGAGACGCCGCCCAGGTACATGTAGAGCATGGCGCACGACATCACCAGGTGGGTGAGGTAGTGCGAAACCCCGTGGGTGTGATCGCTCGAACGGCCCCTCAACCCGTGGCGGGCGATGAACAAGGCCGACTTGGCGGTGAACCAGGCGGCCAAGCCGGCGAAGAGCACCTCCCAGGCGGTGTTGCCCAGCAGGTTGAGGGCGGGCGCGAGCATGCCGGCCATGGCCACGCCCATGACCACGTGGGCCACGTTCACGTCGCCGTGGAGCGTGCGGTGTAGGCGCCGGACGACGGCCAGGCGGGTCGCGCAGTAGGCCGACACCGCCAGCATCACCGAGGCGAAGAAGTCGAGGATCCAGGTCGGGTCCGACACGATCAGGCCGCCGGCACCGTGGACGGCGACCCCGGGGCCTTCCCACGGATCGGCCAGTAGGCCACCGCCAGCAGCACCAGGAGCGGTCCGGAGTTGGGGTCGGTGGTGGCACCGGTGAAGATCTGGCCGAAGTCCTCACCGACGACCCAGATGGCCACCGCGACCACGACCGCCAGCGCGATGACGCCCCTGGCCGGTGCGGCCGGCAGGAACACCCCGAGCGCGATACCCACCAGGACCGCCCCGAGTATGGCGGCGAACACCCAGCCCCGGCCGGCCACCAGGTCGGCGGCGTGGCGGTCGATGGTGCCCAGCCACCCCGGCTCCCCGGCGGCCAGGCCCGACAGCAGGCTCGAGGGGTGCCGCGTCGAGGACTCGAAGAGCGCCAACCCGGCCAGCGACGCCCAGATGGTGACCCAGATCCCCTGGGCCACCGGGGTCCCGAGGGGACGGGCGGCGGTGAAGGGACCGTCGTCGCGCCGGGGATCGGTGGGCCACAACAGCACGGCCAGGACGGCGTAGAGGAGGACGGCCCCGGGGGCGCCGGTCACCGGGCTGGCCGTGCCCCTCAGCACCCCGCCCAGCCCCTCCCCGAACCACCACACCACGGCCGACCAGAGGACGGAACCGACCAGGGCCAAGCGGACGGTCGGGCGATAGGCGATCCCGAATGCGATGACGAACTGGACCACGAGGAACGCCGTGTCGGCCCCGACGGAATGTTGGCCGATGGACCGGCTGACGTCGGTGATCGGATGAGCGATGACCCCCGGGTTGCCCTGGGCGTTGGGCCCCAGCATGAGCAGCCCGAAGGACCGGCTGAACATGAACGGCTGGAGCTGCAGAGCGGCGTCGAGAAACCACGCGGCGGCCAGCGCGAGCTGCAGCACCCGCCGGCGGTCGGGCGGGGCCCAGGAGGCGTCGGTGCGCTCGGCGCGAGTCGCCACGTCGACGCCGGATCCCTCGCTCATCGTGGCCAGTCCACCACTTCCCGCACCGTTTCGGCGTTCCCGTACGCCTGCGGCATCCGAGTGCGCAAGCTAGTGGTTCGTTCGGTCGACCCCGGGCATCGGCAGGGCCGTGGTCGAAGGTGCGCGCCGCTCTCGAGCGTGTCCCGAACCAGGTGCCACCGGACTGGCTACCCTGGGGCCGGTGCGAATCCGGCGCGTGGCGCGACTCCTGGCCGGCCTGGCCTTCTTGGCCGCCACCTTGGTGGTGGTGACGGGGTCGACCGCTGGCGCCGGAACGGTGATCAGCACGATCTCGCTTCACCAGGCGGTCGCCTACAAGCCGCACGCGCCACCCGGGGCCACCGACGACTACCACTGCACGTTGATGAACCCCCACGTGAAGACGAACTCCTACATCATCTCGAGCCAGTTCTTCCCGGGGAGCGCCGAGGACCACCACGCCATCTTGTTCCTGGTGCCGCCGGACCTGGCCGCCTCGGCCGAGGCGGCCAACGTGAACAATCTGGGGTGGTCGTGCTTCGGTGAGACGCCCATCCCCAACACCGGGCTGGGCCAGATCTCCAACACCCCGTGGCTCAGCGCCTGGGCTCCCGGCCACGGTGCCGACCACCTGCCCAAGGACACCGGGATCTACCTCCCCGCGGGCAGCCTGGTGGTCATGCAGGTCCACTACAACCTGCTCGTCGGGGACAAGCCGGTCAGGAACTCGCTGGTTCTGAACACCGTGCCGGCATCGACGCCCCTCCTGCCGCTCAAGCTCAAGTTGATGCCCGCCCCGCCCGACATCCCCTGTCCGACCGGAGTGACCGGGCCCCTGTGCAGCCGGGCCGCGTCGCTGGCCAACCTGGGGCAACGATTCGGACAGAGCGCGGTGGGGTTCGTGGACGGCCTCGAGACGATCTGCGGGCGCAATCCGGCCGACCCGCCGGCCGGCGACACCACCTCGTGCAACTGGTCCGTCGGCACCTCGGGCTACATCGTCCGGGTGGGGGCCCACATGCACCTCTTGGGGGTGTCCTTCAAGATGGTCCTCAACCCCGGCACCCCGGGCCAACAAACCATCCTCGACGTCCCGGACTACAACTTCCACTACCAGAAGGCCTACAACCTGAGCACGCCGGTGCCCGTGTCACCCGGCGACACCGTGCAGGTCAGCTGCACCTACAACCCGACCCTGGCGCAGCAGCTCCCCATCCTGCGCAAGGTCCCGCCCCACTTCGTCACGTGGGGCGACGGGTCTTCTGACGAGATGTGCCTCGGTCTCATGTGGACCTCGGCCTCCCTCCCCAACCCGCACTATTCCGTCTAATCCCCGTCCCAACAGCCCAGGATCACGTCGGCCACCGTGACGGCCACATCGGCCGAGCTGGTCGGCGGGACGGCGAACTCGGTGGGGAGTCCGGCGACGTTCACGAGGAGCACCTTCCAGTCCTTGCGCACGACCACCGACCCGTCGGTCGTCTGGAACGCCCCTTGGCCGAGGTTGGCCAGCGTTCGCGCGTTACCCAACCGCCGGCCGAGTGAGCGGTAGTAGGCGAAGGTCTCGCTCCAGCTCGACTCCTCCTGCACCGACAGCACGAACCGCCCATTGGGGTAGACGTAGTCGCACGCGTAGCGGTGGTCCACCCAGGTCTTGTCGATCACGGTGGCCTTGACGCCGAGCGCGTCGGCCATTTCCTTCTGGGCCTCCGCCTGGCAGACCATCGTGGCGATGTGCGACGGATGAGGCCCGGCGGGGAGCGGTGCCCTGGTCCCGCCGGCCGCCGAAGCCGTCCCGAGGGTGCCCAAGGCCAGCGACGCCAGCACCAGCCCGGTCACCGATGCCGACCGTGGCCAGCCAGAGCGGTGCCCTGACGGCGGTCGTCGCTTCACGCAGAGATCGTAGGTCCGGTGTTCCCCTCCCCAGCTGCGGGGGCTGTCGCGCACCGATGGCAGACTTCGCGGGTGCGCGTGTTGGTGGCGATGTCAGGCGGAGTCGACTCCTCGGTGGCCGCGGCGCGGCTCGTCGACGAGGGCCACCAGGTCGTCGGGGCGACCCTCAAGCTGTGGGGCGGGGCGTCGGACTCGGGCTGCTGCTCGGTCGCTGATGTGGACGACGCCCGGCGGGTGGCCCAGCAGATCGGGGTCCCGCACTACGTGTTCGACATGACCGAGGCGTTCCACACGTCGGTGGTGGATCCCTACGTGGCCGCACACGCCGCCGCCCGAACCCCCAACCCGTGCGTCGAGTGCAACCGCCACATCAAGTTCGACCTGCTTCTCGAGCGGGCCGACCGACTCGGATTCGACGTCCTGGCCACCGGTCATCACGCGCGGTGTCGCTCGCGGGGAAGCAGGGAACCCGCACCAGCTCCGTCGGGGCGCCGACCCGGACAAGGACCAGTCCTACGTGCTCTCGATGCTGGGTCAGGACCAACTGTCCCGCGTGATCTTGCCCATTGGCGACCTGACCAAGCGCGAGGTGCGCGCGCGCGCCGCTGCGCTCGGCCTGCGGACCGCGGCCAAGCCGGACAGCCAAGACGTCTGCTTCATCAGGAGCGACGAGGGCCGGCAGCGCTTCTTGGGACAACGGCTCTCGTTCCACCCGGCCGCGGTGGTCGACGCCGCCACCGGGGCCCGAATGGGGACGGTCGACGCACTCGAGCTGGTCACGGTCGGGCAGCGCCGCGGCTTCGCAAACGGGGACGATGGGACCCGGCGCTACGTCTCACTGGTCGACGCCGACTCGCGCACCGTGTTCGTGGGCCGGGCCGAGGACGTCGCCACGCGGACCGTGTCGCTGCTCGACGGTTCGCTGACCTGGACCGCCGCCGCGCTCGGGGTTGACTCGGCGGCCATCGCCCAGACGAGCGCGCACGGACGCCCGTTGTTGTGCACGTTCGGGCGAGACGGGGGCCGCCCGTGCGTGCGCTTCGACGCTCCTATCAGGCCGGTCGCACCGGGCCAGACGGTCGCCCTCTACGACGCCGCCGATCCCGACCGCGTGCTCGGCGCGGGCATCGCCGCGTGATGGCGGCGAAGTCGCCGGCTGACCGGGCGGCTGAGCTCCGAGCGCTCATCAACCACCACAACGAGCGCTACCACCTGCTCGACAGCCCCGAGATCTCCGACGCCGAATACGACGCGCTGGTCCGCGAGCTCCGAGCGATCGAGGCCGACCACCCGGAGCTGGTCACGCCGGACTCGCCGACGCTCGCCGTCGGCGCCGCCCCGTCCACGATGTTCACCGAGGTGCGGCACCAGGTCCCCATGATGAGCCTGGACAACGCCCAGAGCGAGGCCGAGCTGCGGAGTTGGGCGGAGCGCCTGGTGCGCTTGGTGCCCGAGCTCGGCCTGGCCACCCTCGAGTTCTCGTGCGAGCCGAAGGTCGACGGCGTCGCCATGTCGCTCACCTACGAGGCCGGGCGGTTCGCCCAGGCGGCCACCCGTGGCAACGGGGTGGTGGGAGAGGACGTGACGCAGAACGTGGCCACGGTGGCGTCGGTCCCCAAGGTGGTGTCGGTCACCGGGTTGGCCGGGAGAGGCACGGAGCTCCCGGACCGCCTGGCCGTGCGAGGCGAGATCTATATGCCCCGGTCCGAGTTCGACGCGCTGAACGAGCGCCAGCTGTCGGCGGGGGCGAAGATCTTCGCCAACCCGCGCAACTCGGCCGCCGGTTCGCTACGTCAGAAGGACCCCAAGATCACCGCCACTCGACCCCTGGCCTTCTGGGCCTACCAGATGGTGGCGTTCGACGGGGAGCTACTGGAGGACCCGCGACCCGGCCGGGCGCCGGGTTCACCGGCCAGCCAGAGCGAGGCGTTGGCGTGGCTGAAGGCGGCCGGGTTCCCGGTCAGCCCCGATGCCCGCCGGGTGATCGGCATCGATGCCGTGATCGAGCGGTGCCGAGACCTCGAGGAGCACCGCCACGACCTTGCCTACGAGATCGACGGGGTGGTGGTGAAGGTCGACGACCTCGCCCTCCACGAGCGGCTCGGCCAGACCTCGCGCGCGCCCCGCTGGGCGATCGCGTTCAAGTTCGCGCCCGAAGAGCTCTCGACGCGCCTCGTCGACATCGAGGTCTCGATCGGACGAACCGGCAGGGCGACGCCGTTCGCCCGGCTGTCGCCGGTGTTCGTCGGCGGGTCGACCGTGCACCTGGCCACGCTGCACAACGAGGACCAGGTGGCGGCGAAGGACGTTCGGCCCGGCGACATGGTCCTCGTGCACAAGGCGGGAGACGTCATCCCCGAGGTGGTGGGGCCGGTCGTCGATCACCCCGATGCGCCCAAGCGCCGCCGGGGACGGTGGCGCTTTCCGACCGAGTGCCCGTCGTGCGGCGGCCCGCTGGTCCGCCTGCCCGGGGAGAGCGACACCTATTGCACCAACATCGACTGCCCGGCCCAACGGGTCCAGCGCATCGTGCACTTCGCCTCGCGCGGCGCCATGGACATCGAGGGCCTCGGCGACCAACGGGTGGTCCAGCTGGTCGAGGCGGGCCTGATCGCCGATCCGGCCGATCTCTACGGGATCCAGACCGCCGCGTTGGTGGGGCTGGAGGGCCTGGGCGAGCTCTCGGCGGCCAACCTGCTCGGGGCGATCGAGGCGTCGAAGCGCCAGCCCCTCAGCCGCCTGCTCGTCGCGCTCGGCGTTCGCCACGTCGGGCCGACCGTGGCGCGGGCCTTGGCATCGGCCTTCGGGTCGCTCGAATCGCTCATCGCCGCGCCCGTCGATGACCTGGGCGCGGTCGACGGGGTCGGGCCGGTGATCGCGGACAGCGTCGTCGAGTTCATGGCCAATCCGGCCAACCGGCTCGTCCTGCAACGCTTGACGGCGGCCGGGCTGACGACCGAACAGCCCGGAGCGACCGTCGGTTCGACCACGCCAAGGGGACCGGGTCTCGACCAGACCCTGGTCGCCAAGTCGGTCGTGGTCACCGGCGCCATCGCCGGCTACACCCGCGAGGAGGCCGAGGAGGCCATCTTGGCGCGCGGGGGGAAGTCTCCCGGCTCGGTGTCCAAGTCCACCTTCGCCCTCGTGGTGGGGGAGTCGCCCGGGGCGGCCAAGCTGACCAAGGCCGAGAGCCTCGGGATCCCGATCGTCGATGCCGACGCGTTCGAGCAGCTGTTGGAGACGGGCGAGCCCCCGTCGGCATAGGGGTTTCGCCCAGGCGATGCCCGTTGTCCGGGACCGGTCCAAGTAGCCTGAGATCGATCCGATGCCGCTCATCACCGACGCTATCGGCCGAGTCCTAGGAAAGCGATACCGGCTCGTCGCGCCTCTCGGAGTCGGCGCATCGGCCCAGGTCTTCCTGGCCGAGGACGTGTCGTTGCACCGCCACGTCGCCATCAAGGTTCTCCACCCGGCGCTCGCGACCGACCAGTCCTTCTTGAAGCGGTTCCGCGCCGAGGCACGTTCGGCCGCCGGGCTCAACCACCCCCACGTCGCCCGCGTCTTTGACTGGGGAGAGGACGAGGACGGTCCCTACCTGGTGCTCGAGTACCTGAGCGGGGGCAGCCTGCTCGACCTGCTCGAGCGAGGGGTGCGCCTGTCGGTCCCCCAGGCCACGGCCGTGGCCGCCCAGGCCGCCCGGGGCCTCGCCTACGCGCACGCTCGGGGGCTGGTGCACCGGGACATCAAGCCGGCCAACCTTCTCTTCGACGATGAGGGGCGGGTGCGGGTGGCCGACTTCGGGGTGGCCCGGGCCCTGGCCGACGGCGCGTGGACCGAGCCGGCCGGGGCGACGGTCGGCACGGCCCGCTACGCGGCCCCCGAGCAGGCCCAGGGCCTCGTGCTCGACGGCCGTGCCGACGTCTACTCGCTGGCCCTGGTCACCTTCGAGTCCTTGACCGGGTACGTGCCCTTCGTCCTCGACACCGCCATGGGCACCCTGGCCGCGCGGATCGGGGCGACCCTGCCCGGCCACGGGGCGCTGGGCCCGTTGCAGCCGATCCTCGGCGATGCGGCCGCCCCCGACATGCGATCGCGGCCCCACGCGGCGGCCCTGGCCGCCCGGCTGGAGGCGCTGGCCGCCACCCTGCCCAGGCCCCAGGCGTTGCCGCTGGCCGCCCCGACCCTGCTGGTCGAGGGGCCGCCGACGGTGGCCGGCGGGCCGGCGCGGCCGCTCGACGCCACCGCGGCCCTCGACCGGACCGGGGTGTTGAGCCAGACCGGTCGCATGGCCGCGGGACCGGGCCAGGTCTTCGACCTCGACGCATTCGAGCCGGCCGAGAAGGCCAACCGGACCGCCGACGCGGCGGGGCGACGCCGGCGCAAGTGGTCGATCGTCCTCTTGGTGCTGGTGGTGTTGGCCCTGATCGCCGGCGGGCTGGTGGCGGCGCTGCACAAGGGGGTGTTCACCCCGAGCCACCCGGTGCCCACCGTCACCGGCCTCACCGTCGCGCAGGCACGCCAATCGCTGGCCAAGGAGCACTTCTCGCTGGTCACCCAGACCCCCGTCACCTCCATCACGGTCAAGGCGGGCCAGATCGTGAGCCAAGACCCGTCGGCCGGCAGCAGCCTCAAACAGGGCAGTGTCGTGAACGTCGAGGTGTCCAAGGGCCTGCCCGTCGAGACGGTGCCCTCGCTCAGCGGGCTCGGCTGCGCCGGCGCGACTCGACTGCTCGCGGTGGACCACCTGAAGGGGTCGTGCCCGGCTGCCGCGGCCGGCTACAGCAGCTCGGTGCCGACCGGCCAGGTCATCAACTGGTCGTACAACAACAAGCTCGACGCCACCCACGCGCCCTACGGGTCGACGGTCCTCATCGCCCTGTCCAAGGGCCCGGCGCCCAAGACCATCCCGAACGTGGCCGGCGACACCTACGCGCAGGCGCAGGCGGCGCTCCAGGCGCTCGGGCTCACCGCCACCGAGTCGACCACGTCCTCGGTCAACTACCCGGCCGGCCAGGTCGACCACACCAACCCGGCGATCGGGACCGAGGTCCCGCCCGGATCGACGGTGACCGTGTACGTGTCCAACGGCCCGCCGACCGTGCAGGTGCCCAACCTGAGTGGCGACACCGTGGCAGCAGCGCAGACCGCGCTCGCGAACGCCGGGCTGAAGCTCGGTGTGGTCTATGGGCCCAGCGGGGGCCGGGTGTTCGCGACCGTGCCGGAGCCGGGCACGACGGTGAACGAGGGCAGCTCGGTCAACCTGTACACCTCCTGATCGGCCGACCCTCGTGAGCACCCGCCACTGTGACCTCTGCGAGGCCGCCCGAATGACCGACTGGTACTACGAAGACGAGGTCTGCTGGGTCGCCGACTGCGAGGTGTGCGATGTCCCGATGGTCGTCTGGCGCGCCCACGGCGCCTCGCCTCCCCACGACGAGGTCGAACACATGGTGGCCCGGCTCACCGAGGTGGCCGATCGTCGGTTCGGTCCCGACGGCTGGACGATCGACCGCGTCATGCGCCAGATCCCCGACCACTTCCACGCGCACGCGCGCGACCCCAACTGGTGGTACCGGCGGTTCTCACGGTGACGTCGACCTCCGGTGGCCCGAGATGCCCAACTCGGCCCGTTCGTCCCGCCCAGCCCGGCGAGCGCCATTCCGGCTGGTAGAACACCCTGGGTGGATCCCGTGCCTCGGTCCCACCGGCTGAGCGACCGCGAGGCACTGGTGTCGCTGTGGTCGCTCTGTGGGCTCACTCGACCCTGGAACGACCCCCATCGGGACATTGACCGCAAGCTGGCCAGGGACCCAGAGAACCTTCTGGTGATCGAGAAGGACGGCCAGTTGATCGGGACCGTCATGGTCGGCTACGAGGGCCATCGGGGCTGGGTCAACTATCTGGCCGTTCACCCCGATCATCGGGGCCAGGGAGTGGCCGTCGTGCTCATCGATGAGGCCGAAGCCCGCCTTCGCCATCTCGGCTGCGCGAAGGTCAACCTCTAGGTGCGCGCCTCGAATCAGGCTGCCGCCGAGTTCTACCGACGAAACGGCTACTCGGTCGACGACGTGGTGAGCATGGGCAAGCGTCTCGAACAAGACCTTCCAACGTCGGGCTGAAGCAGGAGCGCCCCGAGCCGACGATCGGTCTTGGCTGATCGGTCAGTCGAAGCTTGGCCTTCGATCGCGGGTGCGCTTGAGCTCGAAGAACCCGTCGGTACCGGTGACCGCCAACACGCCGTCCCACAGTCGTCCTGCCGCCTCACCCGCGGTATCGGGGTCACAACGGGGCCGAAGAAGGCGTTGCGCTCGACACTGATGATCGGCGTGCCGACGTCGGTGCCGACCTGGTCCATGCCGCGGTGGTGGGACGCCTTGATGGTGTCATCGAAATCGGTGCTGGTGGCGGCCTCGAGCACCGAGGAGTCCAGTCCCACCTCGGCCACCGCCTCCGCGACCGCTTCGGCATCCCGGCGCTGCTGGTTGTGAAAGCGCGTGCCGATGGCCGTGTAGAGCGGCAGCAGGACATCGTCGCCCCGCTGCGCCGCCGCGGCGGCGCAGATGCGGACCGGTCCCCACGCCTGCTCCATCCGCTGCCGGTACTCATCGCTCAGTCCCTGTCCCTCGTGCTGGATCAGGTTGAGGTAGGCCAGCGACATCACGTGCCATCGCGTCTTGACCGGCCGCACCTCTTCGACCTCGAGCATCCAGCGTGAGGTGATCCAGGCCCACGGGCACAGGGGGTCAAACCAGAAGTCCACATCGGTGAGGGAGTCGCTCATGAGGCTGTCAACGCCCGCAGCGGAGGGGGTGTTCCCCCGGCGCCACAAATTATTTGAGGAGGCGATCCCGACCCCGTTGCCGCTCTCCTGCATGTGGCGTACCTTTGGCCACGTGGACCCCGATCGGGGCTGCACGCATCATCGCTGGTCAGGGCCTTGCCTCGCCCCTTGTCGAGGTCGTCTGGGGCCTTGATGGTCTTGCGATGACGCAGGATCCACGACGGCATCTGTTCGTTAGGAGAACGTCACCATGGCTCACGACATCGCTGCTGACCCGAGACTCGATCCGAGGCTAAAGGGCATCCTGTCTGCTATCCCTTCCAACAAGCTGCCCGACGTCGACAGCCGCGAGACGTTGGTCGCCGAGGCCGACTCCGAGGCCGCACGTGCGGCGGCCGAGCTCTTCAAGCCCTTCATGGACCTGTGTGACACCGAGGAAGCCGCACCTTCGGCGGGCTTGCGGGTGCACACCGAGAAGATCCAGTCCGAGCCGGACGGCAACACGATCAACCTCCAGGTGATCCGGCCCGACACCGAGGAGACCGTGGCGTGCGTGTACTACATCCACGGTGGCGGAATGGCCAGCCTGTCGTGTTATGACGGGATGTACCGCGGCTGGGGCAAGATCATCGCGGCCAACGGCGTCGCCGTCGTCATGGTCGACTTCCGGAACTCGGTGGTGGCCTCCTCGGTGCCCGAGGTCGCCCCATTTCCGGCCGGCCTCAACGACTGTGTTTCGGGTCTCAAGTGGGTTGTCGCCAACGCCGCCGAGCTGAAGGTCGATCCGGCCCGGATCGTCGTCGCCGGAGAGAGCGGTGGCGGCAACCTCACGCTCGCCACCGGGCTCAAGCTCAAGCGCGAGGGCCAGCTCGGCCTCGTCAAGGGTCTCTACGCGCTCTGCCCGTACATCGCCGGCCGGTGGCCGCTCCCGGAATGTCCGTCGTCGGTGGAGAACAACGGCATCCTTCTCGAGTTGCACAACAACCGGGGTGCCATGGGCTACGGGATCGAGGCCTTCAACGAACGCAATCCGCTCGCGTGGCCCTCGTTCGCCGTCGTCGAGGACGTCACCGGGTTTCCCCCGACCGTGATCAACGTCAACGAATGCGATCCCCTGCGCGACGAGGGCATCAACTTCTATCGCCTCCTGCTCCAAGCGGGGGTCCCGGCTCGGTGTCGCCAGATGATGGGCACCATGCACGGCACCGAGATCTTCACGATCGCGTGTCCCGACGTAAGCCGTGACACCGCAAGGGACATCGCCGGTTTCGCCAGGAGCTAGATGTGGCCAGGGAGGCAAGTCGCTTGGTGAAGCGCCTCTTCGAATGACGCCGAGCGGTCGCGTCATCCGTCGGGCGAGGTTCGACGACCGAGATGCGATCTTGAAGGTGGTGCGAGCGGCATTCTCCGACGGCCACGGCGACGGCCGCGAAGAGATCGACATCGTCGAGCGGACCTGGAGGCTCGGCGCGGCAGTTCCCGAGCTCGAGCTTGTCGCGATCGAACACGGTGACGTGGTGGGGCACGTGCTCACGGCCCTCGGAGACTTGGGCGGGCGGCAGGTGGCCGGGATCGCCCCCTTGGCGGTGCGGCCGTCCTCCCAAGGCGTCGGTGTCGGAAGCGAGCTGATGACCGAGCTCCTCCGCCGCGCCGAGTCGGCCGGGCTCCCCCTGCTCGCCCTGCTCGGGAGCCCCGCCTACTACGGGCGCTTGGGCTTCGAACTGGCCGGACCGCTCGGCATCTTCTATCGCCCCAACGGCGTCGCCAACCCCCATTTCCAGGCGCGCCGACTCCTGAACTTACGACCCGTCCTGGTGCGGCGACTTCGTCTACTGCTGGGAGGGCGGCTGACGAACCGGGCTTGGCCGCCTAAGGGTGCCAGTCACAGGCGTTTGGACATCCAGATATCCGCGAACTCGTTGTCGTTGTACCGCTGTACCTCGACGAAACCCGCCGAACGGTAGAGGGTAATCGCCGTGTCGAGCTTGCGGTTCGTGTCGAGTCGGAGTTCGGACAGCTGCATCTCCTCCGCCAGGTCTTCGAGGGCGCCCAAGAGAAACCGCCCGCGCCGCGTCCGCGCCATGTTGGCTTTACCCACATGCGTCGCAGTTCGCCAATGTCCCGCGACAGGCGCCGGAGCGCTCCGCAGGCGATCGGTTCCGTTTCAGCCCGCACCAACAAGAACGAGCCATTTGGCCAGTCGAAATCCGACGGGACGGCCGGTGCGGCACGCGTCGGGTCAAAGTCCGGCATGACGAGGAGGAGTTCGGCCAGATAGTCGGCCACCATCTTCTCGATCACGGGGTCTGAGGCCCCACGCCGCTCCGTGTGCCAATTGTCCGTGTGCCAATTGTTCGGAAGCTCTGCCACTTCTTTCCATGATCGCGGACCTGGCCTCGGGAGCCCGATCACCGCGACCGAGCAGACCGAGCATGTGTCCGGCCGGCTGGCCGCTTACGATCGGCCCTTCTCGCTGAACGGGGTCCTCGTGCCTGAGACACTCATCTCCGCCGTTGCGGCCGGATTGGTTTCGGTGGCGACCCCAGCCGCCGTAGTCCAGTGACGGCGCCCGATGGGCCGCACTGACCCGGTGTCGGCCGAACGAGTCCTCGGCTCCTTGTTGGCGGCGATCGACCCGCAGCTGCAGGCGGGGACCTTCGTCTTCTGCGCGATCGACCACGACGATCGGCCGTCCGGGCTCGCTGCTCGGATGGAGTTTCGCGAGCACGAGGCAACCACCCTCGTCGTCTCGGCCGAAGAGGCGGTCGCCCACGGCCTGGTCGGGGAGTTCCCGTGCCAATGGATCGTGATCGGGGCCCGCTCCGACCTGTCCGCCGTCGGATTCCTGGCCGAGATCACCACAGCATTGGCGGCGGCCGGCATCGGCGCCAACGTCGTCTCAGCGGTGCACCACGACCACCTCTTCGTTCCGGTCGGGCTGGGCGAGCGAGCGGTGGCCGTGCTGGGCCAGCTGCAGGGCCGGCATCGTCACGGCGCCGGCTGAGGTCACGCCAAGGCTCAGGGCCGACGCGCCCACAGATCGCTCGGGGTTCCCCTGTCCGGGCGTGGGACTCGCCGCCCCAGTTCGACGCTGCGCCGCCAGGTTTTCGTGACGCTCCCTCACCGCTAGCCTGAGCTCGGACACGTCGGGTCCGGCACAACTATCCACGATCGAACCTCGCGCGCCTGCGCCATCGGTCGCAGAGCGGGACCGCCGGCCGGAGGGGTGCCGACGAGACGATCAGGCGGGTACGGGCGATCGCCCGGCCCGACGAGAGGAAACGGAGCAGATCGACCATGGGTGCACTGGACGGCCGGGTGGCCATCATCACCGGAGCGGGCCGGGGGATCGGCCGGGAGCACGCCCTGCTCTTCGCCTCGGAAGGAGCCAAGGTCGTCGTGAACGACCTCGGCGGCGCCATCGACGGCAGCGGCGACGACCGCTCGCCGGCCGAGCAGGTGGTCGACGAGATCAAGGCGCATGGGCGGCGAGGCGATCGCCAACGCCGACAACGTGGCCGACTGGGAGGGCGGCAAGCGCCTGGTCGACGCGGCCGTCGAGGCCTTCGGAGACCTGCACGTCCTGGTCAACAACGCCGGGATCCTGCGCGACCGGGTGCTCATCAACATGACCGAGGACGAGTGGGACGCGGTCATCCACGTCCACCTGAAGGGCCACTTCGTCCCGACCCGTCACGCCGCCGCCTACTGGCGGGAGCAGTCCAAGGCGGGCAAGGAGGTCAAGGCGTCGGTCATCAACACCTCGTCGACCTCGGGGCTGCTCGGCAACCCGGGCCAGGCCAACTACGGCGCCGCCAAGGCCGGCATCGCCGCCTTCACCGTCATCACCGCCCAGGAGCTCTCCCGCTACGGGGTGCGGGTGAACGCCATCGCCCCGGCGGCCCGGACCCGGATGACCGAGAACACGCCCGGGCTCGTCCGACGTGGTGAAGGCGCCCGAGTCTGGCGCCTTCGACGTGTGGGACCCGGCCAACATCTCGCCGCTGGTCGCCTACCTGGCCACCGAGGACTGCCCGGCCACCGGCAAGGTCTTCTTCGTCCAGGGCGGGACGGTGCGCCTGTTCCAGCCGTGGACGATGACCGAGACGATCGAGCAAGAAGGACCGCTGGACGGTGGCCGAGCTCGAGACCGAGATGGACAAGCTCGGGGTGACCGCTACGACGTGATCGCCCGGATGCGGGCGGCCAGCTCCTCGGTCTCGCCGAGGGGGGCCGTGCCCTGCATGGCCAGCAGCTTCGACATGTCGCCGTCGACCCGGACCTTGCCGGCCATGAACGGCGGACATGGCGGCCTGGCCGTTGCCGTCGATCGAGGATCGCCTTGGCGGTCTCGTAGTCGAGGGTCACCGTGAGGTCGGCGTCCGTCGAGGTGGCCGCGCTCGATGTCGGGCTCGCCGCTCGGTCGTGTCGACGTGGGCGTCGATCGGCCGCCGCCGGGGACCTCGGTGATGACCAGGTTGATGCCGCATCGGGTTGGCGGTCGGCGTCGCCAGGCCCTCGAACTCGGCCCGGATCTTGCGGGCCTCGGCGACCCACTCGTCGCTCAGGAACGTCGATAGCGGCATGGTCGGTGCTCCTTCCGGGTGTCGCCGGATCGGCACGGCCGAGCGGCACCGCTCTAGGACTGCCCGACGGGTCGCCGACGGCGGTCCGACAGGCGACCCGGGCGGGTCCGCCCGCCTGTCGGGAGCCGTCGGGCGCCGCGGCGCGGCCGGTAGCATCGCCGACCGTGAGCGCTCCCGTTCTGGCAGGTGCCGAGCCCTTTTCGGCGGCCGGCGGTGCCGCAGGGCGCGCTCGTCCTCCACGGGTTCACCGGCAACCCGTTCTCGATCCGAGGGGTGGCGTCCGCGCTGGCCGACGCCGGGCTCACCGTCGAGGCGCCGCTGCTGCCCGGGCACGGGACCGTCGGTCGCGGACATGGTCGACGACCCGCTGGGAGGACTGGTCGGGCGCCGCCGAGGCCGCCTACGACGACCTCGCCGGTCGCTGCGAGAGGGTCGTCGTGGTCGGGCTGTCGATGGGGGGCACCCTCAGCTGCTGGCTCGGCGAGCGCCACTCCGGAGATCGCCGGCCTGGTGCTGATCAACCCGCTCGTGCGGTCGATCCCCGACGACCAGGTCGGCCGCGCTGCAGTCGATGGTCGAGGCCGGGGAGACGCCTCGTCGACGGCATCGGTTCCGACATCGCCCAGCCCGACGCGGCCGAGCTCTCCTACGACCAGACCCCGCCTCGGCCGTTGCTCTCGCTGCTCGACGCGGCCGACGAGGTCGGAGCCGGCTCGGCCGACATCGCCTGCCCGGTGCTGTTGCTCTCGAGCCGCGACGACCACGTGGTCCCACCGGACAACGGCGACGTCGTCGCCGCGGCGCTCGGTGACCGCTGCGAACGGGTGTGGCTCGAGCGCAGCTTCCACGTCGCCACCCTCGACTACGACCGCGACGAGATCGAAAAGCGGGCCACGCGAATTCGTGCTCCGGGTCACCGGATCCGGCGGATGACCGCGGGCGGCGCCCGCCCGCCGTCCAGCCCCCGGCGATCGGTCCCGAGCAGGTCGCCCACGTGGCCCGGCTGGCCCGACTCGAGCTGAGCGACGACGAGCTGACCCGGTTCACCGGCCAGCTGGCCTCGGTGCTCGACCTACGCCGCCGAGATCGCCGAGCTCGACGTCGACGGACTCGAGCCGATGTCGCACCCGCTGCCGTTGCTCAACGTGCTTCGCGACGACGAGCCACAGCCCGACGCTCGACCGTGACGAGGTGCTTGGCCGCAGGCGCCGGCGGTCGAGGACGGCCGGTTCCGGGTGCCCGCGGATCCTTTCGGAGACGAGCGATGAGCGTTTCCGCGATCGACGCTGGCCGCGGCGGTCCGGTCGGGGGACCGATCCGCCCGCGACGTCGTCGAGGAGTCGCTTGGCCGCGATCGCGGCCGGCGACCCGGAGATCCACGCGTTCGTCGAGGTGCTCGGCCGACGCGCGCTCGACCGGGCCGACGAGATCGACCGGGCCGTCGCACGCGGGTCGCGACCCCGGGCCGCTGGCCGGGGTGCCGGTCGCGCTGAAGGACAACCTCTGC
The DNA here is from genome assembly GCA_963804255.1 of uncultured Acidimicrobiaceae bacterium. Classification (GTDB taxonomy): domain Bacteria; phylum Actinomycetota; class Acidimicrobiia; order Acidimicrobiales; family RAAP-2; genus Palsa-461. The sequence continues at coordinate 1,208,787 of CAWDPK010000006.1, read as the reverse complement.
ACCGAGCGGCATCCCGACCACCTGCTCGTCGAGGATCCTGGAGGGGTGGCGGCCGCCCTACGACGCGACGGTCGTCGAGCGGCTGCGGGCGGCCGGCGCGATCGTCGTCGGCAAGACCAACATGGACGAGTTCGCCATGGGCTCCTCGACCGAGAACTCGTGTTCGGGCCCGACCCGCAACCCCCACGACCACGACCGGGTGCCCGGGCGGGTCGAGCGGGGGGTCGGCGGCCGCCGTGGCGGCCGGGTTCGTGCCGCTCGCCCTCGGCTCGGACACCGGCGGGTCGATCCGCCAGCCGGCCGCGCTGTGCGGCGTGGTCGGGATGAAGCCCACCTACGGGGTCGTGTCCCGCTACGGACTGGTCGCCTTCGCGAGCTCGCTCGACCAGATCGGGCCGTTCGCCGCGACCGTCGCCGACGCCGCGCTGGCCCTTCGAGGTGATCGGCGGCCACGACCGGCGGGACAGCACCTCGCTGGCGGCACCCGCCCCCGAGGTGGTCGCGGCGGTCGACCGCGGGCGTGGACGGCAAGCGGATCGGGCTCGTGACCGAGCTGGTCGACGGGACCGCTCCGGACGTCGCCGCCCGGGTGCGCCAGGCCGCCGATGCGCTGGCCGCCGCCGGGGCCCGGTCGACGAGGTGTCGATCCCCCAGTTCCGCTACGGCCTCGCGGCCTACTACCTGATCGCCCCGGCCGAGGCGTCCTCGAACCTGGCCCGCTTCGACGGCGTCCGCTACGGGCTTCGGGTCGACGCCCCCGACGTGGCGGCCATGAACGTGGCCACGCGCACCGCCGGATTCGGTGCCGAGGTGAAGCGGCGCATCATGCTCGGCACCTACGCGCTGTCGGCCGGGTACTACGACGCCTACTACGCCCAGGCCCAGCGGGTCCGCACGCTCGTCGCCGACGGTTTCGCCTACGCCTACACGAGGTTCGACGCGCTGCTGGGGGCGACCACCCCGACCACCGCCTTTCGGATCGGCGACCGCACCGACGACCCGCTGTCGATGTACCTGTCGGACACCTGCACGGTCCCGGCCAACCTGGCCGGGCATCCCGCCATCAGCGTGCCGTTCGGCACCGGCGATCACGGCCTGCCGGTCGGGGTCCAGGCGATGGCGCCCGCCTTGGGCGAGCGGATGCTGTTCGCACTGGCCGGTGCGCTCGAGCGCGCCGCGCCGGAGTCGGGTGCGTGACCTCGTGAGCGATGCGGGCTCGCGCCGGGATGGGAGATGGTGATCGGGCTCGAGGTCCACTGCGAGCTGGCCACCGCGACCAAGCTCTTCTGCGGCTGCCCCAACGTGTTCGGCGACGAGCCGAACACCAACATCTGCCCGGTCTGCCTCGGCCTTCCCGGATCGCTGCCGGTGCTCAACCGCCAGGCCGTCGAGCTGGCCATGCGGATCGGGACGGCCCTGCAGCTGCGAGATCGCGCCGTCGAGCTTCCACCGGAAGAACTACTTCTACCCGGACATGCCGAAGGACTTCCAGATCAGCCAGTACGACGCGCCGATCAACGAGGGCGGCCGGCTCGAGCTGCCCGACGGCTCGGTCGTCGGCATCGAGCGGGCCCACCTCGAGGAGGACACCGGCAAGACCACCCACGTCGGCGGGAGCGGCCGGATCGGTGGCGCCGACTACGCGCTCGTCGACTACAACCGGGCCGGCGTTCCCCTGGTCGAGATCGTGAGCGCCCCCGACATCCGTTCGGCGGCCCAGGCCCGCGCGTACGCCGGTGAGCTGCGGGCGATCCTCGTCGCCACCGGCGCCTCGGACGGTCGCATGGAGGAGGGGTCGATGCGGGTCGACGCCAACGTGTCGGTCCGGCGCGGTCGGGCGAGGAGTTCGGCACCCGTTGCGAGATCAAGAACCTGAACTCGATGCGCTCGCTCGGCCGGGCGATCGAGTTCGAGGCGGACCGCCAGGTCGCGCTCCTCGAGGGTGGCGACCGGGTGGTCCAGGAGACCCGGCACTGGGACGAGGACGAGGGCCGAGACCCTGTCGATGCGCTCCAAGGAGGAGGCCGACGACTACCGCTACTTCCCCGAGCCCGACCTGGTCCCGCTCGCCCCCGACGGGCGCTGGCAGGCCGAGGTGGCGGCATCGCTCGGGCCGCTGCCGGCGAGCGCCGTGCCGGCGCTGGTCGGGCTGCTCGGTGGCGACCCGTCGCCGGCCCAGATGGACCAGATCCGCTCGGTGGTCGCCTCGGACCTCGACGACCTGGTCGCGGCGGCGTGCGAGCGCGGGCGCCGGCCCAGCTGGCGCTGGCCCGGACGGCCAACGAGGTCGCGGCCGACGTCGAGCGGGCCGGCGACCTGGACCCGGACGGCTTCGCCAAGCTGCTCGTGCTCGAGGCGAGTGGCGAGCTGTCGGCCACCCAGGCCAAGGACGTGCTGGCCGAGCTGCTCGCCTCGGGAGGCGACCCGGCCGACGATCGCCCGGCCATCGGGCTTCGAGTCGATGGACGCGGGCGCGTTGGACGGGCGCGATCGACCAGGTCATCGACGCCCACCCGGACGACTGGGAGAGCTTCGTGGCCGGCGACGACAAGGTGCGCCGGGTTCTTCATCGGTCGAGTCATGCGGGCCACCGCCAACAAGGCCGAACGGCAAGATGGTCGCCGCGCGAGCTGGCTGCGCCGTCCGAGCTCAGTCGAGCGGCTGACGTCGCGACCCGATCGCCTCCGGCGGCTCGCCGTGGAGCTGCTCGGGCCGATCTGGCCGCGTGGTGCTACCGACGCCGTCGGCGGGTCCTGGTCGTCTGGATCGTCCTGCTGGTCGGCGCGACCGCTCGTCGCCCAGCTGGTCGGCACCCACTTCGAGAACAAGTTCTCGCTCGGGCAACGTCCCCTCGCAGCGGGCCCTCGACATCCTGCAGTCGCCGTTTCCCGCCGAGGCCGGCGACAGGCCGAGGTCGTCTTCAAGACCACCGGCGCCGGTCGCCGCGGCGCCGAACCGTGACGCGATCGAGCGACTGGCCGGAGCAGCTCGCGGCTCGACCCGACGTCGTCGGGGTCGTCTCACCGTTCGGCCCGGGCGGCTCCTACCAGATCTCCCAGGACGGCCACATCGCCTATCTGACGGTGAACTTCACGACCACGTCCGACCGGCTGCCCGGCGTCGGCCGTCAAGCGGGGTGATCCACGTCGCCGAGTGCCGCCGCGCACCGCGGTTTTCGGGTCGAGCTCGGGGGCGCTCCGATCTCGACGGTGGTGAGCGCCGCCCCCGGTCCGGCCGAGGGCATCGGGGTGACCGCGGCGATCGTGATCATGCTGGTCGCCTTCGGCTCCGTCGTCGCCATGGGACTGCCGATCGTCGTCGCGCTGGTCGGGCTGGCGACCGGCATCGCCGTCGGAGGAACTGCTGACCCACCTGCTGGTGATCCCGACCTTCGCGCCGGAGCTGGCCGCGATGATGGGACTCGGCGTCGGCATCGACTACGCCCTGCTGATCGTCACCCGCTACCGGCAGTACCTGGGCGAAGGGCTCGAACCGGAACGACGCCGTGGTGGCGTCGCTGACCACGTCGGGTCGGGCGGTGCTCATCGCCGGTGCGACCGTGGTGGTGTCCCTGCTTCGGCCTGTTCCTCGTCGGCCAGCCCTACATGATCGGGCTCTCGGTCGGCGCCATCGTCGTCGGTGCTGCTGGTGCTGATCGGATCGCTGACCCTGCTGCCGGCGATGCTCGGCTTCGCCGGGCCGCGCGATCGAGCGGCTTCTCGATCCGGCGTCGCGGCCGGCGCTCCCTGGCCGTGTCCGACCGGGGCTTCTGGTACCGGTGGAGCCGGACGATCCAGCGCCACCCGTGGCGGGCCGCCCTCTCGTCGGTGGTCGGTCCTGGTGCTGCTGGCCATCCCGCTGTTCTCGATGCGCCTTGCCTTCAGCGACGCCGGCAACGACCCGACCTCGCTCACCACTCGGCAGGCCTACGACCTGTTGGCCGCAGGGCTTCGGACCCGGGTTCAACGGCCCGCTTGGTGGTGGTGGTAGCGCTCGACGGGGCCGGCCAGACGGCGGTCGTCGATCGCCTGGCCGTCCGGATCGCCCGCACGCCGGGTGTGGCCAGGGTCGCGCCGCCACGCTTCGATCGCGACCGACACCGCGGCGGTGATCATCGCCATCCCGACGACCTCGCCTCAGGCGGCGGCGACCGCAGAGCCTGGTGCTGCACCTGCGCGCCGACGTCATCCCGCCGGTGCTCGAGCGGACCGGTGTCGTCGCCGAGGTCGGCGGTGAGACGGCGGCGGGCATCGACGGCGCCGACTTCCTCTCGAGCCGGCTCCCGCTCGTCATCGGGGTGGTCATCTTCGTGTCGTTCCTGCTTCTCTGTTCGATGTTCCGGTCGCTCGTCATCCCGCTCAAGGCCGCCGTCATGAACCTGCTCTCGATCGGCGCGGCCTACGGGGTGATGGTCGCGGTGTTCCAGTGGGGCTGGTTGGGCAGTCTGTTCGCGATCGGCAAGGACCTCGCCCATCGATCCGTGGATTCCCGCTGGTGATGTTCACGATCCTCTTCGGGCTCTCGATGGACTACGAGGTGTTCTTGCTGTCGCGGATCGCCGAGCGTTGGCGGGAGACGCGGCGACAACTCCCTGTCGGTGGCCGACGGACTGGCGAGGACCGCCCGGGTGATCACGGCCGCCGCCGCGATCATGATCTTCGTGTTCGGCTCGTTCGTGGTGAAGGACCCGCTGCACATCCTGAAGGTGTTCGGGCTCGGGTTGGCGGTGGCGATCCTGATCGACTCGACCATCGTGCGCATGGTGCTCGTCCCCTCGGTGATGGAGCTGATCGGGCGAGCGAACTGGTGGATGCCTCGATGGCTCGATCGGGTGCTGCCCCGGATCGGTGCCGACGTGGTCCCGGTCGAGGGGGTGCGCCCGATCGGCCATCCGTTGGCCGTCGCTCGGTCCATCGACCGGGCCGTACACTCCGCCCCATGACTGACGAGCACGCCGGTGGCGCCTTGAACGTGGAGCGGCCTGGGATGAAGCCGCGCAGCTACGAGGTCACCGAGGGTCCGGCCAAGGCACCGGCCCGGGCCATGCTCCGCGCGGTCGGCATGACCGACGCCGATTGGGACAAGCCCCAGGTCGGTGTGGCCTCGAGCTGGAACGAGGTCACCCCGTGCAACCTGCCATTGGCCCGGTTGGCTCATCGGGCCAAGGAGGGCATCCGCAATGCCGGCGGCTTCCCGTTCGAGTTCGTGACCATCGCGGTCTCCGACGGGATCTCGATGGGGCACGAGGGGATGCGGGCGTCGCTGGTCAGCCGGGAGATCATCGCCGACTCGGTCGAAACGATGATGCACGCCGAGCGCTTTGACGCCCTCGTCACCTTTGCCGGCTGCGACAAGTCCCTTCCCGGGATGCTGATGGCGGCGGCCCGGGTCAACCTGCCGAGCGTCTTTCTCTACGGCGGGTCGATCCTGCCCGGCCGGGTCGGCGACAAGGCCCTCGACGTGGTCAGCGTGTTCGAGGCCGTCGGCGCCAACGCGGTGGCGCGCGTTGACCGACGCCGAGCTGAGCCTGATCGAGCACAACGCGTGTCCGACCGAGGGCTCGTGCGCCGGGATGTTCACCGCCAACACCATGGCGTCGGTCGCCGAAGCGATTGGGATGGCGCTGCCCGGCAGCTCGTCACCGCCCGCCGTGGACCGGCGGCGGGACGACTTCGCCTACGCGTCCGGGGTTGCCGTCATCGATCTGTTGCGGGCCGGAATCCGGCCCCGTCAGATCATGACCAAGGAGGCCTTCCAGAACGCGATCGCGGTGGTCATGGCGCTCGGCGGCTCCACCAACGCGGTGCTCCATCTGATGGCCATCGCCCACGAGGCCAGGGTCGACCTCGAGCTGGACGATTTCAACCGGATCGCCGCCAAGGTGCCCCACATCGCCGACACCAAGCCCCACGGCCGGTTCCACATGGTCGACATCGACCGGGTGGGTGGGGTGCCGGTCGTGCTCCAGATCCTCTGGGACGCCGGGATCCTCCACGGCGATTGCATCACCGTCAGCGGCAAGACGATGGCCGAAAACCTGGCCGCGCTCGACCCGCCGGCGCCGGACGGCGACGTCATCCACCCGATCGACCGTCCGATCCACACCGCCGGCGGCATCGCCGTCCTGACCGGATCGCTGGCGCCCAAGGGAGCCGTGGTCAAGGTGGCCGGGCTCGACGACCTGGCCTTCGAGGGCTCGGCCCGGGTGTTCGACGGGGAGGCCGACGCGATGGAGGCCATCATGAGCGGCTCGATCCAGCCCGGCACGGTGCTGGTCATTCGCTACGAGGGCCCCAAGGGCGGCCCGGGCATGCGCGAGATGCTCGGGGTCACCGGGGCGCTCACCGGGGCCGGGCGCGGGGCGACTGTGCGCTGATCACCGACGGCCGGTTCTCCGGCGGCACCCAGGGCTTCTGCGTGGGTCACGTGGCCCCCGAGGCCTTAGACGGCGGCCCCATCGCGCTGGTGGCCGACGGCGACCGGATCGCGATCGACGTGCACCGGCACGCGATCGACCTCCTGGTCGCCGACGCCGAGCTGGAGCGCCGGCGGGGCCAGTTGAAGGCGTTCGAGCCTCGCTACACGACCGGGGTACTGGCGAAATACGCCCGGCTGGTGACCGGAGCCGAACGGGGTGCGGTCACCGAGCCCTGATCGGAGCCCACGGTGCGGGGCCCGGCGCCCGGCTTCGCGTGAGGCTGAACATTCGGCTGAACATTCGGCTCTTCGGCGACCCATAACAATCACCTAACAGTTCGGACATCGGCGGCTCATGCCGGCGCCCGACGATGGACTGGGAGAGACCGGGTCCGGCCGGTCCTAGGCGTTTCGGGGAGAGACGGGTGAGCCTCGACCAGACCAGCGCGATCGCCATGCTGTACCGGCGGATCGGCTTCGGAGCGACCGAGCAGGAGCTGTCCTCGGCCGTCACTGCGGGCTACTCGGCCACCGTGAACAGCCTCCTCGGGGGTCTCGGTCAACCGGACCCCGGCGGTGATTCGATCGCCCCGCCGAGCTTCCAGCCGGTCGGCCAGCTCCGCACGGACACCGCGGCGCGCCAGGCGTACATCGAGGCGCTCCGGACCAACAGCCGCGAGCTCATCGTCTGGTGGGTGGCCCGGATGATCGCGACCACCAACCCGGCCCAGGAGAAGCTGACCTTGTTGCTCCACGGCCACTTCCCGACGGCCTTATCCAAGGTCCACTTCGCCCAGTTCATGTTCCGCCAGAACCAGTTGTTCCGGACCCAGGGGTCGGGAGACTTCACCCAGCTGACTCAGGCGGTCGCGGTAGACCCGGCCATGCTCATCTGGCTCGACGCGTCGTCCGACAAGGCACAAGACCCGAACGAGAACTTCGCCCGCGAGCTCCTCGAGCGCTTCACCATGGGGATCGGCAACTACACCGAGAGCGACGTGCGCGCGGCGGCCTACTGCTTCACCGGTTGGCAGTTGGACCTGCGGACCGGTGGATTCTCGATCTCGGCCGCCGACCACTCGAATGCTCCCCAGACGTTTCTCGGGTACTCCGGGATCAACTCTGGAACCCAGGTGATCGACATCGCCACCAACTCGGCGGCTTCGGCCCGTTACGTCCCCTCGGCGTTGTGGAGCCACGTTGGCTATCCGGTCACGCCGAAAGAGGCGGTGGTCACGGACCTCGCGCCGGCCTATGCGAGCGACCACAGCGTGGCCAACCTGCTGCGCTCGATCGTCACCAACCCCGAGTTCGCGACCGAGACGACGTTCTCGGGGCTGATCAAGCAGCCGATCGAGTACGTCGTGGGAGCACTACGGGCCCTGTCGGTGACCGCCGTCGAAGTGCAGGCTAAGCCGGCCGGGGTCTTAGAGGTGCTGGCCGAGCTCGGTCAGGTCCCGTTCGATCCGCCGAGCGTAGGCGGATGGGGCCAGAACACCTACTGGCTGTCCACCGCGGCCGCACTGACCCGTTGGCAGTTTGCCCGGCGACTCAGCGAGGTCGGGGACATCTCGACGGTCGCCGACGCCCCGCCCCGTTCGAGGGTCGAGGCGGCCGGACGGCTGCTCTCGGTGACCACGTGGTCGTCGACGACCGCCAAGGCCCTGTCGCGCGCTGCTTCGAATCCAGAGAACCTCGTGACGCTGGCTCTCGTCTCGCCAGAGTTCGTCAGCAACTGAGCCATGCGCCGACGGACAGACTCGGGGGACCGACAGGAGGAGGCCGCCTCATGAGTGAGGCTTGGCCCGGTCAGGACGTTGAGCCAGAGGCGACCCTGAGCCGCCGCCGCTTCCTTTCCCTGGCCGCGGCCGGGGTGGCCGCCGGAGGTGCCGCGAGCATGCTGGGGCCGGTGCTCTGGGACCAGCTGTCCCGGGCCGGCGCCGCCATGGGCGGCTCCGGGGTCCTCGGCTCGACCACCGGCCGCACGCTGGTGTTGGTGACGCTCTTTGGCGGCAATGACGGACTGAACACCGTGGTCCCGTACAAGGACCCGAGCTACCTCTCGGCCCGCGGGATCCTGGCCGTCGAACCCAGCACCGTGCTCGACCTCGGGGACGGCTTCGGGCTGCACCCGGCCATGCCCAAGTTCCACAAGCTGTGGACCGACAAGCACCTGGCCATCGTCCAAGGGGTTGGCTTCGCCAACCCGAACTACAGCCACTTCGAGTCGATGGACATCTGGCAGACCGCCGAACCCCAAGACCCGTCTGGGACTGGATGGTTGGGGCGCTGGATGGACAGGACCGGCGCCGACCCGCTGCGGGCGGTCGCCGTCGGGCCCACCGTGCCGACCCTGCTCTCGGGGGCCAAGGTGCAGGCGGTCGCCATCGCTCCGGGCCCGATCAAGCTGCCCGGTTCGGCCGCCGAGGTCGCCCTCTACCGATCGCTGGCCGCCACCACCAATGGCGAACCGCCGCTCCTGGTCGAGGCGGCGCACTCGAACGCCAACCTCCTCGAGGTCAACGCCGTGCTCGGGCCAGTCCTCGCCAAGTCCCGCGCCAACCCGTTGCACCTGACCGGGGCCGAGGTGCCCAGCACGAACGGGTCGGCGGCCGCGTTGGCCATCGCCAACGGCGGCGGCGGCCTGTCGGCGGCCAACGTGCTTTCGACCCAGCTCTCGGTGGTGGCCAACCTGCTGCTGGCCGACGTCCCGACCGAGGTCTTCAGCGTGGAGCTCGGCGGCTTCGACACCCACACCGAGCAGGTCACCACCCAGGCGGCGCTCCTCCCGCAGCTGGACACCGCCGTCGGGGCGTTCCTCGACGCCATCTCATCGACGAAGCGGGGCCGGGAGACGGTCGTGCTCGTGTACACCGAGTTCGGCCGTCGGGTGTCCGCCAATGCCAGCGCGGGGACCGACCACGGCTGGGCCAACGTCGTGTTCGTCGGCCGGGCAGCCGGTGAAGGGGGGCTTCTACGGCGAGCCGCCCAGCCTCACCAACCTCTCGGAGGGCAACCAGATCTACAACCTCGACTTCCGGCGCGTCTACGCGACCGTGCTCGACCAGGTCATCGGGGTCGACGCGACGACCTTTCTCGGCGGCAAGTTTTCGACGGTGGCCTTCGTCTGACTCTGTTCGGGCCGTCTTGGAGTCCCGGCTCCATACGAGCCCCTGATCCTGCGGGGCTCTCTGCTCGGACCACCCATCACCGGCGTCCCGCCCGGTGACGCCCGCCCAGAGGGTCCGAGTCCGAATCGACGCCCGACCGGTTGTCGACGCCCTGACGACGTGGCACAATGGTTCGGTTATGAGCACGAGGAGCCGCTTCTTCACGACCACCCTGGTACTCGTCACCTAAGCGCGCGACCACATCTCGTCGCGCGCATTTCGACCTCCCGAAGGGGAGGTCGTTTGCATGTCTGGCGATATTTCGCCGAGACCGACCGATTCGACCGCCACCGACCACACCACACCAGACCCAAGGACAGCGACCATGAAACTCACCGGAGCCCAGGCCCTCATCAAGAGCCTCGAGACCCAGGGCGTAGAGGTCATGTTCGGCCTGCCCGGCGGGGCGATCCTGCCCGTCTACGACCCCATCTTGGACTCCTCCATCCGCCACGTCCTGGTCCGCCACGAGCAGGGCGCCGGACACATGGCGGAGGGCTACGCGATGGTGACCGGGCGTCCCGGCGTGGCCATGGTCACGAGCGGACCCGGCGCCACCAACATCGTGACGCCGCTTTCCAACGCCTACATGGACTCCACCCCGCTCGTGGTCATCTCGGGCCAGGTCGCGACCTCGGCCATCGGCACCGACGCGTTCCAAGAGTGCGACATCACCGGGGTCACGATGGGGATCACCAAGCACAACTGGCTGATCAAGCGGGCCGAGGACATCCCCCAGACGGTCGCGGCGGCCTTCCACGTCGCGACCACCGGCCGGCCCGGCCCGGTCCTCATCGACCTGCCCAAGGACATCTCCAACACCGAGATGGAGTGGTACTGGCCCGAGACGTTGGCCGATCTCGATCTCCCCGGGTACCACCCGTGACCGCCGGCGACCCGAGCTCGATCGCGGCGGCGGCAGAGCTGATGCTGCGCGCCGAGCGTCCGGTGCTCTACGTCGGTGGGGGAGTGCTCAAGTCTCGCGGCGCGGCGGCGCTGTTGGAGCTGGCCGAGCGGACCGGTTTCCCCGTGGTGACCACGTTGATGGCCCGCGGCGCGTTCCCGGACTCGCACCCGCTGTGCCTCGGGATGCCCGGGATGCACGGCAACTACACCGCGGTCACCGCGATGCAGCGGGCCGATCTCCTCGTCGCCCTCGGGTCGCGCTTCGACGACCGGGTGACCGGCAAGGTCGACGCGTTCGCCCCCGGCGCCAAGGTCGATCCACGTCGACATCGACCCGGCCGAGATCGGGAAGGTCCGGGTGCCAGAGGTTGGCATCGTCGGGCGACTGCCGCCTGGTCACCGAGGAGCTGCTGGTGGCCCTGGAGGCGGCCGGTCTTTCCCACGGCGACCGCGCCGGTGCGCTCGAGGCGGGCACGCTGGGCCGGCCCGGCACACCGGCGGCCAACCGTCCGTCGATCGAGGGCTGGTGGGCCCAGGTGCGGGCCTGGCAGAAGGAGTTCCCGTTGTACTACGACCAGGGCGACGAAGCGGCGGTCAAGCCGCAGATGGTCGTCGAGTCCCTCCGTGACCTGTCGCCGGTCGACACGGTGGTCGTGTCCGGGGTCGGCCAGCACCAGATGTGGGCGTCGCAGTACTGGCGGTTCGACTACCCCTACACCTGGGTCAACTCGGGCGGGGCCGGGACCATGGGCTTCGCGGTGCCCGCCGCGATCGGGGCCAAGGTCGGTCGACCCGACAAGACCGTGTGGGCCATCGACGGGGACGGGTGCTTCCAGATGACCGCCCAGGAGCTGGTCACCGCGTCGGCCGAGCGGATCCCGGTCAAGATCGCCATCTTGAACAACGCGTATCTGGGCATGGTCCGCCAGTGGCAGGAGATGTTCTACGCCGAGCGCTATTCGGAGGTGTACCTGTCGCCCGACCTGCCGGACTACGTGAAGTGGGCCGAGGCCATGGGTTGTGTGGGCATCCGGGCCGAGACCCCCGAAGAGGTGGCCCCGGCCATCGAGAAGGCCAACTCGATCGACGACCGGCCGGTGGTGGTGGACTTCCGGACCGACGCCTTCGAGAAGGTGTTCCCGATGGTGCCGGCCGGCGGCTCGAACGACGCCATCGTGGTGCACCCCGACCAGGCCAACGCCCGGAGCCGGCAATGACCGATCTCGCCTTGATGCGCCGGGACGGCGAGGTCCGACACCACATCTTGTCGGTCCTCGTCGAGAACAAGGCGGGCGTACTGGCCCGGGTGGCCGGCCTGTTCAGCCGGCGCGGCTTCAACATCTTCTCGCTGGCCGTCGCGCCGACCGACGACGATCGGTTCAGCCGGATCACCATCGTGGTCGACGTGGAGTCGGCCCCCCTGGAGCAGGTCATCCAACAGTTGGACAAGCTGATCAACGTGGTGTCGATCTCCCAGCTGGCCCCCGAGGCGGCGGTCGAGCGGGAGCTCCTCCTGGCCACGGTCGCCGTCGACGCGACGCGCCGAGGCGAGGTCATCGAGCTGGTCGGCGTGTGCCGGGGCGAGGTGGTGAACGTGGGGCCGGACCAGCTCACGGTCATGTTGGCCGACACCCCCGACACGGTGGACGACTTCGAGCGGCTGCTGGCCGGTTACAAGATCGTGGAGCTCCAGCGGACCGGCCGGGTGGCGTTGCCTAAGTTGGGCCGCTCCGGGACCCGGCTGAGCGACGCCAAGGACCGAATCTCGACAACAAATCGCGACAGCAAATCGCGACGACACAGGAGACACCACCACATGGCCACCTTGTACTACGAGTCCGACGCCGATCCTTCCCTCCTCCAGGGTCGCAAGGTCGCCATCTTGGGGTACGGGTCCCAGGGCCATGCCCACGCCCTCAACCTCTCCGAGTCCGGCGTTGACGTGCGGGTCGGGCTCCGGGAGGGATCGGCGTCGCGCACCAAGGCGGAGGAGGCCGGCTTGAGGGTCACCTCGGTCGAGCAGGCCGCGACCGAGGCCGACGTGATCATGTTCCTCCTCCCCGACACCGAGCAGAAGTCGGTCTACGACGCCGAGGTGGCCGCCCACCTGGAGCCGGGCGATTGTTTGATGTTCGCCCACGGCTTCAACATCCGGTTCGCCCAGATCGTGCCGCCCGAGGGCGTCGACGTGGCCATGGTGGCCCCCAAGGGCCCCGGGCACCTGGTCCGGCGCACCTACACCGAGGGTGGCGGGGTGCCCACCCTCATCGCGGTGCACCAGGACGCGACGGGCAAGGCCCGGGCGCTCGCCCTCTCCTACGCGCACGCGCTCGGCGCGACCCGCGGCAGGCGTCTTGGACACGACGTTCGACGAGGAGACCGAGACCGACCTCTTCGGCGAGCAGGTCGTGCTGTGCGGCGGGCTGACCTCACTGGTCACGGCCGGCTTCGAGACCCTGGTCGCGGCGGGCTATCAGCCCGAGTCGGCCTACTTCGAGTGCCTCCACGAGCTCAAGCTGATCGTCGACCTCATGTACGAGCAGGGAATCGCGGGCATGCGCTACTCGATCTCGGACACCGCCGAGTACGGCGACCTCACCAGGGGCCCCCGCGTCATCAACGACGCGGTGCGCGCCGAGATGGGGCGGATCCTGGCCGAGATCCGCGACGGGACCTTCGCCGAGGAGTGGATTGCCGAGAACCGCAACGGTCGGCGCAACTTCAACGAACTGCGCAAGCGCGGTCAGGCCCACCAGATCGAGCAGGTCGGAGCGGAGCTGCGGGCCATGATGCCGTTCATCACCCAGGGGCGCCAAAGGGTCCAGGACGTCTCGGGGGGCTGAGCCTGCGATCGTGAGCAGCCGATACATCGGCCTACTCCGAGGGGTCAACGTCGGGGGCAAGAACAAGATCTCGATGTCGGAGTTGCGCGGCCTCTTCCAAGAGCTCGGCCACTCCGAGGTGACCACGTTCATCCAGAGCGGCAACGTGATCTTCGCAGCCGAGTCTCCCCCCGAGGCTCGTGAGCTCGAGGAGGCGATCAGCGTACGGTTCTCGATGGCCGTTCCGGTGGTGCTGCGGTCGCTGGCCGACCTGCGCCAGGTGGTCGGGGCCAATCCTTTCGAGGGGATGGAGCCAGACCGGGTCCACGTCGGATTCATAGCAGCTAAGCCCCCGGGCAACGCCCTGCTCGACCTGGACGCCGACCTCTACCTCCCCGAGCGGTTCGAGCTCGTCGGGACCGAGTTGTACTTGTACCTGCCCGACGGCATGGGCCGGGCCAAGTTGCCCCAGCTCCTGGACCGGCGGCTCAAGACCCCGACCACCTATCGGAATTGGCGAACGGTGACCCAGCTGGTCGAGTTGGCCGCGGGATAAGCCGCCGGCCGGTGGGTCAACTTGATCTGTCAGAGCCGCAGTCCAGGCTCCACCTCGACATCAGCCGTCGGTCCCTCGCTAGCAGGGGGCGTGAAACTGCTCTTCTGAGCTTCCGACGTAAGGCTCAATGTACGCAGGGTTGAAGGTGACCCACTACCCAGGGCCGAGTCTGCCCCCAGGCCGCTCAGGCCAAGGCGCCGACCACGTGGTTGATGCAACCGCACAGCGCCGCGATGTCGTCGGGCTCGATGGCCGGAAACATCGCGATGCGGAGCTGGTTGCGGCCGAGCTTGCGATAGGGCTCGGTGTCGAGGATCCCGTTGGCGCGGAGCACCTTGGCCACCATGGCGGCGTCGACCGCGTCCACGAAGTCGATCGTGCCGACGACGTGGCTGCGCTCCGACGGCTTCTCGACGAACGGCCGGGCGAAGTCGGACTGCTCTGCCCACGTGTACAGGATCTCGGCCGAGTGGTCGCAGCGAGCGGTCGTCCAAGGCAGGCCGCCGTTGCCGAGCATCCACTCGAGCTGGTCCACGAACAAGAACAGCGTGGCCAGTGCCGGGGTGTTGTAGGTCTGATCGGCTCGCGAGTTGTCGATCGCGATCGACAAGTCGAGGGAGGGCGGGATCCACCGGCCGCTGGCCGCGATCCGCTCGGTCCGTTCGATCGCGGCGGGGGACATGAGGGCCACCCAAAGCCCCCCGTCGGCGGCGAAACACTTCTGGGGGGCCAGGTAGTAGGCGTCGAACTCGGCCGGGTCGACCGGCAGGCCACCGGCGCCGGACGTCGCGTCGACCGCCACCAGCCCGCCGCCGTCGGCCGGGACCGCCGCGCCCGCGGGCGCCGGATGATCGTCGACACCCCGGTCGAGGTCTCGTTGTGGGTCAGCGCATAGAGGTCGATGGCCTCGTCGGCTCTCGGCTCGGGGTGGGTGCCGGGTCCGGACTCGATGACCTCGGGGTCCTTCAGGTGGGGGGCGGCCTTGGCCGCGGCGGCGAATTTGGAGGAGAACTCGCCGAAGACGAGGTGCTGGCTCTGCTCCTCGATCAGGCACAGGGTGGCGATGTCCCAGAAGGCGGTGGTGCCGCCGTTGCCGAGGACGACCTCGTAGCCGTCGGGGAGCGAGAACAGGTCGGCCAGCCCCGAGCGCAGCCGGGCCACCACGTTTTTGACGGCCGGCTGGCGATGGCTGGTGCCCAGATACGTGTCGGCGACGCTGGCGAGAGCCTTCACCTGTTCGGGACGGACCTTGGAGGGCCCGGACCCGAATCGACCGTCGGAGGGCAGCAGGCTGGGGGGGATCGTGATGTCTGAGGCTTCGGTCACGTATGGAATCATGGCATTCGTGGCCCCCGCCTCTATAACGACCACCCATTCCAGGATCTCCGCGCGCGCCGCCGCGGTTGCGCCGTCGGCGACGCTGGCCGTCGACGCCGCCGCCAAGGCGCTCCAGGCGGCCGGCGAGCACGTCATCGGCTTCGGCGCCGGGGAGCCCGACTTTCCCACCCCCGAGGCGATCGTGAAGGCGGCCCAGGCCGCCTGTGCGGACCCGGCCTACCACCACTACACGCCGACGGGCGGGCTCCCGGCGCTGCGGGCGGCGATCGCCGCCAAGACGCTCCGGGACTCGGGGCTGGCCGTCGAGCCCTCCCAGGTGTTGGTCACCAACGGGGGCAAGCAGGCCGTCGCCAACGCGTTCAGCGTGCTGTGTGACCCAGGCGACGAGGTGCTCATCCCGGCCCCCTACTGGACGACCTATCCCGAGGCGGTCGCACTGGCCGGCGGGGTCCCGGTGGCGGTGCCGAGCGACGAATCGAGCGGGTTCCGCGTCTCGGTCGCGGACCTGGAGGCCGCCGTCACCGACCGGACCAAGGTCCTCTTGTTCGTGTCGCCGTCCAACCCCACCGGCACGGTCTACCCGCGAGCCGAGATCGAAGAGATCGGGCGCTGGGCGGTCGAGCGCGGGCTGTGGGTCCTCACCGACGAGATCTACGAACATCTCGTCTACGGCTCGGCCGAGCACCACTCGATGCCGGTGGTCGTCCCCGAGCTCTTAGACCGCTGCCTCGTGGTGAACGGGGTCGCCAAGACCTACGCGATGACCGGCTGGCGGGTCGGCTGGCTGATCGGCCCGCCCGACGCCATCGGCGCGGCCACCAACATCCAGTCGCACCAGACCTCCAACGTGGCCAACGTCTCCCAGGCCGCCGCGCTGTGCGCCGTGTCCGGGGACCTGAGCGCGGTCTCGGCGATGGGGGTGGCGTTCGACCGCCGACGCCGGACGATCGTGCGCATGCTGAACGAGATCGACGGGATCGAGTGTGTCGAGCCCGAGGGGGCGTTCTACGCGTTCCCCTCGGTCAAGGGGCTGCTCGGGAAGGACATCGGTGGCCGGCGATCGGCAAGCAGCGCCGAGCTGGCCGATCTGTGCATCACCGAGGCCAAGGTGGCCGTGGTCCCAGGGGAGGCGTTCGGCGCGCCGGGGTACTTCCGGATGTCCTATGCGTTGGGGGATGACGATCTCGCCGAGGGGGTACGGCGGTTGGCTTCGCTGTTCGGCGAAGCCAAGTCGTAACGACCGAGACGAGGAGCGCCCAGTGGCCCGAGTACTGGTGACCGAGACGATCGCGGACAGCGGGCTCGACCTTCTGCGCGACGCGGGACACCACGTTGACGTGCAGGAGGGGCTTGACCCCGCCGCGCTGCTCGAAGCGATCGCGGGCGCGCACGGCCTCATCATCCGCTCCGCCACCAAGGTCACCGCCGAGGTCATCGAGGCCGGTTCGGACCTGGTGGTGGTCGGGCGGGCCGGCGTCGGCCTCGACAACGTGGACGTGGACGCGGCCACCGCCCAAGGTGTGATGGTGGTCAACGCGCCCGAGTCGAACATCCTGTCGGCGGCCGAGCAGGCGATGGCGTTGCTCCTGGCCCAGGCCCGCAACATCCCCCAGGCCCACGCGGCCCTGGTCGCCGGGCGCTGGGAGCGCTCCAAGTGGGAGGGCGTGGAGCTGCACGGAAAGACCCTGGGCATCGTGGGGCTCGGTCGGGTCGGCACGCTGGTGGCCCAGCGGTCGTTGGCCTTCGGGATGCGCCTGATCGCGTACGACCCCTACGTCTCGGCCGAGCGGGCCCGCCACCTCGGCGTCGAGCTACGCGGGCTCGACGAGCTGGTCGCGGAGGCCGACTTTTTGACCGTGCACCTGCCCAAGAACGCCGAGACGGTCGGGCTGATCGGGGCCGACCTGCTGGCCAAGGCGAAGCCGGGGATCCGGATCATCAACACCGCCCGGGGCGGCATCATCGACGAGGCGGCCCTGGCCGACGCCATCGCGCAGGGCCACGTCGGCGGGGCGGGGCTGGATGTCTTCGACAAGGAGCCGACGACCGAGTCGCCCCTGTTCGGCCTGGCGTCGGTCGTCGTCACCCCGCATCTCGGGGCCTCCACCGCGGAGGCACAGGACAAGGCGGGGGTGACCATCGCCGAACAGGTGCTGCTCGCGCTGGCCGGCGACTTCGTGCCGTTCGCGGTGAACGTCGCCGCGAGCGGTGTGACCGAACCGGTTCGGCCGTTCATGGGTCTGGTCGAGCAGCTCGGGCGGTTCTTCGGCTCCCTGCACGAGCGGGTCCCCGACCGCATCGAGGTCGAGGTCCAGGGGGCGTTGGCGGCCGAACGGACCGACATCTTGACTCTCTGCGCGCTGAAGGGGCTCTTCGCCACGAGCACCGAAGACCCGGTGTCGTACGTGAATGTCCCCCAGATGGCCGCTCGACGCGGCCTGGAGATCCGAGAGAGCTCGACGTCGAGCTCGAGCGAGTACGTGAACCTGATCACGCTTCGCTCGGGGTCGCACTCGGTCGCCGGGACGCTGACCGGCTCGCACAACGAACCCCGGGTGGTCATGGTCGACGAGCACGCGGTCGAGGTGGCGCCGTCCCCCCACATGCTGGTGATCCGCAACGACGACCGGCCCGGGATGATCGGTGTGGTCGGAACGGTGCTCGGCGAAGCCGGGATCTCGATCCATTCGATGGCCCTGGAACCGACCAACCAGGACAACACCGCCCTGATGGTCCTCTCGGTCAACTCGGCGGTCCCCGATGCGGTGGTGGCCGCCCTGGTTCAGAACTCGGGAATCCTCGGGGTCGACCGCATCAGTCTCTGACCGGAGCGCCGGGCGCCCTTCTGATCGGCGGCCACAGCTCGCCCAGGTCTCCGTTGGTCGGACTTCGCCTGACCAACGCGACCGCGCCGGCGATCAGGGCCAGCAGCACCCACCTCGACCTACGGCGTGACCGTCGTCTGCGCACGGGCGCTCACCGTAGCGGGTGGGCCGGCGGCGGCGGGTGCGGCACCGTCGCCATCGGGGACGCATACCGCGCCCGGTTGGCCGGGACGGCGGGGACGGCGGGGACGGCGGAGTATGCCGACAGCTGATCTGGGGGTGTCATCGCCGCCACCGACTGAAGACGCGGTGGGTGAAGGCGGTTCCAGGCCAGCCGGACCAAGAGGCCGAGCATCGGCAGGAGCACGACCAGCGCCACCATTCCCCACTGCCACGTCGAGAACGACGCCAGCTGGCGGAGCGAGACGAGGCGACTCGCCCCGCGTCGGCCGCCGGGAACTGGTCACGATCTGGCCCGGCACCACGTGGCTGACCGTCGCCGCGCCGGTCACCCGGAACTGGGCCGGTAAGAGGCCGTCGTTCACCACCGTCATCACCACGGCGCCGTGGCTCACGTGCCACGCGATGACCGACGCGCGGATCAGAGGGCGCATGACCAGGATCGGCGCCACGACCAGCAGGGTCGTGAACAGCAGGTCGCCTTGCTTGCGGTAGCGGATGGGGATCGAGCGCCGCGCGATGACCATGCAGGCCAACGCGGCGGCCATCCAGGGCAGGGAGCGCCACAGCCACCCGAGCCCGCGGACGTTGAAGACGACGTGGCCGATGACGTTCTTCGGTGGCACCGTCCACGGGTCGACCGTGCCAAGGGCGTCGCCGGCCGTCTTGAAGGACCCGCCGGCCCGCACCTCGACCACGCGGTGGGTGTACACCGTGGTCGTCCCCGGTGGACGGAACGTCACGACCTCGCCCACATGGACCGGCCCGTGGACCGGCTGGTCGAGGACCAGCGTCCCGACACAGAGGTCCGGGCACATCGAGGGGGTGGCGATCGTGAAGAGCGAACCGCCGGTGAAGCGCCAGCCGACCGACGCCACGACGCCCAAGGCGACCAGCACCCCGACGATGGCGATCAGGATCGGTCGGGGTGGTCGCTCCGACGCCATGGGGACCGCCCGCGGCCTGTCGAACGCGGCCCGGCCCGACTCGACGCCGTGCGGGGCGTCCGGGCTGCGCTCGATGCACGCGGCCGCGGGTCTCACATCTCGAGGGTGGTCGTGGACGGATAGGTGACCTCGGCCGACCAGCTGCCGACCGAGAGTGTGAATCCGAGGTCGGGTAGGAGGTGCAAACCCAGTACGCCCGCGGCCGACGCGCTGGCCAGCACCATGCGAATGAGGACCGTGACGGCTCCCGCAGACGAAGTGGCGGCAGCCATCGTGCTCGAGGTCAGCGAGCTCAAAAGGTCGGTGCTGACCGGGGTGGCGGCGCAGGCCCCAGCGCCGGAGGGGTAGGCGCATGCGACGGAGGCGCCCTGGGTGGTCTGGATGTCGATGAGGACCCGCTGGCAGAGCTGGTTGTTGCCGAGCACGGGGATCGTCCCGGTGTAGGCGCACCGTGCCGCCGTCGGACAGCAGCCAGTCTCCGGTCGGGGTGTCCGAGGTCACGTCGGACGCGTACGAGCGCGAGCGACGCGGCGTCCTCCAAGGTGGTGAGTTTCGTGGAGCTAAGCACGGTGCCGTAGCACCGACCACGCCATAGAGCGAGCCGGCCAGGTACTCGTCGGTCCCCGGGTTGGTCCACCCGCTGTCCCCGGCCCAGCCGAGGTGCCAGTAGCCGGTGTAGCTGGTCGCCGAGGTGATGGTGGTGCTGGTCACCGTGGTCCCGTCGACGTCGAGGCTGAGTCCGGCCGACGAGAACGAGGCGGCCACGAAGTGCCAGGCACCGTTGTTCACCGTGACCGTGCTGGCCAGCTCGGCCTTGGTCGACGACTGCTGGACCCCGAAGGCCACCACCCCCGAAGGTTCGACCCACAGCATCCGGTCTTGGCTCGTCGACCCGGTGTCCGGTTGGACGTTGGAGAACCCGATGATCCCTCCGCCGGTGGTCGAGGTCGTCTTGACCCAGCGACCAGCGTGAAGGTCGACGGCGAGGTCAAAGAGGTGATGGTACCGACATACGAGTGTCGTGGCCCCGCTGCCGGTGATGCCCGTCGAGGTGAACGCCGAGTGGACCGGGGAGGTGAACGTCGTGCCGTAGGTGATGCCGCCGTAGACGAGCCCGGTGTTGGCCGAACTGGAGGAGTCGGCCACCTCAGCGACCCCGCACGAGAGCAACAAGACGGTCGCCCCGGTTGCGTTGGCCGTCCCGACCGAGGTCAGGGTGGTGGTGGCCGACTGCACGGTTCCCGTGCTGAGCTGCACCGTCGGCAGAGGCGTGCCCGAGCACGTCGACTCGTTCTTGGCTCACCGTGCCGCCGGCCCCGGTGCCGGTGGAATAACAGTTGACGTTGCCCGAGGTCTGTCCTCGGAGCTGCAACGTGCCGGCTGCGAAGAGGTTGGCGTTGTTGATCGTCTGGGACGAGAACGACGCCCACGCGTCACTCGAGGGGACCGCGCCGATGAGGACGCACAGCGCCGCGCCGGCGAACGGCCAGAGAAGCCCCGCCGACGCGGCAGGTACCCACATCGGTCATACGCGTCCGTGGTTGGCGAACATGGCTTCAGGGCTCCCGTGGTGTTGTGCCTTCGGTCAGGGGCCCCAGTTCGCCCTTCTACGACTGGTTCCAGGTCATGGTCATGCTCGCGGCCAGGCCCTGATCGGCGTTGGTCGCCGTTGAGTCGAGCATCACCGTGAACGTGTAGGCCTGCGACGAGCCCGCGGTCAGCAAGGTGAGCGGCGGCGTCGACGAGTTGTTGAACGTCGTGCTCGCGACCGCACCCAGCGTCGCCGCTGTTGGTCGGTGTCGCCGGGCAGGCGGCGGAGGCGTTGGCCGGGTAGATGCACTTGCCGGTGATCCCGATCGAGAAGTCGACCTTCCCGCAGAAGCCGGTGGTGTCGCTACCGACGTACCCGTTGGCGTCGGAGGCGGCGGCCGCACTGCAGGTGCCCATCACCAAGCTCTCGAGGCTGGCGTTGATCGTGCCCGACGTTGGTCATCGTGATCGTCGTGGTCAGCGGCGTGCCGGCCGGGACCTGGTCGAGGGTGCCGACCAGCTTGTTGATGGCGCAGTTGGCGCTGTTGGCCGCGCCGACCGATCCCGCCGGCCCCAGTCCCGGTCGAGTAGCAGGTGATGGAGCCGTTGCTCTCCTCCAGCTGCATGGTGCCCGACGAGAAGGTGTTGGCGTTGTTCACCACCTGGGCGCTGAACCCGGCGACCGAGATCGCGGCGGTTGACCCGAGTGCGATGACCGCGAGCGCGGCGGCGGCAAATGCGTGCCACGTACGTGGCTTGGTCTGTGCATGTCGCATCAGTGTTGGGCTCCCTGGGCCTCGCGAACTCTCGATCGCGCAACAGTGGTTTACACGCGTGCCCAAGTTGTTTGGTGGATGGTCGACCATTCGTCAACGTGTTGCGTGACGTCGTGTCGACTGTCCACAGGTCGCGACACGCAACGCGGTCTTTTGTCTCGCTGAGTGGTGGAAAGGGGGGCTCTCACCACTCAGTGTGCTTGCCGTGGTGGACAATCAATTGACCCCCGATCCGTCCCGGTCGGAGCCGACGACAACTCCGGGTGGACCGCGAACGCGTGACACTCGGCGGTGAGTCGGCGATCTGTTGGGTCCGGGTCCGTCACCGGTCGATTCGCCTCTCGACGAGTCCCATCGACTTCGCTTGGTGATCGGGTGCACGGCACCGGCACGCCGCCGGCCGGAGCCTTGACTTGGGGCCCAGCGCCTGCGAGCATTGGAGCGATGTCTGGAACCCTCATCACGGTCCTGCTGCTGACCTGACGGCGAACGCCACATCGCGTTCGCCCACCGCCTCCTGCGCCTCTGGCCAGGAGGTTTTTTGTTGCCCGGGTGCGATCCAGACCGACCAGAAACCAGAACCACGAACAAGTAACCGAACAAGCAACACAGCCAGAAAGGACAGCGAGGAGAAGGCGATGAGCCGAGCGCACGAGACCACGGAGACGACCAACGGCACCACCGGTCGCCTGGCCCTGCCGTGCGACCCCTCGCCCATGCCGTTCGACAGGTACTCCTCGCACATCCCGGTCCAGCTGGCCGACCGCACCTGGCCGGACCGGGTCTTCGAGCGAGCGCCCCGGTGGGCCAGCGTCGACCTGCGCGACGGCAACCAGGCGCTCATCGACCCCATGGACCCGGAGCGCAAGCGCCGGCTGTTCGACACCCTGGTCGGGATCGGGTTCAAGGAGATCGAGGTCGGCTTCCCGTCCGCCTCTCAGCCCGACTTCGACTTCCAGCGCTCGCTGATCGAAGAGGACCTGGTGCCCGACGACGTCGAGATCCAGGTGCTCGTCCAGTGTCGCGACCAGCTCATCGAGCGGACCTATGAATCCCTCCTCGGCGCGAAACGGGCCATCGTGCACTTCTACAACTCGACCTCCGAACTCCAAAGGAGGGTGGTGTTCGGCCTCGACAAGCCCGGGATCATCGACATCGCCACCGGCGCGGCCCGGTTGTGCAAGAAGCTCGAGCCGTCTCTGGTCGGCACCGAGATCCGCTACGAGTACTCGCCGGAGAGCTTCACCGGGACCGAGCCCGACTTCGCGGTCGAGATCTGCGAGGCGGTGATGGAGGTGATCGAACCAACCCCGGAGCGCCCGATCATCCTCAATCTTCCGGCGACGGTCGAGGCGTACAGCCCGAACGTCTACGCGGACGTCATCGAGTGGTTCGGCCGGACGATCTCTCACCGTGACTCGGTCGTGCTCAGCCTGCACCCCCACAACGACCGTGGCACCGCCGTGGCGGCGGCGGAGCTGGCCGTGCTGGCCGGAGCCGACCGCATCGAAGGGACGCTGTTCGGCAACGGCGAGCGGACCGGGAACGTCGACATCGTCACGCTCGCAATGAACCTGTTCTCTCAGGGGATCGACCCCGCCCTCGACTTTGGTGACATCGAGCGGATCCGCCGGGTCGCCGAGTACGCGACCCGGTTGCCCGTGCACCCGCGCCATCCCTATGTGGGCGACCTCGTCTACACGGCCTTCTCGGGATCGCACCAGGACGCGATCAAGAAGGGGATGGCGGCGATCGGGGACCACTACGACCAAGTGGGAGGTCCCCTACCTGCCGATCGACCCCAAGCACCTAGGGCGGACCTATGAGGCCATCATCCGGGTGAACAGTCAATCCGGTAAGGGCGGGGTGGCCTACCTCATGGACACCGAGCACGGTCTCGACCTGCCGCGGCGCCTCCAGATGGAGTTCTCCAAGGCGGTCCAATCGGTCACCGAGGCCAGCGGAACCGAGATCCGCCCGGCCGAGATGTGGGAGGTGTTCACGAACACCTACCTGCCCGACGAC
The DNA here is from genome assembly GCA_963804255.1 of uncultured Acidimicrobiaceae bacterium. Classification (GTDB taxonomy): domain Bacteria; phylum Actinomycetota; class Acidimicrobiia; order Acidimicrobiales; family RAAP-2; genus Palsa-461. The sequence continues at coordinate 1,185,295 of CAWDPK010000006.1, read as the reverse complement.
GCGGGGATCCGGCTGTTGTCGAGCGAGGTCAGCTCGGGTGCCGAGGGCACCACAGTGGTCGCGCAAATGGTCGTCGACGGCCACCACCAGACGATCCGGGGCACCGGGAACGGCCCCATCGACGCGCTGGTCGCTGGCCTTCGTGAACTGGGGGTGGCTCTCGAGGTGGTCGACTACAGCGAGCACGCGCTGACCGCGGGCAGCGGCGCGTCGGCGGTCGCCTATGTCGAGGTCGAGGCGGACGGGACCAAGCTTTGGGGCGTGGGCATGGACTCGAGCATCCTCGAGGCCTCCCTCCATGCGGTGGTCAGCGCGGCCAACCGGGCCCGACAGAGGTCGCCGCAACCCTGAGCGGTCGGGCGCGGCTGCTCACACCGAGGCCGAAGGCCTCCAGGCCGGACGGGTCGCCTCATACGCGGTGATCCGGTCCTCGTGGCGCAGGGTGAGCCCGATGTCGTCCCACCCGTTGAGCAACCGCGTGCGGGTGAACTCGTCTAGGGCGAACATGCCCTCGATCCCGGCCGCCGGCGCCTCGACGGTTCCCCGCTCGACGTCGATCGTGATCTCGAGTGTCGGGTCGGCCTCGACGGCGTCGAGGAGCGACCGGGCCACCTCAGGGCTCACCTTCACCGGCAGCAGGCCCTGTTTGGTGCAGTTGTTGGCGAAGATGTCGCCGAAGCGCGTGGAGATGACCGCCTCGAACCCGTAGTCGAGGAGGGCCCACACCGCGTGCTCGCGGGAAGAACCGGTGCCGAAGTTGGGTCCGGCCACGAGGATGGTGGCCCCGGCGTACTCGTCCTTGTTGAGCACGAAGTCCCGGTCGTCCCGCCACTCGGCGAACAGCCCCGCGCCGAACCCGGTCCGCTCGACCCGCTTCAGCCAGTCCGACGGGATGATCTGGTCGGTGTCGACGTCGGAGCGATCGAGCGGAAGGGCCGTGCCGCTCACGATGCGGACCGGCTTCATCGGGCCAGCTCCTCGGGGGATCCGAATCGGCCGAGGACGGCCGTCGCCGCGGCCACGGCTGGGGAGACGAGATGGGTGCGGCCACCCCGGCCCTGCCGGCCCTCGAAGTTGCGGTTGGAGGTCGACGCACAGCGCTCACCGGGCGAGAGCTTGTCGGGGTTCATGGCCAGGCACATCGAGCAGCCCGGCTCCCGCCACTCGAAGCCGGCCGCACGGAACACCCCGTCGAGCCCCTCGGCCTCGGCCTTGGCCTTGACCCGGTGCGAGCCGGGCACCACCAGTGCTCGTAACCCCGGCCGGACCTGATGACCCTTCAGCACCGCCGCGGCGGCCGCGGAGGTCCTCGATCCGCGAGTTGGTGCACGAGCCGATGAAGACCGTGTCGACCGGGATGTCACGGATCGCCGTGCCGGCGTCGAGGCCCATGTAGACGAGGGCCCGCGCCGCCGCTTCCCGCTCGGCCGGCTCGGTGAAGGAGTCGGGGTCCGGGACCGAGCCGTCGATCGACACGACCTGGGCCGGGTTCGTCCCCCAGGTCACGTGGGGGGCGAGGGTCGTCGCGTCGAGGGCGACCTCCTTGTCGAAGGAGGCGCCGGGGTCGGTCGGGCAGGGATCGCCAGTTGTCGAGGGCCTCCTCCCAGGCCCTCCCCTTCGGCGCGTGCTCGCGCCCCTCGAGGTAGGCGAACGTGGTGTCGTCGGGGGCGACCATCCCGGCCCGGGCGCCGCCTTCGATGCTCATGTTGCAGACCGTCATCCGGCCCTCCATGGAGAGCGCTCGGTGATCGCCGAGCCACCGGTACTCGATCACGTGGCCCATGCCGCCGCCGGTGCCGATGCGTCCGATGACCGCCAGCACGATGTCCTTCGCGGTGACGCCGGCCGGGAGCGTGCCGTCGACGGTGACGGCCATGGTGGCCGGCCGGATCTGGGGGAGGGTCTGGGTGGCCAGCACGTGCTCCACCTCGCTCGTGCCGATGCCGAAGGCGAGCGCGCCGAACGCGCCGTGGGTCGAGGTGTGGCTGTCCCCGCAGACGATGGTCATCCCGGGCTGGCTCAGGCCGAGCTCGGGCCCGATGACGTGCACGATGCCCTGGTTGGCGTTGCCCATCGGGTAGCAGACGATCCCGAACTCCGCGCAGTTGGCCGCGAGCACCTCGAGCTGCTTCTTCGAGATGGGATCGGCGATCGGCTTGTCGACGTCGATCGTCGGGACGTTGTGGTCGGCGGTGGCCACGGTCAGGTCGGGACGGCGCACCCCCCGCCCGGCCAGCCGCAGCCCGTCGAAGGCCTGCGGCGAGGTGACCTCGTGGACAGGTGCAGGTCGATGAAGAGGAGGTCGGGCTCGCCCTCGGCCGAACGGACCAGGTGGGACTCCCAGACCTTGTCGACGAGGGTCTTTGGGCCGCGGCCATCAGGCGTCGACCTCGACGATCGTCACCCTCAGCGCTGCCTCCCGGGGCGTCGTACTCGACGGTGTCGCCGGCCCGCTTGCCGAGCAGGGCCTTGCCCAGCGGAGCGCCGGGCGAGACGACCGCCATGTCGCCACGGCGCTCCTCGATCGAGCCGACGAAGAACGCGCTGCACGTCGTCCTCGTCGTCGCCGTCGTAGCGCAGCGTCACGATCGACCCCGCCGGCGACCGACCCGTCGCCGCCCTCGGCTCTCGACGACGGTCGGCGTGCTTGAGCAGCGCCTGGAGCTGGCGGATCGCGGGACTCCATCTTCCCCTGGGTGTCCTTGGCCGCGTGGTAGTCGCCGTTCTCGGACAGGTCGCCGAGGGCCCGGGCCGCCTCGATGGTGGTGGCGATCTCGTTGCGGCCCCGGGTCGTCAGGTCCTCGAGCTCGGCCACCAGCCGGTCGTAGGTCTCCTGGGTCAGCTGGGTGCCGTGAGTTCGTCCGGTCGTTTCTCTGGGAGCCATCTTCTCCGTCCCCCTGGACTGGCCGTGCCGGCCGGCGTGGGATACATCGAGCGTCGACTCGCGAGGCTAATGGGGGTCGAGCGGGGGCTGCGCCGAACCGATCCCGGGCTTGGCCCGGGTGCCGAGTCAGGCTCGGTCGAGCACGCCGGCCGGCCGGGTGGCCGCGATCAACCCCTCGAACAGCGACCGGTTGTCGCCCATCTCGGGGTGCCACTGCACGGCGATGAGAAATGGAAGGGCCGGATCCTCGAGCGCCTCGACGGTGCCGTCGTCGGCCCACGCGGACGCCACCAGACCCTCGCCGATCCGGTCGACCGCCTGGTGGTGGTGGGTCGGCACGACCTCCTCGGTGCGCCCGAGGATGGTGCCGACCCGGCTGGCCGGGTCGAATCGCACCAGGTGTTGGCCGTAGGTGCCCGGGCGCCGCCATGTGGTCGCTGTTGGCCACGATGTCGGGCAGGTGCTGGTGGAGCGTGCCGCCCCGCCGCACGTTCAGCACCTGGATGCCCCGGCAGATGGCCAGCACCGGGAGCCCCCTGGCAACTGCCGCGTCCAGCAACTCGATCTCGAATTCGTCGCGAACCGCGTCGGGCTGCTGGGCCTCGGGGTGCGGCTCGGCCCCGAACAGGCTGGCGTCGACGTCGACCCCCCCGGTCAGCACCAACCCGTCGATCCGCTCCATGAGGGCTTCGGCGATCCCGGTCACCGGGGCGAGAATGAGCGGGATGCCCCCAGCGTCGGCGATCGCGTGGATGTAGTCGGCCGGGACGAGCGATACCTCCTCCTCCCACACCCCGTATCGCGCCACCAGCTCGCCGGCGGTGATGCCGATGACGGGCCCGAAGCGGGGCTTCTCCTTCGTCGGTCGCTCAGAGTGCGGTGACGTAGGCACCGGCGATCCCGCCGTCGACGAGGAACGTGTTGGCGGTGATGAACGAGGCGTCGTCGGAAGCCAGGAACGCCGCGGCCGCTGCGATCTCCTCGGGCTCGGCGAAACGACCCATCGGCACATGGACCAGCCTACGCGCGGCTCGTTCGGGGTCTTTCGCAAAGAGCTCTTGGAGCAGGGGGGTGTTGACGGGACCCGGGCACAGCGCGTTGACCCGAACCCCTTGGCGTGCGAACTGCACGCCGAGCTCGCGGGACATGGCGAGCACCCCGCCCTTGGATGCGGTGTAGGAGATCTGTGAGGTCGCCGAACCCAAGACGGCCACGAAAGACGCCGTGTTGATCACCGAGCCGCCGCCCCGTGTCAGAAGATGGGGGATCCCGAACCGGCAGCAGAGGTACACGCTGGTCAGGTTCACCGCCTGGACCCGGGCCCACGCGTCGGCGTCGGTGGTGAGAATCGAATCGTCCTCGGGCGGTGAGATCCCGGCGTTGTTGAACAAGATGTCGATCCCGCCGAACACCTCGGTCGCCCGCTCGTACATGGCCTGGACCTGGTCGGCGTCGGTGACGTCGACCCGCACACCCAATCCCCCGACCAGCTTGGCCACCTCGTCGACCGCGTCGCCGGCCAGATCGGCCGCGACCACGTGGGCCCCCTCGGCGGCGAAGCGCACTGCGCTTGCCTTGCCGATCCCTCCGGCGGCACCGGTGATGACGGCCACCTTCCCATCGAGTCTTCCGGTCATCGTCACTCCGAGGAGATGAACACGTTCTTCGTGTCGGTGAACGAGTCGAGGGCGTCGGGCCCGAGCTCGCGCCCCAGTCCAGATTGCTTGAATCCGCCGAAGGGCGTCGAATACCGCACCGAGGAATGCGAGTTCACAGACAGGTTCCCGGATTCGACCCCCCGGGAGACTCGGAGCGCACGTCCGACGTCGCGGGTCCAGATGGAGCCGGACAGCCCGTAGAGGGTGTCGTTGGCCATCCGGATCGCGTCGGCCTCGTCCTCGAAGGGGACCACGACGACCACCGGCCCGAAGATCTCCTCGCGGAACTGCACCGAGTCCTCGGCGACCGGCGCCAGCACGGTCGGGGGGAACCAGAACCCGGGGCCCTCGGGCACGCTCCCGCCGGAACGCCACCGGTGCGCCGTCGGGCACGAAGCTCGCCACCTTGCTCCGGTGCCCCTCGCTGATGAGCGGCCCCATCTCGCTCTCCTCAAGGGCGGGGTCGAGCACTCGCAATCCGGTCACCGCCGGCTCGAGCAGCGCCATGAACCGGTCGAAGATGGAGCGTTCGACGAGGATCCGCGACCGGGCGCAGCAATCCTGCCCGGCGTTGTCGAACACGCCGTAGGGGGCGGTCGCCGCGGCCCGCTCGATATCGGAGTCCGAGAAGATGATGTTGGCGCTCTTGCCGCCGAGTTCGAGCGTGACCCGCTTCACCTGGTCGGCGCAGCCGGCCATCACCTGTTTACCGACCTCGGTCGAGCCGGTGAAGCAGACCTTGCGGACGCTCGGGTGGGTGACGAACCGCCGGCCGACGATCGCGCCTTCACCGACCACCACCTGAAACACGTCCTCAGGGAGCCCACCCGCCCGGGCCAGCTCGGCCAGCTTCATCGCGGTCAGGGGGGTCAGGCCGGCCGGCTTCAACACCACCGTGTTGCCCGCCGCGAGGGCCGGGGCCAGGCCCCACCCGGCGATCGGCATCGGGAAGTTCCACGGGACGATCAACCCGACGACGCCCAGCGGCTCCTTGAACGTCACGTCGATCCCGCCCGGCACCGGGATCTGGCGGCCAAACTGGCGCTCCGGTGCCCCCGCGTAGTACTCGAGCACGTCGCGGACATTGCCGGCCTCCCACCGGGCGTTGGTCACGGTGTGCCCGGAGTTGGCCACCTCGAGCTGTGCCAGCTCCTCGATCGCTCCGTCGACGGCCTCGCGCGAACCGCCGTAGGAGCCGGGCCCGGTCGGCCGGAGCGGTCCGCCGCCCAGTCGACCTGGGCACGGCTGGCCCGCTCGATCGCCCGGTCCACCTCGGCCTCGTCGGCCTGGTGGACCTGAGCGAAGGGCACACCGGTGGTCGGGTTGACGACCGGTGCGTCAACGCTCACAGTCGTTCGAAGCCGCGGAAGCGCTCCCAGTCGGTCACCGACGACTCGAAGGCGGCCAGTTCGATCCTCGCCATGTTGGTGTAATGGTCCACGACGTCGTCCCCGAAGGCGAATCGGGCCGATCTCGCCCTGCTCGAACAGCCGCGCCGCCTCGGCCAGGGTCCCCGGCACCCGGGGCAGGTGCGTGGCTGCATAGGCGTTGCCGACGAACTCGGGCTCGAGTTGGAGGCCCTTGTCGACCCCGTACAGCCCGCCGGCCACCAGCGCCGCCAGGGCCAGATAGGGATTGACGTCGCCACCGGGGACCCGGCTCTCCACCCGAAGCGAGGGACCGTGCCCGACCACCCGAAGCGCGCAGGTCCGGTTGTCGTGGCCCCACGCGATGGCGGTGGGGGCGAAGCTCCCCTCGGTGTAGCGCTTGTAGCTGTTCACGTTGGGGGCGAGCAGCAGGGTCATCTCGCGCAGCGTCGCCAACATCCCCGCCATGAACTGCCCGAACACGCCTGCCGGTGCGCCGCTCTCGTCCGTCGAGAAGACCGGCTTGCCCTCCGCGTCGCGCATCGAGATGTGGATGTGGCACGAGTTACCCTCGCGCTCGTCGAACTTCGCCATGAATGTGAGACTCATGCCCTCCTGGGCCGCGATCTCCTTGGCCCCTGTCTTGTAGATCACGTGACGGTCCGAGGTGGTGACCACGTCGGCGTACCTGAAGGCGATCTCGTGCTGGCCCAGGTTGCATTCGCCCTTGGCCGACTCCGGTACGAGTCCGGCCACCGCCATCTCGTTGCGGATCCGGCGGAGCAGGGGCTCGACCCGGCCCGTGCCGAGCATGGAGTAGTCGACGTTGTAGAGGTTGGCCGGCGTGAGGTCGCGGTAGGCCCTTGTCCAGGCCTCCTCGTACGTGTCGCGGAACACGATGAACTCGAGCTCGGTTCCGGCCAGACCCGTCCAACCGCGTTCGGTCAGCCGGTCCGACCTGGCGCCGCAGGATCTGGCGTGGTGACGCCACGACCGGTGCACCGTCGCCCCACTCGAGATCGGCCAGGCACAGAGCGGTGCCCTCGTGCCAAGGCACGAGTCGCAGCGTCGACAGATCCGGGCGCATGACGAAGTCGCCGTAGCCCCGCTCCCACGACGACATCGCGTACCCGCTGACCGTGTTCATGTCGACATCCACCGCCAGCAGGTAGTTACAACCCTCGGCGGCGTGCGGGACCACCTCATCGAGGAAGTAGCGCCCGTGGCACCGTTTCCCCTGCAGCCGCCCCTGCATGTCGGTGATGGCGAGGAGGACGGTGTCCACCTCGTTGCGCTCGACCAGGTGGCGCAGCTCCTCGAGGGAGACCCCGCCCCCTGGCTCGGTCACCGCGCGTGCTCCAGCTGTGCCTCGATGGCCTCAAGCGCGGCTTCGTCACCCTGAGCCGCGTGGACCGGTGAACCACTTCCGCGCGCTGACCAGCCAATAGATACCGGAGTAGAGGAGGACGACGCCGACCGCCACCGGGGTGTAGTTGAAGTTGTGCCAGGTGATGGGGCTGGCCGTCGGGAGCACGAACAGAATGGTGATGACCCCGACCCAACCGACGCCCACCCATCCGATGAGGGCGCTCCATTTCCCAAGGGTCCAGGGTCCGGCCGCGAAGGAGTCGCCGGCTAAGCGACGCAAGAGCGTCGGGATGACGTAGGCGATGTAGAGGCCGATCACCGAGATCGAGATCACCGCCCCGTAAGCGACGGCACTCCACATCGAAGGGATGGCCAAGATGAAGGCGAACACGACGGCGAAGTAGACGGCTCGACTCGGCGTCCGGGTGCGGGGACTGATGTGGTGCCAGAAGTTTGATCCCGGGATTGCCCCGTCTCTGGAGAAGGCGAAGATCATCCGGGAGTTCGCAGTGACCGAGGCCATGCCGCAATATGCCTGGGCGACCATCGCGACAACCAGTAGCCACTCGCCGCCGTGGCGTCCGATGGCGTCGATCCAGATCTGCACCGGGGGAACGCCCGTACTCGACACCAGGGCGGAGTTGTAGTTGCTGGTGATGGCGTAGGTGATCCCAACGAGGAGCACGAACCCGGCGATCAGCGATACCCAGATGGAACGGACGATCCCCTTTGGTCCGGCCACGGCCGCGTTGTGAGTTTCCTCGGTCATATGGGCCGAGGCGTCGAACCCGGTAAAGGTGTACTGAGCCAGGAGCAGTCCGATCATGAAGACGTAAAAGCGGTTGTGGAACCCGGTCTCGTTCACCAGTCTGGTGAAGACGAACGACGCCGAGGCATGGTGCGCCGGAACAGCCAGAAGCACGATGACAATCAGGAGGACACCCAAGATGTGCCACCACACGCTGACGTCAGAAAGGAAGGCAACCAGCCGGACCCCGCGAATGTTGATCACGGCATGCACGATGAGAATGCCGGCGTAGATGAGCAACGTGTGCCCGGGCGTGGCGGCCCAGCCGGTGGTCAAACTCAAGAACGCGTTGAAGAACAGGGAGAACCCGTAGTCGATGCCGGCGGTGACGGCTACCTGCCCGAGCAGGTTGAACCATCCGGTGAACCAGCTCCATGCCGCACCGTTGCGCTTGGCCAGCTTGGCCGACCAGTAGTAGAGGCCGCCTGATGTGGGATACGCGGAGCACACCTCCGCCATGCCGAGGCCGACAACCATTGTCATCAGTCCAACGAAGATCCATCCCCACGTCATGTCGACGGGTCCGCCGTTCGTCATGGCGATGCCGTATGCGGTGAGACACCCCGAAAGGATGGAGATGATCGTGAATGAGACGGCGAAATTGGAGAAACCGCCCATCCGCCGGTGGAGTTCCTGGGCGTAGCCCAGCGAGTGCAGCCGAGCGACGTCCGCGCTGTGGCCGCTGGAGGCCGGCGGCGGCTCCCCCGAGATCGTCATAGCTTTCCCTCCTCGAACCAGGTGCCCGAACTGAACCAGGGACGACGCGTCCTGTCAACCGTGATTGGCGACGGTGGCGTTCCCAGTACGGCGCTCGTCCGCGCTTGGGGTGGTTGACGACGGAGGAGGAGTTGGGGGAGACTAACCCCCTTATGTCGCCCACCACCGACCGCGTAATCGTCATCATGTAGGCACGTGCCCCCTGGTACGTGCCTGCCCGACCGTCCACTTGGTGGGCGGTTTTTCATTTTCCGGCAGACTTCGCTCCACCCGACCGACGACACTCAAGAGAGGCGATCCTGAGACCGAATACCCCAGCCCAAGAGGAGGCCCGGGCCACCCGCCCCCGCCTCGACCCGAGTCCCCGATGAGCGGGGACCGCCACAACGTCGCGGTCATCGGCGGGGACGGCATCGGGCCGGAGGTCCTGGCTGAGGCGCTAAAGGTCGTCGAGGCGGCTGGGGTCTCGCTCCGGACCACCGAATACGACCTTGGGGCGGCGCGCTACCTCCGCACCGGCGAGGTCCTGAGTGACTCGGTGCTCGACGAGCTCCGGGGTCAAGACGCGATCCTGCTGGGTGCGGTCGGCCCCCCGGTCGGCGATACGACGGTGCCTCCCGGCACCCTCGAGCGGGGACTGCTCCTTCGGCTCCGCTTCGAGCTCGACCTCTTCATCAACCTGCGCCCGTTCAGCGGGGTCCCCGGATCTATCGCCGCCGGTGCTGACTTTGTGGTGATCCGCGAGAACACGGAGGGGACCTACGCCGGCGAGGGAGGGTTCCTCCGCAAGGGCACACCGCACGAGGTGGCCACCCAAGGGTCGGTGAACACCCGCATGGGGGCCGAACGTTGTGTGCGCTTCGCCTTCGAGCTCGCCGATCGGCGTGACGCTCACAAGCTCACCCTCGTGCACAAGACGAACGTGCTCACCTTTGCCGGTGACCTTTGGCAGCGAACGGTGAACGAGGTCGCGCCCGAGTTTCCCGAGGTCGCCCGTGACTACAACCACGTAGACGCCGCGTGCATCTACCTGGTCGAGCGTCCCGGTACCTACGACGTCATCGTCACCGACAACCTCTTTGGCGACATCTTGACCGACCTGGCAGGGGCGGTCTGCGGGGGGATCGGCTTCGCGGCCTCGGCAAACCTGAACGCGGCGCGTACCGGCCCGTCGATGTTCGAGCCTGTGCACGGCGCGGCCCACGACATCGCCGGCAAGAACCTCGCCAACCCGCTGGCCGCGATCCGTTCGGCCGGCCTCATGCTGGACTTCCTCGGCGAGTCGGACGCCGCCGCCCGTGTCGACAAAGCGGTCGCCGACTTCATGCGGACCGACCAGCTCTCCCGTCCCCCCGCTGGTGCCGACGGCTGGTCAACCACCGCCATCGGCTCAGCGATCGCAGAAAGGCTTTGAGATGCCCATCACTCCTACCGACAAGATCTGGATGGACGGCGAGCTGGTCGACTGGGCCGACGCCAAGGTGCACGTGCTCACGCACACCATGCACTACGGCTCGGGCGTCTTCGAAGGCATCCGTGCCTACGGCACATCGAACGGCGTGGCCGTCTTCCGTCTGCGCGAGCACATCGAACGACTCTTCGCCTCGGCGAAGGTGTTCTTGATCGACGTCCCCTTCACTATCGACCAGTTGATCGAGGCCACCCGGGAGGTGGTGAGGGTCAACGGCATGAACGACGGTTGCTACCTGCGACCGCTCGTCTACCTCGGCTACGGCGAGATGGGCCTCAACCCGCTGCCCTGCCCGGTCAACGTGTCGATCGCCGCGTGGCCGTGGGGCAGCTATCTCGGCGACGAGGGCGTGGCCAACGGCGTGCGGGTCAAGATCAGCTCGTGGCGGCGCCACGACGCCAACGCCGTGCCCACCGCGGCCAAGGGAACCGGCATGTATGTGAACTCGTCCCTGGCCAAGGTGGAGGCGCTCAAGGCCGGATACGACGAGGCGATCCTGCTCGCCCCCGATGGCCGGGTCAGCGAGTGTACGGGGGAGAACATCTTCATCGTCCGCCACGGGACGGTCATCACCCCACCCACCTCCGACGCCGGGGCCCTAGCCGGCATCACGCAGAACTCCGTCGAGACCATCGCGGCCGACCTCGGGTTCCCGGTGGTTCACGAGCCCTTGATCCGCACCGACCTCTACACGGCCGACGAGGCCTTCTTGACCGGGACCGCGGCCGAGGTCGTGCCCATCCGTTCGGTCGACGATCGGGAGGTCGGGAGTGGGAAGCCGGGCCCGGTGACCAAGGAGATCCAACGGACCTACTTCGCCACCGTGCGAGGCCAGATGGATAGGTACAAGGACTGGTTGGACTATGTCGAGTGACCACGGATCGAACGACCACGGGCGACCCGGTCACTCGCATCGGACCGGCGCCCACGACTTCGCCATGCCGGCCTGGCCAGAGGCGGTAGACGTCTTCGACACCACGCTGAGAGACGGCAGCCAGCAAGAGGGGCTCTCGCTCACCGTCGACGACAAGCTGAGGGTGGCCGAGCAGCTCGACCATCTGGGCGTCGCCTACATCGAGGGCGGTTGGCCCGGGGCCAACCCCAAGGACGACGAGTTCTTCCGCCGCGCCCCGAGCGAGCTGCGCCTGTCCACCTCCACCTTGGTCGCGTTCGGCTCGACCAGGCGGGCCGGGGCCAAAGCCGACGACGACGAGGTCCTACGCAAGCTGGTCGAAGCCGACACCTCGACCGTGTGCATCGTGGCCAAGTCGTGGGACCGGCACGTGATCGATGCCCTCCGTACGGACCTCGACGAGGCGGTGGCGATGGTGGCGGACTCGGTCGACTTCCTTCGCCGGCACGACAAGCGGGTCTTTCTGGACGCCGAGCACTTCTTCGACGGCTATCTCCACAATGCCGACTTCGCGATGCGCGTGTTGCGAGCGGCCGAGGAGTCGGGGGCCGAGGCGCTTGTTCTCTGCGACACCAACGGGGGCACCCTTCCCCACGACGTCGCCGCGATCGTGTTGGACGTCGTCGAGCGCGTCGAGGCCCAGATCGGCATTCACTGCCATAACGACGCCGGCTGTGCGGTGGCCAATTCCCTGGCCGCCGTCGGGGCCGGGGCCACCCACGTGCAGGGATGCGTGAACGGCTACGGCGAGCGGGCCGGCAACACGGACCTTGCCGCGGCCATCCCGGACCTGTCGCTCAAACTGTCGGTGCGGACGATCCCGCCCGACCGTCTCGAGCGGCTCACCGCGGTGTCGCACCACATCGCCGAGCTGGTCAACATCACCCCCAGCCCCCAGCAGCCCTATGTGGGCTCGGCGGCGTTCGCTCACAAGGGGGGCCTCCACGCCAGCGCCATCGCGCGCCGACGGGATCTGTACGAGCACGTGTCGCCGGAGCTGGTCGGCAACGGAACGCGGATCGTGGTCTCCGAGATGGCCGGCCGGTCGACGCTCGCGATGAAGGCCACCGAGCTCGGGCTCGACCTCGACGGCGAGGTGCTGGGCCGGGTGCTCGACGAGCTGAAGCAGCTGGAGCACGCGGGCTACCACTTCGAGGTGGCCGACGGCTCGCTCGAGCTGCTCTTGCGGCGGGCGACCGGGTGGGAGCCCGACTTCTTCACCCTGGAGTCGTTCCGGGTGATCACCGACCACGGTTCGCTCCCTGGCTCCCGACACGACGAGCCGGGCCCGGTCACCACCGAGGCGACGGTCAAGGTTCACGTGGGCGAGGACCGGATGGTCGCCACCGCGGAGGGCAACGGGCCGGTCAACGCGCTCGACGCGGCTCTGCGCAGTGCGATCGGACCACACTTCCCGGCCCTGGCCGGGATCCACCTGACCGACTTCCGGGTCCGGGTGCTCGACACCGGGCGGGGAACCGGTGCGGTGACCCGGGTGCTGGTCGACACGAGCGACGCCGAGCGGACCTGGACCACCATCGGCGTCTCCGAGAACATCATCGAGGCGAGCTGGCAGGCGCTCTACGACTCGATCGTGCTCGGCCTGCTGCGCTCCTCGGGCGGTTAGGCGGTTCCGCCGGTTCGTGCGGCGCGAGAGGATCGCCCCTCAGGCGACGCCCCCGAGGGGCCGGCCGGTGGTTGCCGGCCGACACGTCGATCCGGTCCTGCCGGCACTCCTCGGTGCGGCGTGCATCTCGACGTCGGCGATCGTTGTCCGACTGGCTGACGTCGGTGCCGGCACGACCGCGTTTTATCGCTGCATCCTTGCGCTCCCGGCCTTGATCGTCCTCGCCGTCCTCGAGCAACGCCGCCGGGGTGCCCGCTCGCTGCAGAGCCGGGTCCTGGCCGGGTTGGCGGGGCTGTTTCTCGGGGTCGACCTGGTGCTGTGGACCCACGCCATCTACGACGTGGGCGCCGGCATTGCCACCGTGCTCGGCAACCTGCAGGTCCTGTTCGTGACCTTCATCGCGTGGGTATGGCTCCGCGAACGCCCTCGGACCCAGTTCCTGGTCGTGTTGCCGGTCGTGTTGTTCGGGATCGTGCTCTTAGCCGGCCTGACCGGCGCGTCCGGCCCGAAAATTCCATCCGGTGGCCGGAGTGCTCTACGGGCTGGGCGCGTCGATGACCTATTCCGGGTTCATCCTGATCTTGCGGACGAGCACCAAGGGAATGCCTCACGTTGCCGGTCCGCTCGCCGACGCCACGGTTGGTGCGGCGTTGGCGGCGTTGGTGCTCGGCCTGGCGCTAGGACAGCTGCGCTTCTCGCCGTCGCCCCACGCGCTCGAATGGCTGCTGGTGCTGGCGCTGACCAGCCAGACGCTCGGATGGCTTCTCATCACGGCGTCCCTTCCCCACCTGCCGGCCTCGATCTCGGCGTTGCTCCTGCTCCTTCAGCCGGCCGCGTCGCTCATCCTCGCGGCGATCGTGCTCGCCGAGCGGCCGACGCTGTTGCAGCTGTTGGGGGCCGCCCTCGTCTGCGGCGGTGTTCTCGTGGCCGCTCGTTCCAACGCGAAAGGACAGGTCACGCCGATCGAGCCGACCCCCGGCTAGCGGGGCCCGGGTCCCGCCCTGGCCTCGGCGTAGCGGTGGCAGTATCTGCCGGTGAAGTATGCCGACGGCCCGGCCGTGCAGGTCGAGGTGCTCATCGACGCCCCGGCGGCCCGGGTGTGGGCGCTCGTCTCGGACATCGGCGTGCCCGCGCGGTTCTCCTCAGAGCTGCAAGAGTCCCGTTGGCTCGACCCCGCCAAGGCAGCGACGCCCGGGGCCCGCTTCGTCGGGCGCAACCGACACCCGGCCGCCGGCGAGTGGGAGACCACGTGCACCGTGACGGCTGCCGAGCCCGACCGCTGCTTTGCCTGGGCGGTCGAGGGACCGGATCAACCCGCGGCGACCTGGGGCTTCGACTTGGAGCCGGAAGGTTCGGGGGTCCGGCTGCGACAGTGGGCCCGCCTCGGGCCGGGGCCGTCCGGGCTCACGTCGGCGATCGCGGCGATGCCCGACAAGGAGGAGCGGATCATCGTGCGCCGTCTCGAAGAGCACCGGGCGAACATGCAAGCGACCGTGGAAGGGATCAAGGCCCTGGCCGAGGGTCCGTTGCCGTGACCTTGAAGGTCGGGCTCAGCGCCTCGCCGTACACGCAATCGGGGGTCGACCTCATCGTCGAGGCAGACCGGCTCGGCGTCGACTCGGTGTGGGTCCCGGAAGCCTGGGGCTACGACGCCCTCACCCCGCTCGGCTATTTGGCCGCCCGCACGACGCGCATTCGGCTGGGGACCGGCATCGCGCAGCTCGGCGCCCGCTCACCGGCCATGCTGGCGATGTCGGCGATGTCGCTCCAGGCCCTGTCGGAGGGCCGCCTCCTGCTAGGCGTGGGGACCAGCGGTCCCCAGGTGATGGAGGGCTGGCACGGAGTGAAGTTCACCAAGCCGGTCCAGCGCACCCGCGAGACGATTGAGATCGTCCGCATGATCGCACGGGGCGAACGCCTGGCCCACGACGGCGAGGTGTACAAGCTGCCGTTGCCGGGGGGCGAAGGCCGGAGCATCCGTTCGTCTGCCCGGCCGGTCCCGGTCCCCATCTACATCGCCGCGCTCGGGCCCGCCAACCTGGCCCTGACCGGCGAGCTGGCCGAGGGGTGGATCGGCATCTCGTTCCTCCCCGAGTCGGCCGCAGTGTTCTTCGACCCCATTCGTCGGGGAGCCGAAGCGGCCGGACGAGCTTTTGGAGATCTCGATCTCACCGTGGCGGTCCGCCTCGAGTTCACCGACGACGTGGAGGAGGCGGCTCGCCGCCACGCCAGTGGCTACGCGTTCACGTTCGGGGCCATGGGGTCGCCCGAGCACAACTTCTACAACAACGCCTTCTCCCGACAGGGATTTGGCGACGACGTCCGAGCGGTGCAGCGGTTGTGGCTTGAAGGTGACCGCCAAGGGGCCCGGGACCGGGTACCGATCGACATCGGGCTCAAGACCAATCTGTTGGGTAGCCACGACATGGTGACCGAGCGGTTGCGTCTGTACCGTGATGCCGGCGTGACGACGCTGCGGGTGGGGTTGGTTGCCGACGACGCGGACTCTCAACTGGAATCGCTGGAGGTCCTGCTCAACTTGGTCGACTCGGTCAACGCCGAGCCCCCGTCGGCAGTTCCGCCAACCTGACGCTGGAGGGGCGCCGCTGGGGTAAGTTCGCCCTCCATGGCCCAGCCGAGCTTCGTCCCGATCACCGAGGCGGACCAGGTGCGCAGCGCCCGCCGCCTGTCGGTACCGAAGGGGTGGATGGCCGATCGGCCTGGCGACCTGGTCGGACCGAACCGCCCGACCGGGGTGAGCCATGGCACGCCCGGGCCCGACCAGGGCTTTGCGCTCCGGGTCGCCCGTTGCTTCGAGGGCCGACTCGTGTTGAGGCCGACCGAGGATCTAGAGGACGTGCTACACGGCGGCGCGATCCTCGCCAGCAAGCGAGCCGGGCTGCTCGGACGGGCCCCATGCGTCTACGACCTCGACGCGGTCTTCGCACTGTTCGGCTTTCTCTCGCCCTCTCCTCCCGGGGGGCTCGTCGCCGACCGGCTCGCGCTGTTCGCCTCCGCGTCGCGCGACTACGTCGTCCAGCGCTCCTTAGTCGATGCGGTTCCCGATGAGACATTGCTGCTGGCGGCCGAGCAGCTGTCCGCTCGGCTAGGGGAGTGGGAGACGCTGCTCGGCGGAGCTCCATCGGTCGGCGCTGTCCCTGCCATCACCTGAGACGCTGAGTCGCTACGGAGCGCCGGCACCTCGTGGGCTGGCCTCGTCGAGCTCGGTGCGGGCGATCACTTCGACCGGGGGCGACTCCGACCCGCCCTCGTGTCGGCCGCCCGGGGCACCCGCCCGCAACCAGGCCGCCCAGCGGCGCCGGGTGATCACCACCAAGACGATGCCGCCGATTGTCAGTGCGACGCCGGCCCATCTGCACGAGCAGGGAGCCGAGGTGTCCGTCCTCACCCAACCACAGGTGCTCGTCCAAGAACCGCTCGATGCCCCACAGCACCATCCCCACCCCGATGACCCCGCCGGCCGGGTAGCCGGTGCGGGGCGGTTCGATCGGGCCAGCGCCGAAGGCGCCTTTCCAGCGCGACGAGCACGCAGAAGATGCCGAAGTCCTCCAAGGCCTGGAAGATCGGCACCGGGAGCCGCTTGCCGACCTGGCCGGCGTAGTACATGCCGAACCACTGGTGGGTCGGGTGGCCCCCGCCGGCCACCATCAGCTGGGGGCCGAGCAGCCGCCCCATCGCCCAGGCGGCCATGAGCACCGGGGCAACCAGGTCGAGCGCTTCGACGGTGCGCAGTTCCGGGCAGCGCCGGCGGGCCTGCCAGATGCCGGCCGGGACGGCGAAGAGGATGCCGCCGAACGAGGACAGGCCCCCGTGCCAGATGGCGAGGATGTCACCCGGATTGGCATCGTAGAAGGAGAGGTTGGAGACGACGTGCAGCGCCCGGGCCCCGACCACCGCGGCGACGATCACCCACACGAACATCCCGCCGACCCAGTCGTTGCGGTACCCGCGGTCGCGGAGGCGCCGGCAGAAGTACGCGTACGCGAACCAGAAGGTGAGTGCGAGGCCGATCCCGTAGGTGTGGACCTCGAGCGGCCCGATGTGGAAGGCGACGGGGATTGGCTTCATAGGGGCGAGCTCGCCCCCCAGTATGGCCGAGGTGCGCCGACGTCCCCGCTCGGCGAGCGGTTAAGGCCGGCCCGCCCCCACGAAGCCGTCACCGAGGCGCAGTGAGGTGATCCGGACCGAGGCGCCCGTGTAAGGGGCCTCGATCATCTCGCCGCCCCCGACGTACATGGCGACGTGATCGCTTCCGCCGGGACCGTAGAAGAGGAGGTCACCGGGCTCGAGATCGGACACCGGGACCGGCGCACTGTCGGCCATCTGGGCCCCCGAGTAGTGAGGGAGGGGAACCCCCGCCTGGCCCCACGCCCATGCGGTTAGCCCGGAGCAGTCGAAGCCCTCGCCCGGGCGACTCGCCAGCCCCAGACGTAAGGCACGCCGATCTGGCTTTCCGCCGCCGCGACGGCCCTGGCACCGGCTCCACCGGACGACGGCGGCGGGGGGAAGTTCAGGCTGCCGGTCAGCACGCCGCGAGTGATGTTGTGCTGCGCGGCGTCTGCGTTCGCCTGTGCCTCCTGCTCTAGGGTTCCAAGCTGCCCCTTCACCTGGGTCAGATCGGCCTCGAGCGACGCCTGCTCCTGGTTGGCCTCTGCCTGGGCCTGGGCGGCCGCGTTCAGCGCGGCCTGGGCGGCTCCCTGCTGGGTGACCAGGACCACCTTGGCGGCGGTCAGGGCGACCTGGGCGGTGTGCAGGTTGGCCACCGCGACATCGAGGTTGCCGGTCGCGACCTGGCCGTACTCCTGCTGGGCGGCGTACGTCTTTTGGTTGCCCGAGAACAGCGGGTTGGCCGCTCCGGCCGACCCGCTGTTCATGTACGCGTCGATCGCCGCTGACCGGAGGTTGGCGCGGTCGACGGTGACGTGTTGTTGGTCTGCCGCGATCTGGGTCTTGGTGGCCGTGATCTGGTTGTCGATCGACGTCAGCTGGCTCTCCGCCTGGTCGTAGCGCTGGCCGAGGGCGGAGATCTGCGCGCCCTCCGACTGGATCTGGGTCTGGAGCTGATTCGCCTGGGCCTGGAGCGAACTGACCGTGGTCGCCTGGCTCGGTGCGGACGACGCCAGCACGGGGATCAACGAAAGAGAACCGACGGTGAGCACAGCGACGAGCAGGTCGGCGAAGCCCAAACAACCGAGGGCTCCGCCCAGACCGCGGCTCGGGGTGGGCTGAAGCCCCCTCGACGTCAGTCACAATGCGCAACATCTTGACGACGTGCGTCAGGAGGGGTCAAACAGCGAGACGCACATCGGGCGCAAGATCCCGGCTGTTTTCTCGACAAAGGCCCAGCTTGGCGGCAATGTTGGCGAGTTTGTGACGATCTCGTATCAACCGGCTCAAATGAGCATCCTCGCCGGATTACCGACGTGGTGGCGCCGGCCCTTCTCCCGGCGCGGGCCAGCCGTTACCATCAGCGACATGTCCACCCGTTCACGCGACCTGCCCCGCCGTTCCTGCCTGTCCACCCCCGCGTCGAGCGAACGGTTCCTGGCCAAGGCGCCGACCGTCGCGGCCGACATGACGTTCCTCGACCTCGAGGACGCGGTGGCGCCCCTCGAGAAGGTGGGGGCCCGGGCCAAGGCCGTCGACGCGATCAAGAACCTCGCCTGGGACGACCGGGTGCTGTGCGTACGGGTAAACGCGTGGGACACCAAGTGGACCTACGGCGACGTCATCGAGGTCGTCGTCGGGGCCGGTGAGCGCCTGGACGAGATCATGCTGCCCAAGGTGCAGACGCGCGGCCGAGGTGGTGGCGCTCGACCTGCTGCTGACCCAGGTCGAGGAGAACTCCGGGCCTGCCCGGGGACACATCGGTATCGAGGCCCAGATCGAGACGGCCCGGGGGCTCATCAACGTCGAAGAGATCTGCGCGGCGTCGCCCCGGCTCGAGACCATCATCTTCGGGCCGGCCGACTTCGCGGCGTCGATGGAGATGCCCGTGCTGACCGGCGGCGTCCAGATCCCCGAGTACCCGGGCGACCACTTCCACTACGTCTTCTCCAAGATCCTCATGGCCGGCCGTGCCAACGGGCTGCAGGTCATCGACGGCCCGTTCCTGTTCGTGCGGGACTTCGACAGCCTGCGCGACTACGCGCAGCGCACCCGGATGCTCGGCTACGACGGGAAGTGGGCGCTCACCCCGGACCAGGCGGCGGTGCTGAACGAGGTCTACTCGCCGACCCAGGAGCAGTTCGACCGGGCGTTCGACATCCTCGAGGCCTACCGCGCCGCGACCGAAGACGAGCGGAAGGGCTCGGTCATGTTCGGCGACGAGATGATCGACGAGGCGAGCCGGAAGATGGCGGTCAAGTTTGTCAGCCGCGGCGAACGAGCCGGCCTGACCCGTTCGGACTCCTAACCGGGGTGCTCAGGCGGCCCCGTCGAGGAGCCGCCGCGCGATCACCTTGAGCGCCAACGTCTCGTCGGCGCCCTCGAAGATCGACAGCACCCGCGCGTCGACGAAGTAGCGGCTGACCGGGAACTCCTCGGCGTAGCCCATGCCGCCGTGGATCTGCATGGCCTCGCGGGTCACCCACTCGGCGGCCCGGCACCCGTAGGCCTTGACCATCGAGGCCTCGAAGGTCCCCTCGCCCTTGGCCATCAGGCGCGCGACCCGGTAGGCGAACTGGCGGATGGCCTGGATGGTGGCGGCCATCCGGGCCAGCTTGACCCGGGTGAGCTGGTAGTCGAGGACCGGCGAGCCGAACACCTTGCGCTCCGACGCGTAGGAGTACGCGGCGTCGTAGGCCGCCTGCATGACGCCGAGCGCCCGGGCGGCGGTCTGGAGCCGGCCGTTCTCGAAGCCCTGCATCTGGAGGTAGAAGCCCTGCCCGATCCCGCCCTCGCCGCCGACCAGGTTGGCCTCGGGGACGAACCAGTCGTCGAAGGACGAGCTCGTAGGAGTGCATGCCCCGGTAGCCGAGGGTGTCGATCGGCCGGCCCTCGAGCCGCCCGGGCGATCCCGGGCCGTCCTGGGTCAGGACGAAGCCCTTGCCCTCGGCCCGGGGCTTCTCCACGATGAACATCGACAGCCCGCGGTGGGCCTTCGAGCGGTCGGGGTCGGTCCGGGCCAGGAGCATCAGCACGTCGGCCCGGGCGGCGAAGGTGCACCAGGTCTTCACCCCGCGGACGAGCCAGCCGCCGTCGGTCTTGGTCGCCGACGTCACCAGGCCGGCGACGTCGGAGCCGAAGTCGGGCTCGGTCACCGCGACCGCGGCCATCGTCTCGCCGCTGGCCAGCCTGGGCAGCCACTGCGCGCTTCTGGTCGTCGGTGCCGCCCTTCGAGCAGCGCCCGGGTCAGGATCTCGGGCCGGGTGATGAGCGACCCGCCGATGCCGAGCGCCCCCCAGCTCAGCTCCTCGGTGGCCACGACCATGCCCATGTAGTCGCTCTCGGTGCCCGACGCGAAGCCCGCCGTACTCCTCGGGGACCGACAGCCCGAAGCCGCCCAGCTCGGCCAGGCCTGCGATGATCTCCTCGGGGACGTCGCCGTTGGTCCGGTGCACCTCCTCGGCGTGCGGTCGCACCTTCTCCTCGGCGAAGCGGTGGAAGGTCTCGCGCACCAGCTCGAAGTCGTCGTCGAGATGGCTCGACCCGGTGTGGCCGCACAGCTCGGCCAGGAACTCGGGGGAGCGGAAGGCGGCGAGGAACGCCGGCGCCGGGGCCGACCAGCCCGGGCTCGACGCCCCACTGGCTCTCGCGGCCGGCCACCCGGCCGGCGAGGTCGACCAGCGCCTCGGCCACGAACGCGCAGGTCAGGTCGCGCTCGGTGTCGCCCCGGGTGCCGTAGTCGAGCATCGACCGGGCCACGATCGCGGCCGACGCGGCATGGGCCAGGTCGTAGGCGAGGACCTGGTCGGCGTCGACGCCCGGCCCTTGCGCCAGCGCGCCGACGGCCCGCCGGACCACCGACTCGGCGAGGTCGACCGCCTCGGTGGCCGCGGCGAGCGGGTCGGCGAGGTCGTCGGCCATGCGCGATCGACCCTACCGGGGTGCCTCGGCGACCCACCACCGTGACCAGGGGCGGCAGGACGATCGGGTCGTCGCCGGGGTCGACCCCGGTCAGGGTCTCGAGGTAGGCGCTCACCGGGCCCGGTCCCACCCCGGCCGGGGCCTCGGCCCACGCGTCGACCAGCTCGAGGCCGGCGTCGCGGGCCAGGGCGGGGAGGAGCGCGCCGATGTCGGGGTGGCGCGCGTCGGGCATGGCCAGGGGCCGCGCCGCCGATCCGGCCGGCCGAGGTCACCGGCTCCTGGGCGACCACCCATCCGTCCGGCTCGCACCGCGTCGGCCATCTTGCCGCAGCACCACCGCCGGGTCGAGCACGTGGAGGAGCAGGAAGCGGCAGAAGGCGAGGTCGACCGGCTCGGGCAGCATCGAGGTCCTCGCCGGCCTGGGTGATGGCGATCACCTGGCTGTGGGCGGCGGCCGCCCGGGCCACCTCGTCGCGGGCGAGCGGGTCGCGAGTCGACCGAGTACACCCGTCCGGTGTGGCCGACCACCTCGGCCAGCGCCACCGAGACGTCGCCGCCGCCGGCGCCGACGTCCACGCACCGCCACCCCGGCCCGATCCCGAGCCGTTCGAGCGCGGTGGCCAGCGGCCGCCGGTAGACGTCGTCGCGGAGGCCCTTCAGCTCGGCCACGGCGACTGCCGCGAGCCGGAGTCGGCGAGGGCCACGGGAGCAGAGTCTTCGCAGGGGTCTGCCCGGGGAGTCGATAACCTCGGCCGTCGTGAACGTGACCATGCTGCTGTGCGACGCCGCGCAGGTCGCCGACGGCAAGCTCTACATCCTGGGCGGCGGTTGGAGCATCACCGGCCCCGACCCGGTGCCCTCGGCGGTGGCGCTCAAGATCGAGGTCGACTGGCACGAGGCCGACATCGCCCACCACTGGGAGCTGTTCTTGGAGGACGCCGACGGCCGCCCGGTCCTCGTCGACACCCCCGACGGCGCCCACCCGGTCGAGGTGCGGGGCGAGTTCACGGTGGCCAAGCCGCCGGGGATCCCCGAGGGCTCGCCGATCGACGTGGCGCTGGCCGTCAACCTCGGGCCGATCCCGCTCCAGCCCGGGACCCGGTACAGCTGGCGGCTCATGATCGACGGCGAACTCGCTGCCCGGCGCGTCGCTCGGGTTCACCACCCGGCCCCGGCCCGACGCCGCCGTGACCGGCGATGGGACGGACGCCGGTCGCTCGTGACTACACCCGGGGCCATGACCACCTACGACCGGCCCTTCGGGCGGTACTTCGAGGACTTCGAGGTCGGTGACGTCTACCGGCACTGGCCCGGCAAGACGATCACCGAGTACGACGACCACCTCTTCTGCATGATCACGATGAACCACCACCCGCTGCACACGAACGCGTGGTTCGCCGAGCACGAGACCGTCCACGGGAAGAACGTCGTGGTCGGCAACCTCGTGTACTCGCTGGCCCTCGGCATGAGCGTCCCCGACGTCAGCGGCTCGTGCATCGCCAACCTCGAGGTCGAGACGCTCCAGCACAAGAACCCGACCTTCCACGGCGACACCATCTACGCCGAGACCAAGGTCATCGACAAGGTCGAGTCCAAGTCGCGCGACGACCGCGGGATCGTGACCGTCGAGACCAAGGCGTTCAACCAGCGGGGCGAGGAGGTCTGCTTCTTCCGCCGCAAGGTGATGGTGTGGAAGGCGGCAGTCCGCGCCCGCCCCGCCGCCGCCCCTACGACGACGACGTCTGGGGCTGAGCGCCGACCCGGAGCCCGGCGGCTTCGCCGCCGAGCGTCCTCGCGTGGGGCGGAGTCGCACCGCCGGACCTTCCCGTGGCGCCTGACCCGAGACCCGTGGCACATCCTCTCGAGCGAGGTGATGCTCCAGCAGACCCAGGCCGCGCGGGTGGTCGGGCCCTTCGAGCGCTGGATCGCGGCGTTCCCCGATCCGCCGTCGCTGCGCCCGGGCCGGGCCGGCCGCCGCCCTGCGGGCCTGGGCAGGGCCTCGGCTACAACCGCCGTGCCCTCAACCTCCATCGGGCCGCGGTCGTCATCACCGACGCCCACGGCGGCCGGGTGCCCTCCGACCTGGTCGACCTGGAGGCGCTGCCCGGGCGTCGGGCCGTACACGGCCCGGGCGGTGCTGGTGTTCGCGTTCGAGCGCGCCCGTCGGTGTGGTCGACACCAACGTGGCCCGGGTCCTCAGCCGGGCCGTGGCCGGCCGGCGTCTCGCGCCCGGCGAGGCCCAGGTGCTCGCCGACCGCCTGGTGCCGTCGGGCCAGTCGTGGGCCTACAACCAGACGCTCTTCGACATCGGGGCGACTGCACTGCCGGCCGTCGGACCCCGACTGCGCCTGGGTGCCCGCTCCTGGCCGTCTGCGCATGGGCCGCCGACGGTCGGCCGTCGCCCGATCCCGCTGAGCGCGCCCAGCGACAATCGCCGTTTCGACGGCTCGGACCGCCAGGGCCGGGGCCGCCTCGTCGACGCCCTGCGTCGTGGTCCGCTCGGGTCGTCCGAGTTGGCCGTCGCCTCGGGCCGGGTTGGACCGAGCCGAACCGGGCGGGCCGGTCGGGTGGCCGACGGGCTGGTCGCCGACGGGCTGGCCGACTGGTCGGACGACCAGCTCTGCGGCTGCCCGTGAGCACGCCCACCTGGTTCGGTGAACGATCGAGCCCCCGCCGTGATGGGTCGTCGGCGGTTGGCGTACGGCGCCGTGCCGGGCCACCGGGAGTCGACGGCGTCGCGGGAGGCGACCTTTAGTTCGCGGGTCTGGCGCCTCCACCGTCCACGTGTCGCTGCCTCGTCGGGCGACCCGGACGAACGTCGTGAAATGGCAATAGGTTGTGCAGATGATGCCGGAGCAGTGCGGTGAATCAGCCTCGGCGAGGAGCGACCCCCCGCGTCGCTTCGACGTCGTCGTGGTCGGTGCCGGGTTCGCGGGCCTCTACATGCTCCACCGACTGCGCGACGCTCGGCTTCTCCGTGCGCGGTCTACGAGGCCGGCGAGCGGCGTCGGCGGGACCTGGTTCTGGAACCGCTATCCCGGCGCCCGCTGCGACGTCGAGAGCGTCGACTACTCCTACTCCTTCTCGCCGGAGCTCGAGCAGGAGTGGACCTGGACCGAGCGCTACGCCGCCCAGCCCGAGATCCTCGACTACCTCAACCACGTGGCCGACCGGTTCGACCTGCGCCGCGACATCCGGTTCGACACCCGCGATCGCATCGGCCCGCTTCGACGAGGCGCGCGGCCGCTGGGAGCTGATGACCGACGGCGGCGAGGCGGTCGACGGCCACCTACTGCATCATGGCCACCGGCTGCCTGTCGGCGACCAAGCTCCCCGAGATCGACGGGCGTCGAGACCTTCGCCGGGCCCACCTTCCACACCGGACGCTGGCCGCACGACGCCGGTCGACTTCTCCGGCCAGCGGGTCGGCGTGATCGGCACCGGGTCCTCGGCCATCCAGTCCATCCCCCACATCGCCCGCCAGGCCGAGCAGTCTGGTGGTGTTCCAGCGCACGCCGAACTTCTGCGTGCCGGCGTGGAACCACCCGCTCGAGCCCGACTACGTGGCCGAGGTGAAGGCCGACTACCCGGCCCGCCGGGAGCTCTGCCGGCAGTCCCACGCCGGCTTCCCCGATCGCCGCCGAACGAGGGCACCGGCGCGCGCGGCCAGCGAGGAGGAGCGGGCCGAGCGCTTACGAGGAGCGCTGGGCACGAGGGCGGCCTGCGGATTCCTCGGCTCCTACGCCGACCTCCTGATCGACCAGGCGTCGAACGAGACGGCCAGTGAGTTCCTGCGCCAGAAGATCCGCGAGCGGGTGAAGGACCCGGCGATTGCCGACGCTGCTCAGCCCGACCGGACTACCCGTGCGGCACCAAGCGCCTCTGCGTCGACATCGACTACTACGAGACCTTCAACCGGCCCAACGTCACCCTCGTCGACATCCGGAGCACCCCGATCGAGCGGATCACCCCGAACGCGGTCGTCACCACGGAGGCGACCTACGAGCTCGACGCGCTCGGTGTTCGCCACCGGGTTCGACGCGATGACCGGCGCGCTCTCCCAGATCGACATCACCGGGGCCGGTGGCCAGACGCTCGCCGAAAAGTGGCGCGACGGTCCACGCAGCCTATCTCGGCCTGGCCCCGGCCGGGTTCCCGAACCTGTTCATCATCACCGGGCCCGGCAGTCCATCGGTGCTGAGCAACATGGTCGTCTCGATCGAGCAGCACGTCGACTGGATCGCCGACTGCATCGTCCATCTGCGCGATCGCGGGCTGACGAGAGCATCGAGGCCACGGACGAGGCCGAGGAGGCCTGGGTCGACCTGGTCGCACAGCTGGCCGACTTCACGCTGTTCCCGAAGGCCAACTCCTGGTACGTGGGCGCGAACGTCGAGGGCAAGCCACGCGTCTTCATGCCGTACGTCGGCGGGGTCCACACCTACCGGCAGTACTGCGACCAGGTGGTCGAGCAGGGCTACGAGGGGTTCTCGCTCACGTAGGTCCACGCGGCTGCTCGGCGCAACGGCAATCACACATCGGTGGGCCTGATAGCGAACCACCGCCGGTCCAAAGCCCCCGACACCGGTTGGGCGTCCGTCGGCATAACCGGCACAGGCCGCTTCCTACACTTGGGCTATGCCCACGCCAGTAGGCCCGGTACCGCGTGACCCATATGATCCCGATCTCTGGGACTGGGGTGAAGACGACGACCTTCCTTCCCGCCGCCAGAGGGCACGAGCCCTTCTCGTCGGCCTTGTCGTTTTGGCACTCGTGATCCTGGTGGTCGTGAGCGTCCTGTAGTCGGGCTTAGGCATGACGCAGACAGTCAGGAATATCCCCGATCGGCGAGTCACAGTGAACACGCAGTCAGAATGGTCTCCTTGACGTGAGATGTTGCGGCGGCGGACGGCACGTCGCGTAAGCTTTTCGACGTTCCTTTTGCGCTTGTTGAAAGGCCACGTCCTAATCTGATCCCGGGTACTGACACCGCATCGTCGGTCCGTCGGCAAAAAGGGGGAAGGCCATGAAAGTCCCGCTCACCATCGGGGACTTCCTGGAACGAGCGGCGCTGGTCTACGGCGACCGGCTGGCGGTGGTCGACGAGCCAGGAGTGCCGGGCTCGCTCGGCCGCCTCACCTACGGGGAGCTGCACGACCGGGCTCGCGCCCTGGCCGTCGGCCTCGACCGCATGGGGTTGGCGGCCGGTGATCGGGTGGCCATCGTGAGTCCCAACTCGGCCCGATTCCTCGCGTCCTACTTCGGGGTGAGCGGGTTCGGGCGAGTGCTGGTACCGATCAACTTCCGCCTGTCGGCCGACGAGATCGCCTACATCGTCGAGCACTCCGGGGCGGCCGTCGTGCTCTATGACCCCGAGATGGAAGAGGTGATGACCGGCGTTGGAGGGGCCCAGCGGATCCGGCTCGACGGGGTCGAGGATGCGGCTTTGTTCGATCCGGCGGCCGGCCAGCGCTCCGAACCGATCGGTTGGAAGCCCGACGAGGACGCCATGTGCTCGATCAACTACACCTCGGGGACGACCGCTCGCCCCAAGGGCGTCCAGCTCACCCACCGGAACTGCTGGCTCAACGCGGTCAGCTTCGGCTGGCACGTCGGCGTCTCGGACCGCGACATCCTGCTGCACACCCTTCCCATGTTCCACGCCAACGGCTGGGGCATGCCCTACGCGGTGACGGGCATGGGAGGCCGCCACGTCGTGCAGCGCAAGATCGACGGTGAGGTGATCCTGTCGCGCATCGAGGAGGAACGGGTGACGCTGCTGTGTGCCGCGCCGGCGGTGGTGGCCAGCATCCTCGTTGCCTCAGAGGCCCGCCGTGCCGAGGGTCGACCGCTCCCCAACAGCGGGGTTCGGGTCGTCGTCGCCGGAGCGCCCCCGCCGTCCAAGACCATCGAGCGCGTCGAATGCGAGCTCGGCTGGGAGTTCATCCAGATCTACGGGTTGACCGAGACCTCCCCATTGCTGACGATCAACCGAGCTCCAGCCGAGTGGGACGAGCTCGGGGCCGAGGAGCGGTCACGCCGGCTCGGTCGAGCTGGTGTCCCGGCGATCGGCGTCCGCATGTCGTTCAGCGAGGACGGAGAGGTCCTGGCCAAGTCCAACCACGTCTTCGAGGGGTACTGGGAGCAACCCGACGAGTCGGCCAAGGCACTGGACGGTGGGTGGTTCCACACCGGAGACGGCGGCTACCAGGACGGGCCGTACACGGTCATCACCGACCGCAAGAAGGACGTCATCATCACCGGCGGCGAGAACGTGTCCTCAATCGAGGTCGAAGACGTCCTCTACCAGCACCACGGCGGTGGCCGAGGTGGCGGTGATCGGCGTGCCCGACGACAAGTGGGGGGAAAAGGTCCTCGCCCTGGTCGTGCTGCGTCCTGGCGCCACTGCCTCCGAACAGGACCTCATCGAGCACTGCCGAGACCGCATCGCGCACTTCAAGGCGCCCCGCACCATCGAGATCCGCCAGGTGCTGGCCCGCACGGCCACCGGAAAGCTCCAGAAGTACAAGCTCCGCCAGCCCTACTGGGAAGGCAAGGACCGCCAGGTCAACTAGGCGACGAAATTCGTCGTTGGGAACCGGCCCGGTCCTCAGTCTGGGTCGAGGCGCCCGTAGTCGTCGTCCAGGCGCTCGATGTCGTCCTCACCGAAGCTGGTTCCGTGCTGGACCTCGATGACCTGGCCCTTCCCGGAACGACGAACCAATGCTCGGAACGGTGGGCGTGGCGCTGATAGCTGAGGCGGTACCCGGGCTCGACGGTCAGCCGTTTCACCTTGTGGGAGTCCTGGTCAGAGAGGGACCTCGAAGCGCACCCAGGGTCGGCGTTCGGTGCTCACGCCAGATTCTGCTGGTCCGGGTACCTGCGGGTTCCCGGGCGTCGCCCTGCCGGCCGTCTTGCACGCCGGTACTGTGGTCGAAATGGATGTGACGTTCTTCGGGGCCCGCGGGTCGTGCCCATGTGCCGGCGAGAACTACCGGCTCTATGGCGGCAACACCTCGAGCGTGCTCGTCCGTACCGACGGTGGCGAGCTGATCGTCCTCGACCTCGGCACCGGGCTGCGTTCGCTCGGCGTCGCCGTCTCCTCGGACCATCCGGCGGGCGGGCCGCCGGTCCAGGCGACCGCGCTGCTCACCCACCTCCACTTCGACCACATCTTGGGCCTGCCGTTCTACGGGCCGCTCCGGCACGCGGATTCGGTCTTCGACATCTATGGACCGCGCCAACCCGAGGGGAGCTTGGCCGACGTGTTGTGCGACATCGTGCGGCCACCGTTCTTTCCCGTCCCACTCAAGACCATGCTCGCCAATTTGCGGTTCCACGAGCTCGGTGACGGCGACAACTTCGCGATCGGCGACGCCAAGATCCGGGCACGATGGGTCCGCCACCCCGGGGCGACCCTCGGATACCGGATCGAGGCGGACGGCCGGAGCATGGCGTACGTCCCCGACCACCAACAACCCAACGGCGACGGGCCGAACGACGACGGGGTCCTCGAGCTGTGCGAGGGGGTCGACCTCCTCGTCCACGACGCGCAATACACGGACTTCGAGCTGGCCCACAAGCGCGACTGGGGTCACTCAACGGTCGACTTTACGGTGGACCTGGCTGTTCGAGCCGGTGTCGCGCACCTGGTGCTCTTCCATCACGACCCCTCACACGACGACGAGGCGTTGGACGCGATGTTGGAGCGGGCCGTGACGTTGGCGGCGCCGCACGGCCTCGTGGTCTCCTCGGCCCGCGAGGGCGAGACCGTCGAACCTGGGCGTCCCTGAGCCGACCGGGCGCGCCGGTGCCAACCACTACCCTCGGTCCCCATGCCCAAGCTCATCCGGTCCGCTGAGATCGACGGCGTGGTCGTGGTCGAGCCCGACGTCCACGGCGACCCGAGGGGCACGTTCGTCGAGACCTGGCGCAAGGAGTGGTTTCCGGGGCGGCCCGACATGGTCCAGGCGAACCGGTCCGACAAGGTCGCCGGCTCACTGGTCGGGCTCCACTACCACCTGCGCCAGGCCGACTATTGGTACGCGGTGGCGGGGACCGCCCGGGTCGCGCTCCATGACCTAAGGGTCGGCAGCCCGACCGAGGGCTCCACGATGGTCCTTGAGCTGAGCGGGTTGTCACACCGCGGCGTGTACATCCCGCCCGGGGTCGCCCACGGGTTCGCGGCGCACACCGACCTCGTGCTCTGGTACATGGTCGACGGCTACTACGACCCCGGTGACGAGCTCGGCGTGGCCTGGGACGACCCGGATCTCGGCATTGACTGGGGCATCGGAGAGCCGGTCACCTCGGCGCGCGACCAGAAGAACCCACGGCGAGCGGAGATCCCGGGCGACCGGCTCCCGACCAAGGGGCACCGAGCCGACCTGCCCTGATCGCGGCGCTTGGCCGATGCGGGCCGGTCGCTGGGCATCCGGGGGCGTATTTCTCCTGTTGAATGGAGGGATGGTGTTCGTCGCGGTTCTCCTCGGCGTGGCCGTCCTGGGCGGACTCGCCGTGTGGGCCCTGCGCCGCCGCGGCTCGGACGAAATGCACTCGGTGGCCGGCTACCAGCAGCGCCTGGAGAGGCTCGAGGAGCTCCGTCGCCGCCAGGGCGGGTCGGTCCGGGTCGTCGGCAGCACCGCCCCGCGCAGCGAGCCCGACTCAGAACCGGTGATCGGGGAGAGCGGACGGATCGAGATCTCCTCGTCGCCCTCGCGCCGACGCGTCCTCGACGACGGGGCGGGGCCGCAGGCGTCGGGTAATCGGCCGCCGCCACCCATCTACCGACGAAGCCGGGACACCTCGATCGCCCGGATGAGCCATCGTCCCCGTCGGCTCGGCGCGCCGATCGCGGCCGCGGTGTTGGTCATCGCGCTCGTGACCGGCCTCGCGATCGCCGGGGCGCACTCGCGTCCCCCCCACTCGACCACCGCCACCACGATCAAGAAGGGCCACGGCCAGACTGGCAGGACGACCCACGCGACCACGACCACCACCGCCGTGCCGCCGAGTTTCTCGCCCAGCTCGACGAGCGGCACCGATGTCACCTACTCGCTGCCGTTCTCCTCGTACACGGTCACCTTCAAGGCCGCCACCGGCGCCTGCTACGTCCAGATCACCAACTCGAGTGGCTCCACCCCCTACGCCCAGGTGCTGAACCAGGGGTCGACCGAGCAGATCGTGCTGAGCGGCACCAGCAAGGTCACCCTCGGTGCGCCCTCGGACATCACGATTGAGGTCGACCGCACCCCGGTGACCTTCCCGACGCCGTTGCCGGCGCCCATGAACATCACCTTCGTGGGCGCCGCGCCGCCCTCGACGACGCCGACGACCTGAACGGCCTCAGCCCTGCCAGAGCGACTGCACCTTCTCGAAGGGGTCCGGCCCGACGTTGCAGACGTCGCGGTCGAAGAGCATCGTCGCCCGCTCATCGAGTGAGTACGCGGGCCACTTCGGCAAGCCGGCGTGGTTCGGGTCGCCGTCCCGGGCGAACGCGATCCAGGCCTCGCTCATCCGGTCGGCCAGCTCGGCCCGGCTCGCGCTCGGGTGCATCACCGGTTCGTGCACGTTGTCGAAGACGAACGCGATTTCGAAGCCATGGCCCGATCGCAGCGGACCGGCGGCCCAGTTGAACCGGTACATGTACACGGGTGCCTTCGATCGCTTCAGCTTCTTCTCGGCGAACCGGGCCGTGCCGAGGCCCATGAACGCGTCCGAGCGGATGGCGATCAAGAGGTCCAGCGGCGTCGCGTCCGGGTAGGCCGACCGGTACCCGGCCGCCAGGCTCTCGGCGCGGTCACCGAATCCGGCCAGCCTCTGGGCGAGCCCGGCCTCATCCAAGCGGTCGGGATCGGTGAGGATGGGGTCGCCCGCCATCATCAACGTCCCCTCGTCGTTGTTGCGACCGATCAAGACCGGTACGTCCACGGCCGTCCCGTCCGCGAAGGCCTGGGCGGGATGCGAGCTCACCGCGACGCCGTCGAGCACCGGGGAGAACCCACCCATGCCTCCGCCCGGTGGCCTGTCCGAGCCGGCGGCCGGGCGTGGGGCCAGCTCGCGCTGGGCCTCTATGAGCCGCTCGACCGCAAGCGCCCTCAGCTCTTCGAGGGCGGTCGGCCCGGCCTCGATGTCCAGCCGGGCGAGGAGGTGCGACGTGGTTTGCTGGGCCACGTCTGGAGTTTGGACATACAGGCCCGGCCCGCTCTGGACCGCCGCGCGGTGAAAGAGGCCGCGAGCCCGAGGCATGACGTGCAATGTGCTGACCTTGGCGCCGCCCCCGGACTCGCCGAAGACGGTGACGTTGGCCGGATCACCGCCGAGTGAGTGGATGTTGTCGCGGACCCATTCGAGCGACGCGACGAGGTCGAGCATCCCGTTGTTCCCGGAGCTGGCCAGTTCCGATCCGCCCAGCTCGGCCAGGTCCAGGTAGCCGAGCACGCCCAGACGGTGGTTGACGGTGACGACGACCACCTCGCCGCGACGAGCCAGGGCTGCCCCGTCGTAGAGCGGCCAGGATCCCGAACCGATCGCGTAGCCGCCCCCGTGGATCCAGACCATGACCGGCCGCCGGCCCCCGTCGATCCCAGGTGTCCACACGTTGAGGTAGAGACAGTCCTCGTCCTCTTTGGTCTCGGCGGCCCAACCGTCGGGTCGCTCGACCGGCTGGGGGCACGACGGGCCGAACTCGAGCGCGTCGCGGATCCCGTCCCAGGGTGGGGCGGGCTGGGGTGCCGCCCAGCGGAGCGCCCCCACCGGGGGTGCCGCATAGGGGACGCCCTTCAGCGACACAACGCCTTCGGATTCGACGCCTCGCAGCATGCCACCAGCCACTTCAACCAAGACCTCGGCCATGGCTCCCCCCGTCATCGGCTCATTTGGCTCAGTTGGCCCCGACCGTACTCGTCCCCCCGCCGGGCGGCCCCTGGGCCTCGGTTGGCATGGTGCCTTCCTGCAGCTCGCAGGACGTTCAGATTGGGTCGGGAAGTTGTTACTATCGAGATAGGGGAAATGCCCTGGTCGGGTCGTAAGGCCGGACCGTCGATCCCACCAAGGAAGTGCGGGAGACCCATGGCAATGGCGGATCTCGATCTCGGTCGCTACCAGCTCGGATGGAGCGACGACGAGACGACTATGTCTTCAAGCCCAAGAAGGGCCTGAGCGAGAACATCGTCCGCGAGATGTCGGCCATGAAGAACGAACCCGACTGGATGCGGGACTTCCGGCTGAAGGCCCTGTCCCGTTTCGAGCGCAAGCCGATGGCGGCCTGGTTCGCGGTGAACATGCCCGACCTCGACTTCGACGACATCTACTACTACGTGAAGCCGACCGAGAACCAGGTCAAGGACTGGAACGACCTGCCGGACTCGATCAAGAACACCTACGAGAAGCTCGGGATCCCCGAGGCGGAACGCAAGTACCTGGCCGGGGTGACGGCCCAGTACGAGAGCGAGGTGGTGTTCCACCGGAACCGAGCCGACCTCGAGTCCCTGGGCGTCCTGTTCACCGACATGGACACCGCGGTGCGCGAGTACCCCGACCTGGTCCGCAAGTACTTCGGGACGATCATCCCGCCCAACGACAACAAGTTCGCCGCGCTGAACTCGGCGGTCTGGTCCGGCGGATCGTTCATCTACGTCCCGCCGGGCGTGAAGGTCGACCAGCCGCTGCAGGCCTACTTCCGGATCAACACCGAGAACATGGGCCAGTTCGAGCGGACCCTGATCATCGCCGACGAGGGCGCCGAGGTGCACTACATCGAGGGTTGCTCGGCGCCGGTGTACACGACCGACTCCCTGCACTCGGCGGTCGTCGAGCTGGTGGCCCTGGCCGGGAGCCGGATCACCTACACGACCATCCAGAACTGGTCGAACAACGTCTACAACCTGGTGACCAAGCGGGCCCGGGCCGAGGCCGAGGCCCGCGTCGAGTGGATCGACGGCAACATCGGCTCGCGCCTCACCATGAAGTACCCGTCGGTGTACCTGATGGGACCGAAGGCCTCCGGCGAGGTGCTGTCGGTCGCCTACGCGGGTCCGGGCCAGCACCAGGACGCCGGGGCCAAGATGGTCCACGCCGCGCCCGAGACGACGTCGACGATCGTGTCGAAGTCGATCTCCAAGGACGGGGGCATGACCACCTACCGCGGCCTCGTGCACGTCAACGAGGGGGCGACCGGGGCCAAGTCGTTCGTCCGCTGCGACGCCCTGCTGCTCGACGAGCAGTTCGATCTCTGAGACCAAGCCCTACATGGAGGTCGGCGAGCGCGACGCCAGCATCGGCCACGAGGCCACCGTCGCCAAGATCGGCGACGACCAGCTCTTCTACCTGATGAGCCGAGGGCTGTCGGAGGCCCAGGCCATGGGCATGATCGTGAACGGGTTCATCGAGCCGATCACCCGGACCCTGCCCATGGAGTACGCGGTGGAGTGGAGCCGGCTGATCGAGCTGCAGATGGAGGGCTCGGTCGGCTGAGCCGGTGTCACAGGATCGCCCCTCGGGTGGCACGATGGTGTCGTGCCCATGCGCGAGGAGTGCAAACACTTCCAGAGCAGGACCTACGCCTCCGGCGAGGTGGCGCGCTTCTGCGTCTTGAACCTGGCCCCGGAGGCCCCGTGGCGGTGCCCGGACAACTGCCCGCGCTACGAGCGCCGGATGGCCGACGTGGGCTGGGTCCACGGCGACCTGATCGAGCCGCCGATCGAGGACGAGCCCGACGTGCCGGTCGGCCGAGATGACCGAGGTCCTCGAGAACGCCGAGAGCATCGTGAACGACATCGCGGAGGACGCCCTGGCCGAGGCCCGGGCGCGCGACGACAAGGCCGCCCGGCAGCGTTGGTTCCGCAAGCGCCGCTGAGGCCTGCCCGCCGCCCGGACACCTAGCGCCAGGACCGACTCGAGCCGACACCATGAAGACCTTCACGGCCGAGCAGTCGGTCGCGCTCGGCGGCCCGGTTTGGCTGGCCGATCGGCGGGCCGAGGCGTTGGAGCGACTCGGCGCGATGTCTCCGCCGAGCGAGACAGGCCGAGGTGTGGCGGTACTCGCCGATCGACCGGCTCGACCTCGACGCCTACCGCCCGGTGGCCGGCCCCGCCGGGCGACGGTCCCCGAGGCGGCCCTCGCCCTCGCCGACGAGTTCGGTCGGGGTCCGCGGGCGATCGTGCACAACGGCCGGATCGCTCTCGCTCGAGCGCCGCGGCCTGCCCGACGCGGTGGCGTTCGGCGGCGCATCGGCACTGGCGTCGGCTCCGGACGGTCTCGGCGAGCGTGGTCGGCCGCGACGACTTCTTCGTGGCCCTGAACGACAGCTTCGGCCCCGACGTCGTGGTCGCTCGACGTCCCGGCGAGGATCGTGCTCGACCGACCGATCGTGATCGTGCACTGGTGCGAGACCGGGCACCGACCGACGGCCCGGCGCCGGCCATCCTGCTCCGCACGCTGCTGGTCGGCTCGGCGAGGACGCCGAGGTCCAGGTGGTCGAGGTGATCGCCGGGCCGCGCCGGAGCCGGGCCGGGCCTGGTCGTCCCGGTGGGCGAGATGGTGGTCGAGGACCGGGCCCGGCTCGTCCTACGTGATGGTCCAGGACCTCGGCCGCGACGACCTGGCACCTGGCCAGGCTCGGTGCGACCGTCGGGCGCGACGCGACGCTCGAGCAGCTTCACCGCCGGGCCTCGGCGGCGACTACGACCGCTGCCGCATCGACGCGGCGGCGATCGGCGCAGGGGGGCTCGACCGAGCTCACCACCGTCTACCTCGGCTCGGGCGACCAGGTGCACGACGTCCGCACCCTCCAGGACCACGTGGCCCCGCAAGACGACGAGCGATCTGCTCTGCAAGGGGGCGGTGGCCGAGCGGTCGCGTTCGATCTACACCGGCCTCATCCGCGTGCGCCACGGGGCCGTGCGGTCCGACGCCATGCAGACCAACCACAACCTGGTGCTCGACGAGAGCGCCCACGCCGACTCGGTGCCCAACCTCGACATCGAGGAGAACGACGTGCGGTGCAGCCACGCGTCGAGCGTCGGCCCGGTCGACGAGGACCAGCGCTACTACCTCGAGTCCCGGGGCTCTCGCCCGACCGCGCCGAACGGCTCATCGTGCTCGGGCTTCTTCGACGACATCGTCGAGCGGGCCCCGGTGCCGAGCGCGCCTCGGGCCGCTTCGGCGTCGGATCGGCCAGCGCCTGGCCGGCGCTGCTCGGACGCGGCGGGCGAGTCCGATGAGTGAGCGGACGGTGCTCTGCCGGCGCGACGAGCTCGAGCTCCGGCGAGGCGCGCCGGTTCGAGGTGGCCGGGGTGCGCATCGCGCTGGTGCGGATCGGCGACGACTTCTACGCGATCGGCGACCGGTGCAGCCACGAGGACTACTCGCTGTCCGAGGGGGAGGTGTGGGTCGAGGAATGCGAGCTCGAGTGCCCCCGGCACGGCAGCACCTTCGACCTGCAGGACCGGCGAGCCCTGCTCGCTCCCGCCACCACGCCGGTCCCGGTGTTCGAGATCGAGGTGGTCGGCGACGACGTCGCGGTGGTGCTCGCCGTGACCGCGGTCGCGACCGGCACGCTCGAGGATCTCGGGCCTGCGCGCCGAGGTGGGCGGCGTGGAGATCCTGCACGGCATCGACCTCGAGGTCGGCGCCGGGCGAGGTCCACGTGGTGATGGGTCCGAACGGTTCGGGCAAGAGCACGCTCGCCCACGCGCTCATGGGCCGGCCGGGGACGACGGTCACCGCGGGCAGCATCACGATCGGGGACATCGAGCTGACCGGCCTTCCGAGCTGGCGGCGGGCCCGGGCCGGGCTCTTCCTGGCGCTCCAGCAACCGATCGAGGTCCCGGGCGTCCGGCTCGAGGCCGTGCTGGTCGAGGCGCTCGCAGGCGACCGGCGGCGACGCCGGCCGGGTCGGCCGACGGCGCTCGCGGGAGGAGGCCGACGCCATCGGGTTCGACCGACGCTTCCTCGACCGCGCGCTCAACGTGGACCTGTCCGGGGGGCGAGCGCAAGCGCAACGAGATCCTCCAGATGGGCGTCGTCCGGCCGCGCTTCGCGGTCCTCGACGAGATCGACTCGGGGCTCGACGTCGACGCGCTCCGGGCGGTCGCCCGCCGCGTCGAGCGGGCCACCGTCGGAGTGGGGGCTCGGGGTGCTCGCGGTGACCCACTTCCGGCGGCTCCTGGAGGAGCTGCGGCGCCGACCGGGTGCACGTCATGGTCGGTGGGCGCATCGTCGCCGAGGGCGGCCCGGAGCTGGCCGACGAGCTGGACACCTCCGGCTACGGCGCGTACAGCGCCTGACTCCGGGACGGCCCGCCTGCCAAAGCGGGGCTGAGGTGGCCCTAAGAAGTTGCTAAGACCCGACCGATCGCACCTGGAGCTGCACAGGAGCCGCGTAGGGGCGCTTGGTACCGTAGAACGACATGGCCAGCGGTCGTTCCTCTGGCTCGGGCTCGTCTCGAAGACGGCCGCTCTTCGCAACGACCCGCTCCGCCGTCTGGCTCAGCTGGGCGAGGGCGACAGCACCGCGAGGTCCCGGCAAGCCGGCCAACGAGGACGGGCTCAAGGCGCTCGGTGACCGCATCGACGGGGGCCGACCGAGGGCGCGCCGAGCCGGCCGCGGGCGACTCGGCGCCGCACAGCACCGACGCCGCCCGCGCTGGAGCCGGAAACGCCGAGGTGCTCACCACCCTCGGGATCGTGGTCGTCCTCCTGGTCTGCGTGATCGGGTCGGGCTACGCCTACCTCCGCTACGAGTGGAGCAAGGTGCAGAAGATCGACTGCACCTCGTGCGCCGTGGTCACGAGCTCCATCGCCCCGTTCAACGTGCTCATCGTCGGCTCGGACACCCGGGCCGGCAACACCGGCCAGGCGGCCAAGTCGTTCGGCACGGCGTCGCACGATCGGCGGTCAGCGGAGCGACACCATCAAGATCCTGCACGTGGACCCCCAGGCCGGCACCGCCGAGCTGCTCTCGATCCCGCGGGACACCTGGGTCGAGATGTCCGGCATTGCCGGAGAGCAGCGGGCTCACCGGCGCCGCAGAAGATCAACACCGCCTTCAACGACTGGGCCGGTGCCGGTCATGGCTCGACACGATCCAGAACACCTTCGGGATCCCGATCAACCACTTCGATCGTCATCGACTTCCAAGGACTGATCGACGCCGTCGGCTCGGTCGGCGGCATCAACATGGATGTCCCCTACCCGGTCCGGGACTGCAATGACAACGGCAGCTACACGACAACTCGGGGCTCGACATCACGACGACGGGTTGTCAGACCCTGAACGGGAACCAGGTGCTGGCCCTCGCCCGGTCGCGCTACTTCGAGTACGACGACCCCGCCGAGGGCGGCTGGAACTACGACCCGACGTCGGACCTCGGCCGGATCCAGCGGCAGAACCTGATCATCGAGGCGCTCATCCAGAAGGTCGAGTCGACCTACAACCCGCTCACCCTGCAGGTCGTTCCTCGACTCGGTGGTCCACGACATCACGGTCGACAAGAACCTCGGCCTGGGTGAGATCTACGACCTGGCCACCCGCTACCACGCGTTCTCGTCGTCGAGGCTGCGGACACTCACCCTGCCGACGACCTCGGCCCAGAACTACGGCGGCGACGTCCAGATCGTGGAGGAGCCCGAGGCCCAGCAGATGCTGACCCAGTTCCTCGGGACTGCGCCCAACGACGCCGACCACCCCGCCGCTCGACCGTCAACGGCGACCCGATGTCGGTCACGCGCCCACGGGCACCGGCGGGAGCACGACGTCGACCACACCGGCGTCGGGGCTCCGGCGGTCTCGGCCAACGCACCCCGACCCAGCGACCACCATCGCGCCGTTCGACCCGACCCCCTGTTGAGCGCCCCGTCGGTGGCCAACCCGGACCACCGGTCCGGTCGGTCAGGCCGAGGCGAGCTCGTCGAGTCCCTGGATCAGCGCGTTCCAGCTCAACGTGGCGCACTTGATGCGGACCGGGAACTTCACGACGCCCTGGAGCGCCGCGAGCTCGCCCAGCTGAGGCGAGGTCGATCGGCTCGGGCTCGGCGCGCGTCCTCGGCGCCGGTGGTCCGGTCGTCGTCGGCGAGGGTCGCCTCGTGCACCGTCATCATCGTCTTGAACACTCGGATCAGCTCGCGGACCTCGGCGATCGACTTGCCCTTGACCGCGGCCGACATGAGCGAGCCCGAGGACTGGCTGATCGAGCAGCCCGACCCGGCGATCTTGATGTCGCGCAGCTGACCGTCGGCCACGTCCAGGCTGAGGACGACCTCGTCGCCGCACAGCGGGTTGAACCCCTCGACCCGGTGGGCGGGCGGGGTGGGCAGCTCACCACGGTTCCTCGGGGACCGGTAGTGGTCGAGGATGATCTCTCGGTAGAGCTCTTCGAGGTCGGGCATCAGGCCTCGTCCGTGGGCTCGCGACGGTCACCCGAACACTGTACCGACGTGGTTCGAGCCCTTCGATCAGGGTGTCGATGTCGGCTCGTCGTTGTAGAGGGCGATCGAGGCCCGGGCGGTGGCGGCGACCCCGAGCCGGCGCATCAGGGGCTTGGCGCAGTGGTGGCCCGGCCGGACGCACACCCCGAACTGGTCGAGCACCTGGGCGAGGTCGTGGGCGTGGACGTCGCGGTAGGCGAGCGAGAGCACCCCGCCCCGGTCCCCGCCGGCCGGCGGCCCGAAGATCGTGCAGATCCGTCGTCCGAGCCGGTCGTGCAGGGCGTCGATCGCGTAGGCGGTCAGCAGCCGCTCGTGGGCGACGATGCGCTCCATGCCGACGCCGCTCAGGTAGTCGACCGCGGCCGCCAGGCCGACCGCCTCGGCGATGGGCGGTGTCCCGGCCTCGAAGCGCCACGGCGGCTCGGCCGGGGTCGAACCCGGTCGAGCGAGACGTCGAGGATCATCCCGCCGCCCCCGAGGAAGGGCGGCATCGCCTCCAGCAGCTCCGCGCGGCCCCACAGCACGCCGATCCCGGTCGGGCCCTGCATCTTGTGGGCCGAGAAGGCGAGGAAGTCGGCCCCGAGCGTCGTCACGTCGGTGACCAGGTGGGGCACCGACTGGGCGCCGTCGACGACGACCACCGCTCCGGCCCGATGGGCCGCCTCGGCGATGCGTGGGCACCGGGTTGATCGTGCCGAGCACGTTGGACATCGCGGTGATGGCCAGCGACCTTGGCCCCCTCGAGCAGCCGGTCGAGGTCGGCGAGGTCGAGCCGGCCGTCGCCGTCGATGGGCAGGTAGCGCAGCTCGAGGCCGATCGACTCGGCCAGCATCAGCCACGGGACGAGGTTGGCGTGGTGCTCCATCTCGGTGAGCACGACGACGTCGCCGCGTCGGAGGTTGGCCCGTCCCCAGCTGTTGGCCACGAGGTTGAGCGCCTCGGTGGCGTTCTTGGTGAACACGATCTCGCGCTCGGGGTCGGGGCGCGCCGATGAACCGGCCGACCTTGCGCCGGGCCCCCTCGTAGAGCTCGGTCGCCCCCTCGGCGGTCGCGTAGACGCCGCGGTGCACGTTGGCGTGCGTCGTCTCGTAGTAGTGGTCCATGGCGGCGAGCACCTGGCGCGGCTGGAGCGAGGAGGAGGCCGAGTCGAGATAGACGATCGGCCGGTCGTGCACGGTCCGCGAGAGCAGGGGGAAGTCCTTGCGGATCACCTCGACGTCGAGCGGGTCGCTGGATCGTCATCTCAGCGCCCGCCACGCGTCGTAGCCGCTCGACTCGATCCGGGCGGCCAGCTCCGTGCCCGCCGCTCTCGACGATCCGGCCGTCGAGCATGAGGTGCACCCGGTCGGGCACGAGGTCGCGCAGGATCCGCTGGTAGTGGGTGACCACGAGCACGCCCATCGTCGGGTGCAGCCCCCGCACGGTGGTCACGCCGCGGCCGACCACGCCGAGCGCGTCGACGTCGAGCCCCGAGTCGGTCTCGTCGAGCACCGCCACCTCGGGCTCGAGGAGCGCCATCTGGAGGATCTCGTTGCGCTTGCGCTCGCCGCCGGAGAACCCCTCGTTCAGGTACCGCTCGCCGAAGGCCGGGTCCATGCCCGAGCCGCTCCATCCACTCGGTCATGGCCACGCGGACCTCGAGGACCGACAGGTCGATGCCCCGGCGGGCCGACATGGCCTGGCGCAGGAACTGGGTGACCGAGACCCCGCTCAGGGCCTCGGGGTACTGGAAGGCCAGGAACAGGCCGGCCTTGCCCCGCACCTCGGTCGGCCAGCGCGGTCACGTCCTCGCCCTTCAGCCGGATGGCGCCCGCCGGTGACCCGGTAGCCGGGGTGGCCGAGCAGGACGTTGGCCAGGGTGGACTTGCCGGCCCCGTTCGGGCCCATGAGCGCGTGGACCTCGCCTGGGAGCGATCTGGAAGGTGACGCCGCGCAGGATCTCGGCGTCCTCGGCGCTCACCCGGAGGTCGTCCACCTCGAGCAGGGGCACCGAGGTCGCGGAGGGGCTCGGGGGCGGATCAGCTGGCATCGGTCAAAAGTCCTACTACTTTGGTCAACTTTTCCGACCGGGTCCGACCGCCCGGCGGGGCATGTCGGCCCATGGCTCAGGCCGGCTCACCAGCCGCGGTCGACCCACTCCTGGAGGCTGGGGGACTCGGCCCCGATGGTGGTCGAGGCACCGTGGCCGGGCAGGACGACCGTGTCGGCGCCGTAGCGGGCGAACAGCCGGCTCTCGATCGAGCGGATGATCGTCGGGAAGTCGCCGCCCTCGAACTTGGTGTTGCCGGGTCCGCCCGGGGAACAGGGTGTCGCCCGGTGAGCAGCAGCGGGGTGCCCTCGACGGCGAAGCACATCGACCCGGGGGTGTGGCCGGGGGTGGCGACCGTGCGCACCCGCAGCTTGCCCACCTCGAGCACCGAGTCGTCCTCGAGCAGCAGGTCGTAGGAGGGGAGCATGGCGGCGTCCTCGGCGGTCACCGAGACGCTGATCCCGGCCTCCCGGACCGCCGCGACCGCCTGGATGTGGTCCCAGTGCCCGTGGGTCTCGACGACCTGGTGCACCCCGAGGCGCTGGCACACCTCGAGCAGCGCCTCGTGCTCGTTGGCCGCGTCGACGAGCAGCGCCTCGCCGGTCCGGCGGCACCGCAGCACGTAGACGTTGTTGTCCATCGGGCCGACCACCATGCGATGCAGCTCGCAGGCGGCGTCCTCCCAGATCCGCACGAGTTCGGGCACGACCCCAGGATCCCACAGCAGCGGCTGGGACCCGGTCGAATCGCCCGACGGCGCAGCATTTTCGGACTCGACTGGGTACGGCCGGGCGGGCCACTGGAAACGTTCCCGTTGTCGATCGTCGCGCCAATTCTGGTAGACAGCCAGACGGACGTCGGGGGCAGGGCTGCCCTGTCGGCGTGCGGGCGCAGAACGAGCGCCCGGTGCTCACGAGAAGAGAGGGCCGCAATGAACTTTGCCTTCAGCGAGGAGCAAGAGGAGCTGCGGAGCGCCGTCCGGCGCTTCCTCCAGGAGAAGTCGCCCGAGACCGAGGTCCGGCGGCTCATGGAGACCGAGGACGGGCTACGACCCGGCGGTGTGGTCCCAGATGGCCGACCAGCTGGGCCTCCAGTCGCTGACCATCCCCGAGGAGTACGGCGGCTCGGGCTTCACCTACGTCGAGCTGATCGTGGTCCTCGAGGAGATGGGCTCCGCCCTCCTGTGCGCCCCCTTCTTCTCCACCGTCGCCCTGGCCGCCAACGCGCTGCTCGACCTCCGGCGACGACGACGGCCAAGAAGGACCTCCTGCCCGGCCTCGCCTCCGGCGAGACGATCGGCACCCTGGCCATCACCGAGGACAACGGCCGCTGGGACTTCGACGGGCATCGCCCTGCAGGCCACCGAGTCCAAGGGTGGCCTGGACCCTCGACGGGCACAAGTCCTTCGTCATCGACGGCCACACGGCCAACCTGATCCTGGTGGTGGCCCGGACCGCCGGCCGGCCTCAGCCTGTTCGCGGTCGAGGGCGACGCCGCCGGGCCTCACCCGCACCTCGCTGCCCACCATGGACCAGACCCGCAAGCAGGCCCGCCTGGTCTTCGAGTCCACCCCGGCCCGCCTCGTCGGGACCGACGGTGGGGCGGCCGAGGGGCTGACCAAGACCCTCGACCTGGCCGCGGTGGCGCTGGCTGCCGAGCAGGTCGGCGGGGCCCAGCACTGCCTGGACAGCTCGGTCGACTACGCCAAGAACCGGATCCAGTTCGGCCGGCCGATCGGCAGCTTCCAGGCGATCAAGCACAAGTGCGCCGACATGCTGCTCGAGGTCGAGTCGGCCAAGTCGGCCGCCTACTACGCCGGATGGGCGGCGGCCGAGGACTCCGACGAGCTGCCGGTCGTGGCCAGCCTGGCCAAGTCCTACTGCTCGGAGGCCTACTTCCACGCCGCCGCCGAGAACATCCAGATCCACGGCGGCATCGGGTTCACCTGGGAGCACGACGCGCACCTGTACTTCAAGCGGGCCAAGTCCTCCGAGCTGCTCTTCGGCGACCCCGCCTACCACCGCGAGCTGCTCGCCCAGCGGATCGGGATCTGACGGCCCCAACAACGTCGTCGCTCGCCTCACCCACGGGGTGACGTGAGCGGCCAGTGGTCCGAGACCGCCGGCCCCGCCGGGCCGCTGCGGTTCTACGCGGCCGGCGGCCCACGGGAGGGGACGGCACCACTGCTCTTGCTCTGCCCCGAGCTGCCCCCGATCGAGGGCGCCGGCGGCGACGTCACCCTGCCCTATGAGGCCGTCGCCGACCGGGTCGCGCAGGAGTCGGGGTGGCGGGTGCTGGCGGCGATGTTCCGCGGCCTCGGCGGGTCGGCCGGCAGCTTCTCGGCGCCTCGGCTGGCTGGACGACGCCGCGGCGTTGGTCGACGAGGAGCTGGGCGCCCGGACCGGGCTGCGGGTGGCCGGCTTCGGCTTCGGCGGGGCGATCGCGTTGGCATTGGCGGCGCGCGACGAGCGGGTGCGTGGCGTGGCGTGCTTCGCCGTGCCGGCTCGGCTGGATGTGTGGGCGGCCGACCCCGAGGCGCTGGCCGCACGGTGCCGGAGCGCCGGGGTGATCGAGTCGGGGTTCCCCCGCGACGCCCGGGCGTGGGCGGCCGAGCTGGGGGAGCTCGAGCCGGTCGCCTCGGCGGCGCGTCTCGGCGGCCGGCCGCTCCTCGTCGTGCAGGGCTCGGACGACGACGCGGTGCCGGCGGCCGCGGCCGGCGCCCTGGTCGAAGCGGGGGAGCGCGGGCCGAGCTGCGCATGGTGCTCGGTGCCGGCCACTGGCTGCGGGCCGACCCCCGGGCGACGGCGACGCTGATCGGCTGGCTCGAGCGTCAGTCCGGAGCGGCCCCGCCGGCACCCTCGAGGGCCGCCGCGATGGCCTCGGACAGCGCCCGTGCGGCGACCTCGGGGTTCGGCGGATTCGGTCAGCCAGCGCACCACCACGAAGTGACGGGCCCCGGCCGCGACCAGGCCGGGCACGGTGTCGGGGGTGACGCCGCCGGTCACGAAGACCGGCCACGGCGACCGGGCGACGGCCAGCGAGAGGTAGCCGGTGCCGGTGCCGGGCCGGCCCGGCTTGGTCGGCGTCGGCGACCACCGGCCCGGCCGAGAGGTAGTCGACCGGCTCGCCGAGCGCCTGGTCGAGGTCCTCGGGCGAGTGGGTCGAGAGCCCGACGATCGCGTCGGGCCCGAGGAGCCGCCGGGCCAGGCGCGCACGGCGCGTCGTCCTGGCCGAGGTGGACGCCGTCGGCCCCGGCCTCGAGGGCCAGATCGGGCCGGTCGTTCAGGATGAACGGCA
The DNA here is from genome assembly GCA_963804255.1 of uncultured Acidimicrobiaceae bacterium. Taxonomy (GTDB): domain Bacteria; phylum Actinomycetota; class Acidimicrobiia; order Acidimicrobiales; family RAAP-2; genus Palsa-461. Next base: position 1,141,681 of record CAWDPK010000006.1, on the reverse strand, counting down.
CCCCGTGGGCGGAGCAGACCTGACCGACCAGCCTGGCCCGCTCGAGAAGCGGCCGGGCGTCGAGGTCCTTGTCCCGCAGCTGCACCACGTCGACCCCGCCCAGGATGGCGGACTCGACGAAGTCTGCGAGGTCGGTCCGGTCGGGCGTGCAGAGATAGAGATGGCGACCCGCGAGGGTCGGCGGTCACTTGGAGGACTTGGCGGCCGCCTTCATCGCCTTCTTGTACTCGCGCACCTTGACCAGGCTGACCTCGTCGACGATGTCGGCGACCGACCGGAACGAGCCGGCCTCGCCGTAGGGGGCCGAGGCCTCCACCCAACCGTCGGGGCGGACGCCGAGCTGCTTGCCCAGCAGAGCGACGAAGATGCGCGCCTTCTGATCGCCGAATCCGGGAAGCGCCTTGACCCGGTCCAAGAGCTCCTTGCCGCTCCCGGCGTCCTTCCAGACGTTGGTGGCCTCGCCGCCGTAGCGCTCGGTCAGCTCGACGGCCAGGGCCTGGACCCGCTTGGCCATCGAAGCCGGATAGCGGTGAAGCGATGGCTTCGCCGCGAACAGGGCGCTCAGCTTCTCGGGGTCCATTCCGGCGAGCGCCTTGGCATCCAGCGGGGCTTCCAGGCGCCGCGACAGCTCCTTTGGCGCGCGAAAGGCCCACTCGAGCGGGACCTGTTGGTCGAGGACCATGCCGATCAACAGTGCCAGCGGGCTCTCGGTGAGCAGCGCGTCGGCGTCGGTTTCCTGTGCGAGGTGCAGCTCAACTACCTGGGACTTTGGCACCTTCGAGAGTGTATCCGCCTATGGGACGATCTGGTTATGGCTGTTAGATGGGGGGGGTCTGTACTACGTGGTTGCAAATACCGCTGGAGGACATCGGGCAGCGTGGTCCGCCTTGGGCAGGGATGATTCATCGTCAGCCACGGTGCTGCCTTAGCTCTGCGGTGCCGCTCTCCGTTCTCCGCTGACTCGCCTCAGCGCACGACGCAACGGCCCCCGAACGTTGGCATTCACAATGGGACGTTCCCCCACGATCGTGAACAGTCTGATGTCCACTGGTGGATCAGGTATCTCAAAGCGTTGGGTGTGGTGAATCAGTCGGGTTCGTTCAAACCAAGACGCCACAGCATGGGTGTGACTGCTCCCGGCGAGAGGTCCCACCATCGAACACTGGGGCCAGTGTTCTCAGAATCCATGCCGAATCGAAGCACCGGGTCGTCGGGGTCCTCGAGCCCTGGGTACACGTTGTCTGTCACGACGATCGTGTGATCTGTGTGGGCGGCAGCTTGGTGCAGCGCTCGCAAAGGGTCTCGAAGGTGCAAAAGGATGCAACCAAAGAACGAGGTATCGAACCGGCCCAAATCCTCGGGGACGTTGTAGATATCGCCATAAGCGATCCTGGCCGACGAGTGCAGGTCGCGATGGTGGAACCACCGAGAGTTATTGATTCGGCTGATGTGTCTCATCAGGTCGACTTGGGCCTGGTGAGCGTCGGAGCCATTGACAGGAGGTAGTAGTTCGAAGGGAGCGTCATATCCGGCTTCGAAGCTTGTGACTTCGGCACCCTGATTCTCCATCCAAAACGTCAGGTAGCCACTTGCCGGTCCGAACTCAAGCACCCGCTTGCCATGCATGGGCGTTTCACCTAAGTAGGCAGCTTCGTTGCCTCGAAGGTCCTACTGACGGTGAACCTGGTTCCGTCGGCCAAGGTTGTCGTGTGATACCAGTCGCAATCTTCACTGCTCACAGCTGCGTGCTCTTGCGTTAGGCGATGCTGGAACTCGGGAGTCAGCTGGCCCGGTCAGCGGGTGGGCGGCGAAGAAGGCCAGTTGCGAAGAGGGCCGGAAGACTGTTCTGGAGCCAGTTCAATTTCCACAAGTGCAGCAGTTTAGGAGCGGCGGTCGATCACCACAGGACGTAGAAGGTCACTTGAGTGCCTGCATGAGAGATCACTACCATCCAGAATCAACCCTGAACCCGCGCAAGAATTTGTCAGGTGGCTCGTCGCCCGAGCTGGGACGGGGGCGTTAGGCAATGATGAGTCCCCGGATCGCCCATCTCTCGAGAGGACCCATCGTGCCCCGGCACCCCCAACACACCCGCTGCACTCCCAAGCCATTGGTCGTACGTGCCTTCGTTGGTTTCGGCCGGGCCCGCTGAACCGGTGGCCCCGAACGACGTGGCGCCCAACGAACGCTCTTCGGCCTCGGCCCCGGCCTCGGCCCCGGCCGGACTGACCGTCGCCGGGTTCCCGCTCACCCAGCCGCACGATCCGAAACCACCGGCCGGGTCGCCCAACGTCGTCGCCATCGTCCTCGACGACACCGGTTTCGCCCATCTCGGGAGCTTCGGGTCCGACATCGCCACGCCGAACATGGACCGCCTCGCCGACGGTGGGCTCCGTTACAACCGGTTCCACGTCACCTCGCTGTGCTCTCCGACTCGCGCGGCCTTCTTTACCGGGCGTAACCACCACGCCGTCGGCATGGGCTTCCTGGCCGACATCCCCCTGGCCTATCCCGGGTACAGCGCCAGGATCCCGAAGAGCGCCGGGACCCTGGCCCGCGTCCTGCGCGACGCCGGCTACAGCACCCTGGCCGTCGGCAAGTGGCACCTGACCCCGCGCTTCCAGCGCTCGGCCGCCGGCCCCTTCGACCTGTGGCCTCTCGGGCTCGGGTTCGAGCGCTACTACGGCTTCTTGCAGGGGGACACCAACCACTGGGCGCCCAACCTGGTGCGCGACAACCAATACGTGGAACCGCCGCGGGGGCCCGAGCCGGGGTACCACCTCTCGGAAGACTTGAGCGAGACCGCTCAGCGTTACGTGCTCGACCAGCAGCACGGGGCACCGGGAAAGCCGTTCTTCTTGTACTTCGCGCTGGGGGCGATGCACGCACCCCACCACGTGGCGCCGGAGTGGGTCGAGCCGTACCGCGGCCGTTTTGACGGGGGATGGGACGCGTGGCGTCAGGAGATCTTCGCCCGCCAGCAATCGCTCGGTGTGGTGCCCGAGGGCACCATCCTCACCGAACGCCCGTCGTGGGTGGCCGCCTGGTCCGACCTGTCGGCGGACGAGCGGCGAATGCACAGCCGTCAGCAGGAGGTCTTCGCCGGCTTTCTCGCCCACACCGACGCACAGATCGGCAAGCTGCTGGACCGGCTCGCCGAGATCGGCCAGCTGGACAACACGATCCTGCTGCTGTTCTCGGACAATGGCGCGAGCGCCGAAGGCGGGCAGTACGGCAGCCTGAACGAGCATCGATTCACCGCCCCCATCAGAGAGTCGGTGGCCGACAACCTGGCCGTTCTCGACGACTGGGGTGGCCCGCGCATCTACAACCACTACTCGTGGGCCTGGGCGTGGGCGGGCAACACCCCGCACCGGCTCTGGAAGCGCTACACGTGGCTCGGCGGGACACGCACTCCCTTGATCGTCCACTGGCCGGCCGGCATCCGAGCCCGAGGGGAGGTCAGGTCCCAGTTTGCCCACGTCATCGACCTCGCACCCACCGTGCTCGACGCCATCGGCCTCGAGCCACCCGAAGCGATCGACGGCGTCCGCCAGCAGCCGGTCGACGGGGCCAGCCTGGTCCCCACCTTCGACGACCCGTCGAGTCCGGACCTGCATCAGACCCAGTACTTCGAGATGCTCGGATCGCGCTCGATCTATCACGGGGGCTGGAAGGCCACCACCGACCACATCTCGACCGGTGTTCTCGACGAGGAGGAGCTCGCGATCGGGAGTCGAGACTTCGCCCAAGATCATTGGGAACTGTTCGACCTCGAGAAGGACTTCTCGGAGTCGACCGACCTGTCGAGCGAGCACCCCGAGGTGGTCGAGGATCTCGAGGCGCTCTGGTTCGCCGAGGCGACTCGCAATCACGTCCTGCCGGTCGACGACACCTTCTTGCACCGGATCGGCGCTCTCATTCCACCCGTCTACCCGGCCGGAAACCATCGGGTGTTGCTTCCCGGCGGGGGTCCCATCGCCGACGAGTCGTTGCCGCCGCTGTTTGCCGGGTTCACCATCACCGCCGAGGTCACGGTTCCACCCGGTGGAGCCGAGGGGGTGCTCTTCGCACTGGGCGACCGGAACGGCGGGTTCGCACTCATCGCCGTCGAGGGACGGCTGGTCTTCGCCTTCTCGAGAGCCGGGGAGCTGATGGAGGTGGTGGCGGACGAGCCGGTGCCGTTCGGTGACCAGGTCCTCGGCGTGACCTCCGTTCCCGCCGGGACCACCGGGTCGTTCACCGTCCTGCATGGCGAACGGGCGGTTGGCCGAATCGAGTACGAGGGCCAGCTCCCGCTGGCCCTCCAGCACGGCGGGGCCGGATTGCGGATCGGGCACGACGCCGGCCTTCCCGTCACCGACCGCTACGCGCCGCCCTTCCCTTGGAATGGCGAGCTCCGTCGGGTGGTCTTTGCCATGCCGGGGGCTCCCTTGGCCAATATCGAAGAGGAGGTCCGGGTCGCCCTCCACAGCGACTGAGGGTGGCGGTAGACGCCCGAGTCGCACGGCACGGCAAGGGCGCGGGACCGGCAATCATCGCTCGGGCCGGCTGGGAGAACGCGGAGCCGCTCCATCGCGGCCCTGAACGCACGAGCTCTTCAGGGGCGCCTCAGGGCGCAAAGGGCTCGGCGGCCTCGGGGTCGATCCCGAAGCGCTTGATCGCGTCGGAGACCTCGTCGGGGGTCGCCTCGCCGGTCTTGGCCAGCGACGAGAGGACGGCGACCACCACGTGGCCGGCGTCGACCTCGAAGTAGTGCCGCAGCGCCGGCCGGGCGTCGGAGCGGCCGAACCCATCGGTGCCGAGCGACACGAACGGGCGGTGCACCCAGCGGGCCACCTGGTCCGGGACGGCCCGCATGTAGTCGGTGACCGCGACGACCGGCTTGCTTCCGTAACCGAGCTCGGTCGTGACGACCGGCCGACGCGGGTCTTCCCCGGGGTGAAGCCGGTTCCAACGCTCGACGCTGATGGCGTCGCCTGCGCAGCGTCGACCACGAGGTGACCGACCAGGTGTCGCACCCGACCCCCCAGTGCTCGGCCAGAAGCCGACGCGCCTCGTCGGCCGCCTGCCACATCGGTCCCGAGAAGCAGATCGTGGCCTGGCGGGCCAGGGTCTCGTCGCGCTCTTGGAACCGGTAGAGGCCGCGCAGGACTCCGGACTTGATGGCGTCGCCCTCGGCTCCCTTCCGGGCAGGGCAGGCATCGGGTAGTTCTCGTTGTAGAGGGTGATGTAGAAGAAGCGGTCCTCGGCGTCGGGCCCGATGGTCTTCGCGACCGCCTCCTCGACCACGATCGCGACCTCGTAGGCGAACGCGGGGTCGTAGATCGCGGGCGGCCGGGTTGGTCGAGGCGAGCAGCGGTGAATGGCCGTCGTCGTGCTGGAGGCCCTCGCCCTGGAGGGTGGTGCGGCCGGCCGTGCACCCGGCCAGGATCCCGCGGCCGCGCATGTCGCCGAGTGCCCACGCGAGGTCGCCGACCCGCTGGAACCCGAACATCGAATAGAAGAGGTAGACCGGGACCATCGGCCTGGCCCAGGTCGCGTACGAGGTGGCCAGGGCGATGAAGCTGACAGCGCACCGGCCTCGGTGATCCCCTCCTGGAGGACCTGGCCCGAGGTGCTCTCGGCGTAGCGGAGCGGGAGGTCGGCGTCGACCGGCGTGTACCGCTGCCCGTCGGGGGCGTAGATCTTCGACTCGGCGATGATCGACTCGAGTCCGAAGGTCCGGGCCTCGTCGGCGACGATCGGGGCGACCAGCGGACCGATCGTCGGGTCGCGCACGAGGTTCCGGAGCAGCCGGGCGAAGGCCATCGTGGTCGACACCGACTGGCTCCCCGACCCGGCCAGCAGGTCGGCGATAGACCTTGGGGTCGGGGAGGGCCGGGGTGCTCCGCCGGACCACCCGAGACGGGACCGGTCCGTTCAGCACCGTGCGCCGGGCCATCAGGTACTGGTGGGCCTCGGAGCCCTCGGCCGGCCGGTAGTACGGGGGCAGGTCGGCCTCGAGGAGCGAGTCGGGGATCTCCTCGGCCAGGTAGAGCCGGTCCCGCAGCGCGAGCAGCTGGGCCTTGGTCATCTTCTTGATCTGGTGGGTGGCGTTGCGCGCCTCGATCTCGGGGCCGAGCGTCCAGCCCTTGATCGTCTTGGCCAGGATGACCGTGGGCGCGCCGCGCTGCTCGGTGGCCAGCTTGTAGGCGGCGTAGAGCTTGCGGTAGTCGTGGCCGCCGCGCGGCAGCGTCCGCAGCTCGTCGTCGCTCAGGTGCTCGACCAGCCGGCGGAGCCGGGGGTCGGGACCGAAGAAGTGCTCGCGGATGTAGGCCCCCGACTCGGTCGCGTACTTCTGGAACTCGCCGTCGACGGTGGTGTTCATCCGGTCGAGCAGCACCCCGTCGACGTCGCGGGCCAGCAGCTCGTCCCAGCGCGAGCCCCAGATGACCTTGATGACGTTCCATCCGGCGCCCCGGAAGACCGCCTCGAGCTCCTGGATGATCTTGCCGTTGCCCCGCACCGGACCGTCGAGCCGCTGCAGGTTGCAGTTGACGACGAAGACCAGGTTGTCGAGGTGCTCACGCCCGGCCACCCCGAGTGCGCCGATCGACTCGGGCTCGTCCATCTCGCCGTCGCCCGACGAAGCACCAGACCCGGCTCTCGCTCGTGTCGACCAGCTCGCGCAGGTGGAGGTAGCGGTTGATGTGGGCCTGGTAGATGGCCGCGATCGGACCGAGTCCCATCGACACCGTCGGGAACTCCCAGAAGTCCGGGAGGAGCCGGGGATGCGGGTAGCTCGGCAGCCCGTTGCCCCCCACCTCGTGGCGGAAGTTGTCCAGCTGGGCCTCGCTCAGTCGACCCTCGACGTAGGCGCGGGCGTAGATGCCCGGCGACGCGTGGCCCTGGATGTACACCTGGTCGCCCGCCCCGCCGTTCGCCTTACCGCGGAAGAAGTGGTTGAAGCCGACCTCGTAGAGCGATGCCGAGCTCGCGTACGTCGACAGGTGGCCGCCGATGCCCTCGGTGCGGGCGTTGGCCCGGGTCACCATGACCGCGGCGTTCCAGCGGATGAAGGCCCGGATGCGTCGCTCGAGGTGCTCGTCGCCGGGGAACCACGGTTCGTCGGAGGCCGAGATGGTGTTCACGTACGGGGTCGAGACGGTGGCCGGGAAGTCGACCTGGAGGCTCCGCGCCCGCTCGAGCAGCTTCATGAGCAGGAAGCGGGCCCGGGTGCGTCCGTGCGTCCGTCGACCACGGCGTCGAAGGAGTCCAGCCACTCGTCGGTCTCGGCCGGATCGATGTCGGGGATCTGGTGGGAGATGCCGTCGAAGAGCATGGGCCCCATGATCCCACCCTCGCGGAGCGCTGAGAACACCTTCGGTCAAATGAGCGCCGCGGGCACGCGGTCGTAGTAGAGATGTCCCGTGGCCACCCCCGCTCAACCGGTCGTGGTCTACACCGACGGTTCGTGCCTCGGGAACCCCGGGCCGGGCGGATGGGCGTGGGCGATCCCCGACGGGCCGCTACGCGAACGGTGGCGAGGCGCGCACCACCAACCAGCGCATGGAGATCACCGCGGTCCTCGAGGCCCTCCGCGCCATCGGCGAGGACGATGGCGCGACGGCGATCATGGTGATCAGCGACTCGACCTACGTCGTCAAGTGCTTCCAGGACCGCTGGTGGGAGGGCTGGCTCCGGCGGGGCTGGCGCAACTCCCAGCGCCAACCGGTGGCGAACCGGGACCTGTGGGAGCCCCTCTTCGAGTTGGCCCTCGAGTCGGACCGCCAGGTCATCTTCCGCTGGGTGAAGGGCCACAGCGGGGACCGTTGGAACGACTTCGTCGACGAGCTGGCCCTCGCCGCGGCCACCGAGGCCCGCACGTCCTCCTGAGCCGCCCGGTCGACGAGTGGTCTCCGGGGGCGCTTCGCCGTACCATCGGCCCATGGAACTCAACAACAGTTCGGCGATCGTCACCGGAGGTGCATCGGGTCTCGGGGCGGCGACCGCCAAGGCCCTCTCGGAGCGCGGTGCCCGAGTGGTCGTCTTCGACCGGAACGAGGACGGGGCCAAGCAGGTCGCCGGCGAGGTCGGTGGCGAGTACTTCGGTGGCGACGTCACCGACCCCGACGACTGCCAGAAGGCCGTCGACCTGGCCGCCGAGGGGGGAGTGCTCCGGGTCGCGGTCAACTGCGCCGGCACCGGCTGGGTCGAGCGGGTCATCAACCGGGACGGCACCCCGCACGACCCGAAGTCCTTCGAGTTCATCCTCCGGCTGAACGTGATCGGGACGTTCAACGTCATGACCAGGGCCGCCGCCGCGATCGCCAAGACCGAGCCCAAGGAGGACGGCGAGCGGGGCGTGATCGTGAACACCGCCTCGGTCGCCGCCTTCGACGGCCAGATCGGCCAGCTGGCCTACTCGGCATCCAAGGGCGCCGTGGTCGGCATGACGCTGCCGGCCGCCCGCGACCTCGCGGTGGTGGGCATCCGGGTCCTCACGATCGCCCCCGGCCTCTTCGACACCCCCCTGCTGGCCAGCTGCCCGAGCCCCAGCGCAAGGCGCTCGGGGAGTCGGTCCTGTTCCCCAAGGTGCTCGGCGTGCCGGCCCAGTACGGGCAGCTGGTCGTCGCCATCGTCGAGAACCGGTACCTGAACGCCGAGGTCATCCGGCTCGACGGCGGCATCCGGATGCCGCCCAAGTGATGGCCCGTCGCTCCGTCGTCGAGCGATGAAGTTCCGCGACGTCGGCGGTGTCCGCGTCTCGGCGGTCGGCCTCGGGACCTGGCAGTTCGGATCGCGCGAGTGGGGATACGGGCCCGTGTATGCCTTGGGCACTGCCCCCGAGGTCGTCGCGAGCTCGCTCGACGCCGGGGTGAACCTCGTCGACACCGCCGAGATCTACGGGTTCGGGCGCTCCGAGCGGATCGTCGGCGCAGGCGCTCGCCGAACGTCGCGACGAGGCGTTCATCGCCACCAAGCTCTTCCCGATCCTGCCGGTCGACCCGATCGTGACCCGGCGCGCCCATCTGAGCGCCCGTCGGCTCGGGATCGAGGTGATCGACCTGTACCAGGTCCACTGGCCGAACCCGGTGGTCCCGCTGTCGGCCACCATGGGCCCGCTGGCCCGTCTGCAACGCGAGGGGCTCATCCGCCACGTCGGGGTGAGCAACTTCTCGCTCGACCAGTGGCGCCGGGCCGAGGAGCTCTTCGGGTGCCCCGGTGCTCTCCAACCAGGTCCGCTACAACCTGATCGACCGGCGCATCGAGCGCGAGATCCTGCCGTGGGCCCAGGAGCACGACCGTCTGGTCATCGCGTACAGCCCGCTCCAACAGGGCCTGCTCTCGGCTCGCTACGGTCCCGACAACATCCCCAAGGGGCTCCGGTCGAACACGCGCGGCCTTCCTCCCCGAGAACCTGCGACGGATCGAGCCATCTCTTCGAGGTGCTTCGCCGGGTCGCCGATGCCCACGCGCGCCACCGCGGCCCAGGTGTCGCTGGCCTGGTGCCTCCACCGCCCCAACGTGGTCGTGATCCCGGGCGCCTCGTCGGTCGCTCAGGCCGAGTCCAACGCCGCGGCGGCCGACCTCGAGCTGACCGATGACGAGGACGCTGAGCTCACCGCGGCATCGGACGACTACCAGCTCGATCGGTGGTGCCGCGGCGATCGGGGGCATGGCCCGCCGGAGGGCCGAGGAGGTCGGTGGACGTCTTCGAGGGATCGTCGACGGGCTCCGCGCATAGGGGCACGCGGACAGGCAGGAAACGTTGGTCACCGCCGATAAGGTGAGCTCGAGCGACCGAATCGGTTGCTCGAGGCGTCTCGGGTCGAGGTGCGAACCGGACCTTCGAGCTACCGCTCGGGGAGGGGCGAAGCCAAGAGAAGCCAAGGATAGGAGCTGAGAGGTGACGACCACCGGGACACAGTTCGATGTCGTCGTCATCGGCGGCGGCCCGGGTGGCTATGCGACCGCCCTGTACGGGGCCGCCGCCGGGCTCTCGGTGGCCATCGTCGAGCGCGACAAGGTCGGGCGGGACCTGCCTGCACCGCGGGTGCGTGCCCGGCGAAGGAGTTCCTCGAGACGGCCACCGTGTACCGGACCGTCAAGGCGCTCGGCGAGTTCGGCATCGGCGCCGCGGACCCGACGATCGACTTCGCGGTCAGCCAGAGTCGCAAGAACGCGGTCGTCGACCGGCTCTTCCGGGGCCTCTCCGGGTCTCTTGAAGGGCCGCAAGGTCACCGTGCTGGCGGGTACCGGCACCCTGCTGCCGGACCGGCGGGTACGGGTGAGCGAGGGTCCCGACGCGGGGGCCGAGATCGTCGGCCGCGACGTCGTCCTGGCCGCCGGGTCGGTGCCCCGCACGCTGCCCGGACTGCCGGTCGACGGCCGTAGCTGTGGTCACCTCGGACGAGTTCTTGGACCTGGACAAGCATCCCCGAGTCGGTCGCCGGTCATCGGTGCCGGCGCCATCGGGTGCGAGTTCGCATCGCTCCTGTCCGACCTCGGTGCGCGGGTCACCCTCGTCGAGGCACTCGACGCGATCCTCACCGGGTGCGACGCCGAGGTCGCCGCGGTCGTCGCACCGGTCGTTCCGCAAGCGGGGCATCGAGCTGCACACCGGCGCCCAGGTGAAGGGGTTCGTGCCGCGATCCGAGCGGCACCGGCGGCGTCCTGCACCTCGGCCGAGGGACCCGAGATCGACGTCCGACATGGTCGTGGTCTCGGTCGGGCGGCGGCCACGGACCGAGGGACTGGTCGACGGCGGGCACGGCGGTGCGTGATCGACGAGCGGGGCTTCGTGGTCGCCGACCGCTACCAGCGGACCCACGAGCCGAGCGTGTGGGCGGTCGGCGACGTGGTCGCCGGCACCCCGCAGCTCGCCCACGTCGGGCTTCGCCGAGGCCATCGTCGCGGTGCATTGCATGCTGGGCGAGCCGGTCGTCCCGGTCGACTACGAGCGGGTCCCGTGGGCCATCTACTGCCACCCCGAGGTCGCGTTCGCCGGACTCACCGAGGAGCAGGCCAAGGCGCAGGGGCTCGACGTGGTGGTCAAGAAGGACCCGTTCGGCGGGAACAGCCGGGCCCAGATCATCGGCGACACCGAGGGACTGGTGAAGGTCGTCGCCGAGCGACGCGCCGATGGGGCCGAGGGCCGGATCCTCGGCGTCCACATGGTCGGTCCCTGGGTGACCGAGCAGCTGGGCGCCGGTTACCTCGCCGTCAACTGGGAGGCCACCCCGAGCGAGGTCGCACAGTTCATCCAGCCGCACCCGTCGCTGTCCGAGACCTTCGGCGAGACCGTGCTGGCCCTGACCGGAAGGGGACTCCACGTTGGCTGACGTGACCATGCCGCAGCTCGGCGAGACCGTGACCGAGGGCACGATCACCCGGTGGATGAAATCGGTCGGTGACCAGGTCGAACGGGACGAGCCGCTGTTCGAGGTCTCGACCGACAAGGTCGACACCGAGGTCCCCTCCCCGGCCGCCGGCGTGCTGACCGAGATCCTGGTCGCCGAGGGCGAGACGGTCGACGTCGGCACCCGGCTGGCCGTGATCGGCGACGGCCAGGCGCGCTGCGGCTCCGCGCCGCCGACCGCGGCCGCTGCTGCTCCCAGCGCCACCGCCGGCCGCCGCCCGAATCGGTGCCGGCGCCCGCGCCGGCGAGCCGCCGACGCTGCCACGGCGGCCCCGCCCCAACCGGCCCCCCAACCGGCGCGGGCCGAGGTCGTGCCGCCCCAGCCGAGCCCGCCGCCTCCGGTCCCGCCGGCCTTCGCCGCCGGGTGCTCCGGGCGCCCCCGACGGCGTCCCGCGAGGACGCCGCCCTGTTGCTCTCGCCGATGGTCCGGCGACTCCTGGCCGAGAACGGCATCAACGCCGCGCAGGTGCGGGGCACCGGCCTCGGCGGCCGCATCACCCGAGAGGACGTGCTCGGCGTACATCGACGCCCAACGCGCCAACGGCCGGGCCCGAGTCGTGGCGCCCCCACCCGACGCCGCGACGGCGCCCCCGTGCCGCGCCGCGCGCCCCAGGCCGCCTCGACGCTCCCGACGCGCGGTCGCCCGGCAGCGCTCGGTCGTCCCGCGAGCGGGCGACCGCGTCGTCCCGTTCTCCAACGTGCGCCGCCGCACGGCCGAGCACATGGTGCGGTCGAAGTCCACCTCGCCCCACGCGTTCATCGCCGCGGAGACCGACTTCGAGAACGTCGAACGGGTGCGGCGCTCCCACGGGGCGCGGTTCCGGGACGAAGAGGGGTTCTCCCTCACCTACCTCCCGTTCGTTGCCCGAGCGGCCGTCGAGGCGCTGCGCGAGTTCCCCAACCTCAACGCGTCGGTGTCCGAGGACTCGCTCGTCGTGCACGCAGAGATCAACCTCGGCATCGCCGTCGACCTCGACTACGAGGGTCTGATCGTCCCGGTGGTGCACCGGGCCGAGGAGGTCACGCTGCGCGGGATCGCCCGCCGGGTCCGTGACCTGGCCGACCGGGCCCGCACCCGCCAGCTGAGCGCAGACGACATCGCCGGCGGCACGTTCTCGATCACCAACGACGGGCCGTTCGGCACCTACTTCACGGTGCCGATCATCAACCAGCCCCAGGTGGCCATCCTCGCCACCGACGGGGTCAAGCGTCGGCCGGTGGTGGTCGTCACCGCCGGACGGGAGCGAGTCCATCGCCATCCACTCGGTCGGCGTGCTCGGGATGTCGTGGGACCACCGGGCCGTCGACGGTGCCTACGTGTCCGTCGTACCTGCGCCGGGTGGGCGAGCTGCTCGCGACCCGCGACTGGGCCGCCGAGCTCTGAGCCGACCGGTGCTGCGGGTCCGCCGGCTCGGGACCGTCCCCTACGAGGAGGCCTACGCGCTCCAGCGCGCGCTGGCGGAGCGGGCCCGGCGACGACTACCTGCTCGTCCTCGAGCACCCGCACGTCTTCACCCTCGGGCGTCCGGGCCGACCCGGCCCACGTGCTGGGCGACCCCGTCGCGCTCGGGGGCTCGACCTGGTGCGGACCGACCGCGGCGGCGACGTCACCTACCACGGGCCGGGCCAGCTGGTCGTCTACCCGATCGTCACCGTGGCCGACCAGCCTGTCGGCCGGGCCGCGACCACGTGCACCGCCTCGAGCAGGTGGTCATCGACGCGCTCGGCGGTGCTCGGGCGTCGAGGCGGCCGGGCGATTGGCCGAGCTACCCGGGGATCTGGCTCGACCCGCACGGGCCGCGCCCGGCCAAGGTGGCCGCCGTCGGGGTCCGGACCGTGCGGGCCGGCGACGGACGGCGACGGACGCTGCACGGCGTCGCGCTCAACGTCGACTGCGACCTCTCGATGTTCGGCCAGATCGTCCCGTGCGGCATCACCGACCGGCCGGTGACCTCGCTGGCCGCGTCGGGACACCCCGTCTCGATGGACGCGGTCGCCGACGCCGTGGTCGAGAGGGCAGTGGCCGAATGGGGGGGTCGGGCGGACTCCGACGAGCGGGCGGTCACGGCCCGCCGGCCCCTGGTCGAGCCGGCCGGCATGCTCGGCGGGTCCTCCGAGCGACCTCCGCTTCGACGACTGCGTCAGGCCGGGGTGGACCCGGCGGCCGGGCTGCCGGTCACCGTCCGCAAGCCGGCCTGGCTCCGGGTCCCGGCGCGGATGGGCGACGACTACCGCTCGGTGGCCAGGACGATCGGCTCGCTCTCGCTCACCACCGTGTGCGAGGAGGCCGGCTGCCCGAACATCTACGAGTGCTGGGCCGACCGGCACGGCGACCTTCATGGTCAACGGGTCTCGTTGCACCCGGGCGTGCGGCTTCTGCCAGGTCGACACGCGACACCCGCTCCCGCTCGATGCCGGGGAGCCGGACCGGGTCGGCGAGGCGGTGGCGCGGATGGACCTTGCCCACGCGGTGGTGACCTGCGTCGCCCGGGACGACCTGGCCGACGGTGGGGCCGGGGCGATCGCGGCGACCGTCGAGGCGATCCGGCGCCACCGTCCCGAGACCACCGTCGAGACGCTGATCTCGGACTGCAAGGGGGATCCGGGACGCCCTGGAGCGCGTCTTCGCGGTTCGTCCGGACGTCTTCAACCACAACATCGAGACGGTGGCCCGGCTGCAGCGGGCCGTGCGACCATCGGCCGGCTACGCCCGCAGCCTGGCCGTCCTGGCTCGGGCCGCCGACGCCGGCCTGGTCGTCAAGTCGGGGCTGATGGTCGGGCTCGGCGAGACCGAGGACGAGGTGACGGCCACGCTGGCCGATCTGGCGGCGGTGGGGGTGCGGATCGCGACCGTCGGCCAGTACCTGCGCCCGTCGCGCCGAGCACCTACCGGTCGCGCGCTGGTGGAGCCCCGAGGAGTTCGATCGGTTGCGGGCCGCCGGGCTCGAGCTTGGCCTGGACCACGTGGAGTCCTCGCCGCTCACCCGATCCTCGTACCACGCCCGCGACGCCGCCGACACGGTGCGCGAGAAGGTCGAAGGGTCTCTCGAGGGGGTGTCCGGTTGACCGGTCGCCCACACCGATGTGCGTGACGAACGGGTGGACGCGGTTGGCTTAGGGCTTCAGTTGCGCTTGGCGACGTGCTGGGTCCAGCTCATGCCGTCCCAGTAGCGCAGCGTGTCGGGGGCGCCGCCCGGGTCGGGCATCCAGCTGGCCGGCGTGCCCGGAGGCGGGATGGTCGGCGGCGCTGGTGCCGGAGGGGGAGGGGGCGGAGGCGCTGGTGCCGCGGCGTACCTGTTCTGCTCGATGCCGGCGCCGAATCCGTTCTGCTCCATCCCGGCGCCGAATCCCGCGAACGGGTCGGACTGCGCCGGTCCACCGAATCCCTGGGCGCCCATGGCGCCAGCCGCGGGGAGCGTTCCCACATCGCTGTAGTACGAGGCCGCCGAGGGCGGGCCCGCTGCGTGTCCACCCGTTCCCGCCTTGGCCGGCCTGCTGTTGCGCTTGTACAGGACGAGGATGGTGGCGAGGAGGATGACCACGACCGCCAGGATCAAAACCTCCAGCATCCTGGTGGTACTGCCCAAGGCTGCCAGAACAATGTTCGTGTGCGTTCCCACGCACCGAACGGTATCGCCCCGATCCTGGGAAAACGGGGATATCCCGGTTGCGCGCCCTGTGGGGCGCACAACCGGGGCGCGTTACGCGACGAAATATTTGGCCGCCGGGTGCGAGCAGATGATGGCGTCGGTGGTTTGTTCGGGCTCCAGCTGGGAGTTCTCGCTCATGTTCACGCCGATGCGCTCCGCGCCCAAGAGCTCCACGACCTTCGCGTTGTCGGCCAGATCGGGGCAGGCCGGGTAGCCCCACGAGTAGCGGCCGCCCCGGTATTTCTGGCGGAACAGCCCGGTCAAGGTGGGCCCGTCCTCGTCGGCGAAGCCCAGCTCCTCTCTGATCCTGCGGTGCCAGTACTCGGCCAAGGCCTCGGTCATCTCCACCCCGAGACCGTGGAGGAACAAGTAGTTCTGGTACTCGTTGGCGGCGAACAGCTTCGCCGCCTCTTCGGAGACCTGGCGCCCCATCGTGACCAGCTGGAAGCTGGCCCAGTCCTGTTCGCCGGAGGCCCGCGAACGGAAGAAGTCGGCGATGCACAGCCACGGCTCCTTGGGCTGGCGGGGGAAGGTGAACCGCATGATCTCGTTGTCGCGGCGCTCGTCCTCGTAGACGATCAGGTCGTCACCCTCGGAGTTGGCCGGGAAGTGGCCCCACACGACCTGGGGGATGAGCAGGTCGGCCTCCTTGGCCTTGGCCAGCTGCTCGCGCAGCACCGCCGAGACCCGCTCTTTGAATTCGGGGTCGGTCTCCTGGTTGGCCTTGTCGGGGCGGAATCCCCACTGGTTCCTGAACAGCGACGTCAGGTTCAGGTAGTTGGCGATCTCGTCGAGTGGGACGCCCTTGGCCACTCGGCTGCCGAGGAACGGCGGGGGGAAGACCGGGTTGTCGGTGGCCACCTCGGGCGAGCGGTCCGGCACGTTCTCGGGGCGCGGCTTGACCGCGAGGCCCGAGCGGGCCGGCACCTTGCGCTCGGAGATCTCGCGACCGAAGTCGGGGTCCTCTAGGCCGCCCTTGATCTCGATCAACCGCTCCATGGTCCGGAGCCCCTCGAATGCGTCACGGCCGTAGAAGACCCGGCCGGTGTAGACGGTTCGCAGGTCCCGTTCGACGTAGGTGCGGGTGAGCGCGGCCCCACCTAAGCAGGACCGGGATGTGGGAGAGGCGCCGGTCGTTCAGCTCCTCGAGGTTGTCGCGCATGATGAGCGTCGACTTGACCAACAGGCCGCTCATGCCGATGGCGTCGGCGCGGCGCTCCTCGGCCGCGGTGATCATCTCGCCGATGCCGACCTTGATCCCGAGGTTGACCACCTCGTAGCCGTTGTTGGTGAAGATGATGTCGACCAAGTTCTTGCCGATGTCGTGCACGTCGCCCTTCACCGTCGCCAGCACGATGGTGCCCTTGCCGCCCTGGTCGTCCTTGGCCATGTGCGGCTCGAGGTAGGCGACTGCCCCTTTCATCGTCTCGGCCGAAGACAGCACGAACGGGAGCTGCATCTCGCCGGACGCGAACAGCTCGCCGACCGTCCGCATCCCGGCCAGCAAGAAGTTGTTGATGACGTCGAGCGGCTTCAAAGCCGGAGTCCAGGGCGTCGTTGAGGTCAGATTCGAGCCCGTTTCGGTTGCCGTCGACGATCCGTTGCTCGAGGCGACGTTCGACCGGCCAGTCCAGGTAGTCCTCGGTCGAGGCCGAGGAGATCGACACGCCCTCGAACAAGCCCAGGAGCTCTTGGAGGGGGTCGTAGTCGGGCTTCCGGCGGTCGTAGATGAGGTCGAGGCAGACCGCCTTCGCGTGCTCGTCGATCTTCGACAGCGGCAGGATCTTGGACGCGTGCACGATCGCGGCGTCGAGCCCCGCCTCGACGCACTCGTGCAAGAAGACCGAGTTGAGCGTCTGGCGGGCCGCCGGGTTCAGCCCGAACGAGACGTTGGAGAGCCCGAGAATGGTCGAGACTCCGGGCAGCTCGGACTTGATCCGGCGGATCCCCTCGATGGTCTCGATGCCGTCGCGCCGGCTCTCCTCCATCCCTGTCGACAGCGGCAGTGCCAGCGGGTCGAAGAAGAGGTCTTCGGGCGACGAGCCCGTAGCGCTCGATGGCGATCGCCGCGATCTCCTTGGCCGCGCCGACCTTCCAATCGGCCGTGCGGGCCTGACCCTCGCCGTCGATACACGTGCACACGACGGCCGCGCCGAAGGTGCGGGCGAGGCGCAGGAACGTGTCGAGCCTTGTGCCGGGGCCGTCGCCGTCCTCGAGGTTGACCGAGTTGAGCATCGCCCGCCCGCCCAGCCAATGCAACGCCGTCTCGGCCACCGGGCCCTCGGTGGTGTCCACCATGATCGGCACGCTCGACTGCGTGGCCAGCCGGCTCACCAGTTCGCCCATGTCGGCGACCCCGTCGGCGCCCGTGTAGTCAACGCACACGTCGATGACGTGGGAGCCCTCCTTCACCTGGTCTCGCGCGATGGCCACGCAGGTGTCCCAGTCGGCCGCCAGCATCGCCTCGCGGAACTGCCGCGACCCGTTGGCGTTGGCCCGCTCGCCGACCACGAGGAACGAGGTGTCCTGGTGGAACGGCATGGCCGAGTAGATGGAGGCCGCCGCCGGTTCCGGTTGCGGCGTGCGCTCGGCCGGGGTGGCGTTCGCGCACCGCTCGACGACGGCGGCCAGGTGGGCCGGGGTGGTGCCGCAGCACCCGCCGACCGCGCGCACGCCGAACTCGGTGATGAACCGGTGGTGGTGTTCGGCCAGCTCGTCTGGGGAGAGGTCGTAGTGCATGGCCCCGTCGACCACGCTCGGAAGCCCGGCGTTGGGCTGGCAGGAGATCGGCACGGTGCTGTTGGCCGACAGGTACCGCAGGGCCTCACCCATCTCGGCCGGGTCCGGTGGCGCAGTTGAGCCCGACCACGTCGACCTGCATCGCGTCGAGCGTGGTCAGGGCGGCCGCGATCTCGGTGCCCGGCAGCATGCGACCGGTCAGCTCGATGGTGACCTGCACCTGCAACGGCACCTGGTCGACCGAGCGCGGCCATGGCGCGCCGGGCCCCGTTGATCGCCGCCTTGGCGCCCAAGAGGTCGTAGACGGTCTCGATGACGAGCAGGTCGACGCCTCCCTCGAGCAACGCCGAGGGCCTGCTCCTCGTAGGCGTCGCGCAGGTCGACGTAGGAGATCTGGCCGAGGGTGGCGAACTTGGTGCCCGGGCCCATGCTCCCGGCGACCCAGACTGGGTCGCTCGGGTGTCGCGTACTTCTCGGCCACCCGGCGGGCCAGGCTGAGCGGCGGCCAGGTTGATCTCGGCCGCCCGATCCGCGATCCTGGTACTCGGCGAGGACCACCGAGAAGGCACCGAAGGTGTTGGTCTCGATCACATCCACCCCGACATCGAGGAACGAGCGGTGCAGCTGCTCGACCAGGTCGCGGCGCCGTCAGGGCCAGCACCTCGTAGCAGCCCTCCAGCTGGTGGCCGCCGAACACGTCGGCCGCCAGGCCGAGCCGCTGGAGGTTGGTCCCGGCGGCCCCGTCGAAGATGACCACGCGCTCCCGCAGAGCGCTCAGGTAGCTCGAGGAGGCCGGGTCCAGGCGGCCAAAGGGCACGTCGGGGGCGGTCATGGACTTCCAAGGGTAGTAGTGGACCCCGGTAGCATCCGCACTCATGCGCATCTACACGCGCAAAGGGGACGACGGCACGACCGGGTTGCTCTTTGGCGGACGAGTGTCAAAGAACTCGTCACGCATTGAGACGAACGGGGCGGTCGACGAGGCACAGGCGGCCCTCGGAGTGGCCCGAGCGGAGGCCCGCCCCGGCTCAGAGCTCGACGACCTGCTGGTCGGGCTCGAGCGCGACCTGTATGTGCTGATGGCCGAGGTCGCGACGGCACCGGAGAACCGCCACAAGCTGACCCCCGGCACCTCGCTCGTGACCCCCGAAATGGTCGACGCTCTCGAGGCGCGCATCGACCAACTCTCCGAGCGGACCGCCATGCCGACCGAGTTCGTCATCCCAGGCGCCAACCGGATCGCGGCAGCGCTCGATGTCGCCCGTACCGCGGTGCGCCGGGCCGAACGGGTCGCGGTGTCCGAACCGATCGAGGGCTCCCTGGTGACCACCTATCTCAACCGGCTGTCCGACCTGGTGTGGACCATGGCCCGGTGGCAGGAGGGAGACGAGCACCTGGAAGCCCGTGCTGAGGGACCTGAGAACTCTGAGGGACATGAGAAGTCTGAGGGACATGAGAACAAGGAGCGCCGGTGAGCCTGTCGGTGGAGGTCGTTGAGCCGGACCAGTTGGGTGACGTCGCGACCGTGGGGGTGTTCGCGCTGGCGGCCGAGGAGGGCGCAAGCCCGACCCTTGTCCCGGGTCTCTTCGCTCGGGCGGCCGACCTCGGGGTTCCGACCGAGCTCGATGCCGACGTGTGCCGACGCGAGGGATTCAAGGGCAAGGTCGGCCAGGTCCTGAGGCTCGCCACTGCCGCTGGCCCTCGGATCCTCGTGATCGGGCTCGGCGCCACCAACGGTCTGGACGCCGAACGGTGGCGTCGCGGGGCGGCCGCGTTCGTTCGCTCGGCGGGCGAGGGGGGCGACGGGGCGCTCTTGGTGCCGGCCGACGCTCCCGGTGCCGCACTGGCGGAGGGCTCGATCCTGGCCGCTTATCGCTTCGACGCGTACCGGTCGAAGCCGTCTCCCGCCGCGCTCGACCGGCTGAGAATCGTGACCGACTCGACCACTTTGGGAGAGTCGGTCCTGAGAGGCGTGGTTGCAGCGGAGGCGGTGTCCTTCGCCCGTGACCTCGTCAACACTCCACCGAGCGACTTGAATCCAACGCAGCTCGCCCACCGGGTGTCGGAACGGTTGCGCGACCGAGCCGGTATGACGGTCGAGGTGTGGGACGAGCACAAGATCGAATCCGAGCGGCTCGGGGGCCTCCTCGCGGTCGCGCGCGGTTCGGATCAACCGCCGCGTCTCGTGATGGCGAGCTACGTACCGGCCCACCCGGTCGAGGTCGACGGGAGGGTCCCCCATGTGGTGCTCGTCGGCAAGGGCATCACCTTCGACTCGGGCGGGCTGTCGCTCAAGACGGCCGAAGGCATGACGACGATGAAGACCGACATGAGTGGCGCCGCCATCGTGTTGGCGACGATCTCTGCCTGTGGTGAGCTCGACGTGGGCGTGCGGGTGACCGCCATCGCGCCGGTGACCGAGAACATGCCCGGACCGAGCGCGATCAAGCCTGGGGACGTGTTCCGCGGCCCGCAACGGCGCCACCATCGAGGTGCTCAACACCGACGCCGAGGGCCGCCTGGTGCTCGCCGACGGCCTGGCCTTGGCGGCCGAGCTCGAACCCGACGCGATCGTCGATGTGGCGACGTTGACCGGTGCCCAAGTGGTCGCGCTCGGTCGCTCGATCGGCGCCCTCTTCGGTTCTGATCCGGAGCTCGTGGACCGGCTGGAGGCCGCCGGTCGCTCGGCCGGCGAGCCCCTGTGGCCGATGCCGCTACCCGAGGAGTACGCGGATCACATCGACTCGGAGGTGGCCGACATGAAGAACATGGGCCGGGCCGGCGAGGCCGGATCGATCGCGGCGGCGCTCCTCCTGGCTCGTTTCGTCGGCGAAGTCCCATGGGCCCACCTCGACATCGCCGGACCGGCCCGGGCGGGCGAGGCATCCGGCTACCTCACCAAGGGTGGGACGGCATTCGGCGTGCGGACCCTGCTCAAGCTGCTGTCCTCCTACCGCGGGCCCTGATCAGCGGACGCGCCGGTCACGTCGGGGAGGTCATCGTCTCCCCCGGGCGACCACACCCAACGGGCCGCCTCGAAGGCGGTCGCGGGGTGCACGCCCCGCAGCAGCAGATGACGCTCGATGCACGCGCCGTCGACCCCGAGGTCACGTAGGTCGAGCGCAACCAGGCGGGCCCGTCGGCGAAGCCGCACCGCTTCGGTCGGTTCCGGCTCGTCGGTCTCCCATGCCCGATGCCGTTCCTGGAGCGAAGTCGGCAGACGCAGCAGTTGACGCCGTGGCACCGGAGGGAGGCGCCGGCGGACGGCGAGCCCTTGGTGGTCGGTCCGACGCGCCACTCCGTAGCGGAGGCACCGGTCGACCGCGCGTTGGAGGGGCGAGTGTCGGCTGTCTGACCCGCCGAGTCCGAGGCTCCGAGCGGTCTCGTCGAGGTCGAGTTCGAATCCTTCGGGTGCTTCGTCGATCCGGTCAGCGAGACGACGTAGCAGCCATATCGCCGACGGACCGAGCACGGCCAACCAAAATGTTTCGACGTACCAGGAACGTGGATCGACGCCGATCCGATCGACATCTGGATCGATCCAGGCAACGACAGGCAACGTCGAAGATTGCTTGGAGTCGGCTTTCTCGGCTTCAAGGTGCCCCCGGAGCGAGGGAGCGGCAATGACTGAGCTGATCTCCATGGCCCGATATTGGGAGAACCACCTTGCAGCGGACCTTGCTCAACCAGCCCCGTCGCCAGACTGGGCTCTCAGTCGATGGTTCCAGCTCCGGATACCCACTCCGTGGCTTGTCCGGTCACCTGGGTGATGAAGTCAAAATCGGCGTCTAGTGAAGCATTTGTCCCCTTTGAATAGCCCGACGAGCTGGAGGTGGAGCTGGCCGATTTCTTCAGTCGACACTGAGGCGATGGGGCCTCCCGGACGGCCCGGGTGGGCGGGACCGGCCTCGCGTAGGGTGCGGGGAGCATTGAAGGGGGTATGGCCATGGAGCGCTTCGAAGGGCGCATCGCCGTTGTCACCGGTGGCGGAACGGGCATGGGTCGGGAGCTGGTTCGCCAGCTGGCCGCCGAGGGATGCCACGTCTCGACATGCGACGTGTCGGCCGAAGCAATGGCCGAGACCCAGGCGCTCGCCCTCGGGGGAGCGCCGTCGGGAACCAAGGTGACGACCTTTGTGGCCGACGTCTCCGATGAGGCCCAGGTCATCGCGTTCCGTGAGGCCGTGTCGAGTGAGCTCGCCACCGACCACATCCACTTGCTGTTCAACAATGCCGGCATCGGCGGGGGCGGCAGCATGATCAGTGACGACCGAGCCGACTGGGAACGAACCTTCGGCGTGGACTGGGGTGGTGTCTACAACGGCACCCGGACGTTCCTGCCGATGCTGATGGGCGCCGATGAAGGGCATGTCGTCAACACGAGCAGCATCAACGGACTGTGGGGGACGATCGGCCCGAACATCCCCCACACCGCCTACAGCGCGGCGAAATTTGCCGTGCGGGGTTTTTCCGAGGCGCTGATCGCCGACTTTCGGGTCAACGCGCCACACCTGAGGGTGTCGGTGGTCATGCCCGGTCACATCGGCACGTCAATCGTCATCAATTCGAGCAAGGCGCACGGCCGAGAGCCCGAGTCGTTGAGTAGCGACGACCTCGCCAAGGTGCGCGTCCAACTCGCCGCCCGCGGCTTGCCTACTGAGGGAATCTCCGACGATGACCTGCGCAAGGGGGTGCAGATGATGGGGGAGGCCTTCCGCGACACCGCTCCGACGACCGCTGCCCAGGCGGCCACGATCATCCTCGACGGCGTCCGCCAGAATCGATGGCGGATCCTCGTCGGCGAGGACGCCGAGATCTTGGACGCCGAGGTGCGGGCCGACCCCGAACATGCCTACGACCCCGAGTTCTGGGATGCGTTGCGCGCCAAGGGGCTCTTCGGAGGGTTCGGGTCGTAGACCCTGACCGGGCGTCCCCGGTGATATCACGACGCCAGCGCTCGGTCCCCAGGGCCACTGGGCCGTCGCCGGCGCTGCGTCAGCTCACCCCTTACCCCGATACCAGCCTGAAGACGGGATGGCGGGCCGCCTCCTCAGCGAACTTCTCCTCTTGATCACCACGCTTGGCGTCGAAGAACGGGAGCGCCGCCACCGCCACCACGCTGTCGACATAGCGCTGGAGGATCGCTCCGGCGACCTCGGGCCCGACCTCCTCGGCGTGAAGAACCTCGGTGGTCCTGCCCCGACGAAGCGATACCTCGGGATGAGCGCGCACGTTGTGAACCCAGCCCACCGCTCCGTATGGGGCCACGAGCCGCCGATCGGCGCCCGCCTCCACCAGAATCACCGGGGTCGTCCTCTTCTCGCCCGTTCGGCGGCCGGTCGTGGTGAGGAGGTAGGTGGACTTGCCACCGATGCCGTGGCGAGCCAGTGGGGTCATCACCAGGTTCACCAATCGACGTGCCGGTCCGAGGTGGTAGGGCTTTGTCATCTCGACATCCTGGTTCTCGGACGGCGCGCCGCGCCGCGGCCCCGCTCCTACCAGTGCGATCGGTGGATCGCCCCGGCCCCCACCGCGGGGGTCCGGCCAAGCGAAGGCGACGGATGGTCCAGCCCGTCGGGCTCGCCGATCAACACCGCGCCGAAGAGCCTCCAGCCATCCGGCACGCCGACCGCCTCGAGCAGCGGTCGCTCGCCGCGGAAGTTCCCGAGGAAGGCCGCCCCCAGCCCGGCCGCGGTCGCGCCCAAGAGAAGCAGCAACACCGAGAAGGCGGCGTCACCGAACCAGTAGGGGATGGGCCAGGCCGACCCCCCGTTCCCGTCCGGATCGGGCGTGCCCAGGCCCGAGTGCCGCTTGTCGGCCTCGCCGTACCGGTCGAGATAGGCGGCCGGGGAGCACAGCGACAGCGCGACGACGGGCGCCCGGGACAGCCCGGGGTATCGCCCGGCGCTGCTGCGCCACTCCGCGGTCGTGGCGTGCTCCCAGTAGGTGGCGGTGTCACCGCCCTGGAGCACCACCCAGGCCACACCCCGGGTGTTGCCCGCCGACGGCCCCCGCAACGCATCCTCGAGTAACCGGTCGACCAGGTCGGGATCGACCGGATCGGGGGCGAAGCTGCGGACCATGCGTCGGCGCCGAATCGCCTCGGTGAGCTCCATCGTGTGGTCCTTTCACTCGGCCCAGGCCACCTTGGGCACCTTGGGAATCTTGAGCGCGCTGGTAGGGTTTTACTCCCAGGAAGAGTGCCTCCCGACGTGGGAGTTGCCGCATGCCTAGTCCGCGAGATCTGCTGAGTGCCGCCAAGGCCGCCATCACCGAGGTGGAGCCCGACGAGGCGGCGACCAGGCTCAACAAGTCGATCTTTCTCGACGTGAGGGAGCCCGAGGAGTACGACCAGGGAGCGGTCCCCGGCGCCGTCCACCTGCCCCGGGGCAATCTCGAGTTCCAGGTCGAGGGCAAGCTCCCCGACAAGGACGCCCCGGTGGTCGTCTACTGCGCCGGTGGGGTCCGCTCGGCCTTCGCCGCCCAGACCATGGGCGAGCTCGGCTACACCGACGTGGTGTCGCTCATCGGCGGGTTCAACCGCTGGAAGGACGAGGGGCGACCCGTGGTCGGCGCCCCAGACGCTCACGGCCGACCAGCGCAACCGCTACCAGCGCCACCTGCTGCTTCCCGAGGTCGGCGAGGTCGGTCAGCAGAAGCTCCTCGACGCCAAGGTGCTCCTGCTCGGGGCCGGGGGACTGGGCTCGCCCGGCCGCGCTCTACCTGGCCGCGGCCGGTGTCGGCACGCTCGGCATCATCGACATGGACGTGGTCGACGCCTCCAACCTGCAGCGCCAGATCCTGCACAACATGGACCGGATCGGTGAGCGCAAGGTCGACTCGGCCAAGAAGACGCTCACCGCCATCAACCCCGACGTGAACGTCTCGACCTACGACGTCCGCCTGGGTGCCGACAACGTCCTGGACATCATCGACGGCTACGACATCATCGTCGACGGGACCGACAACTTCCCGACCCGCTACCTCGTGAACGACGCGTCGCTCCTGAAGCGCATCCCGGTCGTGCACGGCTCGATCTTCCGCTTCGAGGGCCAGGTCACCGTGTTCGACCCCTACAACGGGCCCTGCTACCGCTGCCTGATCCCCGAGCCGCCGCCGGCCGAGCTGGCCCCGTCGTGCG
Source organism: uncultured Acidimicrobiaceae bacterium (assembly GCA_963804255.1). Taxonomy (GTDB): domain Bacteria; phylum Actinomycetota; class Acidimicrobiia; order Acidimicrobiales; family RAAP-2; genus Palsa-461. Next base: position 1,116,748 of record CAWDPK010000006.1, on the reverse strand, counting down.
CCGAGGCGGGCGTCTTCGGCGTGCTGCCCGGGATCGTCGGATCGATCCAGGCGCTCGAGGCCATCAAGATGCTGCTCGGCCTGGGCGACCCGCTGGTCGGCCGGCTGCTCGCGTTCGACGCCCTCGAGGAGACCTTCCGGACCTTCAAGGTGCGGCGCGACCCGCACTGCCCGGCCTGCGGGCCCGACGCCGGGCAGATCGTGATCGCCGAGTACGACGAGCTGTGCATGCCCCACCCGACGCGAGGGCTCCCCCCGGTCGGGGGGCATAACCTGAGCGGGTGAGCCCGGAGAGCAACGACCGCACCGAGCGCAGACCGACTCGGGCATCGAGATCCGCCCGGTCTACGGGGCGGCGGACCTCGAGGGCTGGGACCCCGCGACCGCGCTCGGCGACCCGGGCCAGGAGCCGTACACCCGGGGCATCCAGCCCGACATGTACCGGGGCCGCCTGTGGACCATGCGCCAGTACGCCGGGTTCGGGACCGCCGAGTCGACCAACCAGCGCTTCAAGTTCCTGCTCGCGGCCGGCCAGACCGGCCTGTCGTGCGCCTTCGACCTGCCCACCCAGATGGGTTACGACTCGGACCACGCTGAGTCCGAGGGCGAGGTGGGCAAGGTCGGCGTGGCCATCGACTCGCTGGCCGACATGCGGCTGCTCCTGGCCGACCTGCCGCTCGACAAGGTCACCACCTCGATGACCATCAACTCGACCGCGGCGATCCTGCTGCTCCTCTACCAGCTGGTGGCCGAGGAGCAGGGCGTCCCCGGTGACCAGCTCGGCGGGACCATCCAGAACGACATCTTGAAGGAGTACGTCGCCCGGGGCACCTACATCTACCCGCCCCGGCCGTCGATGCGGCTGATCACCGACACCTTCACCTACTGCGCCGAGCACCTGCCCAACTGGAACACGATCTCGATCTCGGGCTACCACATCCGCGAGGCCGGGTCGACGGCGGTCCAGGAGCTCGCGTTCACGCTGGCCAACGGGATCGCCTACGTGGAGGCGGCCATCGCGGCCGGCCTGGAGGTCGACGCGTTCGCGCCCCGGCTGTCGTTCTTCTGGAACGCCCACAACAACCTGTTCGAGGAGGTCGCCAAGTTCCGGGCGGCCCGGCGCATGTGGGCGCGGATCATGACCGAGCGATTCGGGGCCAAGGATCCCCGCTCCAAGATGCTCCGCTTCCACACCCAGACCGGGGGCTCCACCCTGACCGCGCAGCAGCCCGAGAACAACATCGTGCGGGTCTCGATCCAGGCGCTCGGCGCGGCGCTCGGCGGGACCCAGAGCCTCCACACCAACGGCTTCGACGAGGCGCTCGGCCTGCCCACCGAGCGGGCGGCCAAGATCGCGCTGCGAACCCAGCAGGTCATCGGCTACGAGTCGGGGATCGCCGACACGGTCGACCCGCTGGCCGGTTCCTACTACGTCGAGTCCCTGACCGACGAGGTCGAGCGGGCCGCCACTCGAGTACCTCGAGCGGATCGACCGGCTGGGCGGCGCGGTGGCGGCCATCGAGGCCCGCTTCATGCAGGACGAGATCGAGCAGGCCGCCTACGCCGACGCCAAGGCGGTCGAGGACGGCGAGAAGGTCGTGGTCGGGGTGAACCGTTTCGTCGACGAGCTGCACGAGCCGGCCGAGGTCTTCCCGATCGACGTCGAGCTCCAGCGGTCCCAGGTCGAGCGGACCAGGCGGGTCCGGGCCGAGCGCGACCAGTCGGCGGTCGACGCGGCCCTGGGCGACGTCGCGGCGGCCGCCGGGGATCGCAGAACCTGCTGGTCCCGATGAAAGAGGCCCTGGCCGCGATGGCGACCCTCGGCGAGGTGTCCGACGTGCTGCGCGCCGAGTTCGGCGCCTACGAACCCGTCTGAGCAGGTCGTTCAGGAGGACCGGGCCAGCAGCCGGTCACGCAACGCGGGGTTCGACGCCGCGTCGATGGCCGTCCACGCCAGCGCCACCGCGCCGTCGTGCACCGCCGCGTCGGCCGAAGGGGTGACGCACGCGGAGGCGAACTCCGGTTGGTGGTTGACCGAGCCGTTCGACTCGATCGCGATCAGCGGGTGGATCGTCGGCAGCGCCAGAGAGACGTTGGCCATGTCGGTCGAGACCGTCGGCAGGACCTCGCCGGCGTCGTCGGCCGCAAAGCGACGCCCCAGGGCCTCGGCGTTGGCCCGGTAGCAGGCCAGCAGCTCGGGGTCGACCTCCATGTGCGAGTAGATGGGGGACAGGCTGTCGAACGAGAGCGTGGTCCCGGTGGCCAGCGCGCCGGCCTCGAAGCACCGCCGCACCTTCGGCTCGAGCACCTCGAGCTCGTCGAGGGTGCGGGCGCGGCACATGAACCGCCCGCTCACCTGGGCCGGGATGATGTTGGCGGCCTGGCCGCCGTCGAGCACGATCCCGTGCACCTGGTCGCCGGGTCGGAACTGCTGGCGCAACAAGCCCGATGGCCACCTGGGCGATCGCCATGGCGTCGCCGGCGTTGACGCCCTCGTAGGGGGAGGCGGCCGCGTGGGCCTCCTTTCCGCTGGTAGTGGACGTCGAAGTGCGACACGGCCAGGCAGGCCGCGGTCAGCCGCTCGGTCGGGCCAGGGGTGCACCATCATCGCCATGTGCGCGTCGGCGAACGCGCCCCGCTCGAGCATGATCACCTTGCCGCCGCCGCCCTCCTCGGCCGGCGTGCCGAGCACCAGCACGGTGAGCCCGAGGTCGTCGGCGACCGCGCCGAGCGCGACCGCGGCACCGACCGAGGAGGCCGCGATGATGTTGTGTCCGCAGGCGTGGCCGACGCCGGGCAGGGCGTCGTACTCGGCGCACAGCGCGACGACGAGCGGACCGTCACCGGCACGGGCGCTGAACGCGGTGGGCAGGTCGCAGATCGCCCGACTCGACGCGCATGCCGTTGTCGCTCAGGATCTCGGCCAGACGTCCGGCGGCGTAATGCTCCTCGAACGCCGTCTCGGGTCGGGCGTGGATGGCGTGGCTCAGCTCGACCAGATCACCCAGCCGGCGTTCCAGGGCGTCCTTGCCCCGATCCTTGGCTTCCTGGACTGCCACCGAACCCACCGGTTGAGGTCTACTCGATGACGGCGACCACGTCGCCGCCGCCCACCGAGTCGCCCTCGCTCACCCGCACCTCTTCGACCGTACCGGCCTTGTCGGCACCGATGGCGTTCTCCATCTTCATGGCCTCGAGCACGCAGATGGTCTGGCCGATCTCCACCGTGTCGCCCGGTGCGACCAGCACCCGCACGATGGTCCCCTGCATGGGCACGGTCACCTTTCCGGTCCCGCTTGCCGCGGGGGCGCTCGTGGGCACGCCGGGGCGAGCGGTTGGATGCCGAGGGGCCCCGGGGACCGGGTCCCGACGTCGGCACCCACAGCTTCACCCGGTAGTGGCGGCCGTCGACCTCGGCGGTCGACCTCGCGAAGGACCTTGTCGGAGTCGGGCGGCTCGGGCTCCCCGAGGGCGGCCGGACTCGAGACGTCCGAGAGGTCGAGCCGGTCCTCGACCCACCGGGTCGAGTGCTTGGCCTCGACGAAGTCGGGGTGGCTCAGGATCGCGACGTCGGCCGGGATCGTGCTGGCGACCCCCTCGATGCGGGTCTCTTCGAGCGCGCGCAGCATCCGCCGCCGGGCCGCCTCGCGGTCTTCGCCCCACACCGACAGCTTGGCCATCAGGTTGTCGTAGTGCTGGCTCACCGTGTCGCCGGCCTCGTATCCGGTGTCGAAACGCACTCCGGGGCCACCGGGCGCGTCGAACCGGACGATCGTGCCCGGCGAGGGGAGGAAGCGACCCCCGGCGGGGTCTTCGGCGTTCAGCCGAACCTCGATGGCGTGGCCGTGGTGGCGGACCTCGTCCTGGCCGAAGGTGAGCGCCTCGCCGCTCGCGATCTTGAGCTGCCAGGCCACCAGGTCGAGTCCGGTGACGAGCTCGGTGATCGGGTGCTCGACCTGGAGACGGGTGTTCATCTCCAGGAAGTAGAACGCGCCATCCTGGTACAAGAACTCGACGGTGCCGGCGTTGGTGTAGCCGCACGCGCGGGCCACCTTGACCGCGGCCTCGCCCATGGCGACCCGGATCGCGTCGGGGAAGTCGGGGGCCGGGCACTCCTCGATCAGCTTCTGGTGGCGGCGCTGGCACGAGCAGTCCCGCTCACCCAGCCAGCAGCGTGGTGCCGTGGCCGTCCGCCAGCACCTGCATCTCGATGTGCCGGGGCCACTCCAGGTAGCGCTCGAGGTAGATCTCGCTGCGGCCGAACGAGGCCTGGGCCTCTCGTTGGGCCGAGGCCATCGTCGTCGGGGGCCTGGTCGGGTCGGGCGACCACCTTCATGCCCCGGCCGCCGCCGCCGTAGGCGGCCTTGACGGCGACCGGCCATCCGAACTCTGCGCCGAACGCCAGGATCTGCTCGACTGTCGGTGACCGCCTCGGAGCGGCCGGGGACGCCGGCCACCTCGGCCCGCTCGGCGGCCAGCCGCGCGCTGATCTTGTCTCCCATGATCTCGATCGCCTCGGGCGGGGGGCCGACGAAGGTGACCCCCTTGGCCACGATCGACCGTGCGAAGTCGGCGTTCTCAGAGAAGAACCCGTAGCCGGGGTGGACGGCGTCGGCACCGCTCTTGTCGATCGCGGCCAGGATCGCGTCGGTGTTCAGGTAGCTCTCCGCAGAGGTCTGGCCGCCCAGCGCGTAGGCCTCGTCGGCCATCCGCACGTGCAGCGCGTCCCGGTCGAGCTCCGAGTACACGGCGACCGTTTCGACACCCAGCTCGCGACAGGTCCGCATGATCCGTACGGCGATCTCGCCCCGGTTGGCGATCAGTACCTTGTTGAGCACCTTGTTCCTCTTGGCAGCACGGCGACCGGGGAGCGCACGGCAGCCGCCACGACCTGGTCGATCCCCGCAAATACACTGGCACGGCGCGCCGGGTGGTCGCCATGTGGCTCCTGCCCGCAGGAGGACCACTGGTCATGGCCAACCGGACCATTCGATGACCGAACCCAGACCTCGCACCTTCACCGACGTCCGGTGGTTCAGCGAACTGGGCTCCACCAACACCTGGCTGCTCGAGGCCGCCGAGTCCGGCCTCCCCGAGGGCACCGTCGTCGTGGCCGACCGCCAATCGGCCGGCCGGGGGCGCCTCGGGCGGCGTTGGGAGTCGGCCCCCGGTTCGGGCCTATTGACCTCGCTGCTCTTCCGGCCCCGGCTCGAGGCGCACGACCTCTTCTCGGTCGCCGCGCTCGGCACCCTGGCCACCCGGGACGCGATCGACGTGACCGCCGGGGTCGAGGCCGGAGTGAAATGGCCGAACGACCTGGTCGTCGACGGGGCCAAGGTGGCCGGCGTGCTCTCCGAGACACGCGGGGTCGGGACCGCCGAGCTGGCGGTGGTCGTCGGCATCGGCATCAACGTCCGCTGGCCGATGCCGGGCCGCGACGCGACCGAGTTCAACGCGACCTGCCTCGACGCACTGGCCGGCCGACGGGTCGATCGCGAGGGGCTCCTCGAGGCGCTCCTGGAGGCCGTCGAGGCCCGGCGCCCGATGCTCGACGACGCCCAAGGCAGGGTCGTGTTGATCGAGAGCTCGAGTCGCCGCACCGTCACCATCGGTCGACCGGTGCGGGTGGAGCTGGGCGAGGAGTCCTTCTCGGGCACCGCGGTCGGCGCTCGACGAGATGGGCCACCTGGTGGTGGACACCGACGGCGGCCGGCGCGTCGTCTCGGCGGCCGACGTCGTTCACCTGCGCTAACGGGCTGGCACGGCCCCCTCGGGGGCGGGAATCGGCCCGGGTAGGCTGGCCGTTCTATGCGGCTCCTTGTCACCGGAGGGGCGGGGTTCATCGGGTCGAACTTCGTCCACCACTGGGTCCGCGAGCACCCGAGTGACCACGTGGTCGTCTACGACGCCCTCACCTACGCCGGGAACCGGGCCAACCTGGCCGACTCGAGGGTGCGATCGACTTCGTCCACGGCGACATCGACGACCTCGACACCGTCGGCGGCGACCCTGCGTGAGCAGCGCATCGACGTCGTGGTGCACTTCGCGGCGGAGTCCCACAACAGCCGGGCCGCGCTCGACCCGGGACTCTTCTTCCGCACCAACGTCATCGGGACCCAGACCGTCCTCGAGGCGGCGCGCCGACACGGCGTCGGGCGCGCTTCCATCACATCTCGACGTGTGAGGTCTACGGCGAGATGGCCCTCGACGACGAAGGGTGCGTTCACCGAGGACAGTCCGTACCGGCCCCGCACGCCCTACAGCGCGTCGAAGGCGGGGGCCGACCACGCCGTCCGGGCGTACGTCGAGACCTTCGAGCGTGCCCGTCACCATCACCAACTGCGCCAACAACTACGGCCCATACCAGTTCCCCGAGAAGCTCGTCGCGCTCTGCGCCACGCGGGCGCTCGACGACCGTCCGCTGCCGCTGTACTCGTCGCTCCACCACCAACGCGAGTGGCTGCACGTCTCGGACCACTGTCGGGCCATCGAGGCGGTGCTGCTCGGCGGTCGGATCGGTGAGACCTACCTCGTCGGAAGCGGGGTCGAGGCGACCATCGAGCAGATGGCCGACCTGGTGCTCGACGCGCTGGGCAAGCCCCGCTCGCTGAAGCAGATCGTCCCGGACCGGCCCGGCCACGACACCCGGTACCTGCTCGACTCGTCCAAGCTCCGCCGCGAGCTCGGGTGGGCGCCCGAGGTCGCCGCTCGAGCAGGGCATCGCCGACACGGTCGCCTGGTACGGCGCCCACCGGTCGTGGTGGGAGCCGCTGCTGGCCGCGGCCGAGGTCGACGAGCACGCCTGGGCCGACGGCGGTCCCGGTCCTCGGTGAGCGAGTCGACGCCAGTCCGACCCGGGCGCGCCGCAGCTATGAGGGTGCTCGTGACCGGTGCGGCCGGCCAGCTGGGCCGCGATGTGGTCGCCGTCGTTGGGCCGTCGACGCTTCGATCGAGGTGACCGCGGCCGATCATGGTGCGCTGGCCGTCGAGGACCCGGTGGCGGTCGACGGACTGATTGGATCGCCTCCGCCCGGACGTCGTCATCCACGCCGCCGCGCTCACCAACGTCGACCTCTGCGAAGAGGACCCGCAGCGGGCCCACGCGGTGAACGCGATCGGGACGCGCCAACGTGGCCGATGCCGCCGAACGGGTCGGTGCGCACCTGGTGTACGTCTCCACCGACTACGTGTTCGACGGGCGTGGCGTCGCGGCCGTACCGCGAGATCCGACGAGACCAACCCGATCTCGGTCTACGGGGCGACCAAGCTGGCCGGTGAGCGGGCGTGTCCGGCGGGGGCGACCATCGTCCGGACGTCGTGGGTGTGCGGGGCGCACGGGGCCAACTTCGTGCGCACCGTGCTCGAGCTCGGCCGACGGCCCGGAGAGCTCCGCTTCGTCGACGACCAGCGCGGTTCGCCGACCTTCACCGCCGATCTGGCGCCGGCCGTGGTCGCCCTGGCCCTGGACCGGCGGCCGGGGTGCTTCCACGTGACCAACCACGGCGACGCCAGCCGGTTCGAACTGGCTCGTGAGACGCTCGCCTTGGCGGGCGGCGATCCCGAACGGGTCGTGCTCGATCTCGACCGGCGGAGCTCGACGCCGCCCCGCCCGGCCGCCCGCCCGGCCTACTCGGTGCTCGACAACTCGGCGTTCGAGGCGGCCGGCTACCAGGCGATGCCGCCGTGGCGCGACGGGCTTGGCGCGCCTCGTAGCGCTGCGCTGCAGACGCGTGACCCCGAGGTGAGCGCCGCCGAGCGCCGTCGTCGTCGACTACGACGCCGGACCCTTCCTCGCCGACTGCGTGCGCTCCCTCGATCGACGAGGGTGTCGCCGAGCTGATCGTGGTGGAGAACGGTGATGCCGACGCGGCGCCGGGCGACCCTGGACGCCCATGGGCTCGAGAAGACCCCGCTGCTCGCCACCGGTCGCAACCTCGGCTACGGCGCCGGCGCCAACCGGGGGTTGGCGGCGATCGAGCGTGCTGAGCACGTCGTCGTGTGCAATCCCGACCTGGTGGTGCACCCCGGTGCGCTGGACCGCCTCGCCTCGGCCCTCGACGACCATCCCGACTGGGCGATCGTCGGCCCGCGGATCCTCACACCGGACGGGCGTGCCCTACCCCTCGGCGCGGCGGTTCCCGGCCCCGTGGGTGGCGGCCGGCCACGCGTTGCTCGGCGTGGTGTTCCCGAGCAACTCGTTCACCCGGCGATACCGGACCCCGGAGCTTCCCGAGCGACCCACCGAGGTCGACTGGGTCTCCGGCGCGTGCTTCCTGGCCCGACGCAGCGTCTTCGACGAGCGTCGGTGGATTCGACGAGGGCTACTTCATGTTCGCCGAGGACATGGACCTGTGCTGGCGGGTCGGACGGGCGGGCTGGAAGGTCGGGTTCGAGCCGGCCGCGGTGGTCACCCACCACGAGGGGGTCTCACGCCGTCGCCATCCCTACCGGATGGCCCTCGCCCACCACCGCTCCGCTCTGCGCTTCGCGTCCCGCACCACCTCGGGCCCCCGCCGGGTCCTTCTGCCGCTGGCCGCGCTCGGTCTCGGGGCCCGACTCGTGGCGGTCTGGTCGGCCATCTTCCTCCGGCGGGCCTGGCCGAGCGGCACCAGGCGGCGTTCGTGAGGCAACGGGCCGGCCTCGGACCTGGTGGCGGGCCGCCGGGGCCCCGAGCGGGACTGGCCGGCCGGGCGATCGAGGCCCTGTTCACCTCGGCCGACCTTGTGGGCCCGTGGGAAACTCGGCGTAACATTGAGGCGGGCTGCGTGCGGGTCTGTGGTTGAAAGTCGAGGCCAGTCGCAGGCGAAACGACCCACGTAAGGCAACTTGTGGTTGCTGAGCATGGTGCGATTTAGACGTAAGTCCTGCCCGTCCTCCCCGACCCTCGGGGGGTCACGGAGACGGGGCGATGCGAGCCGTATCCGGCGTCGAAGGGTCAACCGACCGCCGACGCCGGGGCCGTCACCCCTGCAGCAGGCGAGTGTGGGGTCAAAGACCAGGTCAGCCGCACGCAGCCCGACCACAACCCGTGCCGGCTACGCACGGGTCCGACGAGAAGCCACCGGTAGGATCGCCACAGACATGAGCGTGTTCACCAAGGTCCTCCGGGCCGGCGAGGGCAAGAAGGTCCGGCGCCTGGCCGAGCTCGTCCCCATGATCAACGCGCTCGAAGACGAGATGGAGGCCCTCGACGACGAGGCGCTCCGGCACAAGACCGTCGAGTTCAAGGAGCGGCTCGACCAGGGCGAGACGCTCGACGACCTGCTTGATCGAGGCCTTCGCGGTGGTCCGGGAGGGCGGCGTGGCGGGTGCTCGGCCAGCGCCCCTTCGACGTCCAGCTGATGGGCGGGATGGCGCTGCACTTCGGGTGGATCGCCGAGATGAAGACCGGCGAGGGCAAGACCCTGGTCTCGACCATGCCGGTGTACCTGAACGCCCTGGCGGGCCAGGGCGTGCACGTCGTCACCGTGAACGACTACCTGGCCACCCGTGACGCCGACTGGATGGGCCGGCTGCACCGGTGGCTCGGGCTGACCGTCGGCCGGGTCGGCCCCGACATCGAGGACCCCGACGAGAAGCGGGCCGCCTACGACGCCGACGTCACCTACGGCACCAACACCGAGTTCGGGTTCGACTACCTGCGCGACAACATGGCCCGCTCCAAGCGAGACCATGGTCCAGCGGGGCCACGTCTACGCCATCGTCGACGAGGTCGACTCGATCCTGATCGACGAGGCCCGGACCCCGCTCATCATCTCGGGCCCGGCCGACGAGGCGGCCAAGCTCTACTACCAGTTCGCCAGCGTCGTCCGCACGCTCACCCGCGACGACGACTACGAGGTCGACGAGGAGAAGAAGATCGTCGTCCCGCTCGAGGCGGGCATCGAGAAGGTCGAGCGAGCGATCGGCATCGCCAACCTCTACGACGCGGTCGCGATCAACTACGTCCACCAGCTGACCCAGGCGCTGCGGGCCAAGGAGCTCTACCACCGGGACAAGGACTACCTCGTCGACCAGGGCGAGGTGAAGATCGTCGACGAGTTCACCGGCCGCACCCTCGAGGGCCGGCGGTGGTCGGACGGGCTGCACCAGGCGGTCGAGGCCAAGGAGCGGGTCCGGATCAAAGAGGAGAACCACACCTGGGCGACGGTGACCCTCCAGAACTTCTTCCGCCTCTACGAGAAGCTCGCCGGGATGACCGGGACCGCCGAGACCGAGGCGAGCGAGTTCGCCAGCACCTACTCGCTGCCGGTGGTCCCCATCCCGACCAACCTGCCGCTCGTGCGGGCCGACGAGCCGGACCTCGTCTTCAAGAGCGAGGCGGCCAAGTTCGCGGCCGTCGTCGACGACATCGTCGAGCGCAGCGAGCGTGGCCAGCCGGTCCTGGTCGGCACGGCGTCGGTGGCCAAGTCCGAGCTCCTGTCCCGCCTGCTCGTCCCAGCGCGGGGTCAAGCACGAGGTGCTCAACGCCAAGCAGCACTTCCGGGAGGCCGAGGTGGTCGCCCAGGCCGGCCGGCTCGGCGGCGGTGACCGTCGCCACCAACATGGCCGGCCGAGGCGTCGACATCATCCTGGGCGGGAACCCCGAGCTCCTGGCCCGCCACGAGGTCGTCGCCCGGGGCGTCGACCTCGAGACCGACGAGGGGGCCGCCGAGCTGGCCAAGGTCTCGGAGGAGCTCGACGAGCCGCTGCAAGAGCGAGGGCGAGAAGGTCCGCGAGCTCGGCGGGCTCTACGTGCTCGGCAGCGAGCGCCACGAGAGCCGACGGATCGACAACCAGCTCCGGGGGCGCTCGGGCCGTCAGGGTGACCCCGGCGAGAGCCGCTTCTTCCTCAGCCTCGAGGACGACCTGATGCGGCTGTTCGCGACCGGGGCGATGAGCTGGGTCATGTCCAAGGCCCTGCCCGAGGACGTGCCCATCGAGGCCAAGATGGTCACCAAGGCGATCGAGCGGGCCCAGAACACGGTCGAGGGTCGCAACTCGGAGATCCGCAAGGACGTCTTGAAGTACGACGAGGTGATGAACGAGCAGCGCAAGGTGATCTACGCGCACCGGCTCGGCGATCCTCGAGGGCGAGGACCTCCACGACCGGACGGTGGAGCTGCTCGAGGAGACCATCGAGTCGCTCGTGCAGGCGTCGTGCCCGAGCGACTACTCCGAGGAGTGGGACCTCGAGCACCTGGTGGCCGAGGTGACGCAGTACTACCCGACCCAGTTCACCACGGACGACCTGGCCGAGGCGACCAACGTCGCCCAGATCATCGAGAGCCTGGTCACCGAGGCCCTCGAGTACTACGAGACCCGCTCGGCGGAGATGCCCGACGGCGAGGAGACGGCCCGCCAGATCGAGCGCGACGTGATGCTCCAGATCATCGACCAGCGCTGGCGCGACCACCTGGCCGAGATGGACTACCTGCGCGAGGGCATCAACCTGCGGGCGATGGGTCAGCAGGACCCGCTGGTGGCCTGGCAGCGCGAGGGGTTCTCGATGTTCGGCCAGCTGATGGACGCGATCGACGACGACTACCTGCGCTACGTGCTCCACGTCGAGGCGATCGTGAACCCGGCCGTCGAGCCCGACCTCGCCCGGGCCGTCTACGAGGCCGCCGACGACCCGGTCACCGGCACGCTGGCCCTGGCGCCGGCGTTGCTGGCCGAGCGGGGCGCCGGCGATCGACCCCACGATGGAGCCGCTCGCGGCCGGAGGCCCCCCCGCGGGCAACGGCGCCAACCGGCGGGCGGCCCAGCCCCCGACCGGCGACGAGCAGACCCTGGTGCCGACGGTGAAGGCGCCGCACGAGAAGATCGGCCGCAACGAGCCGTGCTGGTGCGGGAGCGGGAAGAAGTTCAAGCTCTGCCATGGCGCCGCCTGAGGCCGCCGGGGGCGGGGAGCATCGTGACTTCACCGGCGAGCTCGACGGCGCTGAGCGGCCGGATCGACGAGGCCGAGGGCTACCTCGACATCGACACGCCGCCGCCGCCGCCGGGCCGAGCTCGAGGCCGAGGCCGCGCGTCCGGACCTCTGGGACGACCCCGACCGGGCCCGTGCGGTCACGACCGAGCTCGGCCGGGTCGCCGACGACCTGGACCGGTTCGACGAGCTGGCCGCCAGCCTCGACGACGCCCGGGTGCTCGACGAGCTGGTCGAGGAGGCCGAGTCCGGACGGATCGCCCGACGAGGGGCTGGCCAAGGAGCTCGAGCAGGCTATCGACGATCTCGAGACCCGGGTCGGCTCGCCTCGAGCTCCAGTCGCTCCTCTCGGGCGAGTACGACGACCGCGACGCGGTGGCCGAGGTGCACGCCGGCGCCGGTGGGCACCGACGCCCAGGACTGGACCGAGATGCTGCTGCGCATGTACACCCGCTGGGCCGAGCGACGCGGCTTCAGCATCGAGATCGACGAGGTCACCGAGGGGAAGGAGGCCGGGCTGCTCTCGGCCACCTTCATCGTCCGGGGACGGTTCGCCTTCGGGCTCCTGTCGGCCGAGCGGGGAGTGCACCGGCTGGTCCGGATCTCGCCGTTCGACTCCCAGAGTCGGCGCCAGACCAGCTTCGCCTCCCTCGACGTGATCCCGTTCCTAGAGGAGCTCTCCGACGAGGTCGAGATCGACGAGAAGGACCTCCGGATCGACACCTACCGCTCGTCGGGAGCAGGCGGCCAGCACGTCAACAAGACCGACTCGGCGGTCCGGCTCACCCACCTTCCGACCGGGATCGTGGTGTCGTGCCAGAACGAGCGGAGCCAGCACCAGAACAAGGCTCGGGCCATGCAGATCCTCGCGGCCAAGCTGGCCCAGCGCAGCCGCGAGGAGCGCCAGGCCGAGATCGACTCGCTCGGAGGGGAGCGGATAGAGAACGCCTGGGGGAGCCAGATCCGGTCGTACACGCTCGCCCCGTTCCAGCTGGTGAAGGACGTCCGCACCCGCGTGGAGACGGGCAACGTCGAAGCGGTCCTCGACGGCGACATCGACGCGTTCATCGAGGCCGAGCTGCGCCGGCGTCGCGCCGGCGCATAACCCCCACCACCGGGGCCGCGATCGTCCAGCTGGCCATCACCGGCACGTCGCGCGGTAGCGTCTCGCGGTGATGCGGCCCGAGGACGGCTTGTTGGGCCCGCTGCACGTGCTCTACCTCGTGCACGCACTCCCACCGGTCGAGTCGAGCGGCGCCCCCCTGGTCGCGTACGAGCACGCCAAGAGTGCCGGCGCCCGCGGGTGGAAGACGGTGGTCGTCAGCGCCGATCTCTCGGTGACCGATTGGCGCCACGTGCGTGAGTCGCGCGTGCCGGGTGAGTGGTTCACCCGCTTCGCCGTTCCGGTGACCCGACCGGTGCCCGAACCCTCGGCTGCGCGCAACCCCAAGAGCCCTGCCACGAGGTTCTTCGGACCGTCTTGGCGCGGATCGAGCCGGACCTCGTGCACGTCATCGACGAAGTCGACCTGCCGCCTCGACTGGCCGGACCTGGTCGCAGAGGCCGGGATCCCGGTCGTCCGCGCGCTCGGTGTCGGTGACGACCAGTTGGAGCAGATGGACGCGTGGTACCGAGAGGTGATGAGGGCGCACCCGCGCGTGGTTCCAAGTCGGGGTCGCCGATTGCGATCGCGTGACGGATGGCCGCACGTCCTTCAACACTGAGGTATGCCGCTCGATCGCCAAACGCTCCCGGTTCGGACGACAACGCCGGTTGCCTGGCCGAGAAAGAGCAGGTCAGCGTCGTGACGAAGAGACGGCCGGTCGTCCGTGGGCCAGCCGGCGGTTGGGGGTTCTGCCCGGTGTGTGTGCCTCACTGCTCCACGTTGGTGACTCCGACTCGATAGGCTTGTGCCGGTCCGATGCCTTCTCGACCGTCCCCGGTGTTCGGTGACCCGCTCAGGGCACCCAACGCGACAGCCCCGATCGTGACCTCACTCCCATGATCCGCTTCGACAACGTCACCAAGGTCTACAAGAACGGCACGGTTGCCGTTCGGAACGTCTCCCTCGACATTCAAAAGGGCGAGTTCGTGTTCTTGGTCGGCCCGTCGGGTTCGGGGAAGACCACGTGCATCCGGATGCTGCTCCGTGAAGAGCTCCCCGACCGGGGCCGGATCTGGGTCGCCGGCCGCGAAATCATCCACATGCCCAAGTGGCGGGTCCCCTACCTTCGCCGCAACGTTGGCTGTGTCTTCCAAGACTTTCGACTTCTTCCCAACAAGACCGTCTTCCAGAACATCGCATTCGCGCTCGAAGTCATCGGGCGACCCAAGAATGTCGTGCAGACCCAGGTGCCCCAGGTGCTCGAGCTGGTTGGGTTGGCCAACAAGCGCGACAACCTGCCGAGCGAGCTCTCCGGTGGTGAGCAGCAGCGGGTCGCGATCGCCCGCGCCTTCGTCAACCGGCCGCTCATCCTCTTAGCCGACGAGCCGACCGGGAACCTCGACCCCGCGACCAGCCAGGGCATCATGCGCCTCCTTGACCGGATCAACCGGACCGGCACGACGGTCGTGATCGCAACCCACGACGCGGCGCTCGTCGACTGGATGCGCCGCCGAGTCGTCGAGCTCGACATGGGCACCGTCGTCCGCGACCAGGCCCGCGGCGTCTACGGCATCGATGCCGGTACCGGTTCGGTGCCGAGGACAGAAGTAGCGGCCCGCCGGACATCCTGAAGTGCCCCTTTCTGCCGACTACATCGCCAGGGAGACGGCGACCAACCTGTGGCGAAACCGCCTGATGACGATCGCGGCCGTCCTCACGGTGGCGGTCTCGCTCGCCCTGGTCGGTGCGGCCCTGCTGCTCAAGCAGGGCGCGGCCAACGCCGAGGTCGATTGGCAGCGGGGGACCCAGGTCACGGTCTGGATGAGACCCACCTCGAGCGTCTCGGAGGCGTCGGCGGTCAAGAGTGAGCTGACCCAGCTCCCCTATGTGCACGCCTGTGGCTACCGCACCCAACTCGACGACTACCACGAGGCCGGGAAGCTGCTGCCGCCCTCGGAGTTCTCGGCGCTCACCGCGAAGACCACGCCGGCCTCCTACCGCTGCACCCCCAACCAGCCCCAAGAGGCCCAGGCGGTGATCGACCGGTTCTCGGGACAGCCCGGGGTGCTCAAGGTGACCGCGCCGCTCCCAGAGATCCACACGATGGAGGAGACGATCACCGTCCTGCAGTGGGTGTTCGTGGCGGTCGCGCTGGTGCTGTTGCTCTCGGCCGGCGTGCTGATCCTGAACACGATCCGCATGGCGATCTTCGCCCGCCGACGCGAGGTGTCGGTCATGAAGCTGGTCGGGGCGACCAACTGGTTCATCCGGCTGCCGTTCATGTCCGAGGGCCTGATCCAGGGGCTGATCGGCTCGCTGCGTGGCCGCGTCGGTCGTGTTCGGCCTGCACGAGCTGCTCGAACAGCCTGGCCAATCCCAACGATCCCGGCTCGGTGCTGTCCCAGATGCGGCTGTCGGGCTGGGAGCTCTTCGGCACCGACGCCGTCGTGATCGTCATCGGCGTGCTCATCGGCTCGGTCGGCTCGGCGATCGCCATCCGTCGCTTCCTCGACGTCTGAATCCTTCTTTGACCACTGTCAGTGGCCGAGTACCGAATAACCACGCGGTCGGGACCATCCACGAAGACGACCGGCTGAGGTCGTAGCGTTTTGGGCGGAGTTGTTCCGGGTAGGCCGAGTGACGGGCCGCCGTTGTCGGCTGCGGGACGGCTCCACGCAATCCCCATCCAAGGAGGCTCCCCATTGAAACTCCGGCCCAGGCATTTCCGTTTTCGTAGCATTGCCGCCGCTGGATTCGCCACGTTGCTGGCATTGGCCGGCGGTGTCTTTCTCTTTGTGACTCCGGCTGCGGCTACCACCGACGGTGTCACCAGTCTAGGAAGCTTCGCCGTGAGTCCGACGTCGCTGCCGCCGTTGACGACCGGAGTTAACGCACAAACGGCGTCGAATATCCTCTTCTCGATCCCAAGTGCCGTCACGACGGGCGACACCATCACCCTTCAGGTGCAGCCCCACTCGAGTACCAACTGCTCGACCAGCTCGACCGACTTCATCGGATTCAACAATGCGGGGCCGATTACCGCCACCGCTACTGGTTCGGGGGCACCCACCTTTGTGGTTTCCATTACTACCGCCGCATCTGACCCTGGCACGTGCGCCGGCGTCGGCGACGTTCTGACGCTGACCCTCACCAACAATGCCGGCACAGGCCCGTTCCCGGTCACGGTGGCTGGGATCGAGTACAACGCAGGCGCTACCGCTGACGCGGGCAACGTCGGCGTGGGGATCTTGTCAACGACCACGACGCCGACCACGACCACTTTCTTCACCCCGAGTGCCGGCGTCACCTCTCCGCCATCGAATGCCACGGTTACCGCCCCCACATCCACGGCAACCGCCAACAGCCCGGCCGTCATCGTCACGAATAGCGGCGGGACCGGGACGATCAGTAACATCGTGGTTACCGAGTCCACGGCCGGGGCAGTGAGTCATTCCCTGTGCATCGCGCCTGACACCTCACCTGCAACCCCGACTGCATTCACCTTCACGGGCGCCGGTACGACGACCGCCGGCGTTGGTTCAGGGGCCGTCGTGGGCGCATCAACTCTTCCGTCCGGTGCCATGCTGGTAGTCATCACCACGTCTTCGACGACTGCCACCACCTACACAATCTCGGGTGCGACGGTGACTACTTCGAGCGCTGTTTCGGGGCCGGCCGCGGTAACGGTGACCACCGGGTCGACGAGCTGCGCCCTCGATACGACCGGGATCTCTTCAGGTCTGGTGGCGCTCGATGTTGCTCCCACGGTAATGACCTCCATTGCCGGAGCCGACGCCGACGGTACGGCTATTGCCGAAATGAAGGCAGCCTTCCCGTTCCCGGCAGGTTGTCCGACGAACCACGCGGTTGTGTTGGCGACGGATCAAACCTTCCCGGATGCTCTTGCGGCGAGCTACCTGGCTGGGTACTTGGGCACCGGCATCCTGCTGACGCCGACGGCCGCCCTGTCCAGCGAGACCCAGACGGCACTCGAAAACGAGGGGATCACGTCGGTGTACGTCGTTGGTGGGACCCTCGCGATCAGCGCGAACACGATCAGTCAGGTCGACGCCACACCGTCTTACCACTGTGGTGGACCGTCGGCAGGCGCCACCACCGGCTTCATCAACGTGGTCCAAACGCTGGCCGGCCAGACCCAATATGACACCGCGCAGCAGATCGCGAACTTCCCAACATCGAGCGCCGTGCACTCGTTCAACTTGTCGGGTGCCTACGCCGGCCAGTACAACGACACGACGGGTAACGAGTCGAGCACACCCAGCGCCACCGGGGCGCTCCGCACCGCGATCGTGGCCACCGGGGCAAGTTACCAGACGCGGCTGGAGCAAGCGTGCTCGCGTACGCCAATCAGTTCCCGGTCGTGTTGACCGATCCCAACTCGCTGTCGACCCAGGCCGTGACCACGTTGCAGGCCTTGGGGATCAAACAAGCGATCGTGCTCGGCGGACCGCTCGCCGTCTCAACCGGTGATGTGACGTCGATCCAGGGCCTGGGCATCTCGGTGATCCGGGTGGCCGGTCAAGACGCCACCGACACCGCACAGGAGCTCGCGACCCTGGAGCTCCAGTCGACGACCTTGCACGCGGGACTCGGTTGGAGCACCGGCTGGGGCAACAAGATCCTGGTCGCACGCGGGGACTTCTACTCCGACGCTCTGGCCGGCTGTGCGCTGGCCGCGATCGCCCCGACACCGCTCCTCCTCACCGAGAATCCGGGGACCGTGGGCCAATACCTGGGCGCCTTCTTGAACCAGGGCGGGCGCGGCCGGGATCGATGGGCAGGGTGCGAACGGCAACATCCAGACGATCCAACCGCTTGGTGGCTCTCTCGCGCTGTTCTTCACGACGCTGCAGACCATGGCGGGCGATGTCGCCGCCGGGTAATCCTCGGCGATACCACTGAACGCGAGAAGCGGGCCCTCAGGGCCCGCTTCTCGCGTTTCAGTGCCAAGACGGCCTCGTCGGTGAACGTCTTGTAGATCTCGTTGAGCGGTTCGAACTGATCGGCGAGCGTCTTGATGGCCAGTGCGACTCCGACCTTATCAGGCGAGCCCCTTTTCGAACAATGCCAGCGCCTGCTCGTACGAGCGAGACGCGGCGGTTTCATGGAACGCGGGCCCCGGCACGGCGAAGCCGTGGTTGGCGCCCTCGTGGACCTCGACGTTGCCGCGGTCGCCGAGCTTGGTCACCGCGTCGATCAGCGGCTTGTTGATCTCGGCTGACGACATCTGGTCGTCCCCACCGATGCCCACGTAGAGGTAGCCGGTGAAATCGGCGACGCCCTTGTGCGGAGAGTCGGCGTCCTCGGTGACGCAGAACGACGGGTGCAGCGCGATCCCGACGTTGAAGATGTCGGGATGGGCGGCGATCGTCCGGAGCACCGAGCGGGCGCCGATGCAGTAGCCGATGCAGCCCATCGGTGCCGATCGGGCGGCCGGGTCGGTCTTCACGTACTCGAGCATGGCCTGTGACGTCCTCTTCGACGTGGTCGTCGGTGGTGCCGGTGAACATGTCCCGGAACCTCTGCGCGGCCCGGGTCGGCGTCGGGGCGACATCAGCTCGCGCATGTTGAAGACGAGGAACGACCCGTGTCGGTAGTAGCGGTCGGGGGCGATGACGTAATAGCCGGCGTCGCCGATCGTCTGGATCGCCTCCCTCGAGCCATCGTCGAGACCCGGTCCGTGGTGGAAGAAGAGGACGACCGGGAACGGGCCGTCGCCGTCGGGGTGGCTCACCACGACACCCATCTCGCCGTCGCTTGTCGTGATGGTCCGGGTCTCGTTCACCGGCGTTTCCCCTGGTCGCCAACCGCCGAAGGGTAACACGAGCGATCGCGGCGGGCATCGCTCATGTCGACGGTCAGTGTCCGCGATCGAACCCGCACCCGGATGACCGGCACTCCGCCCGGTCGGACCGCCGTGACAGGTCGGAGGCAAGGTACCGGGCCAGGTCGATCGGTCAAGCTCACCGCGCCCGGTCCCTCGCCTGGACCGACGATCGACCCGCAGGAGCGCAATGACCACGACGATCACCCTCATCGGCAACCTCACCCGGGAGCCCGAGATCCGCTACACCCGCGATGGTCAGGCGACGACGACCCTCGGGGTCGCGGTGAACCGACGGTGGCAGGACCGCACCACCAAGGAGTGGGAGGAGTCGACCTCGTTCTTCGACGTGGTGTGCTGGCGCGACCTGGCCGAGAACGCCGCCCTCAGCCTCGTCAAGGGCACGCGGGTGGTGGTCACCGGACGGCTCGAGCACCGCACCTGGGAGACCGAGGAGGGCGAGCACCGCTCGAAGGTCGAGGTGGTGGCCGACGATCTCGGGCCCGAGCCTGCGGTTCGCGACCGCCGAGGTGCAGCGGACCGAGCGCCGGGCGTGCCGAGGCCGACGAGCCCGGCGAGGAGCCGATCTCGACGCACCCGATCCCGGAGAGCGCCGCCGATCGGTGCGCCGATTCGGCGGCCTCGGAGGTGAAGCGGGCCTGCACGCGCGAGCGGTCGGCGTCGGGGCCGAGCCCGTCTGCCCGCGCCTCAGCAGCTTGTGCTTCCGAGGCGGTGGTCGAGTTCACCAGAGAAGAGGTCTTCGAGGCCTGCGGGCGGCTCGCGCTCGCCCACCAGGCCTCGTCGCGAGCCGGCGACCTGGTCGCCGCGATCGAGCTGGCCTCGGTGTTCGACCTGCTCGAGCGCCGGGTGGTCGGTTGAGCCCGACACCGGCCGGTTCAGTCCGGGTCGGCCTCCGGCGTGAACTCGAGGGAAAGCGAGTTCACGCAGTAGCGCTGCCCGGTCTCGGTCGGACCGTCGTCGAAGACGTGGCCGAGGTGTCCGCCGCAGCGGGCACAGACGATCTCGGTGCGCACCATCCCGAAGAGTCCGGTCCACGTGCTCCTCGACCGTGCCGGCCTTCATGGCCCGGTCGAAGCTCGGCCATCCCGATCCCGACTCGAACTTGTTGTCGGTCGAGAACAGCTCGGCCCCGCACCCGGCGCAGTGGAACACCCCGTCGGAGTCGACGTGGAGGAGCTTGCCCGACCACGCCGGCTCGGTGGCGCTCTTGCGGAGGACCTCGAACTGCTCGGGGCTGAGCCGCTCCCGCCACTCCTGCTCGCTGAGCTCGACCTCTCGCGTCATTGGTCGTTCTCCTCCTCTGTCGTCGCTTGGTCGAGGACCGTAGCGACCGGTCCCGAGCCGTCGGACGCGGGCCGTCACGGCCTCCCAGTTTAGCGGGTCCTGACCAGGGACGATGTGACCTGTCAGCTAGGGTGGTCGGCCGTGAAGGGAGTCGTCCTCGCCGGCGGCGACGGCGTCGCGGCTGCATCCGCTCACCCGGATCACCAACAAGCACCTGCTGCCCATCTACGACCGCCCGATGATCCAGTGGGCGATCGAGGCGGTGGTGAAGGCCGGGATCACCGAGGTGATGCTGGTCACCGGGGGTGCCCACGCCGGCGAGTTCCTCCGCCTGCTCGGCAACGGCCACGAGGTCGGCCTCGACCTGCTCACCTACGGCTACCAGGAGGGTCCGGGCGGGATCGCCGACGCGCTCGGGCTGGCCGAGCGGTTTGCCGACGACGAGCCGATCCTCGTCATGCTGGCCGACAACGTCATCGAGCGCTCGATCGCCCCGATGGTGCACGCGTTCGAGGCCGAGCCCGGTCGGGGCCCGCATCCTGCTCAGCCCGGTCGACGAGCCCGAGCACCTGCGCGCACCTGGGCGTGCCCGAGTTCGGCGCCGACGGCCGGGTGGTCCGGATCGTGGAGAAGCCCGAGGACCCGCCGAGCACGTACGCGGTGACCGGCGTCTACTGCTACGACGCCTCGGTGTTCTCGGTGATCCCGACCCTCGTCCCCTCGGCCCGGGGCGAGCTCGAGATCACCGACGTGAACAACCACTACGCGGCGCTCGGGACGCTCCGCTACGACGTGCTCGAGGGGTTCTGGGGCGACGCCGGCGAGTCCATCGACGCCTACTACGCGGTGAACGACTTCGTCCGGGCCCACGGGGCCAACAAGGGCTGAACGCCTAGGACTGCTCGGTCGCCTCGGCTGCGGGTGAGCGGCGCCGTCGACGACTTCGGCGCGCCGAGCCGAGTCCGGGCCCGGCTGCGGTGACACAGGTTGCGGTCGACCAGCTGGCGGACCGACGCCGCGACGCCCGGGCCGTCCAGCCCGAGCTCGGCCAGGAGGTCGTCGGGCCGCCCCTGGGGGATGTAGGCGCGGGGGATCCCGAGATTGGTGACCGGAGGGCGACGGGCGCCCCTCGCCGCGAGCCCACGACGGCCAGGGCGTCGGTGAGGAACATGCCGGCGCCGCCGAAGCGGACGCCGTCCTCGACGGTGACGACCAGGCGGTGGCCCGGCGCGTCGGCCAGCATCTCGGGGTCCGGCGGGCTGACCACCCGGGCGTCCCACACGGTCGCGGCGAGCCCTTCGGCGGCCAGCTCGTCGGCCGCGGCCTCGGCCGCGGCCAACATCTTGCCCACCCCGAGGAGGCACACCGAGCCGTCGCCGGACCGGACCCGGCGCGCGCTCAGGCCGTGGCCGACCTGGTCCGGCCGGTCACGTGGGGCGGTGGCGGTCGTCGGGAACCGGATCGTCGACGGGCCGTCGAGCTTGAGTGCCTCGGCCAGCATCACCCCGACCTCCTCGGCCGAGGAGGGCGCGAACACGGTCATGTTGGGCACCGACAACGCGAGGGCCAGGTCGAGGACACCGTGGTGGCTGGGCCCGTTCTCGCCGGTGATGCCGGCCCGGTCCAGGACGAAGACGACCGGGAGCCGGTGCAGGCCGACGTCGAGGTTCGCCTGGTCGAAGGCGCGGGAGAAGAAGGTGGAGTAGACCGCCACGACCGGATGGCGCCCACCCATGGCCAGGCCGGCCGCCGCGGTGACCTCGTGCTGCTCGGCGATGCCGACGTCGAAGAAGCGGTCGGGGAATCGCCTCTGGAACGGCAAGAGACCGGTCGGCCCGGGCATGGCGGCGGTCAGGGCGACGACGTCGGGGTCGCGCCTCGGCCTCGGCGATGAGGGCCCGGGTGAACGCGTCGGTGTAGGTGGCCGCGGGGATGTCGGCGCTGTCGACCAGCTCGCACCGAGGCGGGCGGCGAACCCTCGAGGGCCGTGTCGGGACGCGGCGACCCGGATCGCCTTCACGTCGTGGAGCCGCTGCACCTCGTCGTCCTCGGCGGGTGCGTACCCGCGGCCCTTCTGGGTGAGCACGTGGACGACGATCGGCCCGTCCCACTCGGCGGCGTTCGCGAAGGCCTGTTCCATCTGGGCGATGTCGTGGCCGTCGATCGGGCCGGCGTAGCGGACGCCCAGGGCCTCGAAGAAGACGTGGGGGGCCACGATCTCGCGGCAGGGCGCTGGTCAGGCCGAGGACGCCGGTGGCGGCCATCTCGCCGACGGCCGGGATGTTGCGGATCCGGCGGCCGACCCGCTGGCGGGTCTGCACGTAGGTCCGGTTGAGGCGCAGGCTGGTCAGGCTCTGGGAGAGGTGCGAGATGGTCGGCGCGTAGGAGCGGCCGTTGTCGTTGAGGACGATCACCACCCGCCGGCCCGAGTGGCCGAGGTTGTTGAGCGCCTCGTAGGCCATACCGCCGGTCAGCGCACCGTCGCCGACGACCGCCACCACCCGGCGGGTGCCACCGCTGCCGATCAGCTCGCCGCTGAGCTCGAACGCGGTGGCGAGGCCGTGCGCGTAGGAGAGGGCGGTCGAGGCGTGGCTGTTCTCGATCCAGTCGTGGTCGGACTCGGCCCGGTTCGGGTAGCCCGACAGCCCGCCCTCCTTGCGGAGGTCGACGAAACGGTGACGGCGCCCGGTCGAGCAGCTTGTGGACGTAGGCCTGGTGACCGGTGTCCCACAAGATGGCGTCGTGCGGTGAGTCGAAGACCCGGTGCAGGGCGAGGGTGAGCTCGACGGCGCCGAGGTTCGACCCGAGGTGGCCCCCGGTCGTCGTGACGGTCTCGACGATGAAGGCCCGGATCTCGGTGGCCAGCTCGGAGAGCTGGTCGTAACCGAGCGGTCGGAGGTCGGCGGGGGTCTCGATGCTGGGAAGGATCATCCGGGCGGGTCATCTCCGTGGAGGACGGCGGGTGGCCGTTCACCAGGCTACCCGGGCCGTGCCGGTCCAAGAGGGCGGCCGCCGGGCGGGGCGGACCACGTCGGGACCCTTCCGGCAGGTCAAGGGCGGGCGTGACAACCGAGACGTCGGTCGTGGGCAATTGCGACGATGATCAGGCCCCAACCAGACCGCGAACCGCAGCCGCCACCCTCTGGACCGGGGTGCCGCCGCCACACTGCGAGCATGGAGCTGGCCACACCACCGACCTGAATCATCATCGGGAACCGGCTGGCCTAGAAGTGAGAGTGCTGGCCTAGAAGTGAGAGAGCCACCCCGAGGTGCCGCTGGAAGGCACCGCATTCGTGCACGTCGACCCGGAGCTGCTCGTCCAGTTGTTGTACTCGTCACCGGCGGCCGTCGGGGTGTTCGCGATGGCGTTGGAGGCGTCGCCGGCCGCCGTGGTGTCGCCCTCGTTGTCGACGGCGGCCCAGCATGTGCCGGTCTTCGAGCAGCCGACCAGCAGCACCTCTTGCCCGTCGGTCGATACGTTCACCGAGACGACGTTCAGGCCGGCCGCGGTCGGGAGACCCGTTGTGAAGGCGATGTTCGGCTCGTACGAGTCCAGCGCGCTCACCTCCGAGCTCGCCGGCGTCGCGTACGACCTGCCATTCGAATAGCCGGCCTTGGCCGATATGAGCGCGTTGGATAAGACGGACTGGGTCGCCCGATCCTCCGCCCCGACGTCCACTCCGAGGAACGTCGGGATCGCAATGGCCATCAGGATGGCCATGATCAACAGCACGACCATGAGCTCGACCAGGGTGAACCCGTCTCGGTGGCCCCCGCCCCTCGACCCCTCCTTTGGTCACGCCCCGCGGGTATTGCGCGCACAGGGCACGAGGTATCGAGGGCCGCCATGGCTTGAATTCTTCCTGGTCGGGATTCTCCGCGGTTGGATACCCGTTTTAGCTGGGAAAACTCTGAACCGACCGGAACCTCGGTCGTGTGTCGTCCCTTTCCGGAATGCGGATCCGGGACCGGCCTTCGTGGCCAACCTTTGTGAGGTGAGCCACCGCCCCGGAGGCCGGGGCACCTGGCTGGGTGAGCCGATGTGGTCACTACGATGCAGCCGTGACTGCGCCTCCCCTGATCGACTCGGACGTCCTCGAGCGGGTCCTGTCGGCCTCCCTAGCCAAGGGCGGCGACATGGCCGAGGTGTTCGCCGAGGACCGCCAGATCAGTTCGGCCATCCTCGACGACCGGCGCATCGAGGAGCTCTCGTCCGGGCGCGAGCGTGGCGCTGGCATCCGGGTGGTCATCGGTGAGACGACCGGCTTTGCCCACACCGCCGACCTGTCGGAGTCCGGCCTGCTGGCGGCGGCCGCGGCGGCCGCCGCGGTGGCTCGGCGTGGGCGGCGGCCGGACCGAGACGGTGGCTCTGCCGCCACGCCGACCGATGCCCGAGCGCCACGCCATCGTCCCCTCTCAGGTGGAGAAGTCGGCCAAGCTCGAGCTCTTGTCGCGGGCCGACGACGCGGCCCGTTCGGCCGGCCACGCGATCACCCAGGTCCAGGTCGGCTACGGCGACAGCCGCCGGCGGGTGCTGATCGCGAGCAGCGAGGGGTTGCTCTCCGAGGACGACCAGATCCGGACCCGGTTCAACGTGGGGTGCGTGGCCACCGGCGACACCGGGATGCAGACCGGGTACGAGAGCGTGGCCCGGACCGAGGGATTCGAGCTGTTCGGTCGCGTCGCCGTCGAGGAGATCGCCCGGATCGCGGCGGCGCGTGCGATTGGCAAGCTGGACGCCCGCCCGGCACCCTCCGGGGAGCTGCCGGTCGTGCTCGCCGGAGGAAGCGGCGGCATCCTCTTCCACGAGGCATGCGGGCATGGGCTCGAGGCCGACCACATCGTGAAGGACGCCTCGGTCTACGTCGGGCCAGATCGGCCAGCAGGTCGCGAGCCCGCTGGTAACCCTCGTCGACGACGGCACGGTGAGCGGCGAGTGGGGCAACTACGCCGTCGACGACGAAGGCAAGTCGGCGGCCCGCAACGTGCTCATCGAGAACGGGGTGCTCACCGACTACATGTGGGACTGGCTTCGGGGCCGCAAGGAGGGCCGGCCCTCGTCGGGCAACGGTCGGCGCCAGAGCTATCAGCACCTCCCGATGGTGCGGATGACCAACACCTTCCTATTGGCCGGCACCGAGGATCCCGACGAGTTGATCGCGCAGACGCCCCGGGGCGTGTACGTGGCCAAGCTGGGCGGCGGGCAGGTCAACACGGCCACTGGTGACTTCGTCTTCGGGACCTCGGAGGCCTACCTCATCGAGGACGGCAAGATCACCGCTCCGCTCCGGGACGCCAACCTCATCGGCAACGGCCCCGAGAGTGCTCCGACGGATCGACGCGGTGGCCGATCGACTTCGCGATGATGCCGGGAACCTGCGGCAAGGACGGCCAGAGCGTCCCGGTCGGCTGCGGTCAGGCCACGCTTGCGCATCGGCGGCATCACCATCGGGGGGACCGCCGCGTGAGCGACCTCGTCGCGCTGGCCGAGCGGGTCGTCGCTCGGGCCAAGCCGGGCGAGGAGATCGAGGCCTACGTCGCCCGTGGCCACGACGTCGAGGTGCGTGCCTACGAGGGCGAGATCGAGTCCCTCTCCTCTGCGACCACGGGCGGGATCGGCATCCGGGTGCTCTTGGCCAACGGTTCTGACGGCGGCGCGGCTCGGCTTCGCGTGGGCCGGGTCTCTCGACGACGAGGTCGTCGATTCGGCGGTCGCCGAAGCTCGGGACAACGCCATGTTCGCGACGCCCGACCCCGACGTGGTCTTCGCCACCCCGGACGGGGTAGCGGCGGCCGAGCTCGACCTGTGGGACCCGAGCGTCGCCGACGTGGCCACCGACGACAAGGTCGCCCTGGCGCTCGAACTCGAGCGGCAGGTCCGGGCCGACCCACGCATCCGGCAGGTGTCCTCGGCCGACTACGGCGACGAGCGAATCGAGGTCGCCCTGGCCTCGACCACCGGCATCCGGGCATTCACCCGCCGCACCTCAGCCTTCCTGTCCGCGTCGGCCATCGCCGGCGAGGGGACCGACAGCCACACCGGGACCGGGTTCAGCGTCGCGCGTGGCTTCGCCGGGCTGGACGCCGATCGGGCGGCCCAGGACGCGGTCCTCCGGTCCACCCGCATGCTCGGAGCGATCAAGCCGCCGTCGGATCGCGTCACGGTCGTGTTCGACCGGCGGGTCGTCTCGACCCTGTTGTCGGTCATCTCCTCGGCGCTTTCGGGGGAGGCCGTCGTGAAGGGCCGCTCGTTCTTCGCCGGGCGGGTGGGGGAGAAGGTGGCCACCGGGTCGTTCACGTTGGTCGACGATCCGACCGACCCTCGGGCGTTCTGCGGCCGCGGCGCACGACGCCGAGGGACTGGCCTGCCGCCGGAACGTGCTCATCGACTTGGGGGTGCTGCAGGGATTCCTCTACGACACGGTGTCGGCACGCCGTGCCGCAACGGCATCGACCGGGTCGGCCGTGCGGGGCGGATACGCGGGCACCCCGGGGGCGGGGTGTCGGGCGCTGGTACTCCAGCCCGGCCATCACGACCAGCGGGCCGTCCTCGCCGCGGTCGGCGAGGGCGTCTACGTCCAGTCGGTCACCGGCGTGCACTCCGGGGTCAACCCGGTGAGCGGGGACTTCTCGGTCGGGATCGAGGGGCTGATGGTCCGTGACGGCGAGCTGGCCGAGCCGGTCCGGGAAGTCACCGTCGCCTCGACTCTCCAGCGGATGCTCCAGTCGGTGCTCCACGTCGGTTCCGACATCGAGTGGCTACCTGGCATCGCGGCCGGTCAGACACTGGCGATCGGGGACATGCAGCTCAGTGGCAGCTGACCGCCTTCCTGGGTGCCACCGGCCAGCGATCCCGCAATGGATCCCGCAATGGATATAGAGAGACCGGGCCGCGGAATGACCAGTTAGTTGGTCGCCGCCGCGGCTTTTTCTGAGCCGCCCGAGGAGGACGGGCTCGAAGTCGGAGCCGAGTCCTTGGTTCGGGAATCCTTGGTTCGGGAATCCTTGGTTCGGGAATCCTTGGTTCGGGAATCCTTGGTTCGGGAATCCTTGGTTCGGGAATCCTTGGTTCGGGAATCCTTGGTCCCAGAGTCGCTCGAAGTGGTCGACTCCTTCTCTTTGGACTCTTTGGGGGCGGTGACAGAACCGTTCGATCGGCCGGCGCTCCGGCTGTCGTTCTTGTAGAAGCCGCTGCCCTTGAGCACGATGCCGACGTTGCCGAAGACCTTGCGCAGCGCCCCCTGGCAGACCGGGCACGTGGTGAGGGCCGAGTCCGAGAACGACTGCACCGCTTCGAGGCGGTGACCGCACGAAGTGCAGACGTACTCGTAGGTCGGCATCAGGGCCCTCCTGGTCGATTCGACCGCCGTTGGCACTCAAAGAAGGTGAGTGCCAAGAATAGTGTAACGGCCCTTCTTGGAGAGCCCTGTCCCCAGAGGTCCTAGAATCCTGCCGTGGCCGATCGGAGCCTCGCCCATCTCGACCCTCTTGGCGGCGCCCGGATGGTCGACGTCAGCCCGAGAGAACCGACCCATCGGCGGGCCCTGGCCCGGTGTCGGGTCCTGATGGCGCCGGAGACCACCGCCAAGGTGGCCAACAACGCCATCACCAAGGGCGACGTGCTGGCGGCGGCCCGGATCGCCGGGATCCAGGCGGCCAAACGGACCGCCGACCTGATGCCGATGTGCCACCCGGTTCTGGTGGGTTCGGTCGCGGTCAACTTCTCGATCGGCGACGACTACGTCGAGGTCGAGGCCAGCGTCGAGACCGTCGACCGTACCGGGGTCGAGATGGAGGCCATGACGGCCTGCACGATCGCGGCGTTGACCGTCTATGACATGTGCAAATCAGCCGATCGCACTATGACGATCGACGGTGTCGCCCTGTGGGAGAAGTCGGGCGGCCGATCGGGCCACTGGCAACGAGCTCACTCGGCCGACCTCGGGAGCTGAGCCCGAGGTCGGCAGGTAGCGGTCGACTTAGCGGCGGCCCTTGCCCGCCGACCGGGCGAAGAAGTCCGGGGTAATGGGTGGGACCGATGCGTAGCTCGTCCGATCGGGTCCCGTCCCGACCAAGAACTTCGACTCATCCTCGGGCTCTGGTCCCGGTTCGGGCGCGATCGCCTGGGGCACGACGAGGGAGGTCACGTCTTGGACGTGGCCGAACACCTCGGCGGAACTCGTGTGCACCGCGTTTGCGCTGCTGTAACCGGGCGGGGGCGGGGCCATGCTCTGGTCGGGGGGCGGCCCGAACCCTGGCGGCGGGGGCGGCGGCGCATCGACGGCAAAGTTCCCACCGAAACCGGGCGGGGGCGGCGGCACCGCGCTCGAGCCCCTCGTAGCCCGCCGGCCCGAACCCTGGCGGCGGGGGAAGGGCCGGTTCATCGAACACGAAATCGCTGGGCGAGGACAGGTCGACCGAGTCCCCCCAGGACCCCGAGCCGGGCTCCGCAGGCTCGACGAAGCTGGGCTCGGCAAGATCAGAGGCAAAGCCGACCGGTGGCGGAGGCGGGGGGTTGTCCGCCGCCGATCCGAACCAGCCCGGAGGCGCGGCGAAGCCGGCCATTGGGAAGTCGGAGACAAAGCCGACCGGTGGCGGAGGCGGGGGCGACCCCACGTCCCCCGTGCCGAAACCAGGGGGGGGCGGTGGCGGGACATCCGAAGTGCCCCATCCCGTTGGCGAATCCAGGTTCGGGGTTGTGCTGGTGGGACCGAATCCCGGAGGTGGCGGTGGCGGGGCGAGCGCGCCGGTCGGAGCGGGCTCATGCGAGGAGAAGCCGGCGGGCGGTGGGGGCGCTGCAAACTCTGCCGCGATGCGGGCCTTGGCCTCCTTGGCGGCTCGACGACCCCGCAGCATCCGGCGCTTTGGGCGGGCCTCCGTTGTCGGAAACGCCATACCGGGTGCCTCTAGTGGTTGAAAGAACGACTCCCCTCCGAGCGCAGGAGCCGCCCAAGGGTCGGGGGCCTCGTATCTGTCTGCGAACGGATCGATGTTCGGCGATCCGGGCGGCTCGATTCGTTCGGGGAGCGGTGGTGGGGGCGTTCCGAGAATGGGGGGAGCGACCCCGAACGACGTTGACGGACTGACCGCGTCGATGGGAGAACCGAGGGCGAGCCCTCGACCGGTGGCCGCTGCGATCTCAGGTGGCAGCGCCTGGTGGATACTCGCCACCATCCGAGCGAGGTCCGCGTGGGCTCTCTCGAGGTTGCTCAATCTGTCCAGGACGGAGTCCCAAGGCGGAGCCGACGACACGCTGGCTGGTTGGACGAGATCCATGTGGTCGTCTCTGCGACGGCCGACTGGCAGGTCCTGCATCGACATCGAAGTACTCCTCCCGACGCCTGTCCCGTGGCGCCCACCGTGCCGACCGCCATCCCTAGCGCAGATGCTCAGGCTCGGGCGTACCTGAAATCTGCGATGTCGACCTCATCGCGCAGCGTACCGGACGGGCATTCGAAATTCGTGGTTATCCGTGCCTGATCGACCCTGGTCAAGGGAATGAACCGCAAAACGCGACCATCCGCGAATTGCGATGTCGGTGGGTTTACGTTTTGAGGGCGAGTCCATTGGCTCGCGATTCATTGACATATGCGGAGCAGTATCCAACAGGGAGGATTCCGTCATGGAAGCAACTAGTGCACCGCGGTTTGTGCGCGCTCTGCGTGCAATCCACGAGCAGAAGAGGGGCCGTACCGAGCTTGAGGGTGCCGAAGCCGGCTTCACCCTTATCGAGCTCATGGTCGTCCTCTTGATCATGGCCATCTTGCTGGCCATCGCGATCCCGACGTTCCTCGGGGTGAAAGCTGGTGCGCAGGACCGTGCGATCCAGAGCGACTTGACCAACGCGCTCACGTCGGCCAAGGCGGCCTACGCGAACTCCGGTTCGTACGGGACGACCCCGGCGTCCGAGGTCTCTTCTTTGACCTCGGCCGAGCCCAACCTTGGCTTTGTCGCGACCGTGGCGCCCACGAAGGGGAGCAACCAGCTCTCCGTCGACGTCTCGGGTGATGGCCAGCAGCTGCTGATGATCGGCTATTCAGCGAGTGGTGGGTGCTGGGCTACGACTGACAACGAGGGAGCTGCAACTGTGCTCCCGAGCACCGTGGCACAGGGATCGCTGGGTGTGTACTACACAGCGTGGCTGTACTCGGCGACGGACACGTGCTCCGACGCCGGTCTGGTGGCGCTAGCCCCAGCGACCTCGGCCTGGGTCCAGTCCGGTTACCCGGCCACTGCCTAGTCCAGCGGCAAAAGCTCGCAGTGTCTGGTGGCACTGCGAGTAGGGAATGGCGCCGAAGAGGGTCCCGCTTGTAGCGGGACCCTCTTCGCGCCAGAGGACCGGAGGCTCCGTCACATGGCTGCTGCCCCGATGGTGATCGACCCCCAAGCATCGAGTCCTGATCGCGACGCCATTGCGTCATCGTGGGCTCGGCGACGGGCGGTGCCCCTGGCCCTGATCGTCGCCACAGTCGCGACGGCGATGGCCTACAGCCTTGCCTGGGGACCGGTGGTCCATCACCAGTCTTATTGGATCCAGCCTGGCGACCTTTGGGGGACCTTCCGGACCGCGCAGTTCGTGAGCTGGGGAGACATTGGCGACGTCTACAACAGTGGCGCAGGTTTGGTCAGCCTGCCTGGGATCAGCGTTGTACTCGCTCCAGTGGCCCTTGTGGTCGACCACTTCGGGCTCTCGATCAGCTTCCCCTATGCGCTTCCGCATCCAACGGCGTGGCTGGCACTGGGGCCATACCAGGCTGTGATCGGGGCCATCGTCCTGATACCGCTCGATGCCCTCGCCGAGGAGCTCGGCCTTCGCCGCACGTCTCGAACCGCAGCGTCGATATGCGGGGCGGTGGTGCTCTGGCCGATCCTGGCCATCTGGGGTCACCCGGAGGACCCGTTGGCGATGGCATTCGCGGTGTGGGGACTGTTAGCGGCCCTCCGCGGCCGCTGGCGGGGGGCGGGATGGTTCTGGGGATGCGCCCTCGTACTGCAACCACTGGTGGTGCTGATGCTCCCGATCGTCTTCGCCGTGGCGCCTCTACGCCGCTGGACGAAGCTGGCGTTGCAATGCGTTATCCCCACGGCATTGTTGGTAGCCATCCCGTTGGAGCAGGCATGGCACCAGACCACCACCGCCTTATTGAAGCAACCGAACTACCCGGCGATCGACCACGCCACCCCGTGGCTCGCCCTGGCCCCCGTGGTCAGCCGATCGGCACCAGCGACGATCACCCGTTTTGGAGAGCGGTCCTTTGGCGGGAGCTCACTCCGGTTCACGACCTCGATCGTCCACACCATGAGCGGTGAGGTCGTCGCTGCCGGTCCTAATCGGCTCATCGCGATTTCGCTTTCCGTGTTGGTTGGAATCTGGGTCTACCGGCATCGGCCGAGCCGGGAGCAGATCGTATGGCTATGCTGCGTTGCGCTCAGTCTTCGCTGCGTGTTCGAGGGCGTCATGGACCCCTACTATCTCTGGCCACCGTTGGCGATAGCGTGTGTTCTGGTGGCCCGGAGTCGGTGGCGGATCGGGCTGGCCGTGGTTGCGGGTGCCAGTCTCACCTGGTGGAGTTATCGCCATCTGGGTCCGTGGGAGTGGTGGTCGCCTGTGGTTTTCCTGTTGGGCCTCGTCGTCGCACTGGCTAGGCCAGCGAGGAGCGCCGATAGCCGAACGGTCGGCTCAGTGCGAGAGCCCAGTCCTGCCGCGGTCACATCACGAGAAACCATCGAGGCGCTCGTTTAAGGCCCTCAGCAGGTAGCTGGAGACCCTCCCGGGAGACCGGCATTTGTCGGATCAAGTGGGTCACGGGTCGCGCCGCAGGGCGGCAACGTGGTCGACCTATCGCTCGGGGTCGGTGCCGTCGTGGTCGTCGACTGGTGGCCGCTGCTCGGCACCGCCGGGGAGTTCGCTGAGGGAGCGCCAGATCCACATGCGGCGGAGAGAACCCCGACGAATACGACTGCTGACAGGTGTGCCATCACCTTGACGATCCGACGTGAGGGGCTACGCACGGGTCAACCGGCCGAAGTTTGACCGGCCAACGCAGATGGCTGGGCCAGAATGTCGAGGTTGAACTGGTTGGTCAACACGGTCGAGCGGTTCGTTCCCTGACCGCCGCCGCTGATGCTGACCTGCGTGATGATCGTAAGGCGGGGCAGCGCATAGAGCGCCTTGATGAAGGCGAGCGTCTGGTCATACGTTCCCTGAGCCGAAACGGTGACCGGGACGATGGCTACGTTCCCCGAAAGGGCTCCAGTACTCGGATCGATGCTGGTGACCTTCACGCCGGTGGCCGACGCGGCATTCGAAATGGCGGTGATGTAATCGTAGACATCGGTGGTGGCCGGGACGGCCGCCGCCAACCGTTGGCTCAGCGCCTCGAACTCACTTGACTCCTTCGAATATGCCCTCAACCGGGCCAGGCGGTCCTGCAGCGCCGTTTGCTGAGCCTGTGCTTGTTGCTCCTTGAGGTTGTCGGCGGCGAGCTTGTGTCCTTCGGGCACGAAGACCGCGACGAACCAGATCAGCACGACGACCAGTCCGATGCCGGCAGCGGCAAGCACCTTACGTTGGCGCAGCACAGCGAGGATTTCGGCATTCATCGGTTCGGCACCGAGTACTCGGCGATGCGCTGCGACTTCGCACCGTCGAGGATGTTGAGGCTCGCGCTGAAGCTTACGGAGCTGCTCCCAGAAACGCCCGAGCTCAGGTCTACGTTGTTGAAGATTGGCGACTGAGCCATGGACTGCCCCCAGGTGGTGACGTCGGTCAGGTACATGCGCGTTCACGCTAGTGCTGACGGATCCGATGGAGGGACCCGTGGTCTGGATTGGTGTCGCCTGCCCGGGGTTCGTGGCCGTCGTAAGCGAGATGTTGGACAACGTGGCCGACGAAGGGATGTACTGAGCGATCTGGTTCAGGACCACGAGCCAGTCGACCTCCTTCTCGAGGGTCGGGAGCACCTGCGACCGACTGTCGTGACCACCTGGTTGCGCAGGACCAGGGCCTTGTCGTACTTGGGGATCTCGACGTTTTGGATCGTGGCGTTCTGGGCTTGGATCGTGCGCGAGGCGGCCCTGGGCGCTGTTCACCTGGAGGAACCGCATGCGCGGTCAGGCCCACGATCAAGACGACGATGACGGCGGCGGCCCGGATCAGGTACCTCTGGACCCGCTTCTGGGCGGCCCGGATCCGGGCCGACGTCGGGCAGGAGATTGAACGCCGTCCCGCTGGGTTCGGGAAGGGCGAGACCGATGGGTGCCGACGACCACCCCATCGACGTCGGCGGCCTGCTCGGGGGTGAGCGGCAGGTCCCGAGAGGTCGACCCTCGACAGCGGCGAGGCGATCGCGACCGGAACGCCCGCACGTGGCCTGCATCATCCCGAGCAGTCCGGCGGCCCGCGTGCCGCCGCCGGTCAACTGGATCCGCGCCGACCGGTTGGCGGCCGGGCAGCGAAGAGAAGAACCGGATCGAGTTGTGGATCTCGTTGACCAGATCGCTGACCGCCCGGTCGCAGGTGCCCGGCCGCCTGGGGATCGTGGGCTCCGGGGAAGCTGAGACGACGTTTTGCGGCTTCGGCGTCGCGAAGGGGGATGTCCAGCGAGCCCGCGATGGCGGCCGTGATCGTCTCGCCGCCCACGTCCAGGGTGCGCACGAACTGCAGGGTGCCCATCTGGTGGACGACGATCATCGTGAGGCCGGCGCCGATCGAGACGATCGCCTCGGGCATCTGGAACCGGGGGTCGAACAGCGCTCGGGCCAACGCAGCCGTCTGCAGATCGATGGAGATCGGTTCGAGTCCGGCCATCTCGAGGGTGGTCACCACCGACGTCGATGGCGTCCGCGTGGGCCGCTCCGACCAGGACCCGCAGCATCGGCGGTCCCTCGGGGCTCGTGACCTGGGCGATCACCTTGGATGGACAGGACCGTCTCGTCAATGGAGAACGGGATCACCTCGTCGGCCTTGAACCGAACCGCCGAGTCGAGCTCGTTCGGGCGGCAAGGAGCGGCATGTCGATCTCGCGGATGATGGCCCGCAGCCCGGCCACGCCCACCCTGCACCTGGCGGTGGCTGAACCCACCTTCCTTCCACAGACGTTGGAGGGCGTCGGACAGTCTGGCCGTGGTCGCGGACCTCGCCGGCGACCACGCACCCGGGCAGCAGGCCGACCTGGCCGAAGTTCTCGAGGACCGGCACGCGGCCCTCGTCGATGGATCAGCTCAACGGCGCGGACGGCGCTCGTGCCGATGTCCAGACCGATGCTCTGGTGTGCCATCCGGCCCTTCCAGCCCCTCGGGGTCTCTGGGCGTCGCACGAACGGGAGGCTCGAGCTTGCCTGCTCCCGCTCGGCGAGCCCTCTTCGTCCTGCGGTCGGCCGCCCGCCAGGCGACGCGGAGAACTCTACCGGGGGGCCTTCGCAAAACCGCGAATGGGCGCCAGCGGCGCCGCAAGCTCGGGCGCCGGTATCGTTGGCCGTTGCGCGACGTCCTCGAGCCGGCAGGAGATCCGTGGCCGCGTGAGCCGCTTCGCCCATCAACCTGCGTGCCGGCGTCGACGGGTCGATCGACGTCTCGATGGCCGAGCTCGGCGGGCGGCCGGTCGTCTTGGCCCGATCGTCGTCGGATCGCCGCCGGGGTGCGCTCGGCCGGCAGGACGGGGAGAGCCTGGCCGCGGCGGCCCGGCTCGCCCTGCGCCAACGGACCGCCCTGGTCATGGAGCTCTCCTCGAGCGGCGCGGACGTCTCCGAGGGTGTCGACGCCCTGCACGGCTGGGGCACCGCCGGCGGCAGCGATCGCCGGCTGCTCGGGGATCGTCCCGGTCCTCGCCGCGGTCACCGGGCCCGGTGCTCTCGGGCCCGGCCCTCATGCTCGGCCTCTGCGACGCCGTGGTCATGAACCCCGACGCCGTTGCCTTCGTGTCGGGGCCGTCGATGGTCGCGCAGTTCACCGGCGTTCGGGTGAGCCTGGCCGACCTCGGCGGGGTCGGCATCCACTCACGCTCGAGCGGGCTGTGCGCGCTCGAGTCGGACTGCGCCGCTCGAGGCCGTCGCCGACATCTACTCGTACCTGCCCCGGCACACCGACGAGCCGGCGCCGATCGGTCGAGACTGCGACGACCCCCCGGACCGGGTCGCGCCCGAGCTGCGCGAGATCGTGCCCGTCCGCGACTCGGCCTCCTACGACGTCCGCGACGTGGTGCACGACCGATCGCCGACCACGAGGACCTGCTCGAACTGTGGCCGCGGTGGGCACCCCAGTTGGTCACGGGGTTCAGCCGGATCGCGGGGCACCCCGTCGGCGTGGTGGCCAACCAGCCGCGCTCGCTCGCGGGCACCCTCGACATCGCGGCCTCCCAGAAGGGGGCCCGCTTCGTGCGGCTGTGCGACGCGTTCAACCTCCCGATCGTCACGTTCGTCGACACCCCGGGGTTCCTGCCCGGGCAAGGACCTCGAGTGGCGCGGGATGATCCGCCACGGCGCCGAGCTCGTCGTTCGCCTACGCCGAGGCGACCGTGCCCCGCCTGGCGGTCATCCTGCGCAAGGCGATGGGTGGCGCCTACATCGTCATGGACTCCAAGGGCCTCGGGCAACACGCTGTGCCTGGCCTGGCCGGGCGCCCAGCCGGCGGTGATGGGCGCCCGGGGTGCGGTGCAGATCCTGCACCGCTCGGCCGAGCGACGAGGAGCGGCGCCGAGCTGGAGGACGCCTACGGTGAACGGTTCCTCGCCCCGTGGGAGGCGGCCGAGCGGGGGTTCATCGACATGGTCATCGACCCGGCCGACACCCGCCGAGAGCTGGCCCGGGCGCTCTGTCAACGTGGCGAGCCGGCGGGAGCACCTGGTCGGGCGCAAGCACGACGCGGGGCCGATGTGACGACCGTGCCCCTGAACAGGGAAAGGCCGACGCAGACGGCTCTGCGCACGCTGGAACAGGGATCCGACAGACCGTCACCCAATCGCAACGGCCTCGTGGTCGATTTGTCGCTCCCCTCGGGCAAGATCGACGTCGTGGAACAGACGCCTGACGTGCCGCTCGTTCTCGAGTCGTGCCACAGCACATGGCTCTTCGACACGACGCGGATGCGGTTCCGCCGCATCCTGAAGGGGCTCAACCTCGACGCCCGGAATGCCTCGACGGCCTGGCGGCCCTACTTCGGGCTCGAGCTCGACCCCTACTCGGAGTCCTTCGTCGTGCATGCTCGAACGCCGAGGGGACCCGGCTCCTGCGCTCGTGGCGCCACGTCGAGCACTGCCCGCAGTGCGGCGGCGAGGTCACGGCCGAGCTCTCGCTCGACGAGCTGCGCACCGCCGCCCTCGGCTGATCGTCCTCGTCGCCGGCGTCCCGGTCGACGGCCGCGCGGCGACACCGCTCGCGTCGGCGCGAGCGTCCCTCGGTCACGCGGAGGGTCGGACCTAAGCTGACGTCTGTGAACCCCGGCGAACTCGAGCGACTCCTCACGCTGCTCGACCAGTGGGACGGCTCGGACCTCCACCTGAAGGCGGGCGCGCCGCCGCGGATGCGCATCAACGGTGAGCTGCGGACGCTGGTCGACGAACTCCCGCTCGACCCCGAGGACACCGCGGCCGATCGCCGCCGCGATCATGCCGCCCCGGGTGACCGAGGCGTTCCACCGCCACCACGAGGTCGACTTCGCCTACTCGATCCCGGGTCTCGCCCGCTTCCGGGTCAACGCCTTCTACCAGCGGAGCACGGTCGCGCTGGTGTTCCGGCGAGTCCGGGCCGCGCCGGCGACCCGCCGAGGAGCTCGGGCCTCCCCGAGGTCATCTTCGAGCTCGCCTCCGAGCAGCGGGGCCTGGTCCTCGTCACCGGCCCGACCGGCTCGGGGAAGACGACCACGCTCGCGTCGATGGTCGACCACATCAACCGGACCCGGGCCTGTCACATCGTCACCATCGAGGACCCGATCGAGTACCTCCACCGCGACCAGCTCTCGGCGATCGAGCAGCGCGAGGTGGGCTTCGACACCGACTCGTTCGCCACGCGCGATGCGGGTCGTGCTCCGCCAGGACCCCGACGTGATCCTGGTGGGCGAGATGCGCGACCGGGAGACGGCGTTCGCGGCGCTGACCGCCGCCGAGACCGGCCACCTGGTGCTGACGACGCTGCACACGATCAACGCGACCGAGACGATCTCGCGGATCGTCGACTTCTTCCCGCCGCACCAGCAGCAGCAGATCCGGGTCTCGCTGGCCGGATCGCTGCGGGGCACCGTCGCCCAGCGGCTGGTCCGCCGGGCCGACGGCATCGGGCCGGATCGCGGCGCTCGAGATCATGGTGGTCAACGGGCGCATCCGACAGTGCATCCTCGACCCCGAGATCACCTCGGACATCGAGCAGATCGTCGCCGAGGGCGAGTACTACGGGATGCGGACGTTCGACCAGTCGCTGGCCAACCTGATGGAGGAGGGCGTGATCACCCTCCAAGAGGCGCTGGAGGGCGCGACCAACCCCCACGACCTGCGAGTGGTGCTCGAGCGGCGCGGCCTGGTCGCGGCACCGGGACCGAGCCGCCTCCTCTCGAGACGTCATCACGCCTATCGAGACGCGATCGCGCCGGCCACGATCGTCACGATGCGACAGCGTGCCGGCGGCGGCGACGGATCCGCCGTCGGTCAGCTGTGCGCACGAGCGGGCCGACCAGCGCCAGGAGCGCCAAGGCCCGATCCCGACGGCGACCCCGCCGCCTGGGCGATCCAGCCGGCCGCCCAGCCCCACGCGGCACAGCGACAGGACCCCGGGGACGACGATCGAGACGGCCGAGCCGACCGACGGGCGACCAGCGTCGAGCGCCCACGCGACGATCGCCGCCCCGGCACCGATCGCCGCCCAGCCGAGCCGTGTCCCGGGCCGCCGGGCGACGACCGAGACGGCGATCAACGACGCCGAGCACCGCGAGCGCGATCCATCCGAGGACGGGCGGGACGGCCGATGCCGTCGAGGTCGATCGCGGCGATCGCGACGGTCGCGGCGACCACCGCGGTCGAGCGGTGCAATCGGCGCGACGCTCGGCAA
Source organism: uncultured Acidimicrobiaceae bacterium (assembly GCA_963804255.1). GTDB lineage: Bacteria > Actinomycetota > Acidimicrobiia > Acidimicrobiales > RAAP-2 > Palsa-461. Next base: position 1,078,548 of record CAWDPK010000006.1, on the reverse strand, counting down.
GGCCAGTGCGAGCCCGGCGAAGAGCAGTCCGGTGGCGAGCTCGATCGATCGGGTACCGGGCCGAGATCGGCGCCCCGCAGTGGCGGCACCGCCCCCGCAGGGCCACCCACGAGACCACCGGGACGTTGTCGAGCGCGCCGAGCTCGGGTGTCGCACGACGGGCAGTGCGAGGGCGGTCGCGACGACCGACATGTCCGCGGGGTACCCGGTAGACGACGACGTTCAGAAACGACCCGATCGACGAGCCCGACCATCCCGCTCGCGACCGTGGCCAGGAGGCGGGTGGCGGCGGACTCCATCGCGCAGGCGACTGTAGCGTCCGCGAGCCGGCGAGAAGCGTCCTGGTAGCAGGCGGAAATTGGCCCTGACGGTCCCCCAGTTCGCGGGGGGTGCAGACCTAAGCTGGATTCGGCATGGCTCTGCCCGGGTCCAGGGACCGGGTCGGGCCGGCCCGAGGGGAGGCCATGCCGAAGCAACGAGGCCGTCGGCCGGTTCCCCGCCAGCGCGAGCGGGGGCGCCGCCCGGGCCGCGAGTACGAGGACTTGGGCAGGGTGACAGACACCGCGACGGCGACTGCCCGCCGCTTGGCCGACGACCACAACCTTCGGTTCGTCGACCTGACCAACACCGCCCTCGCCCCCGGCGCCGAATCGATCCTCCCCGAAGGTGTCGCCCGTCAGTCACCGACGCGGTGCCCGATGGGCCGTCGGCTGGGCACGCCCGGTCATCGCGATCGCCGATCCCGGCGACATCGTGGCGATGGACGACCTGCGGGTCGCCCTCGGCCGCGAGTTCTTCGCGGTGGTCGCCCGCGACGACCAGATCGAGCGGGCCATCGACCGCCTGTACTCGCCCGGACCACCGGGCCGAGCGGTTCCGAGCCCGACCGGCCCGGCCGGCGACGCCGCCCCGCCGCGGGTCGAGGCCAAGCCGTTCACCGGCGTGCCGCAGCCCGAGTGGCCGACCGCGGCGCCGCCCGACCGGCGACCAAGCCGCTCGACCGGGCGCCGGCACCCGAGGTCCACGCGGCCGCGCCGGCCAGCCGACTGTCCGATCGCCCGAGCACCGCGCGATACCGCCTCACGTGCCGCCCGAGGACGCCGGACGTGGCCTCGGTGCCCGCCACACCGGCCGACACCGCCCTCGCCGAGCCCGAGACCGGCCCGGCCCGAGGTCGTCGAGGACCCGCCGGCCGTGCCGCAGCGCCGCCCGGGCTCTCGCCGAGCCACCGCCGCCGCACGGCCCGAGACCGGCCGCCGGGCTGGCCCTGGCGCGAGCCGTCCCCGCTCTCCCGCCGACAGCCCGCCGCTCGCCCGGCTCTTGGTCGACGCCGGGCCGTGTCTCGGAGGCCGAGATGCTGACCGCCCTCGAGCAGCATCGGCGAGACCGGCGAGTCGCTGGCCCGCTATCTCGTTCAACCGCAAGATCGCCACCGAGGACGACCTGGTGTGGGCGATGGCCCAGGAGGTCGGCCTCGAGTTCGTCGACCTCAACCAGGTCAACATCGACCGCGCGGCGGTCGCCCTCATTCCCGCAGTCGACCGCCGAGCACCACATGGTGCTGCCGATCGCGTTCGAGAACGGCGTCCCCGTGGTGGCGATGGCCAACCCGACCGACGTGTTCGCGATGGACGACCTGCGCACGATCATGGGCAGCAACTTCAAGCCCGTCGTCGCGACCCGGTCGCAGCTCGGTCACCTTCAACCGGATCTCGCGCGACTCGACGATCGAGGTCTCGGCGCTCGCCCAGGACGCCGCCGCGGCGTCCGACCACCGGCGTCGAGCTCGAGAACATCCAGTCGGTCGTCGAGGACGCGCCGATCGTCCGCTACGTCAACCTGCTCATCCTCCAGGCGCTGAACGAGCGGGCCTCGGACATCCACATCGAGCCGAAGCCCGACGCCCTCAAGATCCGGTTCCGGATCGACGGCGTCATGCACGACGCCTCGACCGCCTCGCCGACGATCGCCGCCGCGGTGGTCAGCCGGCTGAAGGTCATCGGCGACATGGACATCACCGAGCACCGGATCCCCCAGGAGGGCCGGGTCTCGCTCACGTGAGCGACCGCCAGATCGACCTGCGCCTCGTGACCCTCCCGAGCGTGTGCGGCGAGACGGTGGTCATGCGGGTGCTCGACAAGTCCCAGAGCCTGCGGTCGCTGCCCGAGCTCGGCTTCGCCGCCGACACCCTCGACCGGTTCGCCACAGTGCGTACAACAAGCCCTACGGCGTCATCGTGGTCACCGGCCCGACCGGGGCCGGGAAGACCACCACGCTGTACGCGACCCTGATCGAGATCCTCACCCCGGAGAAGAGCGTCGTCACCGTCGAGGACCCGGTCGAGTACCAGATCGACGGGCGTCACCCAGGTGCAGATCAACCCGAAGGCCGGGCTCACGTTCGCCACGCGCCCTGAAGTCGATCCTGCGAGCCGACCCCGACATCGTGCTCATCGGCGAGATCCGCGACCACCGACACGGCGACCATCGCGATGGAGGCCGCCCTGAGCGGTCACCTCGTGCTCACCACCCTGCACACCAACACCGCCGCCGCCACCCCGCTGCGGCTGACCGAGATGGGCATCGAGCCGTTCCTCGTCACCTCGGCGGTCGGCAGCGTGCTCACCCAGCGGCTCGCCCGGGTGCTGTGCAACGTGTGCAAGGAGCCCTACGACGCCTCCGAGAAGGACTTCTACGCGGCCGGCTACAGCGAGGCCGACGTCGAGGGCCTCGACATCTCGACCCTGTACCGCGCCGTCGGCTGCCGCACCTGCGGCCACACCGGCTACCTCGGCCGGATGGTGCTCGCCGAGGTCATGAACGTCACCGAGGAGATCGACCGAATGATCATCGAGCAGGCCTCGATCGCCAGCATCGAACGAAAGGCATGTGAGCAAGGAATGCGAACACTGCGCGCCGACGGACTGCTTCGAGGCGGTCCAGGGACACACCACGCTCGAAGAAGTGCTCCGGGTGGTCATGTGAGCCCGACCACGAGCGCCAGCCGGGCCGAGTGGTCGCGCCGACTGGCCCGGGCGCTGGTCGCGGGCGGGTTCGTCTCCGAGCCCGTCGTCGGCCACCTACCTCGTCCAGGCGACCGAGAACAACATCCCGCTCAGCGTGGTCCTCGATCCAGCGCGAGCCCCGAGCTGGGCGATGTCGTCCTCAACACCCTGGGCCAGCTGGCCCGGATGCGGGTCGTCGACCTCGAGGTCGAGCCGCCGGTCGGCGAGATCGCGCCAGCTCCTGCCGCCCATGATGGCCCTCGAGCACCGGGCCATCCCGCTGCGCGTGTCGGGGAACCAGGTCGTGACCGCGTTCGCCGAGCCGCCCGAGCCCGACGACGTCGCGGCCCTGGCCGGGATCCTCGGTCACGAGATCGTGCCGGTGCTGGCCAACCCGCTGATGGTCGACCGGATGGTCCAGCCGGCCGAGGCGCACGTCGGGAACGGCGGACGGCTCCCGAGCCTCAGGCGCGGTCATGGTCGGCTCGCGATCGTCGGACCCGGCGGAGCTTCGAGCAGCCTCCACGAGCGGCCGCCGACGACGGCCGATCGCGCCTCGGCACGCACCGGATCGACCGACCCGCCGGTGCCCACCGATCCGCCCCGACGCCGCGCTCAGCGCGGTGCCGCCCCCACCCGCCGACCGCCGCTGACGCACGTCGGTGCCGCCGCCGGGCGACCGGGCGCCCGGTCCCGCCGCCACCGCCGCCGACCCAGCCGGTCCCGCCGCCCGCCACCGGCCCCCGCCACCGTCCGCCGACCTGCCGCCGCCTCCCGCCACCGCCGCCGCCCATGCGCCGGCTCCGCCGACCGACGGAGTCGTCCGATGCGACTCGGCCCGCCGTCGCTCGCCGACACCCTCGGGGGCTCGGCGTCGTTCCGCCGTCGCCGGGCGAGCGACGTCGGGTTCCGGCTCCACATCGACGACCTGCTGCGCTACGTCGTCAACATCGGCGCCTCGGACCTCCACCTGACGTCCAACCTGGCCCCGACCGTGCGGCTGCACGGCGCGTTGCGGCCGATGGACGACGTCGAGCCGCTCGACGCCGAGACGCTCCAGGAGATGATCTTCGGCATCCTTCCCGCAGACCATGCGGGAGCGCTTCGAGGCCGAGCACGAGCTCGACACCTCGCACTCGGTCGCCGGTGTCGGGCGGTTCCGGGTCAACGTCGCGCTGCAGCGGGGCACGCGTGGCGGTGGCCCTGCGGCCGATCCCCCACGACATCCCCGAGTTCGACGACCTCGGGCTGCCCGAGTCGGTGAAGAGCTTCACCGACCTGCGGCGGGGTCTGGTGCTCGTCACCGGGCCGACCGGTTCGGGGAAGTCGACCTCGCTGGCCTCGTTGATCGACATCATCAACCGGACCAAGCCGCTCCACATCGTGACGGTGGAGGACCCGATCGAGTTCCTCCACACACCACAAGCGGTCGGTGATCAGCCAGCGCGAGGTCGGGCTCCGACACGGCGTCGTTCTCAGAGGCCCTGCGCCGGGTGCTGCGCCAGGACCCCGACGTGATCCTGGTCGGGCGAGCTTCGGGACCTCGAGACGATCTCGACCGCGCTGACCGCGGCCGAGACCGGCCACCTCGTGTTCGCGACCCTGCACACCCAGGACGCCCCGTCGACCATCGACCGGGTGATCGACGTGTTCCCGCCCAGCCAGCAGGAGCAGATCCGGATCCAGCTGGCCTCCTCCCTGCGCGGGGTGGTGACCCAGCAGCTGGTGCCGATCGTCGACGGGACCGGTCGGGCCGTGGCCGCCGAGGTCCTGGTGTGCACGCCGGCCATCCAGAACCTGATCCGGGCGGCCAAGACCCACCAGATCTACTCGCTCATGCAGACCGGCTCACAGTTCGGCATGCAGACGATGGACCAGAGCCTGGCCGACCTCGTCCAGCGCGGCGTGATCTCGGTGGACATGGGCACTGGACCGGTGCCGGGACGAGGAGGACTTCCGCAACCACATCCGCGGGATCGCATGACGGGACTCGTAGAGTCCCGACCAGGGCGCTCTCTTCCGGAGGGAGAGAATGAAGTGACGCACGACGTTCGACTACAAGGTGCGCGACCAGATGGGGAACCTGGTCGAGGGCAAGCTCGAGGCCGACAGCATCCCGATCGTCGTCGACCGGCTCCGCGAGATGGGCTACCTGCCCGTCTCGGTGCACCCGGCCAAGGGCAAGGGCCTCAAGACCGAGATCATCATCCCGGGGTTCTCCGACCGGGTCAAGCCAAAGGAGGTGGCGGTCTTCACCCGGCAGTTCGCCACCATGGTCGACTCGGGGCTGTCGATCAGCCGCTCGATCGCCGTGCTCGCCAAGCAGGTCGAGAACAAGCACTTCGCCGCCATGCTGCGCCAGGTCCACGACGACGTCGACTCGGGGCATCGGCCTCTCGGCCGCCCTGGCCAAGCACCCCAAGGTCTTCGACAACCTGTACGTGTCGATGGTGGCGGCCGGCGAGGTCGGCGGGAGCATCGACATCGTGCTTGAAGAACATCGCCGAGCAACCTGGAGAAGCAGGTCGAGCTCAACCGCAAGGTCAAGGGAGCGATGACCTACCCGATCATCGTGGTCTGCGTGATCACGGTGATCGTCACCGTGCATGATGGTGGTCATCGTCCCCATCTTCAAGAAGCTGTTCGCAAGCCTGGGCGGCAAGCTGCCGCTCCCGACCCGCATCCTCATCGCGATCTCCAACACCCTGGCCAGCTGGCGGGTCGTGCTGGTGATCCTGGTGGTCGTGGTGGCGCATCGTCCTGTTCCGGCGCTGGATCAAGACCGAGAAGGGCAGACGGGTCTGGGACCGCTTCAAGATGCGACCACCCGTGTTCGGTCCGGTCACCCACAAGGCCGGCCTGAGCCGGTTCGCGTCCACCCTCTCCTCGCTCCTGTCGGCCGGTGTCCCGGCCATGGAGGCGCTCGACATCACCGCCAACGCGTCGGGGAACTCGATCATCGCCGACGCGGTCATGGAGGTGAAGGCCCGGGTCCGCGAGGGGAACTCGTTCGCCGAGCCCATGAGCAAGCTGGACGTCTTTCCGACCCTGATGGTCCAGATGGTCGAGGTCGGCGAGCAGACCGGTGCCCTCGACGACATGCTCCAGCGGGTGTCGGACTTCTACATCGGCGAGGTCGACCAGACGGTCGACAACCTGACGTCGATCCTCGAGCCCTTCCTTGTGGTCATCATGGGCGTCGTCATCGGATCGATCATCATCTGCCTGTACCTCCCGATGTTCGACTACATCAAGCTGATCCACTGAACCGCCGGGCCCGGCGGGCCCACACCCGGTGTGAGCCGGCCGGTCGCAGGTGCCCGCCACGTGCGGGTCTGGGTCGGTTGCTGGGACTGCCCGGCGCTGCGACGTGACATCCCTGGGCCGGCGTGCTGCACTGGCCATGATGTCTACCGGGCCGGGAAAGATGTTCACTCGGCCGGGCTACCCAGATGCCTGAGACCGTCGACAACGAGGCTTCCGACCCCGAACATCCCAGAGACGCCGGATCGGGTTCGCCCGCCCCTGGGCGCGTGGCGCGATCGTGGTTCCGGCGAGCGTGGCCCGTCATTCGCTTCACCCTCGGCCTCGGCCTCGCAGCTCTGGTTGTTTGGGTGCTCAGCAGTCACACCGACGAGCTCTCCGGTGCCTCGACGATCTTCGACCACCTCCACTGGGCCTGGCTTCTTCCGGCGGTGGTGGTGGAGGGGGCCTCGTACCTCTCCCTCGCCCTGGTCCAGCGGCGCCTCCTCGCCATCGGGGGCGTCGACGCGCCGGTTCGGACCCTCACCGGCCTCACTTTGGCGACGCAAGCGATCATCAACTCGGTGCCGGGGGGAGCGGCGGTGGCAACCGTCTACGGGTTCCGGTGGTTCCGCCGCCTCGGGGCCAACGACTCGCTGGCCGTGTGGTCATTGATCGCCACCGTCGTGGTGGGTGTGCTCTCCTTGGCCCTCGTCGCCGCGGCCGGCCTGGCCCTGGCCGCTGACGACGGCGCCAGCCTGGACCTGGTTCCGGTGACCATCGGCGTCTTGTTGGTAACGATCGTGCTCGGCGCGTTGTTCCTCTATCAGCGTCCCCAACGGGCGGTCGCCGCATGGTTGTTCCGCGTGTCCCGCCGCTTCACCGGCCGCCCGCTTGGTGCCGTTGAGGGCCGCGTGGCCCGTTTCCTCTCCCACGTGGCCGCATACGCCCCGTCGAAAAGGGACATCGGCTCGGTTCTCGGCTGGGGGATCGGCAACTGGGTGTTCGACTGCGCGTGCTTCGCATTCAGCTTCTCGGCCATCGGGACCGGGGTCCCGTGGAAGGGCCTGCTGCTTTCCTACGGCGCCGGTCAGCTGGCCGCCAACCTCCCCATCACCCCGGGCGGCCTGGGCGTCGTCGAGGGGAGCATCACCATTGCGCTCGTGGCGTTCGGTGGGAACCGGCTGAGCACGGTGGAGGCGGTGTTGGTCTACCGGGTCCTGAGCTTCTGGGCGGAGCTGGTGGTCGGTTGGGCCGCGTGCGGGGTGGTTGGCTCTGGGGGTCCGATCGGGTCGCTGGCGGCGCCAGGTGAGGACCAAAGGCTCCGAGCTCGGCGTGCTGGCGGCGGCCGGCGCCGCCATCGACGGCGAGATCGAAGAGGCGTGGGGGTGCTGATGGGGGCGATGCGATCAGCGGCCGGCCGACGTTGGCCCAGCGGTCAGCGGCGACGGCGCGGTTGGCTCGGAGCCGCCACGTTGGTCCTCGCCGCCTCCTCGTTGGTGGCCGGGTGCTCGACCCTGCACGAGAGCCTCGGCACAAGCGACAGCCCGTGCTACGTGGCGTTGCCCACCGCCACCGCGGCGGTCAGGCAAACGGGCCATTTCGCCGGGGTCCGCTTGATGAAGGTGAGCTCAGTGCCCTATCCGCGCCTCGCTAACGGCCCTGCACGACGCGGGGGTGGATTCGGGCCGGGTGTGCCTGGTGGCCTTCACCGGAACCTTCTCGTCGACGGCGGTGTCGCGCCCGAGCGGCCGGGAGCGCGGTCACCTGGCCGTGGTCATCCTCCGGTATCCCGACGGGAAGTTGGTGGCGACGGTCCTGCTCCGTCGCCTGCCGGCCCACTTCAGGCACTCGCACGTCGGATAGCCGGTCCCGGATCGGCTCAGGGCTCCTCGAGCGGCCGCCGTCCCGTGTCGTCCGCGTCGCCGTTCGCGTCGAAACGGTCCTCGGTGGGCGCTGGATCGACGTGGGAGGGGGGCAGCCAGGCCGCCCGCCGCCGCTCCCTTCGCTCCGCCCGTTCGAGATGGCGCTCGACGTCGGACCACAACAGGGGATCCGGATCGCCACCGGTCGCCACGACGTGCTGGGCCCGGGTCAGGCTGACGAAGGCCACCGTCCAGAGCACCGCAATCGTGGCGAACTTGGCCACGAAGCCCGCCATCTGCTGGTCCGTCACCGGCGACACGTTCCAGAGGCGGGCTCCCTCGGCGAAGTGCTGGTAGAGCGGGTGCCTTGCGAAGATCCAGATGACGGCGAGGAACGAGGGGACGATCGATTGCACGATCAGATACGCGGCCCGCCCGAGTGCCGACGGCCGGTCGGTGCCGGGGAGCTCGGTCAAGACCGGCGTCCACAGCACGAACCCCGCGGCCAGGAGCGCCAGGTCGAGCCCGAGGCGGGCCCACGCCGAGGAGCCCTCCGCCTCGACCGCCACCGTGCTGAGCGTGGCCACTGCGACGACCGTGACCACCGCCACCGCGATCGGCGGACGGGCGCATCGGCGCAGCGCCCAATCGATCGCGGCGGGCCGGGTGAGGCCGGCCATGAGCGGCGGCGGAAGGCCGATCATGAGGAGCGGGGGCACCGCCAACAAGAGCAGGAGCCGCTGCACCACCAAAGCGGTGAGCGAGGTGTGCGCGGCCAGGTCCGCGAGCGGCCAGGTCAGCGCGACCAAGAGGAGCACCAGGGCGCTCACCGTGGCCGCGATCTGTCGACGGGTGGGCCCAGCCGTTCGCCGGGCCGCCGCCCAGTAGGCGAGGGACAGGACGACCACGATGAGCCAGGTCGCGCCGTGCAGGTGGAAGGCCCAAGGCGAGGGCGGCTTCACCGCGATCGCACCCAACGGGTCCTACGCTGACCCCGATGTCCCCCCTCGACCGGCTGGAACGGCTGACCGATCTGGTGCTGGTGCTGCTGAGCGCCAACCGCCCGATGACCCTGAGCGAGCTGGCCAGCGACGTGCCCGGGTACCCGCCGGGTCGCGACGCCCGTCGCCAGGCCTTCGAGCGCGACAAGCGGCTGCTCCGAGAGGAAGGCATCCCGCTCGTGACCGAGGCCGTCGAGGGTCCCGAGCAGTACGGGTACCGGATCGATCCCGAGACCTTCTACCTGCCTGACCTCCACCTGGCCCCCGATGAACAGGCGGCCCTGCAGCTCGCCGTCGCCGGCGTACATCTCGGCGATCCTAGTGGCCGCGATGCGCTGGCGAAGCTGGGTGCGACCGGGGTGGCCGAGGCCCGCCCGTTGGCGTCGTTCGACCCTCCGAGGGCGTTGGTGCCGTTGTTCGACGCCGTTCGGACCCGGGCGTCGGTGCGGTTCCGCCACCGCGGCACCGACCGGTCGATGAGCCCGGCCGGGCTGTGGTTCCGTCGCGGTCATTGGTACGTGGTCGGCTGGGATGCCGACCGCCAGGCGGCCCGGAGCTTCCGGGTCGATCGCATCGAGGACCTTCCTCAGGTGGGAAACGAGGGGAGCGGGATCCTCCCGGACCAGTTCGACGCGTCGGCGGCGGTCCCCGACGAACCATGGCTGACCGGGGGAGAAGAGGCCGAGGACGTCGATCTCGTTGTCGACGTGGTCGAGGCGCAGCGAGTGGTCGACGAGCTGGGGCCGGCGAGCCTCGTGGAGCGTGACGACGACGGATCGGTGCGGGTGCGCATCTCGGTGTCCAACCGCGTCGCGCTGCGGTCGTGGGTGCTCAGTCTGCTCGATCACGCCGAGGTGGTCGGCCCGCCAGAGGTTCGCGCGGAGATCGTCGACTGGCTGGACTCGATCGCCTCGGCCGCCCCGCCCGAGCAGCGGACCGATGGAACCAAGGTTGTCCAGTCCGACCAGGTCGTGGCGGCCGTCGCCCACCAGCCCGCCGAGACCGGGGTGGAGCAGCGTTCCGTGAAAGACGTCCGCTACCGGCTGCGTCGGTTGATGGCGATCGTCGGCTGGCTGGCCACGGTCGGTTCGGCGCCCATCGAGGAGGTCGCCCTTCGGTTCGGGCTCGGACAGGACGAGCTCGTCCGCGAGCTGGAGCTGGCCGCTTGTTGTGGCGTCCCCCCGTACTCACCCGACGCGCTCATGGAGATCGTGGTCACCGACCACTCGGTCGAGGCGTTCTTGCCCGAGGGCCTGGCCCGGCCCCGTCGGCTCACCCCGGCCGAGGGGTTCGCGCTGTCGGCGGCGGCCAAGACCATCCTGGCCGTCCCCGGTGCCGACGTCGACGGATCCTTGGGTCGGGCCGCAGGCAAGCTGGAGGCCGTTCTCGGCGCACGCGAGGGGCTCAACGTCGACCTGCCCAGCCCGCCGCTCTTGGGCGACGTGCAGCGGCTCGTCGACGAACACCACTCAGCGGACATCGAGTACCACTCCGGGTCGAGCGACGAGGTCACCCAGAGACGCATCGACCCGGTGCAGGTGGTCTCCCTGGACGGGCATTGGTACCTCGACGCCTACTGCCACCGCGCCCAGGGGCTTCGCCGCTTTCGGGTGGACCGGATCCGCGAGCTGATCGAGCTCGAAGACGTCGCCGACTCGTTGCCGACGCCGCGCCCCCCGTCCGCCGATGCGTTCGTCCCCGGACCGGGATCAGAGGTCGTCCAGCTCGAGCTCGGCCCGGGTGCGGCGTGGGTGCTCGACAGTGTGCCGGTCCTCGACTCGTCGACCGCGTCCCGACGGCGGGATCGATGTGGTGCTGGCGGTCGGCGGCACCGCGTGGTTCGAACGCCTCCTGCTCCAGGCCGGGCCCGAGGCCCGGGTGGTCGCGCCACCCGAATGGACCGACGTCGCCCGGCGGGCGGCCGAGCGGGTACTGGCCCGCTACCGGGCCTGATCGACCGACCGTTTCTCGTGGGCGGACCGATCCCGCCGCCCCGATCCCGCCGCGAGGAAGAGACGACCGTGTTGCACCTGGCCAAGGTCGCCGATCAGAGCGCCCGCTACTACCTGGACGACCTGGGTGACGAGCTGCGGCGCGTGACGGCCGGCCACGGTGCCGACGCCGGCCGCTGGATGGGTCGGGGCACCGCCGGCCTGGGCCTGTCGGGCCCGGTCGACGGCCCGGCGCTGCAGGCGCTGCTCGGCGGGCGCAATCCCCGCACCGGGCACCCCCTGGCGTCGGTGCAGCACCGTTCGGTGGCCGGCTTCGATCTGATCTTCTCGACGCCGAAGTCGGTCAGCCTGTTCCTGGCCGTCGGCGATCCGGGTTCCACCGACAGCGTGCTGGCCGCCCATCGAGAGGCGGTGCACGCCGCGGTGGGCCACCTCGAGCGGCGGGCCCTGGCCGTGCGCCGAGGCATCGACGAGCACCGCGCGCCGATGCCGACGAGCGGGATGGTCGGGGCGAGCTTCACCCACTGTTTGAGCAGGGCCGGCGACCCGCACCTGCACACCCACGTGCTCATGGCCAACCTGGCCCACGGTGACGATGGGCGTTGGAGCGCCATCGACAGCCGAGGGCCGTTCGCCCACGCCCGAGCGCTCGGCTCGCTGTACGACGCCCACCTGCGGGCGGAGCTGACCGATCGGCTGGGGATCTCGTGGTCATGGCACGACGGGCGGGGATGGGACATCGACGGCACCGACCCGTTGGTGCTGGCGGCGTTCTCGGGTCGGGCGGCGGAGATCCGCCAGGAGCTGGCCGGTTGGCGGCCGAGGTCGGCGCGGGCCCGACACGTCGCATGGGCGTCGACCCGAGACGCCAAGGATCCTTCCTTGAGCCCCGAGGACCTGGCGGTGAGCTGGTCACGTCGGGCCTCCATCGCGCCGGGCTGGCGGTGGGAGCGCTCGAGTGAACGAGGCCCGCGATCGCAGCGGGTCGACGAGCATCGTTTCGCCGCCGCCATCGCCGCGTGTCCGCCCTCGGGCGTCTGTCGTCGCGACGTCGTGGCGGCGTGGTCCGACGCGCTGGCCAGCGGGGCTCGGGCCGACGACCTCGATCGAGCCGTCGATCACTGGGCGCCGGCCGGTGATGGATCCCTCGGTGTCGCCGAGCCCCGGCGGGCGCCGGCGTCCTGTGTCCCGGCGCCCCACCTCCTCCGCGCGCTCGGGCCGCGTCCGGCCGCCGCCAGAGGGCCAACCGGTCTGGCGGCGCGCCGCCGCGGCGATCGACCACTACCGGGCCCGGTGGGGCATCGAGGGCGACCGGCGTCCTCTCGGAGCGGACCGGGAGCATCTGGCCGGCCTCTCGCACCCGCGGCTTGGCCGACCACCTCGAGGTGGCTCGGACGGTCCGCGACGCGTTGGTGCGCCTCGGCGTCGACTCCCGGGCCCGGCTCGAGCGCGAGGGCCTGGCGTTCGAGCGCCGTTGAGACGCTTTGCCGTTAACCCCGGCCGAACAGGTCGGGCGTCGGCGCGGCCGAGACGCCACGAGCTCCCGCCACGGCGGGTCACGGTGGGCCGGCGTGAGGCGGACCCAACCCATTCGGCGACGCCCGTCGAGCGCCAGCGCGGCTCCGGGTGTCCCTCGCGCGATCACGTCGGGGGGGAGCCGGCGCCGGAGCACCGTCGACGTCGAGACCGAACCGAGCAAGCGTCCGTCCGCCCCCTGGGTCACACCGAGCGTGTGCGAGGTGAGCTCGACGTCCCCGCTCAACGTGGACAGCGCGTCGAGCGTCGCCATGTCGGCGATGCCGGGGAGTACCACCGTCGTGCCGAACAGGGAGAGAAACCCCTCGGCCTCGGCACCCCAGCGGCTCCGCGCCTGAGAGAGGTCCTGGAGACAGGCCAGGGTGAGCAGACCCTGGCCGGCCCCCTCGCTGACGATCGAAGGGAGGTCGGGGAGCGGGGCGATGTTCGCCACCTCGTCGAGCGCGAACAGCACCGGCGGCAGCGAGGCGCTCTGCCGGGCCCGCTCGTACGCGGCGTCCCGGATCTCTGCGAGGAGACCCACGATGAGCGGGGCCATCAGCTGCTGCTGACGTCCGGTCGCGCAGATGTACAGGGTGTTGGCCCCGTCGCAGAAGCTCACCGGATCGAGGTAGGGCGGCTCGGTGGAGGTCAGCGCAGAGCTCGACCGGTAGGCGGCCAGAACACCCGAGGCGGTCGACCAGATGCCCGATTGCTCCCGCTCGTCGGTGGCCAGGAGCCCGGCCAACACGTCGGTGGCCACCCGATCGGCGCTCCGTTCGCTCAGCGCTCGCAGTGCCGGCGCGCCGTCGTGTCGGTCGACCCACGAGAGCACGTCGCGCATGGAGAGGCGCTCCAGAGCCGCTCCGTGCAAGATCGGTGCCAAAAGTGACGTCGCACGCTCGGTCCAGTGATCATCGCTCGAGGCGCACGCTCCGCGGTTGCCTCGACGATTGGCATGCACCATCGCATCGGCCATCGACAGCGCACCATCCCAGTCCCTGGCCGCGTTCAAGGGCGACCAACCGATGCGAACGACGCCATCGAGGGGCTCGATCGACCCGCTCGGATCGAAGAGCAAGGTCCAACCGGTGTCGGTGCGGGCCGGTGCCGGTCGACCGCAGCACGTCGGGCTTGGTCGAGGTGCTGACAACGGCACCCGGGGCGGCGAGGACGTTGGGGATCACGATCGAGGACGTCTTTCCCGAGCGGGACGGACCGAGCACGAGTGTCGAGCGCTCCGGTCCTGCCCACGCCCAGCCTCCCTGACCAATGCCCAGGTAGATACCCCTTTCGGCCGGCCCGCGCCGGCCACCGTGGCGCTGACCGGTGGATGCGGTGCCGACCCATCGCCACCGGTGCCTGGGCGGTGCGCCGGACCATCGGGTACGAGAGGTCGCCACATCGCTGACGAAAGGGTCGCGACGCGCTTGCTGTTCGAATCGAGCGTCCTTTGTTTCGGCGAATCCGCGGCGTGACGAACGAGATTGCGGCGTTGTCGGGTGCATCAGCCACAACTTCGCCCAGGCACGAGTGCAGCATTCGTCGTTGTGGCACGTGACAACGCACGACGACACACAAATTCGTTCGATGTCGACCACGCGCGGTGACCAAAATCGGTGGCATGACAGAGCGTGCGTATACGCGCGATTGGTCGTTGCAAACACGTCGCGATGTGTGGATCACGCAATTTCCACGTTTCGCGCGCTTGTACGCGGTAGTGTGAAGGTGCTGAATCCGTTGCAGTTGTTTCAACGCGGATCAGTTCACAACACGTCGTTGTGACTGGGGAGTTCGGAGCGTAAGCATCATGTCGAACGAGACACAGTCTGCGTCGATGATTTGCTTCGCTCCGGGCGACACAACCGGTGCAGCGATGCGGCTCCCGATGACGTCGGTCGTCGGCGGCTCGCAGGCTTCACCTCGAGTCAACGATGAACCCTCAAGGGAGGTACACCTGTGGTAACCGCAAAGAGGCGGGCCCCGGCCAAGAAAGCGGCCAAGCGGGCTCCGGCTAAGAAGGTAGCCAAGCGCACGGTGAAGAAGGCCGTGAAGCGGGCGCCGGCAAAGAGGGCCGCGAAGCGGACCGTGAAGAAGACAGCCAAGCGGGCTCCGGCTCGTAAGGCGGCCAAGCGGACCGTGAAGAAGGCCGCCAAGAAGCGGGCTCCGGCCAAGAAGGCCGCCAAGAAGCGGGCTCCGGCCAAGAAGGCGGCCAAGCGGGCTCCGGCTCGTAAGGCGGCCAAGCGGGCTCCGGCTCGTAAGGCGGCCAAGCGGGCTCCGGCTCGTAAGGCGGCCAAGCGGGCTCCGGCTCGTAAGGCGGCCAAGCGCGCCTAAGCAGTTCCGTCGGCCGACTTCGGTCGGCTCAGTATTAGCGGAACGGGGACCTTCGGGTCCCCGTTTCCGCGTCGGGGATCTACACCTCGAGGCGGTGGAAGCTCTCCCCGAGGGCGATGCCCGCCAACGCGCCGTGCTCGGCCAGTTGCTCGCGTATGCGCTCGGCGAAAGCCCGGATCGAGACCTCTTCTGGTCCCCCGACCGATCCGTCCCCGGCCTCCGCCCTCGATGCCGAGCGTCGTCTCGTACTGGCTCCGGTGGGCGAGCAGCGCCTCGATCTTGACCTCCTCGAACCCGGCCACATCCTCGACGTGGTTGGCCACGTCGGCCTCCCAGAGCAGCAGGGCCGTCGGCCGATGGGGCGCCAGGTCCTGGTCGGGGAAGAAGTGGGGGTCGCGTGCGGCGACGAGCGCGTCGGTCACCACGAACCCGGCGTTGCGGTGATCGGGGTGCAGTCGGTAACGGCGCCACGGGTCGTGACCGAACACGATGTCGGGTCGGATCTGGCGGATCCACCGAGCGACCTCCCACTGTTCCCTGATGGTGTTGCGGAGTTCGCCGTCTGGGCAGCCGAGGAACGCGACATCGCCGCCCCCCAGGCGCCGGGCCGCCTCACGCTGTTCGTCCTGTCTCGTCGCGACCAGCGAAGCGACGTCCTGTTGGGGATCCCACGTGCCCTTCGACCCGTCGGTCAGGACCAAGTGGTAGATGGTGCAGCCCTGAGCGGCCCACTTGGCGAGCGTTCCCCCGCAGCCGATCTCGATGTCGTCGGGATGCGCGCCGATGGCGAGCGCCCGCTCGGGGACCTCGAGGTTGGTGGTGACCGATCCGAAACGCTGGGGTTCGCCGAACCGTTGCACCGCGGTGCGAAAGCCCCGGGGGTCTGAGGACGCCTCGGTCACGGCAACGGAAGGTCGCTCGGCCAGTCCACGTCGAACGCGAGCTCGGGTCGCCGGACGACGCTGACCGACAGCCCGAGCCGGGCGCACTCTTGAAGGTGCCGCTCGAAGGACCCGGGTCCATAGGAGAAGCGAAAGCCGCAATCGACCGGCAACCGGATGAGGTTCGTCCCGTTGTCCTGGCGGTCGGGCACGAGGGTCACGCCATCGAACGGCTCTAACACGCCGATGCCGACCGCGAGCGGGAGATCGGCGTGGGCCACCGTCACCACCCGCACGCCGAGCTCGGCCATTCTGGCTACGCCGGACTCGACCGCACCGTTCAGTCCCCGGCCCGGTTCCCAGACCACCAGTGCCCCGTGTTGGCGCGCCCAGTCGGCCACCTCGGCGTCATCACAGACCACCGCCACGGGAAGCGGAGCCGCGGCGAGGATCACCCGGGCCGCCATCTGCTTGACGAGCTGCGCGCCGCTCGGCGTCGACGAGCGCGGAGCCGAGGCGCTGCTTGGCTGCCGCGAACGACTTGACCGGGACGAGGACGGCCGTGTGCCCGAGCGTCGCGCGCGGTGGCGGAGGACCCGCGGGTCTCCGGGACGGCGGCGACCTTCATCGGGCCAGTGTAGGAGGGGTCCTTGGGTGTGACCGTGAGATCGGCCGGGTCCCGGCGACGGCAGGCCGACCTTCGCCGCGTGGCGTCGCAGGCCGCTCGGCGTGGCCGTCGTGGCTCGCGCAACGCAGGCCGACTCGCCGCGTTTGGCTCGCAGGGCCGCTCGTGGCCGCCGTAGGCTCGCGGCGATGAGTGGCCCGGTCAGCGTCGTCGGTGCCGGGTCGTGGGGCACGGCGGTGGCGGCGGTGCTGGCCCATCGGGCCCCGACGGTCCTGTGGGCGAGGTCGCCCGAGCTCGCCGCGGCCATCAACGACACCCACCAGAACGAGCCGTACCTGGCCGGCATCGCACTGCCCGTCGACCTGCGGGCGACGGCGGAGCTCGCCGAGGTCGCCGCCGACGTCGCCATCGTCCTCGTGGCGGTGCCCTCGCACGGCTTTCGGGCCGTGCTCGAACAGCTGGCGCCGCACCTTTCGCCCGACGTGGCGGTGGTGAGCCTCACCAAGGGCATCGAGTCGTCGACGAACCGACGGATGTCAGAGATCGTTGGCCAGGTCCTGCCGTCGAACCCGGTCGGGGTGCTCACCGGGCCCGAACCTCGCCCGCGAGATAGCCGAGGGTCAACCGGCGGCCAGCGTGGTCGCGCTCGACGACCCGAGCCTCGCCGAGGCTGGCCCAGGAGGCGCTACACGGCACCACCTACCGCGTGTACACGAGCAACGACGTCGTCGGGTGCGAGATCGCCGGCGCGGTGAAGAACGTCATCGCCGTCGCGGCAGGGATGAGCGACGGCCTCGGGTTCGGCGAGAACACCCGCGCCGCGCTTGATCACCCGCGGCCTGGCCGAGCTTGGCCGGATCGGCACCGCGCTGGGCGGCCAGCCGCTGACCTTCGGCGGCTTGGCGGGTGTCGGCGATCTGGTGGCGACCTGCACCAGTCCGAGGAGCCGGAACCGCAGCGTCGGTTTCGCGCTCGGACAGGGCCAGCCGCTGGCCGAGGTGCTCTCGGGCATGCACATGGTGGCCGAGGGGGTGCGGACGGCCGGCCCGTTGGTGCAGCTGGCCCGGGACATTGGCATCGAGATGCCGATCGCCGAGCAGGTCGCCGCCATCGTGGAGGGGACGACCGGCCCCCTTGATGCGCTGGTCACGCTCATGGGTCGCCCGGCCAGGGCCGAATGGGACGTGGACCTTCTTCGCGGCCTGCTGAGCTGAGCTCGCCCACTCCGCCGGGCGTTCAGTCCGCCGGGCGTTCAGTCCGCCGGGCGTTCAGTCCGCCGGGTGTTCAGTCAGCCGGGCGGTCGCGATCCCGAAACGCCCGGAGCGGGAACGACCCGTCGAAGGGCTCGGTCGGCCGGCCTCGCAGGTCGACCAGCCACCCGCTCGCGTTGCCCATCGCCACGGTCGTCTCGTCCCCGGTCGGGTTGAACACCCGCACCTCGAGATGGCCGCCGCGGAGGCGCACCGCGCTCAGCCGGGCACCGTCCACGGTGAGCTCGCTCCCGCGCTCGGCGCGCCAGCCGCCCCCGAACGACGTCGTCGATTCGAGGGGAGTGATCAGGTCCTCGGACACCGACCAGGGGTCGACGTCGCCGAGCGCCAGTGTGTAGGTCGTCTCAATGCGTTTTCCGATCATTTGCAGGCCCTCGACCGGCGTGAGCGGTCCGGCCGGGACCGGCCGGTAGGTCATGCCCAGACGAGACAGCATGCCGGTGGAGCGCAAGAGCGTCATGGCGAGCGTCCGGGCCACCGGGCCGTCGGGGCCCGGCTCGAGGTCGACCAGCTCGTGCTCGCCGACCCCCGGGTGGGCCACGATGAGCCCACCCGCCACGACGAAGTCGCGCGCCGGGAAGGTCGGCAGCCCGAACTCGTCGGCCCGACCCTCGGCGGTCAGGCCACGTGTGACGGTGCCGAACGCGCTCCCGGCCTCAGAGGTCGAGGCGGGATGCGGGAGCGGGAAGTGGACGCGCAGGCGGTGGTCGCGCGACGGATTGACGAACGACGTCGTCACCCGAACGCTCGTCTCGTCTGCGTGCAGCTCGATCTTGGTGCTCACGGTGACCCGCTGGTCGCCCCGGCGCGAGGACGAGGCCGATTCGGCGTCCTCGGGCCAGTGGTACGTCGAGGTGATGAGCGCGCCCGCGCGGACCGGTCCCTCCTCGACCACCTCGACCAGTACCGACTCGGGGACATCGACCAACGTGTCGTCGCGGGGAGGGGAGTAGTTGTAGGAGTCGCCCAGGTCGCCCCCGTCGACCAACCGGCCGAGTCCGCCGTGGCCGTCGATCGAGAACGTGCCGTTGGTCCCACTGACGACGACGGTGACGAGGCCGTTGGTCAGCACCACCGAGCCGTCGGCGTCCGGCCGCGCCGTGACCAGGGTGGACGAGGGGTGCCGGCGAGTACGACGCCCACCCGAGTCCGGGGACGTCGGTGACCCTCGCCACGACCTGGCGGATCGGCGGCTGGTCCAGGGTCACCCGCACCACCGCATCGGGCCGGGCCGCCAAGCGTGCTGCGAGGTTCTCCTTCACCGCTTCGAGGGGGATCTCGGGAAGTTCCTCTGTCCCCACCGCGACGGTCACGTCGATACCGGTCTCGTCCTCTTCTATACGGACGTCGTGCACCCACGCGTCGTCAGAGATGCGGGTGCCCTGCAACATGCCGAGGATCGAGGTGATCGTGGCCGCGTCCAGGGTCAGGGTGCCCGGGAGGCTGGCCCGGGAAGACAGCACCTGCTCGGAGGTCCCGTCACCGGGCTCGCCCATGACGACCAGTTCGACGATCCCCGACCGGGTGCGCGCCGACGGGTTGACGACCACCGGTCCGGGTTTGGCCATCGAGCGGGCCAGCGACCCCAGCGCGCGCTCGGCCAGACCGACGGCGACCCGGTGGGACTCGGCGAAGCGCTCGAGCACCGAGTCGACCACGGCGTCGACCGAGCACGCGCAGATCGAGTCGTGGGCCGCATTGCGCACCACGCTCAGCCAGGCCAGCTCGAGCGGGCGTTCCGGCCAGTCGGCCGGCTCGCCGAACAGGGCCGCGTAGGGCTCGGCCCGCCGCTCGAGGGCCACCTCGGCCAGTGCGGCGGCCTGCTTGACGTCGACCCGGTTGGAGGTGACACCCATGAGGAGGTTGGCCCGGAACCCCGAGCGAAGCTCGCCCCGCCAGGTGGGCAATCCGTCCACCGGGGCGCGTTCGAGGTACCGGGGTAGCGAGGTGATGGAAAAGGCGTAGTCGTCTTGCAGCGCGTTGGCCTCGGCGATCAGCTGGCCGAGATGGGGTTGGGGCGCAAGGTGGTCCGAGCCGTTCATGAACAGGATGCCGTCGAGCAGGAAGCCGCCCACCTCCTTCTCGTATGCGACAGTCCGCTGGACCAGGGCGGCCGCGTCTTCGGGGAGGGTGGCCGCGTTCGAGTAGCCGGTGGTCAGGTACTCGGCCCGCACCTTGGAGCCGTCGGGGGCCTCCCACCAAAAGCGCGTCCCGGTCCACCTGAGAGGGCACCCCCCGCCACACCACCGCGTGGGAGAACCCGGCCTCGGCGAGGATCTGGGGCATCTGGGCGATGTGGCCGAACATGTCGGGCAGATAGCCGACGTCCATCGCGCCGCCGAAGTTCGCCGCGCGGGCCATGCCCATCTCGAGGTTGCGCACGATGGTCTCACCAGAGACCAAGAACTCATCCATGAGCACGTACCAGGGGCCGACGGTGAGGCGGCCCGAGGAGGCGAGCTGCCGAACGCGGCCGGTGGCCTCGGGGCGAATCTCGAGGTAGTCGTCGACCGCCGCCATCTGGCCATCCATCAGGAACCACCCGTAGGAGGGGTCCGATTCGAGCAGCTCGACCAGGGTGTCGAGGGTGTCGACGAGCTTCAGGCGAAAGATCTCGAATGACTCGTACCACTCGCGATCCCAGTGGGTGTGGGGGACGACGGAAACGTTTCGGGCGGGCACGACGGCCAGGTTAAGGGACCGAGCGTGACTCGGTGCAAGCGGGTCGGTCGACGGGCCGGTCCGCCCCACAGCCGAAGAGGCGGGCCGTCCTATTCAAAAGATGGTGAAGGCGCCTGTTGAGCTCTCAGTCCCAAGGCGATGCCAGCTGCCACCACGTCGAGGCGGTGCTGATGCACCTTCGACAGGCTGGCCCGCCGGGCCGTGCGGTAGCCGGCCACGGCCCCTCCGAGGTGCTTCACCCGCTCTGAGAACCGAACGGCGAGGTAGCCGCACAGCGGGCAGCCGAGCCCGACCGCCAATCCTTCGACCGGCCCGAACAGCTCGGCCGCGGCGATGCCGAGTCCCGCATAGAGCAGGCTGAACGCCGCAAAGCAGCCGAGCAACTTGACCGTTGCCTTCATGCCCTCGTTGCTCGGGATCTTGGCCAGCCGCTTGACAATCTGATACGGGACTGCGTGCACCACCGCGCCCACCAGCGCGAACGGCGCGCCGGCGACGATCCTGGCGATGGACCAAACCAAGAGCAGCCGCATCCGGCCTCCGCCGTAGTGGGCCGCCAGCTGCGCGTCGGTGAGTCCGACGACCTCCAGGTCTTCGGAGTAACGGGCAAACGCCCCACGGAGTGCGGCCGCCGCCGCGGGGTCTGCGGAGCCTTCGGCCGCCGCCAGCTCCTTGGCCAGCTGCTCCCGCCGGGCCAGGGCCACCTCGCTGGTCGATGCCGATCCGAGGGGCCGTGAGATCACCTCGGCGATCTCGCCGCGGGTCGTGGCCTCGAGCCAGGAGGCGTAGACCGGACTGATCGCCCGGATCGCGTCCGCCATCACCGCCGTCAGGCTCTGGACCGCCTCGTGATCGGCGCGTCGATATTCATCCACCCAGGGCGCCACTGGCATCGGTGTGCCCACCCGGACGAGCGCCCGGGACCGGAAGCGGGCCTTGGCGTCATAGGCCAGGCCGACCGGCAAGAACACCACACCGTCGGTGCCGTCGTCGGCGCTAGCCGACAAGGCGATCCGCGCGGCCCCTGTCTTCAGGGGTTGCAGCTCGGGCTCGTCATGGCTGATGCCTTCGGGGAAGAGCGCCACCAGCCCGCCCCGGGCCAACATCTCTCGACAGATGCGGAACGTGGCCGTATTTCGGCTCGTCGATCCGCCGTCGCCGGCCCGGTACACGGGGACCACGCCGGCCAGCTTCAGGAGTGGCCAGAGCGGCAGGATCCTGAACAACGTCGACTTGCCCAAAAACCGCGGGTAGCGCCGCAGCGTGGCCATGAGCAACAGGCCGTCCACCAGACCGTTCTGGTGGTTGGCCACCAAGACACTCGGGGTCGACGTCGCGACGTTGTCGGTGCCTTCGACCTCGATCCGGCGAAAGAAGATCCTGACCAGCAGTCCCGCGAGGGCGCCCATCACGGCATCGGCCAGTTTGCGCATCGACGCCACGCTAGGACCAAGGCTCCAGCACCCGCCCGCGCCCTGGCTTGATCGTCGGCACCGATCTCGCGACCGGGGACCGCCGGCCGGCGGGCGCCCTTCGATACGGTGTCACCGTGCGCATCGCGTTGGGGACCGACGAGCGGACCCCGCTGATCGACGCACTGCGGTCCTTCCTGGAGGCCCGGGGACACGAGGTGGTGGTGGTGGCCGACGCGACGCCGTGGCCGGTGGCCGGCGCGGCGGTGGGCCGCGCCGTGATCGACGGCACGGCCGAGCGCGGCGTCGTGTGCTGCACCACAGGGACCGGGGTCTCGATGGCGGCGAACAAGGTGCCAGGGGTCCGGGCGGCGCTCTGCACGGATGCCGATACCGCGAGGGGCGCGCGGCGTTGGAACGACGCCAATGTGCTCGCGTTCGGCCTGCGCCTCAGCACCGAGACGATCGCCACCGAGATGGTGGCCGCCTTCTTGGAGACCGAGTTTGACCCCGCCGAGGCCGAACTGGTGGCGTCGCTCGAGCCGGCCGTTCCCGTCGCGGAGTCGCGTTGAGCGGGGTGGCCAGGGCCCGCGGCAACCGGGCGGTGCCGAGGTCCTCTATAAAGGCGCGCCCGCTCAGCGCGCGGCCGACCCTGGACCAAGAACGCCTCTTGTGGAAGGACGGCCACCAGTGGGTCGGCGGCCTCGACGAGGTCGGCCGGGGAGCGTGGGCCGGACCGGTGAGCGTGGGCGTGGCCGTGCTTCCGACCCGCGCCACTCGTCGCACCATGCCGTTGTGGCTCCGCGATTCCAAGCTGCTGCACGAGGTCCGTCGTGAGGCGATCTTCGACGACGTCGCCGCGTGGTGCGCGTACTGGGCGGTGGGGCACGCCAGCGCCGCCGAGTGTGACGCGTGGGGCATGACGACCGCACTGCGGTTGGCCGCGTTCCGGGCGCTCGCGAGCCTCCCGGTCGTCCCGGGCGCCCTCGTGATCGACGGTCCCTATGACCTCTTGAGGCAGCCACCGACCCAGTTGCAGCTGCTGACCGAGGACGGGCCGGCCCCGGCCGGACCCGAGTACCCCCACGTGGCCCCACCGGGCACGGTCGTGCCGGTCGTCGACGGGGACGCCCGCTGCGCCGCGGTGTCGGCAGCCTCGGTGCTGGCCAAGGTGGTTCGGGATCGCCTGATGCGCGAGGAGGCACCGCACTACCCCGTGTACCAGTTCGAGGAGAACAAGGGGTACCCCTCGAGCGCCCACAAACGAGCGCTGCGTGGCTACGGGCTCTCGGCCATCCACCGCAGCAGCTGGGCCTTCGTGAGCGGCATCCCCTGGCACGGAGTGCGGCCCGTGAGGGAGCCCTTCTCGTCTTCGGGCCCTCGTCGTGGTCCTGGCCCCTAACATGAGGGAGCCATGGTGTACGTCCTGGCTCTGGGGGCCGCTTTCGCGAACGCGTTGACGAGCATCTTCCAACGCATGGGGGTGGAAGATGCCCCACCACGCAGCACCCTGCGCCTAAGCCTGATCACCTACGCGTTGAAGCGGGGCATCTGGCTGGCCGGGTTCTTCGTGTTGATCCTGTCGTTCATCATGCAGGCGGTCGCGCTGCACTTTGGTCGGCTCACCCAGGTGCAACCGATCCTTACCACCGAGCTCCTCTTCTTGGTGTTCCTCCTCGGATCGTCGTTCGGGTTTCGCATCGGCTGGCGGGAGTGGGTCGGCACCGCGTCGGTGGCGGGCGGCCTGGCCGGGTTCCTCATCTTCGCGGCACCGGGCGGTGGGAACATCGTGCCGACCACGTCGGAGTGGATCGAGGTCGGCCTGGCGTGCGCAGCCGCCGCCACGGTCGCCGTCCTGTTGGCGCTGCGGGGCTCGAAGTGGCGCCGCGCGGCGATGTTCGGCGCGGCCAGTGCGGTGGGCTTCGCCTTCACCGCGTCGTTGACCAAGGTGGTGTCCAACTACGCCGCCCATGACTGGGCGTCGGTCGTTCGCCACTGGGAGACCTATGCGCTCGCGATATGCGGCATCGTCTCGCTGTTCCTCGCCCAGAACGCCTTCCAAGCCGGTCCGATCGCGGCGTCCCAGTCGACGCTGGTCATGATCGACCCGTTGGCGAGCATCCTGATCGGTGTGAGCCTGTTCGGCGACCAACTTCGCACCTCGGGTGCATGGGGCCCGCTCGAGGCGATCTCGCTGCTGGTGCTGTTCTCAGGTGCGTTCTTGCTGTGCCGATCGCCTTTGGTCCGCGACGTCAAGGGAAGCGAATCCGAGGACCAGGCGCTGCTGTCGTTGCGTTGGCGCACCCAGCGCGCCGCGAACGACATGGAACCCGCTCCGATGATCCCGCCGCCGGCGACCGGCTGCTGATCGACCGACCACTTCACGTCGGCCAATGGGCCGGGCTCGAGTGACCCCGCCCTCATGATGGGCACGACCGAGCGCCCCGGATAGCCGAACCGACCGCTCGGGGGCGTCCGTCAGGCTGGCGTCAGCCCCCGGTCCCGTCCCTCGGAGCACTCGGCGCGACCGTTCCATCCGCTCGAGCGATGACGGCGCGGACAAAGTCGGCGAACGCGTCGGGGTGGGTGAGGTGAGCGCCGTGCCCGGATCCGGCGATCTCGATCCGCTCGGCGCCCGGGACATTGTTGGCGAGCCATGCGACGTTCTCTTGGTGGAACTGTTCGGATGCTCCGCCACCGCCGAACACCACCGGCACCTCGAGTTTGGTCACGTCGAACGGCGCGTCTCCGCTCAGCGACGCCAGCTCGGCCACCAGCGCCGGACCGTCGGCCAATCGATCGGCACGGGCAGCCGGTTCC
Organism: uncultured Acidimicrobiaceae bacterium; assembly: GCA_963804255.1. Classification (GTDB taxonomy): domain Bacteria; phylum Actinomycetota; class Acidimicrobiia; order Acidimicrobiales; family RAAP-2; genus Palsa-461. Next base: position 1,053,943 of record CAWDPK010000006.1, on the reverse strand, counting down.
AGCCGGTCCCACGCGGCGTCGCCGACCCGGCCACGGAAGAAGGCCTCGACCGCCGCGTCGGGGTCCGGGTAGGTCTCTGTCATGCGATTGCGATCCTGAGGGCGCTCGACCGGGACCCAGCGCATCGGGGGCTCGAACGCTCCGACTGCGGCGAAGCGAGCTGGCTCGACCATTGCCGCGCCGATCGCGACGACCCCACCCAGGCTGTGTCCGACGACGACCGAGGACCCGCCGATCTCGTCCAACACCCCGAGCAGGTCTTCGATGTGCCCCTCTAGGCCGACCGGGGGGCCCCCGTCACGCGAGTCCTGGTAGCCGCGGCGGTCGTAGGTGACGACCCGGTACTCATCGAGGCGGCGGATGGTCCGTCGAAAGCTGTTGGCGCGGTCCAGGGTGCCGTGGACCAAGACGACGACCGGGCCGGCGGACGGCGAGCCACCGTCCTCGGCGTAGCCACCCGCCGGACGGTCGAGGACGAAAAGGCCGGGCGGGTAGCTCACGCGTCGCAACGTTACCGTTTGCCCCCCCGTGGCCGACCAATCGGCGGCATCCTCCCTGGTTGCACCGACGGCGGGCCCGTCCCCGGTAGGGTGGGAGCATGTCTGACGCGAGTGGTTCCGAGCGCGTCGCAGACGGCCGTCTGAGCGCCGTAGCAGGCAAGTCGAACGGGTCGTTCGGGCCGAACGCGTGGCTCGTGGACGACATGTATGAGCGTTTCGTCGCCGACCCGAGCTCGGTGAGCGAGAGCTGGCGGGAGTTCTTCGCCGACTACCGGCCGGCCCCCGTGCCCGCTCCGCCCGCGGCCCGGCCTCCGACCGAAGAGGCGCGGGCGGCCGTGACCGCTGCTCGGCCCGTCGCCCCGCCGGGCGACCGGCCCCCTGGATCGAACGACGCGACCCCCCCGGTGGCTCTGGTGCGCCCCCTCGACACCGCCGACGGCGAGCCGGTCCCGCTCCGGGGCGCGGCCTTACGGGTCGCCACCAACATGGAAGCCAGCTTGGGTGTGCCGACGGCGACCAGCGTGCGCACGATCCCGGCGAAGCTGCTCGAGATCAACCGCCAGGTCCTCAACAACGAGCTCTCCCGCATCTCGGGTGCCAAGGTCAGCTTCACCCATCTCATCGGCTACGCGGTGGTCCGGGCACTGGTCGAGGTCCCCGCGCTCAACGCGAGCTTCGTTGCCGACGTCGACGGCAAGGGGAACCCCGGCATCATTCGGCATCCCCATGTCGGCCTTGGGCTCGCGGTGGATGTTGCGAAATCGGACGGGTCGAGGACGTTGCTCGTGCCGTGCGTGAAGGACGCCGACACCCTCGACTTTCGCGCGTTCGTGCTGGCCTACGAGGAGCTCGTCAGGAAGGTCCACACGAACCGGATCAGCCCCGACGACTTCGTCGGAACCACGGTGTCGTTGACCAACCCCGGCACGCTCGGCACCGTCCAGTCGGTGCCCCGGCTGATGCCCGGGCAAGGGGCCATCATCGGGGTGGGCGCACTGGGCTATCCGGCTGGCTTCGAGGCGGCCGACCCCGAGGTGATCGCCGAGCTCGGGCTGGGCAAGGTGGTGACCGTCACCTCCACCTATGACCACCGCATCATCCAGGGGGCCGAGTCCGGTGTGTTCCTCGGCAAGGTGCTCGACTACCTGGAGGGCAAGGACCGCTTCTACGACGCCGTCTTCGAGTCGATGGGGATCCCGTACGAGCCGGCCCGCTGGCGCACCGACACGAGTGCGGGCTTCGACGCCGCCGACGTCACCCATCAGCGCTTGGTCAAGCAGATCCACGTCCAGACCCTGATCAACATGTACCGGGTCCGGGGACACCTGATCGCCCACCTCGACCCGCTCGAGGTCGAGCCGTCGCGTTCGCACCCCGAGCTGGACCCGTTGACCTATGGGCTGACCATCTGGGACCTCTCGCGGCGTTTCGCGGCCGACGGCCTGGCCGGTCGCGACGTGGCGACGCTCGAGGAGATCCTGCGCCTGCTCGAGGACGCGTACTGCCGGACCCTCGGCATCGAGTACATGCACATCCAGGACCCCGACCAGAAGCGATGGATCCAAGAGCACGTCGAAGGGGTCTCCCAGACGCTGGACATCGACGAGCAGCGCCACATCCTCGACCGGCTGAACGCCGCTGAAGCCTTCGAGCGCTTCTTGCACACCCGCTACGTCGGACAGAAGCGGTTCGGGCTCGAGGGGGCCGAGTCGACGATCGTCCTGCTCGACACGATCCTCAACGAGGCCGCAGCGGCCGGCTGCGCGGAGGTCGTGCTCGGCATGGCCCACCGAGGCCGGCTGAACGTGCTGGCCAACCTGGTTGGCAAGTCCTACCGGGAGATCTTCGAGGAGTTCGAGGGCAACCTCGACCCCGAGTCGGTCCAGGGATCCGGTGACGTGAAATACCACAAGGGCGCGGTCGGCAAGTTCGCCTCGCGCTCGGGTGTGCCCCTGCCGGTCTCGATGGCGTCGAACCCCTCCCATTTGGAGGCGGTCGACCCGGTGGTCGAGGGGATGGCCCGGGCCAAGCAGGACGGCCTGGTGTCCCAGAGCACCGATGGGACCTCGGACACCTCTGATCCCGACGACGACTACCCGGTGCTGGCGGTGTTGGTCCACGGCGACGCGGCCTTCGCCGGACAGGGGGTGGTCGCCGAGACCCTGAACCTCTCCGGCCTCTCGGGCTATCGCACCGGCGGCACCGTGCACGTGGTCATCAACAACCAGCTCGGCTTCACCACCGCCCCCCAGGCCGCCCGGACCTCGGTGTACCCGACCGACGTGGCCAAGATGGTCCAGGCGCCCATCGTGCATGTGAACGGCGACGACCCCGAGGCGTGCGTGCGGGCGGCCCGCCTCGCCTTCGGCTTCCGCCAGCGGTTCCACAAGGACGTGGTCATCGACCTCGTCTGCTACCGCCGTCACGGCCACAACGAGGGCGACGACCCGAGCTACACCCAACCGCTCATGTACAAGCGGATCGACGCCAAGCGCTCGGTCCGCAAGCTCTACACCGAGACCCTCGTCCGACGGGGCGACATCACCTTGGAGGAGGCCGAGCGGGCGCTCGACGACTTCAACGCCCGTCTCCAGTCGGCGCTCGACGAGGTCCGGGCCGAGGCGCCCCGACCGGCCGAGATGGTGGTCATCGAGGCCCCGCATCCGCCGGCCCCGGTGGCGACGGGCGTGCCGGTCGAGCTGCTCCGCTCGCTGGCGCAGCTGGTCAGGACGGTGCCTTCGGGCTTCACGATCCACCCCAAACTCGAGCGCCAGTTCAACAACCGCGACGCGCTGGTGGCCGGGGGGAGTGTCGACTGGGCGCTGGCCGAGGCGTTGGCGATGGGCAGCCTGGTTGCCGAGGGGGTCGACGTCCGACTGAGCGGCCAGGACACCCGCCGCGGGACGTTCAGCCAGCGGCACGCGGTGCTGGTCGACTACGAGACGGGAGAGGAGTATGTCCCGCTCGCCCACGTCGACTCGGTTCAGGCCGATGCCAAGGTCAAGACGGGGCGTTTCACCGTCCTTGACTCGCTGCTCTCCGAGTACGCCGCGGTCGGATTCGAATACGGGTACTCGGTCGAGTCTCCCGGTGCGCTGGTGGCCTGGGAGGCCCAGTTCGGCGACTTCGTCAACGCGGCCGAGATCATCATCGACAACTTCCTCGTCGCGGCCGAGGACAAGTGGGGTCAGCGGGCCGGTCTGACCCTGTTGCTCCCGCACGGATACGAGGGTCAAGGGCCCGAGCACTCCTCGGCCCGGATCGAGCGGTTCCTCGGGCTGTGCGCACGGGGCAACCTGCGGGTGGCCATCCCCTCCAGCGCCGCCCAGTACTTCCACCTGCTGCGGGCCCAGGTGCTCGGTTCGCGCCCGTGCCCGTTGGTCGTCTTCACCCCCAAGTCGCTCCTGCGGGCGCCGGTGGCGCACTCGCCCTTGGCGGCGCTCACCGAGGGCAGCTTCGCCGAGGTGCTCGACGACCCCGACGTGACCGATCGGCTGGCCGTTCAGCGGGTGGTCCTCGCCAGCGGCAAGGTTGCCTTCGAGGCCCTGGACCGGCGTCGGGCGCGGCTGGCCGAGGCCGACGCCGGGGACCCGCCGGCCGGGGGGATCGCGGTGGTCCGGGTAGAGCAGCTCTACCCGTGGCCCGAGGGTGCCATCGGCGCGGTCCTCGAGCACTACCCGAACGCCTCGGAGGTCGTGTGGCTCCAAGAGGAGCCCGAGAACATGGGTGCGTGGTCGTTCGTGCACGGCCGGCTCCACCGACTCCTCCGGGCCCGCTACCGCCTCGTTCACGTGAGCCGGGCCGAGTCGGCCAGCCCGGCCACCGGCAGCGCCGGCCAGCACCAGCTCGAGCAGGCTGACCTCCTCAAACGGGCCATCGGCTGAGCCGGGGTCTCACCGTCACCGGGTGCCGCTCCCGGATGCTTGACTGAGGCCTGAATGACAGAAACCCACCATGTCGTCGTGGACGGCTCCAATCTGGCCACGGAGGGTCGGACCACCCCGAGCCTGGCCCAGCTGGACGAGGCGGTCCGCGCCTATCTGGCCGAGGACCCGGGTGCCGAGATCGTGGTCGTCGTGGACGCCTCGTTCAGTCACCGGATCGACCCGGCCGAGCGGAGCCAGCTCGAAGCGGCCGAACTCCACGGCGAGGTCGTGGCCCCGCCGGCCGGCGCCATCGGGCGAGGCGACGCGTTCGTGCTTCGGATCGCCGAGCGAACCGGGGCGGTGGTCCTGTCCAACGACTCATTCCAAGAGTTCCACGAGGAGCACCCGTGGCTCTTCGAGGAGGGACGGCTGGTGGGCGGCAAGCCCGTCCCCGGGGTCGGCTGGATCTTCACGCCCCGTCGCCCGGTGCGTGGGCCGCGGAGCCGCAAGGCCACCCTGGATGGCGACGTGGATGGCGACACCGACACCGACGACCAGCTGTCGGCGCCGCGAAAGGCCGCCGAGGTGGCCAAGGCGCTGAAGAGAGCCACCAAGGCCCCGGCGAGCGGACGGGTGAAGGTTGCCGCGAAGGTCCTCGAGGCCAAGCCGGCCAAGAAGAAGGCCGCCAAGGCGACCGCGGCCGACAAGACGTCGCGGGAGACCAAGCTGGCCAAGGGACAAGGGGCCAAGGGACAAGGGGCCAAGGGACAAGGGGCCAAGGGACAAGGGGCCAAGGGACAAGGGGCCAAGGGACAAGGGGCCAAGAAGGACAAGGCGTCGCTCAGGGTCGACAGCCCCCGTCGGGCCAAGCGGGCGCCCGAGGCCGCAGCAAAGGTCACCAAGAAGGGCGCCGGCAAGGACAAGCCCAAGGACAAGTCGGCGAAGGCCGACAAGGCAAGGCCGAAGGCGGCCGCGGCGCCCAAGAAATCCGCCACCGCGGGCCGAAGGCGGCGCCCGGTGGACTTTCGTGCGGCCATCGACCAGGCCACCGAGGAGGTGCTCGCACCTTCACCGCCGTCCGGCCAGAGCAAACCGGACGACGAGAATATCGGCAAGGGCAAGCGCCGGCGCCGGGTGGAACCGCCCCCGGCGGTGAACGAGCCGCTCGCCTTCATCACGTTTGTCGCCGCGCACCCCCTCGGGTCAACGTTCGAGGGAGTGGTGGCCTCGTTCACCTCGCACGGAGCCATGGTCGACGTCGGGTTGGGAGACGGTGGCGTCCTGCACTGCTACGCCCCGTTGGCCGGTCTCGGTGTGCCGGCTCCGCGCGCCGCGCGCGAGGTGTTGACCCGCGGCCAGCATCGGGACTTCTCGCTGGTCGGCCTGGACCCGCCGCGTCGGATGGCCGAGCTCGCGTTGCCCGAGCTCGCACCGGCGTTCCTCGGCGCGAGATCGGCCGGGTCCAAGGCGGCCGGCTGACACCTCGCGGCTAACCTCCCCCGCCAATGGAACCGGGCGACATCCTTCCCCATCGCGAGCCGTTCCTCTTTGTGAGCGAGGTGGTCTCGGTCGTGCCGGGTCGCGAGGCGGTGGGGCGCTGGCACCTCACCGGGGACGAACCGTTCTTCGCCGGTCACTTCCCCGGGCGACCGACCCTTCCCGGGGTCCTCATGGTGGAGGCGCTGGCACAACTCGGTGGCATCGCGGTGCTGTGCGACGAACGGTACGCGGGCAAGCTTCCGTTGTTCGGGGGCGTCGACAAGGCTCGGTTCCGTCGCCAGGTGGTGCCGGGGGAGACCCTCGAGCTCGAGGTGACCGTCGGGCGACTGTCGGCCCGGGCCGGCACCGGGCACGGCCGGGCCCACGTCGGAGGCGAGACCGCGTGCGAGGCCGATCTCTTGTTCGTCCTCGTGGATCGGGGAGCTTGACCCGTGCGCCTGGCCACTTGGAACGTCAACTCGCTCACCGCGCGGATGCCCCGGGTCCTCGGCTGGATCGACGAGTACCAGCCCGACATCTTGTGTCTCCAGGAGACCAAGCAGGCTGACGCGGCCTTTCCCGCATCCACGTTCGCCGACCTTGGCTACGAGACCGCGCACCATGGCGACGGACGCTGGAACGGCGTCGCCCTGCTGAGTCGGGTCGGCCTAGAGGACCCCGTTGGCGGGTTCGGGACGGCCGAGGACGAGTACGGGTGTCGGATCGTTGCTGGTACCTGCGCCGGCATCCGGGTGCATTCGGTGTACGTGCCCAATGGCCGCACCGTCGACCACGAGCAGTACGGGTTCAAGCTGATCTGGATGGCCAGGCTCGCCTCCTACCTGGCTGAGACCTGTGACCCCGCCGGCGACGTTGCGGTGTGCGGCGACTTCAACATCGCCCCCGACGATCGCGACGTCTGGGACCCGGCGGCATTCGTGGGTGCCACCCACGTCAGCGGGCCAGAGCGACAGGCGTTGGCGGTCCTCCTCGACTGGGGGCTCGAGGACGTCTATCGGCGCTTCCACAGCGACGGCGGCGTCTTCTCGTGGTGGGACTACCGGGCCGGGGACTTTCACGAGGGCCGTGGGATGCGCATCGACCTCGTGTTGTTGAGCCGGGCGTTGGCGGAGCGGTCGACCTCGGTTTCGATCGACCGCAACGCCCGGAAAGGCCAAAAGCCTTCCGACCACGCCCCGGTCGTCGTCGAGTGGCCGGGACCGGCCTGACCGGCGGTCCACCTGAACCAAAGACCGCCGTGGTTAGCGGCCCTGCTCCCTCGAAACGAGCGATCGAAGGTGCGCGAGGTGGGATGCCACGGTCTCGGGTCCGGCCGGCGCCTGCTCTTGCACGAGTGCGGCCTGCTCCCGCTCGATCGGGGCGAGCCACCGAGACGGGCGCCTCTGGCTCCGCCCGTCTTCGGCGTCTGCCCGATGTGCCCAGCTGCACCACAGTTCGTCCTCGGCCCGGGTCATGGCGACGTAGAGAAGTCGCTGCTCTTCGTCGAGCGCGGCCTCGGAGCGGCCCGAGGCGATCGGAACCAAACCCTCGCTCAGACCGATGACGAAGACGCACGGCCATTGGAGGCCCTTGGCCCGGTGGAACGTGCTGAGCACGACGCCGTCGCTCGATTCCTCTTTCGGTGTCGCGACATCTTCTTCGTTTCGGCGACCGGGCGTCTCGTCGTCGGCCGGTGCCCCAAGGTCGCTGGCCGGGCCCAGCTCTCCGCTGGCGAACGTGAACGGGATTCGCTGATCGCCCAAGGCGTCGGCGATCGTCCGGAGCTGCGCGTTCGTCCGGGCGAGGATGGCGATGTGGGACCAGCGGCGGCCGGGCCGGTGGGCCAACCAGGCCTGCCCGGCCACCCACCGTGCCTCGGCCCGATCGGTCTCGTGTTCGGCGACGATCGGAACCGATCCTTCCTCGCGCGTGCTGATCGGCCCGGGCGCCGGGTTGTCCAGTGCCGCCGCCGCCAACCTCACGATGGCGGGAGAGCAGCGGTGGTTGTCGTCGAGCCGGATGACCCGGGTGCCCGGGAACACGTCGGGGAGATCCGCGAGCAGCTGCGGATCGGCCCCGTTCCATCCGTAGACGGACTGGTTGGGGTCGCCGACCACGAACAGGTCCGGCTCGCCGGCGACCAGCGCCCGCAGGAGTCGGAACTGCGCTGCGTTCACGTCCTGCATCTCGTCGACGAAGAGGTGTCGGAACCGCCACCGCACGGCGTCGGCGAATGCCGGGCGTTCCTCCATCACGATGGCGCTCTCGAGCAAGAGATCGTCGAGATCGAGGACGCCCCGCCGCCGCCGCTCCTCTTCATAGGCGGAGAACAGCTGGGCCATGAGACCGAGCGGCACCCGGACCACACGCTCGGCCTGACAAGCCGCCTGCTCGTAGTCCTGCGGACCGATCATCCGGGCCTTCGCCCACCCGATCTCGGTCTCGAGGTGGAGCACCGTCGCTCGCTTGGCCTCGTGCCCGGCGAGCACGGACTCGAGCAGCCGGCGGCGATCACCGAGGACCGTTGGAGCCGGTTCTCGGTTGTGGTCCCGCCAGTCACGGAGCACCCGAAGGGCCACCCGGTGGATCGTCCCGGCCGTGACGCCGGTCACGCCGAGGCGGTAGAGGCGGGACCTCAGCTCGTCGGCGGCCTTGCGGCTGAACGTGCAGACGAGCGTGCGTTCGGCTGTCGCGCTGGCATCTCCGGCCCGCCGGGCCACGCGTAGGGTCAACACGCCGGTCTTCCCCGCCCCGGCCCCGGCCAACACGCACAAGACCGGATCGTCGGCCATGACGGCCTCCCGCTGAGCCGGGGTGAGTCCAGGGGGAAGGGCTCTCAGGAAGGGCTCGGCCCTCGGTTCCGTGGCGTCTTCGGCTCGAAGGACCATTGCGCACCACCGTACCGATGGGGTGGGACAAAGACGGCGATCGGCACCAGCGCAGCGAGTCCCCCGGAATGATCGGCCGACCTCGATATGGTGGCCGCCGACGCAGAGGTGCCCGAGGAGGGCGGTTGGCGCCGTTTCAACAGATGCATTCCATTGGGGGTCCCCGGTTGTCGGGCCTGGTCAGGGCGCGGGGGCCGCGTCGCGTCCGGGGAACCGCTGAGATGCTCCGAGCGTTCGCAGGGGGGCGGCTGATGGGGGAGGCCTTCGGCGTTGCCGCCCCGACGGTGTTGGCCTTGCACGGCTGGTCGAGGTCTCATCGGGACTTCTCGGCGGTGTTGGCGCCACCCGGTGCCGAGCCCCTGGACGCGATCGCCCTGGACCTGCCCGGCTTCGGAGCGACCCCGGCACCCCCCGAGGCCTGGGGGAGCCGCCAGTACGCCGAGCTGGTCGCAGAGATCTTGGAAGAGATGGCCACGCCGGTGGTCGTGCTCGGGCACTCCTTCGGCGGCCGGGTGGCCGTCGAGCTCGCGGCGGCGAGACCCGACGGCGTGGCAGCGCTCGTGTTGACCGGTGTGCCGCTGATCCGGCCCGATGGCCGAGCTCGACGGGCGCCTTGGCCCTTCAGGGCGGGAAGGCTGCTCCACCGGGCCGGACTCATCCCCGAGGCCCGGATGGAGGCACTCCGCCAGCGCTACGGGTCACCGGATTACCGGGCCGCCGAGGGGGTCATGCGCCAGGTCTTGGTACGTGTGGTCAACGAACGCTACGACGACGCGCTCGGTGCTCTGCGCTGCCCGGTCACCCTCGTGTGGGGTGACGACGACGCGGAGGCCCCCGTGGACATGGCGCGCATCGTCGCCCGGAACCTCGACAACGCCCGCCTGGTCGTGGTGGGCGGGGCGGGTCACCTGACGCCGCTCTCGGCTCCCGGAGCGCTGCGCGACGCGGTGGTCGAGTGTTTGGATCAGCGACGGGCCGGGTGATCGGGTGACCGGTCTCACGACGTCGGGATGGATCGCCTCGGGCTGCTGTTGGGCCAGCCTCTTGCCGACCGGTGCGCGGTGGCTGCGCGTGGCCCAACGCGAGCACTACCTGGCCGGGTCGGCGACGCGCTTTGCCTTCCGATGGTGGATCCGTGTTCGCACGAACGCGCCCCTCCTGGTGGTGGCGCTCGTCGCCACCGCCCTGTCGTGGCGGTGGCCATTGAGCGCGGTGGGGACCGCCGCGGTCGCAGTGATTGCCCCGATTGGTTTGTCAGTGCGAGGCCGGACCTCTCGACTTGGCGTCACTCGCCGGTTGCTCACGCTCGCGGCGATCTGGTTCGCCGGTGAAGGGTGCCTCGTTGCCCTCGGATTCGTCGTGCACCGGGCGGCGTTCCTTGCCGCGATCGCGGTGGTCCTTGCCCCTTTGGTGGTGGATCTGGCGTGTGCGGCCGCGGTCCCCCTCGAGCACCAGCTCGCGTCTCGGTTCGTCGCTCGGGCGACCCGCAGGCTCCGATCCGTCCATCCACTGGTCGTTGGGATCACCGGTTCGTACGGGAAGACGTCCACGAAGAACTACGTGACCCACCTCCTGGCCAACAAGGCGCGTGTGGTGGCGAGCCCGGCGTCGTTCAACAACCGGGCCGGGCTGGCCCGAGCGGTCAACGAGCACCTCGTCGATGGGACCGAGGTGTTCGTGGCGGAGATGGGCACCTACGGTCGCGGCGAGATAGCGGAGCTCTGCGAGTGGTGCCCCCCAAACCTCGCGATCATCACGGCGATCGGACCCGTCCACTTCGAACGGTTCGGATCGGAGGACGAGATCCTGGCGGCGAAGTCCGAGATCGCCGACGGCGCCGCCACCGTCGTCTTGAACACCGACGACGATCGGTTGGGCCGATTGGGCGATGACCTCGCACATCGGATCGACCCACCGGTGGTCGTCCGATGTTCTGGGACTGATCGAGCGGCCGACGTGTGCGTGATCGACCAATCGGGGGTTTGCGAGGTGTTCCTTCGGGGAAGCTCGATTGCGACCGGGATCGAGCTTCCCGAAGGCGCTCAATCGACCAACGTGGCATGCGCCATCGGAGCGGCTCACCAGTTGGGGGTTTCCCCGATCGAACTGGCGGCGCGTTTGGTGGATCTCCCAACAGTGCCGCATCGGCTGGCGGTGGCGACCGCGCCAAGCGGCGTGGTGGTGATCGACGACACCTTCAACTCGAATCCCGCCGGCGCACGGGCCGCGCTGCGGGTTCTCGGCAGCGCCACCAAGGATGGGCGGCGCGTCGTTGTCACCCCGGGGATGGTCGAGCTGGGTCAGCGCCAGGCCGAGGAGAATCGCATCTTCGGCGGAGCGGCCCTGCAGGTCGCGACCGATCTCATCGTGGTGGGCCAGACCAACCGCTCCGCGCTTCTCGCCGAGGTCGGCCAGCACCGGCCGATCACCGTGCGGACCAGGCAAGACGCCGTTCGGTGGGTACGGGAGAACCTCACCGGTGGCGACGCGGTCCTGTACGAGAACGATCTTCCCGACCACTACCCTTAACCGGCACCGGGCTGCCATAGCGGTTGGGCTCGGCTGACGCGAGTGGGAGCTTTCAGCTTGTCTGTAGTCGGAGTGATCTTTGGTGGGCCATCTCCCGAGCACGACGTCAGCGTCTTGACCGGTCTGCAGGCGGCTCGAGAGTTGGCCACCGCCGCGGACGTTTCGGTCCGTGGTCTCTTCTGGTCAAAGTCGGGCGATTGGTATGAGGTCGACCCGGGGTTGGAAGCGACGGATTTCCTCAACGGAACCCCCAAGGGCGCCTCTCGACTGCAGCTCGTGCTTTGCCACGACGGAGGCTTCCTGCCGGCTGACCGGCGAATCGGGCGGGGGCGACCCCGTGGTCTCGACGTGGCTCTGGTCTGTTGCCATGGGGGACCGGGCGAGGACGGCTCGCTACAGGCCGCGCTCGACCTGGCCGGGATCCGCTACGCCGGCCCATCGGTGGCCGGAGCCGCCCTGGGGATGGACAAGTTGGCCTTCGGCGCGGTGGTGGCGAGCGCTGGCCTCCCCACGTTGCCGAGGAGCCTGCTCGTGGCGGGAATGACCGACACCGGGTTTCCCGGCCCCTACATCGTCAAGCCACGTTTCGGCGGTTCGTCGATCGGGATCGAGGTGGTGGAGGATCTCGACACGGCCCTCGCACTGCTGATGAGCAGTGTGCACCTGACGAACGGTGCCATCGTCGAACCGTATCGGCCCGAGCTGTTCGATCTTCAGATCGCGGCGAGGTCTTGGCCCGAGCTTCAGCTTTCAGCGATCGAGCGCCCCCTCAGAAATTCCGGGGTCAGCTCCGGGCGGCAGCCTGAGATCCTTGGCTACCGAGACAAGTACTCAGGAGGCGAGGGAATGGTGAGTGCGCCGAGGGAACTGCCAGCGCGCCTCTCTTTGGAGCTTGAGAGCCAGATCCGGAACGCTGCATGGCGAATCTCGTCATTGAGCGCGCTTCGGGGTGTTCGCGCGCATCGATTTCTTGTCGGACGGTTCTGAACTCTGGGTCAATGAGTTGAACACCATTCCGGGGTCGCTGGCTCGCTACCTCTGGATCGATCCACCGGTCTCCTTCAACGAGTTGCTAATGGACCTTCTTGCCGAGGCCGCATCGCGTCCGTCACGACCGTTGCTTTCGACGGGCGCGGACGGATCAATTCTTCAAGGTGCATCCTCGATAGCGGCAAAGCTCGCGTGATGTCTTGATGATGTCGTCGGAGCTCCACGGCTTAGACGGTGGAAGAGGCTCTCGGTTTCATGCGACGGAAGACCACCCGGATCGAGCTCACTAACACGTCGTCGACACTCATCCCACTCTCGTCGAAGCCGAGTTCGGTCGCCCGACGCCGCGGCGGTCGCCATTGCGGCCCGACTCAATAGTTCGCTGTACGGGTCTATTAGGCGGGACCTGTCGAGAATCCAAGACGCAAGATCAAGGAGTCCTTCGCTGATTGCCAACTGAACTGCCCGGCACGCGGCATCGACGATGGTTGTCGTGAGCCGAGCCTCATGCCCCTCAGACCGCCACCAGGAATACCCGGCTAACACTCCAGCGAGTGGTTCTCCCTTCACGAGGTCGAACGCAGCTCGGTAGAGCGCAATCGATTCGTCAACTGAATTGGCGCTCTTCGCTGCGACCACCAAGCGAGTGGTCCTCGTGACATCAACGGTGACTAACTCGGACAGTTTGTAGTGCCCGTAACGCGACGCGTTGGGTAGGTAAAGCTGACCAGTGAGATCGGAGCCGAGCGCCCTTCTGGCCGCGCCAACCGTGTTGAAGAGGGTCTTCGCGGCAGCATCGGAGTCGGGTGATCCCAGCACTCGCGTTCGCAGGCGATCGCTGCTGATCGGGTCCGGCTGATGAAGCGCCAGGTACGCGATCACTTCGGTTGCCCGCCTAACCCTCTTGGAGGGAAGCGCGTCATGAAGGCCCTCAATCGAAGGGAGGGCCGTGAGGAGCTTCACCTCTAGGTCACCCGCGGACGACGTGATGGGGCTGTTGGTGGATAGCGGAGCGCTGAGCCGTAAGGATCGTATTGGCGGCTCCAATTGTTGAACGGCTAGCGGCTCCGAAGCGAGCTTGTCGTTGGCTGAGTCATACGGTTGGAGGGATAGTCCTTGAGGATGAATTGTTAGCCCTCGGGAATCAACGATGATCGTCAAATCAACGTCATAGGTGTGGCGCGTCGTAACAGAGGCGTACTGGGGCGGTGGCTTCTCCCGAGAGTCGATTGACCAAACAAAATCGAGACCGTCAGCCGTGGAGCGAACGCGCGCTTTATCCGACCAGGGTTGGTTTGAAGCAAAACACTCAAACGAGGAGACGAGGGCACGAGCCCTCGATCCAAGTACGACCATCGACGACTGAGGTTCGAGCACGACCGCCCAGTTTCCTCTTGCGTCCCTTCCGACCGGAAGGAGAGCCGGAAACCTGGGTGGAAACTCGGTTGCGGGCGGGACAGTGCCTAGGTTGGGTCCGATGACCCAGGAATGACCGTCGGCGCCAAGTGACCATCCCTCTGGTGACCAATCGGTCTTCCCTGAAAGAACGAACTCCAAGCCATCCGGTCCTGATCGAATCAGACGAATGGCCGGATCGCCCTCTTGCCTTCCCGCCGATTCCAGCTTGGCCAGCAATTGGCATAGGTAGACGGGCAGATCTTCGAAAGCAATTGGGGCACCGATGTGCGTATTCTGAGCGAGTGTCGTTGCCCGTCCGCCAGCATCAGCGTGGGATAGCCGTTGAGGATTTCGACGACGGCCCGAGCGTTTGGGTCGCAAACGTCGACCGAGAGCTGACGCGCCAAGACAACAAAGGCCCGCAGTTGCCAAGTCTGATAGCAAGACAGGGAGGTCAACTAAGGCGACCTCGGGCCGAGTTCCCGTTGGCACATTGAAGTAACGAACCCTCGGCCTTGTACCGCTGGTTGCGCTGTGGCCGTTCGATACCCAAAACCCGAAGCTCAGGAAGTGGATGTGTGGTGGTGACGGGATGCCCTCTCCAGTCCGGTTCTCGCTATGGGTTCGGATCCTTGAGCCCATTCCCGACCAAACCCAGTCGGACCGCGCCGTTAGATACGAGGTCGGCGACGTCACTCCGACCTTGGTCCCAGAGTCCGCCGTTTCCGACGTGAGCTGGACTGCGGAGTCTTGAGTTCCACGGTCTCTGGGTGAGCCCGTCGTGTGGCGGCTATCGAGGCCTTGGGAAGCGCTGATGTGTCGTTGAGACGAGACAGCTCCGACTGCAGAAGCTGAGGCTAAGGATGCTGGGACAAACGTCAGGATCGTTGCGGCAATCCGGGTGGCGAGCCAGTCAACGACGCGGCCGTCATTGTCAGAGACTGTGTCCCGGTTGCGAACCCTTTCAGCGACGCGTCGACAGAGTGGAATGCAGCATGCGATCCACGCGATCCACGCCGTGGTCGTCGCGAGATCCAGGGCGCCTTGGGAGGACCAGATCCTTTGAGCCCCCCATGACGTTGGTAGTGGCCAGCCGACGGTGAGTGCCAATAGGAATGGCACCGCGGTCAGGATGGCTACGGCGACTGCGGCGGATGCGAAATCGAGTGGACGTCGGCGCAAGGTTCTCCAATCAAACCGGCACTGCGTGAGATTACGAATCCGGACTTATCGTGACTGTTAAGTCATACGCGACGGGCTCCGGTACAGCGGGCTCTTCGCTGAGACGCACCGTGCATGGGGAGGTTGTTGTGGCCATCGAAACCGAAGCGGTGGAAGTTCCAACTGACGACCGCTGGCCGGATGGACAACTGATCGAGAGATCCAATGTGGCATTGGCTGGCCAAGTTGCTGAAGCCGTGATGCTACCAGCCGCGCCGACGATGGGATACGAGCTAACGACGTTGTACGGATAGCTCAGATAGCCAGGGTAGGAATCAACAGTCGTTCGCGTCGTCACCGTTGTGGATGTCGATGTCGGAGACGATGGAGAAGCTGAGACTCCACCGCCAGCCAATTTCGGCGTTCCAACGGCGTTTGAGCTCGAAGGTTGAGTTGGGATTGGCGAAAGCCGTTTGAGTTCCGGTGTCTGCGTCGCCGAGCCACCAGATCGTTTGACGAATTTGGGAGGGTTTGACGGACTGGGCACGCTGGCGGAATTGGATCGATGAGTTGTACCCGCTGATCGGGCAAAGATCAGTGCCATGACAGCCATTGATACAGCGAGCAAGACCCACCAGGTTGGGCGCGTTGATGCCCGTTCTGATCGGCGTCTTCCGCGCCGGTTTGCCGCCATGGACGTCAGATTCTCACTTCTGCCGGCTAAGCGCAGAATTGCTCCTCTGCCCGCCGCCGCCTGTCAGCTAGAAACCGTCTGCTCCGTCCGGTCATTTTGGCGAGCTCAGTCATCGAGAGTCCGAGAACCCGGTTTCCGTACAGGACCGCGGCGTCTGTTGGGTCGAGCTGATTGCCGTGAAGATCTTCGATGGCTTGAGCAAGGATCTCAAGGTCACTGATCTCGCTAGAAGTTCTGATCCCCAATCGGCGATCGAGTTCGGGTCCGACGGCGATTTCGTGTGCCGACCGGCGGCTCACGATTTGGCGCCTCATTCTGCACCGAACAGCCGATAGGAGATCGAGGAGCGCGTAGGGGCGATCTTCCCCACACCATTCGGTGATGACCTCCCACGTCGTTGTAATTACGTCTGAGAAGAACGTACCCCCATCGATCCAATCTCCCCCCGAACCCCACGACAGGCGACGGGCGACGGTAACAAGGCCTGGGAGCAGGGCTTGAAGGATTGCTCGTGGAATCAGAGGGTGTACGGACTGGGTCCGGAGCATCGCCTGCAAGACACGCGGGGCCCAGTCTCCGCGGGGGTCGCCGATGGTGCCGCGCAGCAGCGAAACAAGCTCCCCGAGGTCCTCGGCTCGGGTTGATGCAACGTCGGGCTCTTTATCTGCGAGTAGGTCGAGGGCACGCTTGGACTCAGATCCTCGGCTTACAGCCCTCCAATCCAGAGTCAGTTGATCGATCGGTCGTGACGAAATTTCCGCGCATGTGCGGATGGTGGAAAGCAGCATTCCCCCCATGCCTCCCACCCAACGGGTCAATCAGCGAGCTAGTGGGCAGATCTCGGAAACCCGGGCAATCCTGCTATGAATCAGTAGCAACATTGCCCGGGCACTACAGTTTCGGCGTGGACATCGAGCAGTTCTATGACGCTGATGAACGTCGGCGGCAGTCGGCAGAAGTCGAGCTAGGCACCGAGTGGCAAGACGCGCAAGGTGTCCGATACGAGCTGAATTGGCTCGAGGACACTGGCGAGCTCTACGTAATGATGGAGCCTCCCCCTCCCGAATGGGAGGGTCCGTTCGGCGACATTCACGTTCAAACAGGCGATCGGGCGCACGTCAATGCGATGACCGTGTCCGTCATCGCCCGGGTGGAGTCCCACGAGAGGCTCGAACGGGTCCTGGATGGATGGCAAGCGGCCATGGAAAGTGGGGACAGCGTGAGCTGGCTTGCGGATCGGCTCAAGGTGGCGGGTGTCGCCGACCCCAGTTGGGCAGGAGGACCGTCCTAGCGGGGTCCCGTCAGGCGCCCGGGTGCGAGGTCACGTCGAGGACGGGTCTGTAGTGGGGGAGACGTAGCCTGAGATCCGAGCGCCACGCGAGTGGGTGTCGGCGTAGACCTGATCCGTTCCAGTCTCGACGACGCTAGAACCAGTTCGATCGCCGTCACCGTTCACGACATTGGGCCCGGCATCGCCGGGCGTGACTGAGGTTACGACGGCGACGTGAACCGCCGTCAAGGCAGCCGCATCCAGGCCGTAGACGGCGACATCACCTGGCTGGGGCACGTAGCCATCTCCAGTGGGATGCCACGTACCGCGTGCCACCCCCCATTCGTAGAAGCTGGCCGACGAGGAGTTGATGTCCCTATTGATGAATTGGTACGTGAACGTCACGCCGGCCTGGCGCCACACCCAGGCCGCAAAGTCGGCGCACCACTCCTCATCCAGGTTGCTATTGCCGCAATCGGCAGTACCTGAGAACCAGTACGCGCTGTAGCGGTTGCAGTACGTGTTTGAAGGGTTGGTCCGGTAGCCAATTTGGCTCTCGGCGATGGAGACGATCCGTTGCTCCAGCGGGGGGAGTTGTGGTCCGTTACTGCCACGACCGAGACCGATCACCGCAGGATCGACACCGAGCACGAAGATCCCGGCGGCGAGAACGGCGAGTATCGCCAGTCTGCGAAGTCGGCGCCGGCGACCCGAGGGTCGACGCCGACGCCCATAGGGCAGCAGCTTCGGCTCCATTACCTGCGTCACTGAGCTCCCGACAACACGCCGATTGGTACCTTGCGGCGAAGAGCCGCGACCTGTCCATGCTAACGAGGCCGATATCGCGTCCCGAGGACACCCGTTTAGCTGGTGGTTGTCGGGCCCTTATGGGCCGGAGGTCGTCGTTGTCGATCCGCCCGTTCCGGAAGGTCGGGCACCTGGGACCGGTGGGAACGTCGTGGGCAGGTTGGGCAGTTCCGACTGATTGCTGTTTGCGACGGCACACTGTGCCTGCAGAGCCGAGATCAGGTGGCTCTCGTCGACCTGGCCGACCTCATTGAGGGTGGTCATGAGTGCGTTCCACTGGCCGTCGGCCGACGTCGCAGCGGCGGCAAGTGGTTCGGCCGCCTGGAGTTCGTCGTTCGCTTTTCTCAGGTCTCGGATCATGGTCGCGCGGTTCGTGGCGTGGATCCCGGCTTCGAAAGACACAATCGACGAGTGGACCCGCCCGCAAGCCTGGCGTGCCAGCGCCAGGCCTGACTGGTTACCGCAGGCAGATAGCGTAATGGCCGCCACGGCAAGGACCCCCAACACGAAACCCCCGCGCGTCCACACCGCAATCAGCCAAGCCAGCCGACGGCGGCCTCGAGAAGGAACCGGCTCACTGCGAGACTCCTGTCGAAGACCTCGCAGAGCAGCTCCTCGCCAGCAAGGACCTTCGCGAGCGAGACTGGGTGCCGGGCGAGGACGCTCAAGCGACGTTCCGGACCGTCGGTAACGGATGCAAAAGAGTCGATCGCAGAAACCTCGAGAGGCAGCTCGATACCACCGATTCCGGCCAGGTCAATCGCCAGGCGGAGAAGGTCCGGTCCGTGAGGCAGCGGGGGAAGCGCCCAGGTAAAGGTCAGTGGGAAGTGATATTCGTCGGGAGGCTCTTCGTCGTCGGCCAGCCCTAGGACTGCATCTTCGAAGGAGAGCAGCACTCGGGGATCGACGTCGAGGGCGAGGTGCAGATCGACCGGGCCCCCGCAACCCTCCTCGGGATGCAGATCCACCTCCCAGACCTGCCGGAGCGAGTAGGTCTCAACGAAATGGCGCTCGTCGTGGACGTGGAAGCCATGGTCGACCGAATGGTCCTTCAGATCGGCGACGTAGCCGGCAACGTCGATTGCTGCCACAGGCGCCCAGCCTAGTGGTCGTCAAGCGGCCCTCACCCTAGAGATAGGGTCGGCTCGTGGACGACCTTGCCCTGCTTGAGGTCCTGTTTAAGGCGTCAATAGCGGCGCGAGCCGCCCTTGAGGAGCTCGAGGATTGGGGCCCGAACGGGGAGCGTCCGGGGCAGTATCGGCTTGATGTCGCCGCTGACACGGCTGCGGTCGCGACCCTCAGCGAGTCGGGGATCCCGATCCTGTCGGAGGAATCGGGTAGGACAGACGGACCGCTGCCATTGCTGGCTGTGCTCGACCCGATCGATGGCTCAACAAACGCGTACCGAGGTATCCCCCTGTACTCGACGAGCATCTGCGTCTTTGACGCCGACGGCCCTCGAGTTGGGACCGTGGTGAACCACTGCTCGGGGCAGAGGTACCACGCCATTCGGGGTTCGGGCGCCTGGCGAGACGACGTCGTCATCGTTCCCTCGAAATGCGACTCGCTCTCGGAGTCGGTGATTGGCCTGTCCGGGCTTCTGCCCGCCGGCCTCGAGTCTTGGCAGTACCGAACGTTCGGATGCGCTTCGCTCGAGTTCTGTGCCGTCGCCGAGGGAAGCCTCGACGCGTACGTGCTTGGGCAAGGGGTTTCTCTGCGACCTTGGGACTACCTCGCTGGTTTGCTGATCTGTGTTGAAGCGGGAGCTTCGGTGTCTGAGCTCGATGGTCACGACCCCTGGATCCGGTCGGACAGTCCCCGCCGACCGATCGCGGCGGGGACGCACGATCTACTTCATGCGATCCTGACCGGCGTCGGCTGACCTCGGGGGTTCGACCGGCCCGACACTCGCCTCAGGCTTGGCGCTGCACAGTTCGTGCGAACTGTGCAGCGCCGGTGCCGGCCAAGCGGCCGAACACCGCCCCACTGGTCAGTCCGGTTCCGCCCGGGTAGTTGAAATAGAAGAGATCTCCAACCAGCTCACCGGCCGCGTAAAGGCCCGGGATCGGTTGACCGTAGATATCGACCACGTTCGCCGCAGGATTGATTTTGAGACCGCCGAACGTGAAGGTGATGCCGCAGGTCACCATGTAGGCCTCGAATGGAGGTTCGGAAATCGTGTTGGCCCAATTCGATTTCGGCGGGTCGAGCCCCTCAGTGCTCAGACCGTCCTTGACGTTGGGGTTGAACGGAATGTCCCGCCGCACTGACCCGTTGAAGAGCTCCACCGTCTTTAGGAACTTCGCCTGGTCGACACCGTCGAGCCGACCGGCGAGCTCCTCCATCGACCCGGCTTTTACGGCCGTCACTTCCCGGATTCGGTACTCGCTCCGGAGCAACTGAGAGACCTTGGAGTCGAAAATCTGCCATGCGAAGTGGCCGGGCTGCTCGAGGATCCGGCGGCCGTACTTCGCGTAGGTGAAGTTTCGGAAGTCGGCTCCCTCGTCGACAAATCGCGCACCGTTGGCATTCACCATGATCCCGAGTGGGTAACTGTGCTTTTGGAAACCATCGCCAACTGCGAGGTCGCCAAACTCGGGTGAATTCATGTCCCACGCAACGGCGTGGCAACCGGACCAGTGCCCGGCTGGGCTGGCTCCGATATCCAGAGCCATGCGTATCCCGTCACCCAGGTTAAAGCGGGTCCCACGCACCTTGGCGAGGTCCCAACCGGGACCCAGATACCGGGTGCGCCACTCACGGTTGGCCTCAAACCCGCCACAAGCCAACACGACCGCATGGGCGGGAACGTCAAGGGTCTCACCGCGGCATCTGACCCTGACTCCGCCCACCTTGTGGCCATCGAAGAGGAGTTCGATGGCGCGGGTCTCGTATTGGATGTCGATGTCGCGCCGCTCGACGGCCGTGACCAGCTGATCGATGAGGCCCGGGCCGCCTCCGTTGACCTCGACGGCAAGACCACCCCAGAACTGGAACTTCCCGGCGACCTTGAATGCCTGGCGGCCGTAGGACGGCTGAAACCGAACTCCGCTGTCGTGCATCCATCGGAGCGTGGGGAAGCTTTTGGTTACCAAGACCTCCACTAGGTCCGGGTCCGCCCGGTTCTCTGTCACCCGTGCCATGTCGGCAAAGAACTCCTCTTGGGAGTAAGAGCCGAAGTCGGTCTCGCGTTGTTCGGCGGCCGTCAGGTCAGGCATCAGCTCCAACAGGTCGGTGACCCCACCAAAGGCCACTCGCATCGCGCCGCCCGTGAAGGCCGAATTGCCGCCCCGTTCGGCGCGGGGCGCGATTTCGAGCACCTTGACCGACGCATCGCTGTCTCGAGCTGCAAGCGCGGCACAGAGCGCCGCATTGCCAGCGCCCACAACGACGACATCGGTTTCGCCCATCTCGGCCTGGCATCATACGGTCAGGCCTGGTCGCCACGACGAGGAATCGCCGGAGCTGGTCGCTCAACCTTCAGATGAGGCCGATCGACTCTAACGGTGTCGTGAACCAGACGCTCTAACCAGAACGCAGGCCAGCCTGCTCTGCCTCTGTGCCGCGCGAGTCGCTCTCGGAGGCTTCCGGCTTTTCCTCTTTCAACCAGGCCGCGGCATGGAGCGCGGCCCAACTCTCGGTCACCCATCCCTTAATCATTGATCGCATCGAGTCCCGGTGGGTTAGCGCGAATGCGATATGGCCGAACACCACGAAGAAGATCACAAATGCGAATACATCATGGACGAACGTAGCCCCAGTGCGCCACGTCACCGGGAAGAACCGGAACCACTGCAACACCGAACCGGTGGCCAACATGACGACGATGACTCCGGCGGTGAAGATGGCGTTCAGCTTCTGACCTGGGTTGAACTTATCGAGATCCGTGGGGGTGCGGCCAAGTGTCTTCAGCCAACGAACCTCTTCTTTTCTCCAGCGATTGATGCGGTGTGCGTCGCATCGCATTCGCGCCCCCCACGGCCCGATCAATGAGACGATCATCGGGAAGGGAAGAGCGATGCCAGCCCAAAGGTGGATCTGAGCAATCAGGTGGCGGCGACCAACGACGTCGGCCAACGAGCCGAAGTACAGAGGTAGGGCCGTCGTCATGAGGATTCCGAAGAGCAGCGCATTGGCCCAGTGCGCGCTGCGCTGAACACGATCGAATCGAAGGATCCGTACGGCGGGTTTCATGTTGAGTTGGTTTCGGGCTTCGACCATCATCCGATCAACTTTGGCCAGTGTCGGTCGGACCGGTCGAGCCGTCGATCCAACCGTTGGTGGGGTAGCCGTTCATCTCCCAGAAGCCCGGCTCCACCTGGTCGACCACGCGGATCGCCGAGAGCCACTTGAGCGATTTGTAGCCGAACATAGGCGCGACATAGAGCCGCACCGGTCCGCCATGCTCGGTGGTTACTGGGGCGCCGAGCATTCGGTAGGCGACGATGACATCAGGTAGGCGCGCTTGGTCAAGCGTAAGGCTTTCCGAGTCGGCGCCATCGTAGGAATCGAAACTCAGGGCGACAGCCCCGGCCGACACTCCGACAGTGTCGAGGATGTGAGACAGGCGGACGCCCTCCCAGTGGACGTCCGGCACCCTCCAACCGGTCACGCACTGGAAGTTCTTTACCAACTTGACGGAGGGCATCGCCTCTAAATCGTCAAGGGTAAAGGTGGTCGGCTTTTCGACCAGGCCACTTACGTGTAGGCGGTAGTCCTTGCGCGAGATCGCCGGGTAGAAGCCGGTAATCGTGTAGATCCGAAAGTGATCACCACCGGGTAGGAGGCCTCCGAGACCGGACCCGATTGCGTT
Organism: uncultured Acidimicrobiaceae bacterium; assembly: GCA_963804255.1. Lineage (GTDB taxonomy): Bacteria > Actinomycetota > Acidimicrobiia > Acidimicrobiales > RAAP-2 > Palsa-461. The sequence goes on along the minus strand of CAWDPK010000006.1, from coordinate 1,031,548 downwards.
ACCGACGACGTTTTGGACCTTGGCTCCAAACGCCACACCCGCAGCGCCCAGTGCGACCATGCCGAGGAACACTCTCCGGCCCACTGCGATCTGCTTGCCGGACCCCGTTCCGCCTGGCTCCTGGGAGGCGCGGACCACTTGTGCAGCATACGATCGACGTCCGCGCGAGGGTCATCAGGGGTTTCACCCCGAGACCACTTCAGATTGGCTCACCCAACACCACTGATTGGGGCTGCCGTGAACCTGGCGGGGAGCGCACGGGGCCTTCGACCGCCTGCTAAAGAGGTAGCGCAGACGGGCGCTTAGCTCAGCTGGTTAGAGCAGCTGGCTTACAACCATTCAGGACTAAGCGCTGTACTTACCTGGGAAAACGCAGGTCGTCGGGGAGTAAAAACGGCAAAACTAGTTGCTGGCACAGGGACGGCGCCTCAGGGCCACCTCGTGTTGCAAATCCACCTCGCGGACTTTGACAGTTTTCGAGACTTGCCTGACGCCGGCGGCGGTTTGATCTGGCGCCTCCTCTCCGACCTGGCCGTGTCGGATGATCGCCACCAGCCGTCGGGAGTCCCGGTGGATGATCTCTTGGTCCAAACCACGCAGCAGTGCCGATCCGATCCCAAGGTGCCGCCAGCTCGGGTGTAAGGCGAACACCAGGAGGTGGGCGTCGGGTCCTCCGATTCGAGCCACCGCGGCCCCGATTAGCTCGCTGGACGCCGCGATCGCCACCACCGCCGGTTCGTGATCATGCAATTCCTCGACGATGTCGCTGCGGTTGTAGGCGCACCCGTGGCGGTTCCCGAGGCGTCGATCAGCTCGACAACGTCTTCGAACGAGGCACCCGGATCATGACCGAGTGCGAGGACCCGCCAAGAGGAGAGCACACTTGAGATTCACTTTTACATCCGCATTCCTCGTCGTGCTCTGCCTCGGTCGGAGGCGCCATGGCGTCGCTGGCAGAACGGCACCGGGCGCGGTTTGACCAGCGTCACGCCTGGTCATATCGGTCCCGCGTTGATCTGACAGGATCGTCTCGCCGTTCCGATGCCAACCTCAGGCCCGCCTGGGAGCAGGACGTGACCACGCTCTTGGCCCGCCCAGGTGGGGGTGCGCGAATCCAATCACCACACCGATTGACCATTGATTAGTCTCGGCGCGTAGTGCGCCACGGGTGGGCCCAAGGGTTGTTTGAGGGGAGTGCGTAGCCCGTGGGTGGCATGGGCCGATCGCTGCAGTCGGGCAATTCCGTCATCGTCTCGGCATTTCACACCGCACTGTTCCATCAGTTCTTGTTCTTGCTGGCGGTCGGCGCCGTCCTTGCCATCGGGTTCAATGTGGTTCGGACGATCCAGTACCGACGGCTGCAGGCGGTGGGTCGCACGACGTTCCCGGGGGACCAGACGGCGGCGCACCCCGAACCGGCGGCCCGCCGGATCCTCCGCATCGGGTTCGGCCTCATCTGGGTCCTCGACGGCCTCCTACAGCTCCAAGCCTCCATGCCCCTGGCCCTGCCCTCGGGCGTGATCCAACCGGCGGCCAGCGGATCACCGCAATGGGTCCAGCATTTGGTGAACAGCGGAGTGACCATCTGGTCCAACCACCCAGTGCAGGCAGCGGCGGCCACGGTATGGATCCAGGTGGGGCTTGGCATCTGGATCCTCGTCGCCCCCCGGGGCCGGTGGTCCCGGTTGGGGGGCCTGGCCAGCGCCGGATGGGGACTGGTCGTCTGGATCTTCGGTGAGGCCTTCGGCGGCATCTTCGCGCCGGGGCTGACCTGGTTGTTCGGGGCCCCCGGCGCCGTCTTGTTCTACTGCGTCGCCGGCCTGCTGTTGGCCCTGCCCGACCGTGCCTTCGGGACTCCCCGGTTCGGCCGGATCGTGCTGGCGTGCAACGGCGCCTTCTTCTTGGGCATGGCGCTCCTCCAGGCCTGGCCGGGGCGGGGATTCTGGCAGGGCCGCATCCATGCCTCGAGCCACGTCGGCACGCTGACCGCCATGGTGCACCAGATGGCCCAGACTCCCCAACCCGGGTTCCTCTCCTCGTGGGTGGCGGCGTTCGCCGCCTTCGATGCCGCCCACGGGTGGGGGGTGAATTTGGTAATCGTCGTCGCTCTGGCGACCATCGGAATCGCGCTGTGCACCGGTCGGCGGCCCTTCGTGTTCCCGGCGCTGATAGGGGCCGTCGTACTGTGCCTCGCCGACTGGGTGTTGGTCGAAGACCTCGGCTTCCTCGGCGGTGTCGGGACCGACCCCAACAGCATGGTGCCCATGGCCCTGCTTCTCACGGCTGGCTATGTGGCCATGGTGCGCCTGCCGGTTCCGGTCAGCGCGCCTGCACCGGATCGCGCCGAGGTGGCACCGGCCGCGAAGCGTTGGTGGGAGCAGGCGTCCCCGTCCTACGTGCTGCGTACTGTCGCCGCCTTGGGTGCGGTGGCAGTCGTCCTGGTGGGGATGGCCCCCATGGCCGAGACGGCCATCAATCCCAATGCCGACCCGATCCTTTCTGAGGCCCTTGACGGCACTCCGAACCTGCTCGATACCCCCGCTCCACCGTTCAACCTGATCGACCAGCGGGGCAACGAGGTCAGCCTGGCCAACCTGCGGGGTCAAGTCGTGGTCCTCGCGTTCCTCGATCCGGTCTGTACGTCGGACTGTCCACTCATCGCCCAGGAGCTCCGCCAGGCCGATCAGCGCCTTGCGAGCAAGGTTCACGACGTGGACTTCGTCGCGATCGTGGCCAACCCGATCTACCGGTCGGTGTCGTTCACCAACGTCTTCGACCGCCAGGAGTACCTCAACCACCTGGCCAACTGGTACTACCTGACCGGGTCGGTATCCCAGCTCGAACGTGTTTGGAACTCCTACGGGGTGTTGGTGGGCACCGAGCCAGCCGGGGCCATGATCGCCCATAGCGATTTGGCCTTTGTCATCGACGCCCAGGGCCGCGAACGCGACGTGTTGGACGATGACCCAGGGCCGACCAATACGTTCGTCTCCTCGTTTTCATCACTCCTTGTGGATCGCATCAACCAAGTCCCCCATTCGTGACCGCTTGGCCCGACCGGAGTCTGGCCAACGCATGAGAACGGGAACCAGTGCCCTAGCCGGCCTGCTCCTCGTGGTTGCGCTCGTCGTCTTTCCGACAGGGGCAGGTGCGGCAGGGCCCCCGGAGCTTCGGGCGCCACTGTCGAGCGCAATCACCACCGCGGCAGGCTCGTGGGCGATTGCCGCCATGGGTCACCTGAATGACCCGACCAACACCTTCTGGGAGCTGTTCTTCCGCGCCCCGGGGGCCACGCGCTGGTCGCTCGTCACCCCGCCCGGCGTCGCCGACAACGGTGGTCTGGTGGCGACAGCCTCCTCGGGACCGCTCAGCGTCGGCTTCGAGCCAACTCAGTTGCTCCACTATTCCCCGCTCGCCCAGACCTCTGACGGAGGTGCCCACTGGACGCCGGCCCTGTTGCCGACGGCCCTCGCAGCAGTTCCCGACGCCCTGGCCTATGAGCCTGCCGGCCCCGGGGTGCCCGGGCGGGCCCTGGCGTTGGTGCGAAGCGGCCGGGTGCTGGCCAGCACCGCCAGCCTGGCCACTTGGTTTCCGCTAGTGAGTACGAGCGTCCTCAACGCGGCTGGCAGTCGGTCATGTGGGGTTGTCAGCCTGCGCGCGCTGTCCCTGGGGCCCGGTGACACGCCGTTGGTTGGCACGGGCTGCCGTCGGGCGGGCCAGGTCGGAGTCTTCACCCAGACCGGTGGCCTTTGGCGGAACACGGGGCCGACGCTTGACGGGTTGCTTTCGAGGTCGGTCACCGAGGTGCTGCGGTTGGATGTCGTCGACTCGCTGACTGCAGGGTTGGTGTCCGCCAGCAACGAAAGTGGTACCAGCCTGGTCGCCGTGTGGCGACCCCCCGGCGGACCATGGACGGTGTCGGCACCACTCCCGGTGGGCGCCCACGCGAGGATTCTGTCCACAGGGGTTGGTGCCGACGCGGAACTGCTGGTTCTGTTCGAGTCACCTGGCGGGATCCCGACACCCGCCACGATCTCCCCAGGCGGGTCGTGGACCCGGCTGCCCGCACCGCCTGCCGGGGCCGTCACCTTGGCCCCGACCAGCGACGGCAGTGTCGACGCATTTAGCGTGAGCGGCTCAGCACTGCGCGTTTACACGCTTACTCAAGGATCGAACACCTGGGTCAGGTCCCAGTCGATGGCGGTGCCCATCGCCTACGGTTCGTCGTCCTGATCCGCAGTCTTCGCGCTACCGTGACCGGCATCGACCCCGCGACGGGCGGCTGGACCACATGAGTTATGTCGTGAACAACTGGAGCTTCGACCCCTTCTTGGTCGTGGTGGCGGTCGTCGTGGTCATCCAGGAGCTCGGTTTGGCCAACCTCAAGCGGCGCTCTGTCCCCGAGCGCACTCGCCGGCGCCGACACAAGGCGCTGTTGTTCTATGCCGGACTGGCCATGCTGCTCATCGCGGTCACCTCACCCATCGATTACTGGGCCGACGACTACTTCTTCGTGCACATGATCGAGCACATCCTGATCGCCTTCTTCGCTCCCATCTTGATTGTGGCCGGCGCGCCCTGGTTGCCGCTCCTCCATGGCCTGCCGGTCGCGGTGCGTCGCCGGGTCGGACGTGCGATCTTGCTCGGGCAGTGGTCTACCCCGCTGCGGGCCGTCGGGCGCTTCATCCGCAACCCCTGGACGGCACTGGCTTCCTTCAACGTCGTCATGTGCGTGTGGCACATCCCGGCCCTGTTTGATGCGGCCGAGGAGAACCAGCTCGTGCACATCTGGCTCATGCACAGCTCCTTTTTTGTGACCGGGATCCTGTTCTGGCTGCAGATCATCCCGTCCTACCCGTTCCGTCTCAAGACTTCGTCGCTATGGCAGGCCGGTGCCATCATCGGGACCAACGTGGTCATGTTTGTCCTGGCCATGTCGCTATCGATCTTCACCGCCTCGAGCTGGTACTCGGCGTACCTCCACGTGCCTGGAGTCACCCTGTCCCCCTTCGCCGATCAGCAGATCGGGGCCGCCATCTTGTGGATCTGCGGTGATTTCTGGGCCGTGCCCGCCCTGTTGGTGGTCATCAGGCGAGGGATGGACAGCGATGGCGGTTTCTCGGCCGCCGTGGACCGAATGCTCCACCGGGATCCCGGACCGACCCTCGACGAACTCCGGGCCCGGGCCATCTCAGAATCGGGCGGGCCCGGCTGACATCTCCTGGGTAGTGCCGGCCCCGCGCAGAGGCACCGCGCTTCTGAGAATGATTGACGACCTGGGGCTTCAGCCGTAGTGTGACTCCCAGGTCCCTCTTAGGCACCGCGAGGCAGGTCGCACCTTGTGGCGAAGTTCTGGGGGGTCATCAACACCTATCGGCTTTGTCGGGGGGCCGGTGCAACAAGGATGGAGCAGGAGACCGGGGGGCGATGTCTAGAAGAGGGAGGGTGACCATCGCGGTCGGCCTGTTCGCATTGGCGGTCGTGGGCATCATCTTCGCCGTGGTGGGCCTGCTGAGCGAACCCCCGACGGTCGACTTCACGGCGAACCACACAGCCGGCCAACCCGTCGACATCACCCTGCAGACCGTCGGGACGTATGGCTCTGGACCTCACCCGACGTGGGTCTCCTATCTGACCAAATCGCCCGAGGGCCAGTGGGTCCACACGACGCTGTGGACGGTCCCGGCGCACACCCGGGTGAACGTGACCATCTACCAGTACGACTCTGGGAGCCCCTTGCGCAACCAGCAGATCGGCCAGGTGACCGGCACCGTCGGCGGGCAGGCCACCTTGAACGGCAAGCCGTTCAAGGTCATCGACTCCAACGCCGGCAACGGGTTCGCTCACACGTTCTCCATCCCGACCCTCGGGATCAACGTGCCCCTTTACGGCAACAACGCCAATGCCAACCTCTGCGGCGCCGCTGCGTGCACCACCAAGTCGCCCCACCAGGTCATCAAGTTCTCCTTCACCACGCCCGGCCCGGGCCAGTACCCCTGGCAGTGCTTCGTCCCATGCGGCTTGGGATACCTCTACGGGAACGGCGGGCCGATGCAGACCATCGGCTACATGGACGGCTTTTTGAAGGTGTCGGCTTGAGCGAGCTCGATACCGCCGGGTCCACTGCTCCTGCCGTCGAGCCCACGACGGGCTCGCAGTCCGAGGTCCACCACTGGTGGCGGCTCATCGCCATCTGGGTGATCGTGTCGGCGATCCTCGACCCGCTGTTCTACTTCTTGGCCGGGCCGCACATTCCACCCGGGACGATGACCACGACTGCGGGTGGGGCCCAGTTCGACTTCAACGTGCTCCTCGTCATCGCGCTGCCGGTAATGCTCGGCGTCTGGATCTTCATGATCTACGCCATTGTGATCTGGCGGGCCTCCCGGGGAGGCCCCGAACCCCAGGGTGGTCCGGCGGCCCGGGGCAACATGGCCGTCCAGGCCGGCTGGATCCTGACCACGACGGTGATCGTGCTCTTCTTGGCCGGTTTCGGGACCTATGAACTCGTCCAGCCTGGAGGGGCGGGCGGTGGGCAGGGACCCAGCCCCATCTGGACGCCGACCTCAAAGACGGTCCTTCCCGTCCAGGTCATCGGCCAACAGTGGAAGTTCACCTACCGGTACCCGACGTTCGGGGGCTTCGAGACGACCAAGCTGGTCATCCCCGACAACACGACCGTCGCCTTCCACGTCACCTCGCTCGACGTTGTCCACGACTTCTGGGCGTACCAGCTCGGGGTGAAGGCTGACGCCGACCCCTCCTACGACAACGTCGCCTACACCACAACAAGCCAGCTGGGGAGCTTCACCGTTCGTTGCGACGAGCTCTGCGGCATCTGGCATGGCGCCATGTACAACACGGGCGAGGTCGTGACGCCGGACCAATTCGAGTCGTGGGCCACGGCCACCGAGAACCAACTGGCGGCCAACACCAAGCTCTTGCCGCCGTTCGCCTACACCTACGTCCCCGACGCCAACGGCGCCGACGGGGGCTACTACCCCGACAACGTCGACCCTTACTCCAAGGTCGAAACCTACGGCGCCAGCCAGGGCAAGAGCAGTGGGGGTGGTGGCTGACGTGGCGATGCCAAGAAACATGATCTTCGAGTCCGCCCACTCCTTCGACACAGGGACATCTGAGACATGGCAATAGAGACGACACAGGTCGGCGAGTTCGACTACCGCGGCGGATCTCTGGCCACCCTCGAACCGATTAGCCGGCGCTCCGACTGGCTGCGCCCCCATGCCGGATGGGCCGTCGTCGGCGCCGTCGTCGGCTACCTCATCGGTCATTGGCTGGGGAACGTGATCGGCAGTGGCTACGCCCACGTACAAGGCAGCGGGCAGAACGACGTTGCCACGGTGCTCGGACTCTCCTTCGGGGTCGTGGGTTTTATGGGCGGGATCGGCGCGCTCACCTACCCGCTGGCCAAGATCCTCGGTCGGGAGCCGGCCTTCGAGTTGCCCCAACACAGCTGGATGCGGTACTTCCGCATGACCGGAGACCACAAGGTGGTCGGTCTGCAGTACACGGTCGGGGTCCTCCTCTTCCTCTTCACCGGTGGGCTGCTGGCCATGGCGGTGCGGACCGAGCTGCTCAGCCCGACCAGCCACGTCTTCGGCCCTGGCACCTACATCGCCATCGTCGGTGAGCACGGCACGATCATGATGATGATGGCCTCCTCAGCGGTCGTCGGACCCCTCGGGAACTGGCTGGTACCTCTCATGATCGGAACTCGGCGCATGGCCTACCCCCGGGTCGAGGCCTTCTCGTTCTGGATCTTCCTGGCCGGCTACCTGGTCATCTTGACTGCACTCTTCTTCGGCGGCTTCCCCACCGGGTGGACCGGCTACGCACCCCTCCAGACGCAGGCCTCGGGGGGGATGGATTCCTATCTGGTCGGCTTTGCCGTGATTGGGATCGGCATGATCTGCGCCGGGTTCAACCTGGCCGTGACCATCATCCATTATCGGGCGCCCGGTATGACCTGGAGCCGGGTGCCGATCTTCGTCTGGGCGATCCTGGCCACCTGCGCCCTGCTCACCCTGGCCACCCCCACCCTCGTGGTGGCCGGCCTTTTCGGCGTGCTGGACCGGACCGCAGAGACGGCGTTCTTCGTCAACGAGCACGGCGGCAGCAACTTCTTGTGGGAGAACCTGTTCTGGTTCTTCGGCCATCCCGAGGTGTACATCATGGCCCTACCCGGCTTCGGGATCGTCATGGAGATCATGCCGGTGTTCACCCGAAAACCGCTCTTCGCCTACAAGGTGGCGGCAGCCGGCATGATCGGGGTGGCGCTCTTGTCCTTCTTCGTCTGGCAGCACCACCTCTTCCAGAGCGGCATCAACCCCGACATGCGGCCGCTCTTCATGCTGACCACCGAGCTCATCTCGATTCCCACTGGATTCCTCTTCCTGGTCGCACTGGGAACGCTCTGGAAGGCGAAGATACGGTTCGATACGCCGATGCTCTTCTGTCTCGGCATGCTGTTCAACTTCCTGATCGGCGGCGTCACAGGTGTGTTCCTCTCCGACGTGCCGGTGGACGTCACCGTGCACGGCAGCTTCTTCGTGATGGCCCACTTCCACTACACGATCATGGGCGGCCTCATCTTCGCCCTCTTCGCGGGGCTGTACTACTGGATTCCGAAGATGACCGGCAAGACGATGAACAAGCGGCTCAGCAAGTGGCATTTCTGGACGTTCTTCATCTTCTTCAACACCACGTTCTTCCCGCTCTTCTTGGTCGGACTCCTCGGTCAGCCGCGGCGGGTGTTCGAGTACGCCCCGAACCTCCAGACGCTGAACGACATCTCGTCCATCAGCGCCTACTTCCTTGGCGCCTCCTTCTTCTTCTTCATCATCAACTTCATCTGGTCGATCTACCTGATCCCCCACGAGGCGCCGACGAATCCCTGGGGCTCGCTCGGCCTCGAGTGGCAGACGCCGACCCCGGTCCCGTGGTTCAACTTCGAGCACATCCCGGTGGTGCTCACAGACCCCTACCACTACGGGGAGCCCGACGCCCCACCGGTCGCCGACCTCGGCCGGGTGTTCGTGGGCGCCCCGGGTGCGACGGTCCGAGGCGATCGAACATCGCGAGGTGTCACCGCGGGAGGGCCGCGAGTTCGATCCCCGACCCCCAATCCTTTGAGCGGAGAGGCGATGGCTGACGACACCGTGAAGGATGACCAGTACGGCCTGGTCCAGCTGCACGAAACACCCGAGGAGATCGCCTTTGAGGTGCGTGGCGACGAGGGGGCGCTGTGGACCGGTGGTCGCCTGCTGATCGGGATCTGGGCCTTCGCCTTTGCGGCGCTGGCCTTCGCCTACTTCTACCTACGCTCGGCCAACAACGAGGACCTGTGGCGCCCGAAGGGCATCACCGCACCGACCACGTCCGGTGCCGCCATCTTCGCCGTCACCGTGGCGTGCGCCCTGCTGGCCATCTTCGGGGCGCGACGCTTCCGCGACGGCCAGACCCTCGACTGGGAGGTGGCCGGGTGGACAGTGGTCCTCGGAGCCCTCCTGGTCACCGGGCTCCAGATCTGGGAGCTGACCGAGCTCCCCTTCTTCCCCGGATCGAGCGGCTACGCCTCGTGCTTCATCGGGTGGGCCGCTCTGAACATCGCCCTGGTGCTCGGCGGTGCCTACTGGCTCGAGACGCTGCTGGCGAGGGAGATCCGGCTGCGGCGGGCGGTGGCCGAGGACGGCGGAGCACCGCGTTCGACGCTGCCTGCGGCCCGCCTGTTCCGTGTCAATCTCGAGGGCTGTACGTACTTCTGGGGCTTCATCGCCCTGGTCGGCGTATTCTTCTGGGTGCTGTTCTACGTCCTATGAGACTTGAGAGGGAGCCTGTGATCACGGCAGATTTGGCTGGCACGCAGGCGCTGACGCTCGCCATTCCTCTGGGTGTCTTTGCCGTGGTCCTTCTCTGGGCCTTCTTCCAGCGCCGACCGACTCGGTGAGTGCCGGGGCCGCCTCCGTGCGGCCCCGTGTCCTGTCTGGACGACTGCGGGCCTGGTCCTCTGCCGCGGCCGCTGTCGCGTGCCTGGCCGTGTTGGTGCCGCCGCTTGCCACGCTGGTCCCGGCGCTTCGACTACGCGGCATCGCTGCAGTTCTGCGTCCTGGCCATCGTGGTCCCGGCACTGGTGACCGTGGGAGCGCCCGTGGCGACGGTTGCGGCTGGCGAGCGCAGCCGGGGACCGGCGAGCCCGGCGCGGCCGCTGGCCTCGTCGACCGGCTGGTCGATCGACGGCTCCGTCATCCCGAGCTGGTCCGGACGCTCTGGTTCATCGTCCTCGACCTGTTCGGCGGTCGTGGCTTGGCGGACGCCGGGTGCGGTGGCCGCCGTAGCACGGCACGGGTGGCTGGCGCCGGTGGAGGCGGTGAGCCTCATCGTCGTTCGGGACTGGGCCTGTGGTTGGAGCTCGTCGAGTCACCTCCGCTCGTCCCCCGATCGGGCCACCTCCGCCGGGCGGTCCTCGCGGCCGTCGTCATGTGGGTGTTCTGGGTCGACGCCTACGTGGTCGGGCTGTCCAATGCCGATTGGTACACGAAACTTCCATCACGTGGCCGGGCAGGGACTGAGCGCCGCTGCCGACCAACAGATCGCCGCCGCGGTCCTTGTGGTTCGTGGCCGCGGTGATGTTCGTTCCGATCATCTTCTGGAATGCGCTCCAGTGGATACGCAGTGAAGAGGACCCCGACGCCGAGCTCTACCGGCTCACCAAGATGGAGCGCCGTTCTTCCCCGCTCGGGCGCCCGTCCCCGGGGCCCACGGTGACGCCCCACCTGGGCCCTGAGGTTCAGCCGTTCGCCGGCTGAGGCAGCGCCGGCATGTCGGGCGGGGGCAACCGGGTGTCCAAGGTGCGGTCGGCCGCCTCCTCTTCTGCGTTGGCGCTCCGGCGGTCGGCGGCGAGTCGCCGCTCTTCGCACGAGAGGTTGCTGAGGGCCGTGGCGTCCGTCGGGTCGGTCATCAGGGTCTGGACGTCCTCGATCGCCCGGAGGGCGTCTGACGTGGTCCACAGGGTGGCGGTCGCCACCAGGTCCCCCATCTCCTTGCCGGCCGGCGAGCCCGGGACCTCGATGTTCGTGAGGTCGAAGATGCTCTCGTTGGTGAACGAACATGCCGACTGGTCATCGCTCAAGAGCCCCGGAGTGCTCTGCCCGTTCGGCTGGCCGTCAAGGTGTGGGCGGCCTGTAGGCCCCAGATGCCGAGCGCCTGATGCACGGCCAGTGCACACGGGGCGATGTCGGAGTTCAGTTCCTTCATGACGCTGCGCTCGCTCGCGATGTCCTGGGCGCGCGACGTGTTGACCGGCAGGTCGGTCAGAACGGTGATCGCCAGGATCACCACCACCGCCCCGCCGACCAAGCATGGCCCGCCGGCGATACCACGGTCGGGGCTTGGTTCTCGGCGGGGGTGCCGTCGCTCATGGGGTGGCGAGTTGTCCGGCGTAGGCGGCGATACCCGTGGCCCAACGTGCGATCGTGGCCTGCGGAAGGCTGTAGGTGCCCGTCGTGCTCTCGTTGGCGAACGGGGTCGCCTTGAAACGGAGGTCTCCAGAGGGGTCGATGAAGTACAGCACCTCGTTGTGGGCTTCGAGATCGGTCTTCTGATCGACCGAGATCGACACGCCGTAGGACTTCCAGACAGAGTCCAATGTGGCGAGCGGACCGGTCAACATTCGCCAGTTTGGTAGCGCAGCCCAGGCCGGTGTCGGTCAATGCCGCGCGACTGGGCGCTCTGCGCAAGAGCCAGCGGATCGGTGTTGACGGTGAGGAACTCGACGTGTTGGGCCTCGGCACCGAGATCGGTGTCGGCCTGACGGATCTCAGCGGCCAGGACGGGGCAGATGTCGTTGCACGGCCCGTCGAAGAACGTGAGCACCACCGCCTCGGGCGGCTGCATCGGCAGTGACGTGACCTGGCCGCCCTGGTCGATCAGGGAGAACGTGCGGCGCCGGGGCTGGCGTCACGCGGGTCAGGCCCATGAGCGACTGGAGGGAGGCGCTCACCGGCTGGGGGTTGGCTCGTAGTGAGCGGGGCCGGCCGGGGAGACGGCACGGTCGTCGTCGTGGCCTTGGTCTTGGCCCCGGCGAGGAGCTGCCGACCGGGTTGAGCCCCGCCGAAGAGAAGAGATGCTCGCCGAGCGAGCCCGCCGAGGCCCAGGACGCCGCCGCCGCCAGCACCCAATAGAGGAACTTACGAGGAATGCCCGGTGGTCCGGCGGCCAGCGCCGCCGCCCGGTCGACCGGCGGGACCGGCGCCTGTTGGCTCGCCGTGGGCTGCCCCCGACTCCCCGGAGGCGTCATCGAGCCCTCCGGGATTGTCGGTACCGAGCGACGGATCGGTGGGTTCGCTCATCTCTCGTTCGTACTCAGGCGCTTGACCCAGCGGTCAAGAGAGGTGACGGTCTGAGACCCGAGCGCGGCCCCGACCACTCGGCCTTGAGCGTTCACGAAGTAGGTGACCGGAAGTGCCGCCAATAGGTAGGCGCTGGCCACCTTGGCGTGGGCGTCGACACCGACAGGGTAGGTGGCATGGGCGGCGGCGAGGAGATGCGTCGCGGCGGAGGCAGAGGTGTCGTTGGAATCCACTCCCACCACGGCGACGTGTCCGCTCGTCTCACGAGCGACCGTGGCGACTGCTTGGAGCTCGGCTCGGCAGTGGGGGCACCACGAGGCGAAGAAATTGAGGATCACCGGGGTGCCCCGAAATCCCGCCAGGGATACCGGTGCACCGCCGTTCAACCGGGGCAGCGAAAACCCGGGCGCCACCGTTCCGGCCTTGAGCACCGTCGGCGGTGGAACCTTCAGGGCGGAGGTCCCAGGGACGCGGTCGACTCGGCGACGAACTCCGCACCGCGACGAAGACGATGAAGCCGAGCAGGCAGACCCCCGCCACCAGGGCGATCCACTTGAAGACTCGGTCAGCCGGGCGCGAGGCGATGCTCAGATGCGGTGAATGCCGGCATCGGCCTCCCGCTCGTGCCCGGCCTCTCCCGGCCCCCCGGGAACGTCACAGGCGCAGGATAGTCGCCGTAGGCTCCGGTTGCTCCATCGGGAATCCGCCGCTGACCTGGGGATTTCCGCTCAGTGCCCGTCAGCGCCCGTCAGCAACCGGCCGGGAATCGCCGCACCGGTGTCGGCGATCCAAGGCAGGAGACGTTGACCTGGCGTGCGAGCGGCTTCCGCCAATGCGCCCGTTCCTCCACCGGTGTCGGCCCCAGACCTCCGACAGTGCGAGCCCCGAGCGGCCGTCGTGGACCGCCTCACCATTCGGCTTTGCGCTCGGCGTTCTCCAACTGCGGCGTGCGCTTCTTTCGGGCCTCGCGGACCTCGGGGTCCTCGTGGATGAGGTGCCACCAGGCGGCGACGGCGATCAACGCGAAGGCGGGCCACTCCACCGTGTAGGCCCAGCTGAGCCCGTTGCCGGCTAGCGCCCTTGTCGCCTGCCACCAACCGGCGGTCAGGCACCCGGCAACCAACAGCGCGAACTCAAGGTGAAGCAGGGCCGCCCGGCGAGAGAACCAGCGCTTTCGCACGATGGCCAGCCTAGATCTTGTTGCCGCGGGAACCGGAGGCGAGCGGCTCGGTCGACTCGACGAACGACGCAAGGGCGGTCCACACGACAAGCCCCTGGAGGGTGCTCCGGGGCTCCAACTCGAAGACATCGTCTGACGCTCACCTGCGGATCAATCCACGGCGCCCAGGTTTGTGATGGCGACGCCCCGCTACGCAGAGGGCACCGCTCGCTTGCCAAGGTTCTGCGTCACCGGGTGTGGTTCGAAGGTACGGAGAGGTGGTCCGGACCCCCTCTATCAATGGGCCGACCCCTCGGTGTCGGAATGCTGAACGCCGGAGCGGTACACCCCCACCGCAGGCGCCGATGGTGATGCCGGCCGAGAGATCTTCCGAGAGAGTGCGACGTCTGAGACGACGAGCGCGACGACATCGGCGGCGATCAGACAGCCGAGCTTGACCGAGTGTTTCGACCACACCGGGCCCGGCTCACGGATGGCGGATGAACGCGTCGACTCCCATCGATACGAACAGGGCGCCTAGGTACACAATCGAGTAGCCGAAGAGTTTCATCGCCCGAGCGGAGCTCGGGTCTCGTCGCAAGGCCACTGCCTGGCCGACGAAGCCGATCCCTAGGAGGGCGGCCAGGCAAAGGTAGATGGGACCGAGGTGCGCAACCGGGGCCAACAGCAACGAGAGCGCGAACAGGGCCAACGAGTAGAGGAGGATCTGGCGGGTCACGGACCGCATGTTGACGACCGAGGGCAGCATTGGCACCTCGGCCCGGGTGTAGTCGTCGCGGTAGCGGACGGCCAAGGCCCAGAAGTGAGGAGGGGTCCAGAGGAAGACCAAGCCGAACATGAGGAGCGGGGCCCACGACAGCCCACCGGTTACCGCACTCCAGCCCACAAGCACCGGCACGGCGCCGGCGGCGCCGCCGATCACGATGTTCTGAGTGGACCGGCGCTTCAACCACATCGTGTAGACGCCGACGTAGAACGTGGTGGCCGACACGGCGAGGGCCGCCGAGAGAAGATTCACTGTGAGCCACAGGATGAGGAAAGCTGCCACCTCCAAGGAGAACGCGAAGACGGTGGCCGTGGTCGGGGTCAACACCCCGGTCACAAGCGGCCGTCCCTTCGTCCGCTCCATCTTGGCGTCGATGTCGCGGTCGTAGACCATGTTCAAGGCGTTCGCACCGCCTGCGGCCAGCGAACCACCGAGCAGCGTCAAGAAGACGAGACGAGCTGAGGGTACGTGGGACGAGGCCACGAACATCGTGGGCACCGTCGTGACCAAGAGCAGCTCCACGATGCGGGGCTTGGTCAACGCGACATAGCCCCTGCCCGCTCAGAGAGTGACCAGGGCGCAGCTCGGCTCCCCGACAGCCCGATCCCCCTCAACATCCCCACGGATCGAGGATAGACACTCAGACGGGCACACGCAGGACCCGCGGCCAAGCTCCACCCAGCCGGTGCATGTCGGAGCCCCCGGAGCCGCCGGAGCCCGGCTAGGTCGGGTCGTCGCCAGCCAGCGCAGCCCGCACGCGGTACCGTCGTCCTCGTACTTCGTGCCGGTGGTCGCCGTCGAGATCCGACGAGGTTGACGTGCACCAACGGACAGGGGGCCATCGATGGACCGCGAGCGGCTAGGTCGGCTCGTACCACAACGGCACCGCTTTCCAGACTCTGGCCGAGCTGTCATTCGCCTACACCAGCGGGGGCAACTTCGTGATCGGCGGCCAGAACGCGTCAGTCGGCAACGCCGTGACGTTCTGGGAAGCCCAATGGGCCAAGGACAACAGCCTCAGCGGCGGATCGGCTCCCAACAGCTTCAAGGGCTTTGCCAATACCCCCGCGACCGCACCGACCTGCGGAGCTAGGTGGTCCTCTGATCCCGGAAACAGTTCAGGGCCGCCATCGACTATCCCGAGCTAGACGGCGGTGATGGTCTCCAGCAACATCAAGCAATCCGGATCGAAGATCTCCGGAAACATTGTTGAGATCGTCGTCGTAAAGACGGACCCGGGCTACGCACCTGACCCCGGCCACGCAGGCACGGGAACCGTAGTCGCAGTGCTCTGCGGGTAGCCAAGCGCGCTAGCCGCCATGTGTGCCCGTAGGTCGGTTGTAGCCTTCACTGGTTAGGTCCTCCTTGTTAGGTCCAGCCATGCCCCGGGGTGTTCGCGCACCGCCGCGGCACTATCACCAACGGAAAACCTGGCAGCTGTCGCAGCGCTGCACAGCGACCTCCGCAGGGGGAGCGGAAGAGAAAGAGCAGCTAGACCCGAGACAAGCAGGGCGCTTAGCTCAGTTGGTTAGAGCAGTTGGCTTACAACCAGCAGGTCGGGGGTTCGAGTCCCTCAGCGCCCACGCTGGGGATAGGAGATAGGGGAGAGAGGGAGACAAGGACGCGGGCGACGCCAAAGGCGGGGACAGGGACGGGGCGCCGCGGAGCGAGGACGGGGAGCGAGGCGGGGGACGAGAGAGAGGGGCCAGCCAGCCAGCGAGGGGCGGGCGAGAGGCACACGGCGGGGAGACGAGGCCGGGGGATAGTCAGTTACTCGGACTCGGCAGCATTAGCTGGCTTGGGAGCGTCAAGGCATCTCCCGGGCGAAGTCGATTGGCAGAGCGGTCGGGCTGATGCTCTCAACAGCGCTCGTTGTCAGTGAAGCGAGCCTCCACAAGAACGGGTACCTGATCATCGGTTCGCCGCTCGTCTGGTAGTCGCTCGACAGCTTCGACAACCGATCTGCCCTGCTGCATGAAGCTCGTCGGCGTCAGCCGCGAGAATCGCCACGAGTTGTTCTGCCACTCTGGCGTTGGGACAAGTTGGACGGAACCACTAACGCGGCTGGCTCCGAGCAGGTCCTGTTCGATGCCCGGGTCCGGTTCGTGAAGGCTGAGCAAACCGACAACCGAACCGACCCTCTCATCGGTTGCGGGGGCCAGCTGAGCGCCATCTGGCGGACCCGACGGTTGCTGGGAGTCTTGCGGGCTGCCGCCACCTCGCCGTGGGTCGTCCCGCTCCTTGCGGGTGTCCCCCCATACGCACCACGCGATGTATCCGGTTAGTACGAGGGCGATCAACGCGAACAACACCAAGATGGGGAATCCAGCGGGTGCGTCGACGGCGCCCGTGAGCTCGTGGCTGTAAGTGACGGCGCCCGGGTGGCCCCGTAAGAGAAGCTGTAGGCCGCCGACACCGAACAGTTGGTGCTGACCGTGGTACAGCCAGTTTCGCAGCCAGGCCGCCTTGACCATCAGTGCGGTCGTGCCCGTGGCGGCAACGGTGTAAATCAGAGCGCCAACCAGGTTGGTGAGGAGCTCCGCCGCCACGATTTGGCGGGCCTTGGCGCCGCCTGTCGGAGGTGAACTGCTCGATGCGCTGTAACGCCGCTCGGCCACGATTGCCGCGGCCACCGGGCCGCAAAGCAACAGGACCCATGCCAGGACGACGAGCGGATCGATATCAGCTCCGGGTAGCCACGGATCGGTGGCAACCTTGCTCAGTCCGAGCGGCCCGACCGTGTACAGGACAAGGCCGAGAGCGACACCCGCACCCGTGCCGATGGACAGTGTGGCCGGAGCAACCCCTGACCGGCGCGAGGTTACCCAAAGGACGGCCGCGGCGCAGAGGGCTACGACGACCAAGAACACGATCTCGCCTGACCAGGGACGGTCGAAGTGGCCGGCGATTAGCCGGTACAGGCGCAGATCAAGAGCCCCACGTGGCGGCGCGTCGAGGACCTGCTCCACGACGTCCTTGGCCGGTATGAGGGCCAGGAAAGCGGCGTAGGTACCGAGACGAAGGAGCCTGGCTGTCCGACTGTCGTCACGCGCCTCGAACAACCAGCGAGCCAGTAACGCCCCTCCGGCCAGCAGCACCACAACGGTGATCACATCAACCCGGTAGACCGAGGTCGCAAGGTTGGCCGGCGAGCCTCGCCAGGCCTCCCAGGCCATAAGCGCCGCCGCCGCCGCGAATAACGTTGTGGTAGCGATCCGGCGTGCCATCAACGCCTCCCTCGCTATCAACCGCACACCGCCAACCCGCCAAAGCAGCTGCCGCCATCCCGGCGACGCCTCGGGCGCTTCGGCCCAAACGGCCTCCACCCAGTCACGCCGCCGGGCCGGCACCAACCGCGCCGCCCCTCGCCGGGCGGCGGCGCCCACCCGGCTCAGCCCGCTCACAAAACCGCCCGTCGCACTAGACCGCCACCGGTTCGGGCTTCTCGCGAACCCGACCCGGGCCCGCGGCTCGGCCGTCCTCGCTAACTTGGCGACGGCCAGTCCCTCGGCGGTCAACCTATACAGGTGCCGCCGCGGCCGGCCCGGCTGCGGCTCGTCCTGCCACCTCGCCTCGACCAGGCCTTGATCAGCGAGGCGGATCAAGATCGGGTACAGCGTGCCCGACTTCAAGCCGGTCTGCTTCGCCAACGCGTAGCCATGGCACCACTGCGAATCCTGACCGCCCAGGGCGGCCAGAACTGACATCGTCTGAACCGAGAAACGCGCCCTCACTCCACCACTCTACATAGGTAGAACGCGGATGTCCACAAGACGCCCGATGTCGAGCGGCGCCACCTTCCTCCCCGACCTCAGCACCGGCCACCCTCGGGGACGAGGGCGCGTTTGCCTACCTCCGCGCCGAAGCCGCGCGCGTGTTCGGCGAGGAGGACGCATCGTAACCAAGGTGCCTCCCGGGACGGTTTGTAATCAGCCAAGTGGGATGCGTTACTTGGCATGCGACGTTTCCGCGGCCTCTATCTCCTATCCCCACAATTCGCGGTGGGGAGAGAGGGAGACAAGGACGCGGGCGACAGTCCTTCTCGCAACGCCCGCAGACGCTGGTCCATTTTCTGAAGCTCGCCCAGCACCCGCATTGCATCCTCCCGGCTTAGTCCCACCGCCTGTGGGGGAAGCATCGCCATGCTGCGTCGCAGGTATTCGATCTCGGAGCTCTCCATAGGACGAACATGCGTTCGTTGACGACCCGACGCAAGCGCGAGGGGCGGGATCAGTGCCTGACGACCACGAACACCCCGACAACGACCAGGACGACGCCCAAACCGCACCAGTAGAGCCAGGTCGTCTCTCGACCTGCATTGGCAACGGCGGTAGCGCTTGCTGCTTGCCTCACGGCGATCCCATGCCAGAAAGCGGCGACACCACCGGCCACCAACGCGCCGCTGATGAGCGCCTGCCCTGAGGCTCCAGGGGTGTCGTCGTCATCGGTGGTCCCGAAGGACGCCGCTGGTCGGCTACGAGCGCCCGCTTGTAAGCACGATGGTCCAGACCCCATCCGTGGAGAAAGACGACGCTGTTGCCCCGTCCGGCTTCTCCGTATGCCACGGCTCGCCCATTGAGCAGGAGCGTCTTCCACTCAAGCAAGGAGTCTTCCTCCACGGTTCAAGTTTCGGCTTCAAGCCCGAGCACGCCTAGGGTTGAAGGCCCCGATTCAGGGTGGCTTGCCGCGATTTGGTCAATCTTGTGCCCGACAATGGATTGCGATTAAGCGGGGGGTCGGATAGGCACTAAAGAGCTGGAGTTGGTGACTGGCCGGGCATCGGCAACGTCGATGCCAAACGATGATGCACGGACCAGGTCATCATTGGGAGCTTGTCGCGCCAATGATTCCCTTGTCATGCCCATTTGTGCCGATGGTCACCCGGTAGGCCACACTGCACCCATGCTCGAGCGCTGGACCCGCGTTGTCATCCACTGGCGCCTTGTAGTGATCGCGGGCTGGGTCGCGGTGGTCGTCGTAGGCGCACTGTCGGCGGTGCGGCTGCCGGGGCTCCTCTCGACCTCCCTTGCAGTACCGGGGACCGGCTCCGAGCAAGCGGACACGATCTTGGCTCAGCATTTCGGCGAGAACATCGATGGTACCTTCACGGTCGTCTTCCGTGTGGCGAATCCGTCGACCCTCGCAGTCCGCACCCTGGACCAGCACTTCGCCGTCGCTGCCCGAGCGGTGCCTACTGCCCGCGCCACGACGTCGCACTCGGGGGCCGGGATCCTCTACGGCGACATCAGCACATCACTCGACCTGCAGCAGGCTGCGTCCTACACCGATGCCCTGCGCCACGCTTTGAAAGAGTCGGGACTCCCCACCGCCTACGTCACCGGAGCACCTGCGCTCCAGTACGACATCACCCCGATCCTGGCATCCGACCTGCGCAAGGGAGAGATCATCGCGGTGTTGGCTGCGCTTGTGTTGCTCGCCATCGTGCTCGGCCTCTCGGTAGCCCTGCTGATCCCACTCGTCGTTGCCGCCTGCACGACGATGGCCACGCTTGCGATCGTCTACGGCCTCGCGCACGAGTTTCTGATGGTGCTCTACGTCCCAAACATTGTCCAGCTCATCGGGCTTGGGCTCGCGGTCGACTACTCGCTCCTCGTCGTGCACCGGTTCAGAGAGGAACTGGCGGACAAGGAACGCCCAGTGGACAACGCGATCGTGAGCACGATGGCAACGGCTGGCCGTACCGTGGTCCTTTCGGGCATCGCGGTGGCCGTCGGCCTCTCGGTGCTCCTCATCATCCCGGTGCCCTTCGTCCGCTCGCTCGGGTTCGCAGGCTTCCTGGTCCCGCTCGTCTCGATCGTCGCGGCGCTCACGCTGCAGCCGACCCTGTTGTCGCTGCTAGGGCGCCGCGGCATGCGGAGCGTTCGCCTGCCCTGGCTCCGAGAGAGGCGCGACGTGGAGCACGGCCTCTGGTCACGACTCGCGCGCATGGTCATGCACCGCCCCCTCGTCGTGCTGGTTGGCTCGACCGCCGTGCTCGTCGGCTTGGCCACGCCGGTCGCCTGGCTCCAGCTCACGCCCGGGTCGGTCTCTGCCATCCCGCAGTACATCGAGTCGGCTCGCGGCCTGGCACTCCTGCGTGATCGTGCCGGGCCCGGAGTGATCACGCCGATCGAGGTGGTCCTCGACGCCGGCGCGCCGGGCAGGGCGCGCACGCCGGTGATCTCTGCGGCGACGCTCCGGCTCGCTCGCGAACTTCTCAAGGACCCCGAGGTCTTCGTCGTGGCGATCGGTTCGCGGGCGCCATACGTCGACTCGTCGGGCCGGTACCGTCGCATGGTCGTCGTCGGACGGCACGACTTCGGTGACGAGGCGTCACAACAGCTCGTGCGCCAGCTACGTCTTCAGTTCCTTCCTGCTGCCCGTTTCCCCGCCGGCATCCGCGTCTACGTCGGCGGCGCGCCAGCCCAGGGGGTCGACTTTCTCGCGCGCGTCTACGGTGCCTTTCCTTGGATCGTCCTCGTCGTGTTGGGGCTTGCCTACCTCGTGCTGCTACGCGCTTTTCGTTCGCTCCTGCTGCCGCTGATGGCCGTGCTCCTCAACGCGGTCTCCATCGCCGCGACCTTTGGGTTGCTTGTCGTGATCTTCCGCTTCGGCGTCGGTACCGACCTGCTCGGCCTCTACCGCGTCTCCCAGGTCGAGGGGTGGGTCCCGGCCTTCCTCTTCGCGATGCTTTTCGGCCTCTCGATGGACTACGAGGTCTTCTTCGTCACGCGCATGCGAGAGTCATGGGACAAAGGGGTCGACAACATGAGTGCCGTGGCAGACGGACTCGCGCATACGGGGCGGGTCGTCAGCGCCGCGGCTTTGATCATGGTCGCGGCGCTCTGCGGGCTCGTGGCCGGGCGCGTGGCCGGCTTGCAAGAACTCGGCGCCGGGCTCGCACTGGGGGTCTTGCTCGATGTGACGCTCGTTCGCGGTCTTCTTATGCCGAGCCTGATGGCACTGCTCGGGCGATGGAACTGGTGGCTTCCCGAGTCGATCGCGCGGCTCATCGGCGTCAAAGCCTCGCCCCTCGCTTTACGCGAGGGGCGAGGCCCATTGGCGGAAATGTCGTCGGCGGTTAGTTCACCACAGTGATCGAAAATCTCATGGCGCCAAGCTCATAACCGAGCGCCAGGGCGGGATCATCCTGCGCATATGTGAGGAGGGGCACCATCCCGTACGGTGTGTCGGCAAACGAGGGCGACAACGAATACAGCATCGGGTACAGATCAATCAGCTGCGTACCTGGGCTGCCCGTCGCAATCAGATTCAAGACGACGTCACCGTTCGAGTTAAAGCCGCATCCGTAGCCTATGTAGCTGTTGTTGTAGTCAACGGCGACCGTATTATCGAGCTGCGTCCAACCAACACCCTCAACTTGGATCGTGAACGGCTGACCTTCGGTCACGGTGATCGACGAGACCCCTTGTCCAACAATGCTCTCCTCAACATAGAAGGGGACTTGGGCGACCACCTTGCCGCGCTGCACTACTTGCACCACGTGCCAGCCCCCGAGACCGTCGGGAACAGTGAGCGCCGCCGTCAAAGCCTTTCCCGTGGGCGTAACCGTCGTCAAGGGCTGCGTCACGAATGACCAACATGTGCTCTTGCAATTGACACGGTTTCCAACAACGGTGGCCCATTGCAACGTCGCCGTTGCGTTCGATGGCAACTTCGACGCGGTGACTGTGACGTTCGTACCATCTGGTCCCTTGGAGGAGGAAATCGAGGTCTTCGCCTTGCTCGAAACA
Organism: uncultured Acidimicrobiaceae bacterium; assembly: GCA_963804255.1. Classification (GTDB taxonomy): domain Bacteria; phylum Actinomycetota; class Acidimicrobiia; order Acidimicrobiales; family RAAP-2; genus Palsa-461. The sequence continues at coordinate 1,009,477 of CAWDPK010000006.1, read as the reverse complement.
CCAAGGCCTCCCTCGTCAAGGGTCGTGATCTCCTTCAACGTCGGGGTGACGCTGGTCGGCCAGTCAATCACCGCGGGTGACGGTCCGTCGTCCGCGGTGACGGTAAAGGTTGCGGTGGCGCCGTTCGTGTAGGGAATCGGTGATTGCGGCACGTTGAGGTACAAGTAGCTAATGGCATTGCCAATCTGGATGGTGTGGGTACCAACAGGTCCAGAAGCTCGGATCGTGGTTGTCGCAACCCCGCGAGTCCAGTTGGCCATCAATTCACCGACGTAGTGGTTGTCATACAGCAGCGAGGCACCGCCCGTGTACTCGGACGCGCCAAGGCCGCTATACGTGACGGTAATCGGCGTCCCAATCGGGCCACTGGTGGGCGTGATGCTCACGGTGCGTGACGTCACGAAACCACCATGAGCAATCTCGGAACCCTTAACCACCGCGTAAATGTTGTGAATACCTCCGAAGTCATCGGGGGCCTTTATCTGCGTAGACAGGGCACCACTCGCATTCGTCGTTACCGTTGCCAACACCACCGCCAAATCGGTTGTTTGCGTACCGAGGTAGTTGACCGTGTCTGCTGCGGCTCCAACCAGCCAGGTCACTTTCGCAGTTGACCAGGTGAGCTCAACATTCGCATTGGGCGGAAGTCCGTTCCCAGAGATCGTGATCTCCGTACCAATGACGCCCTCCTCGGGTGAGACCGTCAAAACCCCCATCTTGTTCGCTAACTTCGCGGGATCGGCAATGGGGCCTGGAAGCGGGGCGACACCAGTCTCATTGGGGGCCTTCAGAGCAATCGGTATCGTAGCGTTTTGCTTTACAACGGTCGCCGAACTCGCCGCCGTTGCCGTCATCACTGTGCATAGCAGTGCAGCAGTTGCCAGAGCAATAGAAGTAGTTCCTAATCGATGTAACCTCACACGAATCTTCATAAGAGTTCCTTTGGGGTATCCACTTAATGGGACCAGTGCAGGTCAGGAGGCTTGCCATGGTCAGTCAAGAGTGGGTGGGTGCACTTTGGGCCGGGGGATCGATGATGAGGTCGCGACGGCGGATGGGTTCGTGGCCGACGGCGAACTCAAGGAAAGCCGCCGATGCCGAACCGCCGCTGCTACCACCGCGAAGCCAAAAAATCTTCTCGGCTTCGCGGTGGTGGACCGGTGGACCTCGCCGATCCTGCGCACTTGAAGAGGATCGGCTCCTCTATGAGTCCGTCGTGACCGTGAGCGGCGAGACCTTGTACAGCGAGTTCGCCGTTGAGAAGATGTCGGTCCCTGACTTGATGGCGGCGTGAGTCGCGGTCTTCGGTACCTTCTTGGAAACCATTGTGACCGTGAAGTTCACCGTGCCGATCGCGTAGCCGGCGGTCTTAAAGGCGACGGTCCAGTACGGATCTCTGGGGCCATAACTCATGGCAAGGTTCGCCTCGCCCGGTATCGACACCCATGCTTTTTCGACGTTGGCGCTCGTGAGCGGCTTGTTCGTTTGAATATCGGTGCCGTACATCCGAAAGACGATGACCTGGCCCTGCTCAAACACGTTGGTCATGGAACATGCGGCGGCGGCTGCAGGGACACCGCCAGCTCCTTGCACGGTGTCGACAAACATCTCAAATTTCTTGGGAGCGCTACCCTGCACGGGCGCTGGCACGGTCGTCGTCGTAGACGTGGACTTGCTCGCCGCTCCCGTCGCGCTAGCTCCGCCCAGCACCGCAACACCACCGAAGCTAATGCCCAGTGCCACGAGTCCGATTCCTGCTCTCTTCGTAAAACCTCGCATATTGGACCCTCTCTTTTTGTTGACTAGGTAGAAGTGACTAGATCCCTCAGCCCTTCGCGCTCAACATCTAGGTTCTGGATTCATGGGCTAACGCTTGACCTTCAGCTTTCCGGTGAGAGTGACCGAGAAGGGGCCGCTTTGGGATCCGCTCGTGTTGCTGAGTTTGAGAGAGCCCTTGAAGTGGAGGCTGCCAGTCGCGCCCTTGGCCGTGCCGCTGGCTCCGGTGATCTTGGCGACACCGCTGAAGGTGACCGTTACGGGGCCGCTTTCACCGCTGGAACACCCAGTCGAGCTGGATTTGGTCGCGATAAGCGTGATCTTGCTCGCAGCGCCGGTGATGCTGCCGGTACCGCTGAACGGGTCACACTGCGCCGTAGCGGAGGCGGAACCAGTGCCCGCGACCGTGCTGGCGCCGACGAGCGAAGGCGTTCCGGTGCCTGTGCCGGTGACCGAGGAGATCATTACCTTGCTGTTATTGATGAGCAGCGAGACAGTGCCTGAGTAGTGTCCAGAAAACGCGACCGTCTTGGTCTTCGCCGCTGCAGCCGCCAACGCGGGGCTGGTGAACAAGCTGGCAGTCACCACCGCAACGAGAACTGCGAAGACTCGGAACCTGTTTATCGAGGTGTTTGGGGACGCGTTACCGAGGAGCGGCGAGAAAGGTTCTTTCGAGCATGGTCCTTTGGACCATATTGTTTTCCTTCCGTCTGTTCCCGTTAACCCCAACGTCATATATTCATCCTGTCGGGCCCGGCCCACCGCAGGTACCGAGATGTCACGGGTCGCCTTCCCCGTGGAATTACGGAGATGGCGACCCGTGACATCTCGGTCTTTCTCGAGTCTGATGGGACATAACCTGTAGGCGTGGGGGAAGACGCCCGAACGACGGACGCGACGATCACGGTGGTGCTCGTGGAGGATCACGCCTTGGTGCGTGAAGGGACGCGGGAGCTGTTCGCGCGCGAAAGCGGAATCGAGGGTGGTCGGAGAGGCGAGCACCGTGGCCGAAGCGGTCACGCTGGCACACCAACTCCTCCCTGCGCTCATGGTGGTTGACGTAGAGCTCCCCGATGGAAGCGGCGTGGAGCTCGTTCGGGAGATCGTCGCGACGGGCCTGCCGGTGCGCTGCCTCATGCTCTCTGCCCACGACGACTACATCTACGTCTCCGAGGCACTTGCGGCGGGTGCCGCCGGCTACCTGCTCAAGACCGTCACCGCCGTCGAGCTCGTGGCCGCGGCTCGGGCGGTGGCCACGGGGGCTGTGGTAATCGACGAGTCGCTGTCGCGCCGACTCGCCGGGCGGCTGCACCAGCCCGAGCAGACTCCCGCCGCTTCGCTAACCTCCCGAGAGCTCGACGTCATTCGGGCACTGGTGCGTGGGTCCTCGAACAAGGAGATTGCCGCCGAGCTCGGCGTTGGGCTGCGAACGGTCGAGAGCTACGTGTCGAACGTGCTCGCCAAGCTCGGAGTGCGCTCGCGCGCCGGCGCCAGCGTGTACGCCATCGAGCATCACCTCGTCTCGCCTAGCTCTTCGGAGTGACCATCTCTGCGAGCCGTGTGAGAATCCCGACTCGGGCTGTCCTCGCCGGCGTCTTCCGTCCCCCGGTGCGCGACCGGGCGTTCTGGGTTGTCCAGGCGATGGTGGTCGTCTTGGCCGGTGCTCACCTCTTCGTCAACCTGCACAGCTCGCCTGGGAGCGGTGTCTTCCCGACCGGCGTGCCGGTGGGCCTGCTGGTCGTGCCGGTCGGCTACGCGGCTCTGCGGTACGGGCTGTCCGGCTCGGTCGGCGACCGCCATGTGGGCGGTGCTGTTGTGGCTGCCCGCCCTCGCGCTACCCGACGGCCACCGGCATACCCCCGCCGACCTGGCCGAGCTGGCGCTCATCATCGGCATCGCTCTTCTCGTCGGCTTCAACGTCGAGTATCGGCAACTCGTCGAAGCCGCCGAGATCGATCGGCGCGCTGCGGAGCTTCGTTACCGCCAGCTCTTCGACACGAACGCCTCACCGATCCTGCTCGTCGACCCCAAGGGGGTCGTCGTTGAAGCGAACCGGGCGGCTGTCGCGCTGTGGGAAGTCGCCGTGGGGTCCGGCACTGAAGCTCTGCTCGGGATGGGAAGCGAGGACCTCGTCGAGGGTCGCTTGCCCGAGACGGTGCGGTTGCAACCGGAGATCGGCGAGAACCGGGACTACCGGCTGTCGGTGTCCCGCCTCGAGTCTGCTGGGGGCGCTTCGCTTCGCCAGGTCGTGCTGGATGACGTGACCGAAGAGCACCGCGCCGGCAGCGAGGCCCGAACTTGGGCTGGCGAGGTGCTCAGAGCGCAGGAGGAAGAGCGCCGTCGCATTGCCGCGAGAGATTCACGACAATCCGCTTCAGCGGCTGATCCAGGTGGCACGACGGATGGAGACACTGGGCTCACCCGTGGACTCCGCAGAGGAGGCTGATCGACTCATTGCAGCTCGCAACGAGTTGCTTGATGTGGTGGCGCGCTTGCGCAATGTCACCCGGGCGCTCCGGCCGCCCGGACTCGACCAGCTGGGCCTGGTCGCCGCCGTGCGCGGTCTGCTCGTTGACATCGAGGATGAGGAAGGCCTCACCGCTGAGTTGGCGGTGACCGGCGAGCTGGCAAGGGGGGCACCCGAGGCAGAGGTCGGCGTGTTCCGCATCGTCCAGGAGGCGGCGCGTAATGTTGTCCGTCACGCCCGCGCCACCCGGCTGTCGGTCGAGTTCGCCTATAGCAAAGACACCGTGCACGTCGTCGTCACCGACGATGGCCGCGGCTTTGACCAGACTGGCGCCGGGCCGGTGGCGGGAAGCCACCTCGGTATGCTCGGCATGCGCGAACGGGCGAGCCTCCTCGGGGGCCGCCTCGAGGTGCGCTCAGTCCCCGGCCACGGGACCGTCGTCGAGGCGACGATACCGCTTGGCGCTCGCTCGGCGGCCTCCTGAACCCCCGGTGCAGATGTTGACCGTTCGGTGACCGGTTGAAGTGCTCGAGAACGGTTCCGGCACTCAAGTGGCCAATTTGTCAGCGTGCGAGCGTGGGAAACCGCGCAGTCGTGATATCGCACCAGTGTCGATCAACCAATCAACGGGCCAAACTCCCTACAAAACCGCTACAACACAAGACCCGAGTTTCCCCGTAATCGGTCATCGTCAGTTGCACAGCTAACGGCGGGCGGATCGGTGGGCTCGACCCGGCTCGTCGAGAGATGAAGGCTTCCGGCTCCCGTCTCGCGTTCGAGGTGACGGGTTTATGCGCACGACACGCGCATCGCGAAACCACTTTGTGAGCGCGTCCACGGTCAGGGACCTGCCATAGTGTCGAATCACACTCCGAGCATCGCCGCTGCCAATACGCGCAAGTGTTTACACCTGTTTCGAACTCGTCGGGCGAACAGGACCGGGTCCCGAGCGGGACCTGCTTGTTGCACCGTCACGGGACGTGCCGAAGACTTGGTCGTAAAGCTCGACAACCGGAGCTCGAACCTCGGGATTGACCAAATCAGTCCATGGGACACCGTTCTGGATTCCCATTGTCCCTGGTGAAGCGGGGTTTAGATAGTGTCCTCTAGGGTCCACTATGAACCCCTTACTCCATGCCAGGGGAGAGGGGGAGGCGAGCAGGGGAACCGGGGACAGGCCGGGGAGGGGGAAGAGAGGGACAGGCGACGGCGACGGCGCCCGAGAGGGCGATCGGAGACTGAAGCCGAGCGGCGGGGCGGAGGTGTGGCACTTGCCATACCGTCTTGCGCTCCATGTGCGAGCACGGCTCCGCAGCCCCTCCTCCAAGGCTGCCTCGGGCGAGCCATCTTCGAACTCGTGGCGAAATTCTGCGCCGCACCTTTAGGAGCACCGGGACGAGCAGAGCCGTAAGCTCGCGGCGCAACGTCTCGACGAGAACGGAGAACCGGCCATGGGAACAGAGGAGATCGGCCCACTCGTGGCATCCCCGCCTGGGGTAAAGTCCTAAAGATCTCGCGAGCGCTCTTCAGAACATGATCATGTGGATGGCCAGTCTCCTCATTCGCCCCGCATGATCGATTCGCCGAACCCTCGACCGGCTTTCGAAACCTATGATCCAGCGGTCGCGGACGCAATGGTGTCCACAACCAGGACCTTGACTGGGATCCCGGAGTATCTTGACATTCGAGTCATCGATGTCGGACCCGGGACGATGATCGCCGAGCTTGAGGTTCGTCCCGAACTACTGAATCCATTCGGTTCTGCTCACGGTGGCACGCTTGCAGCTCTCGTGGATCACGTTCTGGGTGCCGTGCTCTATCCACTCATCCCGCGGGGCGCGTGGGCGGCCACCACGGAGCTTAAACTGAACTTTCTCGCCCCTATAAGAGAAGGCGTGCTGCAGGCTCGTTCAGAGGTCATCTCGCTCACCAAACGCACCGCCGTTGTACGCATCGACGCCGTGAACGGTGATCGTCTCGTTGGTGCTGCCCAAGGTACGGTGACCATCAGCGAACCGAGACCGACGTAGCATCCCGACCGCTGGGCGCGATCCTCAAGGGTGCTCCCGAAAGGGGCGCCCGCTGCTGGCTATCGATTGGTCGTCGTGGTGCCAAGCGCTGAAGACACTTTTCCGACCAGACGAGAAGCCTCTGGCAAAATCGGCTTGAACACCGTAATCATCGAGCGGCACTTCCCCCACTCGCTCTGTCCGATAAGGAGGCAGCACATGGCTGGGTTGCACACCACGGGCGGAGTGGCGCCCGCACCCTGGGGAGCCACGGGCGGGAGGCGAGCATGACCACCAACACGCTCGACCCTCCCCCCGGCCTGCTCGGTCCGGAGCGGCTGGCCACGTTCTTTCGGCCGGACTCGGTTGCCCTGATCGGCGCGACCGACCGGTCACGGTGGTCGATGAGCACGTTCGCCAACTGGCGGTCCCAAAGCCCGGACCGGCCGGTGTTCCTAGTGCACCCGCACCACGAGACCGTGCACGGCCAGCGCGCGTACCCGTCGTTGGCGGCGATCGAGGACCCGGTCGACCTGGCTTATGTGATGGTCCCCACCGACCAGGTGCTACCCGTGCTCAGCGAAGCGGCCGCGCTCGGAATCCGCAACGCCGTCATCCTTACTGCCGGTTTCGCCGAAATGGGTCCCGAGGGGCGCGCCCTGGAGGACCGCCTGGTGGAGTTGGCCTACGAGAACGAGATGGTCCTGCTCGGCCCTAACGGCAACGGGTTCATCAACGCCAGCGCCGGCCGGGCGCCCTACGGGTTGCCGATCGCTCCACCGCTGATCGCCGGGCCGGTTGGCATCGTGCTCCAGAGCGGTGGCCTGGCCAGCGGGGTGTTGGCCATGGCCCAGGCCCGTGGCATCGGCGTGAGCCACGTCGTGTCAACGGGCAACGAGGCGATGCTGTCAGCCACCGACGTGATGAACTATCTCGTCGCCCACGAGGAGACCCGCTGCATCGCCGTGTTCCTCGAGTCGATTCGCCGCCCAGACGACTTCCGCATGGTCGCCGAGGCCGCGCTCGACGCCGGCAAGCCGATCGTGGCGTTGAAGGTGGGCCGCAGCGCCGCTGGCCAGGAGGCCGCCCTGGCCCACACCGGGGCGGTGGTCGGTGATGCTGCAGTGGTCAGGGCCGCGCTAAGCGGGTTGGGGGTGGTGCAGGTCGACTCCCTCGAGGACCTGCTCACGACGGCCGGATTCTTGGGGCAGACCCCGGCCCGGCTCGCCCGGCGGGTGGGCGTGGTGGCCTCCTCGGGGGGCGCCTGCGACATCATCGCCGACCGGGCGACCGATGAGGGGATCGAGCTGCCGGACTTTTCGGAGAAGACTCTGGCTGCCCTGCGAGAGTTTCTGCCGGCATTCTCAAACCCCCATAACCCGCTGGACGTCACCGGCTACGTGGTGGTCGACCCCACGCTCTCGCAGAGGGCGTTGGAGATCGTGCTCGAAGATGCGGCCGATCACTTCGACGCGGTGCTGTTCCAGACGGCCGTGCCGAAGGTGGCACCGCCCGACCCCGAGCCACTCCTCGCCCGCTACGCCAAGCTGGCGGCGACCCTGGAGAACGCCCCGGTCCCCGTCATCCTCCAGTCGAGCTCGACCGGGGACATGAGCGGGTTTCCCACCACGGTCATGCAGCGCTACGGCCTGCACCTACTCGACGGCATCGAGCACGGCATGACAGCGATTGGGCATGCACTGTGGTGGCAAGAGGTCCGTGATCGGCTGACCAGCCGGCCCCGCCCGCGGCCGGCGCCGCCGGTGCAGGTGATGGGAGACACCAGGGGGGCGTGGGGGGAGGGCCGCACCCGGGCGCTGTTGGCCGCCCACGGGGTGCCGGTGGTGCCCACCCGAACGGCGGAGTCGCCGGCCGAGGCCGTGGCGGCGGCAGTCGAGCTGGGTTGGCCGGTCGCCCTGAAGGTTGCCTCGGACACACTGCTTCACAAGTCGGACATAGGGGGAGTCGCGCTCGATCTGCGGACGCCCCAGGAGGTCGAGCAGGCGGCCGAGCGGCTGCTCCGGGTGGCCGCCGACCATGGCGTCGCCGCCGACGGCGTCCAGGTGGCGCCCATGCGCACCGGCGGGGTGGAGCTGCTCGCGAGCGTCAAGCGGGATCCGGCTTGGGGCCCAGTGCTGGCCGTCGGGCTGGGCGGCATCTGGGTCGAGGTGCTGGCCGATACCGCTCTGCGGCTCTTGCCGGCCACGGCACTCGACGTAGAGGCCATGCTCGACGAGCTGCGGGGGGCCAAACTCCTCGCCGGCGCTCGCGGTCAGCCGCCGGTCAAGCGGGCGGCGCTTGTCTCTGCCATTCTGGCCGTGGCCCGCCTGGGCGAGGCCCTCGGGGAAGCCTTGGACACTCTGGAGATCAACCCGATGTGGGCCGGACCCACCGGCGCCGAGGCTCTCGACGCCCTGGTGGTGTGGTCGGATCCGGCGGTGTGACCAGCCGGCTCGTCGTTTTCGTCCTTTGGAACCATCGCTTGGTCCTATGGAACCGTCGCGCTGGCTCTGGGTCCTTCGTCAGTCATGATCGGTAGCCAGCGCTCGACCGTCGGCGTCCCCTGACAAGGAGCTGTCCTCAAAGTTGCCGCGAGCACGATCGACGCCACGCGCGATTTCGGTCTCTTCCTTTGGAGTGGTGACTCGCCCCGGCTCACTTGCGGTCGAGGCCGGTGCAGGCTTTGCAGGTATCTGGAGACTGGCGCCGTAGACGTAGCGGCCACCCCGGGACCAAGAGGCCACGGCGGCGATGAGGCAGGCGGCGATGGCGAACGCGAACGCCTCATGAAGCCCGGACCGAAACGGCGCCGAGATGAGTGATGGAAAGTATGAGCGGGACGTCAGCTGGGCGGCGGCGGCGCGGGGCAACGTGGCGAGGACTCGCGCGCCGACAAGGTGCTTGATAGGGCTGTAGCCGAGGAAGGCGGCAAACAGGATCGACACCGGGGGCAGGTGCGCGATCTGCGCAGCGGTCCCCGCCGCGACCCCATGGGACCGCAGGCCAGCGGAGAGCGACCGCGGCAGAGCAGAGGACAACCCGAGGATCATGAGCGAGAAGAAGATGCCAATGGACAGGACTTGGGCCGAGTTCTGGAACGTGGTGTTCATCCCGCTCCCCGCGCCCCGGTACTCGGGTGGCAGGCTGTTCATCACCCCCGCTCGGTTGGGGGAACCGAACGCTCCCGAGCCGAGGCCGCTCATGAGCAGGATGAGAGCAAAGGCTGGGTAGGCGAAATCGGTGGGCAACATCTCGAGGAGTACGAAGGAAAGTGCCGTGACGAGCATCCCGCCGGTCGCGAAGGGACGCGAACCGAAGCGATCGGACAGATAACCAGAGACGGGCCCGGCCAGCACGAACCCGAACGAGAGGGGCAGCATGAAGATGCCCGCCCACAGCGGCGTCGATGCAAAGCCGTAGCCGTGGCGCGGCAGCCAGATTCCTTGCAGCCAGATGATGAGCATGAACATGAGACCACCCCTCGCCAGGGCTGAGAGGAAGCTTGAGATGGAGCCGAACGTGAACGCTCGGATCCTGAACAGCGGGAGGCGGAACATCGGGTTGGCGACCCGCGTTTCGACGATCGCGAAGACCGCCAAAAGCACAGATCCGACGATGAGTTCACCGATGACCTTGGGATTGGTCCAGCCCATGACCCGGCCACCGAAGGGCTGGATCCCGTAGGTGACGCCGACCATGATCAGCACGAGCCCTATCGCAAAGGTGAGGTTGCCGGCCCAATCGACTGGCGCCCGACTGCGAACGCCGCGCTCCTCCAGTTTGAAGTAGCCCCAGAGCGTTCCGAAGATACCGAAGGGGACCGAGACGAAGAAGACGAGCCTCCAGTCGATCGTGGCTAGGGCCCCACCGACCACCAAGCCGAGGAACCGACCGGCGATGCTGGCAACGTTGTTGATCCCGAGCGCCATCCCCCTCTGGTTGGCGGGGAAGGTGTCGGTGATGATGGCTCCGGAGTTCGCCGCGATGAAGGCGCCCCCAACCCCTTGGACGACGCGCATGGAGATCAACCAGGTCGCCCCGTCCCGGCCGGTCATCCAGTCGATGCTCAAGAGCACTGATGCCACTGTGAAGATGAGAAAACCCAGGTTGTACATCCGGACCCGGCCGAACATGTCCCCGATCCGACCGAAGCTGACCACGAGAACGCTCGTCACGATCAGATAGCCGAGCATCATCCACAGTAGGAAGAAGCTGTTCCCTGGTCCGAGCGGGTCGAGATGGATTCCGCGGAAGATCGCCGGCATCGCGATGAGCACGATCGACGAGTCGATCATGGCGATGAGCACGCCCACCGTCGTGTTGGTCAGTACCACCCACTTGTAGCGACCATCCGAGCGACCCGCTCGTCGGTCGGGGACGTTGGCTTCGGTGGTCGTAATGCTCAATGACCGAGCTCGCTTAGTGCCTCTGCTCGCGTGAATACCCTGCACTGTCGATCTTGGTCACCACGGGCCCAAGTTACCAGCGGCTTCACTCGGCCAAACAGTTCCCGGCGAGACACCACCCCCTCCAACGCCAAGGCAGGTCGATCTCGGAAGCCGGTAGGCGCTGTCGCTTCCCTGGGAGAACGGTCGCGCCTAACCTTCGTTGCGAGGTCAGGTCGGGAGCCCGCTTCCGATCTCGGGGCTAGCGTGAGGGCCAGGTCGCCCACGCTGAGAGTCGCATCGCTATTTCTCGAGGCACCCGAAGGAGCACTGCCGTGGCCGATTCATCTCTTGGGACGAAGGATTCATTGCTTGCGGTCGAGCACTTCGACGTCCTCATCGTCGGGGCCGGCATTTCGGGGATCGGGGCGGCATACCACCTTGGTGAGCACTTCTCGGACAAGACCTACGTGGTACTCGACTCCCTTGACGCCTTTGGAGGTACGTGGTGGACCCACAAGTACCCCGGTGTTCGCTCGGATAGCGATCTGTTCACGTTTGGATACCGATTCAAGCCGTGGAAGGGCTCGCCGATTGCCACGGCGGGCCAGATCCTTGACTACTTGGGCCAGGTAATCGACGAAAACGATCTCGCTCCCCACATCCGCTACAGCCATCGCGTCGACCGGGCCGCCTGGTCGACCGATGACCGCCTCTGGACCGTCGATGTCACTCGGGTCGACACCGGCGAGCAGCTTCGGTTCCAGGCGGGATTTCTGTGGATGTGCCAGGGCTACTACCGCCACGACCGCGGCTACACGCCCGAGTGGGAAGGAATGGACCGGTTCAAGGGTCGGATTGTGCACCCCCAAGTCTGGCCGGAGGACCTGGACCTCACGGATCAACGGGTTGTCGTGATCGGCTCGGGCGCGACTGCGGCGACCCTAATCCCTAACATTGCCGATAACTGCGCCCATGTGACGATGCTCCAGCGATCGCCGACGTTCTTCTTCGTCCGCCCCAACTCCAACGAGCTGGCCGACATGCTGCGCGAACTCGACATACCCGATGAATGGACGCACGAGATCGTCCGTCGCAAGATTCTCCAGGATCAGGACGCCGTGACCAAGATGTCGTTCGAATCGCCCGACTTCTTGCGCCAGTTTCTGATCGACACGATCCGGCCGCTGCTACCCCAGGGTTTCGATGTGGACAAACACTTCAATCCGGCGTACCGCCCTTGGCAGCAGCGGATTGCGGTCCTGCCTGAGGGCGACCTGTTCACGGCGGTGAGGGAGGGCAAGGTCTCGGTCGTCACCGACCAGATCGACGCCTTCACCGAGACCGGCATCCGGCTCGCCTCTGGCGAGACCCTTGAGGCTGACGTTGTGATCACCGCGACCGGCTTCGACCTCAGCGTGCTCGGTGGCATCGAGTTCAGTGTTGATGGGCGCTCAGTCGATTTCGCCGACACGGTCACGTATCGGGGCATCATGTTCACAGGTGTGCCGAACCTGGCTTACGTATTCGGTTACTTCCGGGCGAGTTGGACGCTCCGCGCCGACCTTGTCAGCGATTTCGTATGCCGCCTCCTTGCCACAATGACGGACAAAGGCACCACGATGGTGGTGCCAACACTGCGGGATGTTGATACCGACATGGCAATCGGCCCGTGGGTTGACCCCGAGAACTTTAATCCCGGCTATCTCACGCGCTCTATGCATCTCATGCCCAAGCAGGGTTCCCACGACCCATGGCGGTTGCTGCACGACTACAACGTTGAGAAGGAATCATTGCCATCCGCTGATCAAGACGACGGGTCCCTTGTTTTCAAGTGACTCTCACACTCCTTGCGGCGAATCATGCACCCACCGCTGAACTGCCTCGTTGGTGACCCGTCACGATCTGCCCTGACGATCTGTTCTAAGGAGGGCTTCCGGTATCGGAGCGAGACGCCTTTCGCTCGAGACTCTCCGACACCCTGCGGCGCCGAACGGCTTGCCCGTGCGACGCAGCGGTGATCAAGATAGCCAGCCACCGGGGCGGTGGAGGCAGGCCAGCCGGGAGGCGCCCGAAGACGCCCCGCCCTGGGGGAAGGCGGCCGGGCGGACAAACTCGATTGCCAACCGGACGGCCGAGATATACGTTCGGCGTGGACGCCGCCTGGCTGCGTCACCCAGGCCGAGGGCCTGAGAACAGGAGGCAATCCGAATGTGGCACTCCAAGATCTTTCGAGCTCTGATCGGCGTCGGGTTGCTCGCCGGCTTCGGCGTGGCGTTTGCGGCGCCCGCCGGTGCGTCATTCACCTCGCCGAGCCCACCGACACCGACGTTCACCTGCACCGGCACGGACAGCGCTCCCGGCCAGCTGGCCGGGGTGTACCTCGGCAACGTCCTGGTCACGGGCAATTGTTGGGTGAACGCCGGACAGGCCACCGTCTACGGCACCCTCACCATCGACCCAGGCGCCAGCCTGAACGCCACGTTCGCGCAAGACGACCAAGCCGGATACACCGGTACGTCGGGGCTCACGGTGCTGGGCGACATCTATGTCAACGACGGCGCCTCCCTCGTGCTCGGCTGCGAGCCCAACTTCTTCCCCTGCTCGGATGACCCCGTCTCCGACGAAGGCGCCCCGGGTCCCGGCACCTTCTCGGTGCGGGACGTGGTGTGGGGCGACATCATTGCCTCTGAGCCCTTAGGCGTCGTCGTGCATAACAGCGTGATCGTCGGAAGTGTGGACGAGCTCGGCGGTGGGGGCGGTGTCAACTGCAGTACACCGGCCACCGGCGCTTTTGCCGAACTCCATTCCCCGGCCTACAGCGACTTCGAGGACAACTCGATCGGTGGCAGCCTCACAGTGGCTGGCCTTCAGACCTGCTGGTTGGGCGTTGAGCGTAACGACGTTCAGAGCTCAGTCACCGATACGGGCAACGTCTTTGCCGACCCCGGCGCCAATGAGGTACTCGCGAACGTGATCCAAGGGAGCATCTATTGCTCTGGCAACAGCCCCGCGGTCCAGTTCGCAACCAGCCACTCAGGCCCAAACCAGGTGGACGGGTCAGCCTTCGGAGAATGCGGCTTCAGCGTTCTTCAGCCCAACCCGGAGGGGACCTTGATGCCGATATCGGTACAGACCTGATTCCATCCTGACCCGGGACAACGGGACCGGGTCCGAGACGACAAGAACGAGGTGCCAGCCGGGGCTGTACCGCGAACAAAAGGTGGGGAGGTTCGAGCCGACGTTGCCCCTCATTCGAAATCATGAGCGCATAGCTCTTCGGATGTTTGTGGGGTCAACGGGCGGCAAGTCCTGCACCTTTGTTTGGTGATGTTGATGACGGCACCAACGGAGTGCCGCGCCAGCATGGCCCCTCAGCTCATGGACGCAATTCGAGCCTTGGGCGGGTACTTGCCAAGCGTAATGAAGTGCTTGGCCAACCCACCTGTCAGGTTGTCGATGGGTCACGTGGTGATCGCGCGGGTCGATGACTAGCCCTTGGACTCGCCGATGTGGCCGTCGATGGCGTGCACTTGCTCGCCGCGACGCACGACCACCGCGCCCAAGGGGATCGTGTCGTAGGTGACGGAGTCGTGGTACAGACCGATGCAATAGGGCCAGAAACGTCGAACGTCGATGCAGTATCACGATCGGACTTGCCGGAATACCACGCGTTATTGGAGCGATGCAGGATCGATGCCGACACCACCGGCATCGCTGCTGGCGTAGGCAGCGAGCGCGAACCGAAGCACGTTCACGGCTTCGTCGCCGCTCCAAAGGAGCGGGCCCTCGCCGTTGCGGAGCCAGCTAAGCCAGTGGCGGCCCGAATCGCGGAAGCTACTGGCCCAGTCGTCATCGAGAGCGTGGTATGAGCGCATCTCACCATCTCCGTAGATCTCGAGGCTCGGCTGTTGGATGCCGCGGCCGGTGCATCGGTTCACCCTCGCATAGCCCCGGCGGCCAGTCACCTCCCATCGTTCGTCGTTTGTGTAGTAGTCCGAGCGCAGATACATATCTGGCGCGAGCGTGATGTCCCAGACCCCTCGGATCCCGTTCTGGTGTTCCCAAACGATGGTGCTGGGAGCGTCGATCTCGATGTTGGGAAATACCTCGGTACTGCCCAACCAGGCTCGCACTTCTTTGATCGGGCCGAAGAGCCAAATCGCGGTAGCAAACTTGTGCCATCCGTCGTCGAACACGAGGATCCCGCGTCCGCGCTGCATCTGCTGAAACTGCCAGTCCCAGCTACTCGCCGGCACATCCCAGCCCCCGCGACCGCTGCCCACCATTTTCATGTGATAGCCGCTGACCTCGCCAAGCTCGCCCGACTCGACGGTCTCCTTTAGCTTGCGCAGCGGTTCGTAGAAGATGTAGTTCTCCATCACGCGCAGTATCCGATCGTTTGTGCGTGCCGCCTCGAGCAACTTCCGAGCGCTTGCGAGGTCATTGCACATCGGTTTTTGCAAATTGACGTGCCAGCCGTAACCCAAGAGCTCGACGACACCTTCCACGTGTAGCGGAATCGGGAGTAGGGCTTCCACGGCGTCGACCTCGAGTCCGCTCTTGGCGAGCTCAGCCGCCGAACCGAATGTCTGAGCCTGGGGCCAGTCCGACTGGCGTTGAGCGCGGCGTTCCTCATCTGGGTCGACGAGCGCGACGACCTCGACATCGGGATTGTCGACGTATGCCCGCATGTTCAGGTCGTAGATACGTCCAAGGCCGACGAAAGCGGCTCGTATCTGACGATCGTATGGATGGAAGTTCATGAGGTGCCCGATTTCGGTTGGGTCTGGATCCTGTGAATGCCCAGCCAGCACGTTCGATCCGGCATCTGGCCCCTCGCGGTGCGGCACCTGTTTGCTCCGTCGAGACCTGCCTCCTTCGTTGCCAAAATGCTTCCTCCCGCGGTCACCGACATTCCCGATCAAAGCGTCACATGGCCAAGGAAAAAGTGGCGTTCAGTTCGAAGAACAGACGGATTCGTGGATCGCCGTCGCGAGTTTGTGGCGGCCTGAGTCAGTTGGGTGTTCTGGTCGAGCGACGCTGAAAGCTCGGTTTCAACATCGTTGATTTGTAGCTCTTGGGTTTTGATCTGCTGTTCTTGAGCACTCATCCGACCGAGCGTGGCTTCAAGATTACGCTCGGAGCGGTTCGACGAGGCTCCCACGAGGAAGCCGATATAGAGCTCCGCCACGGTGGGTGGTGACAAGGTTCAGCGAAAGTTGAAGCCGGTGCTGGTGAACCACGTCGGCAGGAACGAGCCGTTCGCTGATACGAGGTGTACGGCGAAGATCAGTGTCCAGGCAACAACGATGAGAACCCAGATTCCAATGTTCAGCGGAGTACCCATCCCGTAGCTGACCTTGTCGGCGACCTGTTGGAAGAGCGAAATCCGCTCGGGGTTGGTTGTAGCAGTAGGACCCCCAAGGGTCTAAGACATTGAGCTGCTGCATATTTCCTCCTTAATGTTTGACCGAACTGGACCTTCCCGGATCGAGATTCAGGAGTGTAAGTCAGACCCCCAGTCGCCGCCCCGGCTAACACGGCCGGTGCGAGACATCGGTCATGATGCTGACGATCAACCGAGGCCGGGTCGTGACGAGCTGGCGTCGCCGATTGCGTTCTTCAGGCCATGTGGAATGATCAGTCGCATGGCCAAGAGTCGTGAAGTTCACTTGATCGCTCGCCCCGAAGGCATGCCGCGTGAAGAGGAGTTCGCGGTGGTGGAGACCGACGTCCCCGAGCCAGGGGACGGGCAGGTTCTTGTCGAGAACCTTTACATATCCGTCGATCCAGCCATGCGCCCACGACTGAGCGTTGGATATGCGCTCAACGAGGCCATGGCCGGTGGCGCGATCGGAAGGGTGGTCCAATCCCGGACATCCGACCTGGCCGAAGGGGACATCGTCTCCAGCGGCTTCGGGTTCAGGGAGCTTTTCCTCGCCGAACCGCGGCGGCTCAACAAGGTCATCGACGAGCCTGGGCTGCCCATCACGGTGCATATGCATGCCCTGGGCGGCCCGGGCTTTACCGGTTACGGGGGGATGCTGCACATCGCCCAGCTCAAGGAGGGTGATCGCGTCTTTGTCTCCACTGCCGCGGGAGCGGTGGGTTCGGTGGCCGCCCAGGTGGCCAAGATCAAGGGTTGCCAGGTCATCGGCTCGACCGGCTCGGAGGCCAAGGCGGCCTGGTTGCGCGAAGAGGTCGGCCTGGACTCGGTCATCAACTACAAGGAAACGCCCATTGGCCGAGCGCTCAAGCTGGCCGCACCCGAGGGTATCGACGTCTACTTCGACAACGTCGGTGGGGACCACCTCGATGCCGCGCTGGCACGCATGAACACCTTGGGCCGAATCGCGGTCTGCGGCATGATCTCCGGCTACAACGAGGCCGGGGCCCGCACCTCTGTCCACAACCTGGCCAACATCATCTATGGCCGGATCAATATCCGGGGCTTCGTTGCCACCGATTTCCTTCACCTCCGCGACGATTTCCGACGAGACATGGTCCAGTGGTTGCGGGAAGGTCGGATCAAGTACCAAGAGACCATTTTCGAGGGCATCGAGAACGCGCCCAAAGCTTTGATCGGGCTGCTGAATGGCCTCAATACCGGCAAGATGCTCGTCCAACTCGCACCTTTGGGTGCCTAGGGCCAGGGGCCGCTCAGAGAGACGAACCGCGACAATCTGGCAGCGCACTTCTTGGTCAACAGGGTCGTTTCTCGGTTTGGCTCGTCGTGTCGGGTTCACTTGCGCTGGCTGGGACGTCGTCTCCCATGTCCGCTCGGAGTTGGCGACCGCTATGGCATAGCGTTCAGTTTCAGACGCGGGTGAGGGCGTCGGGGGAGCGGAGGGCACGATGACCGAAATCGACACTGGCACGAATGACCTGGTCGGTCGGGTGGATCAAGGTGTTGGTGTGCTGACGATGAATCGTCCTGAACGGCGCAACGCGCTGTCTGGAGCGATGACGGCGGCGATTGCGCGAGTCCTCGCTCAGTTTGAAGTCGACGACGAGGTGGGCTGTGTCGTGTTGACGGGCGCCGGTGGCGCGTTCTGCTCCGGCGGCGACGTGAAGGCGATGGCGGAGAACACCGGCAATGGCGGCCGCGGAGCCGGCCGCCCCGAGACGAGGCGGTCGACGATCGACGAGTCGATCCACCTGCAACGCCTGAACCAACGTGCCACCGCGGGCCGGCTCTACGAGATGCCGAAACCAACTATCGCCGCACTTCCCGGGGCCGCGGCCGGCGCCGGGCTGTCCCTGGCTCTCGCCTGCGATCTGCGGTACGCGGCCGAAAGCGCCGTGCTCACCACCGCGTTTGCCCGGGTCGGCTTCGCGGGGGACTACGGCGGTACGTGGTTCCTCACCCGTCTCGTTGGTCCCTCCCGAGCTCGCGAGCTCTACTACTTCTCGCCTCGGATCACCGCGGCCGAAGCGGAGCGGCTGGGCATCGTGAACGCGGTCTTCTCGGACGATCGGTTGGAAGATGAGGTGCTGGCCATCGCTCGTCGGCTCGCGGCCGGCCCTCGGGTGGCATACCGCTACATGAAGGAGAACCTCAACCGAGCCGTCTTCGGTGAGCTGGGCGAGTGTCTGGACATGGAGGCGGCGCATCACATCCGGACCGGGCTGACCGAGGACCATCGAGAAGCGGTGGCGGCGTTCCTCGACAAGCGCGAACCGGTCTTTCGAGGGAGGTAGGGCCCCCATGCTCGGGGTCAGGCTCCGCCAGGTCGCTCTCGTGGCCCGAGATCTCGAACCGGTGGTTCAGGCGGCCCGCAAGGAGCTGGGTATCGGGGACACAGAGCCGTTCTGTGACCCCGGCATCGCCACTTTCGGGCTTCAAAACGCGGTCTTGGAGGTGGGGGACACCTTCTTGGAGGTTGTGTCACCGGTGCGGCCCGACACGACCGCCGGCCGATATCTGGACCGGCGGGGCGGGGATGGCGGGTACATGGTGATCTTCCAGGTCGACGACCTCCCGGCCGCCCGCGCCCGTATCGCGGATCTCGGCGTCAGGGTGGTGTGGCAGTCCGATCAGCCCGATATCGCGGGAACCCACCTGCACCCCAAGGACGTGCCGGGTGCTCTCGTCTCGATCGACTGGGCCTCCCCGGCGGGGTCCTGGCGCTGGGCAGGACCGCGCTGGACGGCCCAGGTGCCCGAGCACCGACCTGGGGGGATCGTCGGCGTCACGGTGCAGTCGCCGCACCCGGTCGAGCTGGCCCGCCGTTGGGGGGCGGTCCTCGACCGCGAGTCGCGGCAGGTCGGCGGCGGTGCGGCCCTCGAAGTCGACGGGGGCCAGGTGGATTTCATCCTGCCGGGCGACGAGCGGGGTGAGGGCATTCACGAAATCGAGATAGCGCTACCCGAAGGCGAGCCTCGTATTTCAGACGTCGGAGGGATGCGCCTGGCTCGGCGGCCCCTGTGACGACGACGTCCCCGCATCGGTGACGGGGCGCCTCGGAACCCCTTACCCGGCCGCGCCGCTTCGAATGCGGCGCCGTGCCTAGGATCGGATCTGTGGACACGAGCGGACCGGGTGGACGCTGATGCCCGGGGACCCGGGGTTCAGCCATTTCGGGCACCACTACCTGGCCGGTGGCCCCTATTCGCTGCTGGAGTTCACCCTTCCCTTCCTGTTCCTCGCGCTGCTGTTCGTGCTCATGTCGGTTGCACGCTGGGGCAGGCACCGGGCTGAGGTTTTTTGGAGCGACCGGAAGCGCTCAGCTGTTTCGGTTCCGGCAGCCACCACGAACGCGCTCGTTGGGCAGCCAGTGCTCGCGTCTGATCTCGAGCGCGAGGAGGCCACCGGTCTCGTCTCGCATGCCATTGGAGAGGGGCGGTTGAGCTTTGAAGAAGGCGGGCAGCGCATCGACGCAGTGCTGCGTAGTCGCCACCGTCACGAGCTTGCCGGTCTCGTCGCAGATTTGCCATCCCCCGGCCCGGCAACCGCCGCTCGACCGTTCATCTCGACACCGCTCCGGCTGGGATTGCTCGGTGTGGCAGCGGCCGCGCTCCTGGCCGCCGTGCTGGTGCAGGCCATGGCCGGGCTATGGGAGCTGTGGCCACTGGCGGTCGCCGCGTTCGGCGCGTCGGCACTGTTGCCTCGTCGCTGAACTCAGGGCTCCGCGCCAGGTGAGGTGAGCATCACCGGTCCTCTTCTGGGATGCTCTTCCTGGCAATGCCACCGTTTGACCCGACGCGCCGCTTCTACAAGACCGACCGCCGCCGGGTGTGTTTACTGACGAACCGGAGAATCGCGATGTGCTTTTGGGTATCGCGCTGCATCATGTCCACCAGGAGGCTCCACAGGGTGGTGTCCTTCACGTCGCGCAGCTCGCGTTGGAGCCGCTTGAGTTCGCGGGCGTCCTGCTCTTCCTTTTCGATGAGTTGCTTGGTGGCCTCCCGTACCGCAATGCGGTTGACCTGAGTGAAGTCCATTGTCGGGATGATCGGATCCTCGCCTGTGAGCTCCGCTTCGGTCTTGAGGGACTTCGCAAGCTCGATGAACATCCGGTGGTGACGAGTCTCGTCTTCGATGAGAAGCTTGACGAGATAGCCAAACGCCTTTGATTGAGATTCCTTGGCGATCGCCGAGTACTCCTCCAGCAAGCCACGCTCCGCGTCCACATGAGTGGTCAGGTGGGTCCAGAGGTCTCGCTCCCAGCCCGACCCCGCAATGGACCCATGAGTCGTCAAATCGGTCATGTCCCGCTCCCAACCTCGGTTCCCCGAGGATACCGAGCTTCAAAAGCTTCCTGTGGGTTCGCCCGCTCGCACCGGCCCCGTCGATCGGGCCACCGGTGGCACAGGGAGCCCGAAGACACCAGAGGGGCTGGCCTTCTGGCCAGCCCCTCTGGTGTCTTGCTGCTTGCTCTACCTCTTGTTCCTTCCTGGCGGTGGCCTGTCTTCGCTAGTGGCTGGTTAGCTCAGGATCTCGGCGTCTTTGGGTGCCCGACGAGCGTGCCAGAACCCAAAGGCAACCAAGATGGCCATCAAGAAGGCCAAGATGAAGCACGAGATCCCGGCCACCAGGGCGATCTGGGCAAAGGTGCCGAAGGCGTAGGCCTCCAGCAGCAGGCCCCGAAGGGTGGTGCCCTGGAAGACCGTCTGGACCTTCGCCTCAGCGGCGGTGTAGGCGGCCGAGCCCTTGGGCAGGGCCATCGCCTTGGCCGACAGCTGGGCGTAGCTCAGCCCGCCACCGATCTCTTGGAGGTGATAGGCGATGAAGTGGTCCGCGTAGGCCTCGGCCTGGGCACCGGTGGTCAACGGCTCGCCGGCGTACTGGAGCAGGTACTGGAGCATCACCGGCTCGATCTCGGTGCCCACCACGGGGTGGGCGAAGGCCGCCTTGGTCGGGAAGGTGATCTGTTGCTCGGCCAGCTGGTTGTGGACGTTGGAGTTGGCGAAGCTGTATCCCCACATGGCCAACCCGCCCGCCACCAACAGCACCACCACCACTAGGGCGCCGGTGGCACTCACCAAGACATCAAAGACCTTGCGTCGCATGGGTCGAATTCCCTTCGTTTGGAGTATTTGGAGTCCTCTCCAGCAACGTTACGGACAGGTGACAGCGCTCAATAGGGTCCAATGGCACCATTCGGGTAGGACCATTTCCCCGAGTTGGCCAGGCACACGAGGGCGGTGAACAGTCGATTCCTGGTTCCGGGCCCACTTGGTCAAGGGTTGGCGCCGCCACGGTGAGACACGATCGACTCATCCACGGCGAGTTGGTCACCGTGCGCGGGAAGCAACTGACCAGGGTGACTCCAGAATGAAGCGGGTCGCGGCGATCGGAACCATCGGAGCGCGACGCGCCATCCAAGGCTTGCTAGACGTCGCCCTTCCGGACCGTGAAAAGGCCGATGTTCCCGATCTCGCGGGAGCGCCGGGCGTCACTTTGTTCGATCACGTCGCTTCGAGCCGTGCGGAGTAGATCGAGTATCCGTCGATGTAGCGCGCCACGGCGGTCGCGGTGATGCATGCCGCCATCATCGGCACCATCAGCTGGAACCCGCTGTGGGTGAGCTCGAGAACGAGTGCAAGGGCGGTGAGCGGCGCCTGCATCGAGGCTCCGATCATCGTAACCGCCCCCACCATCGCGAAGGCACCGACAGGCGAACCCGGCCAAGCCAGAGACCATGCGCCTCCGAGAAAACCGCCAAGCACCGCACCCGTGCTGAGCGTGGGCGTGAACAGGCCACCCGATCCGCCGCTCCCGAGGCACAGAGCGGTCACGAGCGGCTTCAGGACGAACAGCGCGGCGAGGAGCATGAGACCTCCGCCACCGAGGAAGACCGAGTGCGCCATGTCCTTGCCATTGCCGAACAGCTGGGGATACTCGATGCCGAGAAGTCCGAGTGCGAGGAGCGCGAGGGGGAAGGTGACGAGGATCCGATGACCGGTCGCCCGGTGATGGGAGACCCAGCCGATGAGACGGATGTAGCCGGAGGAGAGCAGCCCGATGACTGGTCCGACGAGCAGGGCCCAAATCAGGAGCGACGTCGTGAAGTGGTAGGTCGGGATGTCGACGTAGGTGGCGCGATTCGGCAGGTAGAGCCATGCGGTCGCGGTGGCGATCCACGAACAGGCCACGGCCGGCAGGATCGTCGGGAGTGCGAGGCTGCCGCAGAGGATCTCGGCGGTGAACAACGCCCCGCCGAGGGGCACGTTGTAGACAGCCGCGAGGCCCGCCCCGCCGCCACACGCGATGAGCAGGCGACGCTGCGCAGACGAAAGTCGGGCCCAGCTTGCGAGCACGCTTCCAGACACACCACCCATAAGTTTCGGCGCGGCCTCTCGGCCGAGCGACGCACCCATGCCGATCACGACCTCGGAGACCAACGACGTCGCGAGACTGCGCCGGAACCCAAGATGGCCGTCGGAAGCCCACACGGCTTCGTCGATCGCGCTTTTCTCACCCTTCATGTACTTGCGCACGAGGTACCAGGCAATGGCGCCGAAGACGCCCGCGATCGACAGGGAGAGCACGCGCCGCAGGTCTGAGGCGCGTTCGACCCCAGCCTGCAGATCGCCGGAGTGGTAGCCGAAGGCGAGGTGCTGCACCCCGAAGAGGATCCACATCAGGAGGTCCCCGAAGAGGCCCGTCGCAACACCGGTGAGCGCGACCATGAGCCAGAAGACCGGCGTGAGCGCGGCCTCGCCGTCGCTGGTCGCGTTCGGTTGCTCCGTAGCGCCGCGACCTGACGCAATCCGTCGCCTGATGATCGGTTGCGGCACTCGAAGCCGCTCGCTGTTGGGGTGCCGCACGCTTCTCAGGCGGCTGGCGTCGTCGACAAGCGCCCGCGCCCAGCGCCCAAACCACCCTTTTCGACTCGTCACAGCTGAGTGGCCCCCCGGAGGGAGTCGGTCATCGCGCCAGCCGACCGCGAGGTCTGCATTGCGGGCGGGCGCATTGGACGCAGTGGTGGCCCGGTTCGATGTGGGAGGTCTGGTGCAGACCCTGGCCGAAGGACGATCGGGGACCAGACGGCGCTCGTGGCGCGGTGGGCGGCGACCTCCGGGCGGTCGTCCATGGTGTTGGTCTCAATCTTGGGCATTCTCGCCCTCCCGCCGTACAGTACCAATGTTGGTACAATAAGACCAGACCCGGACCCCGCGTTCGGACGCGCAATCGATGACCAGCACACTCCACTCAGGCGTCGCCTCGCTCGACCGTCAAAGCCCCGTACCTCTCTGGGCGCAGCTGTGCGACGACCTGCGACGGCGTGCGAACGACGGTCAGTTCACCGAGGCGTTCCCGAGCGAGATGGCACTTGTCGGGGCGTACGGGATCAGTCGCAACACCGTTCGTGACGCGCTCCGCCGACTCCGCTCCGAAGGGGTGGTGGTGGCGGGACGAGGTCGCCGTCCGCGCCTGGGCGCCGAGGTGGAGATCGAGCAACCCCTGGGCGCCCTGTACAGCCTGTACGACACCGTTGAAGCAGCCGGACTCGAGCCGCGAAGCGTCGTCCGGGCCCTCGAGGTGCGGTGCGACGCTTCAGCCGCGGCGCATCTGGAGGTTGCCGAGGACACGCCGCTGCTCTATCTCGAGCGCCTCCGTCTCGCCGGTGGCGAGCCTCTCGCAATCGACCGTGCGTGGTTCCCCGCCGACCTCGCCCAGCCTCTGCTCACGGTCGACTTCAGCCGCACCGGCTTTTACGACGAGCTGGCCAGCCGCACTGGCATCCGCCTGACCGGTGGACGTGAGCAGCTCCATGCCGTCATGCCGAACCGATCGGAACGGGTGCTTCTCGGGCTTGGACCCTCGGTCGCCGCGTTCGCGATCGACCGGCTCGGATCCGTCAGGGGTCGACCGGTCGAGTGGCGACACACGCTTGTGCGCGGCGATCGGTTCAGCGTCGTCGCGGAGTTCTCGGCTGGCGCTGGCTACCGCCTCGGCGTGAGCTCACCGGGTTCGGAGCGATAGTCATAGCCCAATTCTGAGTACTCCTAAGATGGCCGACGCCGGGGGCAATGCGGCCTCGCGCAGCGCGTCGATCGAATGGATGTGGCAGTTGACCCCCGCCGAGGAGCAAACGAATAGGCCTGGTCGGTCGGTCGGTTGGCGGTTGTTGGCGAAGACGATTCATCGTCATCGATCCGCAGTTCTCGCCGGCGTCGGTGCGGGCATGCTCTGGAGCGGTATTCGGGTCGTCGTGCCGACCCTCACTGGGGCCGCCATCGATAAAGACATTCAGAACGGGTGGCACACCAAGAGTCTGCTGATGTACGCCCTCGCCATCTTGTTGTTGGGCGCACTCTCCGCGACGTGCTCGGGGTTCCGACGCTATCTGGCCTTCAAGGTCTCGTACGCAGTCGAAACCGATCTTCGTCAAGCGATGTTCGAAAATCTTCAGCAGCTCGACTTCCAGTACCACGACGACGCCCAGACGGGGCAGCTGATGGCACGGTCGGCAACCGATCTCCAGCAGATCAACTCATTCGCCACCATGATCCCGATCACGATCGCCAACCTGGTGACCGTCGTGCTGGTGTCGATCGTCCTTCTTCTTATCGATTGGCAGCTCGCTCTCCTCGCGTTGTTCTGTCTGCCATTCGTCAACATCGCCGCCAAGCGATTCTCCTCGAAGCTCCACCCGGTGGCTATGTCTCTTCAACAAGAGCTCTCGATGGTGTCGACGATCGTCGAAGAGACCGTGACGGGGATCAGGGCAGTAAAGGGATTTGGCGCCGAGGTGGGGCAGCACCGCCAGCTATCCCGCCAAGCAGACGATGTCTTCGACCGCATTGTTCACTTGGCTCGTATCCGGTCTCGCTTTCAGCCATTACTCGATGTGATCCCCTCAGTCTCTATGGTCGGCGTGCTCGCATACGGGGGATTGCTGGTTCTCGATCACCGCATTCAGGTTGGACAGCTGGTCGAGTTCAACCTGTACATCACCATGCTGATCAACCCGTTGCGCTCAATCGGCCAAATCATCGCCCAAGCGCAACGAGCCGTGGCATCCTCAGAACGGGTCAGCGAAATCCTCGAAGCGTCGCCCATGGTCACAGATCGTCCCGGAGCCCGGAAGTTGATGGACGGACCTGGTGAGGTCCGGTTCGAGAACGTGTGTTTCTCCTATGGAGTTGGCGACACTCCGATTCTGGATGGTTTCGATCTCACCGTCGCGGCAGGTGAGTCGGTGGCGATCGTCGGATCGACGGGATCAGGAAAGACAACCATCGCCCGACTCATCCCTCGCTTTTACGACGTCGAGTCGGGACGAGTGACCCTGGACGGCGCCGATGTGCGTGATCTGAAGCTGCGCGATCTACGTAAGGCAGTGGCAGTGGTGTTCGAGGACACGTTCCTGTTCACCGACACAGTGGCGGCGAACATCGCGTTTGCCGAACCGGCGGCTTCTTTTGAGCGAGTGCAAAATGCCGCCCGGTTGGCCGGTGCCGACACCTTCATCTCCGAGCTTCCCGGTGGCTACGACACCATCCTCGGCGAGCGCGGGTTCTCCATGTCCGGCGGTCAGCGCCAGCGCATCGCCCTGGCCCGGGCCATCCTCGCCGACCCAAGGGTGCTGATACTCGACGACGCCACGTCGTCGGTCGATGCGAGCAAGGAACATGAGATCCGCGACGCCCTCACCCAGGTCATGGACAACCGCACCACAATTGTGATCGCTCACCGTCCGGCGACCATCGCGCTCGCTCAACGGGTCGTCCTCCTCGATGGGGGTCGCATCGTGGCCACTGGCACCCACGACGAACTCAGCGCCACCAGTGCCCGCTATCAAGAGGTGCTGGCGCAGGCCGCCGCCCTCGACGCGGCCCGGGCGGAGCTCGAACACGAGGACCTCGAAGAGGTGCAGGACTGATGCGTGGGATGGGAGGCGGTCCTGGATGGAGCCAGGGCGGGGTCGAAGACGAGGACCGTGTCGATGTGGCCGAGGCCGGTCGAATCATCAAGCGCACTTGGCGAATGATGCGGACCTATCGGCGGGGCCTGATCACCGCATTGGTCGTTCTGATCGGCTTCACCATCACGACGATTTCTGGGCCGCTCATCGTCGGGTACGCCATTGACCACGGCTTGACACCCCCTCACCTCAGTCGTGGGGTCATCGAATGGTCGGCGATCGCCTATCTGTTCGTGGCCATCTCGATGAGCCTTCTGGAACGAACCCAAATAGCCATGGTCAACCGGGTCGGCGAGTCATTCCTGCGAGATCTCCGAAAGAGGGTCTTTGCCCACCTCTTGTCGCTCTCCATGTCCTTCTTCGACCGCGAGCAGACGGGTCGCCTGGTCAGCCGCATGACATCGGACATCGATGCGCTGGAGAACCTGGTGCAACAGGGACTGGTGATCTTCGTCACGAGCGGATTGTTGTTCTTCGGCGTGATCGTGGCGATGGTGGTCTTGTCGCCCCTGCTGTTTTTGGCCACGATGCTCGTCCTGCCACCGGTGATCGTGGCCAGCCGCAAGTTCCGACGTAACTCGAACATCGCCTATCTGGTGGTGCGCGACCGGATTGGCCAGACACTGTCGACCTTGCAGGAGTCCCTGGCCGGGATTCGGGTCGTCCAGGCGTTTGGGCGGGAGCAGGAGCAGCACTCGCGCTTTGTGGATCACAACCAGGCCCAGTACGAAGCCAATGTTCACGCGGTGCGGCTCTCGGCTCGGTACTTCCCGATCGTGGAGTTCACCAATGCCGCCGCCACCGCGGTGATCATCGGATTCGGCGCGCTCCTGGTGCACTGGCACCGCACGTCCATCGGCACCGTGAGTGCCTTCGTGCTGTTCTTGGCCTACCTGATCGATCCCATTCAGCAGTTCAGCCAGCTGTTCAACCTGGTCCAGCAGTCTGGTGCAGCCCTCAAGAAGATATTCGGCCTGTTGGATACCGCGGCGGACGTTTCGGAACGGCCCGGAGCCGTCGAGCTACCCAGCACCGGCAATCTTGTCGTTGACGGAGTGAGTTTTGCCTATCGTCCCGGTGAGACCGACACCGTGCTCGACGATGTCAGCATCACGGTGTCCAAAGCCGAGCGTGTTGCATTGGTTGGTCCGACCGGAGCAGGAAAATCCACGTTGGCCAAGCTGATGGCCCGCTTCTACGACCCGGTGCGGGGGTCGGTCAGTTATGGCGGGGTGAACTTGAAGGACGCCACCTTCGCTTCCATCCGTCGTCGTATCGCCGTCGTGCCCCAAGAGGGATTTCTGTTCCACGGCACCATTCTCGACAACGTGAGATTGGCCAACCCCGATGCCTCCGAGGACCAAGTGCGAGGGGCACTCCGGACCATCGGTTGCGAGGATCGATTCGACGCGCTGCCAGACGGCCTCTACACCGAGGTCCGAGAGCGTGGATCACGCCTTTCGGCAGGCGAGCGTCAACTGGTCTCGCTGGCTCGCGCCGCTCTGGCCAACCCCGACGTGCTCATCCTCGACGAGGCGACCTCCAACCTTGACCCCGGGACGGAGTCCGCGGTCGAAAAGGCCCTCTCGGCGCTCATGACCGGGCGAACGGTCATTGTGATCGCCCACCGCCTGTCGACCGCCGAGCGGGCTGACCGAGTTGGGGTGGTTGACCGAGGTGGATTGCTCGAGCTGGGTCCCCACGCAGAACTGCTCGCCCTGGGCGGTCGCTACACCGCCCTGTACGCAGCGTGGATCGGACAGGGCAAGCAGTTACTGGAGCAGTGATAGACGAGGACCGCCCGATCGAGGGCGGGGCCGCAAGGGGCGGAACTACAACGAGCGGGCCCCGGTCGGTGCGCTCGGTGCGGTGTCTTGATACCGCGCCACGGTGAAGGCGATGATCATCGGGACGTCGAGCGCGAAGACGACCAAGGTCAAGACAAGCACCGCCAACGTTGCGCCCCTGGTGTGGTCGTAGATGAAGACGAACCCGAGGATGCCGGCGATCACCACGTAGGCGAGAAGCGCCCAACGCGCCACGAGGAAGAAGGTGGCCCAGGCGAACGGCCGGATCCGGGCCAGCAGGACCACCGCGACCACGGTGAGCACCCCTCCGCCGGCCAGCAGCCCCACGGCGGGCGCGAGCGGGGGGTGGCGGGGCAGGTGAGCCGCCAGGTAGACGCCGCCCGACAGCATGAGTGCGACCGAAACGACCGTCAGCTCGGCGATGGGGGGCAGCCGGCGCTCGAGGGTCGTGGGCACCGCGCCGTCTCCGTTGCGCGGTGGCGTCGACCCGACGTCCAGGCGACCTTCCGCACCGACCGTCACGTCGTGGCCAGCCTCGTCATGATCACGAGCGTGGCCACCTGCATCGCCCCGGTGATTCCGGCCGTGACGATGAAGCGGCGCATGAGCCGACCGATGATCTCGCCGTTGGGCTCGGGCTTCCTCAGCTCGAAGAGCACCGCGATGTTGGCGGGCTCAAGGACCCCGAGCGCGATCACCGCCATCACCGCGACGACGATGAACGACGCGACGACCCAGCCGTGGTGTGAGTAGCTGGCGTTGAGGTCGCCCGAGATGACGGGCGAGCTGCCATCCCGCCGCCAGGGTGCAGATCACCAGCGTCGGCATGATGAGGACCATCTTCGGCATGAAACGGGTCGTGAACTCGATCCTGGCCGGGATCGAGAGACGGCCGAGGATGGGTCCGATCACGAACCCGAGGAAGAGGTCGAGCGCCGTCCAGATCCCCCCGCCGACGACGTGGAAGAAGTCGATGGCCCACAGCTGGTTGGTGGCGATGGTGACGACGAGTCCGACGAGGACCAACGCCGACGATTGGCAGCCCCCGCAAGGGCACGATCTCGAAGCCGTCGGGGCGGCTGCACGCTGGCCGCCTCGTTCGGCGGCGCCTCGCGCGAGAGCGTCACCACGTGTTCGGTGAGGTCCGTCATACCGTCGCCCCCCTATCACTTCCCGAGGTGAACCAGCCCGCCGCGGTCGGCCTTCCGCGATGACCTGCCGGCGCGGAGCATATCTGTCCCAGAGTCGCCCCTCACGGCAGATCGCGAAGCATGGTCACCGATTCTCACCTGAGCGAGGACGCCGACATCTTGGCTCTCGGTCACCGAGGGGCGCGGCTCGCCCTGTGCCAGCATCTGGAGGTGAGGGTCCTGGTATCTGGGTCGTCCGGCTTCATCGGAACCGCCGTTCTCTCGGTCCTGGAGGCGGCCGGCCACACGCCGCTGCGTTTGGTCCGCGGCCCGGCCACGGGACCGGACCAGATCAGTTGGGACATCGATGCGTCGCGCTTGGATCCGGGCTCGCTGACCGGGGTCGAGGCGGTGGTCCATCTGGCTGGCGCCGGCATCGGCGATCACCGCTGGACCGACGAGTACAAACGGGAGATCCTCCACAGCCGGGTGGCCGGCACCGCGCTGTTGACCCGGGCCTTGACCCAGATGGACGTGGCGCCCTCGGTCCTGGTGAGCGGTTCGGCGGTGGGCTACTACGGAGACCGGGGAGACGAGGAGCTGACCGAGGGCAGCTCGCCCGGCGCCGGCTTCTTGGCTGAGGTCGCACAGGCTTGGGAAGCAGCCGCCGCCCCGGCAGCGGCGGCCGGGATCCGCACCGTTCTCCTTCGGACCGGGCTCGTCTTGGGCGCCCGGGGCGGCACCCTGGCCCGTCTCCTCTCCCTGTTCAAGTGGGGGCTGGGCGGCAAGATCGGCGACGGACGTCAGTGGTGGAGTTGGATCGCGCTCGACGATGAGGTGGGTGCCATCCTCCATGCCCTCGGTGCTGAGACACTGCAGGGACCGGTCAACGCGACCGCGCCCAATCCGGTCACCAATGCCGAATTCACCGGGATCCTCGGCCGTGCCGTGCACCGCCCGACCGTCCTTTCGGTGCCGGCGGCGGCCCTGTCCGTCGTCCTCGGTCAGGAGCGGTCCCGCGAACTGGTGCTCGGCAGCCAACGGGCGTTTCCGGCCGCGCTCGAACGATCAGGTTTCGTCTTCCGACATCGGGTCCTGGCCGAAGCCATGCCGGCGCTGCTCGCCCCCTCGTGAGGCGGCGAGGCGTCCAGCACTGGCTACGCCGTTGACTCGGCCAACCACCGCCCGGTGGTGAGTACGACAGCCAACGGCCACAGGGCCTGTGCGCCGGCCGCGGCGCGCTCGGCGAGTCCACGCTGACCACCGTGGATCTCCGCCGCGAACCACACCACCAGCCCGAGCAGAGCCACCGTTGCCGTCACCGAAACGGGGCGCGTCAGCAGCGGTGCGCAGGGCCGCTGGCGCGCCGCGAACATCGGCCATGCGCCGAGGCTGATGAACGCCACCGTGGCGGTCACGGTATGCGGCACCGAGTTCCCGTGGGCGGGCTGGGGAAACGCCGCCACCAAGAGCGTCGCCACGCCTCCACCAGCGAGCACCCCACGTCCGGCGCGGCGCGCTGGGCGCAGTCCGAACGCCGTGATGACATAGCAGGCGCCCAGGCCGGCAAGTGCCGAGGTCATCAGCCATCGATCCGTTGCCCCGCGGGCCGCAAGGGCGCTGATCGTGTCGCGGACCGGGTTATATCCGGGAGGCTGGCGGTCCTCGGCCACCGTCCAACCGCCGATAAGGAGCACCGGGGCTCCCCCGGCCGACGCCACGGCCCACCGAGGGATCCGGTTCACCGTCGGATCCTAGATGCGGGTCCCGGGATCAGGCACCTCCTTGGAGGCACCCGGGCGACCGGCCGGGCTCGGTTGTCACGGGTAGCGTTCCCCATGAGCACTTCAACCGAGGGCGCTCGGTGAGGTGGGCAGTTGTGCCCGCCTCGAGGCCTGAGAGGAGCCCCAGTGATAGGTGAGAAGGTTCTGAATTTCCAGGGGAAGCACGTCGACCTGGCCGATCTGCAGTCGAAGATCGAGAACTACCTGAAGTCCGACGGTTTCACCGTGCAGACGTCCGCCCCGAGCGAGCACGGGACCGTGCTCCAGGCCAAGAAGGGCAAGTTCCTGTCCCACGTGATCGACGCCGACCGGGCACTGACCATCACGGTGTCGGGATCGGCCGATAACTGCGCGGTGCGCATCGGCATCGGCAAATGGCTCGAGCACCTGGCAACGGCGGTTCTCGAGACCCTGTTGCTCTCCGACCTGTTCCTTTTGGTCGACGTCGGCGAGACGGCTTGGAACCTCGAGATCGAGGACAAGCTCGTCAAGCAGATCCAGTCCTTCGTCGGCTAGTCCCGGGACCGTTTGGCCGGGCGGGACCCCCACCGGTGGCGCGCCATCGGCGTTGGTCGTTGGCGCCGAGGTGCAGGTGGGGGTGGGAGGCGAAAAGCACTGTCACGCCGCCCCAGCGGCCAGGCTCACCGTCGGTGCGCCATGACGTGGTGACCCAGGATTGAGCCTGTTGGCGTTACGGCCCAGATCGTCACAAAGTCGCCAAGATGACCAACACGCTGGACGTTTAGCGACCGCTGGGTTGCCGTAGGCGGGAGCGAGCGTGCGGGGTGTTTGACCTTGGGAGGCACCGCCGCAAAGATGTTGCGTATTGTGACTGACGTCGAGCGGCCTCTCGGCCACTCCACGCCGTGGTCAGAGCGGAGCGCTCGGCCGCTCCGAGGGGCTTATTGGCCGCTCTTGGCTCTTGCCGCCTTGCTTTCGGGCACGGTCTTCCCTCTCATCTCTGCATCGCCGCCCGCCGGGGCGGCCACCATCAGTTCGCTGCAGGCCCAGGCGAATCAGCTCCAGGCCCAGATCCAGTCGAAGGGCGAGGAGATCTCGGCCCTCGGCCAGCGCTACGACCAGGCGAAGGACCAACTGGCGTCGATCGACAACCAGATCACGGCCACCAAGGACCAGATCGCGACCGACCAACAGCGCGTGAACGTCGACCAGGTCAACCTGCGGTCGGCGGCGATCGACGCGTACATGAGCGACGGGTCGGCCGGAACGGCCAACCCGCTGTTCTCGGGCAACCAAAAGACGTTCGCCGCCCAGCAGGAGTACAGCCAGGTCGCCACCGGCAACCTGGACGTCGCGGTGGCCAACCTGCACACCGCCCAGGTCGCCCTGACCGCCGCCAAGGTGGTCCTGGTCACTCAGCAGGGTTCCGCCCAGGCCGAGATAAACGCCGCCGCTTCGGCCGAGGTGACGGCCAACCAGCAGCAGGCCGCCCTCGATGCCGACCTCAGTCAGGTGAAGGGGGAGCTCGGAACCCTCGAGCAGGAGGCGCAGGCGGCCGCGGATGCCCAGCAGAGCGCCCTCGACCAGCGGGTCTTGGTCGACGGGGCCACCTTCCCCCCGCCGCCCTCGGCCGGTGGCGCCGCCGCGGTGGCGGTGGAGGCCGCCGAGAGCCAGCTCGGCGTCCCCTACGTGTGGGCCGGCACCTCACCCAGGGGCACGCCCGGAGACCCCTCGGGCGGCTTTGACTGCTCGGGGTTGGTCATGTGGTCCTGGGGGCAGGCCGGCGTCGACCTCCCGCACTTCTCGGGCGCCCAGTTCGACGACACCGCGCCGGTGCCAGTCGCCGACATGGAACCCGGTGACATCCTCTTCTACGGTCCCGGCGGCAGCGAGCACGAGGCCATGTACGTCGGTGGGGGTGAGATGATCGAGGCCCCCACCACCGGTGAGGTCGTCCACATCACCCCGATCCGACTGGGTGACGGCTTCGCCGGGGTCGGCCGGCCCTAACCCTTGGGCGAGACCGAGCCCGGCGAGCTGAGGTAGGCCTCGGTCAGCCAGTCGCAGATCTCCTGGTCGAGATCGTCGGGGTCTCGAAGGTTGGCTACGTGGTAGTAGCGCCCGTGGTACGGCACCACCTTCCTCGTGATCCGGCGGTGCTGGACCCGTCGCGTCAGGGAGAACGAAAGCGCGACCCATCGTTGCATCGGTCGAAGCTGGGCGAACGTCCGGTCGCGCTTGAGGAAGATTCCGACCGAGACCGGCTCGACGTGGACGGGCCCGACGGTGTGCAGATGGCGCATCACGGCGTCGAAGATCGGGCGTTCACGATCTGGCCCCGTCGAGAAGTACTCCTCGATCGACATCGCCGGCGCGCACTCGTGCGATTGGTTGAGCCGGCCGAAGTGACGCCGGCACGACGGGCAGGTCCATGCGGTCACCGCCTCATCTTGCCTTCGCGTCGGGTGGCCCGAGGTGGGGCCGCCCGGGCGGCCGACCGGCCTATCGAGGCTGCCAGGCGTCGGGCTTGGCGACGAGGGCCGAGACGTGGTCGGGGAGCTCGCCGGAGACCACTTCGGCGATGGTGATCTCGTCGAGCACCTCGCGCAGGCACGCACGCACGGCGACCCAGATGACCTGCAGGTTGCTCGCGGCGGCGCCGTAGCTGGCCGCTTCGGGTCGCAGGCCGCGCACCTCGGCCAGTGGCCCCTCGAGCCGCCGGAACACCTCGCCGACGGTGATGGTGTCGGCCGGCCGGGCCAGCTGGTAGCCGCCCTCGTTGCCCCGGTGGCTGTTCACGATGGCGGCCCGGCGGAGCTCGTTCAAGATGGACCGCAGGAACCGGACCGGCAGCCCCTGGGCCTCAGCCAGCTGGTCGGCCGTCTGGGGCGCCTCGACCGAGGCGAGCGTGCACAGCGCCCGGAGCGCGTAGTCGACCTTGGCCGAGATGTGCATGGCTGGAATTCAAGCCCAAATTCTCCCGTCGCGATGGCATCGAGGACCTCGGTGGCTAGAGAGGGGCCTCCGCCGGGGTCCGGTCCGGCTCGGCGGCCGTTGGCCCGGTCACCGTGCCGGCCGGTCGGGCCTCGTTCGCCAGGACGTGGACCCGGTCGCCGGGGGCGAGTTCGAGGAGCCGGGCGGCGTCGCGGTCGAGCTGGACCCATGCGAACAGGGCCTTGTCGTCCTCGGCGCGGTCCCCGGCCGTCGCGTGTTGGTCGGGATCCAGCCGCACCTCGATCCGCACCTCGAACCCGAGATGGGCCACCCTGAGCACGGTGGCCGGATGAGATCCTGGCA
This sequence comes from uncultured Acidimicrobiaceae bacterium, assembly GCA_963804255.1. Lineage (GTDB taxonomy): Bacteria > Actinomycetota > Acidimicrobiia > Acidimicrobiales > RAAP-2 > Palsa-461. The sequence continues at coordinate 975,480 of CAWDPK010000006.1, read as the reverse complement.
CCGGCTGGCGGCTCACCGAGAGGTCGTGGGGCCGGACGTATTCGCCGCCGGATCGACGTCGCCGGCCCGACGAAGGTGAGCACGAAGTCGTTGACCGGCTCGTCGTAGAGCTGCTGGGGGGTTCCGACCTGCTCGAGACGACCGTGGTCGATGACGGCCAGGCGATCGGCCACCTCCATCGCCTCTTCTTGGTCGTGGGTGACGAGCACGGTGGTCACGTGGACCTCGTCGTGGAGCCGCCTGAGCCAGACCCGCAGCTCCTTTCTGACCAGCGCATCGAGCGCGCCGAACGGCTCGTCGAGCAGGAGCACCCGGGGCTCGACGATCAACGCGCGGGCGAGCGCCATCCGCTGGCGTTGGCCACCGGACAACTGGCTCGGGTAGCGCTTGGCCATGCCGTCCAGCCGGACCAGTTCGAGCAGCTCGGCCACCTTTGTCGCGATCTCCTGCTTGGGTCGGTGGCGCACCTTCAGCCCGAATGCGACGTTCTCCGCGACGGTCATGTGCCTGAACAGCGCGTAGTGCTGGAAACAGAAGCCGATGCCGCGATCTTTGGGGGCCAGCCCGGTCACGTCGTCGCCGTCGATGAAGACTCTGCCCGGCGTCGGGGGTCTCGAGGCCCGCGATCACGCGAAGCAACGACGACTTCCCGCACCCGCTCGGCCCGAGAAGGGCGGTGAGGGAGCCCGTGGGGATTTCTAGAGAGACGTCGTCGAGAGCGACAACATCGCCGAATCTCTTCGAGACGCCCCGAACCTCGATCGCCACGAGGGGCTTCCTTTCTCGGGTTTGGAAACGCTGAGCAGGGCCAACACCAAGACGGTGATGAGAGCGAGGATGAAGGCGCCGAAGTCGGCGCCCGACGTGTCGGACTGCTCGAACAGATACCCAACGTACAAGGTCAGCGTCTGGGTGTGTCCCACCACATTGCCGGCGACGATGCTCAGCGCACCGAACTCCCCGAGCACCCGCGCCGTGGTGAGGGTGACCCCGTAGGCGAGGCCCCAGCGGATCGCCGGGAGCGTGACCCGCCAGAAGATCTGCCACGGACCAGCGCCGAGGGTCGCCGCGGCCTGCTCCTGCTCGGTGCCGATCTCTTGGAGGACCGGGAGCACCGAGCGGGCGACGTAGGGAATGGACACGAACGCCGAGGCCATCACGATCCCGGGGATCGAGAAGATGATCTGAATGCCGTGGCTGGTCAGCCAGCCGCCGAACCAGCCGGTCTTGCCGTAGACGAGGACGAGCGCCAACCCCACCACGACCGGGGAGACCGCGATCGGAAGGTCGATCGCGGCGTCCGAGAAGCGCGGCACCGGGAAAGCGCCGCCGGGCCAGCACGAGCGCCGCAATCACGCCGAAGACGGCGTTGAGCGGCACCGCGATCAAAGCGACGATGAGCGTCAGCACGAGCGCGTGGAAGAAGCCAGCGCTGGTGGCACCGGACGGGTTGGCGAGGTTCCGCCAGGCGGCGACGAAACCCGAGGCGAACGCCCGGTACGCGATCGCTCCCACCGGGACCACCACCAGGAGGGCCAGATACCCGAGCACCGCCGTCCGCAGCCCGTAGCGGGCCAGCCGGCCCCTCATCGGGTGACCCCGGGTCACAGGGTGACCTCGGGCCGGGTCAGGCGCCGGCGGAGGGCCCCGAAGACGAGCAGCACGGCCAGCGAGATGAGGAGAAGGGCCAGCGACACCGCGGCTGCCGACGTGTTCTCGCCGCTCTCGTAGAGGTTGAAGATCCGAAGCGAGGCCACCTCGGTCGAGAAGGGCTTGTCGCCGGAGATGAACACGAGCGAACCGAACTCGCCCATGGCCCGGGCGAACGCCAGCATGGCCCCCGACAGCATCGCCGGGGCCAGGCTGGGCAGCACGATCCGACGGAGCACCGTCGCGCGAGTTGGCCCCGAGCGAGGCGGCCGCCTCTTCGGAGTCGCGGTCGAGCTCGGCCAGGACCGGTTGGACGGCCCGCACCGAGAAGGGGAGCGTCACGAATGCCAGCGCGATCCACACCCCGAGCCGGGTGCCCGACGCGTTCAGGTGGAACGGGCTGTCGGGACCGTACAGGCTGAGGAGCGTCAGGCCGGCGACGAGGGTCGGCAGGGCGAACGGGAGATCGACCACCGAGGCGATCACCCGTTTCCCGGGGAACTGGTCACGGACCAGCACCCAGGCGATGGCCGTCCCCGCGATCGTGTTGACCACCACCACGATCAGCGCGCTGATGAGGGTCAGCTTCAGGGCCGCCCAGGACTCGGGGTTGTGCACCGCGCCCCAGAACCCCGACCAGCCCCCGCTGAACGCGTTGGTCGCGACCGCCGCGATGGGGATCAGGACCAACAGGCTGAAGTAGATCATCGCGGTACCGGGCGCGACGAAGCTCGCCGCGACCCGGCCCATTCGGTGGACCGGTCCCCTCGTCTTCTCCGCGGTCATCTCCGGGGCGGACCCGGTGGTCGAACTCGGCACGGTGGCACCGAGCGTGGTGTTCACCTCACCCGCTCGCGGTGGCTCTGCCCGAGAGACCCCTCGATCTTGGTGACGACCCCCGACGTCGGGTCGAACAGCTTGTTGACCACCTTGGTCCATCCGCCGAGGTATTGGATCGTGAAGAGCGTCTTTGGGCTCGGGAAGCTCACCCCGACGGCCGCCGCGGCCCCGGGCACGACCGGCCGGTACCCCTCGATCGCCCAGAGCTCCTGGCCCCGCTTGGACAACAAGAAGTTGACGAACGCCTTGGCGGCCGTCGGGTTCTGCGGCGTTCTTGGTGACCGCGATCGGGTTCTGGATCAAGATGTCCTGCGGCGGGATCACGTATTGGATCGGCGTCGCCCTTGTTCTGGGCCGCGATCGCGTCGTCCTCGTAGTCGAGCAGGACGTTGCCGGTGCCGGCGAGGAACGACGCCAGAGCGACGCTGGCGCTGGTCGGTTGCGAGACGGTGTTCTTGAGCAGCTCGGTCAGGTACTTGTCGGCCTCGGCGGGGGTCTTGCCCAGCTTGAGCTGGGCCCCGTAGGCGGCGGCCAGGTTCCACCGGGCCGACCCCGAGCTGAACGGGTTCGGCGTCACCACCTGGACGCCCGGCTTGATGAGGTCGCTCCAGTTGTGGATGTGCTGGGGGTTCCCCGGGCGCACGATGAACACCACCACCGAGTCGGTGACGTTGCCGTGATCGGGGCCGACCGTGTCCCACTTCGGCGAGACGATGCCCGCCTGGACCAGGGTCTGCATGTCGGGCTCGAGGGAGAAGTTGACGACGTCGGCCGGCTGGCCCGCCACCACGTTCTTGGCCTGGGTGCCCGAGGCGCCGTAGGACCCGGCGATGGTGATGTCGTGCCCGGCCGGGCTCGCCGAGAACGCCTTGGCGAGGGCGGTGTAGGCGGCCGCGGGAGTGGAGTACGCGACGAGATTGACGGTCCGCGAGGCAGCGCCGGCCGCGGGAGCGAACGAGGCCGAAATGGCCAGCGCAGCACCGGTCAGCCCGGCGGCCCGGAGCCGAGCGCGACGTGAGGTGACGGAACGGAGTGGATGTAGGCATTCGATATATATACTAAAACAGATCAAGTAAGTCCACTTTTGGTTCCGATTGTGTCGAAGCCATGTGCAAGCGGGATCGGGCCGGTGGCAGCGGCCGCTTGGTTCGGGCCGGACCGGCCGGCTCGCCTCACCGCCGGGCCCGTCGGTCGCGGACGACGCGGCCGCAGAATGCTCGGCTCGCGGCGATGTCGGCCGGCTGCGGCGACGCACGGTCGATCACCGGGCGCACCATCGTCCATGCGATGGGGCCTCCGGCCAGGGATGACCCCTCGAACCACCGGCTGCCATGCTGTGGGCGTGGCCGAAGAGAACCAGCCGGAGTCACGGCGCAGCCGGCTCTTAGAGGTCGCTGAGTCGCGAGGGATCCCGCTCGGCACCATCGTGACCACCATCGGGGTGGCGGTGGTGGTCTACCTGGCCGGCCGCCTCGTCTACAAGCTGCGCGAGATCGTGCTCCTCATGGTGGTGGCGGGCTTCATCGCGTTGCTCTTGAACCCGGCCGTCGTCGGGTTGCAGCGGTTGGGCATCAAGCGGCGCGGCTCGGCCGTGGCCATCGTCACGGTGCTGGCACTGGTGGCGTTCGGCGGCCTCGCGTTCGCCTTCGGCTATCCGCTGGTCAACGGGATCACCCACCTGGCCGAGGCCCTGCCGCGTTACGTGAAGGAGGCCGAACACGGCAAGGGGCCGGTCGGGCCCCTGGTCCGCAAGTACCACGTGGAGCACTGGGTCCAGGTGAACCTCGCCCCCAAGCTGGCCACCTTCGCCAAGAACCTCTCCAAGCCCGCCCTCTCTCTCGGCAAGGGTGCGCTCACGCTGATGATCGCCCTCATCACGATCTTCGTGCTGGTGCTGCTGCTCTTGTTGGAGGGGCACAAGCTCCGGAGCGGCATCTTGAAGATGATGTTGCCGGCCCGGGCCGAGCGGACCAGCCGGATCGCCGCTGAGGTCAGCCGTTCGGTGACCGGCTACATGATCGGCAACTTCATCACGTCGTTGATCGCGGGCACCGTCGTCTTCGTCGCCCTCATCGCGCTGGGCGTGCCGTTCGCGTTGCTGTGGGGACTGTGGGTGGCGTTGCTCGACTTCTTGCCCATGATCGGCGGCGCCGTCGCGGGCATCCCGACGGTCTTGTTCGCGTTCGCGCACTCGGTCACCGCGGGCCTGGTGGTGCTGATCGTCTTCTTGGCGTACACCCAGATCGAGAACCACATCCTCAATCCGATCGTCATGAGCAGAACGGTGCGGATCAACCCGCTGCTGGTGCTCATCGCCATCTTGGTCGGGGCCAACATCGGCGACCTCGTGGGCGGGTTCTTCGGCGGGTTCGTGGGCACCCTGCTCGCGATCCCCTTGGCGGGCTCCATCCAGGTCATCGTCCGTGAGGTCTGGCAGGCCACCGCCCCCGAGCCCGAACCCGAACCCGTCCAGGCGGTCAACCCGGTCGGTCCTTCGTCCTCGGGCACCTGACCCAGCGGTGAGGCGGTGACCGAGGAGCGGCCCGATGGGCCCGCCCCGATCCTCGAGTTCGATCCCGAGGTGGGGGCGCTCATCGAACCCGCCCACCTGGCGACGCCGATCGAGGGTCTGCCGCCCGCCACCGTGATCTGTTTCTTCGCCGAGGTGGTGGACCAGGTCTGCGGCGACGGTCGGGCCGAGGTGGTGGCCGAGCTGGGTTGGGAGTTCCCCCGGCACCCGCTCTACGTGCTCGAAGTGGGGGAGGGTCAGCGGGTGGCCGTCTTCTGCCCCGGCGTCGGTGCACCGCTCGCCGCCTCACTGTTCGAGGACGCGGTCGCGCACGGTTGCACGAACTTCGTGGCCTGCGGCGGCGCCGGTGCGCTGGTGCCGGGCCTGGCCCTGGGCCACGTGGTCGTCCCCGACGCGGCGGTGCGCGACGAGGGCACCTCGTACCACTACCTGCCCGCGGCACGCGAGGTGACGGCCGACCCCGACGCGGTCGCGACCGCCGTCGCGGTGCTCGAGCGCAACGGCGTGCCGCATACCGTCGGGAAGACCTGGTCGACCGACGCCCCCTATCGAGAGACCGTGGCCCGCATCGCCCGGCGGCGTGCCGAGGGGTGCATCACCGTCGAGATGGAGGCGGCCGCCTTCATGGCCGTCGCCCGGCATCGGGGGATGCGTTTCGCCCAGTACCTCTACGCGGGCGACGACCTCTCCGGTGAGGCCTGGGACCACCGGTCTTGGCAGACCACCTCGGCGCGCCGGACGCTCTTCGAGCTGGCCATCCAGGCGAGCCTCGGGCTCTGCCGGTGAACCTCAGCGGGACCGAACTTCAGCGGGACCGAACTTCGGCGGGACCGAACGTCAGTCCTTGGGGGCTGGGCGGACGACGGCGATGTCAAGCTCGATCGTGATCTTCTCCGAGACGAGCAGCCCGCCGGTGTCCAGTGCCATGTTCCAGGCGAGACCCCAGTCGCGCCGGTTCACGACCACCGAGCCCTCGAAGCCGATCCGGAAGAACCCAAACGGATCGTTGGTCGCCCCCGTGAACTCGAGGTCGATGGTGACCGGGTGGGTCGCATCACGGATGGTGAGATCGCCGGCCAGCCGGTAGGTGTTCTCGTCGACCACCTCCGCCTTGGTGCTCTTGAAGGTGATGGTCGGGTACTTCTCCACGTCGAAGAAGTCGGCGCTGCGCAGGTGGGCGTCGCGGTCGGCCTGCTGGGAGTCGATCGAGGCGACCTGGATCGTGACCTCGGCGCTCGAGCGGGTCGGGTCCTGGCCGTCAATGTGGATCTGGCCCTCGAAGTCCTTGAACAGGCCTCGAACCTTGGTCACCATGGCATGACGGGCCAGGAAGCCCAGCCGGCTGTGGGCGGTGTCGAGCGTGTAGTCGCCTGACAGAGTGGTCAGGTTGGTTGCCGTTGCGGTGGTGGTCATGGGTCCTCCAGAGATAGATGCTTGCAGATGCAACTATATACTAGAGGAGTGACAAGCACAACAGTGCGAGCGCGATTGGGGGAGGGCAGCGTGGGAGCCGGCGAGACGAATCAGCCCGAGGTCGATCTCGACACGCCGCTGGACCAAGACGAGGAACGGGTCTGGCGTTCGTTCGCGCGGGCGTTCGTTGTGGTGCCCCGCGTGCTGGAGGCCGAGCTTCAGGCGGCCCACGGGGTGACCATGACGGAGTATTTCGTCATGGTCAACCTGTCCGAGGCGTCGGACCGCCGGCTCCGGATGACCGAGCTGGCGGCGCGGGGCGCGATGTCACTCAGCGCCATCAGCCGGGTGGTGGACGGTTTGGAGCGCCGGGGCCTCGTCTCACGGGAACGCTGCCCCGAGGACCGCCGGGGCCTGTTGGCCGTGCTGACCGACTCGGGGTTGGCCCTCCTCGTGGAGGCCTACCCGACCCATCTGCGCGGGGTGCGCGAACACGTGGTGCGGCACCTGGCCGGTCTGGATCTCGACGCGGTGGGCGACGCGGTGGCCTCGTTCGCGGGGGGCGACCGGAGCGGCGGCGCGCCCTGTCCGGAGTGAAGCGGGCCGCCTGACCGCCCACTCAGTCCGCTTCGGTCTCCCCGTCGCCGGTGATCCCGTCGGCCGGCGAGGCCGACGGGCCGAGATGGGCGATCAGCCGGTTGACCAACTCGACCTGGGCCGGCACCAGGCGGCGGGCCGCGTCGGCCGGCGAGCTCCACACGGCCCGGTCGACCTCGGGAAACGTCGCCCGGCGGCCCGAGCGGGGCGGCCACTCGGTCTCGAATGTGTTGCTCTTGAGCTCGGTCAGCTCGAAGTCGCCCTCGGCCGCCCACGCGCGGACCCGCTTGCCGCCCGACTGGACCACCTCTCCGAGGTCGGTCCAGCCCGAGGTGGGCGGCGGCTGGCCCAGCTCCTCGGCGAACTCGCGTGCCGCGGTGGCGCGGTCGTCGCCGTCTGCGACCTCACCCTTGGGGACCGACCACACCCCATCGTCGCGTCTTGCCCAGAACGGCCCGCCCGGGTGCACGAGCAGCACCTCGATCGTCCCGCCGCCCCGGCGGTAGAGGAGAAGGCCCGCGCTGCGCTTCGGCATCCGACCACACTGCCACCAGGACCAGGCCAAGGAGTCGGAACGGGCGCCGTTAGGATCGGGCCCGACGGGCGCTCGTGCGTCGAGGAGGCGAGACACCGGTGGGCTCCTGGGAGGTGGCGTTCGACGAAGGCCAGCTCTGGCCCACCCCCGTCGCCAACGACGCGGCCAAGCGCGCCTCGGCGCACGAGATGGCCAAGCGGCTCCGCCCCGGCGACGTCGTCGGGGTGGGGTCGGGTAGCACCAGCCGACTGACCATCGAGGCGCTCGCTCAGCGGACCCGGGCCGAAGGGATCGCCTGGACGGCCGTCCCCACCTCGCTCGAGGTCGAGCTCACCTGCGCCGGACACGGCATCGCCACGGCGTCGTTGTCCGTGCTCCGGCCCGACTGGTCCTTCGACGGGGCCGACGAGGTCGACCCGGCGGGCAACCTCATCAAGGGTCGTGGCGGCGCGCTGCTGCGGGAGAAGCTGGTCATGGCGAGCTCTCCGGAGCGCTACGTGGTCGTCGATCCGTCCAAGCTCGTCGACCGGCTCGGGTCGCGCTTCGCGGTCCCGCTCGAGGTGATCCCCGAGGCGCTGCGCCTGGTCGGTGACGCGCTGGCCCGGCGCGGCTATCGCGACGTCGCGCTCCGCCACGGCGACGGCAAGGATGGGCCGCTCATCACCGAACTTGGCAACTACCTGTTTGATGTGCGGGTGGGCGGGATCACCGAGCACACCGAGTCCGAGCTGAAGGCGATCCCGGGCGTCGTGGAATCGGGCCTCTTCATCGGGTACGCCCCGACCGTGATCGTCTCTGGATGAGCGGTCACTGACCATGGCTGATCCGGAGGGGCGCGCCGCCGCCCCGCCGACGCAGAACGCTGAAAGCCCTGGCGAGGGGGCCTTCGCCCTGTTCACCTGGCGCGACCCGACCGTGGTCGCGGTGGCCCTGGTCGCTCTCGCGTCGGGCTTTGGCCAGTTCGGGGCGGTGGCGGCCTTGGGCGACGTCGCCAAGACCTTCGGCCACATCACCCATGGGGAGAGCCTGACCGCTCGGGTGGGGCTGTCGGGGGGCACCATCGGCATCGGGCTGGCCATCATCCGGCTGGCCTCCCTGGGCGGTCTGCCCCTCGCCGGGCTGGCCGACCGTCTCGGCAGGCGACAGACGTTGCTGGCGTGCTGCGCCGGCGGCCTGCTCCTCACCGCGGCGGCCTCGCTCAGCCCCAGCTACTGGTGGTTCGTGGCGATCTTCGCCATCGGTCGGCCGATGCTCAGCGCGACCAATGCGGTGTCCCAGGTGAGCGCGGGCGAGCTCACCGGCTCGAGCGATCGGGCCAAGGCGGTCGCGCTGGTCGCGGCCGGCTACGCCGTCGGCGCCGGATTGACCGCCATCGTCTACAACCTCGGGCGCAACACCCTCGGGTTTCGGGGGGTGTTCGCCCTGGCCCTTGTGTTTTTCGTGTTCCTGCCGGTCCTCGGCCACAAGGTGGCCGAGCCCGATCGATTCCAGCGCGCCGGGCCGGGCGGGCACGGCGAGCCGGTGCTCGGGCCGGTCGGCAAGCCGTTCCGCCGCCGCCTGTTGCTCGTGTGCGCGATCGGCTTCGCGGTGTCGGTCATCACCGGGCCTGCCAACAGCTTCGTGTTCGTCTACGCGCAGAACGTGCGTCACCTCTCGGGTGCGCTCACGGCGGCGATGGTGGTGATCGCGGCACCGGCCGGTCTGTTGGGTTTGGTGGTGGGTCGATGGCTGGCCGACCACCTCGGCCGCCGGCCGTCCACGATGCTCGCGATGGTCGGCATCGCGGGGTTCGGCATCCTCTTGTACTCGGGGGGCACCGCGGCGCTCTTCGCCGGCTACGTGCTCGGGACGCTGAGCGGCGGGATCATCGCGCCCGCGCTCGGGGCGCTGGTCATCGAGGTGCTCCCGACCTCGGTGCGGGCGTCGGTGGCCGGCTGGTTCGTCGTGGCCGGGGTCCTCGGCGCGGTCGCGGGGCTGGTCATCTTCGGCGCGGTGGCCGACGTGGGCAACCGGCTCAGCCTGGCCGCGATGCTGACGTTCCTCCCCATCCTGCCGGTGTCGGGCCTGCTGTTCTTGCTTCCCGAGTCCAAGGGCAAAGAGCCCGAGGAGCTCTCGCCGCCAGCCTGAGCACGGCGGCGAAGGGCTACCGGGCGAAGAAGTGCCAACCCAGCCACATCCACCCGACCAGCACCGCGGCGTAGCTGGCCCGGTTGGCCTCGATGCGCCGCACCACCACCGACAGACGCTCGAGGCGCGGCCTGGACAGGTGGGAGGCGGCGACGGCGGCCAGGACGGCGGCCGCCAACGCGGCCCACAGGGCATCGGAGAAGACCTGCGCGCTCACGATCGCACCAACGCCGCGCCCAGGCACAACCATGCGAAAAAAAACACCGCCTTGACCGCCTGGGAGCGGGTGGCCGAGTCATAGAGGGAGCTGACCGTCGGATGGTCGACCCGCGGGCCGAGCAACAGGCACACGCACTCCCAGATCAGCAGCGCCGCGCCGAGCGCCAGCCATGGCCACCAGCGCGGCTGCGCCGCGCCGTCTTCGCCGGTGCGGGCGGTGGCGGCCGGGACCAGGGCCGGGCGGCGCCACCGTGCCGCCACCTCGATCGTGACCAACCCGAGCCCGACCGCGGTCACCGCGTCGGCACCGGTGCTGAACGGCACGGTGAGGGCGGCCCACGCCGAGAGGCCGGCCGCCACGGCGACACCGACGGCCACGGTCGTTCGCCGACGCGCCCGGTCGTTCATCTTTCGATCGGGGAGCGTTCCAACGCGAGCCGCGCCCACACCGGGCGGTGATCGGAGCCCGAACTTGGCCACACCGCCGACTCGCGCACGGCCAGCCCGCGGACCAAGAGGTGGTCGAGCTGGCTGTGGGGGCGCCACGCCGGCCACGTCTTGCCCTTGACCGCGCGGTGCCACTGGCCGAGCAACGCGTGGATCGGTGGGCCCCACAGGTTCATGTCGCCGGCCAGGAGCACCGGCTCATCGCCGAACATCGCCTCGAGCATGCGGGCGACCGCTCGGAAGTGCAAAGCGGACCCATGGGAGAGGTGCGACATGTGGGTCCCGGCGATCCCGACCGGTTGCCCGTCCACCTCGACGTTCAGCGTGACGACGGCCCGGTTGGCCCGGTCGCGCCGCAGCCGCTTGAGCGCGATGACCTCGGTCTCGATGACCGGCAGGCGGCTGAGGACGGCCACCCCCCAGCTGCCCGGCTCGGCGTCGCGGTAGCGGGCCGAGTCGCATCACCCGCCTTGAGAATGGCCGCTCGCTGTCGAGGAAGACCGCATGACTGGTGGTCCGCCAGTCGAGCCGGCGCATCCAGCGGGCGGTGGCGGCCGGGTGGGGGCCGGCGCGGCGTCCGCGTGCCGAGGACGACCTCGGTCACCACGTAGCCGAGGGCCGTTCCCACCTCCATGGCCAGGCTCGGGTGACCGTCGGGGCACCACGACTCCTGGAGCACCAGGACATCGGCGTTGAGCTGCCGGCACAGGCCAACCACGTCGTGGGGCCGGCCCCACCCGTCGATGCCCGCGTGCACGTTGAAGCTGGCTGCTACAAACTCGCTCTCGGCCGCACACATCGGAGCGAACCTAGACCCCCGGCTGACCCTGGCCGCGCGCCCGCCGGTCGAAGGCGAGCCGCTGTGGTAGGGATTCGGTGGTGGTGGAACGGGCCGAGCTGGTGCGGTTGGTGGCGGCGCACGAGCCGGCCGACGAGCGAGAGCGCGACGCCAAGGTCGTGTTCCTGGCCGAGCTCGACCGTCTGGAACGTCCGTGGGACCAGAGGGCCGACCCGGTGCACGTGACCGCGTCGGCCGTCGTGGTCGGCGCCCGGGGCACGGTCCTGCACCGCCATCGCCTGCTCGGTCGGTGGCTGCAGCCGGGGGGTCATCTCGAGGCCGGGGAGTCCCCGCCCGAGGCGGCCCGGCGCGAGGTGGCCGAGGAGACCGGACTGACCGCCGAGCACCCAGACGGCGGGCCACTGCTGCTGCGTCTCGACGTGCACCGCGCCGGGGCGGCGCTCGCCCACACCCACCTCGACCTGTGCTACCTGCTGGCCGGCCCCGACCGCGACCCCGAACCGGGCGACGGCGAGAGCCCCGACGCCCGGTGGTGGGACTGGGACGAGGCCCGGTCGCTGGCCGACGAGCCGTTGCGGGGGGCGCTCGACGCGGCCCGGTCAAGACAGGCGCGCTCAAAAGAGGCGCGCTCAAAAGAGGCGCGCTCGCGCTCAAAAGAAGGCCCCCGATGAGCGAAGCCGCGCCGCAAGGGACGGCGCCTTCGGCCGACGACAACGCGTTCGCGGTGTTGCTGGCCGTCCAGGACCTCGACACCTCGATCTCCCAGCACGAGCACCGCAAGGCGTCGCTGCCCGAGCGCCGGGAGCTCGACGCGCTGCAGTACGCGCGCCACCGGAATCCGCCGGCGGGTGGCCGAGCTCGACCGCCCAGAGCGAGGAGATCCTGACCCGGCTGAACCACCTCGAAGAACAGGGCACCGCGGTGGTCGCCCGCCGCAAGACGTTGGAGGATCGCCTCTATGGCGCCCGCGGCGCGGCCGGCCGCGACCTGCGGGCAATCGAGTCCGAGGTGGCGCAGTTGGCCGGCCGGCTCGACCAGCTAGAGGAGGACGAGCTGGTGGTGCTGGAGGAGCAAGAGCCGATCGACCAGGAGCTCGGGCGGTGTTCGGCCGAGCTGGCCGAGCTGGCCGAGCTGGCCGCCGGGCTGAGCGCCCGGGTGGCCGAGGCCGACCGGACCATCGACGCCGAGCTGACCGAGCTGGCCGAGGCGCGCCGGACCCAGGCGGCCCGGCTCCCCGAGGCGCTGGCCCGCCGCTACGAGGACCTGCGGTCGCGTCTCGGCGGGATCGGCGCGGCGCGCCTGGTCGACAACCGCTGCGACGGCTGCCACCTGAGCCTCCCGTCGGTCGAGATCGACCGGATCAAGCACCAGTCGCCCGACGCCGTGGTGACGTGCGACCAATGCGGGCGGATCCTGGTCCGGGCTTCCCTGGCCGGAGGCCACTGAGCACACCCGGTGCTGGTCCTGCTCCGACACGGCGAGTCGACCGCCAATGCGGCCGGCCTCCTGCTCGGCCGGACCGACGCCCCGCTCACCGAGAAGGGGGAGCGACAGGCCGCCGCGTTGGCCGGGCTGCTCGGGCCGGTGGCCCGGCTCGTCTCGAGCCCGCTCTGCGCGGGCCCGCGACACCGCCATCGCCCTCGGGTTGGGGCTGCCCGTCGAGATCGACGACCGTTGGATCGAGGTCGACTACGGCGAGCACGAGGGGCGTCGGCTCACCGACGTGCCGGCCGACGTCTGGACGCGGTGGCGGTCTGACCCGACGTTCCGCCCCGAGGGCGGAGAGACCCTGGCCGAGGTGGGCCAGCGGGTCGCGGCGGCCTGTGAGGAGTTGTTCGAGACCGACGGCGCCGGGGCCCGGGACCCCGACGCCGAGGTGGTCGTGGTGAGCCACGTGTCGCCGATCAAGGCCGCCGTCGCGTGGGCCGTCGGCGCCCGGGTCAGCCTCGACTTTCGCCTCCATCTCTCGACGGGCTCGCTCACCCGGATCGGCTGGGGCACGACCGGCCCGGTCCTGCACACCTACAACGCCCAGCCGGTCCCGCCGCGTGTGTTGAGGTGCCTCAGCCCTCCGGGGCCGCACCCGATCGCCGGCCGACGATCCGCCCGCCCTCGATCTCGACGACGCGGTCGAACCGAACGATCTCGCCGGGGCGATGGGAGATGACCAGGACGGCGCGCTCACCGGACGCGCCGAGCACGTCATCGAGCAGCCGATCCGCCATCGCCTCGTCGAGGCCCGCGCTCGGCTCGTCGAGCAGCAGCACCGGGCGCCCGGCGAGCAGCGCCCTGGCCAGGGCGACCCGCTGGCGCTGGCCCCCCGACAGCAGCGCCCCCCGCTCGCCGATCGGGGTGTCGAGGCCGGCCGGGAGGCCCGACACCCACTCGTCGAGCTGGGCCGCGCGAACGGCCAGCTCGACGTCGGGCGGCGACGCGTCGGGCCGCCCGAAGACGACGTTCTCCCGGATCGTCCCGGCGAACAGGCGCGCGTCCTGGTCCACCGGCGCGAACAGCGACCGCGCGTCGCGCTGGGTCATCTGCTCGAGCGCCACCCCCTCGCGCGGTGGCGCTCCCCTCCTCTAGTGGCCAGAAGCGAAGCAGCGCGTTGACGACGCTGCTCTTGCCGGCCCCGCTCGGTCCGACCAGCGCGGTCGTCGAGCCCGGGGACAGCGAGAGGCTCACACCGTCCAACGCCCACGGGAGCTCGGCTCCGTAGCGGAGGCGGGCCCCGAGCATCTCGACCTCGACCCGCCCGGTGGGCGGCGACACCGGCTCGGCGGGGTCGGTCACCGCCGGGGGCCGGTCGGCCAGGGCGAGCAGCCGTCGGCCGGCCGCCGTGACCTCGGCCAACCCCGCCGCGGCCGCGGCCAGGGGCGGGATCACCTCGAAGCAGCCCAGCGCGGTCAAGGGAAGCACGGCCAGCATGATCGGCTCGAGGCGGTGCCCGCGCACGGCGGCCACCGCCAACGCCAGCACGCCGGTCACCGCCCCGCCCATGCACAGGGCCACCAGCGTCGAGACGGCGCCGTTGGCCCGGGCCCGCCGGCGATCGACGCGGGCCAACTGGCCGGCCTGTTCGTCGATCCGGTCGAGATGGGCCTCGGCCCTCCCGAAGGCGATCAGTTCCGGAGCCCCCTGGACCAGGTCGACCACGTCGGCGGCCAGAGCCCCGCCGACCGACCGTTCCGCGTCGCTGCTGGCGGCCCGACCACGCGATCGCCGGCGCCCCGACTCAGCGCGACCGCAAGGGCGATCGCAAGCACGATCGCCGCGCCGGGCACGAGCACCCCCACGACGCAGATCGCCAGTGCGGCGACGACCACTGCGACCACGACCGGGCCGAGCGCGCGCGAGATAGAGGTCCTGCAGTGCGTCGACGTCGGCGACGGCCCGAGCGGCCAGATCGCCGGAGCGCCACGTCTGCAGCGGCGCGGGTGAGAGGGGCTCCAAGCGGTCGAAGAGCCACACCCGCCAGCGCGCCAACGCCCGGAAGCCCGCGTCGTGCGCGCTGAGGCGCTCCGCATACCGAAGCGGCGCCCGCGCGAACGCGATCACCTCGACCGCGGCCAGCAGCCCCGCGATCGCCGCCGAGCCCGGGCCGGGTGGCCGCCTTGTCGACCAGCGCACCGGACCCGGCCATCAGACCGATGGTCGCCGCCGACGCGGCGACGCCGAGGGCGAGCGCCACGCTGAGGCGCCGCCAGGGCGGCGGGTTCACCCTGATGAGCCGCCGCACCGTGGTCGCGGTGGATTCGCCGTCTCGACGCCGGCTCACCGGCCCGCGCTCCGAGGCGCGCTGCCCACGGTTGGCGAACCGAGCGAGACCACCGCGTCGAGGCCCGAGACGACGTCGGGATGGTGTGCCGCGACGATCACGGTCCGGCCGTCCAACCAGGGTTCGAGGCTCTCGCGCAGCCGGTCGCGGGCCGCCGGGTCGAGATGGCTCCCGATCTCGTCGAGCAGCACGATGTCGCCGTCGTGGAGGACCGCCCGCGCGATCGCGACCCGGTGGCGCTCGCCGGAGCTGAGCGTGGCCTCCCCTTCTCCGACCGCCGTGTCGAGACCATCGCCCAGGCGCCGAAGGACCTCGTCGAGACCGGCGATCCGGGCGGCGGCGGCCAGGGCCGCCGCTCCGGCATCGGGGTTCCCGAGGCGCAGGTTGTCGCCGATGGTGCCCGAGAACAGATGGGGCCGCTGGGGGACCCAGGAGACCCGTCGCCGCCAGGCGTCGGCGTCCACGGTGGCCAGATCGACCGACCCGGCCAGGATCCGGCCCGACGACAGCGGGACCAGGCCCAAGATCGCGTGCAGCACGGTCGACTTGCCCGAACCCGACGGCCCGACCAGGGCGACGCGGCCGGCCGGATCGACCCGGAGCGACAGTCCCGCCGAGCGCGGGGCCGTGGCGGTCCGCGAACTCGACGCTCACCGACTCGAGCTGGATCGACGGGCCGGCCCCCTCCGGGGGCGAGTCCGTGGCGACCGGCCCGGCGCGCTCGCTTGATCCGGTGCCGAAGACGGCCGCCATGCGCTCGCCGGCCGACTTGCCCTCGGCCGAGGCGTGGAACTCGGCCGAGGCCCGCCGAAGCGGCAGGAAGACCTCCGGGGAGACGAGCAGCACCGCCAGCGCGACGTACAAAGAGCTGTGGCCGTCGAGCAGGCGCAGCCCGAGGACCATCGCGACGAGGCCCGTCCCGAGACCGGCCAGGAGCTCGAGGGCGAGCGAGGACAAGAAGGCTACCCGGAGTGTGCGCAGCGTCGACCGGCGGAGCCCCTCGCTGGCCTCGACCACCTCTCGGCGTCCGTAGTCCACCCGTCCGAACGCTCGCAGGGTCGGGAGCCCCTGGACCAGTTCGAGCAGGTGGGCCGACAACGACGACAGGCGTCGCCACTGCCGTGTCGTGGCCTCGGTGGCCCGGCGCCCGAAGAAGACCATCGCCGGGGGCACCAGCGCGACCAGGCCCGACAAGATGAGCAGCGACACCCAGTCCGTGTAGGCGACCCAGCCGAGGACGGCGATCGGACAGAGCGCCGCCAGGACCAGCTGGGGGAGGTATCGGCCGAAGTAGATGCCCACCGCGTCGACGCCCCGGGTCGAGGTGAGGGCGAGCTCGCCGGCCCGTTCGCCGGCCAGCCAGCTCGGCCCGAGCTCGAGCGCATGGGCGAGCAGCCGGCGTCGCAGGGTGCGCCCCACCACCGCCGACGTCCGCTGGGCCACCCACTCGCCGATCCAGCCGAGGGCGCCCCGGGCGGCCACGGCGGCGCCGAGCCCGATCAACTGGGGGGTGACGTCTCGAAGGGTGGCCCCGGAGCGCAGGCAGCGTTCGATGATGGTGGCCAGGAGCACCGCCTGGACGATCACCGTGACCGTCTGGGCGAGGCCGGCCGCGACGGCGACGGCCAGGTGGCGCCGGGCCGGCGCACCGGCGGTGCGGAGGCGCCGGTCGAACCGGTCGGTCACGCGTCGGCCCACCGGGGCAGAAGTGGTGGTCACGCACCGAGACGATACCGACGACTGGGGAACCCTCCCGATCGGGGCCGGGCCGGGCGGCTCGGTCAGCGCAGCCCGGTGCCCGCCCGCCGACCCCGGCCAAATCCCGTCGTCCTCGGCCCAGTCGTGCTCGGCCCAGTCGTGCTCGGCCCAGTCGGGCGGCCCATGGTCACGCGTGTGGTTCCCAGCTGAAGAAGCGGGTCGCCAGCAAGAGTCCTCCGACTCCCCAGGCGGCCACCACCGCCACGTCGCTCCAGTGGAAGGGCGTCCCGAGGAATCCGGCCTGCATCCCGGTCGCGAAGTGCCGGACCGGGAAGATCCGGGCCACCCACTGGATCCACGCGGGAGTGTCGTTGCCGAGGGGGATGAAGATCCCCGAGAGGAACAGCAGCGGCAGGATGGTGGCGTTCACGATGGGCGCCGAGGCGTCGGCGTTCGGGATCACGGCCGTGACGGCCAGGCCGAGCGCGCAGAAGGCGGCCGCCCCGACCACCAACATCACCAAGAAGTGCAACAGGGTGATGCCGGTCGGGATGTTGGCCGAGTACGCGGCCCGGCCGAACGCGGCGGTGATCGCGACCAGCAACACCCCGACCCCCAGCGCGTGCAAGACCCGACCGGCCAGGAACGAGCCGCTGGGCAGGGGCGTGCCATTGGTCCGCTTCAGGATCCCCGCGTCCCGCTGGAAGGTCATGCCCATGGCGATGTTGTTGTAGCAAGCCGTGATCACCCCGAACGTCGCCATCGCGGCCACGTAGTACGTGGAGGACTTCACCGAGACCGCTCCGAGGTGGACGACGTAGTGACCAACAGCGACGTGAAGATGACCAGGAACATGAGGGGGAAGGCGAACGTGAAGAAGGCCCGGGACGGGTTCCTCCAGAACGCCTTGTTGACGTAGCCGACCTGAGAGAACGTCAAGGTCAGCGCGTTCATGCTGGCTCCGCCGGCGCGACCTGGGGAGCCGGCGAGGCACCGTCGCCGAACTCGCCTGAAATGTCCTTGGTCAAGGACAGGTACACGTCTTCCAACGACGGCCTGGCCACCTCGAGCCCGACGAGGTCGATGCGCTGCTCGATCGCCCACCCGGTGAGCTCATGGAGCGTCACGACGGGATCGGCCGCGCTCACCTCGATGAACCCATCTGATCCGAGCGGACCGCCCAGGTGGGTTGGCGGGCTGACGCCATCGGGGAGCCGGTACCGCACGCGCGCGGTCGCCCGGTCGCGAAAGCCCAGTGTGGACGGCGGGCCCTCGGCGACGATGCGGCCCCGGGAGATGACCGCGGCCCGGTCGGCGAGGTACTGCGCCTCGTCCATGTAGTGGGTCGTGAGGATGACCGTCTTGCCGAGCGAGGCCAAGTTCTTGATGACCTCCCATGCCTCGTGGCGGGCCGACGGATCGAAGCCGGTGGTCGGTTCGTCGAGGAACAGCAGCTCGGGGTCGCCGGCCAACGCGATGGCCATGTCCAGCCGACGCTGCTGGCCACCGGAGAGCCGAACCACCCGGTCGTCGCGCTTGTCGGTGAGCCCCACCAGCTCGACGACCTCATCGACGGGTCGGGGATGGGGGTAGAAGCCGGCGTACATCTTGACCGTCTCGCGGACGGTCAGGTAGGGCTCCACCCCGGTCGACTGCAGCACGATGCCCAGGCGGGGCTTCAGGTCGGCCCGCTGGCGGCCCGGGTCGCAACCCAGCACGCTCACCTCGCCGCCGTCGCGCGTCCGGTAGCCCTCCAGGATCTCGACGGTGGTGGTCTTGCCGGCTCCGTTCGGGCCGAGCAGGGCGAAGATCTCACTTCGTCGGATGTCCAGATCCAGGCCGTCAACGGCGGCCAGGCCGGCGTAGGACTTGCGGAGCCCCCGCACCCGCACGGCCAGGCCGTCTCGGCCAGCGGGGGACGAGCCAACGGGGGACGGGCCAGCGGTCGGATCGGCCTTGGCCCCGTCTAGCGGACGATCGGGCCCCGGGTGGGAGCGCTGCCTCAGGTGTCGTCTCCACATGCCCTGCGAGTCTCCCCGATCAGCGGTCTGGACGTGGCAGCCGGGACGGCTCAGCGCCGCACCTGGTCGATGTCGGCCTGGCCCCACTCAGGTCCCTTCGGTAGCGGACTTCTAGCAATGAAAAGGCACCTCTGTCGCTCACTTGCGTGGCGCCATCGGATGCCCACCCGGCCGCTTCGTAGAAGCGCTAGGCGCGGGCGTTGGTGTCGAGGACCCAAAGGGTGGCGGTCGCGAAGCCGGCCTCGGTCAGTCCTGCGACCGCGCGGTCGAGAAGGGCCCGGCCGAGGCCGCGGTTCCAGTGCTCTTCGAGCAGATAGATCGTGGCCAGCTCCCCGGTCCTGGGAGCGGCTCGGTCGTCGCGACTGGGGCAAAGGTTCGCGAAGCCGACGATCCGGTCCCCCACTTCGGCCACGATGCAGGCGCGCCCTGGCGTTGTCGACTCGGCGATGATCTGCCGCCACATCCCGGTGCGCTCCTCGATCGACAACGAGTCGAGGAAGTCGTCGGGAATCTGCCCCCGATACGCGGCTTGCCAGGTTCTGACGTGGACCTCGGCGATGGCGGCTTCGTCCCCCGGCCTGGCCGCCCGAAGTTTCACGGGAGCATCTTCCTCGTTGGCGGTGCCGGCCGTTTCCACGTCGTCAACAGGCCGGCGAGCCCCTTGACATTAGCTAGCATACTAGTAAACTAGCTCTGTGACGGAGGACCGGCCGGTCAAGCAGTTCAACGTGTACCTCTCGACCGACGTCATCCGAGCGGTCAAACACCATGCCGCCGACACGGAACGGTCGCTGTCCTCGATCGTCGAAGCGGCCTTGCGTCTGTACCTCGAGGACTCTTCGTCGAAGGCGTCGACCACAAGGAGGACCGATGGCAACCGAGGGATTTGAAGGCTTCTACGTCGAGACTCGGAACTACGGGGCGACGGCCGCGTTCTGGTTGTCGCTCGGCTTCAAGAGCGTGTTTCAGACCGACCATGGATCCGGGCAGTTCGAACACCCGGCCGGCGGACCGTACGTCTTCATCAACGAGCAGCTCGCCGGTGCACTGGAGGTGCGCCCCATCCTGCGGGTGGCCGACTCGAGGGCCTTCGCCCCAGAACGGCCGGTGAGTTTCGTCCAGCCGTTCACGCCACAGCACTGGGGTGTGGTCGAGGCGCTCATCTGCGATCCCGACGGTCGCGGCGTGAGCCTCCAGGCCCCCTTGCCCGAAGGGGTGAGCGCCCCCGACATGGACGCCCACCACCGAGAGACGTACGGGCCGGCCTGAGCAGACCGGTCGTCGCTCTGCGACGTGATCGACGCGCCTCAACCTAAGCTCGGTCGGCGTTTGACGGCCCGTCGTGGGAGGAGTGTCGTGGTTGATTCGATCCGACGGGTGGTGACCGGGCACAGCGCGAATGGGAGCTCCATCGTCCTTTCCGACGGTGCCGTGCCCCATACCCGGCGCATCGAGGACCGAGGGGTCACGTTCTTCGAGGTCTGGAACACCGCGCCGACGCCGGCTCCGGTGACGGCCGACGAGGCCGAGCCGACCGATCGCCGCATCGTCGTCCCGCCGTCGGCCAACGGCACCATCATCCGCTTCTGTCAGTTCGACCCTCCCGGGTCCTCTGAGACGACTGCTCCATTCATGCACCGCACCGAGACCATTGACTACGGGATCGTGGTCTTCGGAGAGATCACGCTGCTCCTCGACGACGGCAGCGAGTCGGTGCTTCGTGAGGGCGACGTCGTGATCCAGCGCGGCACCGACCATGCGTGGGCCAACCGATCCACCGAACCGGCCTTGGTGGCCTTCGTGCTCATCGACGGCGCGTTCTCCGACGAGCTCACCTCGGCGCTGCCCGAGGGGGCACTCGCACGAGTCCTGCAACGCCCGAGGGAATGACGGCCCGGTCCGGCCATCTTGGGGAGGCCGGCACCCCGTCGGCGGAGTCGGATCCGGTGTTCCGGCATCTGACGCGCGATTTCTTCTTCGACATCGGTGTCTCGTCGACATCGCTCAGGGGCGGTTGGAGACCCCTTGCTCGGCCATCGGCCAGAGGGTGATGGCGTCGCGCGGAAGCTCGACGTGGCAGACGTGCCCGATTTCCAGGTCGAGGTGGTCCGGCGTGCGCAGCTCGAGTTCGAGTGTGGGAGTGACGGCGATGATCAGTTCGGTCGCGGTCCCGACGTCGGCGATGTCGACGAGGGTGCCCGAGAGCCCTCCGGCCGCCGAGAGACGCATGTGCTCAGGGCGAATGCTCCATAGCACCGAGGTCCTCGGGGCCAGGTTGGCGGTGTCGACGTCGAGGAGTGCTCCGTCGACCTCCATCGTGCCTTCCGAGACCACCACGGCCCGATGGAGATTGGGGATCCCGAGCAGGCGGGCCACCTCGGGGGACGACGGTCGGGAGAACACCTGACGGGTGGCCCCTGACTGGAGGGACACGCCGTCGGACAACACGATCACTTCGTCGGCCAAGAAGGCCGCCTCCTCGGGGTCGTGGGTGACGAGCACCGTGGTCAGCCCCGTCTCGCGCTGGAGCCGGCGCAGCTCGCGCCGGAGCTCTCGGCGAACGGGGGAGTCG
The DNA here is from genome assembly GCA_963804255.1 of uncultured Acidimicrobiaceae bacterium. Lineage (GTDB taxonomy): Bacteria > Actinomycetota > Acidimicrobiia > Acidimicrobiales > RAAP-2 > Palsa-461. Next base: position 954,257 of record CAWDPK010000006.1, on the reverse strand, counting down.
AGGGCGGAGAACGGCTCGTCCAAGAGCAGCAGCTCGGGGGAGCGACAGAGGGCCTGGGCCAGCCCCACCCGCTGACGTTGTCCACCCGAGAGCTGGGCCGGATATCGATCTTGGAGGCCGTCCAGTCGAAGATGGGCCAGCCAGTAGGCGGCCGTCTCGGGAGTGGCACCGCGAGCGAAGAGAAGGTGCTGCCACACCGTCATGTGGGGATAGAGCGAGAAGCCCTGGGCCACATAGCCGACCCGACGGTGCTCGACCGCGACGTTCTCGACCGACCGATCGCCGTAGCGGACCCGGCCGGGTTGCGACCCGTAGAGACCGGCCAGGCAGCGCAAGAGGGTGGACTTGCCCGACCCCGATGGACCGAGGACGGCCAAACGGCTTCCGCGGGGCTGATGGGCCACCGCGAGGTGGAAGGTGCCGAGATGGTGGTCGATGTCGAAGCTGACCGGTGTCGGCGCGGCGGGCGCCCCGAGGCTGGGTTGGGGGAGGACGACCGGTTTGGGCACCCGGCTCAGTCGGAGCCGGCTGAGGCTGACGACGACGACCGCCACCGCCAGCGCCAACGCGGTGGGGGCCAGCGTGGTCGGCAGGCCGACCCCGCTGAACTGGTTGTAGGTGTAGATGGGCAGCGAGAACGGGTGGTACGCCAGGACCACCACGGCGCCGTACTCGCCGAAGGCGCGGAGCCAGGCCAAGAGCATGCCGGCCCGGATCCCGGGCGCGGCCACCGGGAGCGCGACGCGACCAAAGCGCGAGAACTCGGAGTGCCCGAGTGTCGCCGCCACGTCGGTGAGCGCCGGGTCGACCGTGGCGAAGGCCGCCCGGGCGGCCACGATGAGAAACGGCGCCGACACGAAGGTTTGGGCTAGCACGACACCGGTCAAAGACATGGTGAGGCGCTCGTCGAAGAGTCGGCCCAGATAGGTGTAGGGGCCCACGAGGTACACGAGCAGGATCCCGCACATGAGCGGAGGAAGGGCGAGCGGCAACTGGACCACCACCCCGACGATGGAGGCGGCCCGACTCTTGGACCCGGCCAGCAGGTACGCCAGCGGCACGCCCAGCACGGTGATGATGGCCAGCGAGATGGTGGCGCACTCGACGGACACGAAGAGCGCCGGGAACAGGCCCGGGCTGGCGAAGCCCCGGTTGTCGGTACCAGCGAGCCGAACGAGGAACGCGACGAGCGGGACGGCCAGGTAGAGGACGATCAGCCCGGCGAGCCACCCCAGGGGGCTCCTGGTTACCCCCGGGCGCACTACCTCAGGGCGGACCGCACGCCGGTCGGCACGAATTTGAGGCCCATGACCTTGGCCTTGGTGGCCACGACGCCGTTCTTAGCCAGGATCTTCTGACCGGCCTTGCCGAGCAAGAAGTTCACGAACGCCACCGCGGCCGCTGCGTGGGGCGCCCTGTTGAGGATGGTGATGGTGTACGCACCGGCCAACGAGGTCCCGGTGAGGGGCACCGTCTTGATCCCGGCGGCGGCGGCCTCGACGCCGTAGAAGAACCCGGCGTCGAGTTGACCGGCTTGGAGCTCTCCCACCAGTGCTGTCTCGGCGAAGACGTCACTCGAATCGGTGGCCAATGTCTTGAGCTCGGGCAACTTGTGCTGCTTGGCCGCCTGGTCCAGCGCCTCGTCGGCCAGGACCCCCTTGGGGTCGGTGGTGGGGTCGGTCCGACCGATCAGGAAGCCCGGCTCCGAGATGACCTCGTACCAGGGCTTGGTCCTCAGTGCGTTGGCGAACTTGCTGGCCGGGTTGTAACCGAGCACCAGCGGTGAACTGGCGAACTGGTCGTACCACGACACCCAGTTCCCGTTGGCCGCTCCCTCCAACGAGGCGTTGACCGCAGGAGAGGCGCTGATGAACACATCACCTTGCAACGTGCCACCCGAGATGCTGCTTGCCAGTGCGGTGGACCCCATAGAAATGTCGTTGAGCGTGTAGCCCGTCGCCTTTTGGAACGCCGGCCCGACCTGGTCCTGCATCAGGTCCTGTAGCGAGCCCGCCGAGAGGACGTCGACCGGGCCGGAATTCGTCGCGGCCCCCGCTGGTGTCGCCACCCTGCCGAGGCCGCTCAACGCGGTAGCGGTCATCGAGAGCAGCACGGCTGGGATGACGAGACGGGCCACCGCGTGCGTGCCGGCTTGCTTGCACGGAGGCGAGGTGAACATCGGCACAATGTAACCCGACAGAAACGCATCTGCCAGGAAAAAGACCCTAATAAAGGTCAAATCACCCGATGTGACCCGTTCGATACCGCAGATGCGGAATACTCGGGCGTCCTCGCCGTGCATCCGGATGCGGGTTCAGCTGTGCCCTTCGGCAAGGAGACGATGGAGGTCGTCGATGACCTGTCGCGACAGCTCGGTCAAGAGCGAGACCCGCTCGGAGGCGCCGTCGATCTCGAGCAGTCGTTGGCGGTCCAACGGGCCGAGCGGAGCAGAGGTGCACAGCTGCCAGACCATGGCCTCGGGGTCGTCTCGGGTCGTCCCGGTCTCGAGCGGTTCACCCAGGGCGGGAACCTGGCCGAGCTCTGAGAGGAGTGCCCGTGCCCGTCGCACCGCCGCGGTCGCCTCGTCCATGACGACCCGGTCCGCTTCGGCCGGCGATCCAGGCAGCGTCCGGACGTTGGCGCAGGGGTAGGGGTCATCGGTGAACCAGGACTCGACGGCTATGCGACGGATGCCGCGCGATGACGGCCCACCGGCCGTCATCGAAGCGAGACGCTTCTTCGATGCGCGCTTCGGTGCCGACGGCCACCCTTTGGTCGCCCCCGCCGACCTCCGAGCCCCGGGAGATGAGGACCACACCGAAGGTGCCGTCCCCGCTCAGGCAGTCGGCCAGCATCTTTCGGTAACGGGGCTCGAAGATATGGAGCGGCAGGATCGCCCCGGGGAAGAGCACGGTCTGGAGCGGGAACATGGCGAGGCGGCGGGTGCCTCCGGGTTCCAAGGGGCTCATCGGGCCGTCGTTCGCATGCCGGTGCGATGGCGGGCTCTCAGGTCGACCTCGACCGAATGACCGGTCGTCACGCCGCCTCGATGGATCCCAGCCGGGGGAGCACCGGACCCCACACCTCTTCGAGCCACCTCGACGGCTCCGGCCCGATGGATCTGGCCACGATCGTGTGTACGCCGGCGGCGCCGAGCGCTTCGGCCTCGCGGATGATGGCGTCCGGATCGGCGTCGTCTGGGATGTTGACGAGGACGGTGATCTCGATGGTCCCGGGATCTCGTCCCACGTCGTCGCAGTGACGACGCAACACGTCGAGCTTGTGGGCGATCGTGGTGGCATCGCCGAAGAGGTTGCAGGCATCGGCATACTTGGCCACGAGCCGCAGCGTCTTTCGCTCGCCACCGCCGCCGACGAGGATCCGGGGTCGAGGCGAGCTGATCGGCGCCGGGGAGCACAGCGTTTCAGCCAACTGGTAGTGCCGGCCCTCGTATGGGCCGTTGCCGTCACTCCACATCTGTAGGCAGATCTGAAGCGCCTCTTCGAGGCGTTCGAAGCGCTCGGAGATCGGGGGGAACGCGACCCCCAGGCCCCGGTGCTCACGCTCGTACCACGCCGCGCCGATGCCCAGCTCGGCCCGGCCCCCCGAGAGCACGTCGAGGGTGGTGACGGTCTTGGCCAGCAGGCCCGGATGGCGGTAGGTCACGCCGGTCACAAGGAGCCGGAATCGCAGTCGCTCGGTCTTGGCGGCCACGAAGCCGAGCGTCGTGTAGCCCTCCATCATCGGCTCCTCGGCCGGCCACATCTGTTCCATCTGGAACCAGTGGTCCATGACCGACAGGGTTCGCACTCCCATGGTCTCGGCGGTTTGGGCCAACGTCGCCAATGTGGGACCGATCGACGCCGGTGCACCGGGCCAGGTGAACCGGGGCACGTGGAGGTCGAGTTCCATATCGTTCTCCTTGTGGGACGTGGCCCATCTTCGCTCCGGCCAGCATGACCGGTGGCGGGCGGCGTCAGCCAACGCGACCGGTTGCCTCCAAGGTGCGTCGGTCGAGCGGTGCGTCGGTCGAGCGGTGCGTCGGTCGAGCGGTGCGTGGCCCACGTCCCGGTTACCAGGGCGCGGCCGTTGGGGGAGCGCCCTGGTCGGAGGCCACGTGGGGCGCTGCGTCGGAATAAACCGGTGACGGAGTGGGTTCCCACCGACATGCTGGTAGAGATCTTTTCTGACGTGGTGTGCCCGTGGTGCGCGGTGGGCAAGCGCCGCTTCGAGGCCGCGCTGGGTCAGTTCGAGCACGCCGACGAGATCGACGTCGTGTGGCGGGCCTACGAGCTCGACCCGCGCGCCCCGGCCCGGCGTGAGGGTGACTACGTCGATCGCCTGGCCGCAAAGTACGGGATGTCCCGCCAGCGCGCGGTGGCGGCCAACCAACAGCTGACGGCGCTCGCCGCAGCCGAGGGGCTCGACTTTCACTTCGAGCGGGTCCAGCCGGGCAACACCTTTGATGCGCATCGCCTGCTGCACTACGCCCGGGAAGTTGGTCCAGGCGTACAAGATGCCCTGAAGGAACGGCTGTTCTTGGCCTACTTCACCGAGGGTGCCGCCATCGGTGAGCCCGGGACGCTGGTGGGCCTGGCCGCCGAGGTCGGGCTCGACCCAAAGCAGTGCGCCGAAATCCTGGCCGGCGACCGCTACGCCGATGAGGTCCGAGCCGACGAGCGAGAGGCGTACGAGCTCGGGGTCAGCGGTGTCCCCTTCTTTGTCGTCGATGGGAAGTTCGCTATCCCTGGGGCCCAGGACGCCGACACGATCCTGAGTGTCCTCCGGCGGGCCTGGGCGAAGGCTCACCTCGAAGTGTCGTCGGCTGGTGGCGCCTGTGAGGGTGAGAGCTGCGCCGTGTGACGCGAGCGGGTCGAAGCAAAAGGAGGCGTGGCCAGTTGGAAGGACGGTCGGATCACTGCTGGCCATCGTTGGATTCGAGGTCGTATGGACGTTGACGCCTGGCACAAGCCGCTCCGTCATATCCAGTCCGGTGAGCTGAGCGCCGACACCACACAGACCCCCGGGATGAGCCGGTACGAGGCGATCTCGGGTCGACTCACGGGATCAGAGAGGATCTGGCTCGGCCGGACCCACGTGGCGGCCGGGGCGAGCTCCGCCAACCACCACCATGGAGAGTCCGAGACCGGGATCTACGTCGTCTCAGGGCATCCGGTGTTCGTCTTCGCCGACGGTGATGAAGAGCGCCGGATCGAAGCTTCGCCGGGTGACTTCGTCTTCGTGCCACCCTTCACCGCACATCGAGAGGAGAACCCGGCACCCGAGGAGGAGGCTGTCGTGGTCATCGCTCGGAGCACCCAGGAAGCGATCGTCGTCAATCTTGAGAGTCTCTTCGGGCACTGATTGGCTCGGTCGCGAGATCGGCGTCCAGTGAGGGTCCGAAAATGGCCGCCCCGGGATCAAGTGACGCATCACCCCGAACGCGCAGCACCCACGACGTGTTGTGCAGCCCCTAGGGTCGCAGCGGGCTTGGCCGGGCACTACCTTTTGACACGAGAGGGGGGATCGCAAATGAGCGAGCCGCCGCCCTCCCCGGGGCCCAAGGGTGGCTATCGAGCGCAGAGCCAGGCCGGGAGCGCCAGAACGGGCCATCCACGATGGACCCAGTGCGCCGAGGGCATCTTTCCGGCAGGGTCCTCACGTGTCGAAATCACTCGATCCGTCGGGCGCTGAGATGGCCGAAGAGCGCCAACCGCGCCGTCGGCGCCTTCGCGGGTTAGTTGTCATTTCGCTCATCTCGCTAGCGCTCAGCGGGTGGTCGACCGCGATGGCGGGCGCCTCCTCCCGTCGGACGGCGATGACGCCGGCGTCGTTCCTTGGGGAAATGTCGGCGGCCATTCGAACCGACAATTCGAATTTCTTGCTCTCGCATCTCAACCGAACGGTCATCGAACGCTTCGGCGAGGCAACGTGCCGCTCATTCATCATGACCATCCACGATCCGACCGCGTCGTATGTAGTCGTATCGGTTGGCAAACCGCGTCCGTTCACGTATGCCACGCCAGGAAGAACCACTGTCATATCCGACGTGGTTTCAGTCGTGGTCCATGCAACGCGGTCCGGCTCCCATTTCACGACCACGCTGCATCTCGCGCAGTCGGGAAATCCGGTCCGGTATTCGTGGTTCACCAACTGCGCCGAGCTGACGACGCAGTTTGCCGGTACCTATGTCGGCAATTGGGAGGACACGACATTTAGTTCGGGCGGCCCCATATCGGTTGCCATCACAATCGGTGGCACTGGCGGCATAGGTTCGCCGGTCGTTGTCACGTTCTCGCTCGGTGGTGACGTATTCGGCGGGAGCGCGCCTCCGCCACAGACCTTTACCGGGATGGTCCAGCCCTCGGGTCTGTCGTTTTCGGGTACCTCGACGTTCTTCGGGAACGTGAATTGGTTACTCACGACGAACGGCGCGTTCACCGCGACCGGGACGGATGTGCCTGGTGGCAACGTTTCGAGTTTTTCGGCTAGCGGATCGATCGCCACCAACGAGCTCTCAGCTGCCTTCCACATCTCTCTCTTGGACGGAATGACGGCGAATGGTCAGATGAACGCTTCCAAGAGCTGACTTGCGGCATGGACCAATACGCCGTCGGCTCTGAGTCCGGGCCGTGCTGGCGCATCCAGTCCGCATGGGTCGGACACCCGAAGCCACTGCACCGATCCCGTCGACGGGACGGTCCTCGTGATCGAAGAGGTCACCTGATCTACATGTAAGCGAGGACGAACCGCCAGCCACCGGCCGGGCTCGGAGAAGACGGCGTCGGCCGGGAAATCTTACGAGAGGCCCTCTCGTGTGGTCCATCATCTGATCCTGGTGGGCCTATCAATCCGGGTGATGGACCTCCACGGGTGGCAAGTCCCCCACCTCCTGCTTGGTGATGTTGAGCCGGATACCGCCGTCGACACGAGTCACTGCGCTGATCGGAATCGCCACCTCCTTTCGGCCCCATACGTGCCCCTCTTGGAGGAGCACGTGGGTCACGTGGTGATCGCGAGGGTCGATGACGAGCCCCTGGACCCGCCCGATGTCGCCATCGGTGGCATGGACCTGCTCACCGCGGCGCACGGCCACCTCGCCCAAGGGGAGGGTGTCCTGGGTGATTGGGGGGATGCCGTCGTAATAGGGCCAGAAGAGAAATTGTCCGGGGGCATAGTTCCCGAAGACACTGCCTCCCGAAAGAAACTGCGTCTCTTCGGCGAAGTCAAGCTTCTCGAACTCCGCCACAGTGCAACGGAGTCGGACCTCGCCCGTCGTGGCGTCGACCAGATCGAGAGGAACAAGTCGGCCGAGCCCTTGCCGGTGCTTCGGTTTGACCACGAGATGGGTGACCTCCCGAGCAACGGGGTCAACGACCACGAGACTCACCTCGCCACAGACCCCATCGGTACAGCTGGCGTCGGACCCGATCGTGAACTGTGTCGTCTCCGCCATGGCCACCCTCCCCGTCTGCTTGGACGCTACGGTGCCAAGCCGGCCAGCACCAGTGCCCAAACGGGGGTGGCGCGAGCGGACATGAACGGCGGGCAATGCTTCACGTGGGGCCCTTTCTCGGCGGCCTCGGGGTTCCCGAGGTCGCGGGTGCCGCGGTAGAACTGGGAGCGGAGGGATTTACGACGTGGCACCGGTGCTGATCTAGCCCGCCGCTTCGTGTCCCGCGATAACCGCGCCGTTCGGGCTGTGGCCAAGCTGGGAGGCGAACGCCCTCGCCGCGCTCAGATCGGCGTCGCTGGGCCTGCCCTTGTTGAGGCCGCCGACCAGTCGCAGCGGCCCCCAGGTGTCGAATGCCCGGCAGGAGAAGGTGCCGACGATCCGGTAGCCCTTGAACCGGAGCAAGCTGCTCAGCACCAGAATGGCCGGCCGCCAGAACAGCTCCGGGCTCCCGCTGGTGGCGAAGAGGAAGGCCGGCGTGCCGGACACCTTCGGCAGCGAACGGGCAAATCGCCACAGCCGGGGGTGGAATGTCATGCCGTAAATGCCCGAGCCGATCCCCACTAGGTCGTAGCTGGCTACGTCAGCCGGGGCCACCTCTTCGGGTTCGACGACGGCTACGCCAAGCACTTCGCCAATGGCTTCGGCCACCTGTCTCGTATTGCTGTGGTGCACGGAAACACACACGATGAGCGTCGTCATCGGCGTCTCCTCTCGCTTGGCTCATCGCCATGCTCGCACTTGCCGTCGGACTGGGACAGGGCCGAACGTCCCGGGGTTGCCGGTGCGCTGGCGTGTCTACGGCCCCCGAGACGGTCGGCGTTTGCATAGCTGAAGAGGGCGGCCGGTGGTGCGAGTCACGAAACACCACCGATGCCGCGCCTCGAGGGCGACAAGCTCTGACCGATGACGGTGTTCGGCACCAGCCCCCCGCCCCCATCATCGGCTCGGGGTAACTCGTTGACCACCACTAGCTGTGGGCCGACAAGAGAGCTGCGCCAGTTCGATCCCTCTCTGACGCAGCTCCCATATCGGAAGGATGCCTGGTAGCCGTCAAGAACATGCTGGCGAACACCGCTGGGGTCTTTCGGCCCTAGACGCGGGCCCCCACGGGTGCAAGCTGGCCCTATGCCTGGTCGGCTTAGTCGGCAGGGCAGGGCCTAAACAGACCGAGAGGTCCGTTTGGAGCCCACAGAAAGCGCCCTTTCGCAGGGGCGCTTTGCTGTTTCAGTGCTCCAAATCTCGCGCTGCTTGCCTCCACCGTCTACCGATGGTCCACCCGCTCGGCATCTTCGACGCGCTCGCGGTGTCCCTCGCACGACCACAACCGGATTCGCTTCCCGCTCGCGAGCCGATGGTTGCCAACCCACACGACGGGCTCAGAACAATGGTCGGGGCACCCACCCCCGCTTGCTGGACCATGCGCCAGCACCGCCGGGCTCGGAGAAGACGGCGTCGGCGTAGTGGCCGGGCGTAAGTGGCCTTTACTAAGGCGCCAGACTCGCCATTCCCCTGTCGATGTCGTCATGGTGGTGTCAACCTCTGCACCCGGCCTCGGGGAGGGCCAACCGAAGAGACGGAAACCAGCGTCATCGGTCCGAGCATCGTTCCCGACAAGATTCGTCCCGTCCTGTAGGGATTGTTTAGTCACTTCTCCCTAGTTGACGGTGAGCCGGCCTGTAGGCGGGGTTCTGTGCCTCCCTTGCGGGAGTGGTGGCCATCCATCTAAGCGGCCTACCTGGGGACTGCTCCTCATCGGAGCGGACGGGCCGCCCATGTCCCACGCTTGGCCTTGCTCCGGGTGGGGTTTGCCGAGCCGACCGGGTCGCCCCGGACGCTGGTGCGCTCTTGCCGCACCGTTTCACCCTTACCTGTGCGGGCGAACCCGTCATCGGCGGTCTGTTCTCTGTGGCACTTTCCTGCGGGTCACCCCGACTGGCCGTTAGCCAGCACCCTGCCCTGCGGAGCCCCGACCTTCCTCGACCCGGTCCCGCGTGCGGTCCGGGCCGCGGCCACCCGGCCGGCTCACCGTCGCCACCAGTGTGCCAGCTCGGGCGGGGGTGCTCTCGCAGCGGTCCCGTAGGCTCTCGCCCGATGAAGGTGGTCGAGTGGGTGGGACTTGGCCGCACCTGGACATCCGGCGGTACTGAGCGCTGCTGGTGTCGATGGTGCCGACCAGCGTGCCCGCCGCCCACGCGAGGAACGCCTCGGTGAGCTGCGGGCCGACCGTCAGCGCCGGGGTTAGTCGCCTTCTGGGCGATTCGTCTGCATTGGGGCGCGAAGTACCGGGGACACCAACACCTCGGGATTGACCACGCTCGGCGAGAGGTGGCCACCCAACACACTGACGACATTGGCCGCCGCGGTCTCCTGTAGCTCGTCGAGCGCCTCGACCGAGTAGAAGCTGGCGTGGGGGGACAGCACGACCCCGGGCGTGTTGCGAAGCGGATGGTCAGGCGGGGGCGGTTCCTCGTCCATGACGTCGAGGCCGGCCCCGCCGAGTGTGCCCTCGACGAGCGCCAAACGGAGCGCTTCTTCGTCCACCAGCGCGCCGCGGGCGGTGTTTACGAGGAACGCGCCGGGCCGCATCATGGCCAGCTGGGCCGCCCCGATCATGTGGTGGGTTGAGGGGGTCGACGGGGCGTGCAACGAAACGACGTTGGACGATCCCAAGACCCCCTCAAAAGAGGCCGCCGTCACGCCGTCGTGATCACCGGGTGTGAGGCTCGGTGAATAGGCGAGGACGTCGAAGCCGAACGCCTGCGCCTTGGCGGCGACCCGTCGAGCGATCCGGCCGAAACCGACCAGTCCGAACGTTTGGCCGCGCAGGCGGTGCATCTCGCCGAAGCCCTTGTTGTCCCATCCACCGGCGCGCGTCTGGCCGGCGAAGTCGACGATGTGACGACTGAGCGCGAGCACGAGGGCGAGCGCGTGGTCCGACACCTCGTCGATGCAGAACTCGGGCACATTGCTCACGACGATGCCGAGCTCGGTCGCCGCGGCCACGTCGATGTTGTCGAGCCCGACGCCGTAGCGGGCCACAGTCAGGCACCGTGGCGCGCTACGCAGCACCCGGGCGGTAACCGGCTTCCAGTTGGTGAGGATTGCGTCGACCTCGCCGGCCAGCTCGACGAGCTCGTCCTCGTCGCCGGTTTCGGCGACCACGACCTCCGCGCCGATCTCGGCCAGGATGCGGCGCTCGGGTTCGAGGCTCGGCCACGCGAAGTCGGTCACGAGCACGGACCTGGTCAAGGTGGGTTCCCTCCGTTGTGGCGGATCGGCCCGAGCGTCGCTCGGGCGAGCGGTTGGCCGCACTGTAGAACGGCCCCGGGTCCCGAGGGTTGGCCACAGGCCAGGCTGATGACCTGGCCTGGCCGTCGGGGGCTGACGGGCATGGCCGCTCCTTAGTCGAAGAGGATCACCGACTCGAGTTCGGCCATGGGGTCGCCTCCTTGGCCGACAGGTTGCCTCGGTTCGCGCTGGCCGCGCGCGCCTCTGGAAACAGACAATTCATATGTGACCCTGGCTGGGCCGACCGGTCCCCGCTGGCCGATCGCGTACCAGGCCCGGTGGCGTGCCCGGTACTCTCGGACCAGACCCTGATCGCGGGCCTCTGTCGAGGCGACGGGAGAGAATTGAGCCAATGGGACGTCGAAGCGTGTCCAATCAACCGATCCGGCTGGCCGCCGGGGCGTTCATCTTGAACGCCGGGATCGGGAAGCTGAGCGCCGATGAGGAGCGGGCCGCCATGCTCCACGGGACGGCCAAGGGCGCGTTCCCGTTCTTCGAGGACGTCCGGCCCGAGCGGTTCGCCAAGGGCCTGGCCGTGGCCGAGGTCGCCCTGGGCGCGGCACTGCTGACGCCGTTCGTCTCGGACCGCCTGGCCGGGCTGGCCCTGACCCCCTTCGCCGGCGCCATCTTGTGGATGTACAGCCAGACCGACGCGATGCACGAGCCGGGCAGCCTGCGTCCGACGCTGATGGGCACCGGGGTGGCCAAGGACGTGTGGCTGCTCGGGATCGGCCTGACCCTGTTGGCGGGCGGGCGTCGGCGGGCCCGGCCGGGCCGCCGGGCCTAGGCCGTCACCATCCCTGCCCTACATTTCTGTCCGTGGGGTCAGGCCAACCGCAGGACGCATCGACCATGACGAGCGCGACGTGAGCACTCCCGCGTTCGGCGGGCATCGGGCCGGCTCCGCGCCCACCGACGCGCCGGCCGAGGTGCTCTCGATCGCCCAGCTCTATCGACGGGTCGACGACGCGCTGGCCAGCGCGTTTGCGCCCCGCGTCCCGCTGTGGGTGCGCGGTGAGGTGCACACCTTGTCGGATCGCACCGGGCACTGCTACATCGACCTCATCGACCCCGACTCGGCCGGTGACCGTCAGGCCCCGGTGCTCAAGGTGCGTTGCTGGCGCCAGACCTGGGGTCCGCTGCGGGCGGAGCTGGCCCGCTCGGGCATCGAGCTCACCCCGGGCACGGTCGTCCACCTGGTCGGCCGAATCGACTTCTACCGCGCCCGGGCCGAAGTGAACTTCGTGATGGCCGGTCTCGATGTGACCGCCCTGTTGGGCCGCATGGCCGCCGAGCGCGCGGCGTTGGTGGCCGCGTTGCGCGAGGAGGGGCTGCTCGAGGCCAATCGCGCCCGAACCGTCCCGCCGGTCGTGCTCCGCGTCGGGCTCGTGGCCAGCCCCGACACCGAGGGCTACCGCGACTTTTTGGGCCAGCTCACCTCGTCGGGCTATGGGTTCGAGGTTGGCGTGTCGCGGGCCTCGGTGCAGGGGGCCGGCGCGCCGAGGGCCATCGCCCGCGCGATCACGCGGTGCGGTGCGTCGGGTTGCGAGCTGGTGGTGGTCGTGCGCGGCGGGGGCTCCAAGGCCGACCTGGCGGCGTTCGACAGCGAGCCGGTCGCCCGTGCCATCGCCACCTGTCCGGTGCCGGTGTGGACCGGGATCGGGCACACCGGGGACGAGTCGGTCGCCGACATCGTGGCCAACCGATCCTTCGTGACCCCCACCGAATGCGGCCACGAGCTGGTCACTCGTGTCGAGGGTTGGTGGCAGCGGTCGGTGGCCGCGCCGTCGGGCGCGCTGGGCCGCCACGCGCGGCGCTTCGTCGAGGCGGCCGACCGTCACCTGGGCGCCTGCCAGGGCCGGCTGTCGGGCTCGGCCCGCCAGCAGCTCCGCTGGCACCGCGAGCGGCTCGAGCATCGGGTGGCCGCGCTCACCCGGGCGGCGCCGGCGGCCGTGCACCACGCGGCAGGGCTCGGTGTGGGCACGCTCGGCGAGGCTCGGCCCGGCCGCGCTTCGGAGCCTTTCCGATGCCGAGCAACGCGTCTCGGGCTGGCGGCGCCTCTTGGGGGCCTTCGACGTGGAGCGCCAGCTCGAACGCGGCTACACCTTGACCATGGACGAAGACGGGCGGGTGCTGCGCTCGGGTGGGGCGCTGGCCGACGGCGACGTGCTCGTCACCAGGTTCGCCGACGCCACCACGCGCTCGGTGGTGGCCGGCCCGTCCCGAGCCGGCGTCACGCCCGCAGGCCAGTCGTGACGCCCGGAGCCGCACGCGAGTCCACCCCGGTGGCCGAGCTGAGCTATACCGACGCCAGCCGGGAGCTCGACGAGATCGTGGCCTTCTTCGAGCAGGGCGACCTCGATGTCGACCAGTTGGTCGGCCGCCTCGAGCGGGCGACGGCGATCGTCGACGAGCTCGACCGCCGCCTGCGCCGCACCAGGGCACAGGTCGAGGACCTGGTTCCCCGCCTCGAGTCGACGGTTGCGTCCTCCGGGCGCGACGACGTGCCGGAGCCCGATGCGCCCGGTGAGGACGAAGACGACGCGCCGGGGCTGTTCTGATGAGCGCCGGCCCCGATCGCCTCTACTTCCGCCAGCTGTTGTCGGGCCGGGACTTCGCGAGCCGCGACCAGATAGCGCAGCAGATGGTCAACTTCGTCTACCTGATCGGCGATCGCGAGACCGGCGAGGCGCTGCTGGTCGACCCCGCCTATGCGGTTGACGACCTGCTGGGCGTGCTGTCGGCCGACGGCATGCGCCCAACGGGAGTGCTGGCCACCCACTACCACCCCGACCACATCGGGGGGAGCCTCGGCGGGTGGTCCGTCGAGGGGGTGGCGGCGCTGCTCGAGCGGGTCGATATCCCGATCCACGTCCAGCGCGACGAGGTCCGGTGGGTGAAGCGGGCCGCCGGCCTCGAGGACACCGACCTGGTCGCGCACGAGAGCGGGGACGTGGTCAAGGTGGGCGGGGTCGAGGTCACGCTCCTGCACACCCCGGGCCACACCCCGGGCAGCCAGTGCTTCTTGGTCGAGGGCCGGCTGGTGTCGGGCGACACCCTGTTCCTCGACGGCTGTGGGCGAACCGACCTGCCGGGCTCGGACCCCGAGGCCATGTACGAGTCGCTCACCAACCGACTGGCCGTCGTCCCCGACGACACGGTGCTCTTTCCGGGCCACCAGTACTCGGCGGCCCCCTCGGCCCCGATGTCCCGGGTGCGCCGGGAGAACTTCGTCTTGGCGCCCCGGTCGGCCGAGGAGTGGTTGGCGATGTTCGGTCGGTGAGCCAGCGGAGGAGCGACCCCCGCGATCCGCTCGATCCGGACGGCACGGTCGTCGTCGTCGGCGCCTCGTTGGCCGGCCTCCGGGCCGCCCAGGGGTTGCGCAGGGAGGGGTTCGCCGGCCAGCTGGTCCTCGTGGGCGCGGAGGACCACCTTCCCTATGACCGCCCGCCGTTGTCCAAGCAGGTGCTCGCGGGCACATGGGAGCCCGACCGGGTGACCCTGAGCGAGCAGGGCGCCCTGGACGACCTCGGGATCGACGCCCGGCTGGGGCACCGCGCGGTCTCGCTCGATGTGGCCGGACGCCGGGTCGAGCTCGACGACGGTTCGTCGGTGGCCGCCAACGGGGTCGTGGTGGCCACCGGGGCCACCCCGAGGCACCTCTACGCCGACCAGGGCGTGATGGTGCTGCGGACGATCGAGGATTGCCTGGCCCTGCGCGACCGGGTCGGGGCGGTGGGCGAGGGGTGCCGGCTCGTCGTCATCGGGGCCGGGTTCATCGGTTCGGAGGTAGCGTCGACCTGTTCGGGTCTCGGTTGCGCGGTCACCGTGATCGAGACGCTCCCGGTCCCGTTGGCGCCGGCGCTGGGCGACGTCGTCGGTGGCGCGCTGGGCTCGCTGCATGGTCGCCACGGCGTCGACCTCAAGACGAACACCTCGGTCGAAGCCGTCTCGAGGGGTCGGAACGGCGTCACCTCGGTCGAGCTGACCGACGGGACGACGCTGGCCGCGGACATGGTCGTGGCCGGCATCGGGGTGGTGCCCGAGGTGTCGTGGCTCGAGGGTTCGGGCCTGACCCTGGAGAACGGCGTCGTCTGCGACGCCGGGCTGTTCGCCGCCGACGGCGTGGTCGCAGCGGGCGACCTGGCCCGGTTCTCCTTCCGAGGTGAGCCGGTCCGGATCGAGCACTGGCAGATGGCCGCCGACATGGGCGCGGCGGCCGCCACCGGGTTGCTGGCCGGCCGGGCGGCCGCTCCCGCGTTCGTGCCGGTGCCCTACTTCTGGTCCGACCAGTACGGGGAGAAGGTCCAGGTGCTGGGCCGCCCGTCCCCCGACGACGAGGTGGTGGTCGTGGACGGGACCTTGGAGGACCGTTTTGTGGCCCTCTATCGGCGCGGTGATGCGCTGAGCGCGGTGGCGGCGCTGACCCGGCCCCGCCAGCTCATGTCCTACCGGGCCCTGCTGGTGGCGGGCGCCTCGTTCGACGAGGGGCTGGCCGTGTCCAACCCGGGCTGACCCGCCCGCCCGGCCCCCGGCCGGCCCCGGGTCCATCTGCGGCGCGGCACGCGACGCACCAGGGCCCGGGCGTCGGCGACCAGGCGGTCGGCCAGCGCCCCGGCGAGCTCGCGTCCGCCGAACGCGGATTCCTCGGCCGCCGCCGCGATGACGCCTGCCGACGGCTCCTGCGCGCTCGGCGGCGCGTGCGCGTCGATCCGCGCGGCCAGCCGGGACAGCGATTCTGCGGCCGAGGGCTCGAGCCCACCCCGGCGGGCCGCACGCTCGAGCGCCGCGCTGACCGCGCCGGCGGGGGTCGACGGGGCGAGCGAACGGCGTCGCCACGCGAACAGCCCGGCCGCCACGACCGCCGCGACGACGACGCTCGGCACGACCGGCACCCGGTGCAGGGCGCCCAACGCGTCGTGAGCGAAGGTGACCGCGGGGGAGGGGTTGGCCAACGGGACGTACGCGGTCGGATCGAAGTTCTGCCAGCCGAAGCCGGGGAACCACACCTGGACCCACGCGTGGGCGTCTTTGGCCTGGACCTCGTAGAGGTCGGTGATCGGGTTGTAGGGGCCGGGCACGTACCCGGTCGCCTCGCGCGTCGGCGATGCCGAGGGTCCGCAGCATCACCGCCAGCGAGGTGGAGATCTGCTCGCAGTAGCCCCGCCGGTTGCCGAACAGGAACTCGTCGACGGTGTCGGCCCCCTTGGGGAGCGGTGGGATGTCGGTCGTGTACCGGGTGTGGGCACCCATCCACTGCTCCAAGGCCAGCACCTTGGCCTCGGTGGTGGTGGCGTGGGCGGTGATCCGGCCGGCCAGGGCGGCCACCTTGGGATAGGGGTGGGGCAGCTCGGTGAACCGGGCCTGGTCGACCGGGTCGAGGGTGAGGCCGCTCGCCCGGGCGAGCTTGGCCGGGGTCGGGGTCACGACCGAGGACACCACGGTGTAGATCGAACCGGTTCCCATCGAGGTGTCCGAGCGGATGTTGCCGTCGGGGTCGACGTAGATGCCCCGGGCCGGGAACCACACCTGGTCGGTGCTCTCGGCGTGGAAGATCAGGTTGGGACCCGGCTCCACCAGGTAGAAGGTCTGGATGTCCCCGGTCCCCGCGCCGTCGGCGCCCGATTCGGCACCGAGCTCGAACGGCGAGCCGCCGGAGACCTCGTGCCACTCCGCCTTGCCCTTGGGTGCCACCTCGGTCCAGCTCTGGCCGTCCCACTCGTCGAAGGTCTCGGCCACCCAGAAGCTCGGCCGGCCGGCCCGCACCCGGAAGACGACCTGGTTGCCGAGTGTGCCCCGGACCGCGGTGTCGAGCGGCCCCGCGAACCCGAGGTAACCGCCCACGTCGACCCGGCCGTTGGCCGAGGCGGCGTGCACCGGCAGGGTGGCCCCTTGGGCGGTGCCCTCCAGGGCGGCCGGCGAGTCGATCGACACGTCGCCGCCGATCGAAGAAGGGAACACGAGCCGGCTGGACACCGACGGGGCCGGGAGCACGACGATGCAGACCAGGGCCACCACCCCGAGCGTGGCCGCACCGGCGAGCAGGGTACGCGCCCGGGGCGCGGCCGGCGCCGCTGATCGATCCCCACATCGACCCCAGCCCGACCAGCGCGCAGGCGGCCCAGGCGATCACGTAGATGCCGAAGGTGATGTCGAGCGCCTGCGCCGCCGCGACCGCCATCAGCGTGACCGAGCCGGCCAGGGAGAACGCGATGTCCCGGCGGCTCGGCACGTCGAAGGAGTGGGTCACCTGGATCCAGGTGAACAGCACGGCCAGCGGGCCCTGCACCGCGCCGAGGTTGGTCACGCCCTGGGTGCCCGAGATGGCGAAGAAGAAGCGCCAGAACGCCAGCACCGCCACGACGGCCAGCACCGCCTTTAGCCACGGGAGCGGGCGGGAGCGGCGCCGGTAGGAGAACAGGTTGCCCGCGAACAGCGCCACGATCGATCCCACCGCCACGACGAGGGAGAGCTCGCCCTCCGCCGCGCATGCGGCGACCCCGACCACCACCGCGCCGGTCGACGCGACCCGCAACAGCACCGAATGCTCGGGCGGGCCCGGCTTGTTGGCCGCCTTGATCCGCTGCAGGACGCTCACCGGCGCTGTCGGCGGGTAACCGGGTGCGCGACCGCGGGCGAGCCGTCGGGCGGCGTCGGCCTTCGTGTACACGGCCTCCGTTCGCGGCCCGTCGCGTTCGGTGGTGGCCAGCATGACCGGCGAGGAGTGGGCCAAGAGCTCGAACAAGGTCCCCAAGGCCCGCCCGGCCACCGCGTCGCCCTCGGGCCCGTCGTCGGGGAGGACCACCCGCAGCTCGCGCACCACGGCCTCGGGCCGCTCGGCCTCTCGGACCATGAGCTCGCCCCGGTGGGCGGTGGCGGGCCAGTGCACCAGGCGCCTCGGGTCTCCGGCCACGTACGGGCGCACCCCGCGGGGCTCGCCAACCCGAGCGTCCCGTGGCCGGTGGTGGTCGAGGGCGGCCTGGGCGGCCGAGTCGCTGAGCATGGCCACCTCGGGCGGGCCGGGCACCGGGGCCACCCAGAGCGGCCGGGCGAGGGGGACCACGACCCGCTTGTGCCACCACAGCAGGCCGAAGGGGGCCGCCGAAGCCAGCTTGAAGGTGACCTGACAGAGCGGCCCTCGGCGCGCCGGGGTCAGCCGGACGCGGCCCGTGCCCGCCCCGATCGTCGTGGCCTGGCCGTGCGGCCCGACCGCCTCGATCCGCAGCGGGGCGTTGGTGGCGACCACGATCGCGACCGGTTCCCCGGCCGTGGTCTCGGTGGGGTTGGTCACGACGGAGACCTTGAGCCGGGCGGCGGCGAACGCCGGGCCGCCCAGCCCGGCGACGACGAACCCGGCCAGCAGGCCGCCCAACGCCTGGACCCAACCGGACCCGCTGTTGTGGGCGACCGCCAACCAGCCAACCAGGGCGACCACACTGCCGGCGATCGGGCCGGCGGCCTTGGTGGGGCGGGGCAGTCCGCCCCGCGGCCTCACGGCCGGGGTGCCGGGAGCGCGGCCAGCACACCCGAGACGACGCTGGCCGCGAACTGGCCGTCCCCGTCGACGACGAGCCGGTGGGCGAGGCTCGAGACGGCCATCGCCGCCACGTCGTCGGGCGAGACGTACCCGCGACCCGACACGAGGGCGTGGGCCTGGGCCGACCGCACCAGCGCGATGGACGCGCGTGGGGCTGGCGCCCAGCCGGACCCCGGCGGCCTCCCTGGTCGCCCGGGTGATCGCGACCGTGTAGGCGGCGATGGTCGGGGCCACGCTGACCTCGGACGTCGCGGCGACCGCGGAGGCCCACTCGGTGACCGAGCACACCGGGTGCAGGTTGGCCAACGCGTCTCGCCCGCCCTCATGGAGGGCCAGGCGGGCCTCGGTGGTCGCGTCGGGGTAGCCGAGCGTCGTGCACAGCGCGAACCGGTCGAGCTGGCTCTCGACCAACGGGAACGTGCCGAGCTGGCCGACCGGGTTCTGGGTGGCCAGCACCAGGTGGGGCTGGGGGAGCGGCCAGGTCTGCCCGTCCACCGTCACCTGCTGCTCGTCCATCGACTCGAGCAGGGCCGACTGGGTGCGCGGCGGGGTCCGGTTGAGCTCGTCGAGCAGCACCACGTGGCTGAACACCGGTCCCCGGCGGAAGTCCCAGTTGCCGGTCCGCTGGTCGTAGACGGTGACGCCGGTCACATCGCCCGGCAACAGGTCCGGATGGCCCTGGATTCTCGAGAGCTCGGCACCGAGCGAGACGGCCAGGGTGCGGGCGAGCACGGTCTTGCCCACCCCCGGGACGTCCTCGATGAGCAGGTGGCCGCCCGACAGGGCCGCCACGACCGCCACCCGCAGCGCACCCGGGGCGCCCTTCACGACGCGGGTCAGGTTGGCGTCGAGCCCCTGGGCCACCGCGGCGGCGGTCCGGAGGCGTCCAGCCCGGGCCGCGTCCCCGTTCGGCCCAGGGACCGCTGCCGGGGCCGTCGTCGTTGCGGTCGCGGGCGCCCAACGGGCCACCTCGGTCAAGCAGACTCCCTGGTCGCTCGGGCCCTCGGGCCGATCCGGCCCCCATTCTCACCCAGCGCGGCCGTTCCCAAGGTGGATGGAGGGCCCGCTGGGGCCCGATTCAGAAGGTGATGGCCGAGAGCTCGGGAATCGTCTGGAGGGCTCGTCCCCGAGCCTCCAGCCATCGGTCACGCTGCGTGGCGCGATCGGCGTCGCCCCGCACCGGCTCGACGGTGGAGGCGGGCCGGTAGGTGTCGGCGATCTGGTCTTCGTCCCGCCAGACCCCGACGGCCATCCCGGCCAAGAACCCCGCCCCGAGCGTGGTCGCCTCCAGGGTCGCCGAGAGGTCGACCGGGCGACCGATCGCGTCGGCCAGCGCCTGGACGAAGACCGGGTTGGCCGACATGCCCCCGTCGACGCGGCAGCGATCCGACCGAGAGGCCGCTGTCGGCTTCGGCCGCCTCCAACAGGTCGGCCCCCCGGTGGGCGACCCCCTCGAGGACGGCCCGCACGATCTCGGGGCGGCCGGTCCCCCGGGTGATCCCGAACAGCGCGCCTCTTGCGCCGAAGTCCCACACCGGGGTGGCCATGCCGAGCAGCGCCGGCACGAACCACACGTCGCCGGTGTCCTGGCACGCCGCGGCGACGGTCGCCGAGCTCTCGGCATCGGGAATCACCCCCAGGTCGTCGCGCAGCCACTCGACGCAGCTGCCCGCGGACAGCATCATCGCCTCGACCCCGTAGAAGGACGACCCGCCGCGACGCCAGGTGACGATGGGGAACGTCCCGCCTGTGCTGCGGTCGAGCGCGCCCGGCGCGGCTCGGCCGGTCACCTGGTCGAGCATCCCGCCGGTGCCGAAGGTCGCCTTGGCCAACCCCGGCCGGGTGCAGCCCTGGCCGACCAGCGCGGCCTGCTGGTCGCCGGCCATGCCACAGAGCAGCGGCGCACCGCGAAGGGCGCGGGCCTCGCCGATGGCGCCCGACGAGTCGACGATCGAGGGCAGCATCGACGCCGGGATGCCCAGCACCTCGAGCGCGGCGCTCGTCCCACCGGCTCCCGCTCGGGTCGCTGAGCGCGGTGACGCCGGCGTTGGTCGGATCGGTGACGTGCAGCGCGCCGTCGGAGAGGACCCACGCCACCCAGGTGTCGATGGTCCCGAAGCACAGCTCCTCGGCCGCCCGCTCGCGACCGGGATCGACCTCGTCCAAGATGGCGGCCAGCTTGGTTGCCGAGGCGTTGGGCGGGAACCGGAAGCCCTGTCCCTGCAGGGTCAAGCACACCCCGACCGTCCGGAGGTCCTGCCACCCGAGCGCGGGGCCGACCGGCTTGCCCGAGCGGCGGTCCCAGACGATCGTCGTGGCGCGCTGGTTGGCGATGCCGACCCCGGCCACCGACCCGACCTCGGCCAGGGCGGCGGCGGCGGTGGTGCGGACCACCTCGGCGATGCGGGCCGCGTCCACCTCGACCAGCCCGGGGGCGGGGGTGGAGGGCAGGACGGTCTCGTGATGGACCATCCGGACCGATGCGTCCGCGGAGACGATCGCCGCGCGGACCCCCGAGGTGCCGACGTCGACGACGAGCAGCGATGAGCTCACGGCCACGGCGCCGGCCCGAACCGGGAGGCGAACCCGAGCTTGCCGGGATTGAGGATGCCCGAGGGGTCGAGGGCGTCCTTGATCGATTGGAGGACCGCGAACCCCGGGCCGAGCGCGTCGGCCAAGAACCGCCCGCGGTTGAGCCCGATGCCGTGGTGGTGGCTGATGGCGGCGCCGTGGCGGCGCACGCTGGCCGTCGTGGCGTCCCACGCCTGGCGGTAGTAGGTCTCCTGCCAGGCCAGCTCGGCCTCGTCGCCTCCCGGGCCACCTTCGCCCGGACGGCGCCCGCCGAAGGTGAAGTAGAGGCACGCGCCGTCGCGATAGGCGTGCGACTCGTGCACCGAGGCGGCCAACGTGCCGTCGATGCCCGACAACGTGGACACGACCTCGTCGGCCAGTTCGGCCAGCACCGACCAACGGCCCGCGATCTCGATCGTGTCGACGACGATGTTGGCCTTCCACAGCGGGCCGAGGGCGGAGGTGTCGTTGCGCTCGCGCAACCACCGGGCCACCAGCTCGTCGTCGAGCCGGTCGGCCCCCGCACACTCCTCGTCGCACACCTTGAGCGTCGATTCGACGATCACCGGGTCGGCCTCGTCGAGGATCGACCAGCACGCACGTCTCGGCGTCGAAGTTCCGTCGCGACTCGGTGGTGTCGTAGAGGCGGAGCACGGCCGGGGTCGCCCCGCGACGCAGGATCCGGCGGCAGGCGTCGAGCCCGTCGGCGAACGAGCCGAAGCCGTGGGCGCGCCGGCCCTCGGCGGCCGGGCGCGGGGTGACGCGGAGCCGGGCCGCGGTGACCACCCCCAGGGTGCCCTCGCTGCCCAGGAACAGCTGGGTGAGGCTGGGGCCGGTCGCCGAGCGCGGCGCCGCCCCGTCGGTGCGTCACGACCGTGCCGTCGGCCAGCACCACCTCGAGCCCGACCACCAGGTCCTCGATCTTGCCGTACCTGGTCGAGTACTGGCCGGCCCCCCGGCACGCGATCCACCCCCCGACGGTCGAGATGTCCATCGACTGGGGCCAGTGGCCCAACGTGTACCCGGTCCCGGTGGCCGAGAGGGCGGCCTCGAGCTCCGGACCGAACGTGCCCGCGCCGACGTCGGCGAGCAGCGACGGCTCGTCGAGGTCGTAAAGGCCCGACAGCCCGGTGAGGTCGAGGGACACCCCGCCGAACACCGGGACCGACCCGCCGCACACGCCGCTCGCTCCGGCGGTCGGCGTCACCGGCACCCGTGCGTCGTTGCAGCGGCGCAGCACGCTGGCGACCCCGGCGGTGTCGGTGGGCCTGGCCACCACGGCCGGCTGTGCGGGGACCTGGCCCCGGGCCGCCCACGCGATCGAGAGCGGCCACCAGTCGCGTGCCGCCTCGGCGCGTGCTGCCGGATCGCTCGACACCGCCACACCATCGTCCCGCAGCCGGTCGACCAAGGCCTCGGCGACCTCGACCCGCGGACCGCCCAGGTGCTCGGCCAGCCCCCCTGGTCCGACGTCGACCGGGCCCGGTGGGAACCGGCCCCCGGTCACCCGGGGTCGCCCCGTGCCGCGCCGTGGGTGGCCGGCTGGGTGGTGTCGAGGCCCGCTGCGGCGAGCTCGGTCGCCACCTGCTCGACGAAGCCGGACACCTCGGCACCGGTGCGCGCGTCGTCCCAGCCGAGCTCGCCGGCCATGATCCGAGCGACCGTGGCGGCGGTCTTGGCACTGGCGCGGGCGTCTTGGATCGCGGCGCGGGTCCGGCGCGCCAGCACGTCGCCCACGTGCACCGCCATCTCCTCGCGTGCCGCGTACAGCACCTCGGCACCGAGATAGGCGAGGCCGTCGGCGATCGGCTCGAGCAGCTCGGGGCGACCCTCGGCGAGGTCGAGGACGGCCGCGGTGCGGCTGCCGTAGCGGCGCTGGAGGTGCGCGGGCGGACCGGGGTTCCCGGCCGCGCCCTTGGCGGTGGGCTCGAGCGACGGGGACCCCTCGAGCGCGAGGTGCTTGGTGATGCAGCGCCGGGTGGGTTCACCCAGTCCGTTCACCACCAGGTCGACGGTGTCCTCGGCCATCTTGCGCTGGGTGGTGAGTTTGCCGCCGGTGACCGTGATCACGCCGTCATCGGAGCGCCACACCTTGTGGCGGCGCGACAGGTCGGCCGTCCGCTTGGAGATCCG
Organism: uncultured Acidimicrobiaceae bacterium; assembly: GCA_963804255.1. GTDB lineage: Bacteria > Actinomycetota > Acidimicrobiia > Acidimicrobiales > RAAP-2 > Palsa-461. The sequence goes on along the minus strand of CAWDPK010000006.1, from coordinate 931,272 downwards.
ATGACCGCTCTCGGGCTTGAGCAGGGGTCGGAGCCCGGCCCACACCCCGGTCACATCGGCGCGGGTGAGCCCGGCGCCGCTGACGCCGTTGGCCGCGTCCAACAGGTAGTCGACGTCCTCACCGGTGCACCGCGGGTCGTCAAGGTCGCCTTCGTAGTCGGTGTCGGTGGTGCCCAGGTACACGAAGTCCGACTCGGGCCACGGGACGACGAAGATCGAGCGGTGGTCCTTGCGGACCGGGATCACCGCGGCGACGTCGGCGGGGAACCGGGACGCCGGAACGGTGATGTGCACCCCCTTGGCCGGTCGGAGCGAGCTCGTCGGGTCGGCTTCGTCGAGCGCGAGCACCTTATCGGTCCAGACCCCCGTCGCGTTCACGACCGCCCTCGCCCGGATCTCGAAGGCCGGGGCGTCGGGGTCTTCTAGGTCTCGCACCTTGGCCCCGGTGACGGCGCCGTCGCCGTCCCGGAGGAACCCGACCACCTCGGTGTAGTTGGCCGCCGCGGCGCCGTAGCCGTCCACCGCGGTGCGCAGGACGGTGAGGGTGAGGCGGGCGTCATCGGCCCAGGCGTCGTAGTACAAGAAGCCGGCCACCAGCCGATCGGTGTCGAGCAGGGGGAAGTGGCCGACCGCCTCGTCCCGGTTCACCCGTCGGTGGCGTTTGCCGATCCGGATCCCCCCGGTCAGGTCGTACAGCCACAGCGCCGTCGAGTACGAGCGGACGACCGCCTTGGAGACGACCCCGGATTGGCCGAACAACGGGATCAAGAAGGGGAGCGGCGAGACGAGGTGCGGCGCGTTCTCGAGCAGGCGTTGGCGCTCGGTCAGGTTCTCGTAGACGAGGCGGAACTCGCGTTGTTGGAGGTAGCGAAGGCCCCCGTGGATCAGCTTGGAGGACTTCGAAGAGGTCCCCGAAGCGAAGTCGGCCTTTTCGACCAGGGCGGTGGTGAGCCCCCGGCTGGCCGCGTCGAGGGCCACCCCGGCCCCGGTGACACCCCCGCCGATGACGAGCACGTCGAACGGCCCCGTGGCCAGGCGCTCGAGGTTGGCCGATCGGGAGAACGGCGAGCGACGCGATGGCTCGTCGCGCCGGTGAGCGGGGCCGGCCATCAGGTCAGCCTGCCACAACGTTCGCGGCCCCATGCCGCCCACGGCTTTCGGGGTCTGTCCGGCCCACGCCGTGACGGCGTGGTCGGGCGCCCGGGCCGGCCGGACCGTCGGTGCATCGGGCCGAGAGGTCGCTCCGGCTCAGAAGGCCCGCCAAGGAAGCACCAACGGCTCTCTCGGGGCTTCGCCCCGGGAGAGCACCCGGGCCAGGTCGGGAAGCCCGACCGGAAGGAAGGCGTCGTCGGTCGTGTCGAGGTCCCCTGGCGTCCACCACCGCCACGCACGATGGAGGTCTCGTTCGAGGTCGGTCCAGTTGGAGTCGTCGGGTTCGAATGTGGTCGTGCGCCACGCAAAGAACCAGTCTTCGGAGTAGTAGGGGGTGCCGCGGAACTCCCAGTTGCCCCGGCACACCGCAACCGGTCCGCTCAGGTCGGACGGGCTCACGATCAGGCCGGTCTCCTCCCTCAGCTCCCGAGAGGCGGCCTCACCCAAGGTTTCCCCGGCCTCGACGCCACCGCCCGGGGTGATCCACACCGGTGGCTTGGCGTCGAGGGGGTCGTCGACCTGGAACAGCAGCAGGCGGCCTTGGCCATCGAGCACGATGACCCTGGCCGATGGCCGTTCCTGTCTCTCGTTCATTGATCACCCGCCGCCATCGCTGACCCGTCGAGGTCGAAGTGCGACCGTATCGCTCGATGTCTGTCCCCGGAGAGGCCGAGCGGTCGAGCGAGTGTGCCCGAGGGGTCGGACGCCACAATGGGGGGTGATGCCGGACGGCTCTCAGCACGAACAGGCCCCCTTTGCCGCCGGGGTCCACCGGCCGTGGTCGGAAGTCCCGGACCGGATCCGTCGATGGGTGGAGGGCTCGACCGGCTCGGCGATCGCCGCGGCGCGAGATCTGGCCGGGGGGTTCTCGCCGGGCTGCTGTGCGATCCTGCGTCTCATCGATGGTCGCTCGGTCTTCGTGAAGGCCATTGGCTCGATCCCCAATCCCCACAGTCCATCCATGCACCGCCGGGAGGCGAGGGTCGCGGCGGCGCTGCCGCCATGGGCACCGGCGCCTGAGTTGTTGGACCGCTACGACGACGGCGACTGGGTGGCGCTCCTGTACGAGGTGGTCGCCGGCGAGATGCCGCGCCATCCGTGGGTCGAAGAAGAGCTGGGTGGTGTCCTCGAAGCACTGGCCTGTCTTCACGAGGCGCTGACTCCCTGCCCAATCGCCGATCTCGAGCTCACCAATGTGGAGTTCTCGTGGGGACTGGAGGGCTGGCGGTCCCTGGCCGCCATGGCGGCGCCACCGGACGGTCTCGACGAGTGGGCTCGGCGCAACCTCGATCGTTTGGCCGAGCTGGAGAGCGAGGGTTTGGCCGCCGTCGACGAGGGCGACACGCTCGTCCACGGTGACGTCCGTTCGGACAACCTGCTCCTGACCAAGGGCTCGGTGGTGTTCGTCGATTGGCCCCATGCCTCCAGGGGCGCTCCGGTCTTCGATCTCGTGGGCTGGGCGCCCAGCGTGGCGCTCGAAGGCGGACCGGACCCCGAGACCCTGCTCGCTCGCTACCGCCTCAACGCCGGCATGGAACCCGAAGCCACCACTGCGGTCATCGCGGCCGTCGCCGGTTTGTTCACCTACGGCGCGACCCTTCCGGAACTACCGGGCCTCCCCACGCTTCGCTCGTTCCAGGAAGCCCAGGGGTCGATCGCCAGGCGGTGGCTTCGTCAGCGAACCGGCTGGGCCTGATCGACGGGTTGCGGTCGGGTCGCCCGTTTGGTCAACAACGGATCGAACACGTGTCGATTGTCAAAAAAGCCGGTCAACGCCGGTGATAACGAAACTGGCGGTACTCGTCGACCCACGTCCGGTTGCTCCGCCACTGCCCATCGGATCCGTGTTGCGCTCGCAGTCGCCCTCGGCTGGCAGCGATCCGCAGCGCACCTGCACTCAGGTCAGCGGTGGCCAGGGCGCACAATGGCACCAGGCGTGCGGGCTCGGCGATGGCCGGCACGACGAAGCGGAAGAGGTTGTCGAGCGCCGAGCGAGCCATGAGTTTGAAAATGTCGCGGTTAGCCCCAAAAAATACGACCGCACACATTGGAAGGCTTGCTCAAGAGCGGCCGACTCAACCCCGTTTGCGAAGCGCCAGGTGAGAGAAACAACAGGGGCGGCATCGGGTGACCGGACCGCCCGAGCCGGGGCCGCCTGAATGTCAGCCGCTGAAGGACATTTCAACAATAATTGTAGAAAAACAACGATTGTGGTATTCTCGGGAAACATGAAGTCGCCCGAGGAGCTCACCCACCTGTTCCGGGTCAACGGCCGCAAGGTCACAGCGCAGCGCCAGTGCATCTTCCGGGCGCTCCAGGGCAACGTGGCCCATCCGTCGGCCGAGGCGGTCTACGAGGCGGTGCGTTCCGAGATGGAGACCATCTCCCTCAAGACCGTCTACCAGACCCTCAACGAGCTGGCCGAGCTCGGCCAGATCATGGCGCTCGACCTCGGGACCGGCGCGGTCCGCTTCGACCCCAACGTCGAGGACACCCACCACCACCTGGTCTGTCGCACCTGCGGCAAGGTGCGAGACCTCCATGTCGACTTCGAGGGGCTGGAGGTGCCGGCCGCCGCCGCCGAGGGCTATGCCGTCTCCAGCGCCGAGGTTGTGTTCCGGGGCTTGTGCGAAGACTGCCGGAAGGCCGAACGTAGGGCTGCGGGACGGCAGACCGCGTCGACACGCTGATCGTCAAAGAACAACAAGAAGAAAGAAAGAGGAGCAGTCATGCCCGCACTAAAGGGATCCAAAACCGAGGCGAACCTGAAGGTGGCGTTCGCCGGCGAGAGCCAGGCCAACCGCCGGTACCTCTACTTCGCGCAGAAGGCCGACGTCGAGGGCTACCCGGACGTCGCCGCGTTGTTCCGCTCGGTGGCCGAGGGCGAGACCGGTCACGCGTTCGGGCACTTCGACTTCCTGCGCGAGACCGGTGACCCCGTCACCGGAACCCCGGTCGGTCCCACCACCGACAACCTGAAGTCGGCCATCGAGGGCGAGACCTACGAGTACACCGAGATGTACCCGGGCTTCGCCAAGACCGCCCGCGACGAGGGCTTCGAAGAGGTCGCCGAGTGGCTGGAGACGCTGGCCCGCGCCGAGAAGTCCCACGCCGGCCGCTTCAGCAAGGGGCTCGAGTCGGTCTCGTGAGCTCGGTCTCGTGAGCTCGGCCTCGTGCACGCCGTGAGCGAGCGGCCGCTTCGTTCGCTCGGGCTCGACGACATCGTGGACCTGCGCGCCTACGAGCGGGTCCGCGACGAGTACCGGCGAAGGGTGATCGAGCTCAAACGGCGCCGGCGGGTCGGGCTCGGTCCCGTCATCTCGCTGGTCTTCGAGAACGCCGAAACGGTGCGGTTCCAGATCCAAGAGATGGCCCGAGCCGAACAGATCACCACCGATGAGGGGATCCGCGACGAGCTGGACGTCTACAACCGGCTCCTGCCGAGCGACGGTGACCTCTCGGCGACCCTGTTCATCGAGCTGACCAGCGAGGCCGAGCTTCGCCACTGGCTGCCCCGCCTGGTCGGAATCGAACGGGCGATCGGGATCGAGCTCTTCACCGGCGAGGTGGTGACGAGCAGGCCCGAGGAGGCCCATGCCCGGGTGCTGACCCGCGACGAGGTCACGCCGGCGGTCCACTACGTGAGATTCGGCTTCTCCCCGGCCCAGATCGAGGCCCTGGCAGCGGGTCCGGCCAGCCTGGTCGCGACCCATCCCGAATACGAGGCCCGGACCCCCTTGGAGGAGGCCACCCGGGCCGAACTGGTGGGTGACCTCCGGGTCCCGGCCGTCCTGGCGCCCCTCGGCTGAGCCGGAATCCCGCTCACCAGGGCGTTTTCTTCCAATCGCCAGCATTCTGACCTTTACAGGGACGCTGGACGTGAGCCATAATTGCTGTTCGCCGATTTCGCCCGACCCCCCTCGGGTGGCGGGTCGATCGGCGGGACCAGACCATATACCGCCGTGACAAGGAAGTTTTTCGATGAGTGCCACCACGTGGCGCAAGCGTGCCGCCTGCCGGGGTCTCGATGCCGAGATCTTCTTCCCGGGGACAGACGACGAGGCCGACGCGGCCGAGGCGAAGGCGATCTGCGCCGTTTGCCCGGTCCGCCAGGCATGCCTGGAGCATGCCCTGGGCTCCCGCGAGCGCGAGGGCGTGTGGGGGGGCACCACCGAGAGGGAACGGCGGCGGCTGGTGCGCCAGCGCCGCAAGTCGGCCTGAGCCGGGCCTCCTAGCGGTTTCGGCACCGCCCATCCCCGTGATCGGGGAGCGGCGGTAGCGTGCGGCCGGTGGATTTCGACTTAGCCCCCGAACTCGAAGAGCTTCGCCAGAGCGTCCGTCGCCTCGCCCGTGACAAGGTCAAGCCCCGAGCGCGTGAGATCGACAAGTCCGGCGAGTACCCGACCGACCTGTTCGAGGCGTTCCGCGACGCCGGCCTGCTCGGGCTGTGCATCCCCGAGTCGCTCGGCGGTTCGGGGGCGGGCATCCTCGGGCTGACCCTCGCCATCGAGGAGGTGGCCAAGTACTCGAACACGGCCGCCCTCATGCTCCTGCTCACCCGCCTGCCGACCGGCCCGGTGCTCATCGCCGGCACCGAGGAGCAGAAGGCCAAGTATTTGCCCGGGATCGCCGATGGATCCTGTCGGGCCGGCTTCGGGCTGTCGGAGCCCCAGGCCGGCAGCGACGTCATGGGGATGCGAACCCGCGCCGTTTCGGATCCCGACCGCGCCGACGGTTGGGTGCTGACCGGCACCAAGTGCTGGATCTCGGGGGTGGCCCAGGCCGACTGGTACACGGTGTTCGCGAAGACGTCGGAGCCGACGAGCCGGGCCCATGACTCGATCACCGCGTTCATCGTCGAGCGCGCCTGGGACGGCGTGTCGGTCGGCCGGCTCGACCACAAGATGGGTGTCCGCGGCGTCGACACCGGCGAGCTCCTCTTGGACGGGGTGAAGGTCCCGCCCGAGAACGTCATCGGCGAGGTCGGTGGGTTTCGCCTGGCCATGCTCGGGCTGAACGCGATGCGCCCGATCGTCGCCGCCCGCGGCATCGGGCTGGCCGAGGGCGCGCTCATGTACGCGACCGAGTACGTGAAGCAGCGCCAGGCCTTCGGCAAGACCATCGCGGACTTTCAGGGCATCCAGTGGGAGATCGCCAAGTGCGCGGTCGACATCGAGGCGGCCCGCCTGCTCACCTACCGCTCGGCTGTGATGGCCGATCAGGGCAAGTTCACCAAGGAGTACGTGCCTTACCTCTCGATGGCCAAGTACCACGCCACCGAGCTGGCCGTGCGGGCCTCGGGGTTGGCTGTCCAGCTCCTCGGTGCGGCCGGCTATATGGAGGACCACCCGGCCGAGCAGTGGTACCGAGACGCCAAGCAGCTCACCATCGTGGAGGGCACCTCCCAGGTCCAGCTGGGTCTGATCAGCCGGGGGGTTCTCGACGGCGATCTGTGGTGGGACTGAGTGCCGACGAGCTTCGAGGAACTGGGGGGCTGGCCCGCGGTCCTCGCTCGGCTGTTGGCCGGCGACTCGCTTTCTGTGGAGGAGGCCGAGTGCACACTGGACCAGGTCCTCACAGGAGCGGCGACCGAGGCCCAGATCGCGGCCTTGGTCATCGCGCTCCGGGCCAAGGGCGAGACCGTCGACGAGATGCAGGGGTTGGTGCGGGCGATCCTCGTCCACGCCCAGCCCGTCACGATCGACGGGGACCTGATCGATCTTGTCGGCACCGGGGGTGACCGGCTCGGCAGCATCAACGTCACCACACTGGCCGCGTTCATCGCTGCCGGAGCGGGTGCGCGGGTGTGCAAGCACGGCAACCGGGCTGCGTCGGGCTCGGTCGGCAGCGCGGACGTGCTGGAGGCGCTGGGCGTGGTTCCCGACCTCGGGCCCGCCGGGGTGGCGAGTTGCGTGACCGAGGCCGGGATGGGCTTCTGCTTCGCCCCGCGTTTTCACCCGGGCTTTCGCCACGCCGGGCCAGTGCGTCGCCAGCTGGGGGTGGTAACAGTGTTCAACTTCCTGGCCCCGTTGGTCAACCCGGCCCGACCTCGTTATCTGCTGGTCGGCGTGAGTGAACCGGCGATGGCCGAGAAGATGGCCGGGGTACTCGGGGCGGGCGGCTGTCGTCGAGCGATGGTGATGTACGCGGACGACGGGCTCGACGAGCTCAGCGTGACGTCGGACTCGACAGTGATCGAGCTGACCGGCGATGGCACCGACTACGAGTTGCGTACATGGCGATTGGACCCGGCTGATCTCGGACTGCCGCGGGCTACGCTGGCCGATCTCTCCGGCGGTGACGCCGCCTTCAACGCCGCTGCCATCCGCGCCGTGCTGGGCGGAAAGCCGGGTGCGCACCGCGACATCGGCGTGCTGAACGCCGCCGCGTCGCTGGTCGTGGCGGGTCGGGCCGACGACTTAGCGTCGGGCATGGCGTTGGCTAGGGACTCACTCGACAGTGGCGCCGCCGTCGGCGTCTTGGAGCGCATGGTGGAGGTGTCGCGTCGCGAGGCGCTTGCCCAAGACGTCACCACTTAACCGGTTCGATCTGAGCGGGGTGCACCGCTCGCGATAGTTAGCAGTCAGTGTCAGATGGGCCAGACTATGCAGGGCCCAACTCGCGGACGGGGACACCCTCGGACCCGCTCGGTATTGGCAGCACTTATCGCGTGGGCCGGATATCTACTTGACGGTCAGGATGGTGGTCTTCTGTGCACCGGAACCCACGAACTGGCCGATCCAGCTGACTGTGGCGTCTTGGACTTCGCCCGTGCAGTGATGTGCGGTCAGCAGCGCGGAAGAGGACTCTCCGAGAAGTACCGACGAAGGCTTGAAGGCGAAGTGCGTGATCGAGATGCTTGCGCAAGCCGATGAAACCGATGCCGCAACCTAAGCACCGGCGGGGGCGACCGCGCTCGCCGGCTTTCCGCCCCGGCACCAGAGATTTGCCGGGGACCCTTGGCACGGGTTGGGCATGGAAGGCAAGGTCGGTAGGGGCTGCATCGCCACGGTGGTGACCTGGGGGTAGCCCGCCGAGCAGCCCGTCAACACGCCCGCGTCGCACTCGACCTGAGTGAGCAGCGTCGTGTCAGTATTTGCGCCGAGCAGGCCCGTCTTCGGTGTCTTACCCGCGCAGGTGGGCGGCGTCAAGGAAGGCGAGGAGTCTGCGCTGGTGGCCGTGCCGGTTTGTTGTGTGAACGTCGAGTTCCACTCGGTGTTGCCCGAGAAGCAGTTCCACGGTTCATTGCCGCCGCCCAGGAGATTGCCGAAATCCGCATTGGTCGGATTACCGAACGATCCGTTGTCGGAGAACTTGTTGTTCAACAACGTGTCACCCTCGGGGTCGAACAGACAGGCCACGCCGGAAATGCCCAGGGACGTCGCCACGATCCCTCCTGTCCCCGTGCACGTTCTTCCGTCGGAGGATGTGTTGGCGTCCGGATACGGGATGGAGAGCATCCCCCAGGCGCCGTTGCCGAGGAATTCGTTGTCCATGATGGTGTCGTAGCGCCCGCCGGAGATCGTCATGCCCGTTCCCGTCGGTCCGAGGCCGGCGATCCCTGAGATGGGGACGTTGGGATTGTTGTTGTCCTTCACGATGTTGTTCATGAAGACCCAGCAGGAACGGGTGTGCGTGATCGGACTCACGGCGGTCCCCGGGCAACGGCCGTCCTGGGGCGGGGGCGGGTCGCCGGTGAGGGCGCTATTGGTGTCGAAACCGTCCTTATTGTTGTCGAAAGTCGAGTTCTTGATGACGATCTGGCCGCCCGAGTTGGTCCCCGAATAGCCGAGCGCGTTGTTCTCCATCAAGGCATTCGCAATGGTGACATTGCACACACGACTACATGCCCCGATGTACATTCCCGAGTCGGCGAAATTGTTGGCGTAGAGCTGACTCAGTGTTCCACCCTTGGCGTTGGACGCGAAGATCCCGTAGAGGGCGCAGGTGGCACAGACGTTGGGATGGGTCTTGTCACTGTTGGCGAAGTAGGTGGACGTCGTCGTGAGATAGCTCCCGGAGTACCCGTTTAGTACGACTTTGCCGGAACCGTAACCGCCGTTCCACCAGATCTCGTTGCCGGATGCCCCGGTACCGGCGATGAAGTTACACACCGTCAAGTTTTCGACGCTGACGTTGCTCGCCTTCCAAATGAGGATCCCGTTGCGTCCATCGCCGTTGAGCGAGTTCTGATCGGCAGGAGCTGAGCTGCATGGGGTGGAGGCGCTAGTGGACGTGCCATCGATGATCACCTTGTTGCGGTTCATACCGCGCAGGTGGATGTTGGACGTGGTGATGTCGACTCCCCCATACCACCCGTCCTTCAGATCGGCGGGCGTCGGTGCGTTCTTTCCGGTGTCACCGATCTCGTGGTAGTCACCCGGCGCCACGAGGATCCAGTCGCCGCTGGCAGCAGCGTTGACGGCGTCCTGGATCGTCTTGAAGGTCGACGCCGGAGGGGTGCTGATGTGGTGGAAGGTGCCTACGTAGAGCACCTGAGGTTGGGAGCTTGCCCTCGGGGAGGCGCTCGACTCGTCAGCGCCGGTCAGGAGCGCGCATAACGAGATGCCCACGATGCCGGCGACTGCCACGCACGACATCCCTACCATTCGCTTCCCTTGGCAACTCCTCCGCCGAACAACCGGCATTCGGGTGTCCATGATAGCCCGTGGCGCTCGCGTCAACGATGGTTGATGTGAGTGGCCTCAGGTGTCCCATAGACCTCGGCCACCTCACTTGTCCGTCCTGCACCGAGTCAGCAGAACGGGTACACCGAGGTCGAGGGGCCTGCGAACGGGTCCTGGTCGGTCAGGCTGTTCTCACTTGACTGGGCTTACTTGTCGGCTCGCGGCTGCTGAGCGTTGGCACCCGGCGGCGCGCCAAGCGAGCGCGTCGAGGATCCCTAGGAGGGTTCACTGGTCGGTGTCGGCTGAGTTGTTGTCGGCGGGCTTCTTATCGGCCTTCTTGTCGGCGGTCGGCGGTGCGTTGTTGGATCCCTTAGGCTCGGCGGCGAACACCGTGGTGAAGACCTTTTTGAGCATCTCCGCGGCCTGATCGGAAAACAGCCCCACGAGGCCGGCGATAGCCGCGATCCCGTAGGGGCTGATGTCCTGAGTTGTCCCTTGAGCAGAGATCAGCCCGCCTCGGATCAAGAGATAGAAGAGGAGCGCCAAGATCGCTGCGACGAAGGGCAGGCACCAGTAGCGGAGCACCCAACTCCATCTCAGCTGCCGTTCTCCCACGTACCAAGCGATCGATCGTAGGGAATGGAGGACTCCACCGAGGGCGCCGGCCAAGAGGGCTAGCAGCAAGAGATTGGTGTCGAGGTTGATGTTGGCCCGGACGCCAAGCACGACGTGGTTGGTCACAAACGAAGTTGACGATCCACTGGACGTGCCAACTGAGGCTGGCCACAGCTGGATCAGCACCACAATCAAGAGGCCAGCCAGCGCTGACAGGAACAAGGAGAGCAGAACGATCCACGTGCGCCCGACAAGATGTTCGCCGACCGGTGACGGTGGAGACTCCTGTTTCACCTTGCTCGACCCCCCGACCGCTGCGTCATCGGACACCGGAGCCGGGTCGGGCTTCGCGGGGTCGGGCTTCGCGGGGTCGGACTCCGCGGGGTCGGACTCCGCGGGGTCGGGAACTTCCTTCGCCCTGCCGTTCGGGTCCTGCTTATCGCCCTTTGCCATTTCACCATTGCGAACCAGGCAAAGCGCACCCTGTCAACCGGAAATTGAGCCTAGAAAGCGTGAGAAAACCAAGGTGGTGACCGGTGCAGCCTCCAATCCACCTTGATCCGAGGGTCCGCCGATGGCCTTAACGCAGGGGCGGGAGCTCCAAGACTCCCACCACAATGAGTCGGTGAGGCGACGCGACTTCGACGCCTAGCGGTAAGCAAAGAAACCCGCAGGGACCGTCGTGCCACGCAGTGAACTGTGCGGGCGCGTCGTCACTTGCGCGGGCCGCTACGCGCCACCATGGACGACGTCGTGGCCGATGACGTGACCAACGTGAAATCCGAGGCGAAGAAGGCTTCGCTTTTCGGGGCCCGACAAGGTGCTGAGCTGTGCGTCTCCCCAACGAATGTGATCCCACCCCAGCTGCTGATACCTGTGATCGACCTGTTCGAGTGCCGCCGAGAGATCCACCCCTGGTAGATAGCTGTGCAGATATTGGTTCAACCAGTAGCTCATGTTCCGATATCCGAGGGCGAAGTCACTCTGACGGAACTTGATGTCGAAGAACCCGCCGAAATGGAAGAAGAACGCCCCCGCCAGCTGCTTCGACGGCGGTTCGGCCACCGAGGGATCGACCGTCGGGGAGACGACTTCGACCTTGATCTGGTCTCGCTCCTCTAGCCCACTGGCCGCCCTGACCAGGGTGTCGAGAATGGTTGTCCAGTCATCGGTGTCGTCGGCTCCATGATCCACCGCTGTTCGGTTGGCGAGTGACGCGACTTGTTCCTGAGCACCGCGAACCTCTCGGAGCGCCTTACCCAAGGCTCCTACGAGGTTGGTGCGGAGCTCGCTTGCTTGATCGGCAGACAGGTTCGCGTCGCGAATGCCAGCGGCGAGCCCCGACGTGACCGCGGGAGCCACGGTCCCAATCCACTCGAGTCGCGAATTGGTCTTTTCCAATCTCAGAAGATCCTCGTAAATCGATTGAGATCGACTGATGCTGAAGGCGTGCGTGCCCGTGCGGACCCACGGGGGTAGTGGGGCATCGCCACCCCAGACCGGTGAGGGCGTGGACGTCGGGAAGGCGGGATCGGGATGGATAAGGAGATAGAGCCGCTTGTCGTCGCTGCCGACTTCCTGGGCCAAATCGATCGTTCGGCCCAGGGGTTCATTGTCGACCGTCCCGCCGTCGGTGTACCAGAACAGCCCGTCATCGGGGAAGCCGACCAGGCCGGCCTGGTCGTACTGCGCCTTGTCGGCCAGCCTGTTGAGCTGCTTGGCCGGGAAGCCGATGGCATTGGATCCCGAGGCGATGGCCGCCTGCGCGTGGTCGAGGTAGCCGTCGGACCCGACGGCGCTGGTCAGGGAGACCCGATACCAATCGAGAAACGTCGGCGCGTCCACGGTGGTTTGCCGGGCGAGATCCGGCAGTTTGTAGGTGAGACCGGCCAGGCTGGTCAGCGCCATGGAGACCAGCACCGGCTCTCGCTGCCAAGTCTCCGGCTGGCCTTCTGGGATCCCACCGGGGTCGAGCACCTTGGTGGCCATCTCGGTCAAGGCGTCCGACGACAGTGGTGCGTCGGTCGAATTGGTCTTCATCGCCTGGAACGAGACGTTTTCAACCCAGGCCGCTGTCAGCAGCTTGACCGGGTCGACACTGCGAAGAAGCGATCGTGCGGTGAGCAGGGCCGTGATCGAGCCGGCCGACGCTGCCGCGATCGAGTCGATGACCATCGTCTCCTCGCCCAGCGCCTTTGCAGCGACGATCAAGGCCGCTAGTGCGCCGCCTTCGTAGGCGCCGAGCGACACCGCCCCGGGGACGGTCAGGGAAAGACGTAGTCGCGACATGGGCCTCGATGTCATAGGCAGGCATGACTGTGCTTGTCCGGCGAAGAAGGAGGCTACCGGTCACCGGTGGTCCGTTGTCGGGCGTGATGGACCCACTTTCGGGTCGTTCGCTCTAGAGCGTGCCTGGCTCGCTCGGCTCGTCGGGCGCGGCGTCTTGCGCTTGGAGCCCCCGATCCGACCCCGGTTGAGGCGCGCTGCCGGTCCGACCCGCCGGCGGGCGATGCGCTCGCCCGGCATCGGATCGCTCCCAGCGGTTCCGGCGCCACACGATCATGGCCAGGCCGAGTCCGATGACACACGCGAAGGCGATGATCGAGGGGATCGAGTAGCGCTCTGGGCGGGTCCCGGCCACGACGAGCAGCGCCATGGCCATCGAGCGAGGGTACCGCGCCCGATTCGAGCCCGTCCCCGAGATCCGGTTCGAGGTTGGGCGGCCGGCCGCGCCGCTCGGCCGGGGAAGCCGAACCGGCCCGGGCAGTAGTGTCCGAATGTGCCCACCGTGCTGGAGGTGAAGGACCTCCGGACCGAGTTCCACCTCCGTCACGCCACGGTCGTGGCCGTTGACAGCGTGTCCTTCGAAGTGGGGCCGGGTGAGTGCGTCGGCATCGTCGGCGAGTCCGGCTGTGGCAAGAGCACGACCGGCCTGTCGATCATGCGCCTGCTGCCCGGCAACGGGCACGTGACCGACGGTTCGGTACGCCTGTTGGGCCGAGACCTTGCCCCGCTGAGCGAGAAGGAGATGCAACAGGTTCGCGGCGACGAGGTGGCCCTCATCCCCCAGGACCCGATGACGTCGCTCAACCCGACCATGACGATCGGACGCCAGATCGCCGAGGGGGTCCGGTTGCACCGCGACGTGACCCGGCCCCAGGCCCGCGAACGCGCACTTGAGGTGCTGACGCTGGTGGAGATGCCCCGTCCAGCCGAACGCTTGGACCAGTACCCCCACGAGCTCTCCGGCGGGCTGCGTCAGCGCGTGATGATCGCCATGGCGCTCGCGTGTGACCCCAAGCTCTTGATCGCCGACGAGCCCACGACCGCCCTCGACGTCACGATCCAGGCCCAGATCCTTGACCTGATCGACGACCTCCGAGCGCGCCTGCACATGGCGGTCATGTTGATCACCCACGACATGGGGGTGATCGCCGGCCGCACCGATCGGGTGGTGGTGATGTACGCCGGCAAGGTGGTCGAGGAGTCCAAGACCGGCGAGCTGTTCAGCCGCATGCGGCACCCCTACTCCGAGGCCCTGTTGGCCTCGGTACCCCGGCTCGACCACCCTCCGTCGGAGCGCCTGCGCAGCATCCCCGGGCTCCCCCCCGACCTGTCCAGGCCCCACACCAACTGCCGCTTCTCGCCCCGGTGCCAGTACGCCACCGATCAGTGCCGCGAGGAGGAGCCGCCCCTGGTCGACCAGCACCTGGGCTCCGGCGTCCACCGCTACGCCTGCTTCCACCCGGTCGACGGCTCCGAGGCGGTGGCCGTCGAGGTGTCCAGCGCCCCCCGGGCGGAGAATGGCGGGGGTGCCGCCCGGGTCGAGAGCCTGAGCCTCGCGCCGGAGATGTTGAAGGTCGAGGGCCTGGTCAAGGAGTTTCCCGTGCTCTCGGGGGCGGTGATCCGCCGGCGGGTGGGGAGCGTCAAGGCGGTCTCGGATGTCTCGTTCACGATCCGTCGGGGTGAGACCTTCGGACTGGTCGGGGAGTCGGGCTGTGGCAAGACCACCATCGGCCGGCTGCTGGTCGGGCTGGAGCGACCCAACGCCGGGTCGGTCCGCTTCGAGGGCAACGAGTTGACCGGGCTCTCCGATCGGGCCCTGCGCAGCCACCGCCGTGACATCCAGCTGATGTTCCAAGACCCCTACGCCTCGCTCGATCCGCGGATGCAGGTGGGCACCATCATCAGAGAGCCGCTCAAGGTGCAGAGCGTGGGCACCGCCGCCGAGCAGAAGGAACGGGTGGTCGACCTGCTGGGAGAGGTCGGGCTGAGCCCTGAGGCGGTGGGTCGCTATCCCCACGAGTTCTCGGGAGGCCAGCGCCAGCGCATCGGGCTGGCCCGGGCGCTCGCCCTCGAGCCCAAACTGGTGGTGGCCGATGAGCCCGTCTCCGCCCTCGACGTGTCGATCCAGGCCCAGATCCTCAACTTGATCAAGGATCTCCAGGACGCCCGGGGCCTGACCCTGGTCATGATCTCCCATGACCTGGCGGTGGTGCGGTACATGGCCGACACCATCGGTGTCATGTACCTCGGCAAGCTGGTCGAGCTGGCCCCGGCGGCGGACGTCTACGAGCGCCCGGCCCACCCCTACACCCAGGGTCTCCTCGACGCGGTGCCGGTGGCCGACATCGCCGGATGGCGAGCCAACCAGGCCCTGCGGGTGCGGGGCGAACTGCCGTCGGCGATCAATCCACCGTCGGGTTGCCGGTTCCGCACCCGCTGCCCGCGGGCCCAGGGGATCTGCGCCGAGGTCGAGCCGCTGGTCGGCGACTTCGGTGGCGGTCACTTCGCGGCCTGCCATTTCCCCCTGCAGACGCCGGTTTCGTTTGCCCGAGCGACGGCGACGCCGGCCGGCTCCGCCGACTGAGCCGGCGTCAGCGGCGCTGGAGACGGACCTCCAGGGCGTCGCGCAGCGAGTCGCCGATGAAGTTGAAGGCGATCACCACCAAGACGATGCACAGACCGGCCGGGTAGATCTCCCACCAGTACCCCTGCAGCGCGTAGTTGACCCCGTTGGAGAGCATCGAGCCCCAGTCCGTTCCGGGCGGTGGGATGCCGAGGCCTATGAAGCCGAGGGCGGCCAACAAGAGGATGGAGTCGGCGACCTGGAACGTGGCGAACACGACGATCGTGCCGACTGCGTTGGGGACGATGTGGCGTCCCACGATCCGGGTCCGGCTGCCCCCCATCACCCGTACCGCCTGCACGTACTCGCGCGACGCGCAGCGTCAGGGTCTCGCCGCGTATGAGTCGCGCCGGGATCAGCCAGCTCACGAAGGCGATGACCATGATCAAGAGCACCTCGGAGGCGTGGAAGATGGTCACCAGCGCGATGAGCAGGAACAGGACCGGGATCGAGAGCAACACGTCGACGATCCGCATCATGAAGGCGTCGAGAGGGCCCCCGAAGAAGCCCGCCGTCGCTCCGTAGAGCACACCCACCACGGTGGCGACAATGGCCGAGGCGAAGCCCACGGTGAGCGACGCCTGGCCTCCGAACATCAGGCGGCCCAGGAGATCGAAGCCGGTGTCGTCGGTCCCAAGCACGTGCCCGTGTCCCGGCGGAGCGTTCTGGTTCGAGTACAGCAGTGCCGCCTGAGCGTTCGTCTGGTTGGTGGAGTAGAGGTGCGGCCCGACGAAGCAGAACAGGACGAAGAACACGATGATGGCCACGCCGACCACGGCCAGCTTGTTCTGTACGAAGACGCGGAGGATCTGGACCCCGAGGCTCCCGGCTCCCCGGGCCTCGCCCCCCGCCGGGATGCCGGTCATCTCGTTGGGGGCCACCGCTTCGAAGCCGAACGGTATCGGCGTCGATCCGGTGTCGGTGGCGTAGACGGGGTCCCCTTCGGCCCCCGCCCGTTCGGTCATCTCACCGGGCTCGCGTGGCCAGCTCATTGGCTTCCGAGGCGGATCCGCGGGTCCGCCACCGCGTAGAGGATGTCGGCAAGGAGCGAGCCGAGCACGGTGGCCATCGTCACCACCAGGGTCGTGCCGAGGATGGTGGCCACGTCACCGTTGTCGGCGGCGGTCACGGTCAAAAGACCCATCCCGGGGTAGTTGAAGACGTCCTCGGTGATCAGGGCGCCGCTCACAATGGCCGGGAGCGAGAGCCCGATCAGGGTGAGGATGGGGATCAGGGCGTTGCGCAGGGCGTGGCCGTAGAGCACGCGACGGCTGCTGGCCCCCTTGGCCCGGGCCGTTCGCACGTAGTCCTCGGCCATGGCGTCCATCATCGAGGAGCGCATGTAGCGGCTGAACGAGGCGATGGTGATGGCCGCCAGGGTGAGCACCGGCAGGACGAACGCCCGGGGGTCCTCGAGGATCGTGTAGCCCCCGCTGTTGATGGGCGGGGAGACCGGGAACCACTTCAGGTCGAGCGCGAACCACAGGATCAACAGCGTGCCCAAGAGGAACGAGGGCATGGCGTAGAAGAAGAACGAGAGGCTAGTGGCCGTGTAGTCGACCGGCGTGTTGCGCCTGACGACTTGGAGGATGCCGAGCGGGATGGCGATGATCAGGGCCAGCACTGTGGACACACCCACGAGAGCCAGGGTTTTCGGCAGCCTGGCCTCGATCAGCTCGCGCACCCCCTGGTTCTGTTTGAACGAGTAGCCCAGGTTGGCGTGCACCACGATTCCCTCGAGGTAGCGCCAGAACTGGTCCCACAGCGGCAGGTCGAGACCGTTCACCTTGTTGAAGTGGGCGATGGAGACCGGCGTCGAGCGGGGTCCGAGGATCGATCGGGCCTCGCCGCCTGGGATGAGCTTGCTCAGGAGGAAGACGATCATGATCACGCCCAGGATGACGATGATCGCCTGGACGGTGCGCCTGATCAGGAACCCGATCACCCGGCGGCAACCCTATCGGTGCGCCGTGTCCGGTCGAGATCGGCCGATGCGAGAACACCCCACCTCCCCGAGGTACCTCGGGGAGGTGGGGTGTTCAGCACTGGACCCGACGGCGCTGTTGGGTCCGACACTCCGACTAGCTAGACCAGCGGTAGTTCTCGGGCTCGAGCGAGTTCAGCACGTCCTGTGGCACGACCCCGGTGAGTCCCTTTTGGATCTCGTTGATCTGTCCGGCCTGGTTGGGCTCCCACACCACCGGAACCTGCTTGGCCGTGTAGTTCTCCCACTGGGCCAGGCTCACGTTGGTGGTGATCGACGCGGTGATGAGGGACTGGTTGGTCGAGAAGCCCGGCACCGAAGGCCC
This sequence comes from uncultured Acidimicrobiaceae bacterium, assembly GCA_963804255.1. Taxonomy (GTDB): domain Bacteria; phylum Actinomycetota; class Acidimicrobiia; order Acidimicrobiales; family RAAP-2; genus Palsa-461. Next base: position 913,660 of record CAWDPK010000006.1, on the reverse strand, counting down.
GTAGCTCCCGAAGTTGGCCGACGACCCGCTGCCGAACAGGGTGTCGCCACTCGGGTAGCCGTCCGGTGAGAACGTCCATCCGCCGCCCCAGTCGAGCAGCTCCCACGAGCAGCCCTGCGGGCACGGCGTGGCGTCGCCGATGATCGTGTTGAACGACGATCCGGTGAGGGTCACGTTGATACCCGCCGAGGACCAGGAGGATTTCTCGGCGTCGACCTCGTCGGTGAGTGCGGTGATGCCGGTGGCAAAGCCCATGGTGAAGTTGAGTTGCGCCCCCGCCGGGATCCCAGCGCCACACTCACCGGCTCCGGTGCCCGGCTTGGTGCAGGTGTCGGTCCCTCCCGGCACGACCTTCCAGCCGTTCGAGGAAAGCAGGGTCTTGGCCTTGGCCGGGTTGTAGGGCAGGGGGTTGCCCGCCACCGTCTTGGTCGAGTAGGCGTTCGTCGGGAACGTCGGGACCGGCCCATAGGTCGGTACCGCGTATCCCTTCCAGAGCTTCTTGACGTACAGCGGCTGGTCGACCAGCGACTGCATGGCCTGGCGGAAGTACAGCTGGTCGAAGATCTTCCCGGCCACCCCGCCGTCACCGGTCGAGTTGAAGTTGTACGGGAAGTAGTTGATGCTCCACAGGTACTGCGGCGAAATGTTGAAGTTGGTGAGCCGCGAGTTGTTGGGCCCCGCACCCGGTGGCGCGGGCGCGACGCCCGTCACGTCCTGGAACGGCAGGTAGCCGATGGACAGGTTGCCCCCCGCCAACGCGTCGAACTCTGAGCTGTCGGTCGTGTATGGCAGCTCGGTGAACTTGGAGATGGTCGGCTTCACCGGCCCCGAGTACTTCGGGTTCGGGACGAAGCTGGCCTCACCGTCAGGGTTGAACGCCGACAGCGTCCACGGGCCGTCGACGACCTGCCACAGCGGGTTGGTCGCGTAGGTGGCCAGGGAGTTGTTGGCCGCGCTGGGGTTGTTGGGGTTGAACCCGGCCGCGTTGGACACGTACGTGTAGACGGCGTCACAGCCGGTGTCGTCGGTGCCGTAGGCCGCCGACGAGCACCCGCCCGAGCCGGGCGCCCCGCCGGTGCCGGTCACGTCCCAAGCCACCGGCAATGGGGTGATCTGGGACATTTCGTTGTAGGTCCACCAGTACGGGTTGACCGCCCCCGACAGGGTGAAGGTCACCGTCTGGCCATTGGCCGTCACGTTCTTCACGTCGTCGGGCATGTCGCCGGGCACGTAGCCACAGAAGTTGGCCTCCTGGGCGTGGTAGATGTTCATGAAGAACAGCACGTCCTGGGCGCTCACGGTCTCACCGTCGGACCACTTCCAGTTCTTGAGGGTCACGGTCACCGTCGTGTTGCCGTTGGAGTACACAGGTGCTTGGGCCACTGAGAGCGACGTGTTCAACTTGAATGCCGTCCCGACGCCGTACCAGTAGAGCGGCCGGTACATGAGGTACTGGAACTGGTCGACGTTGGCCACCGAGCACAGGCTGCCTGGGTAGAAGGGGAAGATGAAGTTGGGGGTTGCCGCGGGCTGCTCGGCCCAGGTCACCGCTTTGGACGAGGAGGACGAGGCACTGGCATTCGGGGCCGCCGCCACCATTGCCAAACTCACCGCGCTGACGGCCAGCATGACGCTCAGCAGTCGGGCCAAGATCCCGTTCCGTCGCATCCGTTACCCCTTCTGGTCGCCGCTCGTTCGCGGCGACGGGTTCGTTCTTCGGAGCGCTCACTCGCTCCCAACTCACGCAACGGTAACGCGTTCGCCATATAAGTGCCATCAAGAAGACTGGTCCATCACCGTGTTCATCCAGAGTTCAAGTGTCCAGGTCAGAGGGTGCGCGGCCGCGCGGCAGGGGGTCGAAGGCGGCCCGATGGCGACCCGCGATGCGGTGAAGAAAGGTTGAAGGATTCCCTACTCGTGGGTCACCGGTGGGTTCGCACTCGGACCCACGCCCCTCCGGCGGCTCGGACCCGCCACAAGCGGTTGGACAGTCCCAGCGCAGAACCGGGTCGACAGAGCGCCACCACACAACCGCCGAAGCCGGCTCCGGTCAGGCGGGCCCCGTAGACGTCGGAGTTCGAGCACAAGGCCTCAACGAGAGCATCGAGCGCCGCTGTCGACACCTCGAAGTCGGCACCCAGCGATCGATGGCTTTCGATCATGATGCCGCCCGCGCCGGCCAGGTCGTCGTTCGACAGCGCCTCCGCGAACGCGCGGACACGAGCCACCTCGGAGACGACGTGTGTCGCGCGTCGTCGAAGGAGCGGATCCGAGATGCGATCGAGATCCGGTGCACTCGCGCGGCCGAGCGGCACACCAAGGACGGCCGCCGCGGCCTCGCATTCGGACCTGCGGGCGGCGTACGGCGACGCGTCGAGGCTACGAGACCCGCCCGAGTCGACCACCACCACCTCGACATCGTCGGGCAGGGCGATGGGTTGGGTGGCCAATGTGGCGAAGTCGATCAACAGGGCGTGTCCGGCCGTCGCGGCCATGCTCACCAACGGGTCCATCAACCCGACCGGCACGCCGATGGCGCGCTCGGCCCGTTGGCAGAGCCGCGCGACCTCGATCGGCATCGGCTCGACTCCCAACGCTAGGGACAACGCCACCGCGAACGCCGCGCTCGACGACAGACCGGCCCCGGCGGGGAGGTCCGAGCGCACCTCGACCAGGCCGCCGCCGACCGGCCCCACCAGCTCGACCACCGCCCCGGCCAGCCGCGCCCAAGGGGGAAGCGCAGCGGAGGGGAGACCGCCCGATATCGGGATCTCCGCTCGTGTCGAATCGAGATCGGTGTCGATGACCAGGGTCGGCCCGGGTCCGGGTGCATAGGTCACCTCGACGCCAAGATCGATGGCCATCGGGAGGGCCAGCCCGTCGTTGTAGTCGGTGTGATCGCCGATCAGGTTGACCCGGCCGGGGGCATACGCAAGCCGGTTTGGGGTCGGACCCGTCACCACGGTGAGCCTGCCACAGGGGAGTCCGGTTTGACCCAGTCGGTTTGACTCGGTCGTGGGAGGCCGCCACGATCCACTCATGAGCGGTCCGCTGTCTGGGGTGAAGGTGGTCGAACTCGGGGGCATCGGGCCGGTGCCGTACGCGTCGATGCTCCTCGCCGAGGCAGGCGCAGAGGTGATCAGGATCACCCGTCCCGAATCCCCGGCCGGCGGGGGGACCGCCGGGTCTGACCTCCTGCTGCGCAGCCGGGCGTCGATCGGGGTCGATCTGAAGACCGCCGCCGGCGTCGGGCTCGTGCTGGATCTCGTCGAACGCGCCGACGCCCTGGTGGAGGGCTTCCGACCGGGCGTGGCCGAACGCATGGGTCTCGGACCACTCGAATGCCAGGCCCGCAACCCGCGCCTCGTCTATGGGCGCATGACCGGTTGGGGTCAAGAAGGGCCGTGGTCCACGGTGGCCGGCCACGACATCAACTACATCGCCATCGCCGGCGCCCTGTGGCCGCTTGGCCGGGAGGGGGATCGGCCGGTGCCGCCGCTCAACCTGGTTGGCGACTTCGGGGGAGGCGGAATGCTCCTCGCCTTCGGTGTCGTCTCCGCCCTCTTCGAGGCCGGCCGATCCGGGAACGGCCAGGTCGTCGACGCAGCGATGCTGGACGGAGCGGCGTCGCTCATCACCATGCTGTTCTCCATGCGCGCGCTGGGCGCCTGGCACGACCGACGCGGTGTGAACATCCTCGACACCGGTGCACATTTCTACGAGGTGTACGAAACCGCCGACGGCGGCTATTTCGCGGTCGGCGCCATCGAACCACAGTTCTACGCGGTCCTCCTCAAGGGTCTCGGGCTCGAGGGCGAGGAGTTGCCGCACCAGATGGACCAGACCCATTGGGTGGAGATGAAACAGCGGTTCGCGTCGATCTTCGGTTCGAAGACTCGTGACGAGTGGTCGGCCGTGTTCGAGGGGCTCGACGCCTGCGCCACCCCGGTCCTGGCACCAAGCGAGGTCCACCTGCACCCGCACGTGTCAGAGCGCCAGACGTTTGTCGAGATCGACGGCGTGGTCCAGCCGGCACCGGCACCACGCTTTGATCGGACCCAGGGGCAGGCCACCGCCGGGAGATACCTCACCGGTGACGACGCGGTCGCGCTGCTTGTGTCGTGGGGCCTGGAGGGTTCGAGGCTGGGCGACTTGGGAGAGGGCGGGTCGCTCGCCTGAGATTCAGAAGTTGATGACCGGGCAGGTGACGGTCCGGGTGATCCCCTCGATCCGCTGCACCTGACTGACGACGAGTCGTCCCAGGTCGTCGATCGAACCAGATTCCAAGAGCGCAATCACGTCGTAGGGGCCTGTGACGTCATCGGCGGACACCACCCCGTCGATCTCTCGGGCCAGGCGGGCGACATCGGCGGCCTTGCCGACATCGGTCTGAATGAGCACGTACGCGTGCACCGACATGTGCCGCTCCTTGGTTGGTTTCGCGGATCACGCTACCTGCCGACTCGTCACGGGTTCACGGTCGGCTCGACCCCCGTCCTGGTCCCGGACCGAACGTCCAAGTCTCCGCGACGTTGGTACCGGCCCCCAACATGGGAGATGGGGTTCGCAGGCACCGAGACCCGATGATCAAGGACCCCCGGAGCGGCCCCCGGCCACCATCAGGTCCGGGCAGTTGGACCGCCGAGAGCCACCTACTCTGGGCCGGTGGCCGTTGGGGACCGGGTAGACCAGTTCCGGGCGCTGGCCCGCCAGGCGCTCACCGACCTGTTCGACCAGCGTGATCCGTTCGGTCGTCTGGCCCTGGTCCAGGTGCTCATGTTGGCCGGCGACACCCTCGTCACCATCTCGCTGGCCGGGACCCTGTTCTTCTCCATCTCCGCCCACGAGGCGAAGAGCAAGGTCCTGCTCTACTTGCTCTTGACGCTGGCGCCGTTTGCGGTGGTGTCGCCGCTGCTCGGCCCGCTGATCGACCGCAGCAAGGGAGCCCGGCGGGCCACCGCCACCTCCGCAGCGGTCGGCCGGGCCGTCATCTGTCCGTTGATGGCGGCCGACATCCACAGCCTGCTGCTGTTCCCCGAGGCCTTCTGTGTCCTCGTCCTGTCCAAGCTCTACCTGGTGACCCGGGGGGCACTGGTCCCCGAGATGATGGCGCTCACCGCGGCGCGCCAGGGGTCCTCACCGACGCCACCGGTCGGCGCGACGGACCCGAGCTCGGAGCCACCGACCCTTGTCGGACCCTCGTATTCGACATCGGGCATGACCCCGGATCCTTCCACCGAGGGTGCGGGTCCCACCGCGTCGAACCCCGGCTACGCCGCGCTCAATGCCCGCTTGACCCTGCTCGGGACGTTGGCCGGCTTTGTCGCGTCGGCGCCCGGCATCGCGATCTTGAAACTGGCCGGCGCCTCGGGTGTTCTCATCTTCGACACGTTTGTCTTCGCCGCCGCCGCCATCGCGGCACTGCGCTTGCCGGTCAGCCGACCCACCCGGGCCCGCCGCACCGTCGGTCCTCCTGCCCCGAGGACGGCGACACGAGCCCCGACGGGTCACCGCGGCGAGACGATCGACTCCGACCTGGCCAGCCTGCAGCCGGTTGCCGAACCGCAGGTCCTTCTCGGTCTCACCACGAACTCGTTGCTGCGGGGGATCGCCGGGTTCTTCGTCTTCATGCTCGCCTTTGGGCTCCGGAGGCTTCATGCGCCGTTGTTCTGGTACGGGTTCGCGCTGGGCGCGAGCGGGATCGGGTCCATCTTGGGCCTCACGCTGGTGCGGCGGATGCGCAAGCGATTCTCCGAACCCCAGATCCTTACGGCCGCGGTGTGGCTGGTCGCGGTGGGCGGCTCGGCCGCCGCCGTGTTGGGGGACCTGGCGGCGCAGGGGCTTCTCGCCCTGGTGATCGGCATCGCCGGGTCGTGGGGCCAGCCGTCGTTTGACGCGATCACCCAGCGCTACGTGCCCGAGGAGGAACAGGGACGCGCCTTCGCACGGTTCGCCACGAGACAGCAGTTGGTATGGGTGATCGGCGCGCTCGTGCCGGTGGTCATCGCCTTCCCCCTACCGGTCGGCGATGTGGTGATCGCGGTGACGGCGGCCATCGGTGGGCTCTTCTACATGTCGAGCCGGCGGGCCCTTCAGCACCGGGCGGTGCTTCGCCAGTTCCGGCGGCGAGATGAGCGGTGAACCTCTCCGAGCGGATCGCTCCGACGGCTGAAGGGGACTCGCGTCGCGGACCGGTGACGATGCCAAGAGCTCATCGAACACCGACCGCGGGTATCGGCTGATAGGACATGGTGGACCTCATCCCGCGCACCGTCTTATTCGGCAATCCCGAGCGTGTGAGCCCGAGCCTCTCGCCCGACGGGCGCCAGCTGGCCTGGATCGCCCCCGACGATGGCGTGCTCAACGTGTGGGTAGCCCCGGTCCACAGCGGCGGTGACGTGACAGCTCCGGGAGGCGGCATCGACTGGGACGCCGCCTACGCGGTGACGGCCGATCGCGACCGAGGGGTGCGCGTGTACACGTGGGCGCACGACGGACGGCACATCTTGTATCTGCAGGACCGGGGCGGGGACGAGAACTGGCGGTTGTTCGACGTCGACCTGCCGACCATGACCCACCGTGACCTGACCCCCTACGACGACGTTCAGGTGCAGCTGATCGCGGTCGACAAGCGCTTTCCCACCGACGTGTTGGTGGGCATCAACCGCGACAACCCCGAGCTACACGACGTCTACCGCCTCGACCTGGTGACCGGTGAGCTGCGGAAGGTGCTGGAGAACCCCGGCTTCATCGGGTGGGTGGCCGACGCCGAGATGGTGGTGCGGGCCGGCGTCGCCCCCCAACCAGACGGCGGTTTCCTCCTGATGGTGCGGGACGGGCCCGACCAGGACTGGCGGCCGCTGTTGACGGTCTCCGCCGAGGACGCGCTCACCACCGGGCCCCTGTCGTTCACCGTCGAGGGAAGCTCGCTGCTCGCCCTAAGCTCGGTCGGGACCGACACCGCTCGCCTGGTGCGCATCAACCTGGCCGACGGGGAGACCGAGGAGCTGGCCGGCGACCCAGAAGCCGACATCACCGGCGTGCGGCTCGACCCCGACACCTGGGAGCCCCAGATCGCCACGGTGCTCAAGGACCGGGCCGAGCTCGTTGTCCTCGACCCGGCGCGTGCGCGCCGACGTCGATGCCATCGCGATCCTCGATCCAGGCGAGCCCGACATCGGCAGCGGTGACGACGACGACGCCTCGTGGCTGGTCGCCTTCAACCACGACGACGGTCCGGTGTCCTACTTCGCCTACGAGCGCGCCTCCCGGAGCGGCCGGTTTCTCTTCGACCACCAACCGGCGCTGTCCGACTACACGCTCGGCGCCATGGAGCCGTTCTCGTTCCGCTCGCGCGACGGTCTCACCGTCCACGGCTACCTGACCTTCCCGCCCGGGGAGGGGAGGGCCCATCTGCCGACCGTGCTCAACGTCCACGGCGGCCCGTGGGCCCGCGACGTCTGGGGATACGACCCCGAGGCCCAGTGGCTGGCCAACCGCGGCTATCTGTGCGTGCAGGTCAACTACCGGGGTTCGACCGGCTACGGAAAGTCCTTCGTCAACGCCGGCAACAAGGAGTGGGGCGGCCGCATGCACGACGACCTTGTCGATGCCGTTGGCTTCGTGGTCGACCAGGGGTGGAGCGACCCCGAGCGGGTGGCCATCTACGGCGGCTCCTATGGCGGCTACGCGGCACTGGTCGGCGCCACCTTCACCCCCGAGCTGTTCCGGTGCGCCGTCGACATCGTGGGCCCGTCCAACCTAAAGACGCTCATCGAGTCGATCCCGCCCTACTGGGCCCCCGAGATCGAGGTGTTCCACCAGCGGGTCGGCAACCCCGAGACCGAGGAGGCCTTCCTCTGGTCACGTTCACCGTTATCTCGGGTGGCTGACATCAAGCACCCCCTACTGATCGCTCAGGGTGCCAACGACCCCCGGGTCAAGCAGGCCGAATCCGAGCAGATCGTTTCGGCGCTGATCGAGGCCGGGATCGAGCATGAGTACCTCTTGTTCCCCGACGAGGGACATGGCTTCGCCAAGCCGGAGAACCGTCTCCGCTTCTATGTCGCCGCCGAGGGTTTCCTGGCCCGCCACCTCGGTGGTCGAGTGGAGACGTAGCAGCAAGAGCTCGAGCGCATAGCGATGCCGAAGAACCTGGTTAGGTCGGTTGTGGCGGCGCCCCGCCGGGAGGAAAGTGTCCCATCTCCGCGCCAAGCCTGTTGGCGATGTTGGCCACGTGGAGGTGGATCTCTTCTAGAAGGTCGGTGTTCGTCTTCACCTGCGCGGTGAGGCTGGTGTTCTCCGCGACCAGGGTCTTGATGTCATCGGTGTTGTTTTCGGTGTGAATCGCTATCTCAGAGGAGATCGAGTCGGCCCGCTTGGCTGCGATCAGAAGAGCGGCGGCCTGCACGCCGGCCAGCATTGAGAGGAACAGGTTCAACAAGATGTACGGATAGGGATCGAACGCCTTGTGATGCAGGATGTGCTCGAACAAGAGGGTGTTCACGAGGGCCCAGACGATCATCACGGCGAAGAAGGTGAACACGAACGGCCACGAGCCCATCATGTTGCGCATCCGATCGGCCGAACGCTCACCCAGGGAAAGCTGGTCGCCACTTCGCACCCCAGGGTGCTTGTGCCAATGGGTCTGCCAGGGACTGGTCACGAAGGCGATCGTCGCGCACCTCCCCCGTGCAGAGTGGGATCGCCCGGTCCCCTGTCGGCAGGTCCCATCTCCGGTGCGGATCCTCGTGGCGCGCTCGGGTGGAGGTGGCCGTCCCTCGGTTCGCAGCCACCCCGGTCAGGGATCAGGTGTCGAAGGCGTATCGGAGTGCTTCGGCGACGGCTCGGTACCCGAGGGCCCGGTAGATCGAATTCGAGGTCGGGTTGGCGAGGTCGGTATAGAGCATGCAGCGTTGCCCGGTGGTCCTGATGCCGCGGGAGACCCCGGCCACGAGCGCCGACGCGTAACCCGAGTTCCGCCGTTCGGTGGGCGTGTACACCGGTCCCACCCGGGCGACCCCCGAGACGGGCTCGGAGAGCCCCGCCATCGCGACGGGCCCCTCGTCGTCCCAGAGCCACAGCTGGCCCGCCCGCAGACGGCGATCGACAACCTCGGCCGACCAGGTCGCCGCCATGTCCAAGTCGGCCGTGGCCTCGCGGTGGAATGCCTCGAACCAGCCGACCAGCAGGGCTTCGTCCCCTCGGTCGGCCAGCCGGAGCAGACCGCCGGTCGGGCGGGGCGAAATGACGGTGTCGACCTCGTAGATGCGTTGGCCCTCGCAGGGACGGGCAGCCGCCTTCGTTCGCTCGGCCCATCGTCCGGCGAATCGGGCCGCGGTGGCGGCCTCGCCGTTCACGCCCGGGAGCTCCACGCCCTCCTGGACGATGGCGTCGACCACGGCGACCGCCGCCCTGGCAGGCATTGGCGTGATCGTCGCCATGAAGCCCCGAGGCGACTGCAGCACCACGCCGGCGGGCTCACCGCCGACATCGACGATCCAGTAGCGGCCCGGTTCGGGATCGGCGACGCGCTCGTGCAACAACGTCAAGACCACGTTGTGGCGAATCGGGTCGCTGGCCAGGAAGCCCGAGGCATCGCTCAGGACCCGTCGGGGATCCTCGGTCCCTCTTACCGAGCTGGCCATCGCCAATGATGGCATCAGGTCGAAGCGAGTACCCCAGACCGGGCCGGGTGCCCGAACGGTCAGCCGGCCCCGGCGACCTCCAAGAGGGCGTTCAGGCCGCGCCGGGGCGTCATGATCTCGTCGATCATCCCGTAGGCGAGGGCGTCTTCGGCCGACATGAAGTAGTCGCGATCGATGTCTCTTTCGACCTTCTCGACCGGCTGGCCGCAGTGGTGGGCGATGATCTCGGCCATGCGCCGGGTGGTGGCGAGCACCTCGCGCAGCTGGATCTCCATGTCGCTGGGCGCTCCCCGGGTGCCGGCCGAACCCTGGTGGATCATGATGCGCGAGTTGGGGAGGGCGAAGCGCTTTCCCGGTGCCCCCGCGCAGAGGATCATGGCGGCGGCCGACATGCTCATCCCGACGCACGTGGTGGCGACCTGAGGCCGGATGTGCTGGATGACGTCGTAGATGGCCATCCCGGCGTACGCCATCCCGCCGGGCGAGTTGACGTAGAGGGCAATGTCCTTGTCCGGGTCCTGGGCCTCCAGGTACAAGAGCTGGGTGATGATCACGTTGGCGATCTGGTCGTCGATCTCCTGGCCCAGGAACACGATGCGTTCGCGCAGCAGGAGCGAGTAGAGGTCGAACATCCGGTCGCCACGGGTGCCCTCGTCGATCACGGTCGGGATGAGTGCCAGTTGGGAGGCCATCGGGTGCTCCTCGCTCGGGAGTAATCCCACAAATGGTATCTCATATATGAGATAGCATGGTCGAGGTGAGCGACCGTCGGCACGAGACCGTGTTCCCGGGATTCGCCGAGATGGCGAACGCTCGGCATGCCCTTGGCCAAGAGCTGGTCGCGCGCCGCCACGAGCTTGGACTTTCCCAGACCCAGGTCGCGGCACGCATGGGCACCTCCCAGTCGGCGGTGGCCCGATTGGAGGCCGGCCAGGCCGATGTCCGCCTGTCCACCCTGGAGCGCTACGCCGCCGCGCTCGGGTCGCTCGTGGTTTGGGGCATGGCCGAACAATGACCCCGGGATCCTTTGTGAGCTTTCCGCCCGAACCGAGCGACTGGGACGCGTCCTTGCGGTCGCGGATGTTCGACCAGCGAGTGGTGTCGATCACCGGGCCGCTGAGCGACGAGGTGGCCGGGCGGGCGGCCATGGAGCTCATGACACTCGACGCGACCGGAGACACGGCGATCCAGCTCCACCTGGAGAGCCCGAGCGGGGAGCTCGGTGCCGCGCTGGCCGTGATGGACGTCGTCGACACGATGGGTGTGAACGTGACCGGTCTCGCCATGGGCTTGGTTGGAGGGCCGGCGATCGGGGTTCTCGCGGTCTGTCGGCGGCGCATCTCGATGCCCCACGCGCGCTTCCACCTCTGCGAGCCCGAAGCGGCGTTCTCGGGCGACGCCCGAACGATCGAGCAATGGCTGAACCACCGCCGACGCCAGTGGGGCCAGTACTGCGAGCGGGTCGCGGGCGCGCTCGGGCGACCGGTCGAGGAGATCGAGTCGGTGCTGGCCGACGGCCCTTACTTCGGGGTCGACGAGGCGTTGGCGATGCGGCTGGTCCAAGAGGTCGCCCGACCGCGGGGCGAGGTCTCGGCGTTGAGGCGCCCGACGGGGTACGCCAACGAGACCTGATCCGCCGACCGCGTCGTGACCCGACGTGCCGGGCTCTTGAGACGAGGTCGTTGCTTGCACGACCGCGATTAGCTTGCCTAGGTGCGACTCCTGCTCATCCGACACGGCGAAGCCCGCCGGGTCGAGTCAGAGACCGGCATCGCCGACCCGCCCTTGACCGAGACCGGCCACCAACAGGCCCGTCGCCTCGCCGCGTGGCTGAAGGCCGAACAGATCGACCACGTCGCCGTTAGTCCTCTGCGCCGGGCCGGCCAGACGGCCGCCCCGGTGGCCGACCAGTTCGGGCTCGAACCCGAGGTGATCCCCGCGCTGGCCGAGTTCGACGCCGGGGCCTCGAGCTACATCCCGATGGAAGAGCTGAGGGCGACACGGGATCCCCGGCTCCAGGCCATGATCGAAGGACGTTGGGACGAGTTCGGGTCCCTGGCCGAACCGGAGAGCTTCCGACGGTCGGTCATCGCGGCCCTCGACGGCCTGGCCGGGTCACACCCGGGAGCGCAGGTCGCGGTGGTTTGCCACGGTGCCGTCATCAATGCCTACCTCGGAGACGTCATCGGGACGCCGCGGCTTCTCTGGTTCGAGCCCCACTACACCTCGATCAGCCGGGTGTTCGTCTCGCGCACCGGCATTCGGTCCATCGAGTCGGTGAACGAGTCCGCGCACCTACGCACCGACTGGGACCCGAACCGGGTTGCGGACTCGGGCACCGCCGCCACCTGACCCGATGGGGCCACGCCGAGCGGCTCAGCCGAGGCGCTGCTCCAAGGTGTCGACGGTTCGGATCAGCTCGTCAGGGATCCGGTCCTCGAACTGGGCGTAGTACTCGCGGATGAGCGGGACCTCGGCGCGCCACTCGTCGTCGTCGACGCGCAGCAGCTCCTCCATGTCCTCCTTGGACACGTCCACGCCCTCGATGTCGATCGCGCCGGGGGCGGGCACCCAGCCGATGGGCGTCTCGACGGCCTCGCCGCGGCCGCTCGCACGCTCGAAGACCCATTCGAGGACCCGGCGAGTTCTCGCCGTAGCCGGGCCAGAGCCACCGGCCGTCGGCGTCCTTGCGGAACCAGTTGACGTAGAAGATCTTGGGCAGCTTTTCGGGGTCGGTCGACGCGCCGATGCGTCAGCCAGTGGGCGAAGTAGTCGGCCATGTTGTAGCCGCAGAAGGGCAGCATGGCGAAGGGGTCGCGGCGCAGGTTGCCGACCGCGCCGGCGGCGGCGGCGGTGGTCTCCGACGCCATGATCGAGCCGAGGAACACGCCGTGCTCCCAGTCGAAGGACTGGAGCACGAGCGGGACGACCGACGCCCGCCGGCCGCCGAAGAGGATCGCCGAGATCGGGACGCCCTCGGGGTCCTCCCACTCCGGGGCGATCGCCGGGTCCTGGGCCGCCGGGGCGGTGAAGCGGGCGTTCGGGTGCGCGGCCGGAGTGCCCGTTCTCGGGCGTCCAGTCCTCGCCCCGCCAGTCGGTGCAGTGGGCGGGCGGATCGCTCATGCCCTCCCACCAGACGTCGCCGTCGTCGGTGAGGGCGGTGTTGGTGAAGATCGAGTTGCGCCGAGATCGTCAGCATGGCGTTCGGATTGGTGTGGCTGTTGGTGCCCGGGGCGACGCCGAAGAAGCCGGCCTCGGGGTTGATCGCCCGCAGGCGCCCGTCGGCGTCGAACTTCATCCAGCAGATGTCGTCGCCGATGGTCTCGACCTTCCAGCCGGGCAGGGTCGGGATGAGCATGGCCAGGTTCGTCTTGCCGCACGCCGAGGGGAAGGCTCCGGTCACGTAGCGGGTCTCGCCGTCGGGCGAGGTCAGCTTCACGATCAGCATGTGCTCGGCCAGCCAGCCGTCGTCGCGGGCCATGACCGAGGCGATCCGCAGGGCGAAGCACTTCTTGCCCAAGAGGGCGTTGCCGCCGTAGCCGGACCCGTACGACGAGATCTCGCGGGTCTCGGGGAAGTGGACGATGTACTTGTTCTCGGCGTCGCACGGCCAGGGCACGTCGGCCTGGCCCGGCTCGAGCGGGGCGCCGACCGAGTGCAGGCAGGGCACGAACTCGCCCTCGGCGCCCAGGACCTCGAGGGCCCCCGTGCCCATGCGGGTCATGATCCGCATGGACACGGCCACGTACGGCGAGTCGGTCAGCTGCACCCCGATGTGGGCCTTGTCCGATCCGAGCGGGCCCATCGAGAAGGGCACCACGTACATCGTCCGGCCGCGCATCGCATCCGTCGAAGAGCTTGTGCGAGCGTCGCCCGCATCTCGTCGGGCTCCCGCCAGTTGTTGGTGGGGCCGGCGTCGATCTCGTTGGCCGAGCAGATGAAGGTCCGGTCCTCGACCCGGGCCACGTCGCCGGGGTCGGAGTGAGCCCAGTAGCTGTTGGGCCGCTTGGCCTCGGACGAGCTTGGTGAAGGTCCCTGCGTCGACCAGCAGCTGGCACAGCCGGTCGTACTCCTCGGCCGAGCCGTCGCACCACTCCACGCGATCGGGCTTGGTCAGCGCCGCGATCTCCTCCACCCAGTCGATCAGCTTCTTGTTGGCGGTGGGGGTGCTGGTGGTCGGAGGCATCCGGTCACACCTTCCTTCCTTGGGAATGACTCGATCGGTTGGGGCTGACGTCGGCCACTGATCTGTGTGAGGCCGACAATGCTAGGCATGGACGGTGGTCCACCCCAAACAGCCACCCGACAAGGGTGACCGTTCACCAACCGGCGAAGATGCCGCTCTCGAGCGTATCGGAAGACGCTTCAAGAGCCGATTTGGACCGCCGCCACCTGGGGAGACGTGGAGCGGCGACGACGCCGCAGTGGTGTGCGGTGCCCGGCGCAACGGAGCGATCCTCTCTGGTGTTGACGCACCGACGCGGTGGTGGCGGGCGTCCACGTCGACCTCTCGCTCGTCACCTTGGCCGACGTCGGCTGGAAGGCGCTCACCGTTGCGGTGAGCGACATCGGCGCCATGGGCGGCGACGCCGGCCCACGCCCGTGGTCGCGCTGGGCGCCGAACCCGGAACCGACCTCGACGCGATCGCCGACGGAATCGCCGAGGCCGCCGAGCGCTGGCGCTGCCCGGTGGTCGGCGGCGACCTGACCGCCGCCGCGCAGCTCGTGGTGTCGGTGGCGGTCACCGGCACCCTCTCGAGGGTCCCCGGCCGGCCGTCTACCGGAGCGGCGCTCGTCCCGGACGACGCCCTGTTCGTCACCGGCCCGCTGGGCGCGTCGGCGGCCGGGCTTCGCCTCCTGCGGCGACCGCCGTGACCGGCGTCCCGGGCCTCGGCGACGCCGACCGACGCGCCCTGGAGGACGCCTACCGGCGTCCGGTGGCCCGCCTGGCCGAGGGTCGGGCGGCCCGCCACGCCGGGGCGACGGCGATGATGGACCTCTCCGACGGCCTGGGGCTCGACCTGCACCGGCTGGCCGGCGGCCTCGGGCGTCGGGTTCGTCCTCGACGAGGTCCCGGTGGCCAGCGGGGCCACGCTGGAGGAGGCCGCTGGGGGGTGGCGAGGACTACGAGCTGCTCATCGCGGCACCCGACGACGGGTCACTCGCGGCCGGGTTCGCGGCGCCGGGACTGCGGCCGCCGTTGCGGATCGGCGTGTGCACAACAGACCCAGGGGAGCACCGCCTGGGCGACCGGACACTCGAGGCGACCGGGTACCAGCACCGCTTCTGAGGCGTGCCCACCCCGGATGCTGAAATCTCAGGCGGTCGGAACGCTCCGGCGGGGCGGCTTGACCACGCGGCCGGCCCGGATGCACGAGGTGCAGACGTGGAGGCGGCGCGGCGAGCCGTCGACCAACGCCCGAACCCGCTGGATGTTGGGGTCCCAGCGTCGCTTCGTGCGCCGGTGGGAGTGGCTCAGGTTCATGCCGAAGGAGGGGTGCTTGCCGCACAGTTCGCACACCGCTGCCATGGCCGATTCCCTTCTCGAGCTGCCCGAACCGGGCCGACGACGACGGACGCTAAGTCGTCGAGAACAGCCCGAAGGTTAGCATCCGTCCCATGGGGCCCCCTGCGGAGCTGACCTCGGCGGCGGTCGCGCGAGGCCATGACCCGCTTTCGTGACGTCCTGCGGTCGTACCAAGAGGTCATCAACCGACTGAACGTCTACCCGGTCCCCGACGGGGACACCGGGACCAACATGATGCTGACCGTCGACTCGGTGGTCCAAGAGCTGGACGCCCTCGACCCCGACGCCCCGATGGCCGACATCTGCAAGGCCGTCACCCACGGGTCGCTCATGGGGGCCAGGGGAAACTCGGGGGTCATCCTCTCCCAGCTGCTCCGGGGGGTGAGCGAGCGGTTCTCGGCCGCCCCCACCGTGGGCTCGGCCGAGGTCGCAGCGGCCCTCGTCGAGGCCGCCGCGCTGGCCCGCAAGGCGGTCGTGCGGCCCGTCGAGGGCACCATCCTCACCGTCGCCGATGCGGCCGGCCGAGGTGCCGAAGCAGGGCCGGGCCGACGGGCTCGGGTTGTGCCAAACCGTCGAGTCGGCGCACCTCGCGGCCAGGGAGGCCCTGGACGCGACCCCGACGTTGCTGCCGGTGCTGGCGCAGGCCGGTGTGGTCGACGCCGGCGGGGCCGGGTACCTGCTCATGCTGGACGCCCTGCTGTCGGCGATCGACGGACGCCCACTGCCCACGCCACCCCCGATCGAGTCGGTGCCGTTTCCACGGTTGCCGAGCGCCGCTCCCGCGTATGGCAACGAGACCGGGGACGGCGAGTCGAGCGGCCCGCGCTACGAGGTGATGTACTTCCTCGATGCGCCCGACGACACCATCGCCGACTTCAAGGAGGTGTGGGCCGGCGTCGGAGACTCGATCGTCGTGGTGGGCGGCGACGGCACCTGGAACTGCCACATCCACACCGACGACATCGGGGCCGCCATCGAGGCGGCGATCGACTGCGGCCGCCCCCGCAACATCCGCATCACCGACCTGGCCGATCAGATCGTCGAGGAGAGGTGGGTCCGCGAGCATGCGGGCAATGCCCCGCTCGAGGAGCGGCACGGTCCGATCCCGACCACCGACGTCGTGGCCGTCGTGACCGGCGAGGGCATCGGTCGGATCTTCCGCTCGCTCGGCGTGCACCATCTGGTCCCGGGGGGTCAATCGATGAACCCGTCGACCGCCGAGATCTTGGAGGTCGTCGACCGCGTCGAGGCGGACCAGGTCGTGATCCTCCCCAACAACAAGAACATTCGCCCGGTGGCCGAAAGGGTGGACGAGTTGAGTTCGAAGTCGGTTCGGGTGATCCCCACCGATTCGATCGTGGAGGGTTTCGCGGCGCTCTTGTCCTACGACCCGGCGTCGGACGCCGAGGGCAACGCCGAGGCGATGGCGGCCTCGGCCTCCAGGGTCGTCCCCGGTGAGGTGACGAAGGCGGTGCGCGACGCCAACACCGAGGCCGGCCCGGTGCGGCAGGGGGACTGGATCGGTCTGTCTCGCGACGGGGTCGTGTCGATCGCCGACACTGCCGCGGGCGCGGCGTGCCGGCTGCTCCAGCACCTGGTGGCCGATCACGAGCTGGTCACGATCATCGAGGGTGAGGATGCCTCACCGGCCGAGACCCGCCGCATCACCGTGTGGCTGAACGACGAGCGACCAGAGGTGGCCGTCGAGGTTCACCACGGGGGCCAGCCGCTGTACCCGTATCTCCTCGGCGTCGAGTGAGCGAGGCGACCGTGGCGCCCCCACACGACGTGGAGGAGGCTGGCTCCCCCGGCCGACGGCTGGCCCAGCTGGCCGACATCCCGGTGTCCACACTGGAGACGGTCAAGCCCCGCAAGGCCGAGGCGCTGGCCGAGTGGGGGGTCACCAGTGTCCTCGACCTCTTGACCACCTACCCGCGTCGCTACATCGACCGGACGCGTGCGGCCGACGTCGCCGACCTTGCCCTGGGCGACGAGGCGGTGGTGTTCGCCGAGGTGAAGCGGACCAGGGCCAACCGCAACCCGCGCGGACGCGCCCGCGTCGAGGTGGTGGTCGCGGACTCGAGCGGGGACCTGACGCTCGTGTTCTTCAACCAGCCGTGGCGGGCCGAACAGCTGAGCGTGGGGTCCCAGGTACTCGTGTGGGGAAAGCTCACCGAGTACCGGGGCAAGCGCCAGATGGCCCACCCGATCGTCGACCTGGTGGCGAGGGTGGAAAGCGGCGCCGCCGAGAGCCGCATGCTCCAGGTGATCCCGGTCTACCCGGCCTCGGCCAAGGCCGGACTGACCAGCTGGGAGATCGGCACCTATGTCAAGGAGGCGCTCGGCCGGGCGGGGCCGTTGGCCGACCCGGTGCCGCCCGAGTGGCGGCGGCGCCTCAAGCTGCGCGGGCGCACCGAGGCGATGCGGGCCATCCACCGACCCGAGACGGCCGCCGAGCCGTGGCCGGCCCGCGACCGGCTGGTCTTCGACGAGCTCCTGCGCCTGCAGCTGATCCTGGTGCTCCGCCGGCGTGCCCTCGAGCGCGCCGCGCGCGCGATCCGCCACTACGTCTCGGCGGACGAGCTGTCGGCGAGCCGGCTCGGCGGCGGCGCCACCCTGGTCGAGCGGTTCATCGGGGCCCTCCCATTCGACCTCACGGCGGCCCAGCGCCGCGCGCTCGCACAGATCTTCGGCGACATGGCGGGGCCGCTCCCGATGCACCGGCTGCTCCAAGGAGATGTCGGATCGGGCAAGACCGTGGTTGCGGTGGGTGCGATGCTGGCGGCCGTCCAGGGCGGTCATCAGGGCGCGCTGATGGCACCGACCGAGGTCCTGGCCGATCAACACTTCTTGGGGGTGCGCGCCCTGGCCGACGGCCTGGAGGTGGTCGATCCGGGCCGGCTCGGGGGACGCCGGCCGGTCTCGGTCGCGCTCCTCACCAACAAGGTGTCGGCCAAGGAGCGGGCCCGCATCGTGACCGAACTCGCCTCGGGGGAGATGGACATCGTGATCGGCACTCACGCCCTGTTGACCGAGGACGTGCAGTTCCGCTCCCTCGGTGCGGTGGTGGTCGACGAGCAGCACCGGTTCGGAGTGGAGCAACGGGCCGAGCTCCGGGCCAAGGGGAGGATCGAGGAGTCCGGCTTCGGGGCCACCGTCGACCCCGACCTGCTGGTGATGACGGCCACCCCGATCCCGCGCACTGCGGCGATGGTGGTGTTCGGCGACCTCGACATGACCGTCGTGGACGAACAGCCGCCCGGCCGAGCGCCGATCACCACCGTCTGGGCGCGCGGCGGCCTGGACGAGGCGGCGGCCTGGGAGCGGGTGCGAACCGAGGTTGCCGCCGGTCATCGCGCGTACGTGGTCTGCCCCTTGGTGGAGGAGTCCGACCGGGTGGTGGCCCGGTCGGCCGTCGACGAACACCAGCGCCTGTCCACCGGGGTGCTGGCCGGATTGTCCGTCGGTCTGCTGCACGGCCAGATGCCGACCGCCCAGAAGAAAGAAGTGATGGACCGCTTCCGAGACGGCGAGATCCAGGTGCTGGTGGCCACCACGGTGATCGAGGTGGGCATCGACGTCCCGGAGGCCACCGTCATCGTCGTCGAGGACGCCGACCGGTTCGGCATCGCCCAGCTCCATCAGCTTCGGGGCCGGGTCGGTCGGAGCTCGCTGCCCAGCTGGTGCTATCTCTTTGGCGAAGGAGCGACCGAAGACGCCGCGGCTCGCCTGTCGGCGGTCGAGCGGACCACCGACGGGTTCGAGCTGGCCGAGGTCGACCTCGAGTTGCGAGGGGAGGGAACGATCTTGGGAGAGCGCCAGACGGGGTCGAGCGGGCTGCGGCTGGCCAAGCTTCGCCGCGACCGGGACTGGGTCGAGCACGCGCGCCGGGTCGCCGAGGAGATCGTCGAAGCCGATCCCGACCTCTCGGACCATCCGACCCTGCTCGACGAGGTGCGCTTCATCCTCGACGACGAAGACGCCGCGTTCTTGTTCAAGAGCTGACCATGGTCGACTGCGCAGGTCTCGGCTTCGATCCCGGCTCGGTGTTCGACTCGGTGGCCGACGGCTACCAGGCCCACCGCCCGAGCTACCCCGACGCCCTCTACGACGCCATCGAGCGGGTGGTGGGCCCGCTGGCCGGGCGCCGCGTCGTCGACGTCGGCGCGGGCACCGGCATCTCGGGGCGTGCCCTGGCCGAGCGCGGGGCGAGGGTGGTGGCGCTGGATCCGAGCCTGTCCATGGCGCGTACGCTCCGCGGCGTGTCGGGGTCGTTGCCGGCCACGCTCGGCCGGGCCGAGGCCCTCCCGATCGCCACCGGCGCGGCCGAGCTTGTCACCTGCGCCCAGGCGTGGCACTGGGTCCGGATGCCCGACGCGGCCGTCGAGTGCCGCCGGGTCCTTGGGCCGGGCGGTCGCCTGGCGCTGTGGTGGAACGTGAGCGAGGACCAAGGAGCGTTCTTCGACGCACTGGCGGCCGAGTGCGGGATCGACCGCTACGGCGGCCGGGTCCGCCAGGACGACCGGGCGAGCCTGGTGGAGTTGGGGGGCTTCTCCGACGTCGTCGCCCTTGCGTTCCGTTGGGAGTGGACCGTCCCGATCGAGCACTGGATGCAGACCGTGCAGACGCGATCGATTCTGGCCAAGCTCGGGCTCGACGCGGCCGATCGGCTCGGGGCCATCGAGGACGTGGCGTGGCGGTTCTTCCCGAGGGGCTCGGTGACCGAGTGGTTCACCACGCGGCTTTCGATCGCCATTCCCTGAACCGCCCGGTTCCTTGAACCACCCGACTCTATGAACCACCCGACGCTATGAACCAACGAACGCCGCGCCGACCGTCACCTGACGCGGCGGGCTCGCACGCTACGGTGTCGTCCGTGCGGGTCATCGGTGGCCGCAGCCGTGGAAGACGACTCTCGGGCCGGCTTCCCGCTGGCGTGCGCCCGACCGGCGACCGGGTCCGAGAGGCCATCTTCAACGTCTTGGGCTCGATGGGCGGCGTCACCAATCTGGGCGTCATCGATCTCTTCTGCGGCAGCGGTGCCATGGGTGTCGAAGCGTTGTCGCGCGGGGCCGCCTCGGCGACGTTCGTCGACCACGACCCGGAGGCCTTGGAGGCGGTCCGGACCAACCTCGCCGCGGTGGGGTTGGGTGGCGAGCCGGCCACGGTCGTTCGCGCCGAGCTGCCCGGGTGGCTGGAGCGCTCGGCCCCCTTCGACCTCGCGTTCTGCGACCCCCCGTATGCCTTCGACCAGTGGGGGGCCCTGCTCGGCTGGCTCCAGGCCGATGTCGCGATCTTGGAATCGGCCGACGAGATCGCCGTCCCGGCAGGCTGGGAGGTGACCAGGTCGAGACGCTACGGCGGTACGCTCGTGACCGTGGTCCGCCAAGCGCCGTCGCCGAGTGTGATCGGGTCGTGACCATCGCCCTTTACCCAGGCTCCTTCGATCCCTTCCACAACGGCCACCTCGAAGTCGTCGAGCGGGCCGCTCGGATCTTCGACGAGGTGGTGATCGCGGCGCTGCGCAATCCCCAGAAGAGCCAGGCGCTCTTCGACCTGGAGAGCCGCCGCGCCATGATCGACCAGTCGATCTCGCACATCGACAACGTGAGGGTCGTGTCCATGAGCACCCTGGTCGTCGAGGTCGCCGCCGAACTCGGCGCGTCGGTGATCATCAGGGGCCTGCGGGTGGTCTCGGACTTCGAGAACGAGCTGCAGATGGCCCAGATGAACCGCGAGCTCTCCGGCATCGAGACGGTCTTCATCCCGACCAGCTCGTCGCACTCGTTCATCGCGTCGCGCCTGCTGCGGGAGGTGGCCACCTACGGCGGCGACGTCTCCCCGTTCGTCCCCAAGCCGGTGGCCGCCATCATCGCAGCGAAGCTCGAAGCTGATGGAGGGCACAAGGAGGGGGCATGACCGACGCCCCGGACGACCACTTCCCTCACGACAGTCAACTGGACGGGCTCGACGCCGAGGCGCTCATCGAGCGCTCGCTCGACGTGGTCAACTCGGCCAAGACGATGCCGCTCTCTGCGTCGGTCCTCGTCTCGCGCGACGACCTGGTGCAGCTCCTCGCGCTCGCTCTGGAGCGATTGCCCGACGAGCTGCGCGAGGCTCGCTGGTTGCTCAAGGAAAGAGAAGAGTTCATGGCCGAGCGCGACCGCGAGGCCCAGGCGCTCATGGACGAGGTCCGTGCCCAGGCCGAGCGGATGATCGCCCGGACCGAGATCGTCCGCCAGGCCAACCGGGTCGCCCAGAGGATCCTCGACGACGCCAACGAGGAGGCCCGGCGGATGCGCCACGAAACCGAGGACTACTGCGACCAGCGCCTGGCCGGAATGGAGATCGTCCTCGATCGAACCATCAAGACGGTCCGTTCGGGCCGCCAGAAGCTCCAGGCGATCTCATCGCCGGCCGAACGCCAGCGTCCCGCTCAGACCCCTGCGACCGATGCCGAAGAGTTAGAGGGTGAAAGTTTCTTCGACCAAGACCGAACCTAGGAGGCCTGTCGTGGCTGTCGGCCCGTTGGTGGTCCCTGTCGTCTCGCTTCGTCGTTCCCTCGGGACGACGGCCAGGGAGATGCATCGGACGCCGCTTGATCTCGACGTGCTGGCACCCGCCACGGCGGCCGACAGCGCGGTGCCCGAGGGCGGCGAGGCCGACTGCGAATTCGTCCTCGAGTCCTTCGACGGCGGGGTCATGGTGACCGGGACCATCGGGGCCCCCTGGGTCGGGGTGTGCCGCCGGTGCACCGCGGTGGTCGAAGGTCGGCTCCACATCTCGATCAAGGAGCGCTACTGCGACTCCCCGCCCCGAGGCGAGCCCGAGGACGAGGAGGCGTACCCGATCGAAGACGAGATGATCGACCTCGGCCTGATGGTGCACGAGGCGATCCTGGGCGAGCTCCCGCTGGCGCCGCTGTGTCGGGAGGAATGTCTCGGCCTGTGTCCGCACTGCGGCATCGACCGCAACGAGGAGCAATGCGACTGCGTGGCGCCGCCGGACCTCCGTTGGGCTAGCCTCGACGTGCTCCGGTCCACCTCCTGAGGCGTCGCCCCTGGAGGTTCGCCCGGCCCGCTCGGCGGGTCGGGCTGCACGACCGGCGGCGGTGCCCGACCGGGCCGCCCGATCGAACGACCCTGGAGACCCACGATGGCCGTCCCGAAGAAGAAAAGCTCGAAGGCCAAGGGCCGCAGCCGCCAGGCCGCCAACTGGAGGCTGTTCCGCCCGGCCCGCAGCGTCTGCCCGCACTGTCAGACCGTGAAGGTCCCCCACGTGGTGTGCCCGAACTGCGGTTGGTACAAGGGCCGGACGGCGGTCGAGGTCGACTGATTTGGCCCGCGACCGGGAGCGTCCCTCGGCCGACGCGCTGGGATCGCTGCCCGTCGCCCTCGACGCGATGGGTGGGGACAAGGCCCCCCAAGAGATCGTGGCCGGGGCCCGCCAGGCCGCCGACGACGGGGTGCCGGTCGTCCTCGTGGGACTGCCCGAGCTGGTCGGCGACACCCTCGGCCTGGAGCTGATCGCCTGCACCGAGGTCATCGAGATGGCCGAGGATCCGACCCAGGGGGTCCGGCGCAAGAAGGACTCCTCCCTGGTCAGGATCGCCGAGCTGGTCCGCGACGGCCGGGCGTCGGCCATGGTGTCGGCGGGGAATACCGGGGCGACGATGGCCTCGGCGCTGCTCCGGATGGGGCGCCTGCCCAAGGTCGCCCGCCCCTGCATCGCCACGCCGATGCCGCGGCCGGGACGAGCACCGGCGGTACTGGTCGACGCGGGGGCCAACGTCGAGTGCAAGCCGGCCATGCTGGTCCAGTTCGCCCAGATGGCCTCGGTCTTCGCCACGGAGCGCTACGGGATCGCCGACCCCTCGACCGCCCTGTTGTCGATCGGTGAGGAGCCGACCAAGGGCACCCCGCTCGTGAAGGAGACCCACGCGCTGCTGGCGGCGGGGGTGGAGGGCGTCCGGTTCATCGGCAACGTGGAGGGTCGGGACCTGCTCGGGTGCCCGGCCGACGTCGTCGTCACCGACGGGTTCACCGGCAACGTCGCGCTGAAGACGGCCGAGGGTGCGCTCCGCTTCGCCATGCGCCTCGTCCTCGAGGTGTTGGGTCACGACGAGGCGACCAGGGCGGCCGGCGACGTCCTGCTGCCGCACCTGCTCGGCGCGGCGGCCGAGCTCGACCCCGAGAACACCGGAGGTGCGATGCTCCTCGGTGTCGACGGCGTCTGCGTGATCAGCCACGGGTCTTCGTCGGCGGTGGCGATCGCCAACGCGCTCCACGTCGCCCACGACCTGGCCAAGGCCGACCTGTCGGGCCGATTGGCCGGGTTGATCGGCGCGCCGGACTGAGCCGGGCGTTCCCTAACGCTGCGGGGCGTGCTTGCGGAGGCCCTCGCAGACCACGCCGATCAAACGCTGCACCGAGTCGGCGCCGCCGCCTAGGCGTTCGGCGGCGTCGCACATGCCGACGACGAGGCCCACCACCTCGTGTCCGGGCACGTCGTCGCGGACCGTTCCGGTGGCCACGGCCCGAGACAGGAGTTGGTCGATGCCGCTCTCGAGCTCCTCGATGCCGCGTGGCGCAGCGGGACTTGATGTCGATGCCGGCCGAACCCAGGGCGTCGAAGAGGTCGTGCTTCATCGCCGCCTCGGCCGCGAACAGACGGACGAAGGCGAACAACGCTCCGACGGGGTCCTCGGCGGTGGCGGCGTTGCGAGCCTCGGTGACCAGGCCTTCGACCTTGGTGAGGACGATCGCCTCGAAGAGCGCCTCTTTGTTGGGGAAGTGCCGGTAGAGGGTCCCGACGCCCACCCCGGCCCGCGCGGCCACCAGGTCGATCGGCACCGAGACGCCCTTGGTGGCGAACACCTCGGCGGCGGCGTCCAAGATGCGCTGGCGGTTCTTGACCGCGTCGGCGCGCATCGGTCGCGCGGCACCCGCGTCGACGAGCTCGTCAATCGATGTCCCGCCCCTGTCCATCGCCGCTCCCTCTCTGCTGGCGGTGACCCGTTCCCCCCGAGCGCCGGCTGGGCCTTGACAACCGGAACTGGCGTTCCGTATAGTGTCTCTAAAGGGAACTACCACTCCGATTATACACCTGGCGGGCAGATGTCAAGCCCCTGAGCTGGATGGATCGGGGAAACGACCACCCAGGAGGTGCCTCGATGGCCGCCGTCGACGTCGAAGCCCGAGCAGGCGAGCGCACCGGCGGAACCGACCGGAAGACCTGGGCACTGGTCGTGATCGCGGTGGCCCAGCTGATGATCGTCCTCGACACCTCGGTGATCATCGTGGCCCTGCCGTCGGCCCAGCGGGCGCTGCACATCTCGGCGCTCGACCGCCAGTGGGTGTTGTCCGCGTACACGCTCGTCTTTGGGACGCTGTTGTTGCTCGGTGGCCGGCTCGCCGACTACCTGGGTCGCCGGCGCATGCTGCAGATCGGTCTCCTCGGCTTCGCCACCGCCTCGGCGTTGGGCGGCCTGGCCCAGACCTCGGCGATGCTCTTCGGCGCCCGGGCGCTCCAGGGTGCCTTCGCGGCGCTGATGGCGCCGGCGTCGCTGTCGCTGCTCACGGTCACCTTCACCGAGAGCCCGCGAGCGAGCCCGGGCGTTCGGCGTCTACGCCGCGGTGGCGGGCGGGGGCGTCGCCATCGGATTGGTCCTCGGCGGGACGCTCACCGATCT
Organism: uncultured Acidimicrobiaceae bacterium; assembly: GCA_963804255.1. Taxonomy (GTDB): domain Bacteria; phylum Actinomycetota; class Acidimicrobiia; order Acidimicrobiales; family RAAP-2; genus Palsa-461. The sequence goes on along the minus strand of CAWDPK010000006.1, from coordinate 888,795 downwards.
GGCCTCGTGGCGCTGGACGCTCCTCATCAACGTGCCGATCGCGCTGGTGTCGGCCGTCGCGGTCCGGCGGGTGCTCGAAGAGAGCCGGGTCGAGTCACGAGGCGGGCTATGACCTGCGCGGCGCGGCGCTCGTCACGACGGGGATGTTCCTCCTCGTCTACGGGTTCACCACCGCCGGCACCGACGGTTGGGGCGCCAAGGTGACGGTCGGCCTGCTGGCCGGCGCGGCGGTGGCCCTGATCGCCTTCGTGGCCACCGAGCTGCGGGCCACCCACCCGATCCTGCCACTGCGGGTGATCCTCGATCGCCACCGGGGTGGTGCCTTCCTGGCATCGTTCTTCGTCGGGATCGCCATGCTCGGGACGTTCCTGTTCCTCACCTACTTCCTTCAGGCCACCCAGCACTACTCGGCGCTCAAGACCGGTTTCGCCTTCCTGCCGCTGTCGGGGGGCATCATCTTCGGGGCCACCGTGGCCAGCCAGCTGCTCCCACGGCTCGGCCCGCGCGCGCTCATGCTGGCCGGGTTGGTCCTCACGATCGCCGGGCTCTTGTTGTTCACCCGCCTCGGCGTGGCCAGCACGTTCGTCTCGGGGGTGCTGCCGGCCGAGATCGTGATGAGCCTCGGGCTGGCCCTGGCCTTCGTTCCCATGAACAGCACCGCCCTGCTCGGGGTCGACCAGGGCGATGCGGGCGTGGCCAGCGCCCTGGTCGGCGCGACCCAGCAGGTCGGGGGGTCGCTCGGGATCGCCCTGTTGAACACCGTGGCCAGCTCGGCCGCGGCCGGTTACCTGGCCGCGCACGCCCGGGGCCTGGGTGCCGCCGCGGCATCTCGGGTCATCCCGGTGGCGACGGTGCACGGCTACACCCGTGCCTTCGAGGTGAGCACGGTCATGATCGCGGTGGCGTTCGTGCTCACGGCCGCCCTCTTGCGTGGGACACCTCGGGGTGCCCGGACGGAGGCGGTGGCCGGGTTCGCCGCCGAGATGGTCGCCGAGGCCGCCTAGTTGGGCACGATCTAGCCAGGCACGATCTAGCCAGGCACGATCTAGCCAGGCACGATCTGGCCAGGCACGATCGAAGGGCCGGCGGGATTCCCCCCGCCCCGCCGGCCCTTCCGGTCTCTCGAGCCCCGATCACCCCCTTGAACTGGGTGTTCATCGGCACAAGGGCGAATTTGGGGTCGCGAGACCACGCCGAGACAGGTTGGATCCCGGTAAGATGGGGTGCCATATCCGCAGCGTGCAGGAGCTCTTGTGCCCGCAGAGACCCATATCGACCGGCCCCCGCTCGACCGCCAGGGCGTGTTCGAGCTCATCCGTGACCAGCTGGCCGACATCTTGGAGACCGATCCGACCTCGATCACCGAGACGGCGTCGTTCGCCGAGGATCTGAACGCGGACTCCCTGGCCCTGATCGAGCTCGTCGAGGCGCTGGAGGAGGAACTGGGGGAGCGGACGGTCGGCTTTCGGATCGAGGACGAGGATCTCGAAGACCTCCGCACCGTCCGCGATGCGGTCGACTACGTGGTCGCCAAGCTCGGAGCCGGTTGATCGAGGCGACGCAAGCCACCTCGGTGAGCGGCCCCCGGCCGCTCGACCTCCTGGATCTCGACGGTGCGGCCGGCGAGCGGGCGTTGGCGGACCGGCTTGAACACCGCTTCAACGACTGGTCGCTCTTGCACCAGGCGCTCTCGCACCGCAGCTGGTGTTCCGAACGCGAGGGCAGCGCCTCCAACGAGCGACTCGAGTTCCTGGGCGACGCCGTCTTGGGTCTGGTGGTGGCCGAACACTGCTACGCCACCTACCCCGAGTTCGCCGAGGGCCAGCTGGCCAAGGTGCGCTCGGCCGTCGTCAACGCCCGCGTGCTGGCCCGGGTGGCCGAGGACCTGCAAGTCGGGGCCGTGCTGTTGCTCGGCAAGGGCGAGGAATCCTCGGGCGGGCGCGCCAAGGGGTCGCTTCTGTCCGACGCCACCGAGGCCCTGATCGGCGCGATCTACCTCGACGCCGGGTGGGCCCCCGCCCGCGCCCTCGTGCTGCGGCTGCTCGGCGAACGCATCGCCGCGCGCGGCCGCCGAGCCCGACGACTTCGATCACAAGAGCCGGCTCCAGGAGGCCACCGTGCGCAGCGGCGGCGGGGTGCCGGTCTACGTGATCGAGGGCTCGGGGCCCGACCATGGCCGCCGCTACCGGGCCCAGGTCTTCGTGGCCGGGACCCCGCGTGGCTCGGGCGAGGGCACCTCCAAGAAGGACGCCGAGCAGGCGGCGGCGGCCGACGCGTTGGCGAGGCTCGACGATGCCTGAGCTCCCCGAGGTCGAGACCCTCCGCCAGGACCTGTCCAAAGAGGTGGTCGGGCGCAAGGTGAAGCTCGTCTCGGTGGCCAACGGGCGCTCGGTGCGCCGCCACCCGAGCGCCAAGCACTTCCGGGCGCTGCTCGAGGGCCGTTCCATCAAGGGCGTCGGACGCCTCGGCAAGTACCTGCTCGTCAACCTCGACAACGGCGCGACCCTCGTCGTCCACCTCGGGATGAGCGGCCAGCTGCTCCGGGTGAAGAGCGCCAAGGAACCCAAACCCAAGCACACCCACGTGGTGATCACCTTCACCCAGGCGGGCGAGCTCCGCTACGTCGACCCCCGCACCTTCGGCGAGATGTTCATCTCGGGCGCGACGACCGGCGAGGGGGACAAGCCGGCCTCCTCGTCGTCGGTCAACGGTGCGTCACCGGCCGCCACCGTGCCGATCCGCCAGGCCGTCCCCGAGCTGGCCCACCTGGGCTTCGACCCGGTCGAGGACGTCATGAGCTGGGAGCGCTTCGCCATCATGATGCGGTCGCGCCACGGCGGCATCAAGGCGCTGCTCATGGACCAGCAGTTCGCCGCGGGGATCGGGAACCTCTACTCCGACGAGATCCTGTTCGCGTCGGGGTTGCGATACGACCGGCTCAGCGACAGCCTGTCGGCGACCGAGGCCCGGCGCCTCTACCGGGCCATGGTCGAGACCCTGGCCGAGGCGATCAAGCACCGCGGCTCGTCGCTGGCCGACGAGCAGTACCGGGACCTGTTCGGTGAGGTGGGCGACTACCAGGGCCAGCACCAGGTCTACGACCGCGAGGGCCAGCCGTGCCGGCGGTGCCGCAACCTGATCGTCCGGACCAAGACCGGGGGCCGCTCCACCTTCTACTGCGAGCACTGCCAGGTCTGAACGCTCGCTCCGCGGACCGTCACGTCCGTTGGTCGGCGCCTGCGGGTTGGTAGGGTCGCCTCGATGTTCCTGCGGTCCCTCGGCATGAAGGGTTTCAAGTCCTTCGCCGACCCCACTGTCCTCGAGTTCGAGCCGGGTGTCACGGTCGTCGTCGGCCCCAACGGCAGCGGCAAGTCCAACGTCGTCGATGCCGTCACCTGGGTGCTGGGCGCCCAGGGTCCCCGCTCGTTGCGGTCGGCCACCATGGCCGACGTCATCTTCGCCGGGAGCTCGACCAGGCCCCCCCTCGGCCGGGCCGAGGTGTCGCTCACGATCGACAACTCCTCGGGCAAGCTCCCCTTGGACATGGCCGAGGTGACCATCACCCGGACCCTGTTCCGCTCGGGCGAGAGCGAGTACGCGATCAACGGGGCACCATGCCGCCTGCTCGATATCCAAGAGCTCCTGAGCGACACCGGCGTCGGCCGCCAGCAGCACATGATCATCGGCCAGGGCCAGCTCGACACCGTGCTGAACGCGCGCCCCGAGGATCGCCGGGCGATCATCGAGGACGCGGCCGGGGTCCGCAAGCATCGCCAGCGCCGCGAGCGGGCCGAGCGCCGGATGGCGGCGACCCAGGAGAACCTCGAACGACTGGGCGACCTGGTGCGGGAGGTGCGCCGCCAGATCCGCCCCCTGGAGCGCCAGGCCACGGCGGCCCGCAGCCACTCCAGCCTGGCCGCCGAGCTCACCGAGCTCCGCCAGCACCTGGCCGGCGTCGAGCTGGCCGGGCTGACCGAGCGCGGCCGGGTGACGGCGGGCGCCTTGGGGGCGCTGCGCGACGAGGAGAGCGAGCTGCAGGGGACCCTGGCCGAACTCGACCGGGCGGCGTCGGCCGCCGCGGCCGAGCTGGCCTCGCGCCGAGAGGAGGACCTCGCGGCCGCCCTCGGCCGGGTCCGGGCGCTGCTCGAGCGGACCCGAGGCACCAAGCACGTGCTCGACGAGCGCCGGCGGTCCTTGGCGGTGTCGCTCGACGCGGCCGCCGACGTCGACGTCGTGTCCACCTTGGAGGCCGAGGCGGCGCGCCTCGGCGCCGAGATGGCGGCGACCGAGTCCGAGTCGCTCGCCATGGCCCCCGAGCTCGACACCCTGGCCCGGGCGGACGCCGAGCTGGCCGCCGACGAGCAGGCCCATCTGGGCGAGTGGGGCGACCGTGGAGACATCGCGGCGGCCGAAGAGGCCCTCGAGGTGACGAGGGCCCGGGTCGAGGTGCTGCGAAGGACCGGCGACCAGGCCCAGGCCGGCCTGCGCTCGCTGGAGCGCCGCATCGCCGGGCTGGGGAACCGAGACATCGAGCTGGCCGAGGCCGCCGACGCCCTCGAGGCCACGCGCGCTTCGCTGGCCGAGCGGGCCACGCAACTCGAGGCCGACGCGGCCGGTGCCGAGGCCGTCACGGCCGACGCCAAGCGCGACGCGGCGGTGGCCGAGCGAACGGTGGCGGCGGCCGAGCAGGAGCGGCACCGTTCGGCCGCCCGCGCCGAGGCGTTGTCGCGGGCCCTCCAGGAGCTACAGGGGTCCGGTGGCCGCGAGATGCTGAGCGGCGGCGAGGGTGTCGTCGGGGCGTTGATCGAGCTGGTCGAGATCGACCCGGGCTTCGAGTCGGCCTTCGAGGCGGCCGTCGGTGCGTCCATGGCGGCGGTGGTGGTCGAGGGGCGGCGGGCGGCCAAGAACGCGCTGGGCCGGCTGCGCAGCCAGGGGACCTCGGGCGCGGTCCTCCCGGCCCCCGAGGGAGCGACGCCGTGGGGCGAACTCCCCGATGTGCCCGAGGGCGCCGAGCCGCTGCGCCCCCACGTTCGGACCCGCCGGGGCGGCGGTGGGCCGCTCGACTCCGTCCTCGACGCGGTGCTCGGGGCGGCCGTGGCCGTGGAGGGATGGGAACGCGCCATCGACCTGGCCCTCGACCGTCCCGACCTGGTGGTGGTCACCACCGAGGGGGACCGCTTCGCCCGGAGCGGCTGGCGCGCCCGGTCTACGACCCGGCTGGTGACCGTGACGGCGGTCGAAGAAGCCGAGTCGCGCGCCGTGGTGGCGGCGGCCGACGCCGAGGCGGCGACGGCCGAGCTCGACCGGGCCCGGGCCGCGTTCGAGGAGGCCCGCAACGACGCGGTGAGCGCGACCCGCCGTCTGGACCGTCACCTCGCCGAGGCCGCGGCGCTGGAGGCGGATCGGAACCGGATCCTGAACGACCGGGCGCGCCTCGAGACCGAGCTCGAGGACGTCCGCCGCACCCACAACGAGGTCGCGGCGTCGGCCACCAACGAGGCCCGGGTGCTGGCCGAGTACGAGGGGTCGCTCCCCGGGTTGGAGGTCGCGTTCGTGGCCGCCGGGCAGCGGGCAGCCGACGCCGAGGTGGGTCGGCGGGCCCTTGAGGTGCGCCGGGCCGAGCTGGCCGAGGCCAGGCAGCGGACCGAGCTGGTGGCAGCGGGGCTCGCCGAGCGCCAACGGATGCTGGCCGCCCGACTGGCCGAGGTCGAGCGGCGGCTGTCGGGGCACGGCGAAGAGCGCGAGGCCGCGGCGGCCCGTCGCCTGCGCCTGGAGGCCGACGTCCGCGCGGTCGACCGGCTCTCGGGCGTCGTGGCGCTCGAGCGGGCGCGGCTCGATGAGGTCCAGCGGGCCCTCGACGCCGACTACCGACACCAGATCGAGGCGGTCCGGGCCGGCGGCGAGCGCCTCGAGTCGCTGCATCGGGACCGCTCAACGGTCGAGCAACGGCTGGGGGAGGTGCGGGACCAGGCCCGGGTGCTCGACCACGACGCCGCAGAGGTCGAGGTGCGGATCGAGTCGTTGACCGAGATGGTTCGTCAGCAGTTCGGGGCCACACCGGCCGAGGTGATCGCGGTGGGGTGCCCCGAGCTGCCGGCCGGTGTCTCGGCGACCGAGCACGCCGACCAACTGTCGGCCAAGCTGGCCCGCCTCGGCCCGATCAACCCACTGGCACTGGAGGAGCTGAGCACCCTCGAGGAGCGTCACAAAGAGCTCGAGACCCAGACCGACGACGTGCGGTCGGCCCGCCGGGAGCTCCAAGAGGTCGTCCGCACGCTCGACCAGGAGATCGCCGAGACGTTCGCCTCGGCGGTGGCCGACGTGAACGAGCACTTCTCGACCCTCGTCTCGACGCTGTTCCCCGGCGGCACCGGGCGGCTCGTGCTCACCGAGCCCGAGGACCTGCTCAACACCGGGGTCGACATGGAGATCCGGCCGGCCGGACGCAACGTGCGCCGGGTCTCGCTGCTCTCGGGCGGGGAACGGTCGCTCTCCGCGCTGGCGTTCCTGTTCGCGGTGTTCAAGAGCCGGCCGTCGCCCTTCTACCTCATGGATGAGGTGGAGGCGGCGCTCGACGACGTCAACCTGCACCGGTTCTTGGACATGGTCCACGAGTTCCGCGACGAGGCCCAGCTCATCATCGTCTCGCACCAGAAGCGCACCATGGAGGCCGCCGACGCCCTCTACGGCGTGACCATGGCCCCCGGCGGGTCCTCCCAGGTGGTCAGCCAGCGGGTGGAGGACCGCACCGACCGCACCGAGCGGGCCGCGTCCTGAACCGACGGGACCAACCAGTCGGTCCGGCGCGCCCCGGTAGGCTCCGGACTCCGTGATCGCACTGTGGATCGTCCTGGCCGTGGTGGTGGTCCTCGTGCTGTCGGCGACCATCGTCGTCGGGCGCCGCCGCGTTCGTCGAGCACGCGAAGGCCGACACCGCACCACCACGAACCGTTGCACCGGGCACCGCTCCACCGCATCTCGAACCCAGCGAGAGCGTCGAGGCTGAGTCTGCGCCGGGCGTCGCCGCGCCGGCGATCCAACCGCCGGCCCTGCGCGACCGGCTGGGCCGAACCCGCGGGCTGTTCGCGCCGCTGCGAGCGCTGGGCGGACGCGCCGAGGTGGCGGCCGCCGTTGCGGCGGCCGAAGACGCGCTGTTGCGCGCGGATGTCGGGGTCGACACGACGAACGCGTTGGTGGCCGGGCTGCGCCGGAGCCAGGCCGGGCGCGACGGCGCCGAGGGCGTGCTCGGGGCGCTGGGCGAGCAACTGGTGGCGATCCTCGCCGAGAACCCCGATCGGGCGCTGCGCTTCGACGACCAGCCGGGGGTGGTCAACGTCTGGCTGTTCGTGGGCGTCAACGGGGTCGGCAAGACGACCACCGTGGGCAAGGTCGCGCTGGCCCAACGGATCGGGGGCCGTTCGGTCCTGCTGGCGGCCGGCGACACCTTCCGGGCCGCTGCCGCCGACCAACTGGCCCTGTGGGCCGAGCGGGCCGGGACCGAGATCGTGCGGGGCGCCGAGGGCGGTGATCCCTCCTCGGTGGTCTTCGACGCCGTCCAGCGGGCCAGGGCGAGGGGGAACGATCTGGTGCTGGCCGACACCGCGGGACGCCTGCACACCAAGGTCAACCTGGTCGACGAGCTCCGCAAGATCCGCCGGGTGGCCGACCGCGAGCCGGGCCGTGTCACCGAGGTGCTGCTGGTGCTCGACGCGACGACCGGCCAGAACGCGCTGGCCCAGGCCCGCGAGTTCACCGAGGCGGTGGGGGTCACCGGGGTGGTGCTGACCAAGCTCGACGGGACGGCCAAGGGGGGCGTCGTCATCGCGATCGAGCGGCAGCTGGGGCTGCCGGTGAAGCTGGTCGGTGTGGGCGAGGGACCCGGGGACATGATCGCGTTCGACCCGGAGTCCTTCGTCGACGCGCTGGTCGGCCTCTAGAGCTCCGGTAGCCTGAACATTCCATGTTCGACGCCCTCTCCGAACGCCTCGAGCGCGTCGCGGGTCGGCTGCGGAGCCGGGGCCGTATCACCCCCGCCGACCTCGACGAGGCCTTGGGTGAGATCCGCACGGCGCTGCTCGACGCGGACGTCGAGCTCGGGGTGGCCCGCCACTTCGTAGAGGCGGTCCGCGAGCGCTGCAGCGGCGAGCTCCTGGCCAAGTCCCTCACTCCGGGCCAGCAGGTGATCAAGGCGGTCCACGAACAGCTGATCGACGCGCTGGGCGGCGAGACGCTCCGTCTCACCTACGCGTCGCGACCGCCGACGGTGGTCCTGCTGGCCGGCCTCCAGGGTTCGGGCAAGACCACCGCCGCCGCCAAGCTGGCCCAGTGGTGGAAGCAGCAGGGGCGTAACCCCTTGCTGGTCGGCGCCGACCTGCAGCGTCCGGCGGCGGTCGAGCAGCTGCGGGTGCTCGGCGCCTCGGCGCAGGTGAGCGTGTTCAGCCAGCCCGGGGACCCGGTGGCGACCGCGGTGGCCGGGGTCGAAGAGGCGCGCCGGCTGGGTCGCGACGTCTGCATCATCGACACCGCCGGCCGCCTGAGCATCGACGACGCGCTGATGGACGAGGTCCGGCGGATCTCGCTGCGCACCGAGCCGCACTACACGTTCCTCGTGATCGACGCGATGACCGGTCAGGACGCGGTCGCGACCGCCCGGGCGTTCCACGAGGCCCTGGCCCTCGACGGGGTGATCCTGTCCAAGCTCGACAGCGACGCCCGGGGCGGTGCGGCGCTCTCGGTCAAAGAGGTGGTGGGCCGACCGATCGTGTTCGCCTCCACCGGGGAGAAGCTGGGCGACCTCGACCTGTTCCACCCGGACCGCATGGCCGACCGGATCCTCGGCATGGGCGACATGCTCACCCTGATCGAGCAGGCCGAGCGGACGATGGACCAAGAGGTGGTGGCGCGCTCGGCCGACAAGCTGATGTCGGGCCGCTTCACCCTGGACGACTTCTTAGAGCAGCTCCACCAGGTCCAAAAGATGGGTTCGTTCGGGGGGCATCCTGCGGCTCATGCCCGGGATGTCCAAGGAGATCCGTCAGGCGGCCGACCAGATCGACGACAAGCAGGTCTCGCGCATCGAGGCCATCGTGCGCTCGATGACCCCGACCGAGCGGGCCGATCCGGTGGTGGTCGACGGGTCCCGCCGGGTCCGCATCGCGCGGGGGAGCGGCACCTCCACCCAGGAGGTCAACCAGCTGCTTGAAGCAGTTCAAAGAGATGCAGAAGATGATGCGCGGGATGGGTCCGGGCGCGCTCGGGGGTGCCCCGGGCGGCCGCCTGGGCCGGCTGGCCGCCGCCCGGGGCCTGGGCGGCGGGAGTGCCGAAGACTCGCTGGCCGAGATGCTGGGCGGAAGGGCCGGGGCCGCCCCCAAATCCGAGGTGCGCCCACCGGTCGGCGGAGCCAAAGGTCGCGGCGGCCGCAACAAGAAGAAGGGCGGCCGGGTCACCCCGCCCAAGGGCCGGTGACCTCGGGACACCCCCGGGTGGGCGGAGGACCGCCCGTATCTGCGAGAATGGTCGGTCGGAGCGGTCCTGGGCATCGATCCGGGGCCGTGCGGGCGGTCGGCATGTCCGGCGACACCAGAAGCCGACCGATCGAGGGTGGTCTCGCCCGCTCGGATCCGGTCGCAAGCACCTACGGAGGAACGAATCGGTGGCAGTGAAGCTCCGCCTTGTGCGGATGGGAAAGAAGAAGCAGCCGACCTACCGGGTGGTGGCGGCGGACAGCCGTTCGCCGCGCGACGGCCGCTTCCTCGAGATCCTCGGGACGTACGCGCCGAGGGGCAAGTCGGCCGCCGAGCCCGAAGCCGTCGTCATCATCGACAACGCCAAGGCGCTCAAGTGGCTGGGTCAGGGTGCCCAACCGACCGAGCGGGTCGAGCGCCTGCTCAAGACCTCGGGGGCGTGGGACGAGTTCACCGCGGGGAAGGCCAAGTGAGCAACGACGACTACGAAGCCGGCGACGTCAACACGATCGCCGGTGACGAGCTCGACGACGAGCTCGACGACGAAGAAGAGATCGAAGAAGAGGTCGACTACGAAGTCGGCGACGTCAACGCGCTGGGCGAGGGTGTCGCCGATGACCGCGACGACATGGTCGGCAACCGCAGTGACGACTCGGTGCCGGTGGCCGTGCTGACCTACATCGCCCGCTCGCTGGCCGACGAGCCCGACTCGGTGGTCATCGAGGCCGAGAACCGCCGGGGATCGGTGGTGCTCCGGGTGCACGTCGCCCCCGAGGACATGGGCCGGGTCATCGGCCGAGCGCGGTCGAACCGCCCAGGCCATCCGGACGCTGGTCGGCGCGGCTGGCGCGCGCGACGGCACGCAGGTGAGCGTCGACATCGTCGACGACTGAGGTGGTCTCGGGGGTGGGTCCGGCGCCCCCCGGGAGCCAACCGGTCGAGCTCGAGATCGGCCGGATCGGCAAGGCCCACGGGCTGGCCGGTGAGGTGCGCGTCGATCTGTGGACCGAGGACTCGCGTCTCGAGGAGGGCTCGGTGCTCTCGAGCGACCGCGGCCCGTTGACCGTGGTCGCCTCCCGGCCCCATCAGGGCCGTCATCTGGTGCGCTTCGAGGGGGTGCACGATCGCCAGGCCGCCGAGGCGCTGCGCGGCCTGGTGCTTCGGGCGCAGCCGATCGAACGACCCGGGACGCTGTGGGTTCACGAGCTGGTCGGCGCCGACGTCGAGTCGAGTGACGGTCGGCACCTCGGCGTGGTCGCGGCCGTGGAGGCCAACCCGGCCAGCGATCTGTTGGTCTTGGCCGACGGTGGCCTGGTCCCGCTGCGCTTCGTGGTCTCCCACACACCGGGCGAGCGGGTGGTCGTCGACATCCCCGACGGCCTCCTTGACTGAGCGGCCGTGCGCGTCGACGTCTTCACGATCTTCCCCGACCTGGTCGAGGCCTACTGCTCGGCCAGCCTGTTGGGACGTGGTCGCGACCGCGGTGTGGTGGAGCTGCGGGTGCACGACCTTCGGGCCGCGGCGAGCGACGCCCGCCGCTCGGTCGACGACTCGCCGTTCGGTGGCGGCCCGGGGATGGTGCTCATGTGCGAGCCGCTGTTCGCGGCGGTGGAGGCGGCCGACGCCGACGGCGGCCTGCCGCGCCCGCTGCTGTTGCTCAGCCCGGGCGGGCGGCGGTTCGACCAGGCGGTGGCGCGAGAGCTCGCGTCGTCCCCCGGCTTCTCGCTTCTCTGCGGTCGCTACGAGGGCGTCGATCAGCGGGTCAGCGACCACCTGGTCGACGGGGAGCTCTCGGTCGGTGACGTGGTGTTGGCCGGGGGAGAGGCCGCCGCGCTGGTGGTCATCGAGGCGGTGCTGCGTCTCGTGCCCGGCGTGCTCGGGAACCTCGACTCCCCGCTCGAGGAGAGCTTTGCCGGGGGCCTGCTCGAGTACCCCCAGTACACGAGGCCGGCCGAGTTCCGGGGTTGGGGGGTCCCCGACGTGCTCCTCTCGGGCGACCATGGGGCGGTCGAGCGGTGGCGGCGGGCACAGGCGCTCCGGCGCACCCTCGAGCAGCGGCCGGACCTGATCGAGGCCCGGGGCGGGCTCAGCGCCGACGAGGTGACGCTGCTGTCGGAGGCCGGCGAGGGGCGCCTGCTCGCTGACCACGGCTACCATGGGTAGCCGGGCCGACGGCCCCCCATCACTCGCCGCCTGACCAGGCGACTGGCGCGACAAGGACCCCCATGCACCCCACCGAGATCATCGACCGCGACAGCCTGCGCGACGACATCCCGGACTTTCGTCCCGGCGACACCGTGAAGGTCCACGTGAGGGTCGTCGAGGGCACCCGGGAGCGGGTCCAGATCTTCCAGGGTGCGGTCATCCGGCGCCAGGGTTCGGGGATCCACGAGACCTTCACCGTGCGCAAGGTGAGCTTCGGGGTCGGCGTCGAGCGGACCTTCCCGGTGCATTCTCCGAGCATCGCCAAGCTCGAGGTGGCCACCTACGGGGACGTGCGCCGGGCCAAGCTCTATTACCTGCGGGACCGGGCGGGGAAGTCTGCCAAGATCAAAGAACGGCGCACCGCCCGGCCGTGACGGCCCCCCGGGTCTTCCGTTGAGCGAGGAAGAACTCGAGCAGTACGAGGCCGAGATCGAGCTCGCACTGGTCCAGGAGTACCGGGCGGTGCTCCCGATGTTCTCCTACGTCGTGGAGACCGAGCGCCGCTTCTACCTGGCCAACGAGGTCTCCTTGCACGTGCGATCGGAGACCTCGCCGCCCTGCATCGAGATCGAGATGACCGACGCCTGGGTCTGGGACATGTACCGCCCGGCCCGATTCGTGCCCTCGGTCAGGGTGGTGTCGTTCCGGGACGTGAACGTCGAGCGGCTGCCCGAAAAAGAGCTCTAGGGGCCGGCCCGGCCCTCACGGTGGCGTCGGGATCGACGCCAGACGAGCAGGACGACCACTGCCACGACGAGCCACGGCACGCGGGGGAACCATGGCCAGGGCGTCTGTTGCCAAGAAACCGAGATCGCGATGAGGAGCCCCACCAGGGCGACCCACAGTGTGACCCGCCGACCGGCGCCTGGGCGGGTGCCCCGTCGGGGTCAAGGCCGGCAAGTCGGTCATCAGCCCCGACAGGTCCCCGCGGGTCTTGGCGGAGATGGCCTGGTCGAGCCGGTCCTTCAGCTCCGAGGCGTCGAGGCGGCCGTCGGAGAAGTGTTGAGAGAGCGCGTCGGCGACCTGGTTGCGTTCGGCATCTCCGACCCGCATGTTGGGGTCGGCCAGGCGGCTCGATCGGGTGGAATACCAGGGTGTGGAGGGTCTGCAGGCCATGCCCTCTCCTTTCGAGCGGGTCTCGGTCTTGTCGAAGCTCGGGTCGCCGCTCACGTTCGGTGGAGATTGGCCAGCAGCTCGTCGGCGACGGCGTGGTCGGATCCCTCCTCGGGGACGAGGAGCCACGCGGCCACGTACAAGGGGACGCCGAGCCCGCCGGTGAGCCCCAGCGCGATGAGGACGATCCGCACGATGGCCACGTCGACGTCGAAGTGGTCGGCCAGCCCGCCGGCCACTCCGGCAATCAGGCGTCCCTGCAGCGAACGTCGGAGCGGCTGGGGTTCGTGGTGTCGGTAGCGTGAGTCGTAAGTTCCATGACTCGATCATGAGCCGGCCGGCCGGCCGGCGGTATCGGGAATCGCCCCGAGTCGACCCTGACCACGGGGGGTCCCGGTCAGGGAGATCCCCGATGGTCACACCGGCCGAGGGGCGCGATCATCGAGGTATCTCGGACCCTGTCGATTCCCTCGTTCCTGCGCCGGACACGGGACCCGAGCGCGCTTCGGGGCCAAAGGACGCGTCGCCGGGCCGACTCGGCCCGCCGGCCGGTCCGCGACCGGACGGCTGGGCGCCCCCCAAGGGTCTATGGACGACCCCGGGGTGGCACTCGGCGCGTGGGCGCCACCTTGGGCGGCGGGCCAGGCGCGGCCCGTGGCGCCGTTCACACGAAGACCGTCTCTTAGGTGGGGTTGCCGGCGGGCTGTCGAGGCGCCTCGGGATCGACGTCACCGTCATTCGGGTCGGCCTGGTGCTGCTGGCGCTGGCCGGCGGGTTCGGCGCGGGGGCCTACTTCGTGGCCTGGCTGCTGATGCCGATCGAAGGTGAGCCGACCAGCATCGCGTCCCGTGCCGCCACGGACCGTCGTGGGATCGTTCTGGCGTTGGCGCTCCTGCCCGTGGCGGTGGGCACGGTCGTGGTGGGTTCGGCGCTTCACGTCGGATTCCTCAGTTCGTTCGCATGGCCGTTCTTCGTCGGTGTCGGGGCCCTCGTGCTCATCTGGCGAAACTGCGACGCCGAGGAGCGCGCCTGGCTCCGCCAGGTCGCCGAACCCGTCGTTCAGTTCCAGTCGAAGTCCGACCGGCGTTGGCGCGCGTTGCTCATTCGGTTCGGCGCGGGGTTCGTCCTCTTGGCGGTCGGGGTGGCCGTGCTGGTGATCGGGCACCCGAGCGCGGCGGTGCTACGCCCGGTCGGGGGAGCGTTCCTCGTGATCGCGGCATTCGTCGTGTTGTTCGGCCCCTGGTGGCTGCGGCTGGCCCGCGACCTCGTCGCCGAGCGCCAAGCTCGCGCCCGAGCCGAGGATCGGGCGGACATGGCCGCCCGGGTTCACGATTCGGTCCTGCAGACCTTGGCCATGATCCAACGGTCCTCGGACCAACCCCAAAGAGTGGTGCAGCTGGCCCGGGCTCAAGAACGCGAGCTGCGCGCCTGGTTGTTCGAGGGTGCACTTCCGGGCACGGTCGGCGAGGGAGCACCCTCGCTGGTGGCCGGGGTCCAGCAGATCGCCCGCGAAGCCGAGGACGCCCATGGGGTATCGGTCGATGTGGTGACCGTCGGAGATTGTCCGCTCGACGATCGGCTGAGGGCCCTTCTCGGGGCGGCACGGGAGGCAACCATGAACGCGGCCAAGTGGTCGGGTGCCCCCGTGATCTCGTTGTTCGCCGAGGTGGAGGCGGGGCGGGTCTCGATCTTCGTGCGCGACCGGGGCCGGGGGTTCGACCTCGACGAGGTGCCAGAGGATCGGCGTGGGATCGCGGAGTCCATCTGCGCCCGGGTGCTCCGCCAAGGCGGGCGGGCGACCGTACGGACGTCGCCGGGCCAAGGCACCGAGGTGGAGATCAGCGTCTCGCGGCCCAAGGAGCGAACGTGAGCGATCCGGACGAGCCCGTCGAACCCGAAGCGGACCACCGGCCGAGGGTCTTCCTGGTCGATGATCACCATCTGTTCCGGGCGGGGGTACGGGCCGAACTTGGTGACGCCGTGCGGGTGGTCGGGGAGGCCGACGAGGTGGCGGCCGCCATTGAGCTGATCCGCGAACGCCGGCCCGACGTCGTGCTCTTGGATGTCCACCTCCCCGACGGAGGCGGCCAGGCGGTGATCGAAGCCGTGAGGGCCTCGCATCCCGACGTCCGCTTTCTGGCGCTCTCGGTGTCCGATGCTCCCGAGGACGTCATCGCGGTGATCCGTGCCGGTGCACGAGGCTATGTGACCAAGGCCATCTCGGGGATCGAGCTCATCGACGCGGTCCGACGGGTCGCCGAGGGCGATGCGGTGTTTTCGCCCCGCCTGGCCGGGTTCGTTCTGGACGCCTACGCCGGCATGCCCGGTGACATCCAACGTCCGACCTCTGTCGACCCCGAACTTGACCAGCTGTCGTCGCGCGAGCGCGAGGTGCTGCGCCTCATTGCCCGCGGATACACCTACAAGGAGATCGCCCGGGAGCTGTCGATCTCCACCAAGACGGTCGAGAGCCATGTGTCCGCCGTCCTGCGCAAGCTGCAGCTCTCGACCCGCCACCAACTCACGTACTGGGCCACCGAGCGTCGACTGGTGTAGTCGGTCTGTCTCCTGGCTTGGCGTGCCCGGTCAGTGTCGGGTGCCCGGGCAGTGTCTTAGCGACCGAAGACCTCGCCAAGTTCGATCGGCGCGACGACCTCCAACTGGTCGAAGGTGCATGACTCGGCGTCACGGTCGGGGCGCCAGCGTCGGAACGCGGTGGCATGCCGGAACCGGTCACCCTGGCGATGGTCGTAGGCGACCTCGCAGACCAGGGACGGTGCCAGCGGGTGCAGCTCCAGTTCAGCTTGCGGACTTCCAACGGCTGGCCGTCGGCCCCGAACCGGCGACCTCGAGCCACGGGTGGGTGTCGCCGTCGCCGAGCTCGAGCGGCGCCAGCTCCTCGACGAGCTCCCGGCGACGCTTGGCGCTGAACCCCGAGCACACGCCCACGTGGTGCAGTACGCCCCCGTCGTCGTAGAGGCCGAGCACGAGAGACCCGACGCCGCCCTGCTTGTGGTCCCGAAAGCCGGCCACCACACAGTCGGCCGTCCGCTCGTGCTTGATCTTCCACATCACGCGCTTGCCGGGTTGATAGGAGAGGTCGGGCGACTTGGCCACCACACCGTCGAGCCCGGCACCCTCGAACCGGTTCAGCCAGTCGGCGGCCAGCTCGACGTCGGTGGTCTGTGGGGTGATCCGCACCGCGTCTCCGGCGCCGGTGGCGGCGAGGAGCGTCTCGAGCCGGGAGCGGCGCTCGGCGAACGGCCGCCCGCACAGGTTCTCGTCACCCTCGGCCAACAGATCGAACGCTACGAACGAGGCCGGGGTCTCGGCGGCCAGTCGCTTGATCCGGGACTCGGCCGGATGGATGCGCTGCAGCAGCGCCTCGAAGTCCAACCCGCCCGAGCCGGCGATGACGATCTCACCGTCGAGCACGCAGCGAGCGGGCAACGCGGCTGCCAACGAGTCGACGAGCTCGGGGAAGTAACGGGTGAGCGGTCGGCTGTTGCGGCTGGAGAGCTCCATCTCGGGCCCGGAGCGGAACACGATGCTGCGGAAGCCGTCCCACTTGGGTTCGTAGCGCAGGTCGTCGGCCTCGGGGAGGTCGCTCACCAACTTCGCCAGCATCGGGTCGATCGGCGGGGAGAGGGGGAGGTCCACGGTGCCGGTCTAACCGAGCAACGGGGCGAAGAGGTCCCCATGCTCTTCGACCCGCGCCAGCACGTCGTCGGGCAAGAAGCGCAGCCGCTCGGACTTGCCGTCTCCGGCCAGCCGTTCGACCTCCTCCCAGCTGACCGGCGCAGACACGGTCGGCTCGGCCCGCGCCCGGAGCGAGTACGGGGCGATGGTGGTCTTGGCGACGTGGTTCTGACTCCAGTCGATGAGGACCCGACCCCGACGGAGGTCCTTGCGCATGTTGGCGACCACCAGATCGGCCCGGGTCCGGGCCAGCTCTTGAGCGACGGTGCGGGCCAGCTCGCGTGAGCCCCCGTCCTCCCACTGGCGTTGGCGGTCGGCCTCGGGGAGCGGCACGTAGAGCTGCATTCCCTTGGATCCGCTCACCTTGGGATAGCAGGTCCACCCGTGCTCGTCGGCCACCTGCCGGGCCAGCAACAGCGCGACCTCGGCACACTCGACGATGGTCGCCGGCTCACCGGGGTCGAGGTCGAAGACGAGCAGATCGGGCACCTCGGGCCGGCCCGTCGGGCCGACCCGCCACTGGGGAACGTGCAGCTCGAGAGAGGCCAGGTTGGCCACCCACACCATCGTCGCCAGGTCGTCGAGGATGACGAAGTCGACGCCGTTTTGGTCCTTGGCCTTGGGGCTCGCCAGTACCCGTTCGCTGCGGACCCATGCCGGCGCGCTCTTCGGCCGGTGCTTCTCGTAGAAGGAGTTGGGGTCGTCGACCCCGCCCGGGAACCGATGCATCGTGAGCGGGCGGTCGGCCACATGGGGCAAGAGCACCGGCGCGATCCGGACGTAGTAGTCGATCACCTGGCCCTTGGTGAAGCCTGTTTCGGGGTAGAGCACCTTGTCGAGGTTGGAGAGTGACAGGGTCTTGCCCTCGACGTCGACCACCGGTCGGCTGTGGTCCGCCCCCCCGTCGCCCTCCAGGGCCTCCTCGAGGCCTTGGAGGGCGCGGGCGGAGGAATCCCTGGCCACAGGTGCGCACCCTACTGGGTCGCCGAAGGACGGCCCTGATTGGGGTCGGTTGGGCCGGGGCCCCGAGACGTTTCTCGGCCCCGAGGCGTACGGAAAAGTGTTCGATGCCGGCGGCCGGCGGTCACAACGAACGCGCACGGGTAGGGTCCGACGCGGATTGGACGTGCCGAGGAGGAGACGCAGTGCCGGGTCGGTTTCCCGAGATCGAACCCTACGAGCACGGACTGCTCGAGGTCGAAGGCGGCCAGCACATCTACTGGGAGACGTGTGGCAATCCAGACGGCAAACCCGCCGTTGTCCTGCACGGTGGACCCGGTTCTGGGTGCACACCGGGTCACCGTCGCAATTTTGATCCGGAGGCTTACCGAATTGTGCTGTTCGACCAACGAGGTGCCGGCCGCAGCACCCCGCACGCCGGCGATCCCTGCACAGACCTTGCGACCAACACCACCGACAATCTGATCGCGGACATTGAGCGGCTGCGTGAGTACCTCGGCGTGGAGTCGTGGTTGGTCTGGGGAGTTTCGTGGGGGGTCACCCTTGGCCTTGCCTATGCCGAGACGTATCCGCGGACGCGTGAGTGAAATGGTTCTCGCCTCGGTGACGATGACCCGCCCGGCCGACATCCATTGGCTCTACCACGAGGTGGGCCGATATTTCCCTGAGCAGTGGGCGCGCTTTCGTGCCGGCGGGTCCGAAACCGAGGGCGAGGTCGACCTTGTCGCCGCCTACTATCGCCTCCTCAACACGGACACCGATGTCGCTACTCGAGAGAAGGCGGCGCGGGACTGGTGCAATTGGGACTGGTGCAATTGGGAAGACGCCGTGCTCTCTTTGGAGCCGGGTTGGGTCCCCAATCCCCGTTACGAAAGCCCCTCGTTCGCTTTGGCATTCGCACGGATCGTCACCCACTACTTCCATCATCGAGCGTGGCTTGCCGACAACCAACTCCTCGACAACGCCGCTCGCCTGGCCGGGATCCGAGGAGCACTCGTCCACGGTCGATTGGACCTGGGTGGTCCAATCGACACGGCGTGGCAGCTGGCCCAGGCGTGGCCGGACGCCGACCTCTTCGTGGTTGGGACGGGTCACGGCGGGGGCAAAGAGATGACCGAGCGCATCGTCGACGCCACGAACCGGTTTGCCGGGAGAACCTGACACCGTGCGAGTCCGGGACCCGAGGGGTCGCGACCTGGGTCGGATTATCGTGGGCGCCCGCTGTGCACTCTCAGATTCGGCTCGGACTGGAGCTCCCGCCACTTGTCGCTGACGCGAGCCCTGCGCCAAGCGGGGGCCACCCGATATCGGTGGCCGAGATGGCTCGGCTCGCCGAGGATGCCGGGCTGGATACCCTGTGGCTGGCCGAGGGTGGACCGGGCGCCATGGACCCCGTGCCCTGGGCCGGATCCCTGGCCCGGGGCACCACCACGCTTGGTGTCGGGATCACGATCCGACCGAGCCACGGGCGGCACCCCTCGATGGTGGCCCGAGACGTGACAACCATCGACTTGCTCACCGACGGCCGGGCGGCGGTGGCGCTGGTGGAGGACGGCGCATCGACACTCGATGTCGAACGCCTCGCGGAGGCGGCGTCGGTCCTCCACCGACTCTTGACCGAGGAGCACGTGACTGCCTCCGGGTCCTTCTACGAGGTGGCCGAGCTGACCACCCGGCCGCGACCGGTGCGCCCCGACGGGCCGCCGATCGTCGTCGGAATCGTGGGGCCAACCGAGCGCGGTGATCGTTTCGCCGAATCGGTGATGGTCGTGGGATCGGCTGACGGGTACGTCACCGGCGGCACCCCCGATGACGTGGCGGCGTGCCGAGTCCGTCTCGACAGCGTCGCCGGGGACGATGAGCGCCCGATGCTGCTGTGGCGCGGCTCGCTCGGGGCTGACCATCGAACGGCGACCGAGCTGGCGGGGTCGATGCTCAGGTCGGGAGCCGACGGGCTGATCGCCGTTCTCGGTCCGGACTCGGCGGTCGGGGGCGGATTGGTCGAAGCGGTGGTCGGTCGTGTGCTCGAGGTGATGAGCCCCCTGACACGGCGCTTCGAATCTTGACCGCTCAAGGCACATGAAGTTCGGCGCCCACGTCCGGGCCGGCACCACCCTTCTTCCGGCCATCGAACGGGCGCGCGAGATCGAGGCCGACGTCGTCCAGGTGTTCACCCAGAGCCCGCGAGCCTGGAAGCCGACCCAGTACGCGCCCGAGACGCTCGCCGCATACCGCGACGCGACCGATCGGCAACCGGACGGACTCCCGACCTTCTGCCACGCCACCTACCTGATCAATCTCGCGTCCCCCGACCCCGAGCGCTTCGAGTTGTCTCGGTCTTGCCTCGCCGCCAACCTGGCCGTCGCCCGCGCCATCGGTGCCAAGGGGTTGGTGCTGCACGCGGGAAGTCATCTCGGGGCCGGTTTTGACAGCTGTCTCGGCCAGGTCGCAAAGGCGTTGGTCGATGTGCTCGAGGCGACCGGCGACGTGGCTTCCGTGGCCGGATGTCCGATCCTCATCGAGAACACCGCCGGTGCCGGGGGGACCGTCGGGCGAAGCCTCGACGAGCTGGCTCGTCTCCTGGCGGCGGCGGGGGACAGGCCCGACATCGGGATCTGCCTCGACACCCAGCACATGTGGGCGGCCGGGATCCCCTACGGATCGCTCGAGGAGGCCGACGCACTGGTGGCGGCGGTGGACCGCTCGATCGGCCTGGCCCGGCTGGGGTGCCTGCACGTGAACGACTCGGTGGTCCCATTCGGTGCCCACCGGGACCGCCACGCCAACATCGGCGCGGGGACGATCGGCGAGCACGCGTTGGGCTGCCTGCTCGGCCACCCCGACCTCGACGACCTCCCGGCGATCCTCGAGGTGCCGGGCGAGGGCCAGGGCGCCCGGGCACAAGACGTGGCCGCGCTCTGGCGTGCCTACCGGCTCGGCGTGGGCCTCCGCAGGTGAGGGGCCATGTCTTGCGCCGGGGGCCGGGTTCGCCAAAGCTGAACGTCGGGGCCAGCCGGGGGGCGAGGAGGACGTGGTGACGACCACCCGCATCGAGACCGACAGCATGGGCGAGATCGAGGTCCCTGCCGACCGTCTACTGGGGCGCCCAGACGGCCCGCTCGCTGCACCACTTCGACATCGGGGACGACACGATGCCCCGCCCGGTCATCCGGGCCTTCGGGATCCTGAAGGGGGCGTCGGCCCGGGTCAACGCGGATCTCGGCAAGCTCGATCCCCACCTGGCCGACCTGCATCGCCGCGGCGGCGGCCGAGGTGGCCGAGGGGCGCCTGGACGACCAGTTCCCGCTCCGGGTCTGGCAGACCGGCAGCGGGACCCAGACCAACATGAACGCCAACGAGGTCATCTCCAACCGGGCCATCGAGCTCGAGGGCGGCGTGCTCGGCTCGAAGAAGCCGATCCACCCCAACGACCACGTGAACATGTCCCAGTCGTCCAACGACACCTTCCCGACGGCGATGCACATCGCGGCGGTCGAGGAGCTCGTCCACCGGCTCGTGCCGTCGGTCCGGCGCCTGCGCGACGCGCTCGACGCCAAGGCGACCGCGTACGCCGGTGTGACCAAGATCGGCCGCACCCACCTCATGGACGCGGTCCCGCTCACCCTCGGCCAGGAGATCTCCGGCTACGTCGCCCAGCTCGACGCCGACCTGGCCCGGATCGATGTCGGTCCTCGGCGGACTGCTGCGAGCTGGCCGCCGGCGGCTCCGCGGTGGGCACCGGTCTCAACACCCACCCCGAGTTCGGCGAGCGGGTGGCGGCCAAGATCGCCGAGATGACCGGCCTGCCGTTCGTGACCGCGCCGAACAAGTTCGCCGCCCTGGCCGCCCACGACGCGCTGGTGTTCGCGCAGCGGCGCACTGCGGACGCTGGCGGTGTCGCTCACCAAGATCGCCGACGACTTCCGGTGGCTCGGCTCGGGTCCGCGCAGCGGGCTCGGCGAGCTCCGGCTGCCCGAGAACGAGCCGGGCTCCTCGATCATGCCCGGCAAGGTCAACCCGACCCAGTGCGAGGCGATGATCATGGTGTGCATCCAGGTCCTGGGGAACGACGCGCGCGATCGCGATCGCCGGCTCGCGGGGCAACCTCGAGCTCAACGTCTGCAAGCCGGTGATCATCGCCAACTTCTTGCACTCGGTCAGGCTGCTGACCGACGTCGTGCCGCACGTTCCGCGAGTTCCTGGTCGAGGGGTTCGAGCCCGACTACGCCCAGATCGACCGCCACCTGCACAACTCGCTCATGCTGGTCACCGCGCTCAACCCGGTCATCGGCTACGACAAGGCCGCCGAGGTGGCCAAGAAGGCCCACCACGAGGGGACGACCCTGAAGGAGGCCGCGCTCGAGCTCGGGTACCTGACCGACCGAGGAGTTCGACAAGGCGGTGCGGCCCGAGGAGATGACCAAGCCGTGAGGGCCCCGGTTGCCTGAGGTGCTCGACCCGACCGCGGTCGACGCGGCGCTGGCCGATCGCGCCATCGAGTGGCACCGCGAGGGAGCCGAGCTGGTGAAGGAGGTCCGCCGACAAGGCTTCGCCGGTGCGCTGGCCTTCGTCAACCAGGTGGGCGCCCTGGCCGAGGCGGCCGACCACCACCCCGACATCGACATCCGCTGGGACACCGTGACCCTTCGGCTCTCGACCCACTCGGCCGGCGGACTGACCGAGAAGGACCTCTCGCTGGCCGCCGAGATCGACGCGCTGGGCTGAGCTCGAGCTGAGCTATTCGAGCTGAGCTATTCGAGCAGGGCCTCACGCAGCGACTCGATCGCCGCCGGCTTGACCCCCGACGAGATCACGTAGTCCTCGAGCGAGCCGTGCGCGGCCCGCGAGCGCCGCGAACAGCGTGGCAATGTTGGACGGCTTGGCCGAGAACACCTCGTCGCTGACCGCCGGCGAGCGCAGCTGGGAGACCCGGGAGGCCTCGGCGCGTGCCCGCAGTGCGGCCATGGCCAGGTTGCTCAGCGCGTAGTCCTCGGCCACCGTCTCGTCGGGAACCCCGAGCAAGGCCAGGACCAGGGCGACGACCACCCCGGTGCGGTCCTTGCCGGCCAGGCAGTGGACCACGATCGGGTGGGTGTCGGCGTCGGCCACGATGCGAGATGGCCTGGGCGATGTTCGACGAGCCGATCTGGGCGATACTCCTGGTAGCGGGCGGCCAGCATGCCCTCGGGGACCTCGTAGCGGGTCGGGTCGAGGATCTCCTCGACCAGGGGGAGGTGGTGGAAGGCGACCGGGATGTCCTCGACCGGGAACCGACCCGACTCCCACTCGGCGGTGCTGCGCAGGTCGAGCACCGTCGCGATGCCGAGCTCGCGGAGCACGGCCAGGTCGGCCGGGGTCAGGTTGGACAGCCCGCCGGCCCGGAACATGCCGACGCCACCGCACGCGGTGCCCGTCGGCGGTCCGGTAGCCGCCGACATCGCGGAAGTTGAGCGCGTTCTCGAGGGTGATGTGCCGCTCGATTTCGGCGTCCGGTGCGCCGGCGGAGGGGGTGTCGACCATGGGTCGGAGTGTACCGAGGGGCCTTGCGACGGGAACGTGAACGGAATGTGTGCTCAGCGCACCGGGGCGTCCCACAGGGGGAACCACCGGGAGAGGTCGGGCTCGAAGGGGAGGTCGGCGCCGACGATCGCCTTGATCCGCAGCTCGAGCTCGTTGTCGCGGTGCTCGTCGGCGAGCGGGGCGAAGGGGTAGAAGGTGCCCCGCTTGTACAGGTAGACGAGGAAGAACGACTTCGCGTCGGGCGCCGCCCCGTCGACCGGGCTGAACCCGAACACCGAGCACAGCAGCTGGGGTCCCCAGCCGGCGTCGGTGAGGGTGCTGTTGGCCAGGTGGACCCGGGTCACCAGGTCCTCGATGTCGGGGTCGTCGAGCAGCAGCCACCGGTAGCCGTAGGAGTCCTCGGCCTGGGTGAACGTGCCCGACGCTGGTGGCCGGGGTGCCGGCCGGTCGCTCGGTGCGGCCGGGGTCGTCGCGCGGGTGCCGGGAGCTCGGGGTCGTCGGGGAGGTCCAGGAGCTGGCCGATCTCCTTCTCCAGGTCCTCGGCCGGCTGGCCGGCCGGCGGCTTCCAGCACACCCCGGCGGCGCCCGTCGAGACCAGGCCCGCCGACGGTCTGCAGCGTGACCGCCGCCGACGGCAGGGCGAACAGCGCGTCGAGGTTGGCCCGGACCGGCTTGGTCCGGCCGAGGAGGGTGTCGAAGAGGCCCACCCAGAGACGGCGGCCGGCCGGCGCTAGCTGGCCTGGCCGAGCTGGGCCTCGAGCTCGGACAGCTGGGCCAGGCGGCGCTCGAGGCGTCGGGTGGGTCGAGAAGAGCGCCGAGAGCGAGATCCCGCCGCGGCCCTGGGTGAGCGCCGGGGTGAAGAAGAAGGCGTTGAAGGCCTCGGCCTTGCGCAGGTCGCGGGTCGGGATGCGCGACATCTCGCCGGTCACCTTGACCAGCGCCGAGGCCAGCACCGACGGGCCGCCCGATCAGGATGGCCCCCGAGCGGTCGGCGGCCAGCTCGCGGTAGCGGGACAGGGCCCGGGTGAGCAGGAAGCTGATCGCGTAGACGACGATCGAGACCAGCATGATCGCCATCTCGATCAGGACGAGCTGCTGGCCGCCCTGGTTGTTGCCGCCGCCCCGCCCGCCGCCGAAGCCGCCGAAGAGCCCGGCGTAGAGCATCATGCGGGTGGTCAGCCCGGCGATCACGCCGAGCGTGCTGGCGATCGTCATCACCGCGACGTCGCGGTGGGCGACGTGGGAGATCTCGTGCGCGAGCACCGCCTCGACCTCGGGCTCGTCGAGCCGGCGCAGCAGGCCCGGTGGTCGCGCAGACGACGGCCGCCTTGGGGCTGCGGCCGGTGGCGAAGGCGTTGGGCATGTCGATGTCGGCGATCGCGACCCGGGGCTTGGGCATGTCGGCCAGGGCGCACAGCCGGTCGATGATCCCGTGGAGCTCGGGCGCCTGCTCGGGCGTGACGACGTGGCCGTGCATCGACCACAGGGCGATGCTGGTCGGAGAACCAGTACTGCGCGAACAGCAGGACGCGCCGCGATGACGACGATGAACGGCGAAGGACAGCCCGACCGCCCACAGGATGGCGATGAAGCCGCCGTAGAGCATGACCAGCAGGAGGCCGGTCACGAACATCCGGACCGTGAGTCCGCGGTCGGCGGGGACGTTGCGGGCGAGTGGCATTCAGGCTTCCTTCCCTGGGGTGGACACAGTGTTGCCCGAGACCGGCCCCGTGTGTCCGGTCGCCCTCCGACGGCCGGCTCGACGATCTCGGCGTCGGCCGGCGGCCTCGTCGCTCCCGTCGCCCAGGGCGGCCGCCGGAGCGCTGGTCGCCAGCTCGGCCTTCAGCGCCGCCAGCTCGCTGTCGACCTGGGTGCCCGCCGACACCTTGTCCAGCTGGGCCTGGATGTCGTCGACCGGGTGGTCGAGGTCGGTGAGCGCCCCCGAGGCCAGCAGCTCGTCGATGGCCCCGGCCCGGGCCTGCATGCTCGCGATCTTGTCCTGGGCCCGCTGCATGGCGCCCGCCGGCGTCGCCCATCGACTTGGAGATGCCCGAGACGGCCTCGCCGACCTGGGTCTGGGCCTGGGCGGCCGTGTAGCTGGCCTTCAGGGTCTCCTTCCGGGTCCGGAACTGCTCGACCTGGGCCTGGAGGCGCTGGGAGGTCTCGATGAGCTTCTCCTCCTGCTCGGTGACCTGGTGCGTGCTGGGTCTCGAGGTCGCTCAGCTGCTCGCCGATCGCGGCCCGGCGGGACAGCGCCTCGCGGGCCAGGGCCTCGTTCCCCTGGGCGAGGGCCGCCTTGGCCTGCTCCTGGAGCTTGTCGGCCTGCTTCTGGAGCTGGGCCGGCCTGCAGCTCGATCCGCTTGCGGGCCGTGGCGACGTCGGCCACGCTGCGGCGGACCTTGGTCAGGCTCTCCAGCTGCTTCTCGTAGGACAGGTCGAGCGTCTCGCGGGGTCCTCGACCCTGTTCAGGACCTTGTTCGTCTTGGCCTGAAAGATGGCCGATATCCGACTGAAAACTCCCCACTGCTCTGCCCTCCTCGGCGGGGCGCCATCGGGCTTTCGCCCACGTCGAGCATAAGTCGCCCAGGGCCGGGCCGGGGCACGGGCGCACGGGCCCTCCGGTAACGTCGCTCCATGGCCGAACGAAGCGCTGCCTGCTCACGGTCCACGCCCACCCCGACGACGAGTCCTCCAAGGGACCGGCCACGGTCGCCCGCTACCACGACCAGGGCGTCCACACCGTGCTCGTCTGCTGCACGGGCGGCGAGGAGGGCGACATCCTCAACCCGGCCATGGACCGCCCGAGGTCAGGGAGAACCTGGCCGAGGTACCGGCGCCAGGAGCTGGCCAACGCCACCGTCGATCATCGGCTACGACGAGGTCGTCATGCTCGGCTACCGCGACTCGGGGATGCCCGACATCGAGGCCAACAAGAACCCCGACTGCTTCGCCATGGCCCCGCTCGACGAGGCGGTGGGCCGCCTGGTGGCGATCATCCGGCGGGTCCGGCCCCAGGTGCATCGTCACCTACCCCGAGGAGCAGACCCGCTACCCGCACCCCGACCACATCCGGGTGCACGAGATCAGCGTGATCGCCTTCGACGCCGCCGGCGATCCCGACGGCCTACCCCGAGGCGGGGCGAGCCGTACGCGCCGGCGAAGATGTACTACACGGTGTGGTCGGTGGGCCGGATGCGGGCCATCCACGAGAAGTTCGTGGAGCTCGGGCTCGAGTCGCCCTTCAGCGAGGACCGGATAGCCAGGATGCCCGACCGAGGTGTCGTTCACGACGACGATCGACGTGACCGGCTACGACGACGTCCGGGCCGACGCGCTGCGGGCGCACGCCACCCAGGTCGACCCCGAGCTCGCGCATGTGGTTCGGCCTGCCCCCCGAGGTCGAAAAGGCCCTGCCGACCGCCGACGAGTACCAGCTGGCCCGGAGCCGGCTGCGGTTCGACCGACGTGGTCGAGGACGACCTGTTCGCCGGGGTGCCCGAGGCCGGCTGAGATCCCGGTCGCTACGACGAACGGGCCAGGTCCCGCAAGGGCCGGAATCCGATCACCGTGGCGCCGGCCTGCTCCGCGACCTGGCGGAGGTCGGGCGCCCCGCAGAGCGAGTTCGTAGTCGCGCGACCCGCTCCTCCCAGTCATCGGTGAGGGCGCGCAGCTCGGGCGAGTCGATCGCCGGGCGCAGGTGCAGCTCGGTCACGCCCGGCTCGAGCGCGGCGAGGGTCGCCTCGAGCTGCTCGATGGCCCGTCCGGCGGCCGAGAGCGTGATCACCTCGGTCGCTGAAGATCGCGCCCGGCGCTCTCGGCCAGCTCGGCGGCGGGGAACCCGAGCCGGCTCTCGAGGCTGGCGCTCGACCATCCGCAGCGGCAGCGCGAACTCGATCGCGAGCTCGAGGTAGATGTCGAAGAACTCGGGACGCAGCTGCAGCGTCGTCAGGTGCACGTCGAGGTGGCTCACGTCGAAGCCCCACAGGATGGCCCGCTCGATCTGGGCCCGGCACTCCCGGCGGGTCTCGTCGAGGTCGGCGTGGTCCCACACGTCCTCGACGGTGGCCGGGAACCCGGCGTCGCCGCCGAGGAGCGACGGCGCATGGGTGATGGGTCCCCAGCGGTAGAGCTCGTGCTCGGCGTTCAAGGTCAGGTGGACCCCGATGTCCTCGCCCCGGTAGCGGGCCGCCGCCTCCCGGCCCCACGGGCACGGGACCATGAGCGAGGCGCTGGTGGCGCCGCCGGCGCGGAGCGACTCGTAGACGCCGACGTTGGCGGCGTGGCAGAAGCCGAGCTCGTCGGCGTTGACGATCAGCAAGCGGGCGTCCGGGCCGTACCCGAGTCGTTCGGTCAGGGTCGCCATCGCACTCATGCGTGAGGGTAGTGGCCCTACCCGGACCGCCCGCCCGGAGAGGCCTCGGCGTCCTGGTCCCTGCGCCTGGGCGGCCAGGTCGGCCTGGAAGGACTCCATGGCTCGGCGAGCGCCGGGTCGTGCGACGGCCAGGATCCGCACGGCCAGGAGACCGGCGTTGCGTGCCCCGTTCACGGCCACGGTCGCCACCGGGACGCCCTTGGGCATCTGGACGATCGAGAGCAGCGAGTCGAGCCCGCTCAGGGTGCCGACGGCGACCGGGCACGCCGATGACCGGGAGCGGCGTGACCGACGCCAGCATGCCGGGGAGATGGGCGGCCCCGCCGGCACCGGCGATGATCACCTTGCAGGCCCCGCGCGGCGG
Organism: uncultured Acidimicrobiaceae bacterium; assembly: GCA_963804255.1. GTDB lineage: Bacteria > Actinomycetota > Acidimicrobiia > Acidimicrobiales > RAAP-2 > Palsa-461. Next base: position 861,098 of record CAWDPK010000006.1, on the reverse strand, counting down.
CACCCTTGCCGAAGGCGAGCATGTCGTCGGGCGTCCGGTGGGCCGAGAGCACCCTGGTCTCGTTGGGGACGTCGAACTCGTCGCAGCGCCTGGGTCGCCGCCTCCATCACCGAATGGTCGGACGAGCTCCCCATCACGACGGCGACGAGGGGACCCGAGGCGCTCACTGGTCACGACCGGGCGCAGGAGGCGACGCCGGGACCGGGGTCCCGAGCTCCGCGGCGGCGTGCCAGGCCCGGTTCTGCACGTCGGCGGCGTCGTCCCCGCACACGGTCACGTGCCCGAGCTTGCGCCCGGGTCGCGCCTCCTTGCCGTAGAGGTGGACGTGGGCGCCCGGGACGCCGAGGGCGCGCTCCGAGGCGGGTCGCCGGGTCCGAGCCGTCGGCCGGCCCGAACACGTTGACCGTGGCCACGTGCGGGCGAGCGGGAGTCGGTGACGCCGAGCGGGAGGTCGAGCACCGCGCGGAGGTGGTTCTCGAACTGCGAGGTCGTCGCGCCCTCGATCGTCCAGTGGCCGCTGTTGTGGGGTCGGAGCGCGACCTCGTTGACCATGAGCGCCCCGCCCGACACGAACATCTCGACGGCCATCACCCCGACATGCGTCGATCGTCTCGGCGATCTGGATCGCGATCGACTGCGCCTTCTCGGCGAGTTCCGGCGTGACCCGACCCGGCATGAGCACCTCACGGCACACCCCGTCGACCTGGGTCGTCTCGACCACCGACCACGCGAGGGTCTCGATCGGTCGCCGCACCACGAGCGCCGCCAGCTCGAAGTCGATGGCCACGTGCGCCTCGACGAGCAACGGCACGCCCGGACTCCGAGGCCCGGTTGCAGGCGGCCGCGGCCTCGCCGAGTTGGCGACCGGCCAGACGCCCTTGCCGTCGTAGCCGCCCCGGCTCGCCTTGAGCACGAGCGGCCAGCCGTGGGTCGCGCCGAACGCCTCGACCTGCTGGGTGACCGGCGTCGCGCTCTTCGGATCGAGGATCGTGTACGGAGGCACGGGGATCCCGGCGGCGCTCAGACGTCGAGCGCATGTGGGCCTTGTCGACGCCGAGGCGCATCGCGTGCACGCTCGGCCGCACCGCCACACCCGCCTGCTCGAAGGTGGTGAGCATTTCGAGGTCGACGTGCTCGTGGTCGAAGGTCATGACGTCGCAGCGGGCCGCGAGCGCCCACAGCTGGCCGGCGTCGGTCGCGTCACCGAGCAGGACCCGCGAGGTGAGCTCGGTGGCCGCCTCGTTGGGGTCTTCGGCCAGAAGCACCACCGGCACCGCAAGCATGGAGGCGGCCTGGATCGTCATACGGGCCAGTTGACCCGCTCCGACGATCCCGACGGCCCTCCGAAGATTTTCGCCGGGTCCGCCACCATCGACTCTCTCGGACACAACTGCAGGTTACCGGCGCCGCCCACCGGTAACCGGACTTGGTCGGCCCCGGGCCGCTTGTCCGACCTGGTCGACCGACGCCGAGGCCTGCCGGGGCGTGGCCCTACTGGAGGGTTTCTGTGCGAATCGGCGGTTTGATCAACTCCTCTCGATCGATCGACGAGGTGACCGCCGAGGTCGATCGACTGGCCGAGGCCGGAGCGACCGACACCACGGCGCCGGTCATCGTGAGCAAGACGAGCGGGACCGAACCTGGGCGCTGCTCGCCCAGCTTGCGGCGCGCGAAGGCGCGTCCCGTCCTCGTCCCTTAGCGCCGGACGCTGGTGTGCTTGAACTCGTTGAGCTCCGGATGGTCCACGATGAGCTGGACCACGTGCTCGATCGTGCTCCGGGCGAGCTCGGCGTCGCCGTTGGGCCGCGTCATTAGTCCGACGAACACGGCCTGGTCGCCGACGATGAACGTCGGTACGCCGAACATGTGGTGGGTGCCCACCTCCCACTCGTGGGTCTTGCGGACCTCGTCATCGGGCCAGGACTGCTTGATCTCGGCGAAGACGGCGTCGGCGTCGACGCCGGCTGACTCGAGGGCCTCGCGGACCACCGATTCCTCGCGGATGTCGCCGCTCTTGTCGTGACGAGCCGCGAAGAGAGCCTCGTGCGCGTCGAGGAACTTGTCCGAGAAACGGTCCCGAACGACCACCCCCGCGTTCAGGGCCAGCAGGTCGGGCGCCTTCTCGGGCGTGTCCCACACCGAGGGCTCACCCTCGGCGACGTGGACCTGGCTCAACGAGAACGGGGCGAACGTGACGTCCCAGTCCGCACCGGCCTTCAGGGCGGCGACGAGATGCTCGTGGGCGTTGCGGGCGAAGGGACAGCGGTAGTCCCAGCTGACGGTGAAGGGAGGTAGTGCCATACCGCGCGCAACGCCGGGCCGGACTCGGCGATTCCCGACCAGGGAGAAGTTGGGCAAGAAAACGAGTCAGGACGCGGCGGCGCCGGTCGCTGCGAACACCGGGCAGAGGTGCTGGAAGTTGCAGAATCGGCACAGCCCCGACGGGCGGGGCCGGAAGTCCTCGCGCTCGCAGGCCCGCTCGATGGCCGACCAGACGGCGACGGTCCGCTGCCGGTGCCCGCGCACCGACTGCTCGGTGGGCGTGGCGACGATCTCCACCGGGTCGCGCAGGTAGAGGAGCTTCACCTTGCTCGGCAGGCGGCCGAGCACGCTGCTCGCAGAGCAGGGCGTAGGTGTGCACCCCGTTCAGCCGGGACTTCTCGAACTGGGCCGACGGCGCCCGGCCGGTCTTGTAGTCGACGACCACCAGCTCGCCGTCCTCGTCGATGTCGAGCCGGTCGATGATGCCGCGCAGCACCATGTCGCCGATCTGTGCCTCGAGCCCCAGCTCCACACCCACGGTGCGGACTGCGTTGGGGTCCTCGATGCGGAAGTAGTTCTGGAGGAGCACCTCGGCGTCGGCTCGGAACTCCCCGGACTCGTCGATGTCGAGGGCCAGTCCGACGAACTCGGGGTCGTCTTGGATGTGTTCCCAGGCCAGTTCGAGCGCTTCGAGGCCGGCCTCGATCGTTCGCTGCCCCGGCAGGTGGTCCCAGAACAGCCGTTCTAACGCCGCGTGCACGAGGGTGCCCTTGACCGCGTGGGGGGAGGGAGGTTCGGGGATGTGGTCGATGATCGAAAGTCGGAACGCGAGCGGGCAGTCGGTGAATGCGGAGGCCTTGGACGGGGACAGGGTTCGAGGGGCGTCGAGGGCCATGGCGCGTAGGTTAGGACCCAGGTGTGACGCCCGGTGAGATCCTCCTGGCACAGTCGGCGCCTCCCTGGGATGCCGGACTAGAAATGCTTGGTGGAACATTTCCTTCAGAACTGGGGCTACCCCGCGGTCTTCGTCCTGGCCCTGGTCGAGGCGATGTGCATCCCCTTCCCGAGCGAGATCACCTTCGGCTTCGCGGGCGCCCTGGCCGCGGAGGGCCACTTCAACCTGGCCGGTGTGATCGCCGTCGGGCTGGCCGGGGAGTTCCTCGGGTCGATGATCGGCTACGCGATCGGCCGGACCGGCGGGCGGGCGCTTGTCGACCGATACGGGAAGTACGTCTTCATCTCGGGCTCCGACCTCGATCGAGCCCACCGGTTCATGGAGCGACGCGGCGACCCGGCGGTGGCAGTGGGCCGGATGCTCCCGCTCGTGCGCACCTTCGTGTCGCTGGTGGCCGGAATCGGCGAGATGGCGGTCGTGCCCTTCGCGATCTTCACGCTGATCGGTACCGCGGTGTACTCGGCCGCGGTCGCCTCGGCCGGCTACGGCCTCGGCTCGGGGTGGCACAAGCTGGTCAAGGGGTTCACCGCGGCGTCGTTCGTCCTACTCGGGCTGGCCGTCGTGGCGATCGCGGTCTTCCTGTGGCACCGCTGGCGCGTCATGAAGGGCGAGCACTGAGCGGGGCGCTTGAGATTGTGGCGCTCCTCTTGGTCAAGGCGTCGAGGTGAGCGAGCCCGTACGCGTCGGTCGGCTTCGCGGTCGGGTTGATCGTCGTGCTCGTCACCGCGATGAGCGTGTTCACCACGCTCATCATCCCCCGGACCACCTCGTCGCGGCTGTTGCGGTCGGTCTCGCGGCTCTTGGCCCGCGGCGTCAGGCCGGTCCTGCGCCGCCTGGACACCTACGAGGCCAAGGACCGGGTGATGGGAGCGGTCGGGCCCGCTCGGCATGATCGTGCTGTTCGCGCGCGTGGCTCGGCCTTTTGACGGTCGGGTTCGGGTTGATGATCTGGTGGGTGAGCGGAGGGACCCTGACCAGCTCGCTCGGAGTGTCCGGCTCGTCGATCTTCACGCTCGGGATCCTGAGCGGGATCAGGGGGGCGAACAAGGCCCTCGACATCATCGAGGCCGGCGCGGGCCTCTTGGTCATCGCGCTCGAGATCGCGTACCTGCCGACGCTGTACGCGTCGTTCTCGGCTCGGGAGACCGAGGTGACCTTGCTTTCCGCACGCGCCGGGTCACCGGCCTGGGGTCCCGAGGTGCTGTCGCGCCACCATCGCTTCGCAGAACATGGACGAGCTGCCGGCGCTCTACGTCGACGTGGGAACGGTGGGCTGCCGCGGTGTTGGAGAGCCACACGGGCTACCCGTCGCTCATGTGGTTCCGGTCCCCGGACCCGACGCGCTCGTGGCTGCTCGCGTTGGTGGCAATGCTCGACGCGGCAGCGCTGCACACGACGCTCACCCCGAGCACCGCGCCGCGCCAGGCCCGGCTGTGCCTGCAGATGGGAACGAGCTGCCTGCGCTCGCTGGCCGAGGCGCTCCACATCCCCTATGACCCCGATCCGCTCCCGACGACCCCGATCCGCCTAAGCGAAGAGGAGTTCTTGGAGGGTTACGCGCTTCTCGAGGGGGTGGGCTTTCCGATCGAGCGGACCCGCGAGGATGCGTGGCGGCACTTCGCGGGCTGGCGGGTCAACTACGAGTCGGTCGCCGACGCCCTGACCCGCCTCGTGCTCCCGCCCCCGGCCCCGTGGTTGCTGGATCGGCCCGACGTCGGGACGGCCAACTTCCCGAGGATGCTCAACCGCACGCCCGACGATCCCGATGGAGGCACCCTGCCCGCTCGCTGAGGGGGATCAGCGGACGGCTCGCATGACCCTGCGGAGGATCTCTTGGTAGGCCTCCAGGCCTTCGCGATAGATCCGGCTGGCCGGGCCCGACGCGATCGCCGACCCTTTCGGGGATGACCCCCCAGATCGGCACCTTGGCGTTCGACCAGTCCTCGATGGTCGCCTCGAGGTCGTTGGTCCCGAGGCGGGCCGCGCAGACCACGATCCCGCACGGGATGTCCTCGGGGGTCATCTCGAGGGTGACCAGCACCCGCGACGGCTCGACGCCGCCGGCCCGGGTGGGGATGACGACGGTGTCGGCCCGCCGGAGGGCGGCGCGAACGATCCGCTCGTCGCCGGGCGGGGTGTCGATGATCACGATGCCCTCGGAGCTGGTCAGCGCGCGGACGACGGTGCGTTCGGACGGCGCCTCGATGAGCTCCACCCCTTCGACGGGGTTCTGCTCGAACCACTCGGCGGCCGAGCCCTGAGGGTCCGAGTCGACGAGGAAGACCGCCTCGCGCCCCCGGGCGGCAGCGGCGGCGGCGAGATAGACGGCGCTGGTGGTCTTGCCGACACCACCCTTCACGTTGCTCACCACGATGTTCATCGTCCACCTCCCGACTGCGGACTCCAGAGCCGTGGGGACCCGGATCGCCCCGACCGGCCGAATCTACCGCCGAGCACCCCGAACCCGGTCAGGCCGAAAGACCAGCCGGGGGCCAGTCCGGATCGAGCTGGCGGAGGAAGACGGCGCACCGCTCCTCTTCGTCGGACTCGCCGATCGCCTGGGCCGCCGCCCGGAGCGCCTCCAGGCACCGGAGGAACCCCCGGTTCGACGGGTGGCTCCAACGGACGTAGCCCGAACCCCGCCACCCGGCCGCCCGGAGGGTGTCGAGGCCCCGGTGGTAGCCGACCCTGGCGAAGGCGTAGCGGTCGATCGGTCGGCGGGCGCTCTCGGCGAGCCCTGCCCAGGCGTCGAGGCAACGGGGCCACGTCGAGGCGATCCTGGCGAAGGCCGCCTGCGCGCTCGGCGGCGGGTTCGCCGACCGCCTGTTCGAGCGCCGCCCGGACCTCGGCCGAGGGCGGGGGCAGGACGGTCTCAGGCAGTTCCGGCGGTGAAGCTGACCGAGGAGGCGGGGGTCACGTCAGCCGGGGGCCGGAGGGGAGTACTTGATCTTGTTGACCGCCTTTGACACGAACTTCTCGACCTCGCTGAGCGACGGACCGGGCACGTCAGCCACGCCCACTTGGGCGATCTCGTTGCCGATCTCTTCGACGACAAGGTCGATCCCCACCTTCTTGCCCTGGAGCTTGAACTTCAAGGAGTACGCCGCGGTCTCCTTTCCACCGGGATAGCCAAGCTTGGCCAGGCGGATCTTGATCTCGGTTCCCCCTTCGTTGATCGACACGGTGTGGCAGCGATCGATCGCCCTGACTCCGTGTTTGAAGACCGTCGAGGTTGAGCTGAACACCGCAATCTGTTCGAGGAGCACTGGCAGGTCAGAGGGGTCCTCGAAGCTCGCCTCGACTTCGGCGATCCGATCCGACGCGCCGAACGGCATGCCGGCACACGACTCGGTGGCGCCGCCGCTCGTGCCCTCGGTGGCGGTCCTCCAGCCCTGCGGGAGGTTGGCCAGCGTGAGGGTCTGAGCGTCGATGGCGGCCTGGTCGGCCGCCACCGCCACCGAAGCGCCGAAGCTCGGCGTGGCCAGGGAGAAGGAGAGGAGCACCGAGCAGAGCGCGGCCAGCACGCCCGGGGCGAGCCGGGTGCGGCTTCGCCGTGCTGGTCGTGGGGAGCCGGTGAGCACGCAGCGAAACTAGTGCCGGGTCAGGCGGTGACGCCCCGGCGGGCCGCCTCGACGCGGCCCGGGCCCTGTTTTCCGGCCCGGTTCCGGTCTCGTTCGTCGGCCAGCCGGACGGTCTCTTCGGACACCGGGGCGGCCAGCACCGAGGTGACCAGGTCGATCAGGTGGCCCACGAAGAGCCGGTCGTCGGTGTGGGGACCCGACGCGGCCCGTCGACCCAGCTCGGCGGCGGCCAGGCGGATGGCGGTGAAGCGCCGGTGCAGGCGGACCGCCTCTGGGTGCAGGAGGGGAGCGACCTGCGGCCCGCCACCGGTCGAGGCTGGTCGGCGGCCTCGCCGATGGCGAGCGTCTCCTCGCCCCGGGGCCGGTTGAGCAGCTCGGCGTAGATCTGCAGGAAGGCCGGCCCACCGTCGGGGTCGGCGAGCTTGGCCGCCAGGGGCATCACCAGCGCCGCCGTCATCGCCCGCAGGTCCCCGGCCCCGTCGGCCTCGCACTGGTCGAGCAGCGCGTGGCGGCGCGCGTCGACGTCGACCAGGTGCTTGGTCAGGATCGCTCGGAGCACGCCGTTGCGGTCCTTGAAGTGGTACTGGAGGCCGACCGTGTTGCGGGTCCCCGACGCGCGGGTGATCTCGCGCAGGCTGACCCCGTCGACGCCATGGGCGGCGAACAGCTCCTCGGCCGCCGCGAGGATGCGCTCGCGGGTCGGCTCGGTTCGGTCCGGTCCATCAGCGGCAGGCTAGTCGGGCACCCGACGAATAAAGCGAATGCCTGGTATTGTCAGGCGCCCGCCTTAGCCTGCGAAGGCGGCGCGCACCCGATCGCGACGCACAAGGAGAAATTGCTATGGCCTGGGACTTCTCCACTGAGCCCGAGTTCCAAGAAAAGCTCGACTGGGTCGAGAAGTTCTGCAAGGAGGAGATCGAGCCGCTCGACCTCGTGTTCCCGGGCGCCGTCCGGTCGCGGCACCCGAAGGTCAAGGCCATCGTCGACCCGCTGAAGCAGCAGGTGAAGGACCAGGGCCTGTGGGCGCTCTTCTTGGACGAGGAGCTGGGCGGTCCCGGGTTCGGACAGCTGAAGCTCGCCCTCGTCAACGAGATCCTCGGTCGTTACGGCTCCGCTCCGGCCATCTTCGGCACCGCCGCCCCCGACACCGGGAACATGGAGCTGCTGGCCGCCTACGGCACCGACGAGCAGAAGGAGCGGTGGCTCTTCCCGCTGCTGCGCCAGGAGATCTTCTCGGCCTACTCGATGACCGAGCCCCACGGCGGCTCGGACCCGAACCTGTTCAAGACCGTCGCGGTGCGCGACGGCGAGGAGTGGGTCATCAACGGCGAGAAGTGGTTCACCTCGGCCGGGCGGGCCGCCGACATCCTCTTCGTGATGTGCACGAACGGGATCTTCATCGTGCCCCGCGAGACCCCGGGCGTCGAGATCATGCCGTACCCGGCCACCCACAACCACATCCGCTACACCGACGTCCGGGTGCCCCTCGACCACCTGCTCGGCCCCGAGGACGGCGCGAAGGTGCTGGCGCAGCGCCGGCTCGGCGGTGGCCGGATCCACCACGCCATGCGGACGATCGCCCAGTGCAAGCGGGCCTTCGACATGATGTGCGAGCGGGCGCTCAGCCGCGAGTCACACGGCAAGGTCATCGCCGAGCACCAGATGGTCCAGGAGGCGATCGCCAACTCCTACGCCGAGATCAACATGCTGCGGCTGCTCGTGCTCTGGACGGCGTGGACGATCGACAACTCGAGCACCCAGGCGGCCCGGACCCAGATCGCCGCGTGCAAGTACACCTGCGCCAAGGTGCTGCGGGACGTCTCCTACCGGGCCCTGCACATCTACGGCTCGCTCGGGACGACCAACCTCACCCCGCTGCAGGCCATGTACGCGGGCGCGCCGACGATGGGCATCGCCGACGGCGTCGACGAGGTGCACAAGGTCACCGTGGCTCGCAACGTGCTGAAGGACTACAAGCCCCACGAGGGTCTGTGGCCGACCGAGTACTTCCCGGCCAAGCGCGAGCAGGCCCGCAAGAAGTTCGCCGAGCGTCATCGCGACCGAGCCCGACCTGGCCGCCTATCCGAAGCGGCCGAGCGCCGGGCGAGCGCGCCTAGATCCCCATGCCCACGTCGACGGTGGGTGCCTAGCGCTCCATGGTCGCCTGGATCCCGCGCCCGTGGAAGCGCTCGCACGATCGCCGTGGCTTCCTCCTTGGGCCGGACGCGCCACCACCGCCTTGCCGGCGTTGTGGATGCGGTCGGTCAGCTGCTCGGCCCGCGCGAGCGAGTGGTTCAGGATCTCGACGAGCGCCTTGATCACGTGGGCGAACGTGTTGACGTCGTCGTTCCAGACGAGCACCGCCCAGAGGTCTTCGTCGTCGACGAGCTTCTCGACGTCGTCTTCGGTGATGACCACATCGAGCGTCTGGGTCATGAAGAGCTCCGCGCGCTGATCGGACCGGGACCACTTCACCCTATCCGTTGGCTTCTCCGGGCCCGGGGAGTTGCACCGTTGCCCTGCCCCACCCCGGGTCGGCCCCACTAGGGTCTTTCGGTGGTTGATCGTCCTGGTCAGCAGGTCGCCGAGGCGCTCGGGGGCCCGATCGCTGCACACCGTGGAGCGTGGTCAGCGGCCCGCGCTTGGTCCTCGTCCACGGCGTGGCCGGAAGCCACATGGTCTGGGACGAGATCTCGCCGGCGCTCGAGCCGTACTTCACGCTCACGAGCGTTGATCTCCTCGGGTACGGGCACTCGCCCAAGCCGCGGACCGAGTACACGCCGGCCCTCCACGTCGAGACCATCCGTCGGACCCTGCGACGGGCGGGCATCGACCCGCCGTACACCTTGGTCGGGCTCTCGATGGGTGCGAACCTGGTGCTCGAATTCGCCCGCCGATGGCCCGACGAGGTGAGCGGGCTGATCGGCATCGGTTTTCCCTATTACCCCTCCGAAGAGGTGGCCCGGGCGGCGCTCCAGCACAACATCTGGATCCGCCTCACGCTCAGGCATCCGATCGTGGCTGCCGTCGCGACGCCGGTGATCTGGCGGGTCGGCCGCCACACGGTGGGACTGTTCCCCAACCACTCCATGCTCTACTCGCCCCCGGTGGCCGCCGACGCGCTGCGGGCCCGCTACTTCGCCTTCCGGTCGAGCCTCTTCAATTGCATGGTGCACTTCCGCCAGGACGACGTTCTGGAGGCGAGCGGCAAGATGCGACGCCTGTTCATTCACGGCGACGACGACCAGTGGGCCGGGCCCAGAGGCGATCGAGAAGCCGCTGGCCAAGTACGCGAACACCACCGTTCGGGTGATCGAGGGGCCGCACAATCTGGTGGTGGCCCGGGCGGAGCGGACCGCGGCGCTCGTCATCGAGCACCTGGGCGCCGGACCAGCACCCGACGGATCTGCGATTTGACCACCTGACGAGGGAAACCAGCGCCTCGGGTCCCCGGGCGATGGCGATTCGTCACACGGCGACGCTCCGAGGGTGCATGATCTGAGGACGAACCGTGCGGCGAAGCGCGGTGTTTCCCCAATGGCGGCTTGAGTGCGAAACAGAAATACACAGAACGTCAAGCGGCAGCTGGCCAGGGCTACGGCGATCGGTGTCGTGGGCGGGCTCACCGACTTCATGGCGACGACGGGATGGATGCATCGCTCGCTGACCCATAAGGCCTACAAACTTGCTCCGCCGATAGAGGGCGCCGCCCGCGCCGTGATTTGGGGCACCGGAACCAGGCCCCGGGTTTGGGCCACGGTGCACCGTGCGCACCACGAGAATGCCGATGTTCCCGGTGATCCACACTCACCGGCGCTGCAGGGTCGATACGGAGTGGTCAAGCTCTTCTTCAAAAATACGCCGCTGTATTCACAGGCAGCGCGGTCGGTGGAAAAAGCGGATGTCTTCGCACCGGACCTCCAGCCCGACGAACTGGATCGAAAGATTTTCGACAACGTGAAATTGGGACTGATGGCGAGCCTGGTTGCGCATATCTCTGCGAATAGGGTCGCTGGAAACCCCGGATACATGGGCGCCATGTCCTGGGTCATTGAGAAAACGGTGTACATATTCGGGGGCAACATCGTCAACAGCATTGGCCATGCCGGTGCACATCCGTTCAACGCGCTGGTGGCGGGTGAGATTTCGCCACAACCAGATGGCACGTTCGGCGCGGATTCGAAACTGGTAAGTCTTTTGACCCTTGGTGAAGGAAATCAGCGTTATCACCACGAGCACCCGGAGAGCCTCTACTTCGGAGAGATCCCCGAAGGGACCCGACTGCCGGCTCGGGCAGCAAAGGATTTCGGTGGCACGGCGGCATTGCTTCTGGTGCGGATGAACCTCGCTGAACCAGCCACCATGTCGCCAGAAATGGCGTCCGAAGAGCTCGGAGTGGCGAACGTCTAGGCATTCGTCTATGGCGGCGTCTCCCCGTGCGAGCTCGCCACCCCGGTGCCGACCGACCCGGCAAGCTGATGGACCCGCTTAAGCCAACCGGGCTGCACCCGCGAGGACAGCTGGATGCGCGCTTCGCGGTGTCTCACGAGGCCACCGTGCCGAAGGCCCTCTCCTTGCTGGCCGAGTTCTTCGCCGCCCTGGCCGCCCGCGACCTCGAGCGGATGGCCGGCTGCCTCCATTTCCCGTTCGCCACCTACGAGGGGACCGAGCCCGATGTCGTCGAATCGGTCGAGCAGCTCCGCGCCGACCCCCCGAAGTCGCTGAACGTGACCGTCGGGGAAGAGCCACATCCAGCCGGGTGCGTTCGACCTTTTGGACGGGATCGAACTGCACCTCTACAACCCGGTCGGCGCGGGGCTGTCATTGTCCTACAACCGCTTCGGCACCGACGGACACAAGATCCTGTCGTGCCAGGGGATCTACGCGGTCACCAACAACGACGGCCGGTGGGGTATCGAGCTGATGTCGACGATCTTCACGCCCGCCCGGGCCATCGGCCTCACGTACGAAGACGCCGAGATCGCCGCGCTGCGCCGAGGGCGCGACTGGATGCTGGGTTACACCCTTCGTTCCCAGGCCATGCTGAACAGCACCCACCAACTGGGGAAACGGGCCAATGTCGGTCTGTCGAACCCCCGAACCAACGCCGAGGGCGCCCGCGGGGGTGACCCGATGGTCGGCTACAAGATCGACGGGGTGAAGAGCCGATTGCGGGTGACCATGGCGACGCCGGAGAGCATCGCGGCGGCCGACGCCAACTTTGATCAGTTCGCCGAGTGGGCGGGCGGGGGCGTCGGCCAGTGGGACTACACGATCAACCTCCCCGAGGCCCGCGTGCTCCACGCGACCGTCGACAAGGCCCACACCTTTGGCGGCTACGTCCGCTACACGACCGACAGCCGCCCGGTGTCGGAGACCCACGGGCTCGGAGTCCTGACGTACAAGGACGGCCGGTGGGGGAGCTCGGGCGGGGTCGGCGTGATGATGTACCACGACTACACAAACGACCTCCCCGTCGAGCCCGCGTAGGGCCGGCGGGCCGGCTCCGGCCCGGCGCGGTGCCGACGAACCCGGCGATGCGCTGGCCCACATGACCGGTGCGCCATTGGGCGACGCTGACGGCCCGATGGCGGCCGGTACCGTTGCTCGGGCCACCGAGGCCTCGCGATGGCACAGATGCAGGTGGCCGGGTGGGACGAGAGGAACAACCGGGTGGTCGAGCTCATAGGCATCGGATTCCTGGCCGGGATCGTGGCCGGGATCTCGCCGTGCATCATCCCGGTGCTGCCGGTTGTGCTGGCGACTGGCGCCACCACCCCTGGCGAGACGCGGTCATGGAGGTCATGGGGTCGGCCGGTGGCGGTGGTTGGCGGTTTGGTCCTGAGCTTCAGCCTGCTCATCCTCGTCGGTTCAGAGGTGTTGTCCCTTCTGCATCTGCCCCAGGACTTCCTGCGCGATGCGGGCATCGCCCTCTTGGTGTTGGTGGGACTGAGCTTCCTCTTCCCACCGCTCTCCGCCCTCCTCGAGCGTCCCTTCGCCAGGATCGGGTTCCGCCAGCCGACCGGCCGGTCCGGGGGGTTCGTGATCGGCCTGGCCCTCGGTGTGCTGTTTGTGCCGTGTGCCGGGCCGATCCTGGCCGCGATCACCGTGGTCGGCGCCACCCACCGGGTCGGCCTGACCGCGGTGTTCCTCACTGCCGCGTTCGCGGTCGGAGCCTCTGTCCCACTTCTCGCGGTGGCGCTCGCCGGGAGCGAGCTCACCAGGCGGGTGAAGGCACTACGCGAACGAGGACCCCGATTGCGTCAAGCGAGCGGGGTCATTCTCATCGGCATGGCGCTGGCCATCGGGTTGAACGCGTTCGGTGCACTGCAGCGAGACCTGCCCGGCTACACGAGCGCGCTTCAGAACCACATCGAGGGCTCGACCAAGGTCCGCCAGGAGCTGGGATCTCTCACCGGGAACGGCCACGCCTCGCTGGCGAAATGCCAGTCCGACACCACCGGTCTGGTGAACTGTGGACCGGCCCCCGCATTCACCGGGATCACCGCCTGGCTGGAGACCCCTGGGGACAAGCCCCTCTCCTTGGCCTCACTCCTCGGCAAGGTTGTCCTGGTGGACTTCTGGACCTACTCGTGCATCAACTGCCAACGGACGCTTCCCCATGTGGAGGTCTGGTACAAGACCTACGCCAAGGACGGTTTCGTGGTGGTCGGCGTCCACACCCCTGAGTTCGCCTTCGAGCATGTCGTGTCCAACGTGCGGACCGAGGCCGCCCACTTCGGCGTGCACTATCCGGTCGCGATCGACGACAACTACGACACGTGGGACGCCTACGACAATGAGTACTGGCCGGCCGAATATCTGATCGATGCCAAGGGGGATGTCCGGCACATCGGGTTCGGTGAAGGCGACTACACGGGTACCGAGCGATTGATCCGCCAACTGCTCACCGACGCCCACCCCAGAATCGTGCTACCCGCATCGACCTCGGTCCCAAACAAGACGCCAACCGGTGATATCAATCCCGAGACCTACGTCGGATTCGAGCGGCTTACGTACTTGCTCCCGAGCGACAACGTCGCGCAGGACCTGCCGGCCGTGTATCAGTTCCCCTCGTCGCTTACTCTCGACGGGTTCGGTTTGTCGGGCACGTGGACCGACACCGCAGAAGAGGCGACCGCCGGGGCAAACGCTCAACTGGAGCTGGCTTTCCGGGCCGACGACGTGTACCTGGTGCTCGGGGGTACCGGGACGCTCGATGTCTCCATTAACGGTGTCCCCACTCAGACGATCGATGTCGAAGGGGTCCCCAGGCTCTACACGCTCTTCCATGCCGACTCGATCACGGACGGCACCCTGCTGCTCAAGGCCGCCCCGGGCATCAAGGCCTACGACTTCACCTTCGGCTAACTGCGGAGGCCTCGCGGGCGGGAGCCGGCCGCTTTGAGCCCAAAGAAGTTCTCCGGTTCTCCGGTTCGACGAACACGGCCGGCAGGGGGTTTTGGGGGGCGGTCATCGCCACGCTTCGATAGGTCGTGTGACCGCTCCGGGCGTTGGGACCCGCTCCGATCAGCCGGCCACGTCCACGGTCAGCAGGTCGGCGGCCAGTATCACCTCGCCGTCGAAGTGGGCGGCGGCCTGATCGAGCCACTCCTGTTCAGTCCCGGGAGCGGGCGCCGGCACGAGATGGGTGAGAACGAGCACACGAACGCCATTTCGGGCCGCGGTCTGCGCGGCGTCGGAAACCGAAGAGTGGTAGTCGAGCACGTCGGTGAGTCGGGGCAGACCGATCTGCTCGATGAGGTCACGCCGCACCACCGTCTGCACCAGCACCTCGGCGCCCACACAGAGTGCGTCGAGCCCCGCACAGGGCACCGTGTCCCCCGCGATGACCACCGACCGTTCCCCTTCGTCGATGCGGTACCCGACGGTCGGCCGTACCGGAGCGTGATCGGTAGGGGCGGCCGTCACCAGCACCGCACCCTCCTCGAAAATGATGCCTCGATCCACTTCTGTCACCGTTGATGAAGGTCCCCACTGCAGGTCGTCGTGATGGGCCAGGCGGTAGCCGATGTCGGGTCTGAGCATCGCTTCGGTGGCGTGCAGGAGGGTGGTCGTGCCGCCGGGACCGAAAACGGGGAGCGGGTTGGGTACGAGCGACGTCACCCACCGCATGGTGAAGATGTCGTTGAGGTCGGTGATGTGGTCGCTGTGCAGGTGGGTCAGGAACAGCGCCCGGAACGCCCCCGCACCTGAGCCGACAGCTGCCGCGCGCATCAGAACGCCGCGTCCGCAGTCGAACAGCAGGTCCCCGGCCGCCGTACGGACCAACGTCGACGGCCCGGCCCGGGCGGGATCGGGAAGTGGGCTTCCACTTCCCAGGATGATCACCTGCATGGTGTTCCTCGCATCGGACGTAGCGGATGCTACGGCAGTTCCGAGGCCGAAAGGCCGTCCAGAGCCACCGCAGTCCAGACGACCGTCCGCGACCTCCAAATCGCCCCCGGCCGGGCCTAGCGAGGGGGAAATCGGGAGGTGAACCTAGCCTCACCGCAGGTTCGCGGGTGCGCGACGTCTGGCTGGGTCACAGGGAGCGGGTGACAGGGGAGCGGGTGACGGGAATCGAACCCGCATGACCAGCTTGGAAGGCTGGGACTCTACCATTGAGCTACACCCGCGAGGTCTGGCTTGACTGCCGATCCGGAGTGCAGTGTACGAGGCTCACACCCCAGCTACGGCGACCAACGTTTGTCGTCAAGCGTCTACCGTCGTATCGGTGAGCACGCTCTACGAACGGGTCGGTGGTCAGCAGTTCTTCGACCGGCTGGTCGACCGTTTCTACCAGGGCGTCGCCCAAGATCCGATTCTTCGCCTCCTGTACCCCGACGACCTGGAGGACCCGAAGAAGCACCTGGCCCTCTTCCTCGGTCAGTACTGGGGCGGTCCGGCCGCCTACAGCGACGAGCGCGGCCATCCTCGTCTGCGCATGCGTCATGCCCCATTCGTCATCGGCCTCGCCGAACGCGAGGCGTGGCTCCGCCACATGACAGACGCCGTCGGAGCCTCGGATGCCGGCGAGGAGGTGCGCGGTGAGCTGATCGAATACTTCGAGATGGCCTCTCGGAACCTGATCAACTCCCGCTGAGGTCTGACCGACCGTCCGCTCAACGACCGGACGTTGCCGAGGCGTTCAGGTCGTCACGGTCGGTTCCGATTTGGTCGCCGAACCGCCGGATCCGCCACCAGCGTTCGTTACAGCGGTCGTCTACCGTGGCTCCGATCCAGGGTTCCGTGGAGACCGTTAGGAGAGCGAAATGCAGATGGACGTGTACGAGCACGGTGTGCCTTCGTGGGTTGATGTGACATCTCGCGATTTCGAGGTGAGTCAGAAGTTCTACTCCGAGATGTTCGGTTGGCAGATCGAACGAGGCCCAGACGAGTTCGGTGGGTATTCGATGGCCGTGCTGAACGGCCGCAACGTCGCCGGCGTGAGCCCGACGATGGCACCGGAAGCCCCGTCTCTCTGGTCGACGTACGTCGACGTCGCGAGCGTGGACGACACGTTGGCGAAGGCCACCGCGGCCGGCGGGACCACGATCTCGGGCCCGATGGACGTGCCCGGGGCCGGGCGCCTGGCCGTCATCTCGGACCCCGAGGGCGCAGTCATCGGACTCTGGCAGGCCGGAGAGCACAAGGGGTCCGGCCTCGTGAACGAGCCGGGCACGTGGGCCTGGAGCGAGCTGATGTGCGATGACCCCGAGAGCGAGAAGGCGTTCTATTCGAGCGTCTTCGGCTGGGGGGCGGTGACGCAGGGCGAGGGTCCCGGTGCGTACACCGAATGGCAGGTCAGCGACCGGCCCATCAGCGGGATGATGCAGAAGCCCGCGCAGATGCCCTCGGGTTCACCGTCGTTCTGGGGCGTGTACATCGCCGTCGAGGACATCAACGACGCGGCCAAGAAACTCGAGGAGCTCGGTGGCACGATCATCCAGCCACCGACCGAAATTGAGCCGGGCATCTTTGCGGTGGTGCGGGACCCGGTCGGGGCCATGTTCAACATTTTCCAGCAGAAGTCGTAGCTCGGCCGCGGGCGTCTCGCCCCAAGGCGTCCCGACGTCCTGATCGTTCGGGGCCCGAGGCCCGACGGCCCGAGGCCCGACAACTCAGTCCTGCTCCTCCCGGCGGTGCCCCGAGCTGAGCTCGATCAGGGCGTCGCGGTCGATCTCGCCGGCGCCAGCGACCGCCAGCGTGCAATCCGTCACCGCGCGGATGCTCGATGTGCGCACGCCGCCCTCCAAGATGGCCCGCTCGCCGTGGAGCGAGCCCGGCCCGTACTCGGCCAGCCGTTTGCCGTCGACCTCGATCCGCACCACCCCATCTAGGACCAAGAAGAGCTCGTCGCCCGCCTGGCCCTGTTCGGTGACAAGGGCGCCCTTCTTCACCTTGCGGATCTTGGGCTTGGCCGATCCCCGCATGAGCTCGACCGAGAGCTGGCGTTCCAGCGCCGATTCGATCTCGGTGGTGAACGCAGGGGAGTCCTTGTCACCCCACGGGCTGTGCTTGCCGAACGCTCTGCGATACCAGGTGTTGAAGTCGATCAGGCCGCTCTTGGACAAGAGGTTGCCTTGGGTGTCATAGACCCAGTGGCGGGGGAAGGGGCTGGCACCGGTCAACTCGTGGCTGACCGTGCCGTCGGCACGGATCGTGAGCGAGAGCGTCGTCCAAGCGAGCGGGGCCGCGAACTGGACGAACGGGGGTCGCCGCACCCGCCGGGGCGCCGGCACGCCGGTCCGCCCGCCGCTCGTCTGGGTGAAGGTCACCGCGGTGTCAGTCACCTTCGCCTCCGGGTGCAGGTCCGAGAGGGCCACGGCCTGGAAGGTGGCCTCCTTGGAGCCGAGCCGAAGCGTGGTGGCACCGATCATCCCGGCGCCGGACTGGCCATGCCCGACAATGCGCCCGTCGTCGACCTCGATCCAGCCGTTCAGTTGGTTGGCGAAGCGGAACTTGTCGGCCGCCCGCAACGCTTCGAGATCCTCGATGACGTCGGGCGGGGGCTGGTCGTAGTGGGCGACCCCAATTTCGAACGGAAGCTTGGCGCCGAGACCGGCGATCGCTTCGGAGGGGATCCACGAGATGGAAGTCACCGAGGCCGTGATTCGCATGATGTTCCTCTTTCTAATTCGGTCTGGCTGGGTCAACTTGGGCTCCCGGTGCCGGCACAGGCGTCGTCGTCTGGGACAACGGTACGCTTTCGGGGGCCACCGGCCAAGGGAGACGACTGGGCCCGGGTGTGGGGCCGGCATCCCTGCCTGATTCCTCGTCGTGCCGACGAAGGCGCTACCCCGGGGTGCCGAGGTCGGCCAACGCGGCCCGGGCGGCGCCGAGACCGCACATCCCGTGCACGCCGCCCCCCGGCGGGGTCGACGCCGAACAGAGGTAGACGCCCTTCAACGCGGTCCGGTACGGGTTCCAGCGCGCGGTGGGGCGAAAGATCGTCTGGCGTAGGTCCGAGATCCCGCTGTTGATGTCGCCGCCGACGTAGTTGGGGTTGTGTGCTTCCATCTCGGCGGCGGTCACCGTCGAGCGGGCGAGGACGAGGTCCTTGAACCCGGGGGCGAACCGCTCGATCTGGGCCTCGATGGCTTCGGTCATATCGGTTGTCGAACCCGGCGGCACGTGGCAGTAACCCCACAGGGTCTGCTGTCCCACTGGGGCCCGGGAGGGGTCCACCACACCGGGCTGGGCGACCAGGCAGAAGGGCCGCTCGGCGTGACGGCCCGCGTTGACCTCGGCCTCGCTGCGCTCGACCTCTTCCAACGTGCCGCACACGTGCACCGTGCCGGCCTTGCGGCATGCGTCGGCCGCCCAGGGGACCGGTCCGGCCAGGGCCCAGTCGACCTTGCAGACCCCGGGGCCGTATCGGAAGCGCTCGAGCGGCCGCCGGCTCCGTCTGGTCAACCCGCTCCCGGCCAGGTCGAGGAACTGGCGGGGCGAGACATCGAGCAGCACCGCCTTGGCATCGGAGAGCTCGTCGAGGCTTCTCACCCAGCGATCGCTGGTGACCCGACCCCCCAGGGACTCGAGCTCCGCGCACAGCGCGCCGGCGATGTGCTCGCTGCCGCCCTCGACGACGGGCCAGCCCAACGCGTGAGCAACCATCATGAACAAGAGCCCGAAGGACCCGGTGACCGGCGCCGTGAGCGGAAGCATCGAGTGCGCCGCCGCGCCGGC
Organism: uncultured Acidimicrobiaceae bacterium; assembly: GCA_963804255.1. GTDB lineage: Bacteria > Actinomycetota > Acidimicrobiia > Acidimicrobiales > RAAP-2 > Palsa-461. The sequence continues at coordinate 842,108 of CAWDPK010000006.1, read as the reverse complement.
CAGGATCGCTCGGCCCTCCTTGGTCTTGAAGCGGCCAGCGAGCCGATGGGCGGGCAGCAGCCCCGTCGTCCCGAAGCGGGCCACGGCCAAGGGATGTGACGGCACCGAGCGCAGGGGGGCCAGGACGGCCGGGAGGATCTTGTCGATGTCGCGCACCAGCGGGGAGAGCAGACGCCGGTAGGCGGCCGCGTCGGACCCGAGCGATTCGGCCGTCTCGTCGACCGACGAGACGAGGGCGGCGGCCCGCCCGCCGTCCAGGGGATGGGCGAAGGCGACCTTGGGCATGCACAGCCGGACGCCGAGCGCGTCGAGGTCGAGGTCGCGGAAGAACGGCGAGGCGATCAACAGCGGGTGCACCGCCGAGCAGACGTCGTGATGGAACCCCGGCAGCGTGAGCTCGGCGCTTCGGCACCCACCTCCGGGCGTCGGTGCTCCCTCGTAGACCTCGACCGACCAACCGGCCCGGGCCATCGTCACGGCCGCCGCGAGTCCGTTCGGGCCCGAGCCGACCACGATGACATCAGGCACCGAGCGATGGTACCGGATCCGATCCGAGGCCCTCACTGGCATTCGCGAGCCGGCGGCGAACGAGGGCCTACGCGGCGCTGTCGCGACGTCGAGGTGCCGAACGGACCTCCGACCAGTCGGCGTACCCTCTTCTTATGACCGCCCTTTCCGTCCCGACAACCGAGCAGCTCGACCGGGCCCTCGAGGTTCTCCTCGGCGCCGACCTCGAGCCCGTCGTCGACATGGTGGGCTGGTCACCGGCACCCGACACCTATGAGGTGGCGTCGGCGGACGGAGCGGTCCGCTTCCACCGCCTGAAAGGGCTCGACGGTGGGCTGGTCGTAGAGTCGATCGAGGGAGAGAACCCCCTGGCGGTCCAGGATCAGACTCGTTTCGGCGATCTCGCGTCGGAGCGCCAGACGCCTCATCCCCGACGAGACGCCAACAGCTACCCGGACGGGTACCAGCAGTTTGCCCAGCTCTTCGACCACCCCTCGGCGCCCGATCTCTGCGTCATCCATTCCGCCTCGCACAACTGGGAGGACCAGGGCGGCCATCTGGGTGAGCACGGCTCCTGCGGCATCGTCCAGGCCCGGGCCCCGTTCGTGGCGGCGGGCGCCGGGGTGGCGTCGCTCGGCTTGGCCGATCTGGGCTGCCGGCTCATCGACGTGGCGCCGACGGTGCTGCGACTTCTCGGCGCAACAGCCGAGGGAAGGCTGCTCTCCCACCAAGACGGGGTCGCGTTCGAACCCATGGTCGCCGAGCCGGGCCGGGCCCGCCACGTCATCGGCTTCCTCTTCGACGGGGCCAACCCCAACGTGCTCTACGACCTGGCGATGCGAGGCGAGGCCCCCAACGTGGCCCGGCTGATGTCCGAGGGCACGGCCTGCCGTTACGGAGCCTTGGCGTCGTTGCCGACGGTGACCCTGACCAACCACACCGGGATCCTCACCGGCAGCTACCCCGGCCACCACGGAATCCTTCACAACGCGTGGGTGGACCGTGCGTCGGGCCAACAGGTGATCACCAACTCCCCGGCCACGTGGGCCGACTCCATGCAGTGGCTGAATGCCGGAGTCGAGACGTTGCACCACGCGATCAAGCGCCACTTCCCGGGAGCGAAGACGGCGTCGATCAATGAGCCTTGCGACAGCGGCGCCGACTACTCGACGTTCGATCTCGTGCGAAACGGTCAGCGCCCGGAGCCGCCGCCCGGACCCGACGACCTGCCGGACGCGACCGAGCGGTTCGTGCGGCCGAGCAAGGACTATCGGTGGGGATCCCGGATCGACCACACGGCCGTCGAGCAGTTCGCTTCGGTGTGGGGCGAGGCGGGGGACCGACCGCCCACCTTCACCTGGGTCAACTTCACCCTGACCGATTCCGCCTTTCATCTGGGTGGCCCGTACTCGGAGATGGCTGCCGCAGCGGTTCGCGATACCGACGCCCGGGTGGGCCGGATCTTCGAACAGGTCGAAAGCTCCGGCATCTGGGACGACTGCGCCTTCTTCTTGGTGGCCGATCACGGTATGGAGGAGTCGGACCCCAATGTTCGTGGCGACTGGGACGCGGTCCTGCGTGACTCCGGTGTGGCCGTCAGGGATGAGGGCTACGGGTTCTTGTACCTGACCTGACCCAGACGCCGTGTCGATCTGGGCCCGGCCCAAGGCGCCTGGCTGGGTTTCGGCGTGCCTAAACCCTGATCCACAGCGAGTCCGGGGACGTCGTCGTAGTCCCCATCTTGGGATGCGACTGGAATCCGGTTGGCGATCGCGGTGGCAGCAATCCACGAGTCGTTGATCGGCATCCGCTTGCGCATTACTGCTACAGCACCAGCGTTGCTGAGACTTGCGCAAGCGGAACGAGGACCGATCGTGAGAACCGACTTCACAACGCTGTTCGCGTCAGCGTGCCTCGGATGGCGGAGTTGTTGGCGTGGGATGCCTCTGGCCCTTCTCGATGTAGCCGATCAGATCCGTGTCCGGCCGGTACGGCGGCGGTTCCGGCCTGCCTGCCGGCTCCTTTGCCGAGGCGGTTGGGGGGGTCTGATTTTCAGGCATGAGGACGGCCTCCAGTTCCGATAAGCGTACCGGCGACGACCAACGCAGCTGCGCCGGCCAAGCAGCCAACCGAAGCCCGGATCCGTTGGCCCTTGCGCTTCACAAGGCTGCGGCCTCTAAGACCATCTGAACCTGAGTGTCCAGCAGGTGCAGGCGAGTCTCGGCCTGGGGGGCGGTGAGATAGCTCTGGCGAAGCCGATATACCTCTAACACCGGATAACGCCGGGGAAGGAAAGCCCAAGCAGCCAGCAAAGCGGCCGCGACGGCACCCGCCAGCCCGATCTGGAAGACGAGCCGGTCCGACACGACCGATTGCGTTGTTGCGCCCAGACCCACGAGGACGCCGGAGAAACCCAGGACAACACCTGCCTTCGTGTCGAGGCTTTCTGCATGCGCGTTCATGCCCTCACGCTCGGATGCCACTTGGGTCACGAGGAGGGCAAGCGACGGGACCTCTGGCTCATCAGCCATGTCCGGATCGTACGAAGGGGCTGTGTCAGCCTCACCCCCCAGTTGGAAAACGAACATATGTTCGCTACACTCCCCCGGGTGAGCGGAGGGCTCCTCTCCCAGGTCGTGCACGGCCAGGGGCCGGTTCTGGCCACTGAGCGAATGCTCCCGGTTCGCGAGCCACTGGCATCGCTTTTGCCGGGGGCGGGGCTCCAGCGCGGGAGCCTGATCGGCGTCTCGGGAACCGGTGGCGTGACGCTGCTGTTGTCGTTGCTGGTCGGGCCGTTGGCCCAGGGCTCGTGGGCGGCCGTGGTCGGCCTGCCCGACCTCGGACTCGAGGCGGCCGTCGCCATGGGCGTAGACCTGGGGCGGGTCGCCCTGGTTCCCGACCCAGGGACGAGCTGGACGGCGACGCTGGCGGTGCTGCTCGATGCAGTGGACCTGGTCGTGGTTCGTCCGTCCGGCCACTGTCGACCGGGCGACGCCCGCCGCCTTGCCGCCCGCGCCCGCGAGCGCGGGTCGATCCTCGTGGTGAGCGGGGGTGGACCGACATGGCCTGAACGCCCCGACCTCGAGCTCGCGTCGGAGGCCGAGGCTTGGGAGGGGCTCGGCACCGGGTCGGGCACCCTCAGGCGCCGGCCGGCCAGGGTCGTCGTCTCGGGTCGTCGCAGCGGCGGTCGGCCGCGGACGACGACCTGCTGGCTGCCCGGTTCCGACGGTCGGTTGGCCACGCAGCGGCCCAAGGAAGAGCCGACGCTCGATCGCCTGGCGCATGCAATGTCCGAGAGGATGGCGTGGGCGGGATAGAGGTTGTCCGCACCCTGGTGGTGTGGTGCCCGGACTGGCCGGTGGTGGCGGCCGGTTTCGGCGGCGGACGAGCCGGTCGCGGTGGTGGCGGCCGGACGGGTGGTGGCCTGTTCGGCCGCGGCGCGCGACAAGGGGGTCGCGATCGGGATGCGGCGCCGGGCGGCAGAGAGCCGCTGCGGCGACCTCGTCGTCCTCCAACGCGACGACGCGCGCGAGGCGCGCGCCTTCGACCCGGTGGTGGTGGCGGTCGCGCGCGCTGGCTCCCCGAGGTGGAGGTCACCCGACCGGGCCTCTGTGCGCTGGCGACGCGCGGCCCGGCCCGGTACCACGGGGGCGAGCGCGCGCTGTGCCGGGCGGTGGCCGAGGCCGCGCGCGAAGCGGTGTCGGGCGCGTGCGATGTCGCCGAGCCGGTGGTGCGGGTCGGGGTGGCCGACGGCCCGTTCGCCGCCGCGCTGGCGGCGCGCCGCGAGGCGGTGGTCCCCGCCTCGGGCACCGCGGAGTTCCTGGCCGGGTTCCCGGTCGAGGTCCTCGGCCGCCCCGAGCTGGCCGACCTGCTGGTGCGCCTCGGCATCGGCACCCTGGGCGCGTTCGCGGCCCTCGACCCGGCCACGGTCGCGGCCCGGTTCGGTCCCGACGGCGCCCTGGCCCAACGACTGGCCCGGGGTCTCGACGACCGGTCCCTTCGCTCGAGCGCGCCGCCGGTCGAGCTGGTCGCGGTGGTCGAGCTCGACCCGCCGGCCGAACGGGTGGACACCGCCGCGTTCGCGGGGCGGACGTTGGCCGAGGACCTGATGGCTCAGCTCGACGCGCGGGGACTGAGCTGCACCCTGCTCACGATCGAGGCGGAGACCGAGCACGGCGAATGCCTCACCCGGCGCTGGCGCGCCGAGGACAGCTATCGGCCCCGAGGCGATGGGGGAGCGGCTGCGCTGGCAGCTCGAGGGGTGGCTGGCCGGCACCGCCGCCGAGGCGCCGAGCGCGGGGATCTCCCGGCTCTCGTTCCGCGCCAGCGAGGTGGCGCCGGCCGGTGGTCGCCAGATGGGCTTCTGGGGCGGTGTCTCGGCGGCCGACCGCCGGGCCATCCGGGGGCTCGACCGGCTGCGCGGGATGCTCGGCCCCGAGGCCGTCTTCACCGGCGCGCTGGCGAGGTGGCCGGGGACCGGGCGACCGGGTGGCCCTCGTGGCGTGGGGGGACACCCGGCCCGATGCCGGACGAGGCCGGGCCGTGGCCGGGGCGGCACCCCGAGCCCGCGCCGGCGCTGGTGCACCGCCGTGCCCCAGCCGGCCGAGGTGACGGGACCGGGCCGAGCGAGCCGGTCGGGGTGAGCGCCCGGGGCCGGCTCACCGCGGCGCCCGCGCTGGTCTCGGTCGAGGGCGGGCCCGAGCACGCGCGGTCGTCGCGTGGGCCGGGCCGTGGCTCCTCGACGAACGGTGGTGGGACCCCCGGGCCGGCCGCCGGCGGGCCCGGTTCCAGCTGCTGGGGGAGGACCGGACGCGCGTACCTGTGCTTCGTCGAGCGCAACCAGTGGTGGGTCGAGGCCACCTATGACTGAGGAGGCTCGGCTACGCCGAGCTGCACGTCCACTCCAACTTCAGCTTCCTCGACGGGGCCTCCCATCCAGAGGAGCTGGTCGCCGAGGGGGCCCGGCTCGGCCTCGAGCGCTGGCTCTCACCGACCACGACGGCCTCTACGGCGTGGTCCGCTTCGCCGAGGCGGCCCGGGCGCGTCGGGCTTGCCGACCGTGTTCGGGGCCGAGCTGACCCTCGGCCTCACCCGCCGCCAGAACGGCATCGCCGACCCCGAGGGGGCGCACCTCGTCGTGCTTGGCCCGGGACCCCGACGGCTACGCGCGCCTCAGCCGGGCCATCGCCGAGGCCCAGCTGGCCGGCGGGGAGAAGGGGAACCCGACGTTCTCGCTGCGAGGCGCTCTTCGACTCCCACGGTGGCCACTGGCTGGTGCTCACCGGGTGCCGCAAGGGGACGGTGCCGGCCGCGCTGGCCACGGGCGGGCCCGCATGCGGCCGCCCGAGCCCTCGACCGGCTGATCGAGGGTTTCGGGCGCGCCAACGTGGCCGTCGAGCTGTGGCGACCACGGCCAGCCGTTCGACTCGGCCCGCAACGACGCCCTGGTCCGGCTGGCCGATCTCGCGCGGGATCGACCCGGTCGCCACCTCCAACGCCCACTACGCCGACGCCGTCGGGCCATCGGCTCGCCGCGGCCCTGGCCGCGGTGCGGGCCCGCCGCTCCCTCGACGAGATGGACGGCTGGCTGCCCGGCGGGCCCGAGCGCCCACCTGCGCTCGGCGGCCGAGCAGGCCCGGCGGTTCGCCCGCTATCCCGGTGCGGTCGAGCGCGCGGGCGAGCTCGGTCGGCCAGCTCGCCTTCGACCTCCGGCTGCTCGCGCCGGGGCTGCCGCCCTTCCCGGTCCCCGAGGGGCCCGACGAGATGCGCTACCTGCGTCCAGCTGGTCGAGGAGGGGGCGAGCCGGCGCTACGGGCCCCGGGGGGCCGAGCGGGTGCCGGGGCGCGTGGGCGCAGCTCGACCACGAGCTCGAGGTCATCGAGTCGCTCGGGTTCCCCGGCTACTTCCTCGTGGTGTGGGACATCGTCCAGTTCTGCCGGCGCAACGACATCTACTGCCAGGGCCGCGGCTCGGCCGCCAACTCGGCGGTCTGCTTCGCGCTCGGGATCACCAACGCCGACGCGGTGGCGCTCGGCCTCTTGTTCGAGCGGTTCCTGTCCCCGAGCCCGCGACGGGCCGCCCGACATCGACGTCGACATCGAGAGCGCGCGGCGCGAGGAGGTCATCCAGTACGTCTACGAGCGCCACGGCCGGCTGCACGCGGCCCAGGTGGCCAACGTCATCACCTACCGCCCCCGCTCGGCGCTGCGCGACGCCGGCAAGGCCCTCGGGCATGCGCCGGGGACGATCGACGCGTGGTCGCGCCAGCTCGAAGCCGCGACGCTCGCTCGCAGAGACCGAGCGGGCCGTGCCGGGCGAGATCCCCGCACCGGTCCTGGCGTTGGCCGGCGCGCATGGACGGGTTCCCCCGGCACCTGGGCGTGCACTCGGGTGGGATGGTCATCTGCGACCGGCCGGTCGTCGAGGTCTGCCCGGTCGAGTGGGCGACCGCGCCCGGGCCGGACCGTGCTGCAGTGGGACAAGGACGACTGCGCGGCGATCGGGCTGGTCAAGTTCGACCTGCTCGGCCTGGGCATGCTCGAGGCGCTGCACCGCACCGTCGACCTGCTGGCCGACTCGGGCGGCCCGGTGCTCGACCTGGCCGCCCTCCCCCAGGAGCCCGAGGTCTACGAGATGCTGTGCCGCGGCCGACACCGTCGGGGTGTTCCAGGTGGAGAGCCGGGCCCAGATGGGCACGCTGCCCCGGCTCGGCCCCCCGGTGCTTCTACGACCTCGTGATCGAGGTGGCCCTCATCCGGCCCGGGCCCATCCAGGGCGGCTCGGTCCACCCCTACCTGCGCCGGCGCAACGACGAGGAGGAGGTCACCTACCTGCACCCGCTCTTGGAGCCCTGCCTGAAGAAGACCCTGGGCGTCCCGGTCTTCCAAGAGCAGCTGATGCAGATGGCCATCGACGTGGCCGGCTTCAGCCCCGCCGAGGCCGACCGGCTCCGCCAGGCCATGGGGTCCAAGCGCTCGGCCGAGCGCATGGAGGCAGCTGCGGGAGCGCTTCTACGCCGGCATGGCCGAGCGGGGGATCGACGGGAGAGGTGGCCGACGAGATCTTCGCCAAGATGGCCGCCTTCGCCAGCTTCGGGTTCCCCGAGTCCCACGCGGTGTCCTTCGCCTACCTCGTCTACTCCTCGGCCTGGCTGAAGCTGCACCACCCGGCCGCCTTCACCGCGGCGCTGCTCAACTCCCAGCCGATGGGGTTCTGGTCGCCCCGCACCCTGGTCGCCGACGCCCGGCGTCACGGGGTGGTGGTGCGCCGGGCCGAGGTGAACGCGAGCGGGGTGGAGGCGGGGCTCGAGGCGACCGGCGACCCCGACGCACCCGGCCGTCCGGCTGGGGCTCTGGGGGTGCGGACGCTCGGGGAGGCGGCGGCGGCCCGCGTCGTGGCCGGCCAGCCCCTACCGCGACCTGGAGGACCTGGCGCGCCGGGCCGAGCTGACCGGGCCCCAGCTGGAGGCCCTTGCCACTGCGGGGGCCACGGCCAGCCTGGACGGCGGGGACCGCCGGGCGGCCCTGTGGGCGGCCGGCCCGCTGGCCCAGCTCGACCCGGGTCGGCTGGCGGGGATCGTGGTCGGGGCCGAGCGCCCCGCCCCTGCCGCCGATGGACCGGGTCGAAGAGACCGTGGCCGACCTGTGGGCGACCGGGGTGTCGGTCGACTCCTCGCTCACCGAGCTGGTCCGCGGCGAGCTCGACCGCCTGGGCGTCGTCACGGCGGCCGAGCTGCGCGACCGTTGCCGACGGGACCCGGGTCACCGTGGCCGGCGTGGTGACCCACCGCCAACGGCCCGAGACGGCGCGGGGCATCACCTTCGTCAACCTGGAGGACGAGACCGGTCTCGTGAACGTGATCTGCTCGGTCGGGGTGTGGGCCCGCCACCGCCGGGTCGCCCAGGCGGCGCCCGCCCTCATGGTCAGAGGGACCGTCGAGTCCTCCCACGGGGTGGTGAACGTGGTGGCGGAACGGATCCGCCCGTTGCCCCTGGCCGCCCCGACGGCGTCCCGAGACTTCTGTTAGTCGGGCGTAGTGACCGGCTCGATCAGTTCCGGCACGTCGTTCTTGGGGTCGTTCACGAGGTCGGCGACCTCGACCAGCGCCAGGCGACCCGCGGGCGCGGCCCGGAGCAGCGCGCCCGGCGCCAGCCGGTTCGAGCGGCTCGGGGGCCAGCCAGCGTGCCCAGTCGTCGCGCTCGACGATGACCGGCATCCGGTCGTGCACCGGCGCCACTTCGGTGTTGGCGATCGTGGTGATGATGGCCACGGTGCGGAGCACCTGGTCGTCGGGTCCGTGCCACACCTCCCAGATCCCGCCCGAGTGCGAGCAACGACCCGTCGGCGGGGCGGGCGAAGAAGGGGTGGCCCCGCGTCCTTCTCGGTCCGGGGTCCCGGCGCCATTCGAAGAAGCCGTTGGCCGGGACGAGACACCGCCGACTCTCGAACGCCCGGCGGAACGACGGCGCGCTGGACACCGTCTCGGCGCGCGCGTTGATGAGGCGGTTCCCGATCGAGGGGTCCCTGGCCCAGCTGGGCACGAGCCCCCACCGCAGCGTGCCGAGCCGTCGCGTCTTGCCGTCGCGCGAGCAGGCGACCGCGAAGATCTGCTGGGATGGGGCGACGTTGAAGCGGGCCTCCGGCTCGCCACCGGACACCTCGTCGACCGCAAAGGTCCGGGCGAGACGCTCGGACGGCTCGTAGAGGGAAAACCGGCCGCACATGGCCGGCGCTAGCCCAGTTGCGCGAAGGCCTTCGCGATGGGTTCGAGCATCTTGGCGCTGTGGGGGGTCGGGAGCGGCACGATGGCCAGCTCGAGCCCAAACTCCGCCATCTTGGCGGCCGCCTCGACCGCCGGCCCGGGATCGCCGTCAGGCCCGGGCCGAACGTGGCTGGAGATCATGATCTCGCTCGGGTCGCGCCCGACGTCCGCGCAGTGCTGGTGGAGCACCTCGACCTTGTGCTTGAAGTCCTCGACCGTTCCCCCGACGAAGTTCCAGTGCTGGGCGAAGCGCGCCGCGGTGCGCAGCGTGCGCTTCTCGCCGCTGCCGCCGATGCAGATCGGGACATGCGGCTTCTGGGGGCCCTTGGGCTCACAGCGCGCGTCGGTGAGCGTGTAGTACTTGCCCGAGAAGGTCGTGTGCTCCTGCGACAGCAGGCCGGTCAGGACCTCACAGGCCTCCTCGAATCGGTCGCTTCGCTCGCGCGGTGTGCCGAGGGGGATGCCGTAGGCGCCCGACTCCTCCTCGTTCCATCCGGCGCCGATCCCGAGATCGAGCCGGCCGTCCGAAATGATGTCGAGCGTGGAGGCCATGTTGGCGAGGACCGCCGGGTGCCGGTAGTGGATGCCGGTCACCAGCACGCCGACACGCACCCGCGAGGTCGCCTGGGCCAGCGCGCTGAGGGTGGTCCAACCCTCGAGGCACGGCCCGTCCGAGTCCGAATGGATCGGATAGAAGTGGTCGAAGGTCCAGCCCGACTCAAAGGCGTCGATCTCGTCGCCGGCTCGCCAGACGTCGAGCATGTCGGACCAGTTCGTGTGCTGTGGTGCAGTTTTGAAGGCGAGGCGCATGACCACCGACTTTACGACCTCTCGGCTCGCCGCGGTCGGGCGCCATCGCCCGCTCGTGGCCGGCGCTCAGAGGCAGAGGGTCGGGGTGGTTGCCGACGCGGCGGTGCTGGTGGCCGTCCCCCCGGGTGCGTTGGCCCTTACCTCATAGGTGTAGGTCGTGCCGAGACCCGTCACCGAGGTGTCGGCATAGGTCGTCGTGCTCGCCGACACCTGGGTCACCATGCTGTAGCCGCTCCCACCGCTCCCTCGCAGGATCGTGTAGGAGGTCACAAACGAGCTGGGGCTGGCCGTCCACGACTGTCACCTCGGGTCCGAGCACCACGACCTGGCACTCACCGCTCGCAGTGAGCCCGGTGGGCGGCTCGGGGAGCGGGGCGGTCGTGGTGGTAGTGGTGGTCTTGCCCGTGCCCGAGGTGCCACCGGACTTGCTCCCCGAGCCCTCCGATGTGGTCGTGGTGGTCTTGCTCTTGGTTGAGCCGGCGCTGGTGGTCGTCGTCGTCGATCCCTTTGTGGCTGCGCCGCCGCTACCGCCGCCCCCGCCGGCCGACGAGCCACCCCTGCCGGCCGACGAGCCACCCCCGGTGTCCGACGAGCTGGCCTGGCCGTGCACCGGCTCCACCCCGGCGATCACCGGGGAGGGGGTCGCCGGGGTGGAGTGGGCCAACGGAGTGAGCGCGGTGAGACCCAGGACTCCGACCCCCGCCGCCACCCCGGCGACCACCGAGTGACCGGTCACGGTGCCGATCCGGGCCGCGGCGCCGACCACCTTGGTGGACCAGAGCGACCCGAGCCACGAAAACGGTGCGGCGAGCCGGAGCCGCCAGATGGACACGGCCAGGAACGCCCGCACCACGTCGGGGTCGAACTCCGTGCCCGCACACGTGGCCAGCTCTTGACGGGCCTTCTCTGGCGCCATCGGTTTCTTGTACGAGCGCAACGACGTCATGACGTCATAGGAGTCGGCCACTGCGACGATGCGGCCGCCGAGTGAGATTCGTCGACCGGCGACGCCAGAGGGATAGCCGCCGCCGTCGAAGCGCTCGTGATGCTCGGCGATCGTGTTCGCCCATTCGCCCAACCACCCGGCGATCGGCGCGGTCAGACGCGCCCCTTCGAGCGGGTGTCGGCGGATGATCTCCCACTCGGCATCGCTGAGCTTCCCCTCCTTGTTCAAGATCTCGGGGTGCACGGCGAGCTTGCCGATGTCGTGGAGAAGCGAGGACCAGCGCAGGCGGTCGCAGTGGGTCTGGGGAAGGTCGAGCTCTTCGGCGATCATGTCGGTGAGCGCCCGGACCCGCTCGGCGTGCCCGCGGGTTGTCCGGTCGTGCGCACTGAGGGTCGCGGCCAGGGTCACGATCTTCTCGGCAGCCTCGGTGGGTTCGTCGGCCAGCCCTCGGGTGCGGGCCTCCTCGACGCGGCGATGGAGGTCGCGCACGCTGCCGGCACGGCGGGCCACCGCGAGTCGCTTCGGTGCCCGGCCGGGGAAGGCCATGCCCATCTTGAGGAGGACGGCCAGCGGCAGGACCCGCCGAGCCATCCGCTCGGTCGCGAAGAACACGATCGCGCAGAACCCCAATGTGGCCAGCCACCACATCGCGAACCCGACGACGTTGTCGGGGGCGGTGACGACCCGCTGGACGACCAGAACGGCGGCGACCGAGCAGGCCACCGGGAAGATCGCCACCGTGATACCCAGCGCGGCCGCGAGGACCCGTCTGTCCTTCCAGCGATCGGCGTCGCGGCCTAGGCCCATCGGTTCCCTTCGTCCGGCCCGAGGCCATCGAGCCGCGCGCTTTGCTTTCAAGAGCCGGGATGGGCAGCGTGCCGCCCAACTGGAAAACTACGAGGTCGCGCTCGCGAGCTGGTGGAACCCACTCCAACCGTTCACTATGCCTATATAGGCATATAACCAATAAGGGCAACTGTACCTTGACTGCATAAGTGCAGCTAAACCTGCTAATCTGGCCCAACCTTGGCAAGGTGACGCGGGTAAAAGCCCAGTTCAGAGCCCTGGCCCCGTCGCGCCCTCAGACGGACCGGGGGGTGCCCGGTGAGCGGGCCGTCAGCCCTCTACAGGTCGAAGCAGCTCGGCCAGATCGAACGGCCCAACGTCGAGGGGCGGAAAGAGGCGGCTGAACCTGGCCAGGACGGCTCCCACGGCGAACAGGGCTCCCCGCAGGATGCTCAGGATTTCGAGCCACTCACCTCCGTACTCAAGTCCTACTGCCGTTTTCACATGGCGGTACACCTCCACTTCGTCTTGCGGAGGAGGGGTCTTGAACAGCCACCGATCGACGCATGCGTTGGATTCCAACGGGACCCGAAAGGCTGGATCGTGCTCGAACCACGAGCCATCCGGAGGCGTCAGGTCCCCCGTCGCAAAGAGGACGGCAGTTACCAAATGAAAGTGCCGGTGCTTATCCGCGATGTCCAGGTTGTGGATGTCACGAAGGGGGATGCGGACTATTTGCAATGTGTCGTTCCGAGCGTTGTACGGCTGCAACCACTCGATCGCTGTGCGCTCGCGTCGCGCCAAGTGCTTGATCCCGGGCCAATCGTCCGTCGGGATCGGCAGGCCCTTGCGCGGTCCGCTCCGGTAGTGCCATCGCTTGTCTCGGATCGGGAACTCGGTCGAGTCGGCCACGATCTTGGGCACGGTTCCTCTGTAATGGCGGACATGGAGCTGAAAGACCAAGTAGTCAAGCGTGGCACGGAGATTGTGGAGACAATCCCCCAGCACAAGCGGCCACGAGGGGTCGAGGGGCTCGACCTCACCGATGTAGAAGCGGTACTCCAAGCGTTCGTTATCCACTTCGACGGTGACGGGACCCCTTTCGGTCCACCCCCCCATGCAGTTCGTCTTTGAGCACGTTGAAGTGGTGGATTGCTCGCTGCCATTTGGCGACTGGCTCGGCCAGACTCCCGCTCATTGGCCCTGGTCACTACCCTTGGAGGGAGATGCCAGACGAACCGGACGAACGTCCGACCCAGCACACCGAGAAGGGGCTGGAAATACCCGTCCCGACCAGGGAAGAAGTGTTCCGTGACCTGGAGAAAGTCGCCAAGCCACGGACACGGCCCTCAACCAGCAAGGTTCGTCACCCGCGGGTTCGCCGACCGAAGAAGTAGCAGGCCAAACATCGCCCTGCCATCGTCGCGGTGGTTGTACCGCCAGACGTACTCGTTCAGATACCCCTGTAGCCATTTCGGGGAGACCGCGTGATGGGTCCCCGAGATGCCGCGCTTCACCAACGACCAGAACCCCTCGATGGTCTGAGTGTGAATATCTCCGCTCACGTACACGCCGGTCGTGTGGGAGATGACCTGGTGGTTGAATCCGGCCTTCGGGAGCGTCCGCTTGTAGACCCGGGCGTCATCTGTGTAAACGGTGGCGTCCTGGGCGACGGAACGGACGACCTGAGGGATGAGCGTGGGCCGCTGAGTGCTCGGAACGACATGCGCCCGCACCCGACCGCCGCGCTCGACCATCCCGAGGACGGGCACCTTCTTTTTGTCCGACCACTTCTGAGCGGCCTGCCTCGGGTTACGGGTCTTGGCAAACTCGGCCTTGTCCGACAGCCGCGGTTTCCCGCCCACGTAGGTCTCGTCCACTTCGACCGACCCCGAAAGCTGGTCGTCGTCCTGGGTCATCAGTTCGTTGCGAATCAGGGTGAACATGCGCCAGGCCGTCTTGTAGGTCACGCCCAGCTCGCGCTCAAGTTGCTTGGCAGAAATGCCACAACGAGTGCTGGTCATGAGGTACATGGCGTGGAACCAAAGCCAGAGCGACGTGGACGACTTGTGAAAGATCGTCCCCGCTGTCGGGTACACCTGGAATCCGCAGGCCGTACAGGTCCACGCCCGCCTTTGCTGCTTGCCTTCATAGCGCCTGAACAGCCGGATTTCCTCGCACCGCTGACAATGGGCCTCATCGCCACCGAGGTTGTACCGGGTGTCCCAGAGGAACCGAAGGCAGGTCTCGTCGTCGGGGAACTGCCGAGCGAACTCCATGATCGAGAAATCCGACTCCGAGGAGTCGCATCGCTGGGGGTTCTTCCGGTTGCCAGGTGCCATAAATCAAGTGTAACACGCTGGACCTATGCAGTCAAGGTACAGTTGCCCCAATAAGCTATGCTTTGTAGGTGAGCGGCGCTCAGGCCATCGAGGTGCTGGCGGAACCCAACCGCCGACTGATCCTCGACCTGTTGCGTGACGGGGAGCGACCGGTGGGCGAGCTGGTGGCCCGGATGGAGTTGAGCCAGCCGGCCGTGTCCAAGCACCTGCGCGTGCTGAAAGAGGCCGGCCTCCTCGACGTGCGAGCGGACGCCCAGCGGCGCCTCTATCGCATCCGGCCCGAACCGTTGGCCGAGCTCGACGCCTGGTTGGCGCCCTATCGCTCCTTGTGGACCAAGCGGCTGGACGCGCTCGAGCGTCACCTGGCCAAGACGGAGGGTTGATGGACGACGCAGCGCTCCTCACCGGGGCGACCCGGCCGGTCATCCGATTCGAGCGCCTGTTGCGCAGGCCGCGCCCGGCGGTCTGGCGGGCCTTGACCGACCGCGAGGAGCTCAACTCTTGGTTCCCCTGCGACATCGTGACCGACGAGTGGCGGGTCGGCGCGTCGTTGCGCTTCGTATTTCGAGAAGGGGAGTGGCACGACCTCTCCGGCACCGTCCTCGAGTGTGACGAACCCGCGACACCGGCGTTCACTTGGGGTGACGAGACGCTTCGGTTCGAGCTCTCCGAGGTCGAAGGGGGGACCCGGCTCGTGTTCACCGACGAGCTCGACCCCGAGATCGCGGCACGCAACGCGGCCGGTTGGGATGTCTGCCTGGAGCATCTCGAGGGCCGGACGACCCGCGACGACCTCTGGAAGGAGCGCTTCGAGGGCTACGTTGCCGCGTTCGTTCCCGTCGTCGGCGCCCAGGAAGGCCCGCCGGAGCGGCCGTAGGCGCGGTCGCGCGGCACCGGCTCACGTCTAGTGTCCGAGCCGACGCCACCGCGGGTGGCCCGAACGGTGAGGGCTCGGTGCCAGACGCACATGAGGGGGCGAAGATTTCGCGCCGGAGGTTCTTGGCCGGCGGGCTCGGGATTGCCGGTGCGGGCCTCATCGAGACGGTCGGGGCCACGCCCAGCGGGGCGGCGAAGGTCAAGGCGGCCGGGAGTGACCTCGGTGCGGTCGAGCACGTCGTCTTTTTGATGCAGGAGAATCGGTCGTTCGACCACTACTTCGGGACCTACCCCGGAGTGAACGGGTTTGACGCTCGGAGCGCCGCCTTCAAGCAGGCGTGGCCGGTCGGCCGCAACGGCGCCACGACACTCCTGCCGTTCAATCTGGCTTCGGCGACGGCCCAGCTGTGCGCGGGCAACAACGCCATTCCGACCCATGAGTGGGCGCCCCAGCACGAGAGCATGGGTGACGGCACCAACGCCCATTTTGTGTCGGTCCATTCAGAACCGGCCAACGATGGCATCGTGAACGCCCCGCTCGTCATGGGGTACTTCACCCGCCAGCAGCTGGCCTTCTACTACGCGCTGGCCGATGCGTACACGATCTGTGACAACTACTACTGCTCGGTGCTCGGGCCGACCACGCCCAACCGGCTCTACTCCATGACCGCGTCGATCGACCCGGCGGGCACCCAGGGCGGACCGATTCTCGAGACGCCCGGGCTGTCCACCGCACCCGAGCTCTTCGGCACCCTCGTCTGGGACACCATGCCCGAGGTGCTCGAGGACAAGGGGGTGTCGTGGAAGATCTACCAGCCGCCGGGCCTGGCCACCAGCGGCTCGGCCGAGCTGATGACCCTGGCCGCGGGGTTCAACGTGATGCTCTTCTTCAAGAGCGTGTACAACAACCCGTCTTCGACCCTCTGCCAGAAGGCGGTCCTGCCGAGCTGGCCGGGCGAGTTCGTCTCCGACGTCAAGAACAACACCCTGCCGGCGGTGTCATGGATCGTGCCGCCGGTCGCGTACTCCGAGCACCCCAACGGTTCACCGGCGGCCGGTGAATGGATGTCGCACCAGGTCGTCAAGACGCTCCAGTCGAATCCCGAGGTGTGGTCGAAGACTGTGCTGTTCATCAACTACGACGAGAACGGCGGGTTCTTCGACCACGTCGTCCCGCCCGCCCCACCGCCGGGTACCGCCGGCGAATTCCTCTCGGGCTCTCAGCTTCCGACCGATGCGGGGGGAGTCAACGGTCCGATCGGCCTCGGCTTTCGGGTCCCCATGACCGTGGTGTCGCCGTTCTCGGCAGGTGGATGGGTGGACTCGACGCCGCTTGACCACACCTCCACGCTGCGATTCTTGGAGGAACGGTTCGACGTCACGGCGCCCAACCTGACCGCGTGGCGTCGCCGGGTCGTGGGGGACCTCACCTCGACGCTCGGGTTCT
Source organism: uncultured Acidimicrobiaceae bacterium (assembly GCA_963804255.1). Lineage (GTDB taxonomy): Bacteria > Actinomycetota > Acidimicrobiia > Acidimicrobiales > RAAP-2 > Palsa-461. Next base: position 825,633 of record CAWDPK010000006.1, on the reverse strand, counting down.
CTTCACCGAACGATTCCCGGCCGTCGTTGCCGGCGACCCCGCTTGACCTGCCGGCCGTGTGCCCGACGCCCACCAACCTCGTCGCGTTCCTCAGCCCGCCCGAACCGATGGTCATCCCGACCGACCAGAAGATGCCGCGCCAGGAGCCCGGCACGGCCAAGCGGCGCCCGCTGACCCTGACCTGAGCAATCCACGATGACTAGGAGATGACGATGACCAGTGCGGAGCTGCTCGCCGACGCGTACGGGCGCGTCGGTGGCATGGTGCACGATGCGCTCGAGGGGCTGACCGCCGAGGAGCTGACGTTCCGGGTGGACGACGGCGCGAACCCGATCGCGTGGCTGATCTGGCACCTGACCCGGGTCCAGGACGACCACATCGCGCCCCTCGCCGGGACCGAGCAGGTGTGGACGTCGGCGGGGTGGGCCGAGCGCTTCGGGCTTTCCCTCCCGGTCACCGATACCGGGTACGGGCACCGTTCCGAGCAGGTCGCGGCGGTGCAGGCAGACGTCGCGAACCTGCTCGGGTACTACGACGCCGTCGAGCAAGTGACGCTCGGGTACGTGCGCGGATTGTCCGATGACGATCTCGACCGAATCGTCGACGAACGTTGGGACCCTCCGGTTTCCCTGGGCGTACGGCTGATCAGCGTGCTCGGCGACGATGTCGCGCACGCCGCGCAGGCCGCGTACGTGCGTGGGATCATCGAGCGACGGTAGGGGCACCGGCGGTCTTGTGGTACATCTCGGGTCGTGAAGGTTTCGATCCTCGATGACTACTTGGACACCGTGCGAACCCTAAGTGCGTTCGCCAAGCTTGCCGACCACGACGTGACCGTATGGACGGACCACGTCCAAGACGTCGATGTCCTCTCGCAGCGGCTGGCCGACACCGAGGCGCTTGTCCTCATCCGCGAGCGCACCCAGGTCCACGGCGAGCTCCTCGAGCGGCTGGCCGACTTGGCGCTCATCAGCCAACGAAGCGTCTACCCGCACATCGACATCGACGTCTGCACGCGGCTCGGGGTCGTGGTCTGCTCCAACCTCCACTCGGGATCGCCCTCGTACGCGACCGCAGAGCTGACTTGGGGCTTGATCCTTGCCGCGATGCGCCACATCCCCCAAGAGGTGGCCGCCCTCAAGGAGGGCCGCTGGCAGACCCAGATGGGCCGAACGCTCCGGGGCAAGACGTTGGGGATCTACAGCTACGGCCGCCTTGGCAAGGCGGTGGCCGGGTACGGCGCCGCGTTCGGCATGGACGTCGTCGTGTGGGGACGCGATGACTCGGTGGCCCGGGCCCGGGCGGACGGCTACCGGGTCGCGGCGAGCCGGGGTGCGTTCTTCGAGTCCTGCGACGTGGTGTCGCTGCACCTGCGCCTCGTGGAGGGCACCCGTGGCATCGTGACCGCCGCCGACTTGGCTCAGATGAAGCCGACCGCGCTCCTCGTGAACACGAGCCGGGCCGGCTTGATCGCGCCCGGGGTGTTGGAGGCCGCGCTCGGGGCCGGACGGCCCGGGTTGGCCGCCGTCGACGTCTACGAGCACGAGCCGGTGCTGGGCGGCGATCACCCGCTGCTCGACCTCGACAACGTCATCTGCACCCCGCACATCGGATACGTGACCCGGGACGAGTGGGAGCTCCAGTTCGCCGACATCTTCGATCAGATCAACGCGTTCGCCGACGGTGCGCCGATCAACGTGGTGAACCCCGAGGCGCTGAGCCACGCCGGGCATCGTCCGCGCTGAGACCGCCCGACACTGTGGCGGTGGCCAACTTCGGAACCTCAGGCGCGGAATGGCGATTTCTTGCCCGATCAACGGAGAAGGCCGAAGGCACCAGCGACAACGCTCAGTAGTTGAAGGGCGGTGGCCTGTTCGTTGAACGCATTGGTCGGGCTGTCGATCATGACGACAACAACGAACGTCTGGCCCTTGTCGTCGCGAGCGAGATAGCCGAGGGTGAGGACGCCGGGTTCCGATCCCCCCTTGAACCACACCGTGGGCCATAGCTTCTGGTTGAGGTTGATTCCCCCTTTGTTGACCGACAGCAGCGTGCCGACCGGGCTCAGTCCGCGCTCGACACGAAGCGATCTCAGTCCGGCAAAGGTGCGGCACAGATCATCTGGCGAGGCGAACCACTCGATCGTGTTGACGTCCCTCGGTAGGTTGACCGCCACCTCGGCGTTGGCCGGCACCGCATCGATCGTGGACGTCAGGTAGGCCACCCGCCCAGAGGGGCTCAACGAAAGGAAGTGGTCGGCCAGCTTCGGGAAGTCGTCGTACTTGAGGGCGAACAGCTCGCTCACCGTGAGGAACGGGATGTCGAGAGAAGCGTGGGAGGACCACTGCTGGACCTGGTGTTCCACGGCGGATCGTCCGACGAGCTTCAACAACAGGTCGGCGGCCGTGTTGTCGCTGATCGAGATCATCTTGACGGCGGCCTGTTCGACCGTCAGCGTGGTCCCGTCCGGAACGTTCTGAAGTGTCCCGCTTCCAGTGGTCTTGATGGCGCTCGTAACGGTGACCTTCTGGCTCCAACTGAGGCGGTGGTCACGTATCTCGTTGGCCAGCGCGCCGAGTATGAAGAGCTTGAACATCGACCCGAGCGGTCGCGGGGTACCGGCTGAGATCGAGTTCACCGTCGTACACGTCCCGTCGGCATCGACTCGGGCGGCCAAGAAACCCACCCGAGGGACGGTGGCGGAAAGTTGTCGGTCGACCGCAGACCAGGTCGTGAACCTTTGAGCGGCCGACCGGAAGAGCAAGCCGCCGATCAGCCCCGCCGGGTCGACGCTGAGCTGCACCGAATAGCGGGCCGAACCGATGGCGACGACCGCCTGAAGCGAGGTTGACCCCGTCTCGGACACTCCGAGGAGGGTCATTGGTCCCGGTGGGCCCAGCCCGGCCAGCACCGAGTTGAGATCGGTCGGGCCGACCTGGGCGAGAAACGCCGTGTCGAAGTGGGCGGAGATCTCCGCATCGCTGAGCGGAAGCTCCGCGGTGGCGCCGAGCAGCCAGTCCAACTGGTGGCCGACCGGGGTGGCCGGCGATGTGGCGGCGGCGTCGATGGCACGTGGTGCCACGACACCCCGGGACGTGCTCGGTGGCGCCGATCCGACCGCCGGCTGTCCGAAGACGAGCACCGCGCCCACGAGGGCGCCGAGAAGGATGGTGAGGGCCAGGGGTCGAGCGGTTCGCGCTCTCTTAGCGCCGCGCATCGGTCCGCCTCCTACGCGCACGATGGCCGAGCGTTGGGGGTCCGTTCGGGCCCGCTCATCGAGGATCAACGACCGGTGCGGCCGTCAAGCAGCTCTCGGGTGATGTCCATGTGGCCGACGTGGCGCGCGGTCTCCTCGATCAGGTGGAACACGACCCAGCGCAGCGTGGTCGGGCGGAACGAACCCGACGATGCCAGGTCGAAGGAGTTGGCGCCGTCAAGGACGCGGTCGGCCGCCCCGGTCTCGTCTCGGTAAAAGGCGATGATGTCATCGGCCGACCAGCCGTCGGGAAGCTCGAACATGTGGTACCGCCACGACATGTCCATCTCCTGGCCGGCGAAGATCGCCCGGACCCACAGCCGTTCGGCGTATCCGAGATGGACGACGATGACGCCGAGCGAGTTGGCCTCGGGCGCGGGCCGCCATCGGAGCTGGTCGTCGTTCAGGTCCTCGAGCTTGAAGATCGCGCTCTCCCTGAGGTGAGTGAGCCAACCCCGGGCCATCGTGATCTCGTCGCCCGGCGTCGACTCCTCGGGCCTCGGTACCGTCAGCTGTGGGCGGGCCCGGTGATCCGGGGCGACGAGTTCGTTGGGTGATCCGCTCACGACGCCAGATTGTCAGTGACCGAGGAGCCGGTCCACCCGCGTGGCGAGTCGCGACGGGCGCCCGCGCCGCCGCTCGCTCCGGTCGGCAACCCCGGTCGCCCACAATGCGGCGTTGATGCCCAACCACCGGAGTGGTTCGGGCTCCCATCGGCGGGAGCGGTGGCCCACCCAGGGGAGATGGACCAGCTCGGTGTCTCGGTGAAGGATCAGGTCGGCCAGCGTGCGTCCGGCCAGGTTGGTGGTGGAGACCCCGTCGCCGACGTAGCCGCCCGCCCAGGCAATGCCCGAGTCGCGGTCGAGCCCGACCGAGGAGAACCAATCGCGGGGCACGCCGAGAGGCCCGCCCCAGGTGTGGGTGATCTCGACATCGCGAAGCCGCGGGAACAGCTCCACCAGCGCGCCGGCGAGGGCGGCATGCACGCGGGGCACTCGGTCGAAGCGGCCCTCGATCGCGGATGAGAAGTGGTATGGGGCGCCGCGCCCGCCGAATGCCAGGCGCCCGTCGGCGGTCCGCTGCCCGTAGATGATGAGGTGTCGATGGTCCGAGAAGGTCTCGCGATTGGCCAGGCCGGCGTGGGCCCAGAACGACTCATCCAGGGGCTCGGTCGCGATCATGAGGGAGTACAGCGGCGCGAGCGACCGACGCTGGCCGGGGAGCGTCGATGACCATCCCTCGAGCGCCCGTACGACGACGTCCGCACGGACCGTCCCGCCGGGTGTTCGCACGAGCGCCCGCTTCGATCCCTGCCCGGCCTGGATCGCTGTGACCGCAGTCCGCTCGTAGAGGGTGGCACCCCGGCGCTCCACGGCCCTGGCGAGCCCTCGCGCGAGTCGCGCCGGATCGAGTGCCGCGCAGTGGGGAGTGAAGGTGGCCCCGAGTACTCCTTGGGCGCCGAGCCGTTCCTCGGCCTCGGGTCCATCCAGCCACCGCAGGTCTTCCTCGCCGAAGCCGAGCGAGCGCGCCTCGGCGACATCGCCCTTGGCCCGAGAGACCTGGGCGGCGTTGCGCGCCGCGACGAGTGTGCCGCCCTTGGCCAAGCGGCAGTCGATCCCCTCGGTGGCCGCCGCGCTGGCCACCTCGTCGACGCTCCGCTGCATGGCCCGCCGCATGGCCCGCGCCGCGTCGGTGCCGTGGTCTCGGGCGAGCCTCGAGTCCGAAGCGGCGAAGAGCGCCGAACACCATCCGCCGTTGCGTCCCGACGCCCCGAAGCCGGCGACCTCTGCCTCGAGCAGCGCCACCCGCATGCCGCCATCGGCGGCCAGCAGGGAGAGGGCGGTCCAAAGGCCGGTGAATCCGGCGCCGACGATCGCCACGTCGACGTCGATGTCGGTCCCGAGCGAAGGCCTCGGTGTGATCGGTCCCTCGACGCCGTCCCACCACAACGACAGCCGCGCGATATCGGGCCTCGTCAGCCGAGGCGCCCCCTAGCGCCACCCGTGCTCGATCGTTTGGAGGCGCGCCGCAGCGGGCTCAGATCCGCCGCCACGCCTCGGAGAGGACGTCGCGCAGGGTGTCGACCATGAAGTCGATCTCGGTCTGGCCGCAGATGAGCGGCGGTGAGAGCTGCACGACGGGATCGCCCCGGTCGTCGGCCCGACAGATCAGTCCGGCCTCGAACAGCGCACCGGACAGGTACCCGCGCAAGAGCCGCTCGCTCTCGTCGTGCTCGAAAGACTCCCGGGTCTCCTTGTCCTTGACCAGCTCGATCCCGTAGAAGAAGCCGTCCCCGCGTACCTCGCCGACGATGGGGAGCTCTTCGAGGGTGCTCGAGCCCGGCTCGGAACGAGTCCTTGGTGCGCTGGACGTGCCCGAGGATGTCGTCGCGCTCGAAGACGTCGAGGTTGGCCATGGCCACCGCGCAGCTCACCGGGTGCCCGGCGAAGGTGAACCCGTGGGAGAAGCTCCGGTCGCCGTGCAAGAACGGCTCGGCCAGCCGGTCGCTGGCGATCATCGCCCCGAGGGGGGCGTACCCGCTCGTCAGGCCCTTGGCCACCGTGATGATGTCGGGTTGGTAGTCGTAGCGGATGGCGCCGAACCACTCACCCAACCGCCCGAATGCGCAGATCACCTCGTCGGAGACGAGCAGGACGCCGGTGCTTGTCGCAGATGTCGCGCACCCGGGCGAAGTACCCCGGCGGTGGCGGAAAGCAGCCCCCGGCGTTCTGCACCGGCTCGAGGTACACCGCCGCGACGGTTTCGGGGCCCTCGCGCTCGATCGCCCGCTCGATCTCGTCGGCAGCCCACTGTCCGAACGCCTCGATGTCGTCGCCGTGCTCGGGGGCCCGGTAGAAGTTGGTGTTGGGCACCTTGACGGTGCCCGGCACCAGGGGCTCGAACGGGGTCTTGAGGGCCGGGATCCCGGTGATCGACAGCGCACCCATCGTGGTGCCGTGATAGGCGATGGCCCGGCTGATCACCTTGGTCTTGGTCGGCTGGCCGGTCAGGCGGAAGTACTGACGGGCCAGCTTCCAGGCCGACTCGACCGCCTCAGAACCACCCGAGGTGAAGAAGACCCGGTTTAGGTCTCCCGGCGTGAGCGTGGCGATCCGCTCGGCGAGCTCGACCGCTCGGGGGTGGGCGTAGGTCCACAGGGGAAAGTACGCGAGCTCCGAGGACTGCTTGGATGCCGCCTCTCCGAGCTCGGTGCGGCCGTGGCCGATCTGGCTGGTGAAGAGCCCGGCCAGGCCGTCGAGGTAGCGCTTGCCGTGCTGATCCCATACGTACGCGCCCTCGCCGCGCACCATGACCGGCACCTCGTGGTCGGCGCCATAGGTGCCCAGTCGCGTGAAGTGCATCCAAAGGTGTCGCTGTGCCCGCGTGCTGAGCGTGCTGTCGCCCATGTTTGTCTCGGGTCCTGTGCTACTCATCTGGTCCCCCAGGTGTAGGTCTGCTTGGCCAACTTCAGATACATGAACGTCTCGGTGGAGCGGACGCCGGGAACGGAGCGGATCGAATCGTTCAAGATGTGCAGTAGCCGCTCATCGCCCTCGCACACAACCTCGACCAACAGGTCGAAGGAGCCGGCGCACATGACCACGTAGTCGACCTCGGGCAGCGGCACGATTTTCGCCGCGACACTCCGCACGTCTCCCTCGACGCTGATCCCGATCATGGCCTGGCGCGTGAAGCCGAGTTGGAGCGGGTCGGTCACGGCCACGATCTGGATCACACCGCTCGCCCGGAGCTGCTGGACCCGTCGACGCACGGCCGCTTCGGACAGGCCGACGTCGCCGGCGATCTGGGCATAGGCCCTCCGCCCGTCGCGCTGGAGCGACTCGATGATGGCTCGGTTCGTGTCGTCGAGGAGGTTGGCCTCTCCGGGGATCGCCCACATCTCGTCGTCGGCGGCGCGGGCGTCGCCGTCATCGGGTTCCCCGGCGCTCACCTGGTCCTTTGCCATGACGTTGGTTGCTACTTCCACCACATCTCCTGTCGGTCGCTCCCGAGGGCGACGGATCCAGTCACCCTAGTCCTCGGTTTTGATGGAGAACGACGCCGATCGCGAGTCAAACAACGGAATCCCTTTGTGGCAGGGAAAATCTTCTGCGATATTGGTATCCGTCACGGTGGGCCGATGAGGCCGAGCCGCCTGGATGTCGGGGGAGTGGCACTGCAAGAACTGCGCAACTTCGTGGGCGGCGAGCACGTCGAGACGGCAAGCGGGGCGACCGCCGCGGTCATCGACCCGAGCACGGGCGAGGCCTTCGCAGAGGCGCCGCTTTCCGATGTCCCGACGACGTCGGGCGGGCCCTGCAAGTCGGCCGACGACGCCTTCTCCTCCTGGAAGCGATCGACCCCGTCGGAACGAAGCCTGGCGTTGCTCCGGATGGCCGACGCCATCGAGGCGCGCGCCGAGGAGCTCGTCGCAGCGGAGTGCGAGAACACCGGCAAGCCATTCGGCCTCACCATGTCCGAGGAGATCCCTCCGATGGTGGACCAGATCCGGTTCTTCGCCGGCGCCGCCCGCCTGCTCGAGGGCCGTGCCGCGGCCGAGTACATGGCCGGGCACACCTCCTATGTCCGGCGTGAGCCGGTCGGTGTGTGCGCGGCGGTGACCCCGTGGAACTACCCGATGATGATGGCCGTCTGGAAGTGGGCCCCGGCACTGGCGGCCGGGAACACCATGGTGCTCAAGCCGTCCGACACCACTCCGGTCAGCACCCTGCTCCTCGCCGAGATCCTGGCCGAGCACTTCCCGCCCGGCGTGTTCAACGTCGTGTGTGGCGACCGCGACACGGGCCGGGCGCTCGTGTCGCACCCGATCCCGGCGATGGTGTCGATCACCGGCAGCGTGCGGGCCGGGCATGGAGGTGGCGGCCGCGGCCGCCTCGGACCTGAAGCGGGTCCACCTCGAGCTCGGGGGCAAGGCCCCGGTCATCGTCTTCGACGACGCCGACCTGGAGCCGACCGCCGAGGGCATCGCCGGTGCGGCCTACTTCAACGCCGGTCAGGACTGCACGGCCGCCACCCGGGTGCTGGTCGGCTCCGGGCGTGTATTCGGACCTGGTCGACGCCCTGGTCGAACAGGCCAGCGGCACGACCGTCGGCCCGTACCGCCAGGACGACGCCGACTACGGACCGCTCAACAACGAGCACCAGCTGGCGCGGGTGCGCGGCTTCCTCGAGCGGGCACCGGCCCACGCCACCATCGCCACCGGCGGAGAACAGGTCGGCGACCGCGGCTATCTGCTTCGCGCCCACGGTGGTCGCCGGGCTGCACCAGGACGACGAGATGATCCAGCAGGAGATCTTCGGGCCGGTGATCACGGTCCAGAGGTTCGACGACGAGGCGCAGGCGCTCGAGTGGGCCAACGGGGTCCAGTACGGCCTGGCCTCGAGCGTGTGGACCAGCGACCACGGCCGGGCGATGCGGATGGCCCGGGACCTCGATTTCGGTTGCGTGTGGATCAACACCCACATCCCGCTCGTGGCCGAGATGCCCCACGGCGGGTTCAAGCACTCCGGGTACGGCAAGGACCTCTCGGTCTACGGGTTCGAGGACTACACACGGGTCAAGCACGTCATGAGCAACATCGAGGGCTGAGAGCCGTCAATCCAGTGGCCCTGCCGGGCCGAACGGACACGAGGAGAGGAGTGCGTGAGCGCGTTCACCGGATTGGTGACCACCGATGCCGCGAGGTCCCAGCGGGCCGACAAGGGTCTGAAGGACGGGGCGCTCGGGCTCGATCTCGAGCACCGTCGTCGGGGTCGCCTCCACCGCGCCCGGCCTACAGCCTGGCCGCCACGCTCGGGTTCGTCGTCGTCCTGATCGGGGTGAAGGCACCGATCGTCACGCTCCTGGCCTTCGTGCCGATGCTGCTGATCTCGTTCGCCTACAAGGAGCTCAACAGGGCCGACCCCGACTGCGGCACCACCTTCACCTGGGCGCACGCGTGCCTTCGGTCCGAAGACCGGCTGGATGGGCGGGTGGGCGATCGTCGCCGCCGACATCCTGGTCATGGCGAGCCTGGCCCAGATCGCCGGGCAGTACATCTTCTTGCTGTTCAACGCCAAGGGCGATCGGGAGCGACGCCGCCAGCGGCTGGGTGCTGCTTCGTCGGGATCCTCTGGATCGTGGCCATGACCGTCATCTGCTACGTCGGCATCGAGATCTCGGCGAACTTCCAGAAGGCCCTGCTCGGCATCGAGATCGTCATGCTGCGTGATCCTCTCGGTCGTGGCCCTGGTCAAGGTGGGCAACGGCACGGCGCCGATCGGGCACCTGACGCCCCGCCTGGTCGTGGTTCAACCCCTTCGGGGGGTTCCTTCAAGGCCTTCGTCGACGGCCTGACGCTTGATGCTGTTCATCTACTGGGGCTGGGACACCGCGGTGTCGGTCAACGAGGAGACCGAGAACAAGGCGGTCACGCCCGGCCGGGCCGCGGTGATCTCGACGGTGATCCTGCTGGTCGTCTACGAGCTCGTCGTGCTGTCCGCCCAGTCCTACGCCGGCCTCGGCACCAAGGGCATCGGCCTCGGCAACCCGGCCCACCAAGGCGACGTGCTGTCGGTGCTCGGAGGCTCGATCTTCGGCTCGTCGGGTTTCGGCAGCTTCCTCACCCATCTGCTGCTGCTCATGGTGCTGAGCTCGGCCGCCGCGTCGACCCAGACGACCATCCTGCCGACCGCCCGGACCACTCTGTCGATGGCGGTGTACAAGGTCGATCCCGTCGATCTTCGCCGGATCCACCGGAGGTTCCTCACCCCGACCGTTTCCACGGTGGTCATGGGAGTGGTGTCGATCGTCTTCTACGTGGTCATGAACTACGTCTCGAAGGGCAACGTGATCGTCGACTCGGTCACCGCGCTCGGGGTGATGATCGCCCTCTACTACGGGCTGACCGGGCTGTCCTGCTTCTGGTACTACCGCAAGACGCTGACCAAGAACGCGCGGGACCTGTTCATGCAGGGCATCCTGCCGCTGCTGGGCTGGGCGATCATGTGGGCGATCGGGGGCTACAGCCTCGACCAGGACTGGGGGACGGGGAGCAGCTTCACCTCGTGGACTGGTCCCCGGCGTGCACTGGGAGATCGGCGGAGCATTCCTCCTCGCCGCCGGATCGATCCTGCTAGGCGTCGTGCTCATGTTCGTCTACCGCGCCGTCGCACCGCCGTTCTTCCGCGGCGAGGTGCTGAACCGGGACACGATGACCCTCGTGCCCGAAGACGTGGGCACGCCGGTCGGGCTGTTCGGCATCGATCCGGATGACGACGAACCGGTAGTGGCGGAGCACAAGGATCGCGGAATGATCATCGGCGTCCCGAGGGAGCGGCTCGACCGACGAGTACCGGGTGGCGATCACCCCGGCCGGCGTGCGAGAGCTGACCGCGGCCGGGCCACCGTCGTCGTACGTCGAGCAGGGAGCGGGCACCGGGTGCTCGATCCCCGACGAGGACTTCGTGCGGACCGGGGCCACGATCCTCGCCGAGCCCGAAGAGGTGTGGGCGGCGGCTGACCTGGTCTTGAAGGTGAAAGAAGCCGATGCCCGAGGAGTACGACCGGCTCGAGCCTGCGCACCGACCAGGTGCTCTTCACCTACCTGCACCTGGCCGCGTCCCGCGCCTGCACCGACGCGCTGATCGCCGCCGGCAACACCGCCATCGCCTACGAGACGGTGCAGCTCGCCGACGGTTCCCTGCCGTTGCTCATCCCGATGAGCGAGGTGGCCGGCCGGATGGCCCCGATCGTGGGCGCCAACCACCTCATGCGTCCGGCCGGCGGGAGCGGGGTGCTGGTGTGCGGGGTGCCGGGCGTCCGGTCGGCCAAGGTGGTCATCCTGGGCGCCGGCATCGCCGGGATGGCCGCGGCCACGCTCGCCGTCGGGCTCCACTGCGACGTCTACGTGCTCGACCGCGACCTCTCGAAGCTCCGCGCCGTGGACCACCACTTCCGCGGCGCCCTGGAGACCATCGCCTCGAGCACCCACGCGATCGAAGAGACCTGCGTCGACGCCGACATCGTCATCGGCGCGGTGCTGGTCGTCGGGGCCAAGGCGCCCGAAGCTCGTCTCCGACGAGCTCGTCGCGGCGATGAATCCCGGGCTCGGTCCTGGTGGACATCTCGGTCGACCAGGGCGGGTGCTTCGAGTCGTCACACCCGACGACCCACTCGCACCCCACCTTCAAGGTCCACGGGTCGCTCTTCTACTGCGTGGCCAACATGCCCGGCGCAGTGCCCCACAGCTCCACCTACGCGCTCACCAACGCCACCCTGCCCTACACGCTGGAGGTGGCCGCCCATGGCTGGCGGGAGGCCGCCCAGACCGACCCGGCGTTGGCCAAGGGGGTCAACGTCGTCGAGGGCCACGTGACCTACCAGCCGGTGGCCGACGCACATGGGATGACGTATATGGAGCTCAGCTCGCTCCTTTGACCGAGCCGACATACCGCACCGGCCGCGTCTCGCTACGGCGGCAGGTCAACCCGGTGCTCATCGCTCGCCAAAAGATGTCCATGATGCTCGAGCCAACATCGTCGAGCTCCTCAAGGCGCCACCACCGCCAGCCGGGCGTCCCGAAGAGCCTCGATCGTGTCGAAGAATCTCTCCTGACCCCAGTCCATGAAGTGATTGCCCCGCCCAGGAGACAACCGAGAACCCGGACCTCTTTCAGCGCGTTCGCCGTAGCCATTGAGACATCTGGCAGCCCGTTTTACCCCAGTCCCCAGGTCGTCCACGACTCCATGGGCCCGTCCGGGGTGATCGCGAGCAGGACGCGCTGGTCATCCCGGAGTGACTGGAGGTGCTCTTTGGCACTCAGAACCGCGACCCCATGCTTCTCCCTGATCGCTCGGAACCTGTCCAGTTCCGCCTCCAGGTTCTCTCTGATCTCGACGGTCCCTGAAACGATCACACACCGAAAGCCGGTGGAGTCGTCCACCACCAGCTCGACGCGGGGATCGCGCCTGAAGATCTTGAACTTGGCACGCGTCCGAGTCGTCGAGACGTAGAACCGCTCTCCGTCCCACACGAACCAGTTGGGGGTGACGTGCGGCCGGCCGTCTTGTCGGATGCCCGCCACGATCACGTTACGCGGCTCGGCCAGGAACGCTTTGAGCTTGTCCGGCGAGGTCACGGTTGCCCTTAGGGATTGTTGCTTGTGATGAAGGCCACCATCGAGTCGATGTACTGCTGAGGGATGAACCCGCGCATGATCGCGGAGAGGTGCCCCTTCCCCGGCAGCACGACGTTGGTGAAGTTGCACGCCTCGCGCCAAAGCCGGTGGGTCTTGGCGTAGGGGCGGTCGTACTCGCCGTTGATGGCGATGATCGGGAAGTCGAGCTTGGTCAGGTCTATCGAGGCCGAGAGAGCCCGCTGCCGGGCCAGGAACTCCGATCGGTCACCGGCGGGCACGCCGGCACGAGGCTGCCGCGCGGCCGCGTTGTTGCCCACCTCTTGGCCGGGTACCTCGGGGCGGTCCCGGAACTGGGCGCTGGCGAGGGCCTCTTCGGGGGCGGGGCCCTCTTTGTCGGGAGGAACGCTCGCCGCCCACTCCTCGGTCTCGGTGAGACCAGACCCGCCGAAGCTGGCCGAGAGGAAGCGCTCCGGTTGAGTGGCCAGGATTCCGGCGGTCACGAAGCCGCCCATCGAGTAGCCACCGATGTGGGCCTTGTCGATTTTCTGCTCGTCCATGAACTCGATGACATCGGCCGACATCTTCTGGCGGCCCCCGTCGGGTCCCGGTTCGCTCAGCCCATGACCGCGCATGTCGATGCCAATCACCCGGTTCGTCGGTGCGAGTGCGGCGGCAATCCCGTTCACGAACCAGTTACCGACGGCGCTCCCACCGGCCCCGTGGATGAGGATGACCGGGGTGCCCGATCCCATTTCCACCCAGTGGAGCTTGGTGCCGTCTTCGACGGTGAAGTAGTGCTCGGTCCATACCTGTTGCGATGAGCTGGTCATTTTCGACTCCTTGGACCGCCTCGGTGCGAGAGGTCGCGTCCGCCGTGACTGTACGCGAGAACGATTGCACCTGCGCAGCTAGGTTCTTCTCGGCGGCGCCGACCGAGGCTGTCCCACTGGGATCTCCGCAGATCCGTCATCAGTCAATCGGCAAGGGACGTCTCGGGACCAACGAGCGTGGGACCGTGGGAGGGGGCACAGTGCAACGGAGTGTGGTCGAGCATGCCGTGGAACTGGCCGGCCTCCAGCTTCCCGACGGGCTCGAGTACGAGGTGGTGGGAGAGGAACCGATTCTCCGATCTCCCCACTATCTCGGGACCGGGGCGGCGGTCGCTCGGCTGCTGACGGGCGTGGCGGCCGGCGAGATGTGGCGGACCCGGACCGGTAAGCGGCAATCCTTGACCGTCGATGCTCGCCATGCGGCGGCCGCGCTGACCTCGTACTCGCACTTGCGCCTGATGGACCCGGACAAAGCACCTTCGTTCGACCGGCTGGGTGTTGGGCGCGTGGTGGGGGGCATCGTCCACGCGCTTGACGGCCGCTATGTCCAGTTGCACTCGTCGTTCAATGACGGCCCCACGGTGCTCGAAGAGCTCGGTCTCGGACCGGAGGCATCGAGAGAGGAGGTGGAAGCGGCCGTCGCGGCCCGAGACGCGTTCGAACTCGAGGACGCGTTCATCCGTCGCAAGGTGTGTGGCGGCGTCGTCATGTCCAAGGACGAGTGGGCCGCGCACCCCCAGGGCAGGGCCATCGCCGATTGGCCCGTCGTTCGCATCACCAAGATCGGGGAGGCACCGAGAGAGCCGCTTCCCGAGGGCGATCGTCCGGCCTCGGGCGTACGAGTCGTCGATCTCACCCGTGTCCTCGCCGGACCGACCTGCGCCAAGACCATCGCCGAGCACGGGGCAGACGTTCTTCACGTGACCGCTCCGCACCTCGATCGCGGCGGTCCCTTTGACATCGAGACCGGCATTGGCAAGCGCCAAGCGAGCGTGGATCTTGACGTGCCGGAGCAAGCCGAGGCGATGCGGGCACTCATCGCGGAGGCAGACGTGTTCTCGCAGGGCTACCGGTTGGGAACGCTCGCGCGACGGGGGCTCGCCCCAGAGGCGCTGGCGCAGCTGCGTCCCGGGATCATCTGCGTCTCGGAGAATTGCTACGGGCCCGTCGGGCCATGGAGCGAGCGCCCCGGATGGGAGCAGCTGGGCCAGGCGGCCACCGGCATGTCGTACCGGGAGGGCACGGCATCGTCGTCCGGGGTGCCACGACTCGCCCCGGCCGCGGTCAACGACTACTCGACCGGGTTCTTCGCCGCCTACGGGGCGATGATGGCCTTGGCCAGACGCGCCATCGAGGGTGGCTCGTGGCACGTGCAGGTTTCACTGGCCCAGACCTGCGTGTGGTACCAGCGGTTGGGCGACGACAACGACAAGGACCGCGCCGACCCGGGGGAGGTGGGCGCATTCTTGGCGGAGATGGACACTCCGCACTTCGGGCGGATCCAGTACCTGAGGCCGGCGCTCACGATGTCGGTCACCGAGCCTCGTTGGGATCTGCCTCCGGAGCCGAGCGGTACCCACCAGCCAGTGTGGACGCACCGATCCCTCGTCTAACCATCATTCCCTGACCCGCCGCTCGTATTTCCCTAACAAGTGCCGAGGACAATGGCACCATGAAGAGAAAGGTGCAGCGCACCTCGATCGTTGGTGTCGTGGGTGTTCTGGCCCTGGTCGTCGCCACGGCCGGCGGGCCGTCGGCCGTGGCCTCGAACACTCCGGCCCGCACGTCACCGGTGCCGGCTCAGTACCAGAGCCTGTACGCGACCATCCAGAGCCAGTTGGACGGCGCCCAACAGACCGTCAACGGTCTGCCTAGTCACTCCAACCCGACCATGGTCTACGGGGCCGCACTCCTCTTCGCCGATGGCAATCGTGGCACCCAGCTGCTGGTGCCCCAAACCCTGCCCGAGGTGCGCCAAGAGATCGACACCTTGGCCAGCATCGGGGTGGAGGGAGTCTCGATACAGGTCTCGTTTCCCCTGCTCCTTCCCTCCACCGCCAACTCGGGCCGGTACCTGCAGTTCTACGAACAGGTGGCCCGAGCCGTGGCCAGCAAGCACATGATCCTCTCGGTGGAGGAGAACCCGGTCCTGGTCGGCACCCCCTTCGCCGTGAGTGCCAACGTGAGCTTCGCCGGCCTGACGGACGCCACCTACGCCCAAGAGCAGGCCCAGATGGCCCAGATCATCGTGGACGACCTGCACCCGGCCTATCTGTCGCTCATGACCGAGCCCGACACCTACGCCACGTACATCGGCTTACCCGACCTCAACCATCCGGCCGCGTCGGCGGCGGTGGTCGGCCAGGAGGTCCAGCTGATCAAGCGGGGCCGCACGCTGCTCGGCGCCGGCGCTGGCTCGTGGTCCTCCACCCAGTTCGATCAGGACTACGCGACCACCGGAGTCAACTACATCGACCTCCACGTCTACCCGACCGAACCACAGTTCGTGGCCAACGCGGTGACCGACGTGGCCGAGGTCAAGGCGGCTCACCTGCCCGTCGTGATGGACGAGTTCTATTTCTTCCCCTCGGTGGTCTTTGATGGCCAGGGGACGATACAGAAGCACGAGATCGAGCCGTTCAGTTGGCTCAACCCACTGGAGACCCAGTTCCTCCAGGTCTTCACAGAGTTTGCCCAGAAGGAGGGCATCCGATACGTCGATGCCTTTGACAGCAACGACTTCATCGCAAAGATCACGTGGCAGCCCGGTGACGACACCACCAGCCTCACTGCTGTGGACGAGATCTACGACCCGGTGCTCAAGGCGGACCTGGCGTCGGGCAACGTCACCGCGGTCGGCCGGGCCTACGCAAAGATGATCCGCTCGCATACCTGAACCGGAGGCGGCAGGGCGTCGGGTTCGGCCGGGCGGCCAGTTGGCCACCGTCGCGTCGTCGGTACTGTGTGTCGGTGGACCCCGACACGGTCGAGGTATACGAGCGGCGGGCGAACGAGTGGATCGAACGTCGAGGAGAGGCGACCGACGGGCTCGGTCGTCGCTTCCGGGATCAGGTCGGTAGCGGGCCCGTCGCCGACCTCGGATGTGGAGCAGGCCGGTACCTGCCCGAGATTGGTCGGCCCTTGATCGGCGTCGATGTCACCGCGGCGATGCTGGCCCTCGCCACGCGGCGCGGCTACCCGCTCGTCCGGGCCGATCTCGAGGCCCTCCCGTTTGCCGACGGGACGCTGGCCGGGGCCTTCGCCCGGAACTCCTACCTGCATATTCCGAAGGCTCGTCTCGGCGACGCCCTGGCCGACGTCTGCAGGGTGCTGCAGCCCGGTGGGCTACTCATGGCCACCTTGATCGAGGGGGAGTACGAGGGCCGTGACCTTCCCGGTGACGATTTCGCAGGCCGCTATTTCGCATGCTGGGCCGCCCCCGAACTGGCGGCGTTGCTCACGAGCGCCGGTTTTGCCGATGTCCGGGTGGACCGGGTTGCAGGCCGCCCGCGCGACCACTACCTCCTGGCGACGGCGAGACGCCGAGCGAACCGACCTCCGCCAGGCCACACTCAGACGTCGAACGCCCGCCACATGCCGGCGTATCGACCGCCGGCCGCCACGAGCTCGTCGTGAGTTCCCTGCTCGACCACCCGTCCGCGATCGAGGACGAGGATCCGGTCTGCCCGTCGAGCGGTCTGGAGTCGGTGGGCGATCAGGATGGTCGTCCGACCACTCGAGACCACGCCCATGGCCCGATTGACCTTCGCCTCGGTGCTGAGATCGAGATTGGACGTCGCCTCGTCGAACAGCAAGATCGCCGGGTCGACCAGCTGGGCGCGGGCCAGGCACAGCAGCTGGCGCTGTCCGATCGACAGGGACCGCCCTCGCTCGGACACCGACTTTCGAGTAACCGCCCGCGCCGACGATGAAGTCGTGCGCGCCCGACGGCCCGGGCGGCGGCCTCCACCTCGGCGTCGCTCGCCTCGGGTCGCCCGTAGGCGATGTTGTCGCGGATCGTGCCGCGGAACAGGAACGGCTCCTGGGGCACGTAGCCGAGCTGGCGGCGGTAGGCGCCGAGGTCGAGGTCGGTCAGCTCGAGGCCGTCGACGAGGACCTCGCCCTCGGTCGGGTCGTAGAAGCGGGCGATCGAGCTTCACGACCGTCGACTTCCCGGCCCCCGTCTCGCCGACCAGCGCCACCGTCTCGCCCGGAGCGATCTCGAAGTCCACTCCGGACAGCGCCTCGTTGGTGGTGCCCGAGTAACGGAAGCGGACGCCGCGGAAGCGGATCCGGCCCGAGAGGCGGCCGGGGACGATCGCGTTGTCGGCGACCGGTGTGTCGATGGGGGTGTTCAAGACGCCGCTGATCTTGCGCAGGCCCGCCGTCGCCTGCTGGTAGGTGTCGAAGACCTGTGAGAGCTGCTGGACCGGCGCGAACAGCAGGGTCAGGTACAACAAGAAGGCGGTCAGGCTGCCGACGTTGAGCGTCCCGGCCTTGATCTCCTGGCTGCCGACGCCGAGCACGATGAGGATCGCGATGTTCCCCATGAAGGTGGCGAACGTGAAGTAGATCGACGAGACCTTGAGCGAGCGCAGCCCGGCGTCCCGGTAGCCGGCCGTGAGGCCGAGGAAGGTCCGGTTGTTGTGCGTCTCGCGCCGGAACGCCTGGGTGACCCGGACCCCCGAGATGTTCTCCTGCAGGTCGGCGTTGACCGCCGAGATGCGGTCTCGTTGGCGGTCGTAGGCCCGCCGTCGACTGGACGCGGAACCACACGGTCCCGATCGCCAGAGGGGGGACGACGGTCAGCACGAGCAGGATCAGGTGCGTGTTCCTCGTCGACGAGGATCACGATGACGCCCACGAACTGCACCACGTAGACGAGCGCGTTCAACAGGCCGGACTGGAGCAGCTGGGACAGCGTGTCGACGTCCGAGGTCATTCTGGTCAGGATCCGACCGGTCATCTCGTGGTCGTAGAAGTCCATGCCCAGCCGCTGCAGGTGGGCGAAGATGCGCACCCGCATCGAGTACAACATCCGCTCGGAGGTCCGGCCGGTCCAGAACGTCTCCGCCCACATGTCGGCCCAGTCGAGCATGGTGACGGCGAAGAACAGCCCCGACAGCACCCACAGAACGGTCTCCTCGTGGTGCAAGAAGACGCTGTTCACCGAGGTGCCGGTGAACGACGGTCCCACCAGACCCGGCCGCGGCGTCGAGGACGACGAGGACCACCCCGACGACCAGCTGGGGGAGGAACGGGCGCAAGAACGCTGGTGAATTTGAACGGCTGGCGCAAGACGCGGTTGTTCTCGGCCGAGTTTCGGGTCTGGCTCGTCGACGACCGGCGGGAGCGCCTCGATGGCGGCGATGAGCTCTGGGGTCGGAGGGGCGGAGAGGCCGGCCCGCATGCCACCGCCCATGCCGCCGTCCCATCCCGGCCCCGGCCAGCGGTCCTCGATGAAGCGAGCGCGGTCGGGGTCTGGAACATGGCCGGGCCATCGGCGTTCGTCGCTCGCCCACGCGGCTGGCGGTGACTGGGCTCGAACCCCGGCGTGCCGACGCCGGGCTCGACGCCCTCCCCCTCGGCGTCCTCGCCGGGACCAGCCAGCAGGTCGCGGTACAAGGGGCACCGATCGAAGAGCTCGTCGTGAGTTCCCGAGTCGATGACCCTGCCCTGGTCGAGCACGACGATCCGGTCGGCCAGGTGCAACGTGGAGCGCCGGTGCGCCACGAGGATGGTGGTGCGTCCGACCATGAGGCGGCGCAGGGTCGCGTGGATCTCCTCTTCGACCCGGCTGTCGATCGACGAGGTGGCGTCGTCGAAGAGCAGCACTCTGTGGGTCGGTGATCAGCGCCCGGGCCAGTGTGATCCGCTGACGCTGGCCCCCTGACAACAACAGGCCGCGTTCGCCGACGACGGTGTCGTAGCCGTCGGGCAACTCCATGATGAAGCCGTGTGCCTCGGCGGCTCGGGCCGCCGCCTCGATCTGGGCGTCGGTGGCGTCGGGGCGCCCGTAGGCGATGTTGGCCTTGACCGTGTCGGAGAACAAGAAGCTGTCCTCGAACACGACGCCGATCTGGCGACGCAAGGAATCGAAGGTCACGTCGCGTACGTCGATACCGTCGACCTGGACTGAGCCCTCCTGGACGTCGTAGAAGCGGGGCAGGAGCAACCCCACAGTCGACTTGCCCGAGCCCGAGGTCCCGACCAGTGCCACCGTCTCACCGGCCTCTACCTGCAGATCGAACCCGTGCAAGCACCGGTTCGGAGCGCAGATAGCCGAACGACACGTTGTTGAAGCTGATTCGGCCGTCGAGAGTCGGAGAGCTCGATCGCGTCGGGCTTCTCCACGACGTCGGGCAGCGAGTCGAGGAGCTCGAGCACGCGTTCGGCGCCCGGCTCGGGCCTGCTGGGCCACGACCAGGACGCCCGCCATCTGACGGGCCGGCGACATCAGCTGGGTCAGGTAGGCGAAGAAGGCGACCAGCGTCCCGACGGTCACTCGTCCGTCGAAGACGAGCCAGCCGCCGAGCGCCAGCACCGCCACCTGGCCGAGCTGGGGCACCGTCTGCAGGGTCGAGGTCCGCCGGGACCGCAACCGCCAGTTGCGCATGCGGGAGCCGTACAGAGCTCCGAGCGCGCCCGGTGACCCTCGACAGCTCATGGTCCTCTTGACCGAATCCCTTCACCACCCGGACACCGCTCACCGAGTCGTCGACCGCCCCGACCATCTCGGCCATGCGCGCCTGCATCTCCCAGCTCGACGGGTACACCACCCGGCGCATCCGGAAGGCCAGGATGAACATGAGCGGCATCAGCGGCACGACAACGGCGGTCAGCAGCAGCGAGAGATGGATCATGATCACGACGGCCAGCAGGAACTGCAGCAGGTTGGCCAGCACCAGTGGCAGCTGGGTCAGCAGCGTTCGGATCAGGACGAGGTCCGAGTTGGTCCGCGACACGAGTTGTCCGGTCTGGAGCTGGTCGTGGCGAGCAAAGTCCAGGCCCTGTAGGTGCCCGAAGACGGTGTTGCGCAGGTCGTAGTCGATGTCCCAGCTCACCCTGCCGGCACTGAAGCGGCGGACCCCGCTGAAGACGAACTGCAGGGCGAAGACAACGCCCATGAGCAACAGCAACGGTTCGATTCGATAGGTGTGATGCAAGATGGCGCTGTCGATGACGATCTTCTGCAGATAGGGCGTGACGGCCAGCGTGGCCGAGGACACGATCGACGCGAACAGGGCAATCGCGACCACCCTGCGGTGAGCCCACCACAGGGGCGAAAGCCGGCGAATCCAGCCGCCCGCCTCCGGACCCAGCGGACGGGTCCGCCGCTGCCTTTGGTCCAGCTCTTCTGCTGAACCTCTGGGCGGGCCTAGAGGGGTGGCAATCGATTGCATGGCGGCCACGAATGGTAGCCGGTCGAACTATTCGATGGCCTAATCACTTGGAGCCTCGTCGGCCGGCTTGGGGGAGAGGCGGCCCTACCAGCCGACACTTCCGTCCACCAGTTCGCGGATCAGGTCGGCGTGGCCGTTGTGACGCGCGTACTCCTCGATCATGTGGACATAGATCCAGCGCAACGAGCATGGGTCGCCGTCGCGCAGGCCGGTGTCATCGAGCTCATGGGTCGAGGCGGCGTGCCGACTTGCGTCGCACTCGGCCCTCCAGCTGGCCAGGTCGGTCTCCCAGTCGGCCGTGTCGAGGGGTGCGAGTTCGCTGTCCTCGTTGGCCGGGTCGGGCCAGAGGAGCGGCAACTCGGGGTCACGGCCGAGCACTCGCCGGAACCAGCCCCGCTCGACCTCGGCCATGTGACGCACGAGCCCGTGCAACGACAGCTTGGACGTCGGAATGGGCCGGCTCTTGCGGCCCGCGTCGTCCAGCCCCTCACATTTCAGCAGCAGCGTGGTCCGGTGAAACTCGAGCCACGCCTCGAGCATCGCTCGGTCGGCCAGGAGGAACGGCGGCTCCTGGCGACGCGGGTCTTCGAGTTCTCCGACCATCTGGCACCTCCGGTTTTGGCCCGGTCATTCTCGCCCAACGAGCCGTGATCGGCTGTGACGTGGATGGACCCATCAGTGGTCGTCGCGCCGAGCCGAGCCATAGATGAACCAGGGGGTCCCGGCGATGTCGGCCTCCCACCCCTCCGCCTTCAGGCGCCGAGCCAACTCGTCGGGTTCGTAGAAGATCTTCACCACCCGGTGCTCGGAGCCGTCGTTCAGTGTCCGGCGTTGCACGTCGTTGGCCTCGGCGAACACGTATGGGTCGACGGTGCTCGGCGTCGCGTCGCGACGGTTGTCGATGAGGAAGACCCGGCCGCCCGGCCGAATGCAGCGCTCAACCAGATGCCAAAAGGAGCCGAACCGGGCCCGTGGCACGTGCGACAGCCAGAAGGAGAAGAAGACCACGTCGTAGCGGCGCTCGGGTCGCCATTCGAACAGGTCGGCCACGACGTAGCTGAGGTTCGGCCGGGGTCCCACCCGATCCCGGTTGATGTCCAGCACCTCGGGGGACGCGTCGACCACGTTGAGCCTTTCGGCGGTCTCGGCCAAGCGCTCCGTCCACCAACCGGTCCCCCCGGCCAGCTCCAGGACGTCACCGCCGGGTCCGAACCTCTCCAGGGCCGCCGCGACCTCTTCAATCTGTCGATCCCAGTCGCGCGCCCTCTCCTCGCCATGGTCGTAGCGACCACCGTGCTGCCACCACTCGTCATACTCCGGGGCGCGCTGGCGGTAGAACGTGCGCTGCTCGGACAAGAGGGCCGCCTCCGCCGAATCCCCGCCTGGACCATGATCGGTGTGCTCGGGCACGGAGCCACGCTATCCAACGCGAAGCGGCTGGCCCGAGCCTGCGGGCCGGCCCGCTCGACCGTGGTCCCGACCCCGCAGGACTAGTTCGGCTCCAGGGGCTGGTCGATGACCGGACCGGCAGAGTGTCCGGTATCGGGATGCGCGTCTCGGGATAGGGCGGCGACACCGTCACCGATGAAGGTGAACATCTGGTGGTTCGCCCGGAAGGGGCGGGGGGCGTCAACCAACCGATGAGTGCCGACTCCGAAGGTCATGCCCTCCCCGGTGTCAAAGGCGACCTCTTCGAACCCTCCCTCGTTGAACCAGCCCCGGATGGTCGGCGTCACATCGGGGGCGAGACGATGCCGCGTCCAGATGACGGTGGCAGCGGGTGCGCTGAGGGACGGCAGCTCGAGGATGGTCCCGTGAATATCGGCTTCGCTGATGTTGCCGAACACCCCGCAGACCAAGATGACATGTGCCGGCACGGCGCCGGCATACGCCGAAGTCGACGACGCATCGCCTTGGACAATCTCCAGTCCGACGAGGCCGGCGTCCTGGGCCATCGCTCCGGCCATCTGGACCAGATCGGCATCGAGCTCCACGAGCCTGGCCGTGACATCGTCCTTGCGGCGGTGGTCGGCGAGGACACCGATGACGTCACGACCTTGTCCGGCACACATGCTGACAATCCGGATCGGACCTGGGGCGGCTTCGTCCAGGGCCTGCCCAAGACGCCGCTGTACCACCGCCAGTCGCCTGCTCAGCGATGACCGTGGGTCTTCGTAAGCGGCGTGCCACCTGAGCCAATGACCATCGGAAACCACAGCGGCACCCTACCGAGTGACGCGAAGGCCGCAACGGAATCGAAAGTCCGGGGCGATACCATCGGCGGACGGCGCAACGGTTTCCATGGTTGCCCGAGATGGGAGCCAGCAATGTGGTTACGAGCGGCCGCCGGGGTCTTGCTCTGCGCGGTCGGCACCGTGTTCATCCTCCAGGGAACCAACGTCATCCACGGGTCGGGAATGAGCGGCGAGGGCAAGTGGGCCGTCATTGGGGCAGTCCTGGTCGCGGTTGGTCTGGTCTGCCTTGCCTGGGCAGCTCGGCACCGTCGCGCCGGGACCACCACGTCAGGCTGAACGTCGGATGAGGGGTCCCGCTCCTAATGGCCGCTGTGCCCGGGAGGATGACCCGTTGGACCCCGGGCTCCCCGGTCGGTTTGCCCTTCACTAGCTAGCGGGGCCGAGGCTGGTTTGCTACGAAGGGGCCATGACCGACCTTCCCACTTCAACACTCGGACGCACCGGCCTGACCGTCACCAAGCTGGGCTATGGGGCCATGGAGCTCCGGGGCCCAGGCGGGGGGCGTGGCCGCGAGATCGACGACTCGGTGGTCTGCGCCCTCCTTAACCAAGTCCTTGACTCGGGCATCCGGCTCATCGACACCTCGCCCGACTATGGCCGGTCCGAAGAGCTGATCGGAGCGCACATCTCGAATCGCCGAGAGGAGTTCGTGTTGACCAGTAAGTGCGGTTGTGCGGTCAGCGCGGACGGGGCCCCGGAAGGATTTCGCGAGCACACATTCACCCGCGAGAACATCCGGGCTGGTGTGGAGCAAAGCCTGCGGCGCATGCGGACCGACCACATCGACGCGGTCCAGTTCCATATCAGCCCCTCGCGCAGCACTCTGGAGGAGAACGACTCGATGGCCGAACTCGTGGCCCTTCGAGACGAGGGCAAGATCCGCTTCCTCGGCATGTCGGGCACCCTGCCGAACATCGAAGATCACATCTCGATGGGCGTGTTCGACGTTTTTCAAATCCCGTATTCGGCCGTCGAACGTGAACACGAGCAGGTCATCACCGAGGCCGCGCGATCGGGGGCGGGCACGATCATCCGTGGTGGGGTGGCCAGGGGGATCCCATCGACACCCCCCGAAGCGATCGAGCGTCTACCGGAACGATTCCGAGAGGTCTATGCGACACGACGCGACCGGTTCGAGCGCGCAGAGCTCGACGATGTCCTCGACGGCATGTCACGGATGGAGTTCATGCTGCGGTTCACGATCAGCCACCCCGACATGCACACGACGATCGTCGGAACGGCCAACTCCAAGCACCTGGCCGCCAATCTGGCCGCGGCGTCCAAGGGTCCGCTTCCGCCCGAGGTGTACGAGGAAGCCAAGAAGCGGCTGGATGCCGTCGCCTGAACGGGCCATTCCCGTCCGGTCATGAAGGATCGCTGCTGGAGACCGAACAGCTGGGAGAGGTCATATCGGGCTCTACGCGTTGGAGTGGCGAGAGCTGGTTCCGATCTTTGGTGGCACTCCGGAAATCAGCGCTGTCTGCCGCTCGCGAGAGTAAGCACGCGATCCATAGTGTGCCGGCGAGTGCCCCACCTACCCGATGCTCCTATGGATTTTGTCAAGCTCTTTTGAAGGATTTTCGGGAGTAAAGACAGCGGACAGACCAATGATGGGCCACTCGTTCAGATGGGCAAGCTCTTATCAGGTCACGCGTCTTGGAGTCCGGTGAACCTGGATCATGGACCGGCAAATCGGTTACAGGTCAGTCCGAAGAGACGACAGGCGTACAGGTGGGCCAGGTCCATGCTCCAGGGATCTAGGGGCGAGGTAAGTAGCGGTAGACCTCGCGGGCGACGTAGCGCTTGAGCATGCGGATGGCCTCGCGCTTGGAGCGGCCGTCTTTGACCCGTCGCTCCATGTAGGCCTGCGTCTTCGGATCAGGGGCAAGCCTCGTGATGACGATGTGCCAGAGCGCCCGGTTGGCCTGACGGTCCCCGCCGCGGTTGAGCCTGTGCCGTGTCACCTTGCCCGAGGAGGCCTCGAGAGGTGAGACGCCGCAGAGGTGGGCCCAGGCCGCCTCAGAACGCAGACGCTCGGGATTGTCGCCGGCAGCGACGAGTAGCGCCGCTGCGGTGTCGATGCCGACGCCATAGACGTCGAGCAGCTCGGGCGCAGTGGCCTCGAGGAGCGGGGTGATCATGGCGTCGAGCTCGGTGATCTCGTCCTCGAGGTCGGCCACCCGGTGGGCCAACGAGAAGAGTGACGCCTTGGTCGCCGCCGTCACCGGATCCGGCGAGCGCGTCGGACGCAAGCCCTGGGCGGCGGCCACGAACTGGGCGATGGGGAGCCCCTTGAGTCGACTCTGGAGCTGGTCAGGGGCACTGAAGGTGAGTTGGCGCATCTGGGTGAGTGCCTTGATCCGGGCTGCCCGTGCCGAACGCTTGGCCACGACGAGGACCCGGATGGCCTCGACCGATCCGTCTCTGCTCTTGGCCTTGCCATGCGCCCGGCCCGACAGGACGGCCCGGGCGGCCTCGACGGCGTCGAGGGGATCAGACTTGCCGCTCTGGCGCCGGGCTTGGCGGTTCTGGCGGTCGACTTCGACGACCGCGATCCCTGCTCGGGCCAGGTAGCGGGCGACGCCCGCCCCATAGGACCCCGTGCCCTCGACGCCGACCTTGACGATCTCGCCGAAGCCTCTCAGCCAGGCCACCAAGGCCGAGTAGCCATCGGGATTGGCCGGGAACGATTCGGTGGCGAGCAGGCTGCCCAACTCGTCCAGTGCAGCGGCCACGTGGACCTCGCCGTGGGTGTCGATGCCACCGGTGACGGAGCGCGCTGCTTCTACGATGGTCATGCCATCCCTTCCTTTCCTTTAGCGGGTTGAGGGGTGGCACGGCCGTCCCGCAAGGAGTGACGGTGTAGGTCGATCTGGTCTCAACAGACCGGCCCATCACCCCTCTGGAACGGGGCGTGCCGCGCCTCGTCTGAGTTTGCCCGGAGCTCCGGTCGACGGGGTGCAGACACGATCACATGTCCACGTGATCTCAAGTCAGACCGGTGACTCCGGTGCTCCCGAAACTACCGATGACCAACCATTCGGTCGTGGACCCTCAGGGAGCTCAACAACATCATTGGCGTACTGAGGCACCCTCAACACGATTGACGGACGCGCTTTATGGGGCACCTGCCGTTCCGCAGATCCGTCGATAGGGCGCGTCCGGAAAGCGTCGAGGGCGATGTTCGGGGCGCCGGTTATGTCGTGTCTGCGAACGGCACCATGAGGCGACATATCGCCGGACATGTTTGCATGTTTGGAAAAGCGGTAAGTGGTCGAGCGAAGAGCCGACCTGATCAGCTGCCAGTAAGGTTGTTGCCCGTTCGGGCAGGTGGATGTGCTGCTCGTGCTGCTGGGCTAGCTTTCGGGGGATGCCAGGGGGGTGGCACCGTAACTGACCCCGATGTCTCCGCCAACATCGTGGCGCTTGAGCTCAGGAAGCACCTCGGTGATGAATACCTCGAAGTTGGTTTCCGCCTCGTCGTAGGGCATGCCGCCGAAAGTCACGTCGACTACTAGGCCACCCGCGTCGCAGCGCTTGACATAGTCGAGCAGCTTCTCGGTCACCTGGTCAGGTGTGCCCCACACTTGTAGGTCGGCGAGGAATCCGTTGAAGCGCTCGAGCCCGTGTTTGGCGATGTTGGCGGCCAGGGCGGCGTAGTACTCATAGCCGGGGATGTCGGCGAAGCCGGGGTTGTCGAACTCGTAGCACTCGACAGTCGAGCGGGCCCAGCGCTGCAGGTATACCTCCCGCATTCGCTGAGCCTGTTTCGGGTCGTGGCTCACCCCGGCGACCAGGACCAAAATCGGCTTGGGCGCCTCGAAACCGTTGAGCTCCAAGTAGCGCTCACGGTATTGGTCAAGCTCCGCCACGGCCGTGTCCCACGGCTTTTGCGCAATCACCAGGATCCCGACCCCCAAGCGGGCCATAAGCTCCATCGATGCCGGCGATACCGCCGCCGCGAAGGTGCGACCCTTGAAGCTGCCCATCGGGCGGGGCCGGATCTCCGCGCGGGGCTGCTTGTAATACTCGCCGTCGGATTCAATATGGCCCGTCTCGAGCGCCTCCAGGATCGCCTTGGAATACTCGGCGAAGCGCTGCCGCGACTCTCCCATTTCCAGCCCGAAGGCGTCGAACTCCATCCGGCCCAGTCCCCGGCCGAGCCCGGCGATTGCCCGGCCGCCCGAGAGGTGGTCGAGCACTGAGTAGCTCTCGGCCACTCGGATGGGGTCGTGCCAGGGAAGGACGGTCACCATCTGGCCCAGCTTGAGCCGTTTTGTCTGGCCAGCGATCCACGACAACACCATCGGCGTCTGGGGGGTGAGCTGGTAGTCCTGGAAGTGGTGCTCGGAGAACCACGCCGAGTCGAAGCCGACCTCCTCGGCGCGGACGGCGAGACCCAACTCCCGGCGGTACACCTCGGCGTCGCTGGCGCCGTCGAGGCTCTGCATGGTGAGACCTAATCCAATGTGCATGAGTACTTGCCTACCACGTTCCAGATAGTAAGTAAATACCCACTTATTAAAGCTAGCGGCTAATCGGTGATGATCGTCCCGTCGAACACAGCGCCCTGTGTCCAGACGCCGCGAGTGCCCGGAGGCAAGGTGAACGCCTCACCGATGCGGAGTGGACGACCAACTTGGCCGGTCAGGATGGGGACGCCTCGGCCGTCGGGAAGGAATACGGTCCAGTACGGGTCGTCCAACGCGACCGGCGGGGCGATCTCCACCCCGGGGGAGAGCGGACCATTCCAGGCCCCCGTCGACGGGATGGCTATCGCCTGGAAGGTGACCGCAGTGCCCACCACGGTCTGGGACCACTCGGTCCACGACGGCTCGCCGTCTGACTTCTCGGGCGGACGGCTCGAATGAAGTCGAATCACGCACTCGATGATTTCCGGGCTGTCGTCGTCTCCCACGGGTGTCAAGTCTAGGGCGGCCCTGTCGGACCCGTCGGCTCGCATGCCGCCGGTCACGCCCGGTCTCTTGCTCGTGATGCCGCCTACCGCTGGGTGTCGATCTCCAGGTTGAACCGGAAGGCCGGGTGATGCTTGCGGATCTCACGACGGGCGATCGTCATCTTGTGCACCTCGTCGGGGCCATCGGCGATACGCAGGGTACGGATGTGCGCATACATGTGGGCCAGCGGGAAGAACTGGGTGACCCCGGCTGCCCCGTGAGTCTGAATGGCCCGGTCGATGACCCGCAGCACGATGTTGGGAACCGCAACCTTGATGCCAGAGATCTCGGTGGCCGCGGCCTTGTTTCCGACAGTGTCCATCAGGTGGGCGGTGTGCAGTACGTATTGGCGAGCCATGTCGATCTCGATTCGAGATTCGGCGATCCAGTCCTGGATGACCCCCTTGTGGGCGAGGCTGGACCCGAACGTCTTTCGCTCGAGGGCCCGGGTCACCATCAACTCGAGCGCGCGCTCGGCCACGCCGATGGAACGCATGCAGTGATGGATGCGTCCGGGACCGAGGCGAGCCTGCGCGATGGAAAAGCCGTCACCCTCTTCGCCGAGGATGTGGTCGGCCGGCACCCTCACGTTTTCGTAGATCACCTCAGGGTGGCCGCCCCGGTCGACGTACCCGAAGACGTGCGGGTCCGCGCCCAGCGATACGCCGGGAGTGTCTTTGGGTACGACGATCATCGACTGCTGGCGGTGCTGAGGGCCATCGGGATCGGTCTTACCCATGACGATGAGGACTTTGCACCGTTCCGAGCGCGCGCCTGAGCTGAACCACTTACGACCATTGAGGACATAGCTGTCGCCGTCTCTTTCGATGCTGAGACCAATGTTGGTTGCATCCGAAGACGCGATGTCGGGCTCGGTCATGGAGAAGGCGCTGCGGATCTCCCCTTCGAGTAGCGGTGCGAGCCAGCGCTCCTTGACTCGTTCGGAGCCGTACAGATGGAGGATCTCCATGTTGCCGGTGTCTGGAGCCGCGCAGTTGAGCGCTTCAGAGGCAAAGGACACTCGTCCGAGCATCTCGGAGACCGGGGCGTAGTCGAGGTTCGACAGGCGAGTGCCTGGATGGCCCGGTTCCAGATGGGGCAGGAACAGATTCCACAGGCCTCGTTCGAGGGCGGCCGCCTTGAGCTTGTCGAGGACCGGCGGGTAGCCATCGGGAGCCAGCTCCTCGAGCTGGGTGTAGTACAGGTCCTCGTTTGGATAGATCTGGTCGTCCATGAAGCGTTTGACCGCTTCTTGCATCTCCAGACCCTGGTCACTGAATTGGTACGGCATGGCGCCCTCGCTTTCGAAAATCGGCTTTCCCGAGCTGTCCAACCCGAAGCCCCTTCTCGGGTTGAGCCTTTTCCCCCTGGTGCGGGATGACTTGACGCATCGTGCTCGGAGAGTACCGGCGATCGGGTGGGTCGGGTCGGGCGTGGCCGACTGGCCGCCGTCATGGTGGCCGGCCGCCGCCGGATCTGGCCGTGACCAGCGATCGCGCCCACGTCGAGCTCCCGGTACGTAGCCTGAGGCGGTGGGTGGCCTCTTGGAGCTCGATGGGTTGACCCGCCGCTTCGGGGACCTCACCGCCCTCGATGGTCTCTCCTTCTCGGTTCCCGCCGGCCAGGTGGTGGGCTTCCTCGGCCCCAACGGGGCGGGCAAGACGACCACGATGCGGGCCATCTTCGCCCTGACCGATCTCGACGCTGGGACAGTTCGCTGGAACGGTGCCCCGGTGGGCCAGACGGAACGACGCGGCTTTGGGTACATGCCAGAGGAACGAGGCCTGTACCCGGGCATGCTGGTGGGCGAACAGCTCCAGTACCTCGGGCGGCTGCACGGGATGAGCGCATCGGACGCCGAGGTCGCGTCGAAAACATGGTTGGAGCGGCTCGGGGTGGCAGACCGGGCGGACAGCAAGGTCGAGGCGCTCTCCCATGGGAACCAGCAGCGGGTACAGCTTGCTGCCGCATTGATCCACGGTCCTGAACTGCTCGTCTTAGATGAGCCGTTGGCCGGGTTGGATCCAACCGGGATCGACGCCATCGGTGAGGTCCTCGTCGAACAGGCGCGCGCGGGGTGCTGCGTGCTGTTCTCGAGCCACCAGCTCGACCAGGTCGAGGATCTCTGCGAGGCCGTCACGATCATCGATCACGGCCGTCTGGTCGTCACCGGAAGGGTCGACGACCTGGCCGCCAGCGGCCCGCGCCGATTGGTGGTGAGGGTGGAAGGCGACCGGGACGCTTCGTGGGCCCGCGGCATCGCCGGAGTCACGGTGTCTGAGATCGACGGGGGCGAAGCGCGACTCGTGCTTGACGAATCGGTGGACAGCGAATCGGTGCTTCGAGCGGCAATGGCCGCCGGCCGGATCACCGAGTTCGTCTTTGAGCGCCGTCGGTTGTCAGAGGTGTTCCGGGAGGCACTGGCGTGAGCGGGGGTGTCGTCCTGGCCATCGTGGCCGTGTTCGTGGTGCTGCGAGTGTGGTTTCGTCGCCGGGGTCGATCGGGCCATCCGAGGACCCGGTCCGGGTTGGGACCGTTCAGCGGCGAGGTGAGCTTGGTGGCGGCCCGGGAGGTGCGAGAGCGGATCCGCGGCAGGGTCTTTCGGATGGGGACGCTGCTCATCTTGGTGGTGGTGGCGGGCGCCATCGTCATCCCCGTTCTCAACCGCGGAACGCCACGTGCCCAACAGATCGGCCTCGTCGGGGCGCTCTCGACTTCGCTGCGAGCCGACGTGGTGGCCTCCGGCGCGAGCGTCGGGACCTCCATTCACTTCGTTAGCGAAGCAAACGTGGTGATCGCCCGAGACGCTCTGCGTTCGGGGCGAATCGACGTGGCAATCGTCGGCGGCCGGCAACTGGTGGTGAACAACCCGATTGGGCCGACCGACACTTCGACGACCGCTCAGCTGGTGCGGGCCGCCTCCAAGACCCTCGGCGTGGCCGAGGCCGTCGAGGCGGCCGATCTCTCAAGCGCGCAAGCGTCCCAGCTCGCTCGGGCCAAGCCGCTCCCGGTGACCGGTCTGCAACCAGGGGCGGTCAAGGGGGCTGCTCTTACGACGTCACTGGTGGGTCTGATCCTGGTATTCGTGATGCTCACCCAGTACAACGCCTGGATCCTGATCGGGGTCATGGAGGAGAAGTCCAGCCGGGTTGTCGAGGTGCTCCTGGCGACCGTTCGTCCGATCCAGCTCCTGGCGGGCAAGGTGCTCGGGATCGGGTTGGTGGCGTTTGGACAGGCTGCCCTCATCGTGGCGTTCGCCATTGGTCTGGCCAAGGCGGTGGGTTCGGACCTTATGCAGGGTACGGCGCCTCTGGTGCTTGCCAGCACGCTGGTGTGGTTGGTGCTCGGCTACGCCTTCTACTGCTGGGTCTATGCCGCCGCAGGCTCGATGGCCGAACGCCAGGACCAGATCCAGAGCCTGGCCTTCCCGCTCAGCCTCCCGATCATCTTCGGCTACGTGGTCTCGATCACGGCGGCCGCCAGTGGAGGCTCGTCCCCCCTCTTCGAGGTGCTCGCCTACCTGCCTCCGACGGCGCCGTTGGCCATGCCCGTCCTCGTGGGTCTGGGGAAGGCCACCTGGTGGGGGTTCTCGGCTTCGGCTGTGCTCAGCATTTTGTCCACACTGTTGGTGGCAAGGCTCGCCGCCAACATCTACCGGCGGGCCATTCTTCGGACGGGTCGGCGGGTCAAGTTCCGTGAGGTCTTCGTCAGGGCGGCCGGGTAGGAGCCGTGTCGGCGTCGCCAACGGCGCGCCGCGAGAAGCCCAAGACCTGGTCGAGTCCGAGAACCGGCGTGGGCCGACCCGTAGTTCTAGCGCGAGGGCCCCATGCCCTTGTTCGGGTTGATGAGATACTTGTGACCGGTCGCCTGCTTCCCGTAGACGGAGATGGCGTCCAGTTGCAACGCTTCGGCCAACGAGACTTCCCTCGTGTACGTGCTGGCGAAGGTCGTTTTCAGCTCTGCAGCGACGCGCCGTCGAAGACTCTCGAAGGTCTCAGGGCCAATCTCTTGGAGAAAGGGGGTTAGCAACCAACCGCCGAGGCCCCATGCCATTCCGAAGTTCCGTGAGAGCTCGGTCGGCCCCCGGTCGAGGCCGCCGTAGATGTAGACCTGCTTGTGGGTGGTCGAGCCGTACCGGCTGTACTCGGTAGCACTGGCCAAAGCCGCCGCTTCCATGCAGGTGAGGATGTGACCGGCCAGTTTGCCTCCTCCGATGGCGTCGAAGGCGAGTGTGGCCGAGGTGGCGATCAGCGCCTGGATGAGATCGTCCATGAATGTCGGCGACGACGAATTGCAGACGTAGGTCGCGCCGGCCGCCCTCAGGATTTCTTCCTGTTCGGGCCTTCGGACGATGTTGACCAGCGGCACCTCGTCGCTGATGCAGACCTTGTTGAGCATCTGGCCAAGGTTGGACGCCGCCGCGGTGTGGACCAACCCGCGGTGGCCTTCGCGGCGCATGGTTTCCACCATGCCCAGCGCCGTGAGCGGGTTGACGAAACTCGACGCGCCCTCAGAGGGCAGGGTCCCGTCCGGCAGCACGAGGCATAGAGACCCTTCGACGCACCGGTACTGGGCGTACATACCCCCGCCAGCGACCGCAACGGTCTTGTTCATGAGGCTCTGGGCAGCGTCAGACGATCCGGCATCGACCACGGTGCCGGCTCCCTCGTTGCCGACAGGAAGAGAACTTCCCACCCTTCCCGCCATGGCCCTCATTGCCCCAGCGGGGAGGGTCGCGCTGATGACCGGGTTGTCAGCCGGACCGATCGCCTTCGCTGTTTCCATATCCGCTCCGGCGAAGAGCAAACCGAGGTCCGACGGGTTGATGGGAGACGCTTCGACGCGAATGACCACTTCATTCGGTCCGGGCGCGGGGATGTCGACCGTGGCTAGTGATAGCTCGATCGTTCCATCCGACTTCACCAAGGAACGCAGCTGTTGCGCCTTGCTCACCGTTTCTGTCGGCATTGGCACGACCTCGATCCTGTCCCGTTCGGCGGATGACTCCAAGCCATGCGTCGTCGCTTGAGGTGAGGGTACTGGATCGATTCACGGGCCGGGCGAGCGCTCGGGCCCCGCTCGAGACGGCCGCGTCCGGATGGCGAATGCGGGTCCGTGCGACGAGCAATGGAGGCAAGGCTGCGCTGGCCCGGTCGCTCGGGTCGCTCGGGTCGCTCGGGTCGCCGGCGCGCCAACCATGCTTCACCCGGCGTGCCGAGGCGATGACAGACTCGAGGCGAATCGGCGCAGACGGGATTGGGGGTTCGATGGTGGCGGAGAACCAGGCGGAGGGTGTCGGGCCGCTGGACGGCATCAGGGTGCTCGATCTCACGTCCGTCGTCATGGGGCCGTTGGCAACTCAGGTGCTCGGTGACCTGGGAGCCGACGTCATTTCCATCGAGAGTGGGCGAGGGGACACCAACCGGGGCATGGGACCCGGACCGGTGCGCCAGCTCTCCGACGTATCGCTCAACTTGCTGCGCAACAAGCGAAACGTGGCATTGGACCTCAAGGTGCCGTCGGGTCTGGCCGCCCTGCTGCGGATCGCTGCGACCTGCGACGTCTTCGTCACCAACCTGCGGCCAGGCCCGCTGGCCCGGCTCGGCCTCGGCTACGAACAGGTCGCTGCCGTTCGGCCTGACGTGGTCTTCTGCCGGGCTCAGGGGTTTCGTTCCGACAGCCCCGAGGCCGACGAACCAGCCTACGACGACATCATCCAGGCCGCCGGTGGGGTGTCTGACGTAGTCCGCCGGGCCACCGGCACGCCGGCCATGGCCCCCACCCTCATTGCCGACAAGGTGTCAGGGCTGGTGCTGACGTACGCCATCCTGGCCGCGCTTCTCCATCGAGAACGCACCGGGCAGGGCCAAGAGATCGAGGTGCCCATGGTTGATGCCCTTCGAGCCTTCATGCTCGTCGAACACGGTGCTGGGGCCATGAGTGGCGAGGACAGGGCGGAACGAGAGACCGGCTACCAGCGGATTCTCACGCCCTTTCGCCGGCCGCAGCGGACCACGGACGGCTGGATCGCCGTGTTTCCGTACTTGGACACGCACTGGGAGGCACTCTTGCGAGCGGGAGGGCGTGACAATCTGGTCGGCGACTCCCGTCTGACCCGCGAAGGCCGGTACAAGAACACGTCGTTCATGTACTCGACCCTCGATGCCGTGATGGCTACCCGCACGACGGGAGAATGGCTGGAGCTATGCCGTCGTGAAACCATCCCGGCTGCCGAGGCAGCCGACCTCGATGACATCATCGACGCGCTTCCCGACGCCGAACATCCCGACGCCGGCACCTACAAGCTCGTGCCGTCGCCGGTGCGGTTCAGTCGAAGCCCAGCCTCGGTTCGGCGTCACGCTCCGCTGATCGGCCAGCACAACCGTGAGGTTCTCGAGGAAGTCGGATTCACCACTGCCGAGATCAGCTCGCTCGAGGAGACCGGAGTGCTGCGCACCCGCGGCGCCGCCGACTCCGTTGCGACGAACCCGTAGCCTGAAGGGGCCGCTCGGATGGCCTCTCGGCCAGGCAAGCGCCCGGTGCCCGAAGGCCTAGACCGTCCCGCCTAAGGCGAAGTGCTCTGACGCCGCGCGGATCGCCTCTTGAGTCTTCTCGTCGGCCTGTCCGTTGACCGTGACGTGGGAGCCGAACCCACCGTCTGACTCGAACAGGGCGGTGATCCGGTAGCAAGTGGCGGCGCCGAAAAAGCCAGCGAACGGAATCACTCTCATGATCGGCTGAATGTGTCGCCATTCCCAGGTAACAGAGTTGTAGGAGTCCTCGATTTCCACATAGTGACTCGGAAGCCATGATGGCCGGGTTTCCCTCCAGCGGGCCAGTGCGGCGGCGGGCTGGTCCCGTGGTTCGTTGAACTGCGCGGTGAGGGTGCTGCTCAGAGAGCCCATGGTTAAAGCTCGTCGAGAAGCTTCTGTTTCTTGGCCTCGTACTGTGTCGCGTCGATCAGTCCGGACTCCTTCAGCTGGTCGAGCTTTTGAAGGCGCGACTGGACGTCGGGTGCGGACGTCATCGGTGGCACGGCGCCAGAAGTGCCGTCACGTAGGTTCTTCATGGCCTGCTCCATAGCGGCGTTGGCAGCACCGCCATAGGTCTGGGCCAGACCGTCTTGGACCGCCGCGAAGGTACCGCCGGCCGCGGCGATCGAGGCCTTTTGCGCGTCCCACTGGACCGCGATGCGTTGCGGGTTCTCACGGTCGATCTTGAGCGGGATCTCCATGCCGGCGACGATTGCGGCCTGCATGCGTACCGTGGGGAACACGTAGTCGATGGTGTAGGGGGCACCATCGGGAGGATGAACCTCGATCGGAACCTGCATGGCGAAACGGTCTCCGGGCACCGGCGAGGTGAAGCCCCGCACGATCCCTTTGGCCGCGATGCCCGACTTCAGGATCTCGCGTTCGCCACGGTCGTCGAACGTCGCCGAGATGTCACGACGCACATCCTTCAGGCTCGGCATCCCGCCGTGCTCGGCGGTTGTCTCCCTGATGTTCTTCATGTCCCTGAAGATGCCCATCTTCAGACCCCTCCGTAGATGAGCGCCGAGGTGGGGTTGTCGGGGTCGTATTTCACGGTGACCGCCTCCCCCTCTGACAGTGTGTCGAGCCATGCCGGAAGCATCGACTGCTTGACCGTTGCCGGGTACGGGGCGCCATCGGCGGGCTTGATGCTGATGTCAAGCTCGGTCGAGATCGAGCCGCTCAACGGGTCGGTCGCCCCACGCCTGATCGCGTTGATCACCGCCGGCGCCTCGACGCCCGACGCCTTCAGCCTTTGCGTGAGCTCACGGTGGCGCAGCTGCTCGTCCATGTTGGTCGGCAATCCCGCCATCATCCCGGGGGTCACACCCGCCGGCATGCCCGCCGGCATTCCGGTCGGCATGGTTCCGACACCGGCCAGAGCGTTCTTGGCCTGCTGCTTTGCGTCCTTGACTCGGTCAAACATTCCCATGGGTCACCTCGGGGGATTGGTTGTTCACTCGGTTCGCTGGGGCGCGGCCCCCATTGATCTCGAGTGTGACGTTGGGGCCCCGAGAGCGCATGAGTACGGGCATACTCGAAATTCAGCCCGGACCCGTACTCAGACCCGCCGCTGCGGGGCACGCCCGATGGGGGCCAGTAGGTGACGCATGCGGCCGACTCGGAAGGCCAGGCCGAGAGAGGTCGGAGAACCCACGGCCGACGGCCTATCGTCGGACTGGCCGTCAGCACGCCGGTCTTGCGGTGCGTCCAGGTTCCCTCAGACCCGTTCGTTGTACGAGGAGATGGCAGCATTGGCCGCCGACGCCGCCGACGCGAGGGCCTGATTCGGGGGGGTCCCCGAGGAGAGCGACTCCAGCGCGTTCAAGATCGACTGGTCGATCTCGTTGGCCGCGCCATCGACGTAGCCGGCGGTCGCGGGGTTGGCGGGACTGGCCAGTAGTTGTTTGTACGGCACCGTATAGCCGGGCACCTTTGCCCACGCAGCCGCGAGGGGCGCGAGTTTGACGGACGACTTGCGCACGGGCACGTACCCGCTGGCAGCAGCCCACGTGGCCTGCTGTGCCGGTCCGGTGAGGAACTTGATGAACTGCCACGTGGCGTCCTGGGTGGCTGCAGACTTCTTGACGATGTACAGGCCAGCACCACCGATGAATATGCCACCGCTCTTCACCGGCTTGGATGAGGGCGACGGAATCGGTCCGACGCCCAGCTTCACGTTGGCGTATTGGCCGCCGCTCAGTACCTGCAGGATGGTCCCCAGCGAAGCCGACGTGTCGAGGGTCATTGGTGCGATCCCGGACCCAATGGCGAGGAGGTTGTCGTAGGCGGTGGACGAGGTTGATTGGGCCAAACGACTGTCGAGCATGTCGCTCCACCAGGTGAAGATCGATTTTCCGGCAGCGTTATCGAAGGTGACCGCGGTGGCCCGCCCAGACCTCCCGTTGCTCTTGTTCAACACCGCCTGGCCATCGAGGGACATCAACAGCTCGAAGGTCGAGGCGGTCTCTTTCAGGCTCATGCCGTACTTTGCGGTGCCACTCGACACGATCTTCTGTGCCGCTGCGCGGAGTTGAGCCAGGTTCACCGGCGGGTTGGCCGGATTGAGCCCGGCCCTTGTGAAGGCGTTCTGGTCGTAGTAGAGGACCTGGGAAGAGACGTTGAACGGCAATGCCCACAGCGTCCCGTCGACGCGGAAGAAGTTGACCATCGAGGGGACGTAGTCGCTGAGCGAGTAGTGGTCGGCGGCGATGGCCGACCCGACCGGTACGACACTCTGGCTGTCGATCAGGATCTGGATCAGTTCGGTCTCCCACTGCACGAGGTCGGGCAATCTCGAGAGCCCTCCGGACAACGCGGTCGTGTACACGGTCAGCGTGTCGGTGTAGCTGGTCTGGGCGACCAGCTTGACGGAAACGTCGGTCTGGGACGCATTGAACTGATTGGTCAAGTCGGTGAGCGCCGTGAGGTTGGCCGAGGTCATCGAGTGCCACATGGTGACCGAGACCGGCTTTGACTTGGACTTCGCTGCGGCCCCGATCGGAAACTTCGAGGCCCCTGCGGCGAATGCGCCCGGCGCCAACATGGCGAGCCCCGTCCCGACGCCGGCCGCGGTGGCCCCTTTCAGCAGATCTCGTCGAGAGACGACCCGCCTCCCCAAGCCCGAGCCGCCTGCGGTGGCCCCCATATCGGTATCGATCATTGTCGCCTCCGTGCTGCGTTTGCCGCTTTGTGCCACTGGCCAGCACATCTTGGCTCCCGACCCGGCGCAGCAACGACTCAGCGCTCTGCTCTCAAGTTAGGAGCTGTGCTCTCAGGATAGGAACGGGCAACCTTCTCGGATAGGGCCGAAGGTCACGCAGTCTCAAGACATCTCGGGCCGTGCTCGGGCCACGCAGACCGAGAAGGTTTCCCGACGACCGGCAACCGGACGAGGCGCTGTGAGCCCTGGTTCGGTTCCAACGCCTTGGTGGTTCTGGGGGCTTGTTCTCCAGTCCTCGACTGGCCGGGGTCTTCGGGCCCCGGGCTCGGCCGGCATTTCGGTCGTAGCATTCAATCAGGTCCGGAGTCCGTGTCACCGCCCTCGGCGAACCCCTTGGTCGGTCAAGGACGCAAAGACCGGGGGAGGGTGCACATGACGTCGGACATGGCAATGACTTCACCTTCGAGCTCCAGGGGCTTGTTCGAAGGTTTAGTCAGACGGCAGCTCCACCGCTACCCACGGACGGTTCCACGCTACGGGTATCTGGCCATCGTGGTGCTTACGACGATCGTTCTCTATTACCTCTATTACGTGGAGGGGGCGGTCACTCCGTTGTTTCTTCCCTACTACCACATGTCTTTCCAGTACTTCCTCTACATCCTGGTGGTGGCGAACGCGATTGGGGCGTTCACAGCCTTCATCGGAGGGCTGTCTGACCGGATCGGTCGAGCGAACTTGACGATTTATGGGACGCTCGTCGTTGGTCTGGTGCAGCTCGTCGGGGTGCCGAACATCCACTCCAGATTTGGCTTCGCCTTGGCCTACTGCGTGATCGGGTTCGTGGAGGGCATCATCCTCGTGTCGACCCCGGCTCTCATGCGCGACTTCTCACCCCAGATGGGGAGGGGAGCCGCAATGGGCTTTTGGGCACTCGGACCGACGATGGGGAGCCTCGCGGCGAGCCTCGTGGCCACGCACACCCTGTCCCACCTCCACCCCTGGCAGGACCAGTTCATCATTTCGGGGCTCGTGTGCATAGGCGTCGTGGTGATTTCGTTCTTCTTCCTCCGCGAGCTCTCTCCGAGGATTCGTGATCAGCTGATGGTGTCCGAGCGCGAGCGGGTCCTGGTCGAGGCGCGCGCAAGGGGTATCGACCTGGGCAAGGCCACAGCGCACCCAATTCGATCGATGATGAGACTCGATCTGATCTCGTCATCGATGGCGATATCTCTGTTCTTGCTCTTCTACTACGCGTCGGTCAGCGTCCTCACGCTCTATTGGGTGGTCATCTTCGGTCGGACTACTGCCGAGGGCAACGGCATCAACGTCTGGTACGCCGCCTTCCTTTCCGGGACCCTCGTCCTCGCTGGGGTGTTCTCCGACCGGTTGCGCGTGCGAAAGCCGTTTATGGTCGTCGGGGCGGCAGCCACGATCGTGATGATGTTGTTCTTGATCTTCCAGGTCGGCCATCCCCATTCGGGTTACTACTCGAACGTCCTTGTGGTGGTGCTTCTCGCCGTTGCGATCGGGTTCGCCTACTCACCATGGATGGCCAACTACACCGAGCAGGTCGAGTCGCACAACCCCGCGCTCTCGGCTACGGGGCTGGCCGTGTGGGGCTGGATCTTGCGCATCGTGGTTTCGGTGTCCTTCCTCGTGCTTCCCCGGGTGATCACTACTTCCACGACGTTGGTTGACAATCAGGTCGCGGCCACCACTTTGCAGGCCATCCAGGCGGCGGTGCCCTATGCGCCCTCCGCCACGGGCTGTCCTTCGAAGCTGGCCCCTGCGTCTGTCATCACCGCGCTTCAGGTGACCGGCCAAGCGGGTCCAGACACGCTTTCAAAGGTCATCACGGCTTGTGACCGATCCCACAACCTGTCGCAGGCCCTTCGTGCGGCCGGTGGGCTCTCCAACCCTCAGGTGCAGGGACTGCTGGCCTACAACCCGCTAGCTGTCGCCATTGAAAAGGGCCAACCGGTGAGCGATGTCGAGATCGCAAACAAGGTGGGTACGCACTCTCAGAACCTCGCCAACCTGCTCTTGGCGGAGAAGAAGCTCGTCCCGGCGCAGAACGCCTCGCCCAACCAATGGAAGCGCTGGTGGTGGATCTGTCTAGGCGGACAGGTGGTCTTCCTCGGGCTGGTCTTCACGATGCGGGGACGCTGGAGCCCGAGGGCAGCCCGGCGCGATTTCGACGCTCACGAGCGCCTGGTCACCGAGGAGCTGGCAAGGATGCGCCGGGAGTCGACGTCCGATCAAACGGGGGCGACCCCCGAGCCGGTGGGGCGGTAGCCGGCCCCGCGAGATCAAGGGGCTCAGTCGGGGGAACGTCCCAGTCCCAAGATGTCACCAAAGCCTTCTTCCAGGCAGGCGGCCAATTTGTGACTGTCGGGAACGGCCGCGGTGTCGACCGTTATGCCGATGCAGGAGCGCTCGGCGGGGGTGACCAGTGAGACGTTTAGGGCGGCCCCGGACGGGGGAGCGAAGGCATAGAAGCTCTCGACTCGGGATCCGGCGAGGTAGGTCTCAAAGGGCGGCCCGGGCACGTTGGTCACACAGAAGTCGTCACCCTTCAGCATCGAACCCCACATCGCTGTCACAACTGGCGCCGGCAGGAGGTTGAGGCCGGTGGCCATCACATCACTTAGCGCGAGTCCCGGTGCGTGCTTCCACGAGCTTGTGATTCGCCGCACCTCTCTCACGCAGGCTGCGGCATCGGCCAACACAGGGATGACGAATCGGGCTGGCACAAAGTGATTCCCGCCAACCGGGTCGTGCTCGGCTCGTACGTTCACGGGCATGAGTGCTCTGAGTGCCCCGAGAACGCTTCCGTGCAGCTCGTGGTACCGGCCCAGACCACGGACCACGGCTGCCACGAACACGTCGTTGACTG
This sequence comes from uncultured Acidimicrobiaceae bacterium, assembly GCA_963804255.1. Lineage (GTDB taxonomy): Bacteria > Actinomycetota > Acidimicrobiia > Acidimicrobiales > RAAP-2 > Palsa-461. Next base: position 785,199 of record CAWDPK010000006.1, on the reverse strand, counting down.
TGCCGCCGGTCGCTGCGGCGGTCTTCCGGAGCGCGCCCGGTGCCAAGTCGAAGGCCTCGAAGCTTCGCCTAGAACTGCGCCCGGTCATCAGCGCGGAGATCGGTTGATGGGCTGGGGCGAGGAGGCGAGCCACCGAGGCAGCCGTAGACAAGAGGCGGTCGAGTTGAGCGACGGGGTTCGCCGCAGTCCGTAGTGCCTCCTCTAGGACCCTGCGTGGCGTCGGGAGTTGTCCCAGAAGGTTGCGCGGTGCGTGATGCGTTGGCGCTGGATCCGCCGGGGTGGGCTCACGGGGTGGGTGGCGACGACGGTCCAGCAGGTCCGACAGGATCGTGATTCCGCCGATCCCGTCGACCAATGCGTGGTGCAGCTTCACGATCATTGCCCCATGTTCCCCGTCGACACCCTCGACAACCACGGCCTCCCAAGGCGGAAGCTCGGCGTCGAAACCGGTGGTGGCCATCACCTGGGCGATATTGAGCACGTCCCGAAACGAACTCTTCTCTGGCAAAACGACTCGCCGGAGATGGAAGTCAAGGTCGAAACGGCTGTCCTCTACGAACTGAGGCCTCCCTCGACCAGGGGCCCGCGAGACAGCGTGCGATCTGAACCGAGGCACAGTCTTGGTGAGCGACGCAATGCGGGTTTGGACGTCTGACCAATTGGGCGCCCGGTCGAGCGCCAGCACCGCGAGCACCGTCGGGCGCAGAACCGGGTCCCGGCCGATCGTCCAAAGGAGCGCGTCCGCGCCACTCATGGTGTCCGTGATCCGTTCCTGAGGTCCAGCCATAACACACCCCCTGCGCCGATTCTGCCGCCGATCGGAAGGGGGAAACAGTGCCAGAAGTCCCCTTATAGGGCTTGCGGAGACGCGTGGTGCCAGCCGCGCCGAGAGCATCCTTCCCATAGGGCGGATTGGCCACTGCGTCGGCTGCCTGGCCGCTCGATTGGCCGGCGGGACCCTGTGAGACCACGAAGCTCTCCAACGACGTCCTCGCCCCCGATGCCGCCATTGGACGGTGGACGCCCAGATTGCGTTGGGCGATTTGGTGCTGCCTGGTGGGTTTCGAGGCCGTGGGAATGCTTCAAGAAACTGGGCGTTGATCCCTCGGAAGAACCGAGTGAGCTCTGGCTTGAACGAATCCAGCGACCCTGGCGGATGGGGCCCTCCGTCACATGACCGGTTGATCGGGTCCCAGCCGAACGGCCGTTCCGGATGGGGCGGTGCGCATTGTGCGTAAACCGTGGGAAAAGTGGTGGCCCAGCATTCCCTGAGTCACGCAGTCGGGACTTCCGGCCCTAGGCGCGGCTGCACCCGCCACTCACCATCTCGGTAGGTAGGGGCGTTTTGACCGAGGAGGCGCGCCCGTGAACGATGTTGTGGAAGCTACGGGACTGAGCACGCCCCCCGAACAGGCTTCGGGAGTTCCGGAATCTTCTGCCACCGAGCATTCGTTTCGTTTGTGGCTCCGCATGAGTTCGCGGAAGGTCTTGATCATCGGGCTGCTCACCATTTTGGTTGGTGGCCTTGTCGCCAACACTGCCCAGACGGCCGGAGGCCGGATCCGAGTCGAGCCGGTAAGTTTCCTCACCGAGTCCGGTCTGGTGCAGACCGGACTCTTGTACATCCCCTCCAATGCAACGGTGAAGACCCCGGCATGCGGGGTGGTCACCCTTCACGGCTACATCAACTCCGTCGACACGATGGACGGCTACTCCATCGAGATGGCCCGACGTGGGTGTGTCGTACTCGACGCCAACCAGACCGGCCAGGGCAGCTCGCAAGCGCCCGCATTTGCCGACGACTACGGGGGCCCCTCGGCCCTCGCGTTCATCAACAGCCTCTCGATCGTACGACACGGCGACATCGGGATCATCGGGCACTCGATGGGGGGCTGGGCGTCGGTGGTGGCGGCCGCGCTCAACCCGACCGAGTACCGCTCGGTGGTCCTGGTCAGCTCCTCGGTGTCCACCCCTGTCGTTGAGCCGGTGCCGGGAACGCCCACGTTCCCCCGGAACGTCATGGTGGACGAGGCCCAGTACTCAGAGTTCTCCCAACTCATGTGGGACGTGTCCGCGGGGAGCGACTTCTCCAACTCCAAGCGGATGCAGACGCTATTCGGGACCTCGGCACCGATCGTCAAGGGCAAGATCTACGGTTCGATAGCCGCAGGCACCGGGCGTGAGTTGTTTGTCCAGGGCACGTTCCACCCCGGCATAACCATCGATCCAAGCTCCATCCAACACGCGGTGGCGTGGATGCAGTTGACCTTGAAAGGCGTGAGCGGGATGCCTGCGGGGAATCAGATCTGGTACTGGGACGAGATCGGAACCCTCATCGGCCTGTTGGGTATTGGCCTGTTGTTCTTTGGGGTCGCGGGTGAGCTGCTTCGCCTTCCCTATTTTGCCACCGTGGCTCGGCCCCGACCCGAGAGTCGGTCCATGCGCGGCGCCCCCTGGTGGGCGGGCGCAGCGATTTTGGTTGCCCTCGGCCCAGTCACCTTCTATTGGCTCCAGGAATGGGGGTCCAATAACTTGCCGGCGGGCCCCTACCTACCCGAGACGATTACCACCGGTGTGGCCGCCTGGGCGGTGGGAGGAGCGATCATCGGAACTCTCCTGTTCCTCCTCTGGCACTTCACGACCAGGAAGGACAAGCGGGGGTCGCTGCACACCTACGGGATTGCCGAACCGAACGGCACTATCGACGGCAGGCTCATCTGGCGGTCCGCTCTGCTGGGGGTGGCGACGGTGGTCGCCGCGTATGTCGCGGTGTTCTTCTTCGGGTGGGCCTGGAGCTCCGATGTGCGGTTCTGGGTGTTCAACATCAAGCAAGTTGACTTTGCACACATGAAGATCGTGCTCGATTACCTGTGGCCCTTCCTCTTGTATTTCATCGCTCTCTCCGTCATCGTCTTCGGCCAGCTCCGGCCTCGGATGAAGTCGCTGGGGACCTTCATGCTGGCTGTCACCGTTCTGCTCACCATCGGGTACGTCGGCTTCCTCGGGATCGAGTATGGCGTGCTGTTCGCCACCGGTGAGCTCATGACCTCGAGCCAACCGCTGCTTACGATCGTCGGATTCCAGTTCGTACCCGTGTTCATCATCATCGGCACCGTGGCGAGCTATTTCTTCTGGAAGACCGGGAGGATCTTTACGGGGGTTGTGGTGCTTACCCTCCTCATCCCTTCGATCCTCGTCGCCAGCACGGCCGTGCAGGGGACCCCGTGGTAGCGCAGTCGAGCATGGAACCATTGGTCGGTTGTTCGGTGGCCACCACTTCAAGGGACAGGTACCGATCATGATTCCGTTGGCACTATCTCCCGAGCGGCGAGCGGCGGACATCGAGCGCTTGGCGTCCGAGGAGTTCGACGTGCTGGTTGTTGGAGGCGGCATCGTCGGGGTGGGAGCGGCTCTCGACGCGGCTACCCGTGGCCTTTCGGTCGCCATCGTCGAAGCCCAGGACTGGGCATCAGGGACCTCGAGCCAGTCGAGCAAGCTGATTCACGGCGGACTGCGTTACCTCCAGATGATGGACTTCGTGCTGGTCCACCAGGCACTTCGTGAGCGTGATCTCCTGCTGCGGCGTGTGGCCCCTCATCTCGTTCACCAGATCCCGTTCCTCTACCCGCTACACCATCGGATCTGGGAGCGGGTGTATGTGGGCGCCGGTATCGCCCTCTACGACGTACTCGGCTGGTCGACGGGAACGTCTCGAGGGGTCCCGCGTCACCGGCAGCTCTCTCGACGCCAGGCTCTGGCCCTGGCGCCTGGACTCCGCAAGGAGTCGTTGGTGGGCGCCATCGTGTACCACGACGGGCAGGTCGATGACGCCAGATATGTCCTCGAAGTCGTGCGTACCGCGGCGAGCTTCGGTGCGGTGGCTGTGAGTCGCGCCCAGGTAGTCGACTTCCTCCAAGAGGACGGCGTGACCCGTGGCGCCGTGGTCAAAAACATCGAGACTGGCACCGAGCATGTCGTGCGAGCGCGGACCACCGTGCTCGCCACGGGTGCCTGGACCGAGGACACCGAGATGTTGGCTGGGCACGGTCGAGCCCTTCGCGTCCGCCCGTCCAAAGGCATTCATCTGGTCGTGCCGAGATCCAAGATCCCTTCAACGGTTGCAATCGTGGTCCGTACCGAAAAGAGCGTGCTGTTCATTCTCCCCTGGGGAGAGCATTGGCTCGTCGGCACGACCGATACCGATTGGGAGTATGAAAAGGGTCACCCCGTCGCGACGGCGGCTGACGTCTCTTACCTGCTCGACCACGTCAACCAGGTGTTGGAATCGCCCCTCACAACCAACGATGTGGAGGCAGTCTTCGCCGGCCTGCGACCTTTGGTGGCCGGGGTTGGAGTGGTTCGGGGTCCGGGAGAGGCTGGTGCGCACCGACTTCGATTGGGAAAGTCGGACACTGCAGCCAAGACCACGAAGCTCTCGCGTGAGCATGCCATAGGACGCCCCACCCCTGGCCTGGTGGTGGTGTCCGGAGGGAAGTTCACCACCTATCGAATCATCGCCAGGGATGCTGTTGATGCCGCGGTGGAGGCCGATGGGATGAAGGCACCGGCATCGTCCACCCAGACGGTCCCGCTGCTCGGCGCTGAGGGTTATGTCACCCGTTGGAACGAGCGCGAGCAGCTTGCCGAGCAACACAAGCTCTCCATCGCCCAGGTTGAGCACCTGCTCCATCGCTACGGAGGGCTTGTCGACGAACTCTTCGCCCTTATCGAGGAGGATCGTTCGTTAGCCGAGCCGGTTCCCGGCGGAGCCGACTATCTCGCTGCCGAGGCGGTGTACGCAGTCAGTCGAGAAGGAGCTCGGCACCTCGAGGACGTGCTGCTCCGACGCACTCGGATCGGCATCGAGACGGATGACCGCGGCACCGAGGCGGCGGCAAGCGTTGCTGCGTTGATGGCCCCCCTGCTCGGTTGGGACAGCGACCAGAGCGTTCGAGAGGTCGAGGATTTTCGACGTCGGGTATCGGTGGAACGGGCGGCTGAGTTGGCCCCCGACGACGACGCGGCGAGTCGTCTGGCTGCCGAACCGATCTCGTATCTCCCCATGCCCTGACCCTTCGGAAACCATCGCGCGGAAGCGAACGGCCGGCGCCAAGGCCACCAGTTCGTGCGTGTCCGGGGATGGCGAACAAGTCGAAGGCACAGCGAGTCCTCCGGCATTTCTCCAGGGTCGGCGGTTGAGCGCCATTGGGTTCACGAACCTCGCTGACCACCTGTGGGCAAGGTCTGGATCGGGTCTCCGCAGGTGAAGGAGCCAGTTTCGTGGGTCTCCCCCCTTATGGTCGGCCGCGGCCCGCTTGACCCGTGCACGATTATCTATCGCGATTTCGATAGCGAAGGATGTCCGTGTCAACCTGGATGTTCAGACGGTCTCGACTCGTAACCTGAGAGAGCCCGCCATGCCCTCATGACCGACTCTCTCAGCTCATTCACCTCCGATGGTCCGTGGGACGTCCAGTTCGACCGGCTGCCCTGGCGGGAGGACCTCGACACCGTTCGGGCCGATGCTCATGCCCGCGTCCCGGGCCTGGTCCGAGGGCGCCGTCTGCCGCCACTGCCTCGTCTGGTCAAGACCAGCGCCTTTCTCGTATTGGCGGTGGGCGGCTGGATAGCCACCGAGCGCCGACTCGGTGGCCCGGCCTCGAGAGCGGGCATCTCACGGCGACTTCGTCGGGCCTGCGAGCGCCTCGGTCCCACCTACATCAAGCTGGGCCAGATCATCTCGTCCGGTCAGGGAATCCTTCCCGATGAGCTGGTGGCAGAGTTCAGCGGCCTCCGGGACAAGGTGCCCGCCGAGCCGTTCGAAGTGGTCCGCCAGGTCGTCGAGCGAGAGCTCGGCCGACCCCTCATGCAGGTGTTCGACCGGTTCGATGGCGAGCCCACGGCGGCCGCGTCGATCGCCCAGGTCCATATGGCCACGCTGGCGACTGGCGAAGAGGTGGCGGTGAAGGTCCAGCGCCCCGAGATTGACCGGCTGGTTCGCCAAGACATCGCGGTCATGGCGTGGTTGGCGCCGATATTGACCCGGCGGATCGAGATCTTGAAGGTCGTGAACCTTCCGGCGGTCATCGAGCTGTTCGCCGATACGATCGTCGAAGAGCTCGACTTCCGTCTCGAGGCGGAGAACATGCTCGACATCGCCTTGGTGCTCGACCGGGCCGGCCAGCACTCGATCGTGGTCCCTCGTCCTCATCCGACGCTGGTCAGCCGTGGTGTCCTCGTCATGGAGCGCATGAACGGGCTCGCTTTCAACGACGTCGCCGGCATTCGGGGGGCCAACGTGGACACCGCCGCGGTGATCCGTGCCTGCCTGGTGTCGGTGCTCGAGGGTGCCATGATCTACGGCGTTTTTCACGGAGACCTTCATAGCGGTAACTTGCTGATCCAGCGTGACGGTCGTGTAGCCCTGCTCGACTATGGGATCACCGGGCGGCTCGACAATCGGCGCCGGATTGTGTTCTTACGGACGCTCCTGGCCGCAATGACCGGAGACCATCGATCGGTGCTCGTCGGCTATCAGGAGCTTGGTGCCATCTCCGCCGATGCCGACCTCGATGAGTTCATGCGCGAGATCCCGATGGACAGGCCGGCCATCGACAGCAACAACGCCAGTGCCGACCAGATGATCACCGAGATGCGCCGAGTCACCAAGGCCCTGGTCAAGCACGGTGCCCGGCTGCCCAAAGAGCTGATGCTCTTCATGAAGGATTTCATGTTCATCGATGGCGCCATCGGCACGCTGGCGCCCGACCTCGACGTCCTGGGCGAGATGCTCCATTTGAGTCAGTACTTCGTGCGTCAGCACGGCGCGCAGATCGTCTCGGAGATCGGGCTCGATCCAAAGTCGTTGGAGCTCGACCCGTCATCATGGGCGGCCTCCATGGGAGTTGACGAGACGAGAAAATCCCTGACCCACGAAGAGATCCAGCGCCAACGTCGGGCGATGCGGGTCACCATGTCGGCACACCGACGCCGGCGACGCCTCCGATGACTTGAGCGCAGACCGGCGCTCAGAACTCGTCGCAAGCTGAAGGTCTAGGAGCCTGTTGAACAAAGGCTGGTCCGGGCGTAGTTTCGGACCTGCAAGTCCGGGCTATGTCCGAACCGAAGCGCCGGCATGAAAATGGGTTGAAGCCGGCCACCCTGGATGGGCTGTGCCCGAGGTGAGGTCCCATTTTTGACGACCCGGGCTTGCGCGTCTGGTCTCAGATGGGGAGTTGCCAGCCTCCGTCGTTGACCAGGCCGAGGTTGACCAGCCGGCGCAGATTGATGGCGGCGGCCCGATGGGACAGGCCAAGCTGATTGCGCTGCACCCCTCGGAACCTGACCCGGCGGTTGCCGTTGGAGACAAGCCAGGCAATTGACCGCTCGACCATGGGCCGCCAGCGTCGGTAGTCCTCGAGGCCGTCTGCTTCTCGCCACTGCCGTCGAGCCGCCACTAACTCGTCGTCGTGAGCTGTGATGTCCAAGTGCCGGCCATCGCGGGCGGTAGTACAGCGCTCTCGCAGCGAACAGCTGGCGCAGTTCGTTCGGAAGTTCGCGCCATGGCGCCTGATGGCGACGGTGACTTTGGCCGGGCAGGTGACTGTGCGTGCGGCATGGTCTATGACGAAGTCGTCGCGACCGAAGCCACCAGGGATCGCCGATCGTGAGGGGAAGGGCTTGATGACCTGGTGGTGACCGTGGGCGCGTAGGTGGGCCCTTGTCTCTCCTGACCCATAGGCCGAGTCGGCCAGGATGTCCAGGCCCTCAGGCTCTGCAGCCAGCAGATCGACCGCGGTCTTGGCGTCCGAGACGTTGGCCGGGGTGAGGATCGCCGAGGTGACAAGTCCGGTCTCGGGCTCCACCGCCACGTGCGCCTTGTAGCCGTCTCGATAGGTGGAGACGGACTTGTGCATGTGGCGGGTGTCTGGGTCGACGGTCGAGATGACCCGGTCAGGAGCCACCCGCTGGGCAATCCTCCAGGTCCCCTCGTCGTCTTGTTCGACGTCTTGGCCAGCGATGAGTGCCAGCAGCCCGAGTGCGCCGGAGGCTTCGTCGTCGATCGAATCCGCGTCGAGGGCGCTGAGCAGGTGCAGAGCGTCGGTGACCAACGAGTCCACCAACTCGGCCGTGGCCACGGGGTCGTCCCAGGCGATGAGGGGCTTGCCCGAGGCGTCGTAGTCGTGAGCGCCGAGGGGGACCTCGAGGGCTCCGGGAACCACCCGGCGGACCCGGCGGATGGCCGAGATCAGCTGGGTCACGGTGTCTTGGGTGGCCACGGCATCGTCGAGGAGTGTCGAGTCGAGGGCCCGACGGGTCTTGCCCTTGAGGACTCCGGTGGCATCGATCACCGCTCGCACGGCGTCGAAGATGCGCTCGGGCGCTTCGGAGCGGCGAAGCCTGGTCCGCCAATAGGTGAGCACGGAGAAGTCGAAGCCCTCGTCGGTCAGAGCGAGGCCACAGGCCACCTTCCAGCTGATGCGGTCTCGCAGTGCCCGGGCGGCGTCACGATCAGAGAGCCCCTCGAGGGCCTGGAGGACCATGACCGACGCCACCACGTCGGCGGGCACCGAAGGTCTACCGCGGCGCGACGGGAATAGGTCCTCGAACATCTCGTCGGGGAAGAGCTCTTGGCGATGGTCGGCCAAGAACGCCTCGACACTTCCGTCGGGAATGAGCTGGCGGCACAGCGCCGCCGCGTCGAGGAACTCACGGTTGGGATCGCTGTGTCCTTGCACCTGCCAATTCTCGACGATTGGCACCCAAATCGCGAGCACCAAACCGCCTATTTGTTCAACAGGCTCCTAGGTTCTGGTCCAGTGGTCCGAAAAGCCATCTGACGAGCTCAGGCGGCGAATCGGCATGTGCACCGACGGAGGGTCCGGGACGCGATGTCCGAGTCACCCCGAACCGGCATTTCCGCGTGTGAAACCTCCTGGCCGCCCAGGGCTCGGTCCGCGGTCTCCGAGGGTTAAGCAGGGGAGCCCCCACAACCCCAGGTGGGAGCAAACGTGCCTCGAGCCATACCGGGGCCAACCGACGGGGCCTCCCTCCTGTCAGCAGAAATCACGCGCGCCAGTGACCTTCGACCCTGGCGGCAAGGGTGCTTCGGCGCCAGGATCTGTTGTGATGGCCGAAGGGAGTACGCAATGAAGGCGAAAGCAGGCGATCGCATCGTCATCAAGGGTCACCGGGTCGGTGAAGCGGATCGCGACTGCGAGGTGATCGAAGTGCACCACCCCGACGGGGGGCCGCCGTACGTGGTGCGCTGGGGAAACAGCGGGCATGACACCCTCTTCTTCCCCGGCTCGGACGCCACCGTCAAGCCCAGCTGAGGCGCACGGTCGCGGTGGTGTGCCGGCCCGACATTAGGGGTCGATCCAGGCCGGACGATCCGCGAGCCACCGTGGCGGCAGGCAATGGAGCACAGGGAGGGGTGACACGGCATTGGTAGGTTCGACGTTGACCTCGGCAGCGATCGAGGAGCACTGTCATCCAATCACGGGTGAGCACGGAGACTATGGGGCGTTGCTCGATCTCGTGGGCGATCGGCGTTTCGTCTTAATCGGCGAGGCTTCGCACGGCACTCAGGACTTCTACCGAGAACGAGCCCGCATCACCCGTCGTCTCATAGACGATCACGGGTTCACTGCGGTAGCGGTCGAGGCCGATTGGCCCGACGCATACCGGGTCAATCGCTACGTGATGGGGCTCTCCGATGACGCGGACGCCAACACGGCATTGTCGGACTTTCGGCGTTTTCCGGCCTGGATGTGGCGAAACCGCGAAGTCTTGACGTTCGTGGAATGGCTTCGGGTCCGAAACGACGCCCACGCACACCCGGCCACAAAGGCCCGGTTCTATGGGCTGGACCTCTACAGCCTCCGGGCCTCGATGGAGGCTGTCGTGGACTATCTCGATCGCGTCGACCCGGACGAGGCGTCACGGGCTCGTGCCCGGTACTCCTGCTTCGATCACGTCGGCGGCGAGGGACAGAGATACGGCTATGCGCTGGCGTTCTCGGGAACCATACCGTGCGAGAACGAAGTCGTGACTCAGCTGATTGAACTGCGCCGGAGGGCGGACGGCTATCTCCGGCGTGATGGATGGATCGCTGACGACGAGTTCTTCTTCGCTGAGCAGAACGCACGTCTCGTTCGGGACGCCGAGGAGTACTACCAACAAATGTACCGGGCCGAGGTGTCATCATGGAATCTACGCGACCGGCATATGGCCGGGACGCTTGATGCGCTCATCGAGCACCTCGACCACCAGCATCCTCGAACAAAAGTCGTGGTATGGGAGCACAACTCGCACGTGGGCGACGCGCGAGCCACCGAGATGAGCTCACGAGGCGAGCTCAACGTCGGCCAGCTCGCCCGCCAACGCTACGGCAATGAGTGCTTGTTAGTGGGGTTCACCACATTCGACGGCACGGTCACCGCGTCCACGGAGTGGGGCGGCCCTGCCGAGCGTAAGCGAGTACGGACCGCGTCCGCTGACAGCCACGAAGCGCTGCTCCACCAGAGCGGAGCGACTCGCTTCTGGCTGGACACGGCGCAGCCGGCCGTGCATGAAGTCTTGACCGTCCCACGTCTGGAACGGGCTATAGGCGTGATCTACCGCCCCCAGACCGAACGCGGAAGTCACTATTTCCACGCACGTCTGAGCGACCAGTTCGACGCGGTGGTCCATCTCGACCACACCCGAGCAGTCGAGCCGCTCGAACGCACGTCACTCTGGGACGAAGGAGAGCCGCCGGAGACCTTTCCGAGCGGCATCTGAACGCACACGCCCTCCGCGGTTGGACCAAGGCATCTCGGCGGGAGAGGTTGAGCGATTCGAAGAGCAGGCTACCGGCGCGCAGGCCACCTTGTTCATTGCCGGGGATGACGAACGGTCGAAGATTCACCGCCTCCTCCAGCAATTCTCCAAGGTTTAGGCGGAGCGCAGTCGGGCCATCGAGCACTCATGTCGCACTCTGTCGGCGAGCTCGAACTCTCCGAGAAGCCTTTGCATGATCATCGAAGGTAATCTTTCGCTATGGCGACTGCAGACACACTCGCATCGATCCAATTGTTCTCCCTGCTGTCCCGCAGAGATCTGTCCCATCTCGCCAAGGCCACCCATGAACACACCTATCCGCCCGGAAAGGCACTCACCGTCGAGGGCAGGGCTGGTGTGGGATTTTTCGTAATTGTTGAAGGGAAGGCAAGAGTCGAGGTGAAGGGAAAGAGAGTGAAGGTCCTCGGGCCTGGGGACTATTTCGGGGAAATGGCCCTGATCGACGATGGCCCGCGCTCGGCAGTTGTAACCGCCGAGACCGACTTGCGATGCCAGGTTCTCACAGATTGGCAATTTCGATCTTTTGTGCAGGATCATCCCAAGGTTGCCTGGGCCCTTCTCCAAGCGTTGGTCCAAAGGGTCCGCGAGTACCAAGGCTGAGTGCTGCGGGTCCGGCGACCTAGTGAAGGGTCTCCGGAGAGGTCGGGCAGGGTGTTTGCACCATCCCGGGAGAGCGTCATCAGTGATGAGGTGCTTGCTCGGTTTTGTCGTGGCGGTGCCGTATAAAGGGGGCGAAGCCTGTGGCATCACCGCAAACGCCGGGACCCGCTGTCGAAACCTTGATGCTGGACCACCGGACCTTGGACGAAGTGGCAGTAGTCGCCACCGAGGCCTTTGCCGATGATCCGTTTTTCAGCTTTCTGAGTCCAAATGTGGATCTGAGGCGCCGGGGCTTGGCGATCTACTGGCGAGCGGCCGTTGCATCTCTTGGAGAGCGCGGTCTCATCCTCGGGGTTCGACGAGACGATGGACGACTCGTCGGAGCAGCCGCGTTCACGACCTGGCGGTTATCCGCTTCCCGCAACGACCCAGCTACGACAAGCTGGCGCCGCATTTTGGGCGCTGGTCGTGAGACCGGCGGCAATCTTGGCCGGTGGCAAGTACCTCCTGGCCATCGACAAAGCCCATCCACGCGAGCCGCTGTGGTATCTCGAAATGCTCGTGGTGGAACCATCCGCGCAGCGTGGGGGAATAGGTAGCGCACTTCAGGATCATGTGTACCGGCTGGCCGACCAAGAGCAAGTCCCGAGCTATCTCGAGACCCAAAAGGCCGACAACCTTGCCTACTACCGTCGTTTCGGGTACGAGCAGGTCCAGGAACTGCATCCAGTCAAGAAGGGCCCGCCACTTTGGACCATGCGTCGGGAGCCCCGCCGACCTTAGGACTCGTCTGTCTTGCTTCGTCCTGCGACTGAGTGGAGCTCTTCCCCTCCCGCACTGAGCACACTGCCGGCCCGAAGGCCGGCAGTGTGCTCATTCTTAGGGATGCACACGAGTCAAGGACTGATCGCCATCTTCAACAAGGGCTTTCATGACGAACCCCGGTGAGCCAGTTCATGAACATCGGTGGGGCGTACGCGAACCTCCGTTTCCCAGGAGCCCATCTCAGCCCAGCCAGGAGTCTGCACAGGTGGGCGCCGAGAACCCTGGCCGCTAGAGCTCCCGGTGATCGGGACTCTTCTCGAGGATGAGGGACCGGAAGGCACGGTACGGGGTTCGCCGGCTCGACTCGAAAGGCCCGAGGGATCGAATCGAACCAAGAAGGGGCTTTTGGCTCTAGCGGTGGTGCAGGTCCCAGAACAAGGGTGAACGAAAAGACGGGTCGCAGCGGGAGGACGGTATGGATGCGTACAAGCTGTTCATAGATGGCGATTTCGTCGAGGCGCAGAGCGGCGAGACCTTTGAGTCGGTCGATCCGGGGACCGGCGAGGTCATCGCGCTGGTGGCTCGGGCGGGGACGGTCGACGCCGAGGTGGCCATTGCCGCGGCGCGCCATGCCTTCGATCACGGGGAGTGGAGCGGTCTGGCGCCGGAGCTACGAGCGCGCAAGTGCTATGAATTTGCCGACCAGATCGCGGCCCAAGGCGTTCGACTTGCCGTGATGGAATCGATGGACTCCGGCCAGATCCTCGGACTCAGCAAGTTCTGGGGAATGCTCGCCTCGGGAACGCTGCGCAATCTCGGCTACTACGCCGCCACAAAGTTTCCCTGGGAGGAGGAGATTCCTTTTTCCGGCAACGTGTTCGCGCCCGCCCGCGAGTACATCCGACGCGAGCCGATCGGGGTCTGCGTCGGCATCATCCCTTGGAATTTCCCGATCAGCATGGCGTGCTGGAAGATCGCGCATGCGATCGTCATGGGAAACACGATCGTCTTGAAGCCGGCAACGGTCACCCCGCTGACCGCGCTCATCATCGCCGAGGCCGCTCAGGCCGCCGGCATTCCACCGGGAGTCATCAACGTACTAACCGGCCCGGGTGCCGAGTTGGGCAAGACGCTATGTACCCATCCCGACGTCGACAAGATTGCCTTCACCGGCAGCACTGTGGTCGGCGCCCAAATCATGCGGATGGCGGCCGACACTGTGAAAAAGGTCACGCTGGAACTGGGTGGCAAGTCGGCGAACATCATCCTCGATGATGCCGACCCAGACCTGGCCGTGGAAGGAGCCATCTTTGGGACGTTCTTCCACCAGGGACAGGTCTGCGAATCGGGTACCCGCGTCCTGGTCGCCGCGAAGATCTACGACGAGTTCGTCGAGCGCATGCGCAAGCGCGCCGAAGAGCTTCGGGTGGGTTACCAACTCCTCCCGGGTACCCATCAGGGGCCGCTGGTCAGCGCCGATCAACTAGCAACCGTCGAGGGCTATGTCCGCCTCGGAATCGACGAGGGAGCGGAACTCGTCACCGGCGGAGCACGAGTCCAGCCATCGGGCTTCGAGAACGGCTTCTACTACGCGCCGACCATCTTTGCGAACGTGCGCAACGACATGCGAATTGCTCAGGAAGAGATCTTCGGGCCGGTGGTATGCGTCGAGCGGTTCGATTCCGACGAAGAGGCAGTCAGCATCGCCAACGACTCCATGTACGGGTTGGCTGGCGGGGTCTTCTCGAACAACAATGCCAGGGCCGAACGGATAGCGCGCCAAGTCCGTACGGGCACAATGTGGATCAACAATTTCCACATCTTTGGCGACTTCGCCCCGTTCGGCGGCTATAAGCAGTCGGGCGTCGGTCGCGAACTCGGCGGCGTGGGCCTGGCGGAGTACACGCAGGTGAAACGTGTTCACATGAATACCGCTGCCTCGCGCAAGGCCAACTTCACGATGAACCTCTTCTCGGACGACCCTCGAGTTGATTGGTTGCAGTACGAGGCGCCCACCAAGGTCTTGGCTGGGCACGGCACGCTGGCCGGGCTCCCGCAGGCAGTGGTCAGCCTCGGCTGCCGCAGGGCCATGATCCTGACCGACGCGGGCGTCCGCCAGGCGGGGCTCACCCAACTCGTGCAGGACGCGCTTTGCGACTTTTGCGTGGGCGTCTTCGACGACATCCCGGCGGACAGCGATTTGGCCACGGTCGATGCGGCCACAGCGAGGGCCCGTGGGCTCGACGCTGACTGCATCGTCAGCGTCGGCGGCGGAAGTGTCATCGACACCGCAAAGGCCGTCTGCGTGACACTCAAGAACGGCGGAGAGGCGAACGACCACATCGCACTCATGCGCTTGACCGAGCCGCAGATACCGCACATCGCGATCCCGACTACGGCCGGAACGGGTAGCGAGGTCACCAACGTCGCCGTCATCCACAACACGAAGCTGGATCGGAAGGTGTATATCGTCGACACAAACATCATCCCGGATATAGCGATTCTCGACCCGCGCTTGACAATGACCTTACCCGCGCGCCTGACCGCGGCCACAGGCATGGACGCGATCACTCACGCCGTCGAGGCGCTAACGAGCACGCTCGCGCAGACTGTCTGCGACGGCCAGGCTCTGCACGCGCTCCGCCTCATGAAGGAATACCTGCCGCGGGCCGTGGCCAACGGCGAGGACGAGCAGGCGCGCATTCAGGTATCGGTGGCGGCCTGCATGGCGGGCTGGGCCTTCTCGACGGCGCAGGTCGGCCTCGCGCACTCCATGGCCCATACCATCGGGACACTGCACCACACTCACCACGGAACCACATGCGGGGTCGTGCTGCCCAAGGTGATGCGCTTCAATGTCGACTATGCCGCCGACAAGCTCGCCATGGCGGCGCAAGCGTTAGGAGTTGACACCACCGACATGACCGATCATGACGCGGCGCTGGCTGCTGCTGACGCGGTCGAGGGGCTGATGCGGGAAATCAAGCACCCGATGACCCTGCGCGAACTGGGCATCCCAGAGGACGCGTTGGAGGCCGACGCGCTGCATGCGCTCGGCGATATCGCCACACTGTTCAACGCCCGCCCGGTCAACGATCCAGCGGAGGTGCTCGAACTGTTGCACCAGGCGTTCTAGTCGAAGATCCTGCCGGGGCCGAGGATTCCTTGAGGGTCGAAGGCCGCCTTGATGCGGCGCATCAGATCGAGCTTGGTCGGGTCTTCCAGTTCCATGAGGTACTGCTTCTTCTCGGTGCCCACGCCATGCTCGCCGGTAATGGCGCCACCCAGGTCCAGCCCGGCTCGCAGCAAGGCCCGTAAGATCTGGTGACGGCGCTCCGGGTCAGGCTGGAATACCGAAAGGTGGACGTTGCCGTCCCCTAAGTGTCCGCATCCGACGACCAGGGTGGCGTGCTCCTGGGCCAAGGAGGCGACCTCCAGCAGGTAGCGAGCGACCACGGCACGAGGAACGACGACGTCGACGATGTCATTGGCGCCGGCCGCCTTGGCGACGAAGAACGCCTTTTCGCGGGCCTCGATGAGCCGGCTGGCCGCTTGCGGAGGGAGGACGTACACGTCGATCGCTCCAAGCGCGGCCAGCAACTCGCCAAGGATCGAGACATCGTCGTTGAGCCGGTCCTCGTGGATGGACTCGAGCACGACGACGAGATACGCCAGTCCTCGTTCCCGCACACCCGCTGGGATCCCGAGGTCGAGGCCCACGTTCGCTGTAATGGAGGCCATGGTGAGGGAGTCGATGTATTCGAGGACCCGCGGTCCGACACCGGATTGGATGATGCGGGACACTGCCGTCGTGATGTCGTCCAGCCGAGCGAAGGGAGCCAGGATCGTGGCGGCATGATCGGGACGGGGATAAAGCTTGAGTGTTGCCTCTGTGACCAGGGCGAGCGTGCCTTCGGAACCGATGATGAGCTGGGTCAGGTCGTAACCGGTGGAGCTCTTCACAAATTTGCCGCCCGTTCGGATGACTTCTCCACCGGCGAGCACCACTTCGAGGCCAAGCACCTGGTGTCGGGTCACGCCGTACTTGATGGCCCGCATGCCACCGGCGTTGGTGGCCACATTGCCTCCGAGCGATGCACTGCTCTCGCCCGGGAACACGGGATAGACGAGCCCGTATTCCGCCGTAGCGCGATCTAGCTGTTCGAGCGTCACTCCCGGTTGGACCACCGCGACGTGGTTGTCGATGTCAATTTCGATGATGCGGTTCATCCGCTCAAAAGACACAAGAAGCGAGTCCGAGCTGGGGAATCGAAGCTCCGGACAGACCCGTGCCGCTTCCGCGCGCCACGATTGGGATTCGGTGCTCATGGGCCAAGCGCAGCACGGCGGCGACCTCGGCGGTCGATCCCGGCCGGATCACGGCCAGCGGGACGACGGGTGCCGCCGTCAGAGCCTCGTCATGGGTGTAGTCGGGCGAGATGGCGTCGCCGGTCATGACATGGTCGGCACCGACCACTTCGACGAGTAAGTCGGTGATGTCGCCCAAGGTGCTCCTTCATGGTTGGTATGCCCACAGCACGCTATTCCGGCTGGACAGCCGCGGCGACACCAACGCCCTCATCCTCTCAGCCGAGGCCCAGTCGGGCCCTCTTCTGGCTGGCTCAGAGGGGGGATGGGCCTATGGTGTCCGGCGTTCTGCGCGGCTCAGCCAGCCTCGCGATTGTCAATCGCCGGACGTGGTCGTGTTCGGCCTACGTATCTTCCAAGGTCACGTCAGCGAGGGTGGCCGCCGCGCCCACCATGAGGCGGGCTGCAACCCGCATCGCCTCCTCGTCGATCGCAAAGGTTGGACTGTGGTGCATGCCGCTCTTGCCATCCCCTAGCGCGCCACCCACGAAGAAGTAGCACCCCGGGACGCGTTGCAAGAAGACGCTCATGTCATCGCTCGGGGTCACCGGTGGCATCGTCATCACCTTCTCGACGCCGAGCTGGGCCCGGGCGACACTGGCCACCGTTTCGGTGGTCGACGGATCGTTTGTCACTGCCGGCGCGCTCCCCGGCAGCTCGAGCTGCACCGTGACACGGTGGTCGCTGCCCACGTGGTCGCACAGAGACCGCAGCCGCTCGAGGGCCTTTTTCCTCTGCTCTGGGGTGAATGTCCGCAGCGTTCCTTTGAGCGAGGCATGATCGGGTAGGACATTCGGTGCGGTACCAGCGCGCACCATTCCTGCGCTGCAGACGCACGGGACGTGTTCGTAGTCGAGACCCTCCACCACAGCACCCAGCTGGCTCACGGCATCGCAGATCGCCCGCACCACGTCCCCAGACTGTCCGGAGACCGCGCCATGGCCGCCCGGCCCCCGTAAGACGAGGGAGAACGTATGGACTTCGGCCATAGCGATACCTGGACGCATGGCGACTAATCCAGTGGGCAACACCGAGGTGACGTGATGTCCAAGTGTCACCCCGCCCTCCAGGCCGTCGAGTACGCCACCTTCCACCATCTGGTGTGCCCCGCCGAGCAGTTCTTCGGCCGGTTGGAAGATGAACGTGTAGCTTCCGCACAGGTCCTCGGCCCGTCTCTGGAGGACCTGAGCGACGCTCAACAGGACCGCTGTGTGGGCATCGTGACCGCAGGGCCTCGACGCGGGACGTGCATGGAAGGCTGACCTCTTCGACAATAGGGAGGGCGTCCATGTCCGCACGAAGCACCACCGGGCGTCCCGGGCGACCGCCCGTCAGCGTGTATGCTGCACCGGTCGGGGTGACCACGGGCAGCTCGGTGAGCCCCAGCCCCTCAAGTCGGGAGCGAACCAGCGCCGTCGTGTCGACTTCTTCGAAGCCGAGCTCGGGATTGCGGTGCAGCTCTCGGCGCATGTCGACCATGTCGTCGAACACCGCGTCGACCTCGGCAACCATTCCATCTATGTGGCGGGCCATAGCGCGGACCGTAGTCGTTCGAAAGCTCGAGTTCGCAGTGCTCAACGGAGCAGTCGATGACCAATTTGAGAGGTGGGGGAGCCAGAGCCTCAGTGGCTTCGGATCGCCTGGCAACGGCTGAGGACTGGCGACGGGTCGAACCCGGCGCGATAGACGGGAGCTCCACGGTTCGTCCCACAAGCTTCTATGCAGTGGTACGATATCGATATGAGTGGTACATACAAGGTCACGATGGGAGACAGGGGCAGGCTGGTGATCCCGTCCGAGGTCCGGGAACGGGCTGGACTCACGGAAGGCTCGCATCTGATCCTCTTGGAGACCCCAGGCGGGTTGGTGCTGCTCACTCGCACCCAGCTTCAGCAACTCGTGAGAGCGGATCTGGCTGGCCTGGATCTGGTTGAAGAACTGCTGGCCGAACGTCGGGCCGAGGCCGCGGCAGACGATGCAGCGTGAACGTCTTCGACGCCTCTGCGCTCCTCGCGTTTCTCCGGGGTGAGGACGGCGCGTCGACGGTCGAAGCGGCTCTTGAGTCGGGCGGTGCCTGCGGAGCGGCCAACTGGTCCGAGATCGCTCAGAAGATCCGAGCTCACGGCCGCAACTGGGACCTGTCTCGGGCCCTCATGGCCACCTATGGCCTCGAGATCGAGGCGGTGACGGCCGGGGACGCCGAATGGGCCGCCCAACGCTGGGTTCGAGACGAAGGACTCTCACTCGCCGACCGGCTGTGCCTCGCCCTGGGAGATCGTTTGGACGCTGACGTTTGGACAGCCGACCGCACGTGGGGGACCAGCGGTCGAATCCGACAAATCCGCTGAGAGGCGGACCTGCTGTCGCGTTGCCACCTCGGTGCCGTCAACGACCGGACCAACCAGTTACCGATGCCAACCGCCGGCCACAGGGCCGGCGGTTTTGCACGTTTCAGGGGATGCCGGACGAGTCAAGGACCCGTCGTCACCTTCAACAAGGGTTTCATGAAAACGACCGGCGTAATTTCATGAGGCCGACCCAAGCGGTCCACGAAACTCGCTGACCAGTTGCCGTTGGCGCCGAACCTCGGTGGCTCCACAGCTCAGAAGGGTCTCCACGGGGGGGGGGGGGGGGGGGGGGGGGGGGGGGGCCGACCGAACCCTCATAGGTAGCACTCAATGTGCTACTATCCTCGCATGACCCGGATCGGTGTTCGTGAGCTCCGCCAGCATGCCAGCCGCTATCTCGGCCTGGTCAAGGCGGGGGAGACAGTGGAAGTGACCGAACGGGGAAAACTGGTGGCGCTGCTCGTATCGCCCAGCCAGGGTGAGGCCGCCCGTGATCGCCTGGTGGCCACCGGCCGACTCATACCGGCCAATAGCCCGTTCCGGCTGCCGAGTCGTCGGGTCTTACCCTCCAGCGAGGCGACGGCATCGGAGACATTGGCCGCGCTGCGTGACGAGCGCCTTCCGTGATCTATCTGGACAGCTCAGCTCTCGTGAAGCTGGTGTTCGAAGAGGCCGAGAGCGACGCGTTGGTGCAGTGGTTGGCCGATCGGCAAGAGGTACCGAAGATCACTAGCCAGTTGTCGACCATCGAGCTGGTGCGCATATGCCGACGTCGCGATGAGGAGGCAATGACGGGCGCCCGTCAAGTCCTGATGGGCGTCGATTTGCTGCCCCTTACCGCTGAGCTTGTTGAACAGGCGGCCCTGGTTGGACCCGCAGAACTGCGCAGCCTCGACGCCATCCATCTTGCTAGCGCGCTGCTGATAAGAGAAGACGTCACCGCGCTCGTCGCATATGACGCAAGACTTCGGACGGCTGCGGTTGCTGTCGGTCTCGAGGTGGCCGCCCCAGCGTGACTAGACCGTTGGTTCAAGCCGGCGGTCCCATAACGAAGTGCTCACGAGATCATCCGACCGGACTGGGTGAGTTGATGGCACGAGAGCAGACTGCCGGCCCCTCAGGCCGTCAGTCTGTGCGCTTCTCTGGAAATGGCAGGCGGGTCAGAGACTCGCCGCCGCCTCCAACGAGGGGTTTCATGAACACTGCGGGTGCGCAATGTCATGAACCCCCCTTTTCGCAGCCTGTCCTCTCGCGCTGTGGTCGCCGTTGGCCTGCTCGCGGGGTGCTGGGATCGGACCGATCGCCCTCTTGGTGGCACTGTTTGGTCAGTGGCCGAGTACGTCAAGCGCGGGGACGTCCGAGGCCTAACGCGGATGGCCGCGTCATGCGGTGGCCGAGTATCGCTCCATCAGAAGCCGCTTGGCCAGCTTGCCGGTGGGTAGGCGCGGCAGCTCATCGATGAAGTCCACCGAGCGGGGACACTTGAAACCGGCGAGCCGCTGGCGGCAGAAGGCGAGCAACTCCGACTCCAAGTCGGTGCCGGCGGCGCGGGAGTCGGCGGGTTGCACCACCGCCTTGACTTGCTGACCCATCTCGAGGTCCGGGATGCCGATCACGGCGACGTCGGTCACCGCCGGATGCATGACGAGCACGTCCTCTATCTCTTGGGGGTAGATGTTGACGCCGCCCGAGATGATGAGGTTGGTGCGCCGATCCGAGAGATACAGGTACCCCTCCTCATCGACCCACCCGAGGTCGCCGACCGTGCTCCACCCGCGATGGTCGTGTGCTTCCGCCGTCTTCTCCGGGTCGTTGTGGTACTCAAGGCGCCGGGGGCCCTCGAAGTAGATGGTGCCGACCGCGTGGGCGGGGAGCTCCTCTCCGTCGTCTCCGGTGATGTGGACCGTGGCGGTCAGGGACCTCCCAACCGAGCCCGGATGGGCGCGCCACTCCTCGGGGCTGATGGCGTTGAATCCGATCCCCTCGCTCGCCGCGTAGTACTCGTAAATGATCGGACCGAACCAGTCCAGCATCTGTGACTTCACGTCGACCGGGCACGGTGCCGCCGCGTGGATCACGCAGCGGAGACTGGACAGGTCGAATCGGCTGCGTTCGGACTCGTCGAGCTTGAGGAGCCGGACAAACATCGTCGGCACCATCTGGACATGTGTGACGCGGAAACGCTCGACGAGCCGGAGAAACTCGACCGGCTCGAAACGGTCCATGACGACCACCGTCCCGCCCAATCGTTGGGTCCCCATCGACCAGGCCAGCGGTGCCGAGTGGTAGAGCGGCGCCGGGCAGAGGTACACGGAGTCGGCGTCGAACCCGTAAACGGCGCGCATGGCACCGTCGATGCCCGCGCCGCTTCCGTACGGTACGGGAACCCAGCCGGGGACGATGCCCTTTGGTCGGCCGGTCGTACCGGAGGAGTAGAACATGAACGCGCCTTCGATCTCGGGTCGACGGGCGTCCCTCGAGGCGTTCGCCACCGCCTCCTCGAAGGACTCGAAGCCTGCCTCTTCGCCATGTGCAGCGTCACCGGTGACGAAACGAAGTCCCGGAGCTGCGAGTTGCGCGACGTCCGGTCCGACCGCGCTGGCCAGCGCCGGCGTGGTGATCAGGGCTTGGGCCTCGCAATCGGTCACGATGTACCCCGCCTCAGCCGGCGTGAGATGCCAGTTCACCGGGGTCAGCCAGAGCCCCGATCGCTGAGTCGCCCAGGCGACGTCGAAGTACTCCAGCTGGTTGACGAGCATGGCGGCCACGTGACCCCTTGGCTCGATCCCCGAGTCGGCCAGCACAGAGGCGAACCGGGCCGAGCGGTCGTCCAACTCGTCGAAGGTACGCGTGCGACCAGTCGCCGCCTCGATGGCCGCAAGCTTGCCCGGTGTCGCCAGGGCGTGGACCCCGATATGAAGACCTTCGGTCGCCGGTGCCGGCGCGCCCACCTGTTCTTTCTCCGTCATCGTCGTCCTCTGAGTATCGGGCCCATCACGGGCGATCGTCCTTTCGAGACACGGTCTGGCCACGAGCCGGGACGACCGGGAGGGCCACCGGCTCGTGCCGTCCCTGGGGCGCGCCGCGGCACCGTCGGTCAATGCCCGGCGATGGCGTGCGGCTCGTAGGGCTGCTCGAGGTGCTCGATCTCTTCGGGGCTCAGCTCGACTGAGATCGAGCCGAGTGCGTCCTCGAGCTGGGTGGCGTTCGTGACCCCGACGATCGGGGCGCTGATCGCCGATTTTGCCTGCAGCCAGGCCAACGCCACCTGGGCCCGCTTGAGCCCGCGCTTGTCGGCTAGATCCGCCACCGCTTGAACAACGGCCCGGTCGTTATCCGAGTAGAGCCGCTTGCCGAACTCGTCGGTCTGCGTCCGTTCGGTGACCTCGTCCCAGTCCCGGGTGAGCCGACCACGGGCGAGCGGGCTCCAGGGGATGACGCCAATCCCCTCATCGGCGCAGAGCGGGAGCATCTCCCGCTCCTCTTCGCGGTAGAGGAGGTTGTAATGGTTCTGCATGGACACGAATCGGGTCCAACCGTTGCGCTCGGCGCGGTGAAGCATCTTGGCGAACTGCCAGGCGTACATCGACGAGGCACCCACGTAGCGGGCCTTGCCCATCTTCACCACGTCGTGGAGGGCCTCGAGGGTCTCTTCGACCGGGGTCGAATTGTCGAAACGGTGGATCTGGTAGAGGTCGACGTAGTCGGTACCCAGCCGGCGAAGACTGTTGTCGATCTCGCTCAAGATCGCCTTGCGGGACAGCCCGCCGCCGTTCGGCCCCCTGAACATGCGCCCGTGCACCTTGGTGGCCAACACGATCTCGTCGCGCTGGGAGTGCTCGGCCAATGCTCGGCCCACGATCTCTTCGCTGCTCCCGTCCGAGTAGACGTTGGCCGTGTCAAAGAAGTTGATGCCCCCTTCGAGCGCCTGGCGGATGATCGGTCGGGCGGCGTCCTCACTCAAGCTCCACGGATGGTTTCCCCGCTGCGGATCGCCGAAGCTCATGCAGCCCAGGCAGATCTTTGACACGTCGAGCCCCGTCGACCCCAGCTTGCGATACTCCATGGGAATCCTCTCCTTGCCGTCCGGCCCGCTTCGAACCCACCTTACGAGCGGTCGGGGCGACCGCCCAAACGCGTCGTGGGAGTTTCAGGACTCGGTAGATCCGGCCGGTCCAGGTGGTGATCTCGGAGCACCCAGGTGGTCGGCTTCGTGGATGCCGAATGGGGCCATCGGGTCCACGCGATCGTCCACCCGTTGGATCCCGATGGCCATCGGGCACCCACACGCTCCGCGCCCGTTGCCGCGCCCGTTGCCGCGCCCGTTGCCGCGCCCGTTGCAAGGAGCGCCTGCCAGGGCCCAAGGTGCCAAGACGTTCGAGACCGTAGCGGTGCTGGCGGCCCTCGGCCGGCAAGATCAACCGACCGAGGCTGGTCGAGGAGGGCACGGCCGGCTGGTGACCGAGACCCCGTGCCGCCCGCTCGGACGCGGGCAGCGGTGGGTCTGGCTCAGCTGAACAGTCCGTCGCTCATCGCCTCGGCGACGGCCGCCTCGTCCAGGTCGAGGAGCTGCGGGTAGACCTCGAAGTTGTACTCCCCGGCATAGGCGGCGGGTGGGCGGTATGGCTCGAGGCTCATGCGGCTCCAGATGGCCGGGTACCGGTCGTGGGGCCGCACGCCGAAGGTCGTGTGCTCGAAGCTCCGCCACATGTCGCGGGCCACGAGCTGCGGGTCGTTCATGAGGTCGCCGGCGTTTTGGATCTTTCCGGCGGGAACCGCGGCCTGCTGCAGCAGGTGCTGGCCGTCCTCCGCGCTGACCGAGGCAACCCAGGCGCCGACCAGCGCGTCGACCTCGGCGGCTCGCGCCCGTCTCGCTCCGAGGCTGCCCAGTCCGGGATCGGCGTCGATGCCGCTGGCTGCCACGAGGCGGGCCCAGTCCTGGTCGTCGCGACACGAGATGGCCAGCCACTCGCCGTCGGCCGCCCGATAGCACTCGTTCGGGACCAGCTGGCCGAACGGGTCGCGGTTGCCGGCCGGGTGGGCCTCCCGCCCGTTGTTCAAGAAGTCGAGGAGGGCCGGGCCGATCAGGTAGCCGCCCGTCTCCATCTGGGAGATGTCGACGTGCTGACCGAGCCCGCTGTCGGCGCGGCTGTGCAGCGCAGCCAGGATGGCGAAGGCGGCGGATAGGCCGGCCGCGTGGTCGTTGAGGGAGAAGCCGGGGCCGAGGTCACCACGCCCGGGCGGGTTGGAGAGATAGGTGAGGCCGGACATGGCGTGGATGGTGGGGGCGAAGGTGACCAGGCGGGACCAGGGGCCGTGGTGGCCACAGCCGGACATGGTGACGTAGACGAGACCGGGGTTCCAGCCGCTCACCTGCCCGTAGGAGAGGCCCCAGCGGTCGAGGACACCGGCGGAGAAGTTCTCGATCAGCACGTCGCTCTGCTCGATGATTCTTCGCACCACACCGATCGCCCGCTCGTCTTTCATGTTGAGCGTGACGACCCGCTTCGAGCGGTTCCAGGCGTAGAAGTAGGGATGGTTCGGATCGTTGACCGTGACCGCCCGCTCCAGCGTTTGCAGCTTCACGACGTCCGCGCCCAGATCGCCCAGCAGCCGGGTGCACATCGGCCCCGCCAGGACGTGGCTGAGGTCGAGCACCCGCAAGCCGCTGAGCGGCTTGTCGAGCGCACCTGTTCGTTCGCGCTGGGGTCGGCCGCCACGGCTCCAGTCTTCGATCAGCACCTCCAGGTCGCCCACCGCGCCGGGGGGCGCCGGTTCTGGGTCCGGCGTGCCGTGGAACCGGGCCACCGGACCGGGGATCGCGACGCGAGACCCCGAGGGGTCGGCGAGACGGAAGAAGCCGCGAAACTCGTGTTGGGGGTTGGCCGCGACCTGTGGGACCGTCTGGACCTCGCCAAAGGCGATGTGACGCTCCTGCGCCGCCTGGAACAGCGGTCCGGCGTCCATGGTCCCGGCGAAGGCGGCGATGGTGTCCATGACCATGTCGAGATTGCCGATCAGCTCCTCGAAGGGGCGACCCGCCAGCTCGATGCCCGGGGCGAATCCCTCCTCCACCATCCAGGCCAACATGCCCGCTGCGTTGGGCGCGAGCGTGACCATCTCCCATCCCCGGCGGGCCGGGACCACTCGGTAGGCCCGGGTCCAGTGCAGCGAGCCCTGGCGCAGCGCGATCTTGGGATACGGCAGCACGTCGTCGAACCAGTACTGGAAGAACAGCTGCTCGACGGTGGCGCACACCGCCTCGTGCAGAGAGACGTCGACGTGCTGGCCCACCCCTTCGCAGCGGGCGGCCCAGACGGCCGCCAGCCCGCTGATGGCTGCTACGAACCCGCCGAAGTTGTAGGCCTGGCGGCCCCACGGGTTGATCGGCTGGTCGGGGAGCCCCGACAGGGAAAGGACCCCGCCCAAGGCGGCCGACACGAGGTCGCTGGTCTGCCAGCCGGCCCGGGGACCGGTCCGTCCGAACGGCGTGAGCGAGACCTGGACCAGCACGGGGTTGGCGGCCACCAGGTCGGCGTGGTCGAGGCCACGTTCTGCCAGCGCGCCCGGCGGCTCGGTCTCGATAATGAGGTCCGCCCACTCCGCCAGGCGCCGGTAGCCGGCCCGGCCGGCGGCGGACCCGAGGTCGAGGTCGAGGTGCACCTTTCCGCCGTCGTACCACCAGTCGAGGAGCCCACCTCCGGCGGCGGCGGCGGCGTTCCGCATCGGCGGACCCGGTGAGCCCGACCCCAGCCGGATCACCGACGCGCCGCTCTCCGACAGCAACTTGGTGGCGAAGCGCCCGCTGTCGTCGGTGAGATCGACAACCCGCAGACCCTCGAGCGGGCCGATAGCCACGTCTTCCTCCCCGCGCCGAGGCGAGCGCACGTTCTCGTCCGGCCGTCTCGACCGGATCGACGGCGGCCAAGAGGTATCAAAGCACAGCCCGGCCAGTTTCCGATCGGGCCGGCCGGCACGCCGTCCTCGAGGCGGGGCTCGCCAGCGGTTCTTCCCGGCGCCCGCCCGGACCTCGACGTGCTCACCATCTGCGCCATGGTGTTGGAGGCGGTGGCTTGGGCCCGGACCGGCAACGTCGCGCCGTGGCGGCGCCGGGCCATCGAGCCGCTGCCCCGCTTCTGTCTGCCCGCGCGGCGCGGCTACGACCCGGCGGACGCCTGACTGGCGGACCCGGGGGGTGTCCGCCCCTTTCTCGTCGCTCGGTTGCTGGTCTCGTCGCTCGGTAACTGGCTGGCGATCGGCCCTTCAGGCGTCCGCACGGTGCACGACGGCACCCGCCACGACGGTGGCGAGCACGCTCGGTGCACCGACCGCCAGTGCGTCGTCGAGCGAACCGGCGAGGACCACCAGGTCTGCGACAGCCCCGGGTGTCACGACCCGTCCGATCGCCGGGCGGGCCGGCTCGCCCCCGAAGAGGGCGAGCGCCCGGCGCGGCGACACCCGCTCCGACGGGCCGAGCAGATGACCCTCGGGAGTTCGGCGGGCCGCGGCCGCCGCGATGATCGCCCAGGGGTCGTCCGGTCCGAACGGCGCGTCCGTGCTGGCGGCGAGCGGGACCCCGGCGTCGAGCAGCGATCCCAGCCGCCAGAGGTCGGCGAGGTCGACCGGTTCGATGTCGGCGAGGTATCTGTCGCCGCGTTCGAGGACGAAGCCGGGTTGGGTCACCACGGTGAGACCGAGCGCCCGCACGGTCGGCAACAGGTCGAGGCCGAGGACGGCGCCGTGCTCCATGCGGTCACCCGGCCGCACGCCCGCGGCGCCGAAGACGGCCACGGTCAGCGCCGCCTGGGTCCTGGTCACGCAGTGCACGGCCACGGGCTGGCCTCGCTCGTGTGCGTCGCGGACGAGGGTGGCGAGCGCGTCGAAAGGTGGCAGCCGGTCGTCGTCGAGCAGCAGTTTCACCGGTCCCCAAGACACGAGCGAGCGACGGCCGAGGGATCCTTGCCATTCCCCGGTAGCGGGGTCGTGGACGGAAGCGCCGTTCGGGGACGGTCCGAACGAAGCGCGCGGCGACACCATGAGGTGGAGCCGCTGGAGGATGGATCCTTCCTGTTGGGCGCGCGCGAGCGCGTCCAGTCCATCCTCGTCCTGATCCGGGGTCGCGTCGGTGAAGCCGGTGATCCCGGCGGCAGCACCCCGTCGACTGATGGTCGCGAGGTCGAGTGGTTGGCTGGCCCCCGCCGCGGCGAGCTGGGCGTGCAGCCAGCGGTCGGATCGCCACACCCGGCCGGTGGGTTTGCCGGCGAGGTCCAACTCGACGCCCGATGGCGGCGAAGGTGCATCGGTTGCGTCCAGCCGGAGGGCCGTTGTGTCGACCCGGGACCGCTGACGACCCCCCAGGACCGCGGCCGTCGGCGACACCGCGACGCCACCGAGACCCACCGCCCCGAGCGCCTGTGAGTTGAGCACCCACAGCACGCCGCTGCGGTGCTGGACCCGCAGCGGGCGGTCGGGCACCAAGCGGTCGAGGAAAGCACGATCGAGGTGTCCGGCCACCGACTCGTGGTAGCCGACGGCGCGGATCCAGGTGCCCGGCGCACCGGGCGCCGTCCGCAGTCGGCGTTCGAGATCGGCCACCGAGCGGACCTCGGGCGGGCCGACGGCGACCGACGAGGCGGCCGCGGCCCAGGCCCTCAGGTGCACGTGGTGGTCGTGAAGTCCCGGAATCAGCGTGCCGCCCCCGCCGTCGAGCACCTGGTCGCCCGCTCGCGCCGCGAGGTGCGGCTGGATCTCCGCGATCCGGTCCCCGACGATGCGGACATCGACCGCCCTGCCCGGGCCGCCGTTGAAGCGGAACGATGGCCACACCGGGTCGAGGACGACCCGCTGGATCAGGACGGCCACGGCACCGTCCCCGCGAAGAGCGGTCGATCGCTCGGCGCGGGCCACCACCAAGTGAGGGCCTCGGGCCTAGCCACGGGCAGGCCCAGAGGGAGAGGTCCGCTCGCCGCGGGCGACCGCGGCGGCCGCGCCGGCAAGCGCCAGGTCGATGAGGTGCCCGCCCCCGGCGCCCAGGGATCGCATGACGGCCGCGGCGCCGAACAGTCCGGTCAGCGGGTCGGCGACGGCGTCCGAGGCGAAACATGGCTTGCCGGCCGGGCTTCGTCCGACCAGGCCTCCGGCCACGGCGGCGTCGTCCCCGAAGGCGATCCAGTCGGCGCCTGGTCCGCGCCGGCCGTAGCCGGTGATGCTCAGCCACACCCGCCCGGGGCGTGGGCCGACGTTGCTCGGCCCGACGCCCAGTTGTTCGAGCGCGCGCGGCCGCGAGGCCTCGATCACGACGTCCGCGCTCTCGACGAGCTCGCGCAGCTCGGCCCGGCCCCCCCTGGACGTCAGGTCGACCTGGACGTGGGGCTGGACCTCGGGGTGCAAGTGCCGGTAGAAGGCGGGGGTCGTCCGGGCGCCGTCGAGTCGGTTAGTCGCTTCCACCTTGGTCACCGTTGCCCCCGCACGCTGCAAGAGCTGGGCCACCAGCGGACCAGCCCACAGCGCCGAGAGGTCGACGATCCTCAGGCGATCGAGCGGGGGCGGATCCGAGGGAGTCCAGAGGCGAATCATCCCGAGGGGCACCGGGGTGGTGGGCGGGATTCCGCCGAGGGAGGCCGCGGCCATGTCCAGGAGGCGGGCCCGGTCCACCGCCTCGGCGGCCCGCCGATCGCCGACCCAGCGCGCGAGCACGCGCCAGTGGTCATGTTCGACCGGTCCTTCGATCAGGGCCGGCAGGACCTCGTGGTCCCACGGACGGGCGACGGTGATGGCCATCCAAGTGTCGGCCGCCCGGAGAATCCGGCAGGTGCCGTTGGCGGAGACTCGGTCGGCCGGCCAGATCCCGAGCAGGCGGCTGCGCAGGGCGAGCTCCTCGCGCCAGTTGACCGTCACCGGCTCGCCCAGCGTTCGGGACCACTGGCGGATTTCGGCCGCCGCCTCGTCGAGCAGGCGGGATTGCGCGGCCGGCAGCGCCACTCTGGCCGCAGCATCGCGACCCGTCATCGGACGGACCATGGTTCTTCCGACGCTACCAATGATGATTCTTGGGGCTCCCGCCGGGCTCGATCGAGCCGCCGACTCCTTGGCGACGCCCAGGGAGGCACGCCTCGGCCCTGTCGTAGGCTGCGTCCGAAGCCATGAACGAGAGTCCAGCGGTCGGCGCCGGGGTCGAATCTGAGACGAGCGCCTTCGACGCGACCCGACGCGGTGGGGCCGCAGCGGGCCTGCCGGTCCCAGCGAATGTCACGGTCCACCGGGGAGAGGACATCCCCCTCGGCGGGGATGTCGCGGCACTGCTCGATGGTCGAGGCTCGGTGGTCATCGTCGACCTCGACGAGCCCGGCTTGACCGGAACCCCGAGATTGCCGATCTCGTTCGCCGGCGTGGTGATCGGGGTGAGCCGCAGCGGATGGCCCGCCGGGGCCACCGGTCGAGGTCCGCATCGGCAACCGGAACGAGACCGACTCGCCGGGGTCGACATCGTCCTCGTGGCCGAGGGGGTCGCGCCGGCCGGCGGAACCCCACCCGAGTGCTGGGTGGCGGTGCCCGACCTCGACACCGAGCTCGTTGGCCTCCTGGAGGCGGCGGGCCGGGCACCCACCGCCGCGGTGACCTTGATGCAGGTCCTGCGGGCGGGGGTGCCGACGTCGCTGGCGCACGACCTGCTTGTGGAGTCGCTCGCCTACAGCACGTTGCAGGCCGGGCGAGAGTTTGCCGGTTGGCTCGCGACTCGGACAGCGTCTGGGAGACGCCGAGCACAGGTCGGCCCCCCGGTGTTGCTCGAGCGGGACGGGCCGGCGTTGACCATCACCTTGAACCGGCCGGGCGTGCGCAATGCCTACGACGTCACCATTCGCGACGGGCTCCGGGAGGCGTTCGACCTGGTGGCCCTGGATCCGAGCATCGAGGTCGTGTCCCTCATCGGCGCGGGTCCGGACTTCTGCAGCGGCGGTGATCTCGACGAGTTTGGGAGCGGCCCCGAACCAGCGGCCGCCCACATGATTCGCACTGATCGCGGCCCGGCGCTCGGGTTGGGCGCGGTGGCGGCGCGGGTCACGGCGCAACTCCACGGAGCGTGCGTGGGTGCGGGCATCGAGCTCCCCGCCCTGGCCGGCCGGGTGGTGGCCGCGCCCAACACGCGGGTGCGGCTGCCCGAGGTGTCGATGGGGCTGATCCCCGGCGCCGGTGGCACCGCCAGCATCCCTCGGCGGATCGGCCGGCACCGGACGGCCTGGCTGGGGCTCTCGGGTGCTTGGCTGGACGCACCGACTGCGTTGGCGTGGGGGCTGGTCGACGAGGTGCGGGAAGACCCGCCGACGAGTGGACGTTGAACGGCGGGTTGGAGCACGGCGAGGTCGAAGCAGTAGAGCTTGGCGGCGTTCTCGAAGAGGATTTGCGAGCGTCTTGTTCGGTGACGCTCGGCTCCCTGGCCAAGTTGGCGACCTTCCCCATCGTGCCGGGATGGATCGTCTCGAAGCGCGGGTACTCCACACCGAACATGGCGGTGTCAGCGCCGATGCGCGAACCGTGCAGGGGATGCCGTCCGGCGTCCTTCCCCACATGGGTGAGGCTCCGATGTAGCAGTTCGTGGCGACGTACTCGCTGGAAGGCTTGTTGACCGTCCGCTCTCGCTTCATGAACCTGGCCAACGGCAGAGCGGGCGCTCGCCGGGCTGGGTCCGACCCCACGCCCCAAGTCAGAATCCCCAGCTCTCAACCGATGGGCGGCTCTTGCATCGCCAGGCGCATGAGCAGGCCGATCAGCGTCCGGCGCTCGTCGGCGTCGAGCACTGCCAGAAACGCTTCTTCGGCTTCTAGGGCGTGGACCATGGAAATGGCCGTCAGCCGCCGGCCCTCCTCGGTCAGGTACGTCCGGACGATCCGGCCATGGTTCGCGTCGGGGATCCGCTCGACCAGCCCCCGCTTTTCGAGCGCGACTACCGCCAGCTGCGCCGCCTGTGGCGTGACCAGCAACCGCCTGGCCAGCTGGGCCCCGGAAAGACCTGGCTCTGCCACCAGCCGGTTCAGGGCGCCTATCTGGGTCGGGGTGACTCCATCGGGGCGAATGGCGTCGTTGACGGCCCGATAGCCCTGGTGGAACACGCGCTTGAAGAGCCACATGGCGTGCACGGACTCATCACGGGCGCGCACCTTCTTGCTGGAAGCCGTGGCCGGGATGGTGGCGATGCGACGAAAAGATACCACCGAGAACTCCAAGAGGGAGCCGACGGCCCCAGTGCGTTTGACCTCTCGGAGCTACGTTTACATCAATCACTTACCAACTGCGTGGAGGCAAGGGCATGCGGGTCGGCTTGATGATCGGCTCGGACACGGAGAGGCAGCGGCCCGATCGTTTGACGGGGTTGCTCGACGACATTCGGGCGGCCGAGCGCGATGGCTTCTGTTCGCTGTGGTTCCCCCAGATCCCCGGTTATCTCGACGCCATGACCGCCATCGCGCTCATGGGTCAGGTCACCGAGCGCATCGAGCTCGGGACCGCGGTGGTGCCGGTCCAAACCCGCCACCCGATTCCCATGGCCCAGCAGGCGCTCACCACCCAGCTGGCATGTCGAGGACGCTTCACGCTAGGCCTCGGGCCTTCGCACCACTGGATCGTCGAGGACCAGCTAGGCCTCCGCTACGACCGGCCGGCCCACCTCATGGCCAATTACCTCGAGGTCTTGAACGCAGCACTGGGCGGACCGGGCCCGGTTGATGTGGAGAACGAGCTCTTCCGGGTGCACAGCCCTTTCGATGTCGCCGATCCCACGCCCATGTCGATCGTGATCGCCGCACTGGCACCCGTGATGCTGCGTATAGCCGGCGAACAGACGGCGGGGACGATCCTGTGGATGGCCGATGAGCGGTCGATCGGCGAGCACGTTGCGCCGCGCATCACCAAAGCGGCCAGTGCTGCCGGCCGCCCGAGCCCGCGCATTGTCGCCGGTGTGCCGGTCGCGCTGTGCGCCACCAGCGAGGTGGACGACGCCCGTCAGTACGCCAACAAGGTGCTCGGCCACGCCGAGCTGTCGCCGAACTACGTCAGGCTGCTCGAGCACGGGGATGCCACCGACGTCGGCGACGTCATGGCGGCGGGCGACGAGGCTGCCGTCGCCACGCGGTTGCGGCGGTTCCGGGACGCCGGAGTCAGCGACCTGGCGGCGAGGGTGGTGCCCTTCGGCCCCGATCGAGAGGCGAGGATCGAGTCGCGACGCCGGACCCAGGCGTTCCTGGCCACGCTCTGCCCGGAGCTCTAAGGAATGCCCACCCTCGTTGGCACCCCCTCGGACGACGTCCCAGGGATCCTCGCAACCGGACGTTCGGACATCACCACCGTGTTCGTGTCGATGTCAGCCCGACACCCCGAGGGTCGCGACGCGCAGTACATCGAATGGCATTCCCTCGACCATCGGCCCGAGCAGCACCGGCTCGGGTCCCTGCGGGCCTCACCGCGCCTCGTCTCCACCGAAGCATGTCGTCGCGCGCGGGTGGTGAGCTCCGAACGCTACGACGCGGTCGACCATGTGATGAGCTACTTCTTCGCCGAGCGCAGCGGCCTGCAGGGGTTCGTCGACCTGAGTGTCGCCTTGCGCAACGCCGGGCGGACGCCCGAGCTTCTACCCCTCGTGGAACGGGGTGTCTACGCCACCGCGGGCATGGCGGCGTCCCCCCGGATCAAGGTCGGCGCCGACGTGCTGGCGTGGTGGCCCGTGCGGGGCGTTTACCTATTGATCGAAGCGGACGCCTCGTCCCCCGCTGCGCTGAGCGATCTTCCCGGCGTCGGCGGCGCCTGGTGGGCCAGCGGGGATCCGGAGGCTCCCCCCGACACCAGTGTCGACACCACCGGTCTCCAGCTCACCTACCTGTACCTGGACGAGCACCCCGTGCAGGCCGCGGCCGGGATCCGGGAAGCGCTCGAGAAGCGGTGGGCCGACGGCGACATCACGCCACTCCTGGCCGCGCCGTTCCACACGATCAGCCCCTACGACTGGGCCCGCCACCTCCCCTGACCGACCCCCGGGGGCCCAGTTGGGGGCCGAGGCGTCGGGGCGTTCTGGGCCGAGGACCGATGCGATGACCCGGGGCGCTCGCGCGGAGATCGTCGCTTCACGGAACCGGTTCGATCACCAAATCCAGATAAGCGGCACCGGTGTCGGGGATGCGCGGTTGACCCCACGCCTCGACTGGGAACGACACCATGACCATGGAATAGAGCAGCCGAAGCAGGTTGTACGCGTCCTCGGGCATCTCCCCAAGGGGGAACTGGTCGCAATAGACGATGGCCTCTTCGGCCCGTGGGACCACCGCGTCGTAGAACGCCTGCATCTCACGCATGGAACTGGCCAGTCGCTGCGCGTACCGCTCCGCCTCGGTGGCGAGGCACCACTTCTTCGCGTAGGGCTCGAGGTCGGCGAACTCGACCGGCAATAGGGCATCAGTCATCAGATTCAAACCCCTTCAGTTCGTTGGTGTACTCACTGACCCATTCGGACGCCACCTCGTGCAGAGGTCGACACAGGTTCTCATGGTCCGTGAACAAGAAATCGGTGAACGCGCCCGATCCGGGCATGGATTGGGTCGCCTCGAGCGCGTCGGCGTCTTCACAGGTGGACTCTGTTCATGAGACGTATGGCACTCCACGCAGGTTGTCCCTCTGGCCGCATCGGAGAATGAGACACCGTCAATCCCTTCCTTGGGGCACGACCGGAGCGTTCACTGTTAGCAGGCCAGGGTCGAGTTGCAGGTGGAAGCTGTTGTAGGCCATGGCCTGGGATACGTAGGAGCCCACCACGAAGGGGAGTTCAACCAGCTGACGCTCGTCGAGCTGTGCCGCCAGGCGGGACCAGGTGGCGTCGTCGATGCCGTAGCGATCGATCAGCTGGTCCGTCGCTGAAAGGAGGTCGGCCTCCAACGGCGACCAGGTCGTCGCGTCGGCCCCCCGCGACACTGCGTCAAGCTCGTCGGTCGTGATGCCGTAGCGGGGAGACATCCGGACGTGCTGCAGCCATTCGTAGGTCGAGCCGGTCCGCCACGCCACGCGAAGCACCACGAGCTCCCGCCACCGGGCCGGTAGCGCTGGATCGCTCAAGAACACCCCGTTGTATGCGAGGAACCGACCGGCCAGCGGCGGATGATGGAGCATCGTCGTAATGGCATTCGGCAGGATCTCGGAAAGCCGCGCCACGTCTCGGGCCTCGAGGGCTTCTTGCAACTCGGCGGAGAGCAGGGACCCACGTCCCTCGTCCAGGGCGGCGAGCACGTCGTGGCCCCAACGCTCGGCGGGGAGCGGGGCCAGGCGGGGTTCCTCAGCGCTCACGCGGACCGCCTCGGAGAGTCATCCATGCTGCGGCAGGATTCAAGCTGGCTCGGCCGTCCCGGCACGCTCGAGGAGGGCGGCCGTTGGGATTCCGGTTGCTATGACCGACGGGCAGTCGGCGGCGAGCCACCCTTCCACTGGTCCTCACGGCCACCGCACTCCCCTCGAGCATTGCCACGGCAGGTCCCGGGAATATCAAGTGGACGATACACGCGGTCCCGCGCTTGGAACATGGGACGGCCGTCATGTCCTCGGCCCTAGTCGGTGGCCTGACCTTGCCGTCCGTCCTGCGTCCATCGAGAACCATCCGGACGAGGACGAATCGTTGTCCGTGGCATGCGTTGGCCTACGGGCGCGTTCGCGCTGGCAAGACGCCGGCCTATCGGCGAGGGTCGCCGGCGAGGGGCAGCTCCGGGTGACGGGCTTGGATCATCCGCCGAAAGCCGTCCCTCCAATGGATCGTCGTGCGTCCGAGCACGTCGTGCATCCGGGTGACGTCGGGCCAGAGCGGTGTGTGTGCGCTCGCGGTGTACTCGAAGATTGGTTTCACGCCGACTAGCTCGCCCATGTACGTGCAGTACTCCTCCGCGCTGATGGTCTCGCTGCCGGCCCAGTTGACGACGAGCGGCGGCGTCTGGGCCACCTCCATGGCACGGACGCCCAGCTCCACATAGTCGTCTTCATAGATCGGATTGAAGTTGTTCGGGGAGTCCGGGTGCAGCGGGATCGGCTTGCCCTCGAGCATGAGCTCCAGCCGGTCCGCCGGTGCCCCCCCGAGGGGGCCATAGGTGGAACAGATCCGGATGATGGTGAGCGGTATCTGGAAGTGCCTCGAGACCCAGCTGCAGACCGCCTCTGCCGCAACCTTGGAGAAGCTGTACTTGCTCCTGAGCGGGACTCCGGGTGGGTCGTCTTCTCTCAGCGGCCGCTGCCCCTGGTATTGGTAGATGGAACCGGTGGAGCAGTACACGAACCCTTTGGCCTTCCGGCAGTGAAAGAGGAGCTCCCCGGAGGCCTGGGCGTTCGTCTCGATGCAGTAGGGCCAATCCTCGATGCCTGCGGCCGTGGCGGCATGGAAGACATACGTGAAGTCGTCGGGGAGATCCGTGAAATCGGCCGTCGAGATGTCGAGCCGGAGCGGGTGGACGCCGGCGTCGGCCAGCTTCTCCCGGTGGGAGGGGTTGGAGAACCGGGCCACGCCCCAGACCTCATTTCGTCCGGCCAGCGTGCGGGCGATCGGAAATGCGATCTTCCCGCCGGCCCCGGTGATGAGGATCTTCTCGCCCGCGAGCATGGCCACCTCACTCTCTCTCAACTCTTTCTTGTCACCCTCGTCAGAGGACTGTGCATTAGGAACTGAGCAGCTCGATGACCTGACCGTCCGGATCGGTGATGCAGATGGCGCTCTTTAGTTCGGTCTTCGCGAGGACGGTCCCGCCGAACTCGGGTACGCGGTCGACGAGTGATCCCAGATCGGGGACGTTCACCGAAAGATGCGTCAGCCCCGGCTGGTTCATCGGGTGGCGTTGGGCGCGGGGATTGCCCTCACGCTCCCAGTGCAGGAGCTCGAGCACGAACCCGTCAAGGGTGAGGTAGACAGCGGTCAGGTTGGTGGGGGACTCCACTTGGCAGACGACCGACGTCCCTTCATCTGGGGGTGTCAGCTGCCGCTGGTACTCAAAGCCGAGCAATACCTCGTAGAACCGGCGGCTTCGCTCCAGGTCGGTGACCGTCAGCCCGACCCAGTTGAACGAGACTCGACTGCTCACTTGTGGACCGAAACCTGGCTGAATCCACCGGGGACCGGTTGGAGATACTGACCGAGCATGCCGTCGAACTCGTCGGCCAGCGTGGACGGGTCCCGTCCACGGTCCATCCGTGCATGCTGCTGGAACAGCGCGAGGGCCCAGTCCGAGGGGTCCCCCCGCCGCGTGTCGTGTTGGGTCATCAGAAGGGGCGTTCGACGCCGACGACGGGTCCGGGGGTGAACCTGGCCGGCATCGTGACAACTCCGGCCAGTTCTGGGTTACCCCGGTAGAAGCGCGTCGCATCCCGGTCGACCTGGTAGTCCGGGATCCGCTTCAGGACCTCGCTCATCAGCACCTGGAACATCGCGCGGGCCAAGTGCATGCCGATGCAACGGTGGGGGCCGACCCCGAAGGCCAGGTGGGGATTGGGGGCTCGGTCGAGGATCAACTGGTCGGGCCGGTCGAAGACCTTTTCGTCGAAGTTGGCCGAGAGCCAACTCAGCAAGAGGAAGTCGCCACGTTTCAGATGCTGACCCGCCAGTTCGACGTCGGCCGTCACCGTCCGGGTCAGCGTCTCGTTGACCGAGGTAAAGCGAAGGAACTCCTCAGTGGCCGGGACCAGCAGCTCGGGGTCGTCAATCAGCCGCTGGCGGAGTTCGGGACGGGTGTCCAGGTGAAACATCGCCAGAGAGGTGAGTGAGGTGGTGGTGTCGAGACCGCCTCCGATCAGGTTCCACAACACGCCGATCAGCTCGTCGTCCCGAAGCTTGCGCCCGTCCTCGATCTCGAGGGCCACCAGCTTGCTCAAGATGTCCTCTCGAGGATCTCGGCGACGCTCCTCGGCCACCGCCAGCAGCTCGGCGATCATGCCGTCCATCAGCGTCCTGGCGTGGGTAGCCTGCTCGGACCCTGATCCGTACGCGTTCATGGAGTGAAATACCTCGCCGTAGAAGGACCAGCTCTCACAGGGCAGTCCCACCATCTTCATGGTCAGTACGGCCGGGACCGGATTGGTGTACTCGCTCACGACGTCCATTTGGCCTTCTTCAATCTTGCGGTCGAGGAACCAGGTGG
Organism: uncultured Acidimicrobiaceae bacterium; assembly: GCA_963804255.1. Lineage (GTDB taxonomy): Bacteria > Actinomycetota > Acidimicrobiia > Acidimicrobiales > RAAP-2 > Palsa-461. Next base: position 748,130 of record CAWDPK010000006.1, on the reverse strand, counting down.
CGCACCGCTCGACGAAGGGCAGGTAATCGGCGACGGCCGAGGGGAGCATGAACGGATTGAGGAGGCGACGGAGCGAGGCGTGGGTTGGCCCCTCCACTTCGGCAATCAGTGCTGGAGGGACTCCAGGCATCCTTGGCACACCCATGATGCCCAGGTACTCCATTCCGTCCGGGGAGCTCTCGACGTACTTGCTGGTGTAGGTCGCCCCGTCACGGGACACCGCAGCGACCTCGTCGTAGCCGCTCACCACCCAGAAGCCGCCGTAGTGGGGGTTGTAAGCAACCGGACACTTGCGCTGCTTCGCCCACTCGTCGTGCCGGTGGTCGAAGAACTCCTCGGAATGGTGGTCGAAGTTCGATGTCGCATCCTCGGTGAGGCTCATGCATCAGCCCTTTCGCTCGTAGTCAGCACCTCGGGGCCGTCGGCGCCTACGAGGACCAAGTCCCGTCGCAGGTAGCCGCCCGTTCCTTCGGCGGTGACCCAGGACTGGACACTCAGAACCGATCCCTGCGTAACCACCGCGTTGGCGCCGCGCCCGAAGCCGATCAGAGGCCCTTCGGGTCCGATGCCAATTCCGTGGGCCAGCGCCACGACGGGCTCAGGCTCGCCGGTGGCGTCCCACGCCTGGTAGAGGTCCCGGCCCGTGTTGCCGGCACGGCACGCGGCCACCACGGCGTCGAGTCCCCGGCGGCACCGGTCGGCGAGTTCGGAGGTCCCCGGTGGGGGACTCGAACCTGATCCCACGGTGCGACCGAGATCTCCCTCATAGCCGGCGTACAGCGCCCCCGGCGTCAGGACGACGAGTTCGTCGTCGCCCACCGGGCGATCGGTGACCACATTACGGAAGCGCACCGGGCCACTCCGGGGCGTCGCGAAGACCACACCCTCGCTGGGCGGAGTCGGCGCTCCTAGTCGCGAGATCGTCTCGTCGAAGATCCCGAGCAGCTGGCGTTCGGTGACCCCGGGCACGAGGGCGTCCCGGAGTGCGGACAGCCCGGCTTCGGCGATGGTGGCCGCGGTGGCGATGCATGCCACCTCGTCGGGGGTCTTGGTCGCACGGGCCCGGAACATCACCCCCGAGGCATCGGCGATCGTGGCATCCGGGACCACCTCGGGGAACAGGTCGCGGAAGTACGGGGTGATGGAATCGGTCCCTACCGCCTTCGAGTCGGCGAACCCGGGGATGTCCCGCAAGGCGCCCAGGAGGTTCTCGGGGTTCCAGAACATGCCGTAGAGATCCTCGTGGCCGATTTCCGGCGGGATTCCGTCATCCCACGCCGACAACAGGTGCACCCGTCCCGTCTTGCGGACGACGACGCTCATTGGCGCGAACGGGAAGGCCCCGGACCGCCAGAGCTGACGGGCGCCGGAGGCGTAGCGGACGTTGGCCGTCCGGCCGAGGACCAATGCATCGAGACCGGCGGCTTCGATGCCGTCGAGCAGGCGCTCCCGTCGCTCTCGGCGCAGGCGGGCGAAGTCGATGCCGGCCCCGTCCTCGAGTGCCATCCCGCCTATGGCCATGCCGGCGATGGTGATCTCGGGGCTCAAGCTGCTGCCTCGAATGGGTCATACCGGGAGCTGCTCAGCGACAGCCACCCGGTATCGGTGATGACCACGATGTCTTCGGATCGGTATCCGGAGGCACCTTCGTCCCAGATCACCGGCTCGAACACCATGATCATCCCCGGCGTGATGATGAGTGCCTCGTCGAAGGCATCACCGAGGTCGGTGCCGATGAGCGGCATCTCGGCGCTATCCGTCCCGACACCATGGGCCAGGTAGAAGTGCTCCATCCATGGCGTCTCCCCACCGTTGGCGGCAATGGCCGCGCGCCCGAGCTCGAGCCCCGATGCGCCTGGCTGGCAGACAGCCAGGGACGCGTCCACAACGGCCCGCCACCGACGGAACTGGGACAGCTGACGCCGGGTCGGTGTGGGGTTGGCGCTGGTGATCCATGTCCGCCCGTAGTCCGATGCGTAACCGTGGTGTGAGATCCCGGCATCGACCCAGATGATGTCGCCTTCGCGAAGCACTCGGTCGGTAGTGGAAATGGGGTACGCAAGCCCCCCGTGGATGGTCCATGGGCCCTCAGCCTTGCTAGCGGTCATCACCTGCCAGATCGGGTCGATGGAGTTGGCGGTCGCCCCGAACTCGAAGACTCGACGAAGGAACGTGCCGGTCAGATCGGTCTGGCGGAGACCGGGCCGGAGCGACTTGCGGGTGGTCTCCATGGCAAGTTCGGTGATCCGTTGGGCGAGTCGGACGCACGAGACCTCGTCCGGTGTCTTCACCAGCTTGCAGGGCCCCAGCACATTACGAGCGTCGGACCACTCGATGTGGGCCAGGGCGCGCAGCATCGGGTGGGTGAGCTCGTCGATACCGAGCCTGGCAGTGTCGGGGAGAAGGGTTCCGAGCGCCTCGCCGAACGCCCCAATACCGTCTTCGAGATCGGGGAAGAGCGGGCCGTGGAGGTGGTCCGATGGCAGGTCGTCGGGTGCCGCGTCCCAGTACGGCGTGAACAGGTGGGGGGCATCGGCACCTCGGACGACCATCGCGACAGTCCGGAAGAGGCCGGCCCGGCCGCTGTCCTCACCTGGCGGTTCGGCGCCGGTGGCGTACGCGACATTTGACGTGCCGAGGAGCACCAGGCCGTCGATCCCCTGGAGTTCCAACTGTTGTTGGAGGCGGAGGTGCCGCTCCCTGCGCATCCGGGTGAGGTCGGGCAGACTTGGGATCGGCAGACCCCCGATGGTGGCCCCGCCGGCCCAGTCGTCGATAGTCATGATCACGTGCAAGTACTTCTCGCGATCTAAGGCTAGACCAGTTGACCTAGAAGGGCCGGGCGTGGTATTCGACGACCGTGTTCATGCCGATTCGGGCTTCGTTTCCGATCCGGCGCAGCGAGCACCCCGTCGATGCCGCACAACGCGAACAGCCGGTCGCCGGTGAGCACGAGTGTGTCCTTGGTCGATCTCGCGACCAAGGACGCCGACGTCGCGGAGACGGTTTGCGAGAACTTTGTCGCGACAGCCTCTGGAGGCTCTTCGCCGATCCGGGCGCAGGCTTCGCCGACGCTCTGGCCGTCCGGCTGCACGCTTTCGACGTCGCCCGCTCGGTCCCACGAATGAGCCAGCAACTCCGCGGCGCGGCGGGACTTTGCGACGAGTATGACGGGTGGGTCCTCGGCCGTCATGTTCAACCCGACCTGCGGTTGCCGTTTGGTGCTAGGCCGACCGCCTTGTCGGCTCTTGTCGCCGTCGTCGACCTTGGATTCGACAGTCTCTCTTCCGGACGGGGGCCGACGCGCCGGTGCCGGGTCATGACCATTCTGCGTGGTCCTTCGCTCGCTGATCTGGAAGGAATTGGGGAGCTCACCCTGGGCGGGTTTCTCGAAGAAGTCTGTGCCCGTTTCGCCGACCACGAAGCGTTGGTTTTCGACGACGCGCTCCGGTCAGGAGTGACCATCCGCTGGTCCTACGCCGATCTGCGACGCGAAGCTCGGAGGATCGCGGCAGGCCTGATCGGCAGTGGCACGGCGAAGGGCTCCCGGGTCGGGATCCTCATGGGCAATCGCCCAGAGGCGGTGGCGTCGTTTTTCGGGGCGGCCATGGCCGGCGCAGTAGTGGTGCCACTCTCCACCTTCTCCGCTCGACCGGAGATCGCCTTCCTATTGGAAGACGCCGCAGTGGACACCCTGCTCACTCAAACGTCCATGCGCGGTCGCCGATTCACCGACGACGTCGGGGCCCTCTGCCCGCAACTCCCTTGTCCTGACCTTCCGTATCTCCGTCTCGTCGCGGCTGTGGCTTTGGATCGCGACACAGGACCGGCGTGTTCGTGGGAAAGACTTTTGGCGGCCGGGGAGCGAGTGTCGCCGAAGGTGATCGACGCCCGTATCAGGCATGCGCGTCCCTCGGATGAGGGAATGATCATCTACAGCTCGGGAACGACGGACCGACCCAAGGGTGTCCGGCATTGCCTCCGGGCCGCGACACTGCAGTTCTGGCTCCAGGCCCGTATCTTCGGCCGCACCGAGCAGACCCGGCTGTGGACCAGCCTGCCGATGTTCTGGACCGCAGGTATCAACACGGCAATGGGTCCGACTCTCGCGGCGGGGGGATGCTGGGTGATGCAGGAACATTTCGAAGCCGCCCCTGCACTGGCCCTCATGGAGCGAGAACGGGTGACCGAGCCGTACTCTCTTCCCCACCAGACCGCCGCCCTCGAAGAAGACCCGAACTGGGCGACGACGGACCTGTCCTCGCTTCGCTGCGTCTACGGCAAGTCGTCCTTCGCTCGCCATCCGACGGTGCAGGGCGACACGGGCTGGAACATGCCAGTCGCGTACGGTTCTTCGGAGACCTGCACCGGCTTCGCCTCCCACTACTGCGATACGCCGCGGGAGCTCCTCAAGACCAGCACGGGCCGGCTGCTTCCAGGCAACCGCCTGAAGGTCATCGACCCAGACAGCGGAGCGACGCTCGGCCCGGACGAGGTCGGAGAGCTGGTCATCTCGGGACCGACGCTCATGCTGGGTTATGTCGGTCGGGATCGCGGCGATTGCTTCGACGAAGAGGGGTTCTTCCACACCGGCGACATCGGGTTCTTCGATCGCGAGGGCTATGTCCACTGGGTTGGCCGTCGCTCGGAGATGATCAAGACTGGCGGAGCGAGTGTCTCGCCGGCCGAGATCGAGGTGGCGCTGCGCGCCTTCGTGCCTCTCAAGCTTGCCCGAGTCATCGGCGTGAGCGACGACCGCCTGGGTCAGGTCGCGGTCCTCTGCGCCGTCCTCAAGGACGGAGCGGAGACGGATGCGGACCAGATCCGCCAATTCCTGCGTGGCCGCTTGGCCGGCTACAAGATCCCCAGGCACATCCTCTTCTTCGAGGACGGGGAGATCCCTATGACCCAAAGCGACACCAAGACCCGGGACATGGAGCTGATAGACCTGGTCAGGTCCAGGTTGACGACCTCAGGAGCAGACGATTGACCACCAACTCCGACTTCGACGAAACGAACGTGGCCCCCACTGGTCTGGACACCTCCGACCTCGACCGATACATGGGCGTGCCGATAGAGCCAGGCGAGCTCAAGGAACCCGTAGCGGTCAACGACATCCGCCGTTGGGTACAAGCCATGCATTACCCGAACCCGCTCCACTACGACGAAAGATGGGCAGCGGAGAGTCACTTCGGTCGGATAGTGGCGCCCCAATCCTTCACGGTCGCCTGCGACACCAGCCACGGATGTTCACCGGCTCAGGTGGGACGCATCCCCAACTCCCACCTCATCTTCGGGGGAGATGAGTGGTGGTTCTTTGGTCCTGTGATCGAGCCGGGGGACCGCTTGGTCTGTCATCGGATGCCGTACGACTACAAGGTGTCCACGACCAAGTTCGCCGGGTCCGCGTGCTTCCAGCGCGGCGACACCCTGTACATAAACCAAAAGGGCGAGCGGATCGCCCAGCAGCGGTCGACTTCGATCCGTTATGCCGTTCAGCAGGCGAAGGAGACGAAGCTGTTCGACATTCACCTCGATCCCGAGTGGACCGACGAGCAGCTAGCGGAGCTGGACGAGATCAAGGCGCGGTTCGTCACGCAGCTGCAGGAACTACGCCACGAGAAGCGACTCTTCCTTACCGTTGAGATCGGTCAGGAGCTGCCGCTCAACGTGCTTGGCCCCCACAGTTTGGCGAGTTTCGCAACAGAGTGGCGCGCCTACCCGATGACCGTGTGGGGAGGGACGCTCAAGGGCCCGACCACCGTGCGGGCTGAGGAGCTCGGCTACACGAAGGAGATGTCTGGTTTTGAAGGGGACCGCAATATGGAGCGCATCAATCCCGAGCTTACCGATGGTGCCTATTACGGACCCTCGCGTGGCCACCTCCAGCCTCGCTGGGCCCGGCATGTCGGCATGGCTCGCGGATACGGCTACGGCGCGTCCATGGGCGCTTGGATCATCGACTACGCCGCGGCCTGGGCCGGGGAATGGGGATTCATCACTCACTCTGTGGCTCAATACCGCAATCCCGCGTTCACCGGGGACGCCACCTATATTCGTGGCCAGGTGGTCGACACCCGCGTCGAGCGCCGTCGCCGCCACATCGCGCAGATCGCCGTCGAGCTGACTAACCAGGACGACGCGGTCATGGCCAAAGCTACCGTCGACATTCTCCTACCCACTGAATAGGGGCACCCGGGCGGACCACAGGCGCGACCATGCTGTGGCCGGCGGCTCGATTAGGGCCCATCTTGTCGGATGAGCCTGATCAGTACTCCTTCGAGACCTTGCCCTTCTGGTTGCAGGGCAGGCTGTCCACGACGACGAGCTGCTTGAACCGCCCCGCCAGAAGCTGGACCGTCAGATCAACCGTTGCTCAGGTCGCTGGGGCCCCTTGGGCCAGGGGAGGCCGTCGAAGGTCACCATCGGGTCAATCGGGAGCCGACTACAGGCGATAGAGCTTGGCGGCATTCTCGCCGAGGATCTTGCGGCGGGCGGACGGTGTCAGCGTCGCCATCTTCTCGGCCACCGTGTCAAGCGGCTTGGGGTACAGGCAGGTCGGGTGCGGGAAGTCCGTCTCGAACAGGATGTTGTCCTCACCGACCGAGTCGACGAGAGTCTGCAAGTTGCCCTGGTGGCTCTCGAACCAGAAGGTCGCGTACCAATGGTCCTTGAAGTATTCCGACGGCATCCGGCTGAGATCAGCCGCCTGCTCCGGCGCGTTCTCGAACACCTCGTAGTCCATGGCCTCGAGGATGAAGGGAACCCAACCGATCCCGCTCTCGACTGAGACCAGCTTCAGGCCCGGGTGCCGGTCGAGCATGCCGCAGAGGATGACGTTGACCACGACGCGGGCGTTGTTGATGAATAGAAGCGTGCCACCGATGGCGGGCTTGAGGTACTCATGCTGGGACGGCCAGAAATAGTTGCCGTAGAAGTTCATGGCAGTGAGGCTGGCGCCGATGTGGAAGTGCACGGGCAGCTTGAGGTCGTCGCATACGTCCCAGAGGGGGTCCCAAGCCCGGTTGGCCAGGTCGGGCGATCCCAGATCCTGAGGGTCCGAGGTTAAGTTGACGCCACGCGCCCCGAGCGCGGCGACACGTTCGGCTTCCCGGACGCTCTCGTCCACGTCCCACGCCGGAAGCACAGGCATCGGCAGCAGGCGGTTCCCGGACTCGGCCTGCAGCTCCGCCATAGCGTCGTTGTAGATCTCGATGCAGAGCCGGCGCAGCACCGGATCCTTGACGGCCTGCGAGAGGCCCTGGCCCCCGAGGCCGATCGAGTTAGGGAACAGCACCTGGGCCCAGATACCCGACTCGTCCAAGACCTCTATGCGGGCTTTGGGGTCGAAGGCAGCCTGGTGGATGCGGTCGATCCCCCAGACGATCATGGACTCTTGAAACGGGAACTTCTTTCCTTCCCGATCGATGACGCCGCCGCCGCCAGCGAAGCCGAGCGTCGCCCCGTCGACGACCCAAGTCGGCTGACCGTCCACCTCCTCTACCCTGGGCACGCGGTCCTCGTACCCGGCCGGTGCCCGTTTGGTCCACAGGTCGTGGGACTCGGTCAGATGCGAATCCGCATCGACGACCTTGACGTCATCCAAAGCCATCGCCATCTCGCACCTCACGGTCGTCGCTTTGGTCCGACACCTTAGTGACATACCACCGAGGAAGGGCCCAAGTGCCAGTTACCCGACTCGCCATCTCCTACGACGTGGTTGGGCACGGCCTCCTACGAAGTGATTTGGCACAGGCCAGCCTTGAGCGATCACTCCGGGTGGGCGCTTCAGCAAGGACACGCCGGGTGTCCGCGAGCTGGCGGAGGAGCTTGCCACCCACGGCAAGCGGGGTCCTGATCTGGGACCGACCGAACACCGGCGCGCCCGACGTGTGCTTTGCCGGCTCCTCGGAATCGGCGATGCAGGCCAACGCGCTCGGGGGCTCCTCGGCCAGTTTGGGATGACTTCCGTGGTCATCGTCGGCGGATGGGGCGGGTACCTGCCCTGCCTGGGGAGCGAGCCGTTTCGAGGTCGTCACCGATCCGGGCTCGTGCCGTGCCCTTTCTGCCTACCGCACGTGCCCATCGGCGAGACGGTTGGCGGCGATGTGAGGGGATCGGTTAAGGGTTCCGCTCAGAGCCCACCGGGGTTACGACGAGGACGCAGTCGTCGAACCCGGAATGTATGTACCGCAGACCGGATTCGCGCTCGTCGCCGCATATCCGTTCTTCTCCGCCTTCATGTACCAGGAACAGCTTTCCGGCGTCTCGTGACCGAAGATCGTCGAGTAGTTGAGGGTGACGGGCAGAAGGCCGTTGCCGTTGTAGGCCTTCACATTGCGCAGATCCTTGATCACTGCGGCGCTCGTGGGGTTCTTGCCTGCCAGCTGGAGGCCCTTGATCATGAGGTCGGCGCCCAACCAGCTCTCGTAGATGTTGTACGTCGGAAAGTCGGACGCTGAGCGGTGCTCGTACTTCTTCAGCGCCGCGGCCATCTGCTCGGTGCCGGCGTCGGGAAGGGAGAACGGCCGGAACTCAGCGGTGAAGTAGACGCCCTGCACCGCCTGCCAAACCGGCGTGTGAATGATGTCGGGCTCGTACCCGGTGGGGAACGACACCACCTTCAGTTTTATCCCAGCCTGTTCGAACGCGGTGAGGAGGGCGAAGTTGGAGTTGTTGTCCATGGTGCCGTAGAGGGTGTTCACTCCGGCCGACTTGGCGGTGAGAGCCTCGGTCGTGAAGGCCACCCCTCCGAAGGGGACCGTGGTGTCGAGCACGCCGACCTTCATGCCCAGGGTCTTCGCCGCGTCGGCGAGTCCGATCGCCGCGTGGAGCGAGGAAGGCGAGACGCCATAGCCGTAGCTGCCGAGGACCGTGCCGCCCTTGGCCTTCAAGAACTTGGCAAGGCCAGTATTGACGGGAAACTTCGGGTCGATGCTGCCGGTGTCAGAGGCGAACATGTTGGTGTTCGGTTGTTCGCCCCATTCCGGGCCGTCGAAGCTGCCACCGGTGACCGGGATTCCCGCCTGCTGCGCGTACTTGTAAGCGGCGAAGAAAAACGGGGTGTCGTTCACGATGCCCACGACGCCATCGGAGATTGCCTGCTGGACCGCGGTGACCACGGTCGTCAGGCTGCCCTGGTCGTTGATCACGATCGGGTCGATCATGTGCCCGTTCACGCCACCTTCGGCGTTTTGCAGGTCGACACGGGCGAGGAAGCCCTCTGGCGAGGTCGCGAACTCCGAGGCTGCTATCCCCGTTTCCGAGGTGATGAGCGTGATCTTGATGGGCGCTGCCGCCGCCGCTGCGGTGACCGGCACCACCACGGTGGCCGCCAACCCCGCCATTGCGCCCACTGCTACCGCTGCCGTGAACAGGCGGAACCTCACGAAACCCCCCACAGAGATGGTCGATGTCGTCGACACTTTCCCTGTCGACGACCGAACCTCATTCTTGTTGGCAGGCTACGATCCGATGTGCGGGCCGTCAAGGGTCACGCGGCGATTATGGGCGTTGACAAGGGCTGATGTTGGCAGCACAAGGCGCGGCTGTTGTACCGTCGGCCGGGTCGGCCGTCAGGGCATTCTCGGGGGCGGGCGAAGGTTCGACCGATAGAAGCGCGGTCGATCGAGTAGCTGGTCCGGGGTCCCAAGCCGGTTGCAGACGTCAAGGCAGGGCTATCGACGCCGGGGGAAGCACCGCATGCTGCAATACGTCATAGCCGGTCTGGTGCTTGGCGGGATCTACGCCATCGCCTCGGCCGGACTGGTCGTCACCTACGTTTCGTCGGGCGTCTTGAACTTCGCTTTCGGTGCGCTGGCCTACTTCGTGGCGCGCTTGTACTACTTCGTGCACGTCCAGCAGAGCTGGAGCATCGTCCCCTCCGCCGTGGTGTCGATCGTGCTCGCCGGCCCGGCCCTCGGCGTCTTCCTCTACTTCGCGCTCTTCCGGCACCTGCGCCTCTCCTCACCGCTTATCAAGGTGGTGGCCACACTCGGTCTCCTCGTCGCCCTCCCGGCTGTCGCAACATTGATCTTCGGCAGCCAGGCCATCATGTCGGCGCCCGGTCTCGCTCCCGAGCCCGTGAGGGTCTTCAACTTCTTGGGCGTGGCGGTGACGATGGACCAGATCATCGTGTACGGCTGCGTCCTCGGCACAGTGGTCCTCGGCTCGGCAATCCTCCGGTACACCGATCTCGGGCTGAGGGTCCGGGCCATGGTGGACTCACCGGCCATGACCGCCCTGTCGGGCACCAGCCCCAACGGTGTGTCCATCGTGGTCTGGGCGGTGAGTACGTTCTTCGCCGGATTGGCAGGGGTGCTAGCGGCACCCATCATCGGCCTGGACGCCAACAACTTCACCCTGCTCATCGCGGCCGCTTTCGCCGCGGTCATCGCCGCCAAGTTCCGTAGTCTGCCGATCGCCGTCGGGGTCGGCCTGTCCATGGGCGTGGTCACTTCGCTCATTCAGCGCTACCTACCGCCGGCCAGCAATTGGACCACTGAGATCGTCGACGCCGTCCCGTTCATGTTCATCGTCGTGTTCCTCGTCTATAACCTGGCGCGGCAGCGGCTCGGACAGCGAGCTCGATCGGGTGGGCGGCACGCTGGACCGGGCCATCACCCCTCAGGGTGCGAACCGGTTGGCCGGCTCGACACAGGGCGCGCTCGAACTTGGTTCCTTCGGCCTGATCGGGAAATACGCCGGTCCCCTGGCGCTGATGCTGATGGTGGCCCTGCTTCCGCTGCTCGTCCAGGGGTTTTGGGTGGGCTTGGTGGCCCAAGCCTTCGCCTACGGCATCATCTTCTTGTCCTTCACCCTCGTGACCGGTGAAGGGGGGATGATCTGGCTCTGCCAGATCACCTTCGCCGGGGTCGGAGCCCTCACTGCGTCGCAGCTGGCCACCAATCATGGATGGCCGGTGCTGGCGGCGATCGTCGCCGGCGGGTTGGTGGCGTTGCCGATGGGTCTCATCATCGGCTTCCTGACCATCCGCTTGGGTGACCTGTACGTTGCGTTGGTCACCCTGACCTTCGGGTTGCTGATGGAGAACCTGGTGTTCACCATGGGCATCTTCCAGAACCAGGGGCTCGGAGTGAACATGGCCCGACCGGCCTTTGCCGTTTCGGACCACGCCTTCGCTTACGTGTGCCTGGCGGCATTCAGCATCGTGGCGTTGTTCATCTTCCACCTCCGGCGCTCGACCACCGGGCTGGCGCTCAACGCCGTTCGCTGGAGTCAGCCCGGAGCCCGCACTCTCGGCATCAGCGTCATGCAGATGAAGGTCCTCGTGGCCGGCCTGGGCGCGTTGGTAGCCGGCATCGGGGGCGGATTCCTGGTCGCGGCGCAGACCTCCGCCCAGCCGGGCAACTTTGAGACCTATCTAGGCGTGGTGTGGCTCGCCGCGCTGGTGACCGTCGGCGTGCGCTCCAACGTCGCCGCGTTGGTCGCCGGCCTCTCCTTCACCATGCTGCCGGCACTCGCCGTGGCCTACCTCCCGAGCTCGATGGGCCAGATCTCACCCATACTCTTCGGGCTCGGGGCCATCGGCGTGGCCAGATTCCCCGACGGGACCCTGGAGCAAGCGGGTGAGATGTTCCGCCGCCGCCTGGTCGCGATTGGCAATCGTCGCCCGCCGACATCGGGCCGGCCCGTCGCCACCGGCGGGGTACCGCTCGCCGCTCAGGGCACAGGTTCGGCATCCCCCTTGGTCGAGGAGGTCTCCTCTTGAGCGCCGGTGCCGGCTCCACCCCCTCGGGCACCTCTGACCCGGCTGCGCTCATCGACCATTCGGTCGACGCTGCGGTTCCGGTGTTGAAAGCCACCGGGATCACCGTACGGTTCGGGGGCGTGGTGGCCTTGTCCGACGTCAGCCTCGAGGTGCCGCCCGGCGCCATCTTGGGACTGGTGGGCCCCAACGGGGCCGGTAAGTCGACCCTTTTCGCGGTGCTCTCGGGGTTCCTGCGTCCCGCAGCCGGCAGGGTCCACATGCGCGGCGAGGACGTCACCGACACCAGTCCCCAGTTCCGTGCCCGCAAGGGGTTGGCCCGAACCTTCCAACAACCCGAACTGTTCATGGGTCTCACCGTTCGCGAGCATCTGGTCCTAGCCCACCGGGTTCGCTTCAGCCGCCAGCGGCTGTGGCGCGACATGGTGGACCCGCGATCGTTGCTTCGACCGTCGCGTTCGGAAAACGAACGCGTCGATGCGCTGCTGGAGCTGCTCGATCTGACACACGTGGCCCGGATATCCGTCGCTGCGTTGCCCCTCGGCACCAGCCGTTTGGTCGAGGTTGCCCGAGCGTTGGCCACCCACCCCGACGTTGTCCTGCTCGATGAGCCACTCTCGGGTCTGGACATGCGCGAGTCCGAGAACCTGGCATCGGTCTTCAGAAGAGTCGTGGACAGCGCCGAGCGTCGGGTGTCGTTGCTCATGGTCGAACATGATGTCGCCGCGGTGCTGGCTCTCTCGAGTCGGATCTTCGTCCTCGATTTCGGACAGGTAATCGCTTCAGGCACGCCGACGGATATCCGTAACAACCCAGTGGTCCGGTCGGCATACCTGGGTGATGAGGCCATGCCCGCCGCCGTCGTGGAGGGAAACCGATGACCGAACCGCTCCTCAAGGTCGAGAACCTCAACGGGCGCTACGAACCGTCCCCAGCGTTGTTCGGCGTGTTCCTCGAGGTTGCGCCCGGACCGTTGCTGGCTGTGCTGGGGGCCACCGAGGCGCAGCAAGAGGTCCTCGATCGCTCCCTCGGCGGGGCAGACCAACGGACCAGCACCGTCGATGAGGACGAGCAGAGGCGTATGAATACGACTGTGGAGGCGTGTGAAGATGAGCAGATCCGAGGAGGCATGAGATGACGGACGTGTCCGCAGAATCCGACGCGAGTGAGAGTGGTTCGCCCGGGTACGCCTCGGCGCAAGTGTTCGATCTGGCGGCGCCTCAGCTCAGGTACAAGGCGATGCTCCAGACGGCACCGGTCATCTGCCCGAGAGACGGATTCGTCATGGCGGTGAGCCGCGCCGCGGTTGAGGAGGTGCTTCGCAGCCCGGCGAAGTTCACGTCCCGCGACGTCGTGCAGCTCGGAAACGTTCGCCCCCTCATCCCGCTGAGCGTGGACCCGCCCGAGCACTCCAAGTACCGAAAGATCCTCGACCCCCTCTTCGCCCCGAAGAGGATGGACGCCATGGAGGACGACATCTCGGCCCGGGTGAACAGGTTCATCGACGAGTTCGCCGAGCGAGGGTCCTGCAACTTCACCGAGGAGCTGGCGGTACCTTTCCCGTCCTCGGTGTTCCTCGGCCTGATGGGGCTTCCGTGGAGCGAGCTCAACACCTTCCTCCGTCTCAAAGACGGCATCATTCGCCCAGGCGGTGGCACCCTCGATCTCGAAGTGCGGGGGCGGATCCAGACCGAGACCGCTCAGGAGATCTACGCCTACTTCAACGAGATCCTGGACGAGCGTGCCCAGAGCCCCGAGGACGACATCCTGACCCTGTTCCTCAACACCAAGGTCGCCGGACAGAAGTTGAGCCGCGAGGAGATCCTCGATATCTGCTTCTTGCTCCTCATCGCCGGACTCGACACGGTCACCGACTCCCTGACCTGCTTCTATGCGTTCCTGGCGCAGAACCCCACGCACCGCCACCGGATAGCCGCCGATCCGGGGATCATTCCGAAGGCCGTTGAGGAGCTGCTCCGCTGGGAGTCCCCGGTGCCGGGCGCACCCCGTCGGGCAACTGTCGACATTGACGTGATGGGTTGCCCGGTGAAGGCCGGCGACATGGTTTACGTCGGCTACGGGTCGGCCGACGTCGACCCCGAGGAGTTTCCCGATCCCGAGATGGTGGACTTCGACCGCGCGTCCAACAAGCACGTCGCTTTCGGCGCCGGCGTTCACCGATGCCTCGGGTCCCACCTGGCCCGCCGGGAGCTCCGCGTCGTCCTGCGCGAGTGGCATCGCCGGATCCCCGAGTACGAGCTCAGGCCGGGCATTGAGCTCCACTACCCGACGGGCCTGCGAACCGTGGAGAACCTCGAACTGATTTGGTAGGTCCAGCGCGACGATCGGCGCGTTCGGGGCAAGCCGTGTCCACCGGCTGCTGGCGATCCACGCTCGTCGGCATATGCTTCCTTTATGCCGAGGCGAACGCTTGAAAACCTATCCTGGGACGACTGCTTCGCTTTGCTCGGGCAAGAAACTGTCGGCCGTTTGGTCTATTCAGACGAGCTAGGACCGGCAGCCGTTCCAGTCAACTATGCAATAGCCGGACAGACCATCGTATTTCGGTCCGAAGACGGATCCAAAGTGCGCGGTTTGCGGGACAGCGCTGTCGCCTTCGAGGCCGATCACATCGACTATGCCAGCCGCTCAGGATGGAGCGTGCTCGTCCGTGGCACAAGCGAAGAGTTCGACTTGGAGCGCGTCCCAGAACTGCTACGACAGATCGGTGGTGACGTGCCGCTGCCGTGGAAGCAGGGCATCCACAAAATCTGGGTGGTGATCACGCCAAAGACAGTCACCGGGCGTCGACTGGCGGGCGTCGCCTTCGAAGACTTCCTTTGAACCGAGCTAGACATCCCGGCTCTAGCGGACGCGGTCTCCTTTAAGCCCGGATCACTCGCGACTCGTCGGCCATGTCAACAATGCGCGTTTTGGGCAGCCGTGACCGAGGTCGTTGGTGGTCCCTGGTATCAGCCGCGGTCACTCGTCATGGGGCGGTGGAGGACGGGCGTTCGGCTTCCTTGATGACTGAGCCACGAACCTCCAAGAAAGCCCGACCAGCCCGGTAACCAGTTCAGCGGTTACGGTTCCGCCCTCCATGGTCGTCGTTTCTGTCGGGCTCAGTTCTGGTTGTCCACCCGCGAGTGGGTCATCGGGTCAGCAGCATGCATCCGGCGATCGGCCCGCCGCCGTTGGAGACGATAGCGACCTCATGCTTCTCGATCTGACGCTCTCCGGCCTCGCCCCGCAACTGCAGGCACGCCTCATGAAGGACCCAGTTCCCATGCATGCGACCGGCGGAGAGCTGGCCGCCATAAGTGTTGAGCGGCAGTTGGCCGTCCCTTGAGATGCGGGTGGCGCCTTCGACAAAGGGTCCCGCTTCTCCGTCTCCGCAAAAGCCGAGAGCTTCCAGCCAGGCAAGGGTGAGGAACGTGAAGCCGTCGTAGAGCTCGGCAATGTCGACGTCCCCAGGCGTAAGGTTTGTGCGGCTCCACAACTCCGCAGCGGCGTCGGTCGAGGCCATCTTCGGGTAGTCGGGCCGTTGGTCCCAGCCCCCCAAACCCGGCGAACCACCACAGGCCTCAACGCGAACCGAGTGGTCACAGTCCTGTGTGGCGTCAGCCAAAGACACGACGAATGCGACGGAGCCGTCAACGGGCACGTCACAGTCGAGCAAGCCGAACGGTTCGGAGATCATGCGGGCTGACATGTAGTCGTCCATGGTGATGGGGTCGCGAAGAGCCGCTCTAGGATTCAACGCGGCGTTCCTGCGGCTGTTGATGGCCAACCATCCGAGCTGCTCTTTGGTAGTGCCGTAGAGGTGCATGTGCCGACGGGCGTGCAGGGCGAGCCAGTTGGCGGCCGAATACGCGTGGGCTGCGAGAAGCCGGGGTAGGGCGCCCATGGGGTTGTCCCGCTCTTGCACCGGCGGGGCCGCTGCCCGCACCGGTGTACGTCCTTCAGGCGCGGACGGGACCACCGATCCGCCCATCATGTTCACCGTTCGGTAGACGAGAATGTGCCGTGCTTGGCCGCTGGACACGGCGTGAAGGGCGTCGACCACTGGACTGAGGAGCCCCCACCTCCCCATGGCCCCACCGGTCCAGGTGGGGTCGATACCCAGGCGAACGGCGGCCTCCGGGATCGGGGTTTCGCCGATGGTGGCGATGCCATCGATATCACCGGGGGTGAGCCCGGCATCTCGGATGGCTTGAGCCGAGGACTCGGCCGTGAGGTCGATACCGGCGATCCCACTCTTGCGGCTGATGCGCGAGATCCCGATCCCCGAGATGATTGCGCCCCGTTCGATGATGCCGGTCACAGACAGAAGACCCTAATATAGGATCCCCTATGGTTGATGTTGTTCCTCGGATGACGCCAGCGCTCGATGACCTCAACCGAGAATTCTGGACCGGAGGTAGATCCGGCGAGCTCCGCTTGACGCGATGCTTGGCCTGCAACCGATGGGTCTTCCCGTTGTCGGCCGACTGCCCCGAGTGTGGAGGCTCGACCGAGTATCAGACGGCCAGCGGTCGGGGAACGGTGTTCACCCACACCACGAACGCGTACCCCTACAATCCGGCGGTGCCGCTGCCCTATAACATTTCGATCGTTGAGCTGGACGACCAAGACGGATTGCGCTTCGTCACCAATGTCGTGGACTGTCCGCCCGAGGATGTCCGCGTTGGGATGCCGGTTCACGTTGTCTTCGAACCTCACGGCGACGTGTTCGTCCCGCTTTTCACGCCTGATCAGAAGACCTGATCCGGGGCCACCGGCCCAAAAGGGCCGCTGGTCGCCCTCGGTCGGACGATCGCCTCGGGCCGGGCTCCGCATCGGGCCCGCGGGTCCGTGATCAACCTGCCTTAGGCGATGCAGCCAGACAATCGCAGACGATCGATCTCCTCGTCGTCGATGCGGATCTGTCGGAGGATCTCGTCGGTGTCGGTTGCGAAGTCCCGAACCACCGGGGGATCACCCGCCTCCTCGTCGAAGAGGATCGGTGGGACCGGGACATCGAACCCTCCTTCCGGTTCGGATCTGGCGAGCGACGATGAACGTCCGAGCCGTGTTGGCGGCGACCACGCCACCACCGAGTCGATAGTGACCGTCGGAAACGTGGACGGCCAGGAATTCGAGGACCCCTTCACTGTCGACTTCGGCCGTACGGCCAACCGACACATCGCATTCGGCGGCGGTAACCACCGATGCCTTGGTTCCCATCTGGCCCGCTGGGAGCTCCGGATCGCGCTCCGCGAGTGGCACCGGCGCTTGCCCGAGTACAGCCTGAAGCCCTGTGTCGATCTCGAATGCCCCATGGGTCTTCGGAGTGTGGAGGATTTGCAGCTCATTTGGTAAGGCCAGGTGGTCGCACCCGAATCTCCGCCTTGGCGAGCCTCGCTGGATGGATCAGATATCGCCGGCGACACAACCGGGGCCACATCGATCCTCTGAGGCGCCCCGAATAGGGTGTACTGTATCGCCAATGGCGACCCTGGCCGAGATGTCAGTAGCCACCCTGGCGCCCCCGATGTCGGTCGGCATGTCGGCGAACGGCAAGTCCAAGCTGGCCGCCACGGTCGCCAAGCGCATCGTCGGTGACATCATCGCGTCCGGCTGGCCAGTTGGGCGGGTCCTAGGTTCTGAGGCCCTGCTGCTGGAGCAATACGGCGTTAGCCGAGCAGTGTTCCGGGAGGCCGTTCGGCTCCTCGAGCATCAGCAGATGGCGCGCATGCGGCGTGGACCCGGTGGGGGATTGGTCGTAACCGAACCCACGATCGAGACGATCATTGACTCAGCTTTGCTCTATCTCTACCAGGTAGATGCCCATTTAGACGAGGTATTTGAGACGAGGATCGTTCTCGAGGGTCTCGTGACCCAACTCGTTCCCGGTCGCCTCGATGAGGCAGGCCTTGAAGGTCTTCGTCAACTAGTCAGAGATGAGAAGGCGGGAATTGTTACCGATCGCCGGGCGCTGCATGTGTTTCTCGCGTCTGCCACTCAGAATTTTGCGCTTGAACTCTTTGTCGAGCTTCTCAATCGCGTCAGTTTGTTGTACTTTGCCGACGCTACACGGCTCACTTCGAAAACATTGAACGAGTCCCTACGTGCCCATGCTCAGATTGCTGCAGCCGTCATTGGCGGCAATGAGGGCCTAGCCCAACGACGGATGCAAAAGCACCTCAGCGCCGAGGCTGCGTTTATCCGTAGTCGGCGGTCGACCCGACAGGTGCTCAATCCGGTGGTTGCAATCAAGGGGGCTCCCGGAAACAAGCGCGCCGAAGAAGTGGCCCGCGACATCTTCGTTGCTGTCATCGAGGAAGGCCTTGCCGCCAAGCAATTCATCGGTTCCGAACCAGAACTGATGGATCGGTACGGGGTCAGCCGGGCCATCATCCGAGAAGCGGCCCGTCTCCTTGAGCACCATGACATCGCCGGAATGCGCCGCGGACCTGGTGGCGGGCTATTTGTGCTCCCTCCAAGTATCGATGCCGTGACCGATGTGGTCGCCCTATTTCTCGAACGTCATGGCATAAGCGTCGCGGACATATTCGAACTCCGCATAGGTATCGAGCTAGCGCTGGTCGACATCGTCATCGACAACATGAGTACGTTTGGCGAGAATCGACTGCACGAAGCGCTGAAACAGGAAGTTTCGGCAGCAGATCAGGACTTCACCATGGCGGCACACAGTCTCCACGCGGCAATCGCGTCGATCTCAGGGAACCGGGTCCTGGAGTTGGCAGCGCTGGTGCTCATCCGGCTTACTCACATGCACGAGGCAAGCGTGCTCTCAAGCCGGGATCGGAGAAAGATGGGTGCCGAGGTGACGCGCAGCCACGGGGCAATCGCCGAAGCTCTGATCGCGCGCGACCGACCGCTTGCAAAACATCGCATGTCGCGGCACCTCGAGGTGCTGTCGACCTGTTTTCGCTAGTTCCAGAAGCTCGGTTTGTCGGTTACGGCAGCGCCCTGGGCGTGAGACCAAGCTCACCGGCCGCCTAACCTCGGCTGCACCTCGTGACGACGACCCGCATGGGAGGGATTCGCTAGTCGCGATCGCGGGAACCGCCTGTTGTGCTTCACCTACCATCGGGTTGCCGAGGTGGAAGATCACCTCGGCAAGGCGAGCGGCTCGGAGTCCGGCTTTCAGTTGGTCCCGATGCAGCGGGCGCATGCGTTGCGGCGCTCGGAGTAGCGGCTCCCGCATTGGGTGCACTGTCTCGCTTCGAGGTGCGGGTCATCACCTGGCACGAAGTAGTCGACCGAGGGGTCTGACTTGCCATCACTCTCGGAATCTGCGGACAACGACACGCACTGCCCAGGTCCGAGTCCGGGTCGTCTCGCATACCCACGATCGCAGCGAGCTTCACGTCCGCTTCTTCGTTGGCGATTCAGGGAATAAAGGGTACTATTTCAACATGTCGATTGCCATTACCGATGACCACCGTGCTCTCGCCAAGACGGCTTCTGACTTCCTCTCGCAGCACGGTGCCCGGGAGGCCGCCCGTGCGTTGCTCGAGGCGGACACCGAGCCGTTGCCCTCGTTCTGGAAAGAGATGAGCGCGCTCGGCTGGCTCGGACTGCACATCCCAGACGAGCACGGCGGCTCGGGCTTCGGTCTGCCCGAGCTCGTGGTTGTCGTCGAGGAGTTGGGGCGGGCCGTGGCTCCCGGCCCATTCGTGCCGACCGTGATCGCAAGCGCGGTCATCGCCGCGGCTGGCTCGCCGGAAATGCAGGCGCGACTCCTGCCCGGCCTCGCCGACGGCTCCGTGATCGGGGCGGTGGCGCTCGGGTCGGACATCGAGGTGCGTGACGGAGCCGCGTATGGGCCCGCCGGCGTCGTCCTCGGCGGGGGCCTAGCCGAGGTGCTGCTGATCCCGGTCGGCGACGACGTCGCCGTGGTCGATCGTCGCGCCGGTCATGTGGGCGTCGAGGTCCCGCCGAACCTCGACCCGACGAGGCGGGCCGCCCGGATGACCCTCGATGGCGCTCCGGCGGACATCGTGCCGGGCGCCCGGCAAGTCCTTGTCGACCTGGCCCGCACGATCCTCGCCGCCGAGGCCACCGGGGTCGCCCGCGAATGCACGACATTGGCGAGCGAGTACGCCAAGGTGCGCCAGCAGTTCGGACGGGCGATCGGCACCTTCCAGGCGGTCAAGCACCACTGCGCCAACATGCTGGTGTCGGTGGAGCTCGCTACCTCGGCCGTGTGGGATGCCGCTCGGGCTGCCGCGGTCGGCGGCGACCAGCTCACATACACAGCAGCGATGGCAGCATCGCTGGCTTTGGCTGCCGCGGATCAGAACGCCCAGCTCAACATCCAGGTCCACGGGGGGATCGGTTTCACATGGGAGCACGACGCGCACCTCTACCTGCGGCGGGCCGCCGCCATCGAGGCGATCGTCGACGCCGAGGCGGCGGCGACGGACATGACCGACCTCGTCCGCCGAGGCGTGAGCCGGTCGCGCACGGTCGACCTTCCGCCCGAGGCGGAGCCGATCCGGGACACCGTCCGCCAGTTCGTCGACCGGGTGCGGGACCTCGACGAGACTGCCACGCGCGCGGCGTTGATCGAGTCCGGGTACGTGATGCCGCATTGGCCCAAGCCGTGGGGTCGAGACGCGAGCGCGATCGAACAGCTCGTGATCGAGCAGGAGTTCGCCGCGGCCGGCGTCAAACGGCCGGCCTACGGCATCACCGGATGGGTGATCCTGACGATGATCCAGCATGCCACCCAGGACCAGGTGGCTCGCTGGGTGCTCCCCGCGCTCAACCAGGAAGTGATCTGGTGCCAGCTGTTTAGCGAGCCCAACGCCGGGTCCGACGCGGCGGGCGTGAAGACCAAGGGCACCCGAGTCGACGGCGGCTGGCTGGTCAACGGCCAGAAGGTCTGGACGAGCGGTGCCCACCTGGCCGCTCACGGCCTGGCCACCGTGCGCACCAACCCCGACGCCCCCAAGCACAACGGCATCACCACGATGGTCATCGACATGGACGCCGAAGGGGTCGAGGTCCGGCCACTCAAGATGCCGACCGGCAACTCGGACTTCAACGAGGTCTTCTTCAGCGACGTGTTCGTTCCCGACGACAACGTCATTGGGCCCGTCGACGGTGGGTGGACGGTTGCCCGCGCGACCCTGGGCAATGAGAGCGTCAGTATTGGCGGCGGGCAGTACGGGGTGGCGATGCCCCCTTCCGCCCTGATCGGGCTCCTCGACGCCCACCCCGAGCGCCTGGCCGGTGGCGCCGGACGCATCGGCCGCTACATCGCGAGCACCCAGGCCATGGCCGTACTGAACCTTCGCAGTGCCCACCGAGCGGTCGCTGGTGGCGGCCCTGGTCCCGAGGGCAACGTCACGAAGCTCGTGCTCTCCGAGAACGAGCACGAATTCGCAGCCATTCTCGCCGCGCTGACGGGTTCGGACACCGCCTTCCTCGATGGCCCGGGGGCGATGGCCGGGACCATGGTGCTGATGCATCGGTCCATGTCGATCGCCGGTGGCACCTCGGAGATCAAGCGCAATCAGATCGGCGAGCGAATCCTTGGCCTGCCCCGTGACCCGCTGATCGACTGACCGCGGGGCTGCGGGGGAGCGTTCGTCCCGGGCAGGCCCGTGCCGTCACTCGAGACGCAGGCAGGACTCCGGGCAGTTTTCGACGGCCAGCTGTGCCCGGCTCTCGAGGCCGACCGGGACATCGGGGGTGCGCAGGATGCTGTGCCCGTAGTCGTCGCTGTCGAATAGCTCCGGGGCCAGCGAGTAGCAGCGGCCGTGACCCGTGCACCGCATCGTGTCGAGCACTATCCGCACGGTCCCCGAGCCTATCGTCGGTGCTCGCGCCGGCGGGCCAGCGCGACCTCCGAGAAGGCGCGGTGACCGTACCCGGGGGGCACTCGCCGCCGTCTCCCAGCACCTGGGGTGCGACCCGGGCCCGCGATGAACCCGCCGAGGCCACCGGGCGGCGGACCGTCGCCCGGTGGCGCTCGGCGCACCCTGCTCGGTGCCACCGGCAGGGCGGCGAGAAATACCCGTCGCACCTTCCGGCTACCATGCAGGACGCGGTGATGAAGTGGTCTTGACGGGTTGGCCAGGACCGATCGGGAGGGGCCCCATGGACGTAGAGGATCTGGTCCTGGTGAGTGTCGACGACCACGTCGTCGAGCCGCCGAACGTGTTTGAGGGTCGCCTGCCGGCCAAGTACGTCGACCTGGCGCCACAGTTCATCACCCGGGCCGACGGGACGAGCGCCTGGCGCTACGAGGGCACTGACGTCGGCAACATCGCCCTCAACGCGGTGGCCGGGCGGCCGCCCGACGAGTACGGCATGGAGCCCACGTCCTTCGACGAGTTGCGGCCGGGCTGCTACGACATCGACGAACGGGTGGCCGACATGGACGCCAACGGCCTGCTCGGATCCCTGTGCTTCCCCTCGTTCCCCCAGTTCTGCGGCCAGCTGTTCGCCCGTACCGAGGACAAGGACGTGGCCCTGGCCATGGTCCGGGCCTACAACGACTGGCACATCGACGAGTGGTGCGGGACCCACCCGGGGCGGTTCATCCCCTGCTCGCTGCCGGCCATCTGGGACCCCGAGGTCCTGGCGGCCGAGGTCCGACGCACGGCGGCCAAGGGCGCCCATGCCGTCACCTTCTCGGAGAACCCGTCGAAGCTCGGCTGGCCGAGCATCCACACGGACCACTGGGACCCGTTCTGGACCGCGTGCAGCGACGAGCAGGTCACCGTCTGCATGCACATCGGGTCGTCCTCGGAGCTGGTGATCACCTCCGTCGACGCCCCCATCGACGTGCTCATCACGGTCACCCCGATGAACATCGTGCGGGCCGCGGCCGACCTCATCTGGTCGCCGGTCCTGCGCAAGTTCCCCGACATCAAGGTGGCGCTGTCGGAGGGCGGGATCGGCTGGATCCCGTACTTCTTGGAGCGGATTGACTACAACTACCAGAAGCACCACATCTGGACGGGTCAGGACTTCGGCGACCGGCTGCCCAGCGAGGTCTTCAACGAGCACGTCATCACCTGTTTCATCGACGACGCCTTCGGCGTGGCCAGCCGGGACTACCTCAACATGGACAACGTGACCTGGGAGTGCGACTACCCGCACTCGGACACCACCTGGCCCACGGCGCCCGAGCAGCTGTGGAAGTACATCGGCGAGCTGCCCGAGCACGACATCGACCGGATCACCCACCTGAACGCCATGAAGCACTTCAACTACCACCCCTTCTCGGTCATCCCCAAGGAGCAGGCCACCGTCGGGGCGCTGCGTGAACGGGCGGCCGGGCGTGACGTAGGCATCCGGTCGACCCGAAAGGGACCCAAGTTCGAGCACGCCAACCGGGCCTCGGACCTCGGCGAGCGAACCACGAGCTGAGCCATGACCGATGACGCGCCACTGGGCTCCGCCGAGCCATTCGACCCCGCCCTCTTCCTGGACCCGGCCACGTCGGGGAACCCCCAGCCCTTCTACCGCGCCGCGCGGGAGATCGGCGCAGTCGTGCCCGGCCCCTTCGGTGGGCTCGAGGTCATGCGGAGGGCCGAGGTCGAGTACGTCCTGCACCATCCGGAGATCTTCTCGTCCGCCATGGAGGCGGTGGACCTGGGCCAGACCGTGCCACTCATCCCGCTACAGGTCGACCCGCCCGAGCACCTGAAGTACCGCAAGCTGCTCGACCCAATCTTCGCCCCCAAGCAGATGAGCCTGATCGAGCCCGACATCACCCGCTTGGTCAACGAGCTGATCGACGCCTTCATCGACGAGGGCTCTTGCGAGTTCACCACGGCGCTGGCCGAGCCGCTTCCCTCGTCGGTTTTCCTGCGACTGCTCGGCCTCCCTTTGTCCGACCTCGACATGTTCCTCGGCATGAAGAGCGGCATCCTGCGCCCGGCCGGGGCCGACCTCGCGGAGATGAAGGCCTCCCAGCAGGCGACGGCGGCCGAGATCGAGCGCTACTTCGCCGAGGCCGTCGCCGATCGCAAGCGGCAGCCCCGAGAGGACATCTTGAGCCGGTTCCTGGCGGCCGAGTTCGACGGGGCCCGCCTCACGGTCGACGAGATCCTGGGCATCTGCTTCCTGTTCATCCTGGCCGGCCTGGACACGGTGACCGACACCCTCGAGTGCTTCTTCGCCTACCTGGCCCAGCACCCCGAGCAGCGGCAGGCCATCGTGGCCGACCCGTCCATCATCCCCTCGGCCGTCGAGGAGCTCCTGCGCTGGGAGACGCCGGTCGCCGGCGTGGCCCGGGTGGCCATCAAGGACGCCGACCTCGGCGGCTGTCCGGTGCACAAGGGGGACCACGTCGGGGTCAGCATCGGCTCGGCCAACACCGACGAGCGGGCGCTGTCGGACGCCTCCACCGTGAAGCTCACCCGCCACGCCAACCGCCACCTGGCATTCGGTGGCGGTGTGCACCGGTGCCTCGGGTCGCACCTGGCCCGGCTCGAGCTGCGGACCACCCTGCGGGAGTGGCACGCCAGGATCCCCGACTACACCATCGCCGAGGGCACCGAGTTGCGCTACGGCTACGGCCTCCGCCAGATCGAGTCGCTCCCACTCGTCTTCGGGTGACGCGGTCCGCTGGGCTCGCGGCGCATCTGCTCGGTGTAGCCGAACACCGCTCGCGGTGGCTACCGGTGGGTGCTGTCGGAGGCCGCCCAGGTGCCGCCGAATGAGGGCCTAGACGGCCACCTTCATGAGCTTGGCCAAATTCCCGCCCATGATCTTGGCCTGGTCCGCCTCCGACAGCTCGTCGATCTCGTCGACGAAGGTGATCGGGTCGAACATGCCCTCTGGATGCGGGTAGTCCGAGCCGAAGACGATGTTGTCGGCGCCCAGCAGTTTGACCAGGCCGACCGTGTCCTCCTCGTGGAACGGGTGGACGAAGATACAGCGGCGGAACGCCACCATCGGGTCCTCGTCGAACAACCCCGGCGAGCGCTCGTAGATCTTCTGGAGCTTGGTGACGAGCGGGCGCGCCCACGCGCTGCCGTTCTCGACGGGGACGAACCGAAGGTTGGGGAAGCGGGTGGCCAACCCGTGACCGATGATTGAAGCGACGACGTCGGAGATCGTCCGATGGTCGGCCCCGACGATTGCCGAGAATGCTGACGGCTTCTGGGCGAAGGGCAGGAACTCCGAGTCGTACCCCTCCCACTCGTTCAGGTACCGCTGGAACCCGCTGTCCGAGGCGTGCATGCCCACCAAGAGGTCGGCCTCTTGCATCCTCTCCCAGAACCGGTCGTACTCGGGCAGGGCGAACGAACGCCGCCGGCCATTGAAGTCCGGTACCGGAGCGGGTCGGATGAGGACCGCTCGAGCGCCCCGCTCGACGACGAAGTCGAGCTCGCGCAGGGCCTCGTCGATGATCGGGAGCGTGATGACGGGGGTGGGGAAGATGCGGTCGGCGAAGTTGTACGTCCAATGCTCGTGCATCCACTGGTTGAACGCATGGACGACCACGTGCGTGCCACGCGGGTCGTCAGATAGGCGCTCTTCGAGCAGGCTGGCGAGTGTCGGCCACATCATGGCCCACTCGATCCCAAGTTCGTCGAGCAGCTCGAGGCGCGGCTCGGGATCGAAGTATGCGGGGATCGACGAGATGTATCGCGGCGGTGGCTCGATCTTCTTGTCGCCGGGCTTGGTCTTGGAGGACGGGTTCTTCAGTTTGAACTCGAGCTCCTGGGCTCCCGGCGTGGCGACGACATTGAAGGTCGGGTTGGGGATGTAGTCACTGATCTTGTTCTTGATCGCTATCTTCGTGCGGCCGTTAACCTCCACGTACTTCACGAGCCCCGAATACTCCTCGGGGAGGTACTTTGTGAAGGCGTCCGTCGTCTCGTACATGTGATTATCGGCGTCGAACACAGGAAACGACAACCTTCGAGCCATGATTCATCCCTTTCAGCTCATCTGCGCGCCTTGACTGAATCCGCAGAAACCTGGACTTAGTGTAATTCCAAACCTGAAGTCGGGACAGCGGGGCCGGACTGCCAAAGCGGTCCTCTTGTGCCGGTGTCCGAGATGGGTCCTCTAGATCGTCTGCGGGAGACGGATTCACACGCCGGTTGTCCGTAATTTGCGAACATGGCAGAATGCCGTCCATGTCGGCGCTCGCGGGCACGCCGTCCGACGACGTTCCCGAGATCCTGGCGACTGGCCGCACCGACATCACGACCATCTACGTGTCCATGTCTGGTCGGCACCCACAGGGACGCGATGCCGAGTACATCGAATGGCACGGGCTTGACCATGAGCCTGATCAGCACCGGCTGCCCTCCCTCCGGGCATCGATGCGACTGGTGTCGACCCCAGCCTGTAGGCGTGCCCGCTCCGCCAGTGACGAGCGGTACGACTCGGTCGACCACGTCATGACGTACCTCTTCACCGACGTCACCCGGCTCGATGCCTTCGATGCGCTCAATTTGGCGATGGCGAACGCCGGACGGAACCCCTACCTCCGCGGTCAGCTTCTCGACGTCCAGATCCCGGGCATGCCGATGCTCGAACGGGGCGCCTACCGCGTGCGGGGAATGGCTGCCGCTCGGCGCGTGAAGGTGGGTGCCGACGTGCTCCCCTGGTGGCCGGCCCGTGGCATCTATCTCCTAGTGGAACAGGGTGAGGCGCCGGCCGCGGAACTCGTCGACACCTCCGGCGTGGCCGGCGCTTGGTGGGGCGTGGGACTCCCACTCGAACCCCCATACGCCACGGTCGACAATGCCGGTTTGCAGATCACCTATTGCTACCTCGACGGTGACCCCGCGGAGACGGGCGAGAAGCTCCGCGCCGCCCTCGCCGCGCGCTGGAGGGGCGAGGTCACGCCGCTGCTGGCCGCCCCGTTTCATACGATCGTGCGCTACGACTGGGGCCGGTACCTGCCCTAGACACACCGGCCGTCCAGCCTCGGTTCGAGTGCGAGCGGAGCATCCGGCCGCCACACGGCGGGCGAAAGGGCTGCGCCCGGCGGGTAATCCCTCGGCCCGGGTGCAGCTGGCGTCCGATCCCTGGCCCATGGAGGCCGACGGGCCGCGCTGTTAGGGTGGGTCGGTGGCCCGTTTTCACCACGTCAACCTCGGGGTTCCACCCGAGAAGCTCGAGTCCGAAGCGACCTTCCTCATGGATGTGCTGGGCTACCGACCGGTGACGCCCGACGTGCGTTTGGGGGCCATCGGTGCTCGGTGGTACGAGTCGAACGACGGCGCACAGGTGCATCTCAGTGCCGACCCCGACCACCGTCCGGCCGCCCGGGCCCATGTGGCGATCGAATTCGGACCCGAGCTCTCCGACGTCGAGGAGCGTCTGCGCAAGGCGACGGTCGAGTTCGATCGGTCCGAGCGGGCTGGGTTCCCGCGCGTGGTCACCTGCCGGGACCCGGCCGGCAACCTCTGGGAGCTAAGAGGCGACATCATCGCGTCCTGATCGCCTCCTTCGGCCACCGATGCTCACGGCCGGCTGCGTGGTCGCCGGCTCCACCAGTCGGTGTGGGACCAGCCGTGTACCGGTCAGCGAGGGGGCGGTGCTCTAGCTCAGAGGCAGCGATCCGAGAACGCGTACATCCGTCCGCGAGCGCGCCCAGCGAGCTCGATCGGCATGCCGATAAATCCGTCTGTGCTCCTGGGGAGGTCGACGGACGTTGAGGTCCCATGCCTCCCGGTCGCCCCGACCGTTGGTCGGGCACGAGGCGATGTGACCGTCCGGCGGTTGGGTGAGGGCGGGAGGCCTCTGGGCCAGGATTACCGCGCTCGACGACGGGCGCAAAGCCAAACGTGTACACCTCGGTGCCGTCCTCGTCGTTGCGGAATGGCCGGACGACAACCTCAAAGGGCATCTCGAAGTCGAGATCGGCCGGGTTGACGTCGTAGAGCCGGCCCTCCACGCGGATGAGGTCCGCAAGCTGCACGTACCCGACAGCGAAAGGAGCGAAGTTCTCGGGCGTTTCGGGTCCAAGATACGGCAATTTCGGGTGGAATTCTTGGGTGGTCCAGGTATAGAGCGTCCCTTGGGTGGGGAGCTCGAACGTCTCCATCTGTCCTTCACCGCATCTCGGGCATCCCGGTGCCTGCGGGAAGGCGACGGCGCCGCACAGCGAGCATCGGGCGCCGATGAGCGCCGGCTTGGCCGGCGGTTCGGGTAATGGCCAGACGAACAGCCCGTCGCTTATTGGACGCTTCGCCATGCTCAATCCTCGTGCGTTCGTGTGCTCGAGTGCCCGACTGTCGAGTGGGTCACTTCGACACGATCGTGACGCCGGAGATCCCCGGCGCGCCGTAGAGGTGCGCGAGGCCAACCCGTGGGGTCCCCGGTACCTGGCGCGCCCCCGCCCTGCCCTGGAGCTGCAGCGTGAGCTCGTGGATCTGGCGCAGTCCCGAGGCCCCGATCGGCTCGCCGTTTGCGATCAGGCCACCGTCGGTGTTGATGGGCAGCCTGCCTCCGATCGAGGTCGCACCCTCGGCCACCAAGAGCTCTTGTTCGCCGTCCTTGCACAACCCGACCTCGGCCATGTGGATGATCTCGGCTCCGGCGTCGGTGTCCTGCAACTGGGCGATGTCGATGTCCCCAGGTGACACCGCCGCGGCCTCGAACGCGGCGACCGCCGCATCGGTCGTCGGGGCCGCCACCCGTTCCACCGGTACCGAGGGGCTGTGGACCTCGAAGGCCCCGTAGCGGCGGGTTCGGACCTCCACCGAACGGATCCAGATCGGCTCGGGCGAGTATGTCCCTGCGTCTTCGGCCCGGGACAGCACCACTGCGGCCGCGCCTTCGTCGGGACTGCAGAACATGTACTGGGTGAGCGGATAGTTCACCATTCGGGATTCCATGATCTGTTCGACGGTGAGCGGTTGTCGCCGGAATGCGTTCTCGTTCAACGCGCCGTTTGCGTAATTCTTCGCTGCGACATGCGCCAGAGTCTCCGGGGAGATGTCATGGTCGTGCATGTAACGATTGATCTTCTCCCCGAAGAACTTCGTGGTGAGGAAGTACCCCATCTCGCCGTACCAGGCGGGACAGGCGTACCCGGTCGGATCCGAGGTAAAGGCGCCTGTCGGATGCTTGTCCATACCGAGGACCAGGATCCGGTCATACCGCCCGCTGCGGATGGCCTGGACCCCGAGCGACAGGGCCGTCCCCGCCGTCGCGCACCCGTTGTAGACGTTGTTGAAGTCGATGCCCGTCAGGCCCAGGTAGGCCACGACCGCGTCCGGGTTGTCGACTTCGAAGCTCCCGCCGATTGCGTACTGAATGTCCGTCCACTTCATGCCGGCGTCGGCCAGCGCCATACGCGCGGCGAACGCCCCCATCTCGAGGGCACTGACCCCCTTGTGGCGACCAAAGGGGTGTATCCCAACCCCGACTATTGCGACGTCGGTCATCCTGTGAGTCCTATCCGATTGGAAGAATGGGGGAGCCAGCTGCCTGAACGGCCCGTCCGCGGCGGGGGTGATCGGCGCTGCTCAGTCCCCGTCCGGGGTGAAGAACGCGATCTCCTGGAAGTAGCGCACCGTCGGCGGCGGGTCGAAGCTTACGCCGACCGGAGTGGAGTTGCGTCCCGACTTGGTCGCCTCGGTGAGCCGTGCTCTCGCCGCGTCCATGTCGTCGGTGTCGATCTCGTAGATGGCGATGAACGGTCCGTCGCCTCCGACCGGCTCGAACCGACGCGCCGAGACGAACCCGTCGATCGCCAGGATCTCCTGGATGTGCGTCTCGTTGTACCACTTGTGGTAGTCCGCCGCCTGTTCGGGCGAGGCCGGCCGCGACTCCACGTAAAGGATCCCCTTCGGCATGGTCGATCTCCTTCTGGTTAGGCCACGACGTGGTCGCGCCGGTACGTCTCGACCCAGTCCCCGGCCACCTTGTGGAGGTGGCGGCACAGGATCTCTTGATCGTTGAGCGGGAACTCTGTCACCACGCGCGATTCGAGCATCGTCTGCGTCGCCTCCAAGGTGTTCCCATCTTGGAGTCCGTACTCCTTAAACGTCACCGCAGCCATTTCGTGCGCGAGACGCTCCCGGGCGTTCTTGGCCGGGATGAAGTACAGGTTGCCCTCGAAGATGTGGCTGTGGTGCGAGATCGGCCAGTAGTGGTACGTGAGGTACCAGCCGCCGGACCAGATCAAGATGACGAAGTTCGGGAACAGCTGGAACGAGTCGAGACCCCATGGGTCGCATCCCGCCGGATTGAGGCCGGCTGGCATCTTCTCCACACCGAGGTCGGGCCGGTCCCAGGCACCGAACAGCCCGCTACGGGTGATCCGCTCCATCGGCTTGATCTTGTCGTCGCCAAGCTCCCATGCGTTTATGCCGGACGTGCTCACCAAGCGGTGGGGTCCGTCGATGCGGTAGTGCGGCGCCTCGAACCCGGCCGCTTGCGCGGGTACCGAGAAATTCGAGGGGGTTTGGCGGGAGTGCAGGACCGGGGCATGGTAGAATTCCTGGAAGGCGTCCATATAGAGCTTCCAGTTGGCGTCGACCGGGGCGCGGTAATAGAAGCGTTCGGTCATCTTCTCGAAGGGATAGCCCTCGAGTGCCGTCACCATCGGGCCGAGGAAGTCGTGCAGCGACTGGCTGGGCTCCTTGTCCAGGTTGATGAAGATGAAGCCCGACCACACGTCGCAGTGCACGGGGATCAGTCCGTACTCGTCTTTGTCGAGGTCGAAGAACTCGTCCTCCTGCTGGACGAACGTCAGCGCCCCGTCCAGGCTGTAGCGCCATCCGTGGTATTTGCAGGTGAACTGGCGGCACGACCCGGCGGTCTCCTCTCGGGGGAAGTCGTTCCAAACCAGCTTGTTCCCACGGTGCCTGCACATGTTGTAGAAAGCGCGCACCTGGCCGTCCATGCCCCGGACCACCACGACCGAGGTCTTGGCGACGTCGATCTCCTTCGTGAAGTAGCTGCCGTTGCGCGGAAGCTGCTCGACCCGCCCAACGTTCAACCATGCTCGCTTGAAAATGGCTTCGCGCTCCAGCTCGTAGAACTCGGGCGAGATCGAGTCCTCGTACGACACCGGCGCCGTGCCCAGGTCCGGGTAGTGCGCCGTCCAGGTTCCTTCAGGGGGCTTCGGGTATCGAGACACTCACGTACTCCTCACGGGTTCGGTACTTCATGGTTGGGCAGCAGAACAAACACATGACGGGTCACTCGATCCCCTCGTCACCGAGCAGGGTGGTGCGCAGCATCTCGCGTGGCGAGTCGGAATCGTAAGGGGTGGCACGGTGCAATACCCCGCGGTTGTCCCAAATGACGGTGTCACCGACCGACCATACGTGGCGGTAGACACGGTCGGGGCTCGTCGCGCGGGCCAGCAATTCGTCGAGGAGCGCTCGCCCGCTCGCCCGGTCCATCCCGACGACGTGGTCGGTGGAGGCTCCGAGAACGAGCGAACGACGTCCCGACCGGTGCCTCCACACGAGGGGATGCTCCCGGCTCGGGCGCGTTCTCCAGGCAGCCACCTTTTCGGGGGTGGGGTCGGGATTGGCCAGGCGCTGGGATGCCTCGAGGGAGTGGACGACCCGAAGGGAGCCGAACCGCTCCTTCTCTCCGTCGCTAAGCGCCTCGTAGGCACCATAGGTGCTGGCGAACTCGGTCTCGCCCCCGCGCTCGGCGACCGCGTGTGCGGTGAGCACGGTGGCCATCTCGGGGTACTCGTCGCCTAGCGGGGTGCATCCGTCGATGTGCCAGTCGAACGTGCCACGCAGGTAGTCCGCCATCGGGTTCTTCGAGGTGTCGAGGGTCACCCGGTAAATCCCTTCGACCGGGTGGTGTCCAGGGAACGCCTCCACCCTCCCGAGCCGTCGGCAGAAGGCCACTTGGGCCTCCGGGTCGAGGAACAGGCCTCGGAACACCAGCACGCCGTTGGCATCGAGCGCCGCCAGGATCTGGCCGGCGAGCACGTCGTCGGTCATGAGCCGGTCGAGGTCGAGGCCCACGACCTCGGCGCCCACGCTGTCGCTCAATCGTTCCGTCGTCATGGTGGTCATCGATCAACTCCTTCGCTGCTCCGCTTACCTCGGAGGGCCAGACCTCTCCCGCTGCGACGGGCGCTCATGGCGCCGGTTCCCGGACACGCTCGAGCCAGGCGTCGGCGGCGTTGACCGCCTTCGGCTGGTGGAAGACCTCGATCGACATGGAGACCATGACCAACGAATAGACGAGCTGGAGCAGCCGGCGAGCGTCCTCGGGCAGTTGGTCCAGCGGGAACTGGTCGCAGTAGTCGATGGCCTCCTCGAGGCGCGGGAAGAACGCGTCGTACAACACCTGCATCTCTGCCATCGATGTGGCTAGGCGCTTGGCGTATCGCTGGGACTCGGTCGCCAGGCACCAGGGCTCCGCGAACGGTTCGAGCTCGGAGAACTGGCTCGGCAGCAGCGGCTCGGACATCGCGCTCAGACTCCGGCATCCTGGTGTGCAAAGTCGGTAACCCAGTCGGCCACCGTCTTGTGAAAGTGCCGGACGAGGATTTCCTGATCGCTAAGCGGGAACTCGTGGAGGATCCCCGACTCGAGTGCCGTCTGGGTGCCCGTGAGCATGCCGGCGTCCTGCAAGGCGAACTCTTTGAACATCACCGCAGCCACTTCGTGTCCGAGGCGCTCCCGCACGGTCCTGGCGGGCTGGAAGCACAGCGAGGCCTCGAACCGGTGCGTGTTGTGGGAGGTGGGCCAGTACCGATAGATGAGATACCACCCGCGATAGAAGAGGATCTCGAGGTTCGGGAAGATCTGGAAGTTATCGATCCCCCATGGTTCGACCCGTCCGGGATTGAGGCCGGGCGGCGCCTCGCCGATGTCCGGCGACTCCCAAGGGCCCACGACCCCGCTGTGGGTGACGCGCTCGATCGGGTACATGTGTTCCGGGGGCAGCGTCCAGCGGCGGGCGCCGCCGCTCGAGGTCATCCGGTGTGGCCCGTCGATCTGGAAGTGGGCACATTCGAATCCCGCGTCGGGGTTCCGCACCGCGCTCGGTACCTGTTGGGGGTGCAGGGCAGGCACGTGGTAGTACTCCTGGAAGGCGTCGGCAAAGAGCTTCCAGTTGCTCTCGTTGTCGGCGGAGAAGTCGTAGCGCTCGGTCATCTTCTCGAACGGATAGTCCTCGAGCGCCGTGATCATCGGACCGAGAAAGTCGCGCAACGTCTGCGCTGGTTCCTCGTCCAAGTTGATGAAGACGAAACCGGCCCAGACGTCGCAGGTGACCGGCACAAGCCCGTAATCCTTCGTGTCCAGCCCAAAGAACTCCTCGTGCTGCTGGACGAACGTAAGGGTTCCGTCGAGGTTGTATCGCCACCCGTGGTACTTGCAGGTGAATTGGCGGCACACCCCGCCGGTCTCCTGGCCGGGGAAATCGTTCCAAACGAGCTTGTTGCCGCGATGCCGGCAGATGTTCGAAAAGGCTCGAACGTCGCCGGCCATGGTGCGAACAACAACGACGGACGTGTCAGCCACGTCCAGCTGCTTGGTGAAGTAGCTCCCCGTCCGCGGCAGGTCCTCCACCCGTCCGACGTTCAGCCACGCCCGCCTGAAGATCGCCCGACGCTCGAGCTCGTAGAAGTCCGCAGACGTCGAGTCGCCGAAGGAGATCAGCCCGGTCCCGAGTTCGGGGTAGTGCTCCGTCCAGCTACCCTCCGCCGGCTTCGGCCAGCGACGCGTCACCGTCATATCACCGACCCACCGTTGACGCCGAGGACCTGGCCGGTGATGAACCCTGCCTCCTCGGAGGTGAGGAACGCGCAGGCCGCCGCGATGTCGTCACCAGTCCCGAGATGGCCCAGCGGTATGGCGCGTGCCATCACGTCGTTGGGGGGGAGATGTCCTTGTGCCTGCGACTGGTGCTGCATAGGAGTCTCGATCCCCGATGGCGGGATGGTGTTGACAGTGATGCCGAACGGTGCGTACTCACGAGCAAGGGCCTTGGTCATTGCGATCACCCCGCCCTTTGACGCCGTGTAGTGGATCATGCCTGGCGAGCCACGTTGGGCGCTGGACGAAGAGATCGTCACGATGCGGCCCCATCGGGCCGCCACCATGTCCGAAATCATGGCCTGGACGCAATGGAAGGTGCCGGTCAGGTTCACCTCGATGATGCGATTCCACGACTGCTCGGTGATATCTGCGAACGGTTCGAAGCCGACCAGCCCGGCACTGGTCACCAAGATCCCCACTGGACCGAGCTCACCGCGAATCTTCGCGACCGCGTCGTCGACCCCGGTGCGGTCCGTGACGTCAACCTGGACGGCGAGCGCCGCTCCGCCGGCGGCACGCAGCTCTTCGGCGACCCGTTCCGCGGCCTCCCCTTGGACATCCAAGACGGCCACCCGGTCCCCACGCGCCGCGAGGCGCTCACAGATCGAGCGTCCCATCCCAGACGCCCCGCCGGTGACCACCGCCACCTTCCGACCTACGTTGGCCACCGTACTCAGGCGCCCTTGTAGATGCGGCCGTCCTTCATCACGAAGCGGACGTCCTTGGTGACCTTGATGTCCTCGGAGGGGTCACCGGGGACGGCGACGATGTCCGCCAAGTAGCCCGAAGCGAGCCGGCCGAGATCGTGCTCTCGCTCTATCAGGTCCGCGCTGGTGATCGTCGCCGCGCGTAGAGCCTGCATGGGCGTCATGCCCCGGTCGACCATAGCGATCAGCTCGTCGGCCTGCGTCCCGTGGGGGATCGCCGGCGCATCGGAACCACAAGCGATCTTCACGCCGGCCTTGATCGCTTTGCCCAGCATCTGCCTGGCGCGCGGGAAGATCTCGGCGGCCTTCTTCTGCAGCGCCGGGGCGGCTCGCTCGATGGCCAGGTGGTCGGCCAGGGCACTCGTGGCCACGAGGAAGGTCCCGTGCTCCACCATGAGCTGGATCGTCTCGTCGCTGGCGAGGGAGCCGTGCTCGATGCAGTCCACCCCGGCCCGGATGCACGCCCTGATCGCCGCGTCCCCGTGAGCATGCGCGGCGACCCGGATGCCGGCGCGGTGGGCCTCGTCTGCGATGGCCACCAATTCCTCGTCGGAGTACTGCTGAGCACCCGCGCCGGTGGAGAACGACATCACACCACCGGAAGCAGAGATCTTGATGACGCCCGCACCGTGCTTGATCTGGTACCGGACCGCCTTGCGGACCTCCGGCACCCCGTCGGCGATGCCCTCCTCGACGCTCTGGGGCATGATCCCCGGGGCCAGGCGCTGGAACATGGTCGGATCCAGGTGGCCACCGGTAGGCGTGATGGCGTGCCCCGCCGCGATGATGCGGGGTCCGGGGAACCAGCCCTGGTCGATCGCCCGGGCAAGGTCCACGTCGAGCAGGTAGCCACCTGTCTTGACCATGAGACCTAGGTTGCGCACCGTGGTGAAGCCGGCCTCAAGCGTGGTGCGGCAGTTGACCACTCCGCGAAGCGTCCGGTAGACGGGACTGTCCCTCACCCCGTGCATGGGGTCGGGCAGGCCGTCGGGACCGCCCGGCCCGCCGATGAGCATGTTGAGCTCCATGTCCATCAAGCCGGGCAGCAGCGCCACATCGCCCAGGTTCACCTCGGTGGCCGTGGTCGGGAGGTCGGCGGGGTTCACGCCGACGATCTGGTCCCCCTGGACGACGATCACCGCCGGCGAGCGCACCTCACCGGCGTCGACGTCGACCCAGCGGTCGGCTCGGAGGATGGTCACGTCGCTCATCGCGATGGCTCCAGGACACAGCCCGAGAGGCGTTCATGGTCGACGTCGAGGGCCTCCGTCCTGACCGCCTTTCCCAACTTCTCCGTCCTGATCACGTGCCCCCGCCCACCGCGCTCGGTGGCCCATTCGTCCCCAGGCCGAGGCGACCGCGCACTCTCTAGTGCTTGATATTAGGCCGACCGCCGGCCGGTGTCCCAGGCGCTCATCGCAGGCCGCGGTTGAGGAGCTCCCGTGCCTCGGGGCCGCCGTCGATCACGTGGTTGACGCGACGCGTGACGCGCCATCCACTCGGGGTCCGCCGGAACTCCCAGCGGTTTGCCGAGACCCGCCAGATCTCGTGCGCACCGTCCAGGTACCGGTAGACCCGGGAGTAGCCCGTCGCGGTGGCGACGTCTCCGTCGATCGTCACGAGCGGGAACCCCTGCACGTGGGCGCAGCCTTGCCGGATCAGGGACTGCTGCCCCTCGCTCTCCACCATGGCGGCCACCGCATCGGGACCGATCAGGTGCGAGAGGTCCGACTCGAGCACCCCCTCCTCCGCCCAGAGCGCCGCGGCGGCGCGACTGTCGCCGGTGTCGACCGCCGGTCCCCAGCTGTTCACGAGCCGGTGGATGGCCAACTGGTCCTCGAGCAGCCTGACCCGCTCCTCCAGCGCGGCCAAATGGTCCTCCTGCCCGGTGCGCTCCACGGCTAGGCGCCGGTGTCGGGGTGCAGCATCCCGTTGGCGTCCAAGAGATGATGATGCGCCTCGTGGATGGCGCAGCACGCCAGCCCGGCAACGGTGAAGGTGTACACCCCGTCCTTACCGCGGTTGCTCACCACGGTGCGGGACCACCCCGACTCGGCCATGTCACCGACGATGTCCGCGAGTCGACGGGCCTGCCCCTCGAGGTCGGCGGCGAGCTCCTCTCGGGCAAGCCGGTTGTAGCTCGCCCAGACCTCCTCGCCGGGGTTGAACGACGTGAAGCTCGGATCATCCTCTGTCAGCGCCAGCACCATCCGGTCGCCGTAGACCCGGAGGATGTCGCGCACGTGTGCGCCGTACTGGATGGGCGAGAAAATTCCAGGCTCCGGATTGGTTCGCAGGTAGTCCTCGTCGGCGTCGGCGAGGAAGCTCCGCCACGCCGCCGCCAGCTCCATCGCACGATCCCCGAGCGAGCTAGGCGGCAGTGCGGCCGGATGGTCCCCGCACTGCGGACAAGGATCGGTCTGGATCCGCGGCCATTCCCAACCTTCGCCACGGGCGCGGCGTAGCTCCTCCAAGGTGGCGGTCCGCCGCCCTCCGGAGTCTCCCGTCATCGGCTCACCCCCACGGAAGTCGTCATGCGGTGAGTATGCTCAATGTCAACAATTAGAGACAACAGGTCACTCGTTGGGCACCAGCGGCCAGCCCCCTTGACGTCTCGGACCCGCGCACGAACCGGAGAGCGACGCGCGAGGTCGCCGGGCAACGCTCGGTGCGGTCGACGGCGCGTTGAGGTGATCGCTGCGTCACTAGAACGTGGTGGGTGTCTGAGCGGTCTTTATCCGCTAAGACGAGCTCGCGACTAGCAGGTTGTCCAATTCGAAGCCGATGGCGTCGATGTGAGGTTGGAGCACCGCGAGGTCGAAGCCGTAGAGCGCGGCGGCATTGTCGAAGAGGATCTTGCGAGCGTCTTCTTCGGTGACACTCGGATCCCCCACCAAACCGGCGACTCTGTCCATGGTGTTCGGGAAGATCGTCTCGAAGTGCGGGTAATCGAGACCGAACATGGCGGCATCGGCTCCGATGTTGAAGCCGGGTAGGGGACGCTGGTCTGAGTCCTTCCCCACGAGCTCGTTCATCGGAATTTCGGCGCGGATCGAACGGTGAAACCCCGATGTACAAGTTCTTGCCGATGTACTCGCTGGCCAGCTTGGTGACCGTACGCTCTCGCTTCATGAATCTGGCGAACGCCATCCAGTCATCGCTCGCCTTCAAGGTTCGATCCAGGTGAGCGATCGCCGGTATCAAGAAAAGCAGCTGGGTTTCGATGTACGCCACCCGTAGGTCCGGGAACCGATCGAACACCCCACCGGCGATCATCTGCCACAGCGACCGGGCCGAGTAGAACGCGTTTTCGATCGACACCGTAATGATCGAAGCGAATCCCGGCGGGCTGTAGCCCGGAAGGCCGGCGCCGCCGTGTTGGCTGATCGGCAATCCGACGTCTTGGATCGCGGCCCAGATCGGGTCGAGCGCCGGATCGAAGAAGAACGTTCCCCCGGGGTTCAAACCCGGCATCATGATCCCGCCGAGGCCGTGCTCCTTCGCCCATTGGATGTCCTTGATCGCCTGGTCGACGTCCTCGAAGGACACCACCGCCTGACCAGCGCGCCGCCCCGGTGCCTCCGAGCAGAAGTCCACCAGCCACCGGTTGTACGCCCGCCGCCCGACGGCGGCCAGCTCAGTATTGGTCGCACGGCCGGAGTCCTCGAGCCGGTTCACCTGGAATGGCTGGCCGTTGGGGAAGAGCACCTCGGCCACCACACCCTAGCCCTCCACAGCCTCCAGCCGGCGGCCGGAGTCCCACTGGGCGTCGAACCCGAACTCCGGATTCAGGTTGCCGGCGTCGGGTATCCCCGCCTCCTCGGCCGCCTTGACCGATTCGTCGTACTGCTCGAGGTACTTCTTGTCGATGTACTTGCGATAACCGGCCCGGGACGCCTTGACATGGCCATCAACCGAGATGATTGCGGTCCGCTTCATGGATCCTCCTCGCTCGCCGCCGTCACATATCGCGAAAGCGTTTGGCACAGCGCGGCGGCTCTTGGCAGACTCTGCCATTTTCAGCCTCGGCTGTCAAGGAAGGCACGCACAGCCCACAGATGGGCATCGACGTCTTTGTCACTTGGTCGCCAGAATGCTCTGCAATATCTCACGAGCGTCCGCTGCAGGATCCTCGACCGCTCGCGACTCGACGTCGAACAGCATCGTGGCCCGCCGGCTCATCTCATACGGCGGCCACTGCGGCAACCCTTCACGATGAGGAGATCCGCTGTCGGCGAGCGACACAATCGCGGAGGACGCTTGGGCCGCGAGCCGATCTCGACCGGGTCCATGCTGGGTCCCCCTCGCCACGTCGGCGTGATCAAAGAAAGAAGCCGTGTCAACCCCGCGCGGGGCGGTGCAGGGCTAGGTCAAGCAAATTGCGGACTTATGCTGGCGGCTGAGTAGACGAACGTCCACCGGATGGCGATCAGGGACGCGAGACCATCGGAAAGGATGCACGTGCCGACGCAGTCGCGGGCTCAGCATTTCAGGGAGAAGCGCTCCGAGATGATGCTCTCGGAGTTGGAGGCCGTGGCTCTCAGGCTCTTCGACGAACGCGGGTTCAACGACGTGACGGTGCAGGACATCGCCGACGAGGCACAGATCTCAGTTCGGACCTTCTACCGGTACTGTCCGGCCAAGGAGGATGTGCTGCAGCTAAGGATCGATCGACGGGCCGAAGCCCTCCGGGCCGCGCTGTCAGCAGGTCCCGTGGACGAACCCCCGCTGCACTCGCTTCGTGTCGCACTCGTCGACACGTTGTCAGCTGAGGATATGACCCTCCTTCGCCGCTGGATGACTGTCATCGTGGCCACCCCGAGTGTGCTGCGCGGGGTGCTGGGTGGTGTCCACCTGAAGACCCGTTTGGTGATAGCGGAGTTCTTCGGTGCCCGGCTGGGACTGCCTAGAGAGGCGCTGATCCCCACCATGTTGGCTGCCGCGACCGGAGGCGTCCTGGAGGCGACGCAAACCCAATGGTTTTTCCACGGTGGGGATCTGGCGACGATGATCTCCGACAGTCTCGAGGTGCTCGAAAGAGGAATCGGCGCCGACCCTCAACTGTGGATGGGCGAGCGCGGCTAGCAGGACGGGCATGGTGGCCCAACCGTCAATCTCGCCGAAGGCCCCGACAGGCTGTTCACCGACGAGACAATCTGTCCACAAGCAGCACCCTCGTCTGTCGCGTTGACATACCAGATCGAACTTGGCATGACCTGCCGTTCAGTCCACTTGGGGAAGGATCATGAGTCGCGTCACGATCATCTCCGTGGGCCACGTTCGACCTTCTCGTCAGACCTATCGTGACTGCATCGAGTCCCGATACCTCGCTGACCGCGACGATGGGGCCGATTCGTGGCGGCAGTCCCGACTCGGGAAACCTCACGGGAAGCCATGTCGCGGAGATGGTCAGTTCCCGAGTATCAGCGAGGTGGTGGCTGCTCGGTTCCCGATCATCGTGATGGAAACGGCCCTGTGTTCCTCTAAACTTGGGACTCCAGCAGCAGACACACAATGTCGCGTGCCCTCGGGTAGTCGCCGTCGCCGTCGCCGTCTACCCCTCGCCGTCGCCGGCGAGGAGCACGGAAAGAATTGCTTCGTCCTTTTCCAACCGGAAATGTCTCAGCGGATGCTGGAGCGAATGAGGGCCTCGAAAACGACATCCGGGTTGTCGTCGATGCCCGACGGTTGTTTCTGAAGTACCAGCCGTCGACCGGCGTTGTGGCACGGTCATCGGCCCAGAGGCCTCCTCCGCCGGCGGCGCCCGCACCGAAGGACCCCTTGGGCATCCAGGGTTGACATGATGTCCCCGTCGCACCGGTCCGAGTCGAGTCGACCCGCGTGGTCGGCAGCGTTAGCGTGAAGGCGAGAACCCCGGAAGCATCGCTCTCCAGGGTTTGGGGTCGGGAGATATCGGACGGGTCACCGACGTCTGTGGCGGACCACTTCTGACTCGTAGTGCGACCGACCGTCCATGGGTGCCCGCAGTTATCCCGTGGACCCCGAGCAAAGGACAGAGACATGGCCTGGGACTTCTCGACCGAGCCGGAATTCCAAGAGAAGCTCGACTGGGCCCGTGATTTCGTGCGCGAACGAGTGGAGCCTCTCGACTTGTTGTACCCGGGCCGTCAGTTCTACCCGCTCGACGACGAATTGCGGCCCATCGTCGACCCGATGAAGCAGGAGGTGCGCGACGCCGGGCTTTGGGCGACGCATCTGGGTCCTGAACTTGGCGGTAAGGGTTACGGCCAGCTGAAGCTCGCTCTCCTAAACGAGATCCTTGGGAGCTCCCACTGGGCGCCGATCGTCTTCGGTTGCCAGGCTCCCGATACTGGCAACGCCGAGATCATTGCGCACTACGGGACTGACGAGCAGAAGGAGAAGTACCTGAAACCGCTGCTCGAAGGAGAGGTGTTCTCGTGCTATTCGATGACCGAACCACAGGCTGGTTCGGACCCGAAGATGTTCACGACGCGAGCGGAACGGGACGGCGACGAGTGGGTGATCAATGGCTGGAAATACTTCTCATCCAATGCCCGCACCTCTGCTTTCCTCATCGTGATGGCGATCACCAACCCAGACGTGAGCGTGTACGAAGGTGCATCAATGTTCCTCGTCCCCACGGACACTCCAGGGGTGGACATGGTGCGCCACACAGGTTTGGCAGGTGAGGGGCCAGACGAGGGGATGCATGCTCTCATCCATTACGACAACGTGCGAGTGCCCACCGAGAACCTCCTTGGTGGTGAAGGGAAAGCGTTTGGCATCGCCCAGACGAGGCTCGGGGGTGGGCGGATCCACCATGCGATGCGTTCTGTCGCCACATGCCAAAAAGCTCTGGACCTCTTGTGCGAGCGTGTTCTCAGCCGCGAAACACAAGGAAGTATCCTCGCTCAAAAGCAGTTTATTCAGGGCGACATTGCCGATTCCTATGCCGAGCTTCAACAGTTCCGACTCTTCGTCCTCTATACGGCGTGGGAGATCGACCAGTTCAAGGACTATCGGCGGACGCGAAAGAACATCGCAGCCATCAAGGTGTTAATGCCGAAGGTGCTTCACGACGCAGTCTGGCGATCGATGCACGCCCACGGCGCGCTCGGCGTCTCCAACGAGATGCCGCTGGTGGGCATGTGGATGTCGGCACCGGTCATGAGCGTGGTCGACGGTCCGACCGAGGTGCACAAAATCACGGTCGCTCGCGACGTCCTCAGGGACTACAAGGCCTCGCCGGGCCTGTGGCCGACCGCCCACCTGCCGGCCAAACGCGAGGAGGCTCGACGCAAGCTCGCCGAGCACTTCGAGCATGTCGTGGGTAACAGTTGATCCGTGCGAGCTGCTCGCTGTACCAGCTATGGGTCACCGGATGATGTCACCGTCGAGGAGGTGCCTGACCCCATCGCCGGCCCCGGTCAGGTGGTCGTTGACGTAGTTGCTGCTGCGGTGAATTTCCCTGACGTACTCCTCGTCGCCGACCGCTACCAGGTGCACGTAGACGTCCCTTTCACTCCCGGCAGTGAATTCGCGGGAACGGTTCGGTCCGTTGGTCGGGGGGTTGAGAACCTGTCGATCGGGGACCGTGTGATGGGGTCGGCCATGATCGGGTGTTTCGCCGAGCAAGTAGTGGTGCCGCACACCTCGATTCAGCGGGTCCCCGACGGCCTGTCGCTCGAGATAGCAGCCGCCACCGGCGTCGCCTACCGCACCGCGTACCACGCTTTGCGAACCGTGGCCCGGCTGCAGAAAGGCGAGCAGGTGGTCGTCCTCGGGGCGGCCGGGGGAGTGGGGCTGGCGACGGTCGAGCTGGCATCGGTGCTCGGTGGTCGCGTGGTTGCGGCTGCCTCCACCGAAGAGAAGCGGGCCGCTTGCCACGAAAAGGGATCGGCGGCAGAGGTGGACTCGACGGCCCCCGACCTCAAGGATCAATTGAAGGCAGTGACACATGGGGGAGCGGACGTCGTTGTCGATCCCGCCGGTGGTCCGGCTGCCGAGGCGGCGATTCGCGCCACACGCTGGGGAGGCCGGTTCGTATCAGTGGGGTTTGCTTCAGGAGAGATCCCGAGGATCCCGCTCAATTTGCTTCTCCTCAAGGGGGTCAACGTCACCGGCTTCACGATGGAAGGCCTGGCTCGGAATCAACCCGAGGACATCGTCCGCGACAACACCGAGCTGGCTGACCTCTTGGCATCCGGGCGGGTGGCCCCCCACATCGGTCGCCGCTATCCGCTCTCGGAAACCGCGGCTGCACTGGCCGAGCTCGGCGAAAGGCGGGCCATCGGCAAGGTGCTGGTCATTCCGGACAACTGAGCGTGGTCCAGCCATCCTTTTCCAGCGAGCATCCGACATGGCGGCTCGCTGCCGGCGTGACGCGTGTATCAGGCGGAAGCGACTGCCAACAGAGCTTCGGCCACCTTTTGGGGCTCAGTGATCATCAGGTCATGACCAGTGTCGATGGCCCAAAGCCTTCGCTCGTTTCGAGCTCTGCTCATCAGCTCGG
The DNA here is from genome assembly GCA_963804255.1 of uncultured Acidimicrobiaceae bacterium. GTDB lineage: Bacteria > Actinomycetota > Acidimicrobiia > Acidimicrobiales > RAAP-2 > Palsa-461. The sequence continues at coordinate 705,455 of CAWDPK010000006.1, read as the reverse complement.
GGTCCCGGCTGGCGAGTGTGGAGGTGCAGACGATGTGGTACTGCGGGATCGCCCATAGGGCCGCTTCGTTCGTGAGCTCGAGCCGCTGCTCGAAGCACTTCCATGGATGCCCGGTGAGGCGTGCAGCCATCCATGCCAGATCTTCAGGGTCGGTGACTCCGTAGAAGGTTCCAGCCTCGGGTGAGGGAAGAAGCACCAGTTCGACACCGTCCACAACGTGGCCGAGTGGCCGGGTCGCCTCGATCATCGGACCAGCGACATCGACGAGTGACTGACCATTCACCGGGTTTGCGGCGTCGAGGTACACGAGACGGCCCACTCGATCAGAAGCGCGGTCAGCAACTCCCGTGATGACCATGCCGCCGTAACTGTGGCCGACCAGTATCACGTCGTGCAGATCTTCATAGCGAAGCACCGAAGCGATATCAGTGATGTGCATATCCAGATCGACTTCGGGGCGGAGAAGATGGGATCGCTCGCCCAGCCCCGTCATCGTGGGCGCGTACACCTCGTGTCCAGCGGCCCGAAGGATCGGTCCAACACGCCGGTAACACCATCCGCCGTGGGCTCCGCCGTGCACCAAGACGTACGTTGCCATGTGGTCCTCCCGAAATTTGGTCCGCTGCCGATGAGGTCGAATCCTGCCCCAGGTGCGCCCGGTCCCGCCATACCTCTCGACTGTTCAGGGGGTGTGGGGGACCGGCACCCGAACGGAATCGTCAGACCCGGTTCATGCTTGACCACTGCGACGAGAGTGTCGGTCCCCAGGCCAAGCGATCGATAGCCGGCACCGGCAGGCGACCTCTCGGGTGAGGTGAAGAGCGCTCTAGGGCCTTCGCAGCAACAGGACTCCGGCCGGAGTGAGACCCCCGCTGCTCACGACGGCGACGGCCGCGTTGCGCACCTGGCGGTCCCCCGCCTCGCCTCGTAGTTGGGTAACAGCCTCATGGACCAGACCCATGCCATGGGTGCGTCCAGCCGAGAGCTGCCCGCCGTGGGTGTTGAGCGCCACGGCACCTCCCTCCCGGGCAATGTTGCTACCGCCGGCAAGGAAGTCCTTGGCCTCACCGATGCCACAGAAGCCGAGCGCCTCGAGCCACGAGAGACAATTGAAGGTGAAGCCGTCGTATAGCTCCGCCACCTGGACGTCCGCTGGCCGAAGCGACGTCCGGGTCCAGAGGTGGGCCGACGGACCGAGAACTTGGGGCTCGTGGGTCAGCGTGCTCTGATCCCACGCCACTCGCTCGGTCAGCTGAGTGCCGACCGCCTCGACGAGCACGGGCGGCTTCGTCAGGTCGGCCGCGGTCTCCGCCGCAGAGACGATGACGGCGATGCTGGCATCCACCGGCACATCGCAGTCGTAGAGCCCGAGTGGTGTCGAAATCATACGGGCAGAGAGATAGTCGTCCATCGTGAGCGGCTCTCGGTAGATCGCCTGAGGATTGAGCCCGGCGTTCTTGCGCTGGTTGAGTGCGATCCAGCCCAGGGTCTCGCGGGTTGTGCCGTACCGGCGAAAGTGGTGCGGACGCGCTCAGCGCCAGGTGGTTTGCTGCCGAGCCGACCCCGTAAGGTGCCATGTAGTTTTCGACGCGTCCTCGCGCCCCGCCCATTCCGTACGGGTTACGACCCGACAGGTTCTGGGCTCGTTGTTGCGCCGCGTACGTGGCCTGCCACACGGTCCGAAAGCACAGGACATGCCGGGCCAGACCAGCGGCGACGGCCAACATGGCGGCAATGAGCGAGCCAGCCGGTCCAAACGTTTCGCTGCTGCCGTTGTACCAAGCAGGTCGAATGCCAAGAGTGTCCTCGAGCGCGCTGATGCCCCCTTCGGAGTAGCCACCAGCGACGCTGCCCCCTGGGTAGGCTGAGAGTCCGTCGATATCGGACATGTCCAGTCCCGCGTCCACGATCGCGGCCTTGGCCGCCGTGATGGCAAGCTTCAGCGGCGGGACCATCAGCCGGCGGCCGATCGGCGACATGCCGATGCCGGTTATGGCGACTTTGTCCTCGAACTTCTCAGCTCGGACCATCGGTCTTACCCAGCGGAGGTGGTCGCCGGGTGGCGTCTCGTCAGAGGGGAGTTCGGCCACCTCACCCGGAACGGCTTCGAACATGGGAAGCCACACATCTTCTTGGTGTTCGAACCGCACTTGGACGCGCGCGCCGACTTCTGTTGCGGCCGCATCTGGCCCTACGAGATTGGTGATCAACCTGACGCGAGGGTCCTCGTCGATGGCGATCCGTGCGATGACGAAGGGCGGAGGGAAGCCTGAGTCCCACGATTGGTAGTTCGTCGTCACGCCGACGACGACGCCACCTCCTGAAACCGAAGTCACGCGCGATGTCTTCTGAGCGGCAGTATCGGCAGATCGGCTGCGGCGGGTGCAAGAGTGCCTGGCAGGATTGGCACTGCTGGAAACGCAGGACACCGTCCGCCCCGGCGGTCCAGAAGTGGCGGTTTTGGTCGTCCACAACGGGCAATGGTCGGTCAAACCCATTGCCGCCGGGATTGGGGGCCGTGGTGCCGCTCATAGCGAGGAGCCGCTGGCGCAGTGACCTCCCGGCGACTTGGTCTGGCGCTGCCCCCGAATCTCCCTGCTACACCAGTACCGAGAGCCTGGGGGTTGGCCACTGTTGCTCCTCAGTAGCAGATAGCCGTGCGTCAAGATTGTTCCTCCCACTGAAGTTCGTCCTGCCGCGCTCACGCTTGCTCGGTCGCTTCCGACCTGTTCGCCGACTATATCGACTACATGGTCCGCTCCTTCCTGAAGGAGCAGCCGCTCGCGTGACGGACGCCAAGAGAGGCTGTTTATCGTCGTCCGCCGGGCTCGATCCATGAGGAGTCAGGCCGAACGACGTTCATCGAATGTTGTCGCAGCTGGTCTGACGGGTCGAGGTGGGTGTCCCGAAGATGCTGTGTCGCTGGTGGCGCTTCGGGCCGGTCCGTACATCTCATGGGTCACCAGCCAGACGTTCCCGTGAAAGGCGCCAAAGGAGCGGTCAGTCCAGAAGCGTGATCGCCTGCTTCGGACAGGTCCGAACGGCTAGTTCCACCTTTTCCCGGAGATCTTCGGCAGGGTTCTCAATCAGCACGTGGAGCTGATCGTCGTCATCAAGATCAAAGACTTCAGGAGCTGCGGCCATGCAGAGAGCGTTGCTTTCACACTGATTGAAATCCACGACAACCCGCATCTGCCCTCCCAGGCCCTTCACTCACGTCGTCTACGCACGGTAGCACCGGGTCCCGAGTGCTGGTTCCGTGGTTTGGGAACCGATGTCAGAAGCTGCGGCAGTGGACGACGTCGAGCTTCTGGGTGCGCGGGCGCGTAACGATGAAGACGTGAACGTCACCCACCTCGTCGACCAGCTGGCCTCCGTAACGGCCGAGAACCGTGGCCAGAAGTCCCCTCTTCGACCACATCTCTTGAGCTTCCTGGGCGTGTTCGGGGTCCCATTGCCAATCGGCTGATCCGTTGCCGGCCCCTTGAGCGGTCCCTTGTACGACTGTCGTGACGCGGATGTCGTCGTCGAGAACCTCTTGGGCCAGCACCTTGCCGAACATCTCCAGTGCCGCCTTGGTGGCCACGTAAATCGAAAGCATCGGGAAAGGATTGAGTGTGGACTCGCTGGAGGTATTGATGATGTCTCCTCCACCGGCCACGCGTAGGAGAGGAATTGCAGCTCGACACGTATAGACCGGACCGAGAAAGTTCGTCGCTACCTGTCCGAGGATATCTGTGTCGCTGAGGTGCTCCACTGCACACGGCCGGTACACGGCGGCGTTGTTGATCAAGATGTCCAACTTGCCGAATCGACGTTCGACCTCCTCGAAAGCGGCACGAACACTCTCGGGATTGCCTACGTCGGTGGCGATCGGCACGGCCCCAGCTCCGAGTGAGGCCGCTGTCTCCGCGAGCCGGGCCTCGTTGCGGGCCAGCATCACCACCGATGCACCCTCGTCCAGGAATCGCTTCGCGATGCCACGGCCTGACCCGCTCGATGCGCCGGTCACCACCGTGACCTTTCCGTCAAGTTGTCCCACGGTCCGGGCTCCTCCCATGCGTCGCGGTCTGATCAATCTTGCTCACCAACTGACCACCCGGCCACTGGGACGAAGCCAGGCAGGCTCCCAGCGGGCGCCTGACCCGCCTCTTTTCGAACCCTTGAGCCGATAGATCAGTCATGTGACCGTGGACAGGAACTGGATGATCGGGGTACCGGGCTCGAAGGAGCCTGCGGTGGAAGCCATCACGTATCCCCCGTCGACAAGCAGTGTCACGCCGCTGATACCACTCGCCGCGTCGCTGTTCAAGAAGGTCATGACGCTACCCATCTGCTCTGGAACCAGTTGCTGCAGCCCCGTTGCATCCCGATAGTCCTGCGCGAAGGTCAACCAGGTGTCGGCGTTCGCACGCGCGAGAGGCGTGTCCGTCGGACCAGGCAGAATGCCGTTGATCCGGACGCCCTTTTTCGCGAACGGATATGCCTGCCGGGCGATGTAGCAACCGAGTGCCTGCTTACTGAACAGGTAGCCGTCGCGGCCCTCATGTGATTCCACCCACGCGACCGCGCTGTCGAAATCAGGGGTAGATAAGAATTCTGTGAGCAGGGGAATGTTCGATTGCCAACCGATACCAGCGACGGAGGAAATACCGCAAATGGCGCCTCCACGCCCGAGCCGTCCGTCCTCAACGAGGGTCTCGATGATGTGGCGATGAGCGATGAAGTTGATCTTCATGATCCCGGGGGTGCCATCGGCCACGCCAGCCGCGGAGAACAGCGCGTGGACCGGACCTTTCACTTGTCCAAGGGCGTCGTTGACCCCAGAAAGGTCCCGCAGATCCACCTTGATCGCTTGCGCAACTTCGAACTCGATCGGCGCGTAGTCCATCGCAATGACCTCGGCGCCGAGAGACGTCGCTGCTTTTGCCGCGGCAGCCCCCATGCCGGTCGCCGCACCGACGACCAGTGCACGCTTCCCGTCATATCGAAATGCTTGCATGTCGCTCACTGAGCTTCCCCTTGTCTTACGCCGGACGCCGCCGGATGGCTTGCAGGTGACTTCCCGAGACCACCGGTGCGTAACGTATCCTGTCTTGCTCTGTCCCCAAACCCGACCGGTGTCCGACCCTCACCTACGTCACCGCGCCGTCGATCTTGAGCTGAATGATCTCGTCTTCGCTTCGACCCATCTCGCGCAGGATTTCGTCGGTGTGCTCCGCGAACTGGGGCCCTCTGGTCAGGATCGGTGGCTGTTCATCAAACTGCACCGGACTCGCAACCAGCTTGCGCTCGTTGCCCTCCAAATCTGACACCGGCAGGATGTAGCCGTTTGCGTCCATTTGGGGGTCTGCGACAATCTCGATAGGACTTTGCACGGGAGCCCATTGGCCTTCCATCGTCTTGAGATGCTCGGTCCAGTAGGAGAAGGGCTTGGCCGCGATCGCGTCGGCGACGAACTTGCCGGCCTCGAGAGAGTTGGCCATGAGCTTCTCCGCCGTGTTGAACCGATCGTCATCGATCAAGTGTTCGAGATCGAGATGGCGGCACACGTCGGCAAAGTACCGGCCCGGCTGGAGCATCGTGAAATTGATCCAACGACCGTCGGAGGTTCTGAAGTTCCCGATCGTTGGGTTGACCCTTATGTTCATTGGCGAGTCAAGGGGCGGCGGCGGCATTTCCTCTCCCGAAAGCATGGCGTTATTGAGGCTCAGCCCAAGGGCCCAAGCGCCGACGCTCATGAGCGAGACGTCGACCACCGAGGGCTCGCCGGAGCGTTCGCGGGCGAACAGCGCAGCGGCAATCCCGCCCGCGATGGTCATGCCTCCCATCGAGTCGCCGTAGGCGCCCCCGGGCTGGTTCACGACGCGGGGGCTGTCAGGCGGGGTGGTGGACCAGGCACTGCCCATTCGGCACCAGAACGTGGAGTTGTCATACCCTCCTTTCTCTGCGTCTGGTCCCCGCTGGCCGTGCCCACTGCCGCGTACGTAGATGATCTTGGGATTCGCCTTTCGGATGTCGTCGACTTCCAGCCGGAGCCGTCTCCGGGCGTCTGGGAGGAAATTAGTGAGGAAAACGTCGGCGTCCCTGCAGAGATCCATGAGCACCGCATGGGCATCGGGGTGCTCGAGGGCGAGGCCGATGCTGCGCTTGCCCCGGTTCGGATGTTCCATCAATGGCTGGAACGACCCCTCGGCGACCCCTCCGGTCCCAAGGCGCAGACCGCGCTGTGCGTCGCCGGTGACCGCATGCTCAATCTTGATGACGTCCGCACCCCAGTCGGTGAGAACGGCCCCTGCGGCGGGAGTAAAGGTGAATTGGGCGACTTCGACCATCTTGACGCCCTTCATCGGCTGGTGCATCGCGTCAACCTCTCTGTCACTCTCACTGGAGGCCAAAACCACCCTCCCCGGACCCGGCAGAACAACGGGAGATCAGCCGTCGCCACTCCGCTGGCCCAAGTGGAGGGAAAGTTCAGCTCTCGGGGGTTGTGGCCGTACAAAGCGCGTCACCGACTGCGAGGTCGACTGGCCGTCACCTACGGATCAGTTGGTAATCACCGGCAAGCGCTCCCAGCCCCGCACGGTGGAGGTGTGAGCCTGCTCGGCATTCTCCCAATCGATTTCCCAGCGTGGAAACCGCTTCAGCACCTCGTCGAGAGCGACCCGACCCTCAAGCCGTGCAAGGTGGCTACCGAGGCAGAAATGAATGCCGTAGCCAAACGTGAGGTGATGGGCGATCTTTCGGTGGATGTCGAATCGATCCGGGTTCGGGAATGCTCGCTCGTCACGATTTGCCGCCGCATTAAGGAGAAGCACGACGCTGCCTTCCTTGACCGTCTCGCCGTGATGCTCGACGTCATGGGTGACATAGCGCGCCTGCACCGGCGACGGAGCCTCGTATCGGAGGAGCTCCTCGATCGCGTTGGGAATGAGTGAAGGGTCATCGACGAGCTCTTGACGCTGTTCGGGATGCTCCGCCAGCACTTTGCCGGTCCAACCGATGAGTCGCGTTGTCGTCTCGTTGCCGGCTCCCGCAAGCAGGCCGACGTAGTTGAGGATCTCCACCCGAGTGAGTGTTCGCACGGTGCCTTCGACGTCTTCGAATTGGGCCTGGAGCAACTCAGTCATCAGGTCATCCGAGGGGTGTTCAGCCCGCCAGTCGATGTACTCGGCGAAGGATTCATGGGAAAAGGAGGCATAGTCTCTGTCCGGCATCACACCCTCTGTGAGCCGCAGCCCTTCGTCGAGCCGGTCTCGGATCTTTTCCTGATCCTCCTCGGGGATTCCGAGCAGCATCCCGATTGTCCGCATCGGCATCTGGGCGCCGAGGTCCCGGATGAAGTCGAATCCCCCGCTCCCGACCAGGGGATCGAGCGAACGGGCGCAGAACTCTCTGATCTTCGGCTCAATGGCGGCCATGCGCCTCGGCGTGAATACCCGAGACAGCAAGCTACGGTGGACGTCGTGGGCCGGCGGGTCCTCGAAGAGGATGCTTCCCGGCGGTATCTCGATGTTGGCTCTGATGATCTCAAGGACCGAGCCCTTGCCTGAGACGTACGTCTTCCAGTCGACCAAGCACTTCTCAACGTCGTCGAAGCGACTCACGGCATAGAAGTCGTAGCGATCGTTGTGGTAGAGCGGAGCTTCGTCCCGCAGACGCTTCCAGAGCGGATACGGGTCGACATCGATCTCGAGGTCGTAGGGGTCGTAGTAGACATCGTTGGAAGTTTGGGTCACCCGAGTACTCCTCAACTCTCCCCGTTGGTGAGCCGAAAATAGCAGGCGATTTTCGGGTCCGCTAGCCTTGCCGACCAATGAAGGCATCCCACGCGATCGCCGCCGATCTCCGGCAGCTCATCGCGCGGGGCAAGCTCAAGGCCGGGGACCCCCTGGCGGTCGAGAGTGAGCTGGTCGACCGACTCGGAGCGTCCAAGGGCGTCGTTCGAGAGGCGCTCCGGATCCTCGAACTGGAGGGCCTCGTCGAAGTCCGACGCGGTCTCGGCGGTGGGCCTCGCGTCCGGCACCCTTCTATCTCCGAAGCGGCTCAGGGCATGGGCATCTATCTCCAGCTCGGAGACGTGCCAGTGCTCGATGCGTGGACCGCACGGGACCGCATCATCGGCGGCGCCGTCGAGCGCCTGGCCCAAGAGCGGTCAAGATCCGCGGTGGGAGCGCTTGAACGGTGTGTGGCGGCGCTCGCCGCGCTGGTGGGTGAGTTCGACGCCTATTACCCGCAGCTGCTCGACGTGGCAGAGACAACCGTCCGGCTCGCTGGCAACGCCACCGAGTACGTACTGGTGGTGGCCCTTCGCCACATCATGGCTGTCGAGCTTGACCTAGCAACGAGGAGCGTCGCTGACGTCAACGAAGCGCTCGACGCTGAGATGTTCATCACGGCCGCCTGGCACGACGTGGTGCGCAACGTGAGAGCGGGTCATCCGCAAGCGGCCCGGCAAGCGTACGATCGCCAGGCAGACCTCATCCGTGGCGGGATCGCGGATCGCAACCCCGGCATCACGGTCGTCGATGTGGTGGCCGGCGAGTCAGTCTTCCGGCTGAACCGGGGACCCGACATTTCCTTGGTCCGTCACTGACCCTCAGGTGATCGACGTGCCGAATCCGGTTACGTTCGGGTTGGGTGACCCGCCTTCGTTTAGGCCGACGGCCAGGCGACCGTCTTTGTCTCGGTGAAGATCTCGAGTCCCTCGATGCCGCACTGCCGACCAACGCCCGATTGCTTATAGCCACCGAAGGGAGCATCGGCGCCGTACCAAAGTCCCCCGTTGATGGTCATCGTGCCTGTCCTGATGCGCCGTGCCACCGCCTTGCCCCGTTCGAGATCTGCCGTCGTGATCATCCCTGAGAGTCCGTAAATGGAGTCGTTGGCAATCTGTACCGCGTCGTCGTCGCCATCGTGGGGAATGACGACCAAGACCGGTCCGAAGATCTCCTCCTGAGCGATGATCATCGAATTGTCCACGTTGGCAAGAAGGGTGGGTTCGATGAAGTAGCCACGCGGGAACTGTGTGGGCACCCCGCCACCGGTGACCACCCGGGCACCCTGTTCCCGACCCTTCTGGATGTACCCGAGCACTCGCTCTTGTTGACGCTTTGAGATCTGTGGCCCTTGGAGAACCGAGGGGTCGGTAGGGTCCCCGTAGGTCACTGATTCGAACGCCACCTTGGTCAGTTCGACGGCCTCGTCGTAGCGCGATCTGGGCACGAGCAGCCTGGTGGCCATGGCACACCCTTGGCCTGCGTGCATGCAGATCCCTGCGGCGGACGGAATTGCCGCCTCTAGGTCTGCGTCGTCCAGGAGCAGATTGACGGACTTGCCCCCCAACTCTAGGAAGACCGGCTTCACCGTTGCCGAGGCGGCCTCCATGATCCGACGCCCGGTCGCAGTCGATCCCGTGAAAGCCACCATATCGACGAGGGGCGAGGTGGAGAGCACCTCTCCCACGAGGTGGTCGGAGGAGGTGACGATGTTCACGACCCCGGGCGGGATGTCGGTGTGCTCGGCGATCAGCCGTCCGAGGCGAGTGGCATTCCACGAAGTGTCGGGGGCCGGTTTCAGCACACAAGTGTTTCCCATGGCCAGAATCGGGCCCAGTTTGTTCAGGGTGATCTCAATCGGGAAGTTCCACGGGACGATCACCCCAACGACACCGATGGGCTCCTTCCACACCTCGCGCTCGGACATCCCCATGCCGAACGCGTCCTTCGGTCCAAGGTTGCGGGACCACTGGAAGCTGTCGATCATCTGTGCCGGCCAGAGGAGCGCTTCGCGAAGGGGAGCGTCGAGTTGAGGACCGTACGTGGCAAGCACGGGAGTCCCGACCTCAGCGACGAGTTCGGCCCGGAGGTCCTCCTTCTCGCTTTCGATCGCCGCTTGAAATTGGAGCAACGCGGCCTTGCGCGCAGCGGGCTCGGTGGCCCAATCGGTGCTGTCGAAGGCCGCACGAGCTGCCGTCACGGCGCTGGCCATGTCGGCATGGGAACCGTCGGAAACCTGGCCGAGGACCTCCTCGGTGGCTGGGTTGATGTTGTCGAATAAGGCGCCGCCTTCGGCTTCGACAAGCTTGCCGCCGATGAGCATCCGGTGGTCGCCCATGGTTTCCTCCTGACTATTCCGTCATCGAACTGCGCGGGGTGGAGCCCGATGCCGCAAAGCTAGTCCGTTGCTCCGATGTCAAAATGCGGTCGGGCCACCACTGTCCGAGAGCCTCTTCTGCCGAGCCGGGCGCGCCACTCGGAACGTGTGAAGTGAGATCGCGGGCTGGGGGCCGCAGTGTGCGGCGAAGGTGCGTCGTTGGCCCACCGGCATTGGGAGGAAGACGGTGCGCGACCGGGCCGGGGTGCCAGGGTGGCCGTGGAGCGGAACGTCGCCTAGAATGAGAGTGTTCGCTCACTTAGGAGGTTGCGGAAATGGGCAAGCTGAGTGTCCCGGTGTTCGACGCCGACAACCACCTCTATGAGACCCGCGAGGCCTTGACCAAGTTCCTCCCGGACCGCTACCGGGGCGTCATCGACTACGTAGAGGTGCGGGGGCGGACCAAGATCGTGGTCCGGGGCCAGATCAGCGAGTACATCCCGAACCCGACCTTCGACGTGGTGGCCCGTCCGGGGGCCCAGGAGGACTACTTCCGTCGGGGCAACCCCGAGGGCAAGAGCCGCCGGGAGATCTTCGGCGAGCCGATTCGGGCCATCCCGGCCTTCCGGGAGCCCGGCGCCCGGCTCGAGCTCATGAACGAGCAGGGACTGGACCGCTCCCTCATGTTCCCCACCTTGGCCAGCCTGGTCGAGGAGCGCCTGAAGGACGACCCCGAGGTCACCCACGCGGTCATCCACGCGCTCAACGAGTGGCTCTATGAGACCTGGAGCTTTGACTACGAGGGCCGGATCTTCACCACCCCGGTCATCACCCTGCCGATCGTGGATCGGGCCATCGAGGAGCTCGAATGGGTGCTCGAGCGCGGTGCCAGGGTGGTGCTCATCCGCCCCGCCCCGGTCCCGGGCTATCGCGGCCCCCGGTCCTTCGGGCTGGCTGAGTTCGACCCCTTCTGGGCCAAGGTGGTGGAGTCGGGGATCCTGGTGGCCATGCACTCCTCGGACAGCGGCTATGACCGCTACGGAAACGAGTGGACGGGCGGGAACAGCGAGATGCTCCCGTTCCAGCCCCAGGCGTTCCGGATGCTGGCCGCGTGGCGCCCGGTCGAAGACGCCGTCTCGGCGCTCATCTGCCACGGCGCCCTGTCACGGTTCCCCGAGCTCAAGGTGGCGGTGATCGAGAACGGCAGCAGCTGGGTGGCGCCACTGCTCAAGAACCTGGCCGACGTCTACAAGAAGATGCCCCAGGACTTCTTGGAGGACCCGGTATCGGTCTTCAAGCGCAACATCTCCATCAGCCCGTTCTGGGAGGAGCCCCTGGGGGACCTCGCCGAGCTGGTCGGCGAGGACAACGTGCTCTTCGGCTCCGACTTCCCCCACCCCGAGGGGTTGGCCGAGCCGGCCAGATACGTGGACGAGCTGGAGGGTCTTCCCGACGAGACGATCCGCAAGATCATGGGTGGGAACCTGGCCCGGTTGATGAGGGTGGAGGACGCGGTACTGCACTAGCTGTCGGCAGGACCACCAACCCCTGGGTTCTGGGCGGGCGAGTTCCCACCGCAGCCGGCGTGAGTCGAGCGATTGCTGGGCAACCACCGACTCCGCGGCCGATGTGTCGTTCCACGCACGGATGCGGGTCATCCTCATCGGCCCGAGATCCGATCATCGATCCCGACCCGAGGTACCTGCAATCCCGACTGTGGTGGTGACCGTCCGCTTGTCCGACGGCCGGCCCGATCCCGTGTCCGCGGTCAGACGAGGGTCTTGTCGGCCCAGTCGGCGAGGACTACAGCCAGCGCCGGCCAGCCGGAGAAGAGGCCTTCTCCTCGTCCCCCGGGTCGGGCTGCGGAGCGTTCGTTCCACTCGTTGTCGCTCCACGGCGGCTCGACGAGCTGAGCATTCGGAAGCAGGGCCGCGAGCTGTTCGGACGTCTCCCTCCTGTGACTGAGGTCGGTGGTCCCGCTGCGGAAGACCAACGTGGGGACGTCGAGCTGGCGGACATCGGAGTCGAGGAGGCCGGGAATGAGCTCGTCGCCGCGGGGGCAGTACACGGCCATCCAACGTTCCAGAACCGCCACGAACTCCTTGGGGTCCTGGTCCAAGAACTTCTGCTTGTTCCCCGGGTTCCGTTCCAGCACCTCGGCCCATTCGGGCAGCGCGACCACCGCCTCCATGCCCTGCTTCCAGGCCGCGGAGATTGACCCTCCGCAGTAATGGGTGCCCAGGGTCATCAACCCGTAGACACCGCCGCTGATCCACCACATCGCAAGGCCAGTGGCGATCTCACGGTGTCGCGCAACGGTGAGCAGGGACACGCGGGAGCCCCCCGAGCCCCCGATAATCACGGCGGGCGTCATGTCGAGCTGAGCGAGAAGCCCGGCCAGCACGTCGGCCTGCATTGCCGACTCAGAGCTCCCTTCAAAGCAGACGTCGGATTCGCCGCAGTTCGGTCGGTCCCAGATGAGCACCCGGTTGCCGCGGTCGGCCAACGCCTCTGCGAGCTCGCGGACGCCCGGGGAGTCCTTGCTGAACCGCCCGCCTGGCGTGAGCGCCCAGGGCCGTCCCTCGCCGAGGATTTCGTAGCTGATGGAGAGTCCGTTTACCTTTGCGGTGGTCATGGTCCGACATTACTGTGCCAAGGAACGCTCACTCACTTCGTGGAGGGTGGTTCGTGGCCAAGGGCATCATGGTCGTGGAGTCAGGTCCCATCGATGACGAACGCGAGGCCGAGTACAACGAGTGGTACCGCGGGACGCACGTTCCGCAGATCTCTTCGATACCCGGTTTCGTGGCGGCCCGGCGTTACAAGATCCGTGAGGCAGATCGGGGCCGGTCGACGAAGGCCAGTTATCTCGCCATCTACGAGCTCGAGGCCGACGACCTCGGCCGGCCACTCGAGGAGCTGGCAACCCGGTCCGCCGACGGCCGAATGGGTAGGACCGACGCTCTGCAGCTGTCGCCTCCGCCCATACGTGACGGTCTACGAGCTCATCGAGTAGAGGCCCCGGAGACTCCGGGCTTGGTGGGGGCGGCCCCTCAACAAGTAAGCGAGTGTTTGCTATCTTGTCCTCGTAGACCCTTCCCGATGACCGATCGGAGGATCGATGGATCTGCTGCTCCGCGACGCCGTGCTAATCGACGGATCGGGTAGCCCAGCGCGGCCTGCTGATGTCGCCGTCGTCGGCGACCGGATCGCTGCCGTGGCGCTGCCAGGGCAGCTGGAACCGAGCCCCGACGCCAAGATCGTGGACCTCGAGGGACTAACCCTCGCGCCCGGTTTCATCGACATTCACACCCACTACGACGCGCAGATTCTCTGGGACGGCGACCTGACTCCCTCGTGTTGGCACGGCGTGACGAGCGTGGTCATGGGCAATTGCGGCTTCGGCGTTGCCCCCACGCGCGAGGAGCACCGGGACATCATCGTGCGGCTCTTGGAGAACGTCGAAGGCATGTCGATGGACGCGCTCAATGCGGGAATCGACTGGTCCTTCCAGACTTTCCCGGAGTACTTTGCGACGCTCGAAGCAAGGGCAAAACGCCTCAATGTGGGCGCGTTCATCGGACATTCGCCGCTTCGTCTTTACGTTCAGGGCGGAGAGGAACGGCCGGCAACCCCCGACGAGATCGAAACAATGCGCGCCCTCGTCCGTGAGGCAATGCTGGCCGGTGCGATCGGCTTCTCCACGTCGAGGCAACCCGCCCACCAAGGTGCGTACGGTCGTCCAGTGCCGAGCCGGTTCGCGGACGTCGACGAGGTGTACGCAATGGCGTCGGTCCTCGGGGAACTGGGCAAGGGCATCGTGCAGGTCTCAATCGGTCCCGGATTGTTCGTGAACGAGTTCTCGGATCTGGCCGTGCGATACGGCGTCCCGGTGACCTGGACGGCTCTTGTCACGCGGGCCGACAAGCCAGGGGCGGCCATGCGGACCGTGGAGCGGGGTGCCGGTCTCCCCGGGGAGGTGTACCCGCAGATCGCGTGCCGACCGATCGTGATGCAGATCACCATGACGGATCCCGTGCCACTCGCAGAGATCGACGAGTGGAAGGAGGTGCTGGCCCGTCCTCGGGAGGAGCGAGCTGCCATGTACCGGGATCCGGCGTGGCGGGATCGGGCTCGTCCGAAGACCCTGGCCGCATGGAGCCATCGCTGGTCCAAGGTCGATGTCGAAGAGACCGACGCTCACCCCGACGTGGTCGGCATTCCTCTCGACAAGGTGGCGAGTGCGCGGGGGACGACTCCGTTCGACGTCATGCTCGACCTGGCCCTGACCGACGACATGCGGACCCGTTTCCGAGTGGTGCTGGAAAACGACGGGGATGACGAAGTGGGTCTCCTTCTGGCCGACGGGCGGACGCTTCTCGGTTTGTCCGACGCCGGCGCTCACGCGAGCCAGCTCTGCGACGCCTGCTTCTCTACGCACCTCCTGGGGCATTGGGTGAGGGAGCGGCAGGCTCTTCCCCTCGAAGCGGCCGTTTGGAGGCTCACCGGACACCCGCACCAGGCGTTCCGGCTGGCCGACCGAGGACTCGTCAAGGAAGGCTTCTACGCCGACCTGGTGGCCTTCGACCCCGAGACCGTGGGCACCACCCCCGTCGAGAGGGTGCACGACCAGCCTGCGAACGCTGACCGCCTGGTGGTTCGCAGCACCGGCGTCGAACACATGTGGGTCAACGGCGTGGCGACTCGTCTGAACGGCGAGGACCTCGAAGGTGTGGCTCCCGGCCGACTCCTTCGCAGTTGACCAGTTCCATTGGCGCCCCCTTGACCGGGGTGCGGGTCGTCGAAGTCTCCCTTGGCATGAGCGAAGTCGGTGCCGGAATGGCGGCCAGCCTGCCCGGAGCGCTCTTTCGTGACTTCGGCGCCGAGGTGGTGCGGGTGCAGTCTTCCCGCCGATCCACCCTTGACGCAGGCGTGGAATTCTCCCGGGTATGGGACCGGGGCAAGGAGATCTTGGAGGTCGCGGAGGGAGTCGATGCCACCGCAACCGTGGCAGCGCTGGCCCGCCATGCCGACGTGATGTTCATGGCCGGGCCGGAGGCATCGCTCGAGCGGCGCGGCCTCGTCCATGCGGAGCTGGCTCGTTCCAATCCTGGTCTGATCAACGTGCGTATTCGCCCCAGCTACAACGCGGTCGGCCCGGTGCCCGACTTGGAGTTGCTTGTCCACGCCCGGGCAGGACTGCTCACCCAGATCCGAGGGCACCGCCCCGGACCCATCTTCGGCGACCTCACGGTGGCGAGCGCTGGCGCCGCTCTGTCGGCGACCGTCGGAGCGTTGGCCCGTCTGTACGAGCGAGAGGCCACCGGCGTGGGTGGTTGGGTCGAGACGTCTCTCTATGACGGGATGCTGGCGATCCTGCCCATGATCATCGGGCGCGTGGAGAACCCGAGTCCCTCCACCGTGCTCTTGTGGGAGCAGCAAGGGCCTTCGGAGAGCCTCTCGTACCGGTGCGCCGACGGCGAGTACATCCAGCTGTGGTTCGGAGCCAAGGGTGCCTACGAGGCCTTCTTGGACCACATGGGTGAACCGCCAAGTGAGGAGGGCTACACCGCTGACCTGGTTGGCGGGGCCATGGCCGAAAGGAGCCTCCGGTGGGCCGAGAAGTTGGCCACCCGTGATCGGTCGTGGTGGTTGGACGATCTCGCCGGGCACGATTTCCGCTGCGAACCGGTGTGGCGTCCGGCCGACGCGCTCCGTGACGGACATGTCCGGGAGGTCGGTCTGAGCCTCGAGTGCGATGACCCCGATCGCGGGGCCATCACGGTCGTCGGTCCGGTGTCGAGAGTGGCGTCGGCTGGGGAACCTGGCGATGCGCGCGAACGTCCCATGGCACACCCGGCGCCGAGACTCTTGACAGACGTACGTGTTCTCGACCTGTCGGCCTATCTGGCCGGGCCTATCGCGGCCCTCGTCCTCGCGGAGCTGGGCGCCGACGTCGTCAAGGTCGAGCCCCTGACCGGCGACGCGCACCGGAGCATGGAGCCGATGTTCGCGGCGGGGCAGCGGGCGAAACGGGCGATCGCTGTCGACATGAAGGCGACCGACGCGGTCGGGGGTCCTCGAGCGGCTCTTCCGCTGGAGCGACGTCGTCCACCACAACGCCCGGCTGGGGTTGTCGGAACGACTCGGTTATGACGAGAAGACGGTCCGTTCCGTCAATCCGCAGGTCGTCTACAGCTTCGCGAGTGGATTCGGCACGTTCGGGCCCAGGGCGCCCCTGCCGGCCAACGACCATCTGATGCAGGCGCTCTCTGGCGTTGAGGCCGCCCAGGGCGGCGCGGGGCAGCCCCCCACCTTCCTCGTCTGGGGGGCAATCGACGTCGCCAGTGGTTGGCTCTCGGCAGCCTCGATCATTGCGGCGCTGATCGCTCGCCGGCGAAGCGGTGAAGGCCAGTCGGTCTCGACGTCCCTCCTCGGTTCCGCGCTCCTCCTCAAGTCCGGGGCCTTCCTCGCCGACGACCAGCCCGTCGTGGGCCCGGTGCTGGATCACGACCAGCGCGGGTACGGGGCCGCCTACCGCCTCTACCAGGGGGGCGACGACGCCTGGTTCGCGCTTGCCATTCCCGATGAGAGCGCATGGACGCGCCTGGGAGAGGTCGTCTCGATCGACGACCTGCCGCCGTCGCCGCCACCTCTGCGTAACCAATTGGATGCAGAGCCCCAGCTCGCCGAGGTCCTGTTGGAGGAGGCCTTCCGTGCCAAACCGGCGGCGGTCTGGGTGGCCATGCTGCATGAGGCGGGGGTACCGGTCGAGCCCGCGGTGGAGAAGGACCGAGTCGAGTTCATCGCCGGCATTCTCGACGACCCGGTCAACCGGCAACTCGGCCGGGTCGTCGGCTTCCCTTGGGGGCCGAGGGGCCTGGTGGAACAGCCAGGCTTCTCGCCTCGATTCGGGCCCACTCCTCGGCCCGCCAGTCGGCACTCGATCCCCAGTCTGGGGGAGCACTCGGGCGAAGTGCTCGCCTCTGTCGGATTTGACGCCGATCAGCTAGCGGCGCTGGCTGCCGGCGGGACCGTGCAGGGGTCGCTGGACTAGCTCGCCGACCGGGCCTCCGAAGCGATATCAGGGTTCGGGGATCGCGCGGAGGTACGGCGCCATCATCAGCGGCGTCACGCTGAGGACCCCCGACTCGACGGGCAGGACCGCCCCCGTGATCCACCGGGCCTCGTCGCTGGCCAAGAACGTCGCTGCCCACCCGACGTCCCAGCCCGTCCCGGGGGTCCCGAGCAAGCCTGCCTCTGAACGGAGCGTGTTCATGTATTCGGCTCGGGGTCCGGGTGCCGAAACGGACAGCACCATGGGGGTGGTGATGTGGCCGGGGGCGATGGCATTGACACGAATCCCTTGACGACCGTGCGAGTACGCCATGTCGATGGTCATGGCGATGAGCCCGCCCTTCGCTGCCGAGTATGCCAACGTGCCGTCCCCGCGTAACGCCGAGATCGACGAGATGTTGACGATGGCGCCGGCCCCCTTCTCGGCCATGACCGGCACCGAGTACTTCGAGGCCAAGAAGGCCGTCCGGAGGTTGATGTCCAAGGCCCGGTCCCACGCCTCCTCGGTGGTGTCGACAACCGTTCCGAGCGATGCAAGCCCGATGTTGTTGACGAGGATGTCGAGTGTCCCGAACGCCTCGACCGCGGCCTTGACCATGGCCTCGCACTCGGCCGCCTTCGTGACGTCAGCGGCGAAGACCTCCGCCTTGCCGCCTTCGGCCGAGATCATCTCCCTTGTCTCGCTCGGCGCGCTCTGCATAAAGGTCGACGAGCAGGACGCTGGCTCCTTCTCGAGCGAGGACGACGGCGCTCGCCTTCCCGGTGCCGATGCCCGGCCCGGGCGTCGAACCCGCCCCGGTGACGATCGCGACCTTGCCTTCAACTCGTCCAGCCCGCTCAACCACGTTGTGACCCCTTTTCCTGGCTCATATCTCTGTGACCCTCACCAGCGCGTCAGTAGCGCCGCGCCAGCCTCGAATCCACCGACGTTGGTGACCGCGACCACCTCTGCCCCCACCACCTGTCGCTCTCCGGCCTCGCCTCGCAGCTGTCGCACCGCCTCGGCGGTGTGACCGAACCCGGCGTGGAGCCGACCACCCGACAGCTGGCCGCCCCAGGTGTTCAATGGCAGCTGGCCGTCGAGCGCGATGCGCTCGCCCCCCTCGACGAACGCACCGGCCTCGCCGGTGCCGCAGAACCCCATGGCCTCGAGCCACCACACCGCCTCGATGCTGAAGCCGTCGTAGAGCTGGGCCACGTCGACGTCTCTCGGGGTGCAGGTCGGTCCGGCCCCACATGGCGGCGGCCGTCGCGTAGCCGACCCGGCCCATGTCCTCCCACTGCTCCCACGACGGGCGGCCGTCGATCACCCCAGCCATGGCCTCGATGCGGACCGGCGCCCGGAGGTCGTGGGCGGTCTCGACGGCGGAGACCACGATGGCCGTCGAACCGTCGACCGGGACGTCGCAGTCGTAGAGGCAGATTGGCGACGAGATCATGCGTGAGCCGAGGTAGTCGTCGACGGTCAATGGATCGCGGTAGACGGCGTCGGGGTTGAGCGACGCATGCACCCTTTGGGTGACCGGGAGCCATGCCAGCTGCTCTCGAGTCACTCCGTACTCGTACATGTAGCGGGTGGCGTAGGGGGCCACCTGGACGACCGGGGACAGCGCCCCGACGGGAATCAGCCACGCCAGGGGACCCTCGGCGTCGGGGTGGATCGATCCGTAGGCCGGCCGCCCGCCCGCCTGGCGAGCCGCGCTGCCCTCCTTCACGGTGCGCCAGATCACGACGTGGCGGGCTTGTCCCGTCGCCACGGCCTGCGCCGCCGCGTAGAACGGGAGGCTCATGCCTTCGACCTGTCCCTGTCGCCACGTGGTGGTGATATCCAGGGCGTCTTGGATCTCGTAGAGGTTCCCGTTGGCGTAGCCGGGAAGGTTGGCCTTTCCGCCGCCGGGGAACATCGCCAGGCCGTCGACGTCGTCGAGGCCGAGGCCGGCATCGCCGATCGCGGCCATGATCGCATCCAATGTCAGCTGGAACCCCGATCGGGGGACCTGCCGACCGATGGCCGACTGGCCGACCCCCGAGATCACCGCCCGCCGCTCGAAGCGTTCGGAGCCCATCAGCCGACTCCCTCAACGGGCACGAAGCTGGGTATGGCGAAGCCGCCCGGTCCGGGCTCGAACCCCACCTCGACCTCCATGTCGATGGCGACCCGCGGCGGATCAGCGTCTCGGAGACGCCCGACCACTCGCACTCCCGGATGATCGGGGAACTCGACCAGGACGATCGTGTACGGCACCTCGAGGTCGGGGAGCCAGCGCTGGTAGTTCACGGTGAAGCTGTAGACACGGCCACGACCGGTGACTTCGACGGGCGCCATCGACCTGCTGTGGCACCTGCGGCATATCCCCCTCGGAGGGAACGATTCGGCCCCGCACGCCTCGCAGTGCTCGACCACCAGGCGCCCTTGGGCGGCGTTGGCCCAGAACTGTTCGGTCTCCTCGTTGACTGCGGGGGGTATGCCTACCGTCGCGTCCATCTCTCGCCCCCTTCCGGTTCGGCCTCTTCCCAAGGGTGTTTTGTGCGCATGGCTCTAGAGGATCGTGCCTCTCTCTTTGAGCCCGCTGATCTCGGTCCACGACAGACCCAGTTCGAGCAGCACCTCTTCGGTGTGCTCGCCGTGCTCCGGCCCACGAGTCGGACGTCCGGCCTTCCCGTCGAACTGCACCGGAGACGTGACCAGCGGCAGCGACGCGCCGTTGCCGATGTCCACAGCAGCGATGTAACCATTGGCCACCACCTGAGGGTCGCTGTGCACCTCTCGTGGCGTCAGCACCGGCGCCCATTCTCCCGCAAGGCGAGCCAGCACTCCCAGCCACTCGGCCAGGGTCCGTTGGGCGAAGACGGCTTCGAGATCCTGGACACACGAACGGGCATTGCGGCGTCTCGCTTCCATGTCGATGTACCGGGGATCCTTGGCCATCTCCGGATGACCCAGTGCCACGCACAGCTCGGGCCAGTGGGGGTCCGGAGCCAACATCGAGAGGGCGACGAATCGGTCGTCCGCGGTCCGATAGGGGAGCATGAGCGGGTTCCAGACCCCGTAGCGGTCCGGTGCTCGGCGCGGTGGCTCCTCGTCGTCCGAGTCCCGCGTTGACGATGTCAGGCTGAATCTGCCACATCCCCGACGCGAGCAGGGAGGCGTGGATCACGGTCGGTTCTCCGCTCAAGGCGCGGCGGTACAGCGCGGCGCTGACGGCGCCCGCGATGGTGAGGCCGCCGACAACGTCCCCGAACGCCGGTCGTGCCGTCTCGGGCCACGCGGCGCCGGCCGGCGTCAGCAGGTGCTGCATGCCGCTCCTCGCCCAGTAGGCGCCGACGTCATAGCCCCCACGGTCCGCGTCTGGGCCCCGAGCTCCGAAGGCCGTACCGAGCACATAGATGGTCGATGGATTGTCCTTGTGGATGTCGTTGACGTCGATCCGAAGGTGCTGACGCGCTTGTGGGCGGAAGCTTGTGAGGAAGACATCTGTGTCCTCCAACAACCTCGATAGGAGGTCTCGACCCTCGTTTGTGCTGAGGTCTATCGCCACCGACCTCTTGCCCCGATTGGCTGACTGGAAGAACGGGTCCACCCCGCAGTACACGTTGTGGAGACCGACGGTCACAAGCCCTCGGTACGGGTCACCGAAGACCGGATGCTCAATCTTGATGACTTCGGCACCCCACTCGGTCAGGACTGAGCCAGCCATGGGAACGAAGACATGCGACGCCACTTCCATGGCACGAACGCCGGAGAGCGGAGCCTCCACGCGCGGTCAGGAAGCGAGGAGAGACGGTGGAAGCCCGATGCTGCGGGGCTCGAGGAAGTTGAGGAGACCTTCGGGGCCCAGTTCGCGCCCGATGCCAGACTCTTTGAAGCCACCGAAGGGCACGAGTGGGAACGGTGGATAGTGGCCGTTGATGGACACGCTCCCCGTTCTCATCTTGCGAGCCACTTCGAGTCCCCGCTTCGGGTCCTCGGTCCAGACCCCTCCGGAGAGGCCATACGGTGAATCGTTGGCGATGCGGACCGCGTCCTCATCGCCATCGTGGGGGATGAAGCAGAGGACCGGCCCGAAGATCTCCTCGCGTGCTACCCGCATGCCGTTGTCGACGTCGGCCAAGATCGTTGGCGAGACACACCATCCCTTGGGAAGGTGCGGCGGTCGCGTTCCGCCGGCCGCCACTCGGGCGCCGTCTTCGATGGCGCCTTGGATGTATCCCTCGACCCGCGCCCGCTGGCGCTCGGCAACGAGCGGACCGACGATCGTCGACGGATCGTGCGGGTCACCCACGGTGATCGCACAAGCCGCGTTCGCCGCGGCGTCGACGGCCTCTGTGTAGAGCGCTCGGGGGACCAACACCCGGGTGTGCGCCCCGCAGACCTGCCCCGAAAGGTGCATCGCCCCGCCGACCAGTCTCGGGATGATGGCGGCCACGTCGACGTCATCGAGGAGGACGGCTGCTGACTTCCCGCCCAGCTCCAGCGAGACTCGCTTTACCTGGTCCCCACACAGGCTCATGATTCGCTTGCCCGCTGCCGTCGAACCGGTGAAAGCGATCTTGTCGGTGCCCGGGTGGGTCACGAGGTGCTCGCCGACCTCACGGCCCGCTGGCACGACGTTGACGACGCCGGGAGGGACGCCTGCCTCCTCGAGGGCCTCGGCCAGGATGAAATTGCTCGAGTGGGGCCTCCGGCGGTGGCTTGATCACGACGGTGCATCCCGCCGCCAGTGAGGGAGCGGTCTTCCACGCGGCCAACGTGACCGGGGCGTTCCACGGGATGATCGCCGCGACGACTCCAACCGGCTCCAATGTGACCAGGCTGGCTCGTTCCCCCGTGACAACCTGACGCTCGAACTCGAATGTCCGAATCAGCGTCGCGTAGAAGTCGAAGACCGGTGCGACCAAGCCCGTCTGGGCGGCCGGAGCCTGGCTGATTGCACAGCCCATCTCCTCTGTCGTGACCTCCGCGATGTCGCTCGTCCGTTGCCGGAGATGATCGGCGGCGCGAGCGAGCACCTCCGAACGCTCCTCGGGGCTCATCCTGGGCCACGGTCCGTCGTCGAACGCGACGCGGGCGGCTTCGACGGCGCGGTCGATGTCCGCTGGGGTCGCGTTGGGGACCTGGCCCACTACCTCTTCGCTCGATGGTGAGACGACGTCGAAGAATTCCGGCTTCGCCGGCTTGACCCACTCTCCTCCGACGTAGAAGCGGTGTCGTTGCAGCAAGCGATCGTCCAAGACGGCTCCCCTCAGCCTGTCACCGGCAAAATAACATGGTGAGCGAACGCTCGCTATCTGGCATCGATGGCGTGACTCGAGCCGGGCCGGCCGCGCCAACATGCCCCGCCGGAATGGCTGGTCGGGATGCCAAGTCCGGTCAGCGTCAGTTCCGAGACGGCGGTTCCAGGTGGTACAGCTTGGTTGCGGTGTGCTGGAGCACCTTCCCGATGATTTCGTCCGGCAGCCCTCCGAGGGAGATCTCCATCACGTCACGCGGGCTCGGGGATTCCGACGCGGGTCCGGGGGAGAGGCTGGTGGCATGGGGGAAGTCGGTCTCGAACATGAGGTTGTCGCTCAACTGGTCGATCACCGAGCGCATCGCGGCCCGCTCGAACCAGTACATGCCGTAGATCTGGCGCCACAGGTACTCGCTCGGCAGAAGTCGGTCCGGATAGTCCTTGTGCGCCCCGACGTTGAGCCACTGCCAGTCCATGCTCTCGGCCAAGAACGGCAGCCAACCTGCACCGTTCTCCACCGAGACGAAATTCAGTTCAGGGTACCGATGGCATACTCCGCTCAGGACCACCTCGGCAATGCCAGCGGCATTGCCGAGAAGGTTGAGCGAACTCTCGCGGGTGAAGTCCATCTTTTTCGATTGGTCGACAGCCCCCTTGAGGTTTTCGTCCGAGGAGAGGAAGCCGACATGGAAGTTCAAGCTCAGCCCCATTTCCTGGGCCTGTGAAAGAAGTGGTTCCCAGTGATCGTCGATGAGCCGTGGGAGACCCACCTTGTCGTATCGGGCTGCGAATAAAACACCCTTGTGTCCCATCTCGTAGGCCCGCTTCATCTCGACGAGTGATGCCTCGATGTCCCAGAAGGGAAGCATCATCATCGGGATGAGTCGGCGAGAGTCGGCCGAGCAGAATTCGCTCAACCAGTCGTTGTAGGCGCGCACACACTCCGCGGCGAGAGCGTGATCCATCTGGTTCAAGAAGACGTGGCTGTGGAAACCGAGGATGTTCGGATAGAGCAGCTGGTAATAGACGCCGACCTGGTCCATGTAGGTCAGCCGCTCCTTGGCGTCGATGGCCGCGGGGATGGCCTCGTCCAGATGGCGGGGATGCGAGGGGGGATATTCCCGCCATCCCGCCTGAGCAAATGCGCCAACGCCGAAGAGCCGCTTCGAACCCACGTACCAGCGGTCCTCACCGCTGCGCTCGTCGAACTTCACATGAGGAACCAGTTCGCCCCACTTGGCCGGCACCCGGGACGTCCAAAGGTCTGCGGGCTCGATGATGTGGGAGTCGACGTCGGCAACCGCGTATCGCTCGCAAAGAGCAACTTCGGCTCGGGCTAGATCAGTCATCGTCCCGCGCTCCTTCGGCCGAAGAGATGAGTATCTACTCACTTACTATAGGACCGCCGGAGGGCAGCTGCAACCGCTGGCAGTGGGTCAGATTCCCAGCCCGCTTCGCCCAACGAGCCCTGGCCAAGTCGGCCCTCAACAAGTCGTTTCACGGCGGCCGGGTGGGGGAGTTCCTGGCCACGACCGCCTCCGAGGCTGAGAGCCCCGGTAGGGAGGTCGGCCCTGGTCATCAGGACGGGAACGGACCAATCTTCCTCTACACCTGGGACTCGAGCGGCACGCACGTCACGAACAAGCTCGCCAAGACTTGACGGAAGCTGCCGTCGAGATGTTCGATCGGCACTCCTCTTCGCGGCACCTCGCGCCCAAAGAGGGGTGCCCCCGCATCGGGCGAGAGGGCTGGCCTGATCCGCTAGGAACCTTGGTTTGCCGAGGGGACATTGGCCGGGCCCCCGAACATCTTGGTGATGTGCGCTTCATAAGTGTCGGCGATGTTGTTTCGGCGCAGCTTCCCCGTCGGCGTCAGCTCGTCGGAGTCGATCAGCCACTCATGGGGTAGAAGGCAGAAGCGCAACACCCTCTCAGGCCTGGTCAGCTGGGTGTTCACGGCTGCGATCTCTCTGGTGACCTCGGTGATGATCGCAGCGCTTCGGTGCAACTCGCGGCCGGGCCCAGTCGGAACGTCGTGCGCCGCCGCCCAGTCTGATGTGGCGTCGGGGTCCAGGACAATGAGAGCTCCAAGGGACGGCCGACCTTCTCCCACGACGCACGCCTGCCCGATGAGTGGCATCGCCAATAACGCGAGCTCCACCGCAACCGGAGAGACGTTTTCCCCGCCCGAGGTGATGATCAGTTCCTTCTTGCGACCCTCGAGTACCACGTAGCCGTCGTCGAGCCGCGCTAGGTCACCGGTACGTACCCAGCCGTCTGCATCGAGCACCTGGGCAGTCTGCTCGGGATCGTTGAGATACCCCTTGAAGGCATTGCCCCCGTGAAACAGCAGCTCGCCGTCGGAGCCGACCCGCAGCTGCACGCCGGGCATCGGCCGTCCGACGCGACCGAACCGATAGGCGAAGGGATCAACGGTAAGCATCCCGGTCGACTCGCTGAGGCCGTAACCCTCGAACATGGGCACCCCGAGTCCGATCCAGGCCGCGATCATGAGCGGCGTCGTGGGGGCTGCCCCGGTGGCCCCCGTGATGAGGTCGCCGAGGCCGATCCGGCTTCGTAACTCCTGGCACAGCGGCCGGGCCTGGTCGCGCCGGCGGGCCAGTTCTGGAGGTGCCGTGCCCCCCTCGAGCTCGATCAGCGCCGCCTGCTGGCTCATCTCCATTGCCTCGCGGAGCCGCAAGCGCTGCGTCGGGTCGCCACCGGCTTCGACCGAGGCCCTCAGCGAAGCAAGGTTCTGCTCCCAGACTCGCGGGGGGCAAAGAACAGCTGGGGTGGCCGGTCCACCAGCACTGACTCGACGTCATTGGGATTGGGACACGTGATGTCCTCGAGCCCCGCGTACGCGTGCAAGTACTGCGCGTAGAGCCGGGTGGCGATGTGGGCCACCGGAAGGTAACTGAGCCAGCGTGCCCCGGTGAGGTCCAGCTGGAGCCGACGGACGTAGCTTTCGCACGTCCAGAGCACCGCCGCATGGTCGAGCATGACGCCCTTCGGTTCGCCGGTGGAACCGGACGTATAGACGACCGTGCACAGGTCGTCCGGACGACCGAGCCGGGCGTAGGACTCGAGATCGACGGGATCGGCAGCGATGAGGTCCTCCCACCGCAGGACACTGGTGGGAGTCTCCGGCCCACCCGAGTCGACCAGGATTACGTGGCGTAACCGAGGTAGCTCTGGGCGCGCATCCAGCACCGACGCCAAGCGGCCGATGTCATCGACGATGATCACGCTGGCCCGACAGTGATCGACGAGGGACCGGATCTTGGCGGGCGGCGACGAGTTGTAGATAGAGATCGGGCACCCACCCAGGAGCATCACGGCGGAATCGGCCACATGGAACTCGGGCCGGGGCTGCATCATCAATACGACCCTGTCCCCGCGCCCGAGGCCGAGCCGCACGAGTGCGCCGGACAGCCGGGCCACGAGATGGCCGTATTGCCGCCACGTCCAGGCGTGCCAGTTCCCCTCGCTCCGCCACTGAATACTCGGCTCGTCGGTTCGCGTCTTTGACTGGCGAACCAGCAGCTGGGGGACGGTAAGGCCAGCGATGCTGGCGCTGATGTCCTTTGCCTCCTCGGAGGACCCGATGATGTCCCCCGGCGGGCCAGCGGCATCAGCACCGATCACAACGCTGATCCGTCAGGCGAGGTTCAAGCCGTCAATGCGGGTGGTTCGGCGGGGGTGAAGTTGTACACGCGTGCGGCGTTGCCCACGGCGATCTTGTACTGGACGTCGTCGGGGAGGTGGGAGAGCCACTTGCGGGCCAGGCTCACGGAATCGGGCCACGTCGAGTCCGAGTGCGGGTAGTCGCATTCGAGCATGACGTTGTCCTCGCCGATGATGTCGAGGAGACGGATCCCCGCTTGATCATCGATGAACGTCCCATAGACGTGGTCGTGGAAGAGGCGCCGGACATCTGTGTCGAGCGAGAAACTGGCCGCGCCCTTCTCCTCACCGCGATCGTGGCTCGCGTTCATGTTGATGTCGAAGCGGGAGGCCCAGAAGCGTTGCTTGTCCACGACCTGCTCAGCCCGTTCCAGGAAGTAGGGGATCCATCCGATGGAACCCTCGGACAGCGCGATCTTCAGCCCGGGAAACTTCTCGAAGTTGCCGCTGAACAGCCAATCGAGCAGCGTGCCGGCCTGGTTCGCGGCGGCGGAATAGGCCATGAACGCCAATGTAGGCATGTCGTCTGACGTCCTGATCAAGTTGGACGAGGAGCCGACATGCATCGACACCACAAACCCGGCTTCCTCGGCGGCTCGAAACATCGGGTCCCAGTACTCGGTGTGGATGGAGGGGAGTCCGAGCTTCGTGGGGTTCTCCGAGAACGCGACGGACTTGGCACCCCGTGCCGCCGTGCGCTCGATCTCCTTGGCGGCAGCAGACGGGTCCCACAGCGGAATGATCATCATGGGGATGAAGCGCCCGGGGTATGCGTCCGCGAACTCTTCCAGGATGAAGTCATTCCATGCTCGGACACATACTTGCGCCAGTTCCTTGTCCTTCGCCTCGTGGAACACCTGCCCGCAATAGCGGGGAAATGAGGGAAAGAGGAGGGACGAGAGCACGAAGCCTCGATCCATGTCGGCCACTCGAGCCGCAGGCTCATAGCAGCCGGGACGCATGTCCTCATAGGTGATCGGCTCGGGAGAGAACTCCTCACGACGCTTGCCGGCCACGGCGTTGAGACCGGTCGTCACGATTTGGCGATCCTCGTAGACCCAGAACTCCGACTTACCGTCTCGTACGATGTGCGGGGCCTCGTCCCTCCATTTCTCTGGCACCCGTTCTTGCCACAGGCGAGCTGGCTCGATGAGGTGGTCATCGACCGAGACAAACCAGTTGAACGACATGGGACCTCCTGGCCGGGCGGTTGGACTCAGAGCGACGCAGCGACGGGCTGTTTATCGGGAATCTCGAGAAACTCAGCCGTGTTGCCGCGAAGGATCTTACGAATCGTAATCGGGTCGCACGAAGTAAGACGATCAATGAAGTCGGCAGGCTCCCGTAAACCCTCCGGGTGAGGATAGTCGGAACCGAAAAGGATGTGGTCCGCCCCGAGCGTCTCGATCAGCTGGAGAACATCTTCCTCGGGAAACGGCGATACCCATAGGTGCTGGGCGAGGAGCTCGCTCGGCCGAGAGGGGAGGAGGCCGCCGATCATCGGACCTCGTCGCCCCAGTGCGGCAGCCTTGTCCACCGACTTGAGAAGAGCCCTGACCCATCCGGTCCCGTTCTCGATCGAGAGGATCTTCACCTTGGGATGGCGGACAAAGAGGTTATGGAGTGACAAAGCTGTCAGTGTGTCGACGATGGCCGTTCGGTGTTGCAGAGAGCCCACTGCAGCGGGGACTGCATGTGTGACGGATTGGAGGGGTCCTCGGACCAGAGCGAGCCGTAGAAGTGGTTGTAGCCGCTGTTCGACACGTGGTAAAGGACGCCGACGCCTGCTTCGGCCACGGCGGCCCAGAACGGATCGAACATCGGATGAGCGGGCGATTGGCCCCCCGCTGGTCCCGGCCGAAGGTGGACCAGCCGTGCTCCCAGCTCCACAACTCGATGGAACTCCTTCAGGGCCTCGTCCAGGTCGAGAAGGGACAGCAGCGGCACGCCGAAGATGCGCCCTTCGGCTCCATAACCCCAGTCCTCCTCTAGCCAACGGTTGAACGCGCGCAGGCTTGCAAACGTAAGTTCGATGTCGTCGATCATGTCCTGCTCGACGGCGACAGCAAGCGTGGGGAGCATGATGGTTGCTTCCACGCCTTGTTCGTCCATCAAGGCAAGTCGGGCCGTCCGATTGGTGAAGGCGGGGTAGTCCTTCGCGTTGATGACCTCCCGGTGAGTGAAGCCGTCGGGAACCTCGCCCATGAACAGCCCCTGCAAAGCCCCTGGCGCAGACGCGTGGTCGCCCGGCATGACGCTCATGAAGATGCGTCTGTCCTCCAGGTACAGCCGGCCTAGGAGCCTGTTGAACAAATAGGCGGTTTGGTGCTCGCGATTTGGGTGCCAATCGTCGAGAATTGGCAGGTGCAAGGACACAGCGATCCCAACCGTGAGTTCCTCGACGCGGCGGCGCTGTGCCGCCAGCTCATTCCCGACGGAAGTGTCGAGGCGTTCTTGGCCGACCATCGCCAAGAGCTCTTCCCCGACGAGATGTTCGAGGACCTATTCCCGTCGCGCCGCGGTAGACCTTCGGTGCCCGCCGACGTGGTGGCGTCGGTCATGGTCCTCCAGGCCCTCGAGGGGCTCTCTGATCGTGACGCCGCCCGGGCACTGCGAGACCGCATCAGCTGGAAGGTGGCCTGTGGCCTCGCTCTGACCGACGAGGGCTTCGACTTCTCCGTGCTCACCTATTGGCGGACCAGGCTTCGCCGCTCCGAAGCGCCCGAGCGCATCTTCGACGCCGTGCGAGCGGTGATCGATGCCACCGGAGTCCTCAAGGGCAAGACCCGTCGGGCCCTCGACTCGACACTCCTCGACGATGCCGTGGCCACCCAAGACACCGTGACCCAGCTGATCTCGGCCATCCGCCGGGTCCGCCGGGTGGTTCCCGGAGCCCTCGAGGTCCCCCTCGGCGCTCACGACTACGACGCCTCGGGCAAGCCCCTCATCGCCTGGGACGACCCCGTGGCCACGGCCGAGTTGGTGGACTCGTTGGTCACCGACGCTCTGCACCTGCTCAGCGCCCTCGACGCGCATTCGATCGACGACGAAGCCTCCGGCGCACTCGGGCTGCTGGCACTCATCGCTGGCCAAGACGTCGAACAAGACGACGAGGGGACCTGGAGGATTGCCCAGCGGGTGGCTCCTGACCGGGTCATCTCGACCGTCGACCCAGACACCCGCCACATGCACAAGTCCGTCTCCACCTATCGAGACGGCTACAAGGCGCACGTGGCGGTGGAGCCCGAGACCGGACTTGTCACCTCGGCGATCCTCACCCCGGCCAACGTCTCGGACGCCAAGACCGCGGTCGATCTGCTGGCTGCAGAGCCTGAGGGCCTGGACATCCTGGCCGACTCGGCCTATGGGTCAGGAGAGACAAGGGCCCACCTACGCGCCCACGGTCACCACCAGGTCATCAAGCCCTTCCCCTCACGATCGGCGATCCCTGGTGGCTTCGGTCGCGACGACTTCGTCATAGACCATGCCGCACGCACAGTCACCTGCCCGGCCAAAGTCACCGTCGCCATCAGGCGCCATGGCGCGAACTTCCGAACGAACTGCGCCAGCTGTTCGCTGCGAGAGCGCTGTACTACCGCCCGCGATGGCCGGCACTTGGACATCACAGCTCACGACGACGAGTTAGTGGCGGCTCGACGGCAGTGGCGAGAAGCAGACGGCCTCGAGGACTACCGACGCTGGCGGCCCATGGTCGAGCGGTCAATTGCCTGGCTTGTCTCCAACGGCAACCGCCGGGTCAGGTTCCGAGGGGTGCAGCGCAATCAGCTTGGCCTGTCCCATCGGGCCGCCGCCATCAATCTGCGCCGGCTGGTCAACCTCGGCCTGGTCAACGACGGAGGCTGGCAACTCCCCATCTGAGACCAGACGCGCAAGCCCGGGTCGTCAAAAATGGGACCTCACCTCGGGCACAGCCCATCCAGGGTGGCCGGCTTCAACCCATTTTCATGCCGGCGCTTCGGTTCGGACATAGCCCGGACTTGCAGGTCCGAAACTACGCCCGGACCAGCCTTTGTTCAACAGGCTCCTAGCCCGTCAGTGCCACGCTCGACTCGCACCGTCGAGTCCTTGAACCGGGCCTCGATGTGCCGGCTGAAGCACTCATCGGGCTCGTAATAGTGCCCATCCGCGTCAATCAGCTCGTATTCCACGATCGAACCACCTCCAGGCGCATGGGGAGAGTAAGTGAGTGAACGCCCATTTACTAATACTTTCCACCACTGGGTCGGGCCTTTCAAGGGAGGGCCAGCCCACGACGCCCTCACGAATGGGAGAACTCGACAAGGCCCCGGATGTTCGTCCCTGCGTGCATGTCCTCATAACCCACGTTGATCTCCTCGAGCGTGTAGGTGCGGGACACCAGCTCGTCGAGCTTGAGCATGCCGTGCTCGTACAGGCTGAGTAGGCGGGGGACATCGGCCGACGGCGCCATCATCCCGTACAGACACCCCTGCAGTCGCTTTTGGAACATAGCCAGCATGAAGGGGCTGATCGGGATCCCAATCGTGTCCATGGGCGCGACCGCCGTGACGACGACGGTTCCGCCCTTGCGGATCGAGTCGAAAGCCTCGGCGACGTGTTCCCCGGTGAGGACGCCCACCGAGACGATGGTCGAATCGGCCCCTTGTCCGTTTGTCACGGACCGGGCAATCTCGGTCGCCTCTCCGATGGACTCCGCCGCATGGGTGGCCCCCAGGCGCAGAGCGGCTTCACGCTTGAGTTTCACCGGGTCGGCTGCGATGACCAGCATCGCGCCGGCGTGCGCCGCACCTTGCACTGCGTTGATGCCGATTCCGCCCACGCCCATGACGATGACAACGTCACCTGGCTGCACTTGGGCGGCGATCACCGCGGATCCCCATCCAGTGGGAACAGCGCAGCCGAGGAGGGCGGCTGAGCGAAGCGGGAAGCGTTCGGGGACCTTGACGCACGACCACTCTGACATGACGCTCCACTCTGAGAACGCCCCGATCAGGGAAGATCGCGCGACATCCTGTCCCCGGTAGTGCATGCGAAAGCCGCCGTCGAGCTGAGCTCCACCGGACAGGAGAGCACCGCTGTCGCAAAGGTTCTGCATGCCGTGCGCACACCACCGGCACCGGCCGCAGCCAGGAATGAACGATGTCACCACATGGTCGCCCGGTTCGAGACCACGGACGCCCAACCCCACCTGCTCTATGACGCCTGCGCCCTCGTGGCCACCGCAGTAGGGAAAGTGTGACACCTTCCCATCGGCCTTGGCCACGTGATCGTCAGAGTGGCAGAGGCCCGAGGCCACCATGCGGACCAGCACCTCGTGCTCCCTCGGTGGGTCGAGATCGGTCTCGACGACCTCCCACTTCCCCGGTTGCTCCATGAGCAATGCCGCGTTTGTTTTCATTTGTCTATCGCTCTGCCGATCGTCGCACTGTGGACTCGCTTTCTTGTGGGATCAATCCGTATTGATCCAGACCGACTTCACATTGAGGTACTCGTCGAGGGAGCGCTCACCCATCTCAAGACCCCAACCGCTCATTTTGTAGCCGCCGAAGGGCACCGCAGGGTCGAACAGCAGCATCGAGTTCACCCATACCGTCCCAGACCCCAACTCACGAGCTAGGCGGTGGGCCTTCCCGACATCACGAGTCCATACGCCCCCAGCGAGTCCGAAGGCAGTGTCGTTGGCCCTTGTGGCCACTTCCTCGATGGAGTCGAACGGCATCCCGCACGCGACGGGGCCGAAGATCTCCTCACGGGCCACGCGCATGTCATCCCGGACGTCGGCAAGCACGGTGGGCGCAACGAAATATCCATTGGCCAAGTTCTCGCCTTCGAGGCGTCGACCACCGGCTGTAGCCCTGGCACCCTCCGAGGGTGCGAGGTCCAGGTAACCGAGCACTCGGCTGAGCTGTTCCAACGATACGAGTGGTCCGATCTGGGTTTCGGGGTTGAGGCTGTTCCCGACCCTCAGGCGATTCGCAAATTCGGAGATGGCATCGATGAAGTCGTCGTAGGCCGGGCGTTCTATGTAGATCCGCGTACCCGCACAGCACACTTGGCCCGAGTTGCTGAACACACCCATCGCTGCGCCCGGAACGGCCCGCGACATATCCGCATCCGCGAAGACGATGTCGGGTGACTTGCCGCCGAGCTCCAACGAGACCCGCTTCAGGTTGCCGGCGCTCGCTCGGACGATGAGCTGGCCGGTGGCCGTGGAACCGGTAAAGGCCACCTTGTCGACGTCATGGTGCTCGGCGAGGGCGGCCCCCACCGTTTCCCCGAATCCCGTCACGACGTTCAAGACACCATCGGGCACTCCCACCTCGGTCGCCAATTCGCCGATGCGCAGGGCAGCGAGGCTGGCCTCCTCGGCTGGCTTGAGCACGATGGTGCAACCAGTGGCGAGCGCCGGCGCGATCTTCCAGACGGCGTTACTGATCGGCCGGTTCCAGGGGACGATCGCCGCCACGACGCCGACGGGTTCCTTGAGGGTGTAGCTGAAGATCGAGCCGGGGATCGAGTTGGGAATCGTCTGTCCGTGGATCTTGGTCGCCCATCCGGCGAAGTACCTCAGGACTCCGGCCTCCCAGGCTGGTCCTCTCTTGGATCGTGGTGGTCCAATCGGTGCCCCCATGTCGAGCGCCTCGAGGAGTCGGAGCTCTTCATAGTTCTCCTCCATCGCGGTCGCGAGCGCCCACAGGAGCTCCTGGCGCTGGCTTGGCTTGAACCGTCTCCACGGACCGACGAAGGCAGCGCGAGCGGCAGCGACGGCTCGGTTCACGTCCTCGACATCGCCCTCCGCCAATCGCGCCAGCACGTCGCCGGTCGACGGGTTGATGCTGGGGAACGTCTTTCCGGATGCCGCCCCGACCCACTTGCCGCCGATCAGATGCTCTTTTGGGTCTGAACTCAAGAACGGTACGACGGGTACGTCGACGGCGCCGGTGGTGGGCATCTAGTGCTCCCTTCGATGGCCGGGCCTCTCAGCGGCGAGGGGTCCACTGGCGACACGACAGAGATCATCTCGATTCGGGTCGCGATCATGGGCTGGAGAGCGATCTTCGAGAGCCGTGGTCGCGTCTCGAGGTCCTGACGGAGACGCTGGTCAGTTCCGATCGAGCGTCCGGGTCGCCGATTGAAGGGGCCGCACCCGTGTCGCCAGCATTCTGTGAGCGTCATCTGGTCCCGTCGGTGCAATTCGAGGTTCAGATGTCGGCGAGGGTTCCGAGCAGCAGATGGGTGTCTTGTTGGAACACCCTGATCTCCCCGATGAGACCTTCGGTGAAGGAGAAGAGTTCGACGACGTCGACGGTCGCTGAACGACCTGTTTCCTTCGACGTCCACGTCTGTGTCGTGACCTGGACGACGGCATCCCCACAGCCGTGCATGGTGGGATCTGCTGATCGTGCGGGTCCAATACTGACCAAACGACGCTGACATCTGCTTCATGCCCTCTGGCCCATCGTGCCAACCGCCATGGGGAAGCGAATCGGGCTGCTGAATCC
Source organism: uncultured Acidimicrobiaceae bacterium (assembly GCA_963804255.1). Classification (GTDB taxonomy): domain Bacteria; phylum Actinomycetota; class Acidimicrobiia; order Acidimicrobiales; family RAAP-2; genus Palsa-461. The sequence goes on along the minus strand of CAWDPK010000006.1, from coordinate 671,864 downwards.
GGAAATCCGCATGGAACAGCTCGAACGCTCCGTCCCAGTCGCCAGCTCGGAATCGGCGACCCAGTTCCTCCACCAGCTCGACATTCCCACCCACGACTCACCTCCAAGGAGTAGTGACGAGATAGGGAGTGAACAACTCGTCAGTACTGTTTCACCAGACGCCCAAGTGAGTCAACGCTCGCTTCCCGGAGGCGAGCGGCGTTGCCGTTGGGTTCAGCTGGGCCCGTGCTTGGGCGTGAGCGGGGGGAAGAATCCCTTGATGGTGCCCTGTGTGGCCAACCTCACTGCTCGGTCACGGTCGAACCGATTGTTGTGGTGGCTCTCGAGGGCGAGGGTCAGGGCGATGCCCATCACGGCTCTGGCTGAGATATCCGGGGATTCGAATTCGAATCCGTAACGGCGCTCGACGTCACGCCAGGCGTCGGCCAACCGGTCCATCGCCACGGCGAAGTTCTCCTTGTAGAAGCGCTCGGCCACCTTGGGGTCCCCGAAGAGCACCAGACCGAGAAGAGGAAGGAGCTCTTCCAGGGTGGAGATCAACTGGTGGTAGAGCCCGTTCAAGGTCTCCAACTGTCGCTCTGGGCTGAGGGGCTTGTCGCGGTCGACAACCTCGCTTGCCGCCACGAGCTTGTCGATGGCCTCCCGAAGCGGTTCGACGACCGCCTCGTAGAAGAGCTGGTCCTTGCTCTCGAAGTGCCGGTAGATGACCCCTTCGCTGATGCCGCCATGCTCGGCGATGACCTTTATCGTCGTCCCGTTGACGTCACCGGTCTCGCTGAAGGCCTTTCGGGCGGCCTTGAGGATGGAGCTCTTTCGGGCTTCAGCGGTGAGTCTGCGGGCCCGCGGGGCGCTGCCGACGGCCTGTTCGAGAACGCGTCGACTGCTTAGGCATGGGCCCTCCTCATTTGCTTCTGCAACGAATGCATCACGGGAACAATACGGCATCTGGCCTGGGGTCAAGGGGGGAAACCTGGTCGATCTTCGTCCGGACGAGTCGAGTCCTCCTTCGGACGAACGCACCCGGGGGCCGCCGGCGACCGCCCGACCGGCGTCCCGTAAGATGAGCGAGTGCTTGCTCACGTGCGTTCCCTCCCGCTCGATGAACGAGCGTCATCGCGTCCGGGACGTGGATCGGGTGACCCGATGAGGGCTGCTGTCGCCTATGAACTCGGCAAGCCGTTGGTCGTCGAAGACCTGGCCCACACCGGCGATCGGGCCGAACGACGTTCTGGTCAGGTTGGCAGCGAGCGGGATCTGCCACACGGATCTCGCCGCCATCGAAGGAATGACGCCCACACCCTTCCCCTTCGTGCCTGGCCACGAAGGGTGCGGGGTGGTCGAGGAGGTGGGCTCCGACGTTCGCCGCGTCCGTTGTCGGTAGCCGCGTCCTCGCGTCCGTCTCCCCGGCGTGTGGCTCGTGCTGGTGGTGCGTGAACTCGATGTCGAACATGTGTGACATGGGGAACACGGTTCAGGACGACCGAGCGCTGGAGGGTAGGGGACGGCGGGTCGGCCATTGCCCTGTGCGGGTGCGGGACGTTCGCAGAGGCGATGGTGGTCCATGAAGCGTCCGTGGTCCCAGTTGAGACCGACCTTGCCGATGAGGAGCTCGCCCTTCTCGGGTGCGGCGTCACGACGGGCCTGGGGGCCGCACTCAACACGGCTGGTGTCGTGCCGGGTTCGAACGTCGCGGTGATCGGTTGCGGGGGTGTCGGCCAATCCGTGATCCAAGGAGCGCGAATCGCAGGTGCAGCCGTCATCATCGGCATCGACCCCGCGCCGTCTCGTCGCCAGGCCAGCCTCGCCGTCGGGGCTACCCATGTGCTTGATCCTGCCGAGGCCGACCCTGTCGAGCAGGTCCGGGCTCTGACGCACGGGCGCGGCGTCGACTACAGCTTCGAGGTGGTCGGCAGCGCCGAGCTCATGCTCCAGGCCGTAGACATGGCGCGCCGCGGGGGTACGGTGACGCTCGTTGGCATGCCTCCCATGGATGCGACGTTGTCCCTTCCGGCCTTCCGGACGGTGTTTTCAGGGAAACGACTCGCTGGCTCGGTGATGGGCGGTGCACAGATCTTGCGGGATTTCCCTCGGTTCATCGCACTTGCCGAGATGGGGAAGCTGGACCTCGGTTCCCTCGTGTCGAGGCGCATAACGCTCGATGAGATCAACGACGGGCTGGACGCCCTGCACCGGGCGGAAGGCGTCCGAACGGTCGTCCTGTAGGCCGGACGCGCCAGCTCGCCGCGCCGGAACTAGGTGAGTGACTACTTTCTTGCGGTGGTACAGTCGACCGGCGGTTCTCGGGCTCTGATTCTCGGGCTCTGAGGACCTCCGGGCCAATTGGGCCCAATGAGGGCCAATTAGGAGGACTAATGGCGACCTCGGACGGTATTTTTGTCGTTGACGCCGACTCACACTGGTGCGAGCTACCCGACCTGTTCACGAGCCGGGCTCCGGCGTCGGTGAAGGATCGGGTGCCCCGCGTCGAGGATGTGGATGGCCAACTCACGTGGGTATTCGATGGCCACCCCGTGGGCCGATTCAGCGCTGGCGGTGTGGTCGCCCGTGATGGGTCGAAGGAGTCCGCCGACATCGCGTTGCACCACTGGACCATCGATCAGGTCCATGAAGGGGCCTACGATCCGAAGGTCCGCATTACGGTCATGGACGAATGCGGTATCGACGCGCAGATCATCTTTCCCAGCACCATCGGCCTCGGCGGCCAGGACCTCGGAATGGTGGACGACGAGGCGCTCTGCCGATTGGCGATAGAGATTTACAACGATGCGCAGGCGGAGATCCAGGCTGAGTCGAACAACCGGCTCCTTCCCCTCCCGCTGATGCCGGCATGGGACATCGACACATGCATCGCCGAGGCGAAGCGTGTCGCGGCGTTGGGTTCACGGGGCGTCAACATGACCTCGGATCCTCAGGATCTGGGTGCTCCAGACCTGGCCAACCGGGCATGGGACCCGTTCTGGGAAGTCTGCACGGACCTGCAGCTGCCCGTGCACTTCCACATCGGGGCCAGCGTGACTGCCATGTCCTTCTTCGGCAAGTACCCCTGGCCTTCGCACGCAGCGAACACGCGCCTCGCTCTCGGGGGCACCCTGCTCTTCATCGGCAACGCCCGAGTGGTCAGCAACCTGATCGTGTCGGGCATATTCGATCGGCATCCGGACATCAAGATGGTGTCGGTCGAGAGCGGTTGTGGCTGGATTCCGTTCATCTTGGAAGCGCTCGATTACGAGATGAGCGAGAACGCGCCTGAGGAGTTCGCCTCCCTGAAGAAGTTGCCCTCCGAGTATTTCAAGAGCAACATGTACGCGACGTTCTGGTTCGAGAACAACCACAACAAGCTCCCGGACCTGATCGACGCGGTTGGCGAGGACAGCATCATGTTCGAGACGGACTTTCCGCACCCGACTTGCTTGTACCCGAATCCGCTCGGGGCCGTCGAGGCAAAGATGGCCACGTCTGGCGCCTGAAGTTCGTCGCAAGATTCTGGGCGAGACCGCCCGGAAGCTCTACCGCATCTGATTCCCGCGGTGCCGGGTATGAAGACCATCGGTAACTGGGTAGGGGGTCGGTCCGAGCCGGGAGATTCTGGCCGAGGAGGACCGGTCTATGACCCCGCCCGGGGCGTTCAAGTAGCAGAGGTCAAATTTTCGTCTTCCGCCCAGGTCGACGCGGCGGTCCGCTCGGCCGTGGAAACGTCGAGGGAGTGGGGGGCATCTCCCCTGGGGAAACGGGCCGAGCTGTTGTTCCGATTGCGAGAGCTGGTCCTCGTGCATCGCAAGGATCTGGCGGCGAAGGTGACGGCCGAGCACGGCAAGGTCCTCACGGACGCCGAGGGAGAGGTGTCTCGAGGCCTCGAATGCGTCGACTTCGCCTGCGGTGTCCCTCACCTCCTCAAGGGTTCGTTCAGCTCCGAGGTGTCCACGGGGGTGGACGTGCACACTGTTCTGCACCCGGTGGGGGTCGTCGCGGGCATTACCCCGTTCAACTTCCCGGTCATGGTGCCGCTGTGGATGCTTGCCAACGCAGTGGCGTGCGGGAATGCCTTCGTGCTGAAGCCGTCGGAGAAGGACCCCTCGGCATCGTTGATGTTGGCTGAGCTCGTGCAGGAGGCCGGATTCCCGGACGGTACCGTCAATGTCGTCCAAGGAGATGCTGAGGCTGTCGAGGCGCTGCTTGGCCACCCCGACGTCAACGCGGTGTCCTTCGTCGGCAGTACACCCGTGGCGCGGCACATCTATGAGACGGGGACTCGGCAGGGAAAGCGGGTCCAAGCGTTGGGCGGCGCGAAGAACCATATGGTCGTGCTCTCCGACGCCGACGTCGACACGGCAGCGGATGCCGCGATATCAGCCGCTTACGGATCGGCTGGCGAGCGGTGCATGGCAATCTCAGTCGTTGTCGCGGTCGGCAACGTCGCCGACCGTTTGGTCAGCGCCATCGCCGATCGGATCCCGCAAGTCGTCATCGGTCCCGGTGACGACCCGACATCGATGATGGGCCCCCTCATCACACTGCAGCACCGCGACAGGGTGCGCTCCTATGTCGAGGCGGCATCCGACGAGGGAGCCCGAGTCGTGGTCGACGGCTCCCAGGTGAAGGTCGGCGAAGGCTTCTTCCTCGGCTGCTCACTCGTTGACGACGTGAAGCCGGGGATGGGCGTCTATGACGACGAGATCTTCGGGCCAGTCTTGAGCGTCGTACGGGTGTCGAACTTCGACGAGGCCGTGGAGATCATCAATTCGAACGCCTACGGCAACGGAGTCGCACTGTTCACACGAGACGGAGGTGCCGCCCGCCGGTTCGAGCGGGAGGTATCGGTGGGGATGATCGGCATCAACGTTCCCATTCCGGTGCCGGTCGCATTCCACTCATTCGGTGGTTGGAAGAACTCGCTGTTTGGCGATTCGGCCATCTACGGTCCCGAAGGTATTCGCTTCTACACCCGGCCCAAAGTTGTGACGTCCAGATGGCCCGATGGCGGCCAGAGCAGCGTCGATCTCGGTTTTCCGACGAACCGGTAGGAGCTTCCCCTCGCCAAACGGCAGCGGCTGAGATGTGGGGCGTCACGGACTGGCGATCACGTCGGCTCGGCTGAGGGCGTCGATCTCCTCTCGGTCTGAACCCCCATTCGACCAGGAAGTCGGATGCCTCTTCGGCCGAGCCGGCGAGCGAGTTCACCCTGGTCGGTGTGCGGCTAAAGCGCGGCGCCGGGGCGGGCTGCACGACGCCGTCGAGCTCGACGAAGCTCTGGCGGCTGAGGTTGTGCGGATGCTCGGGCGCCTCCCACAACCCGAGCACTGGGGCGAAGCACGTGTCCGTGCCCTCCAATACCTCGCACCACTCGTCTCGAGTCTTCGTCTTGAATACCGCTGCCAGTCGTTCTTTTCCTTCCGGCCATGTGGTGGGGTCGGCCTGTTGCTCAAGTAGGTCGTCCTCCAGACCGCGGTAGCGCAGGAGCTGGGCGTAGAACTTAGGCTCGCCGCAGGCGATGGTCACGTAACGACCATCCGCCGTTTCATAGACGTTGTAGAAGGGTGCACCGAGGTCAAGGACGTTGGACCCATAGACGTCGGACCACAGTCCTTCGGCACGCATGCCGTGATACAGCGTGGTCAGGAGGGCCGCTCCGTCCACCATGGCCGCGTCGATGACCTGCCCCTGGCCGGACCGGGATCGCTCCACCAGGGCACTCAGCACCCCGACCGCCAGCAGCATCCCGCCACCCCCGAAGTCCCCGATCAGGTTGAGCGGTGGAGCGGGTGCCTGGCCCCGAGGTCGCAACGGATCGAGGGCACCTGACAACGCGACGTAATTCAGGTCGTGTCCGGGAGTGGACGCGTAGGGTCCGGTCTGACCCCACCCCGTGATGCGGGCGTAGACGAGGCGTGGGTTGCGCTCGAGGCAGACGTCAGGGCCGATGCCCAATCGCTCGGCAACCCCGGGGCAGAAGGGCTCGATCAGGACGTCGGCTTGGTCGATGAGCCGGAGCACCGCCCCCACGCCGTCTTTTTGTTTGAGGTCGATGGCCACGATGCGTCGACCCCGGCCCAAGAGATCGATCCGTCGATGTCCCGTCAGATTCCGCTGGGTCGCGGATTCATCGTCGGAGCCGGCGATGTCCTCGAGACGGGCGACGCGGAGGACCTCCGCGCCGAGGTCGGTAAGGACCATGGCGCCGAACGGGCCCGGCCCCCGCCCTTGCAGTTCGACCACCCGAATTCCTGCCAATGGACCCGCCATGCCCTGCCTCCAGTCTCGCGAGCGTCCTCAAAGACGAGCGTGCTCAAAGAGACGCCCTTGGGTAGTGGGTCACTTTCAACCCTCCGCGTACATTGAGTTTTACGTCGGAAGCTCCGAAGAGCGGTTTCACGCCCCCTCAGACCGAGGGACCGACGGTGATGCGAGATAGAGCCTGGCCCAGGGCTGTAGCAAATCAATTTGATTGTCCCACTTCCCCACATCGCATGCGACGCCGCCGCCAAATGAGTGGGCCGAATGTGGCGAAGGAGCCTCCTGACCAGGGCGGCGGGTCTGCTTGGGCCCCCGATTAGATGATCCCCCGTCCGATGATCTCGCGCATGATCTCGTTCGTGCCCCCATAGATCCGGGTGACCCTGGCATCGACATACGCCCGGCCGATCGGAAACTCGGTCATGTACCCGTAACCGCCATGGAGCTGAACGCCGAGATCGACCGCCCGCCCTTGGAGCTCGGTGCACCAGTACTTCGCCATCGCGGCCTCCTCAACGGTGAGCTCGCCATCGTTCAGCGCGAGCGTGCACCGGTCGATGAAGGTCTGACCGATCTCGACCTCGGTGGCGAGCTCGGCCAGACGAAAGCGTGTGTTCTGGAACGTCGATATCTCTTGTCCGAAGGCCCTGCGCTCCCTGCAGTAGGCGGTCGTCATGTCGAGCGCCGCGCGAGCGGCGGCCAGTCCGGCCGCGGCGATCGAGAGACGCTCCTGGGCGAGGTTCCTCACCAGATAGCGGAATCCCTCACCTTCTTTCCCGAGACGATTTGCGGCGGGCACCCGCACATCGTTGAAGAACAGCTCCGCCGTGTCCTGGGCGTGCATGCCGATCTTTTCCAGGTTCCGACCTCGCTCGAAGCCGTCCATCCCTCGCTCGACAACGAGAAGAGAGATCCCGCGATGCCTCTCGCTCGGATCGGTCTTCACCACGAGGATGACGAGATCGGCATTGATCCCGTTGGTGATGAACGTCTTCGAGCCGTTCACGACATAGGTGTCCCCGTCGCGCCGCGCCGTCGTGCTGATGCCGGCCAGGTCCGACCCGGCACCCGGTTCGGTCATGGCGATGGCGGTCACCAGTTCCCCCGAACACACGCCCGGCAGCCAACGAGCCTTCTGGTCCTCGTCTGTGAGGTCGAGAAGATAGGGCAGGCAGATGTCGGTGTGCAGGGTGATGCCCAGACCTGGTCCGGCGACGGCCGCCGCCTGGACCTCCTCGTTGAGGATCAGGTTGTAGCGGAAGTCCCTCACTCCACCGCCCCCGTATTCGGTGGGGATGGCGAAGCCCAGGAAGCCGGCCTCGCCGGCCTCACTGAACACGGCCCGGTCCATGAGCCCAGTTCGGTCCCAGGTATCCCGGTGGGGGACGACGTGCTTGGCGAGGAACCGCCGGAACGAATCCCGAAAGAGCTCGTGCTCGTCCCCGAACAACGTGCGGCGCATCTCAAGACCATATCTTCCGACGAGATGGCACAATGAAGGTGATTACCATCTCCGCACCCAGGGCCTCACGCGGTCCTGCCCAAGTCTGCTGTCTAGAGGAGATCCACGTTGTCAGCTGATGACCGCATCGTCTTCGGCGCAGCAGCGCTTCCGGAGCCCGACCGTCTCTGGTTAGCCGCGGTCGAGCGCCTCCAGATCGAATCGGTGTGGCAGGGCGGACACCTCCTTCCGCCGGGACGAGCGGCGAGGCCATCACCCGACTGGCGCTCATGACCGCGTGGACGCAACGAGTCCGGGTCGGCACCGCGATCTTGCTGCTCCCCCTGTATCACCCGGTCGTGATCGCCAAGCAGTTGCTCGATCTCGATTCCCGTTCGGGCGGGAGGATCTCGGTGGGCGTCGGCGTCGGCGGAGAGTTCCGCCAGGAGTTCGACGCCGTCGGGGTTGCCGCTTGCCGAGCGAGGCGCGCGCACGAATGAGAGCATCGAGATCCTTCGATTGTTGTGGAAGGACGAGCCGGTGAGCCATCAGGGCCGGTTCTTCCACTTTGATGACGTCCACATGCGGGCGGTGGTACCGCCCGGGGCGACCGCGTCGCCCGTGCAGCCGGGTGGTCCGCCGATCCTCGTGTCGGGCCGCAAGGAACCGGCGATGCGCCGGGCGGCACGGCTCGGCGACGGTTGGATGCCCTATCTCATGTCGCCAACTGCCTATGAGCGTTCGGTTCAGACGATCCGGGAGGAAGCGCAACGCGTCGGACGGAGCCTCGAGGGGTTCGAGTGGATGATCTACCTGTACACGTCGATCCGCCGCGACGGCGACCAGGCTCGCAACGAGGTGGCATCGTTCCTCGGTAGCGCCTACGGCGACCGACCCGGCGCCATGCTCGACAGAATCGCGCCGTCGGGAACCCCCGAAGAGATGGCCGTTCGGCTCCAGGCCTACGTGGACGCCGGCGTTCGCCACTTCATCATCTCGCCGGCGACGTCGGCCGACACCCTGGAGGTGATCACCCTCGCCGCCGAGGAGGTGCTGCCACGACTCGCGCTCGAGCGGCCACGATGACTGACGAAGTGGGGACCGCCGCCACCGGGCTCCCCCTCGCCGGGCTCTCGGTCGTCGAGGTGGCCGTCGGGTGCAGCGACCTCGGGTTGGGCCTGGCAGGGGGCGTGCCGGGGATGGTCCTCGCCGACCTGGGCGCGAACGTGGTCCGGGTGGTCGGGAGCACAGAGCCGGCGATCGACGAGGAGCTCGCGTGGGGCCGGGCGTGGCACCGCGACAAGCGCGTCGTGCGACACCGACGACCGAGCCGACGATTCTGGGGTTGCTCCGCGACGCCGATGTCGCGCTGGTCTACGGGAGCGAGGCGCTCGTCGAGGGCCGGGGGCTCGGCTACACGGACCTGGCAGCCGCTGAACCCGTCCTTGGTCTACGCACGATGTCGGCCGAGCCGGACCGCGAGGGGCACGGTCGAGGACTTCGGCCTCCTCGTCGAGGCGAGGCGCGGGATTCTGCACGCAGCTGGCCGGTCACCGCCCGGGCCCGATCTTCGTCGACGTCCGGGCGTCGGGTGGCGGGGCGGCGCTCCTGCTGAGCGCCTCGGTGCTGGCCCTCCTGCGCCGCCGGGCGCAGGGCGGGGGAGGGGGATGGGCCGAGACGTCCCTCTACGACGGGATGCTCTCCACCCTCGGCTGCATGATCGGGCGCTCCGAACGGGCGCCGGCCGAGGTCGAGAGCTACTGGGAGAAGGGCTCCACCTTCCCCAACTTCCTCTACCGGTGCGCCGACGGCGAGCTGATCCAGGTGTGGTTCGGCGGCAAGGGAATGTACGCCAAGCTCATCGAGGTCCTGGGCGACGAGCCGAGCCAGGAGGGGTACTACCGGGACCAGGCGACCGGCGCGCTCAACGAGCGCGCCGACGCGGTGGCGGTCGGTGTTCGTCCGCCAGGCCCGGGACCTCTGGATCGACCAGCTGCGGGCGGCCGGCATCCCCTGCGAGCCGGTGCTCGGCCCCGGGGAGGCGCTCGCCGATCCCCATCTGGCCGAGGCGGGGCTGGCGATCGCGCGGTCGGAGGGTGCTCACCGCGACGTCCTGGTGGCCACCCCCATCTCGGTCTTCCCCCTGACCGAGGAGCCGAGCGATCCGTCGCCGAGTCACCTGCATCGAGGGCCGGGAGCGACGGTGGTCTGCTCGACGGCGTCCGGGTGGTCGATTTCTCCGCGTTCGTGGCCGGCCCGCTGGCCGCCCAGGTGCTCGCCGACCTCGGGGCCGACGTCGTCAAGGTCGAACCGCTGGAGGGCGAGGCCATGCGGGCGGCCGCCTACGCGGTGGCGGCGGCACAACGCGGCAAGCGCAGCCTCGCCCTCGACATCACGGCGCCCGGCGCCCGCGAGGTCGTCGAGCGCCTGATCCGGTGGGCCGACGTCGTCCTGCACAACTTCCGGGTCGGGGTGGCGGAGCGTCTCGGGATCGGCGAGGAGGACGGTGGGCAGGCTCAATCCGAGAGCCGTGTACTGCCACGCCAGTGCCTTCGGGGCGACCGGGCCCCGGGCCGCCTCGCCCGGGCAACGACGCGCTGATGCAGGCCCTGACCGGGTTCGAGCGGGCCGTCGGGGGGCCGGGGAACGATCCGATCGCGGCCACCTGGATCCCGATCGACATGTGCGGCGGCTGGGTGGGCGCGCTCGGCGTCCTCGCCGGGCTGTACCGGGCCGCCTCGACCGGTCGCGGGTACCGGGTGGCGACCAGCCTGCTCGGTGCCGGCATGCTGCTGCAGAGCGGCGTGTACATGCGCGACGGCCGCTGCGTTCGCCAACCCGAGCTCGACGCCGACCAGACCGGCTACGGACCGGGCTACCGCATCTACCGGGGTGGTGACGGGCACTGGTTTGCCGCTGGTGCTCCCCGATCGGGAGTCCTGGCGTCGCCTGCGGTCGCTTCCGGAGCTCGCGTCGCTTCCGGAGCCCTACGCCCCGCTCCGCGGCGGACCGAGCGACGCGGTCGCCCGGGAGGCCGAGTCGGTGCTGGAGCAGGCGTTCGCGGCCGCGCCGGCGCGACGAGTGGGTCGCGACGCTCCAGGGGCTCGGTATCCCGGTCGAGCCGGTCGAGCCGGTGGACCGTGATCAGTTCCGCCGAGGGATCCTGGACGATCCGGTGAACCGGCAGCTCGGACGAGTCGTGACCTACCCGACCGCCGAGTGGGGTCGCTTCGAGCAGATCGGTCCGTTGCTTCGGTGCGGGCCGTCGGCGGGCGGCGGGCCGGCGCTCATGCTTCCGGGAGTCGGCGAACACACCGGGTCCGTCCTCGCCGACCTCGGATTCGCTGGCGAGGAGATTCAGGCGCTGCTGGCCGCCAAGGTCGTGGGCAAGCCGTAGCGAGCGACTTCAAAAGGTCGCCGAGAGCGCCCAGGGGCCGTCGGGGAACGGGCGGCCCAGCAGGTCCATGCTGTAGACGATCTGCCCGGTGACCTCCCCGGCTGGAGTGCTGCAGAGCATCAGGGCAGCGTCCGCCATGGCGGTGTCCGGCTCCACGGGGGCGTTGTCGGCGGTATGCGGGGCCACGACAGCGACCCCCGGTGTCAGCACCAACCCGGAGGTCCCGAGGGCGTTGACACTGACGCGGTGGCCGGAGAGCTCCGCCGCCAGTCCAGTGGTCAACCGATTCAGCGCGGCCTTGCACATCCCATACGGCACACAGCCGTCCAGGGCCCAGTCCGGGTAGGGAGGCCCGACCGGGTGGCGCGCTTGTTTGGAGGTGATGTTGAGCACCCACCCCCGGCCACGCTCGATCATGCCCGGCACGGCCAGCTGGCACAGCCGGAAGGGGGCGCGAACCATGATCTGGAGCATCACGTCGAAGCGCCGGCTTGAGATGTCGATCGCCGGGCCGTAGAAGTTGACCCCGGCGTTGTTGACCAGCGTGTCGACCGGGCCGAGAGCCGCCTCGGCGCGGGCCACGATCGTCTCGGCCTCCTCGGGCTCGGTCAGATCGGCGGGAATGGCGGCCGCCCGCCCGCCGTCTCTTCGGATGCGGCCCACCACCTCCTCGATGGAACCCGGAAGGCGCGAACCGCCTTCCGACAGGGTGCGGGCGACCAGGGCCACCGCCGCGCCTTCAGCTGCGAACCGCTCGGCGATGGATTGCCCGATGCCGCGGCTCGCTCCGGTGACGATCGCGACACGCCCGTCCATCGACCTCGAGGAGTTCATCCGTGAGCGGTCAGCTCAGCGTGATGGCTCGCTCAGGGCAGTTGTTGGCGGCCTCGCGCACCTTGGCTTCCAGCTGCGACCGGCACCTCAGGGGTGGGAACGTAGGAATGGCCCTCGTCGTCGAGGACGAAGACCTCCGGGCAGATCTGCCAGCAGCGGGCGTGACCCTGGCAGATCTCGTCGTCCACGGCGACCCTCATGGTGCCGACGCCCGGAGCGGGGCCGAGGACCGCCCGGCGCGGCTGGTTGGTGGGCGTTCACTCGTCTCATCTTGGTTGCCGTCCCCCGCCGGTCAAGGCGTGCCCACCACGGTATCCTGTAAGTGAGCATACGCTTAGTTGATCATCGCACGGACGAAGGGGGTCCGATGGACCGAGAAGCGCTCGAGCACAGCCTCGTACGTCGCCTGCTCGACCACATCGAGAACCACACGACCGACATGGCCGACGAGGTGTACGAGGTGCCGGCCGAGGCCTACACCTCGCGGGCCCACTTCGAACAAGAGCTGGAGGTCCTCTTCAACGGCTCCCCCCTCGTGCTCTGCCTCTCCGGCTCGCTGCCCGCGGCCGGGCACCTACCGGACCGTGGACCTCTGCGGCACGCCCGTGCTCGTGACCAGAGACGCCGAGGGAAGGGTGCGGGCCATGGCGAACATGTGCCGTCACCGAGGGGTTCGGGTCGCCGACGGCAGCGGTGAGACCCGCCGCCTCACCTGTCCCTTCCACGCGTGGGCCTACGACCTCGAAGGCAAGCTCGTCGGTGTCCCGGTGGCCGCCGGGCTTCGAAGGCATGTGCCGGGAGGACAAGGGTCTGGTGCAGTTGGAGGTCGCGGAGAAGTACGGCCTCATCGTGGGCCGACTGCGGCCGGGACCGCCCGTCGACATCGACGAGTACCTCGGCCCCGGACTCACCGACGAGTTGGCGGCGCTCGATTTCGCCGGACTGGGAGCTCTACGGCGAACCGCACATCCACCACGTGGGCGCCAACTGGAAGGTGACCCTCGACACCTTCCGGGAGAACTACCACTTCGACTATCTCCACCGAAACACGCTCAAGGAGTACGCCTACGGCGGTGTGCTCACCTTCGACGCGTTCGGACGGCACCTTCGGAACTGCTCGGCGGTCCGGTCGATCGACGCGATCCGTGACGTGCCCGAGGAGGAGTGGGCCGACGTCATGCCCTACTTCAGCTACCAGTACCAGCTGTTCCCGAACACCGCCTGACCCTCGACGTGCGGCACATCGAGCTCTGGCAGATCCTGCCGATCGACGAACGCACCTCCGAGGTCGTGCACACGGCGTATCTGCAGGCCGGGTCTCTCCGACGAGGAGCGAGCCAAGGTCGTCGACATGGCCCCGTGGATCTGCGAAACGGTGGTCGACGGGGAGGACTTCTGGGTCGCCGGCTCGAACCGAGCCCGGGATCCGCACCGGTCTGCTCGACACGGTGGTGTTCGGACGAAACGAGCCGGCGCCCCAGCATCTCCACCGGGGGTTCCTCTCGGCGCTGGCGGCCGCCGAAGGCGGACGGCTCGACCGGCTAGGTGCCGTCGCGCCGTCGCGCCGGACGGGGCAGGCGGCCGTAGGACGCCGAACCACCACGGTCGGCAAGCAACGGGCGGTGAGCTGGGTTTCTCCATGCCGTCCCCTCGTTCGGGGCCAAGAGAGTGACTATTCACCCTGCTACTCTGCGGACCGTGGGAGTCGACATGACCGCTTGCTCGTGAGGGGAAGGTGATGGAGACCTCATCGACGTCCAGTCCGATCACCGACGAGTGGTGTGTCGAGCACTTCGACTACCTCTCGCCGGACTTCGCTCGAGAGCTCCACCCCACCCTTGCCCGCATGCGCGCGCTGTGCCCGGTCGCGCACAGCGACCAGTACCAGGGGTACTGGATCGCCACCAAGTACGAGGACGTCCTGCGGGTCGCCCAGGACTGGGAGACCTTCAGCTCCGAGCTCGGCGTCTCGGTGCCCGCGACCCAGATGACCGTGCAGGCGATCCCCGAGCACGTCGACCCGCCGCTGCACCGTGTCTACAAGCGACTGATCAACGCCTACTTCACCCCGGCCGCAGTCGCCCCCTACGAAGCAGCCCACCCGGGCGCTCGTCACCCGTCTCATCGACGACTTCATCGAGGCCGGAACGTGCGACTTCCTGACCGACTTCGCGCGCCCGTTCCCGGGCCTGGCCTTCTTCGACCTCGTGCTGAACGCCCCGTCCGACCAGCTGAGCGAGATCAACGACCTCGCCACCAAGGCGTCGGTGCCGAACAACCCCGACGCCAAGGAGTGCTGGGCGGCGCTGCACAAATGGATCGAGGACTTCGTCGAGCTGCGCCGGAGCCAGCCGCCCCGCGGCGACGTCGTCGACGCCATCTTGAACGCCGAGATCGAGGGGCGTCCGGTCACCGACGCCGAGATCCTCGGGTTGATCCTGCTGCTGATCCTCGGCGGACTCGAGACCACCGCGGGCGCCCTCGGGCACTTCATGATCCGGTTCTGTCAGGAGCCGGAGATCCCGGCCCTGCTGCGCGCGCCAGCCCGAGCTGGTTCCCGACGCCGGTCGAGGAGCTCCTCCGGCTCGAGGGACTCGTTCATCGCCATCGGTCGGACGGCCCGGCACGACGCCGAGATCGCCGGCCACCAGATCAAGGAGGGCGAGAAGGTCCTCATCTACTGGGCGTCGGCCAATCGGGACGAGGCCGAGTTCCTCGATGCCGCCTCCTTCGACCTCGACCGCACCTCCAACCGGCACATCGCCTTCGGTGCGGGCCCGCACCGGTGCGCCGGCTCGAACCTGGCCCGCCTGAACCTGCGGGTCGCGGTTCACGAGGTGGTGCAACGGCTCACCGACCTCAAGCTGACTGGCGCCCGTGGAGGACCTTCCGTTTCACTCTGCGCTCAACCGGTCGCCGTTGAGCGTGCCGATCAGCTTCACGCCGGGCCCGCGGCTCGGCGCCGCCTAGCCGCACATCCGTCGGATCGGGCCAGGATGCTCGCTGACGCCTGCCACGGGACACGACCTCTTCGGCATCGAGGGTCGGGTCGCCGTCGTGACCGGCGCGTCGTCGGGGCTGGGGGAGGGGGTGGCCCGCGCCCTGGCCGCGGCGGGCGCGCGGGTGGCGGTCGTGGCCCGCGCGCTACGACCGACTGGCGACGCTGGCCGAGGAGATCGGCGGCCATCCGATCTCGTGCGACCTGCTCGACGTCGAGCATCTCGACGGGATCGTTCCCCAGGTGGTCGAGGCCCTGGGGCCGCCCGAGATCCTCGTGAACGCGGCCGGGCAACATGTTCACCCGCGAGCGGGCCGAGACCGAGCCGCTCGACGCCATCTTGGAGACGCTGAAGCTGCACGTGGTCACCCCCTTCCGACTGTCCCAAGAGGTCTTTCCCCACATGGTGTCGGTGGGCCGGGGCGCGATCGTCAACATCTCCTCGATCAGCGGCCACGTCGGGGTCCCCGGCATCCCGCAGGCCTCGTATGCCGCCAGCAAGATGGCGTCTGAGCGGCCTCACCGCCGAGCTGGCCGTGCAGTGGGCGCGCCAAGTCGATCCGCGTGAACACGGTGGCGCCGGGATTCTTCCGCAGCGAGATCACCGAGGAGCTCTACGAGACCGAGCGCGGGCGGGCCTGGCTGGAGCGGAACACCCCGCTGCCCTACGACGGTCGGTGGAGGACCTCGTCGGGGCGGTGCTGTGGCTGGTCAGTGACGCCGGCCGCTACGTCACCGGTCAGACGATCGTCGTCGACGGCGGGTGGACGGCCAAGTAGCCATGGACTTCGACATGGGCGAGGGGTGGCAGCGCTGCGACGCGAGCTGCGCCGGCTGATCGAAGAGCACGTGCCGGCCGACTTCCTCGGTGCCTTCACCAACGACCCGGCGGACCTGGAGGTGGCGCAGCGACTTCTGCCGGCGTCCTCGCCGAGCGGGGCCTGCTGTGCATGGCCTGGCCCCCGGAGTGGGGCGGCCGGGGCGCCTCCCCCTGGGAGCAGACGGCGGTGCGGGAGGAGATGTGGGCGCACCACGAGCCCCGGGGCGCCCAGTACATGGGCGTCAACTGGGTCGGGCCGACCATCATGCGCCACGGGACCCCCGACCAGCAGCAGCTCAGCACCTGCCCGCCATCTCGAGCGGCCAGGTGATCTGGTGCCAGGGCTTCAGCGAGCCCGACGCCGGTTCCGACCTGGCCTCGTTGCGGACGGCGGCCGTACGGGACGGCGACGGATGGCGGATCACCGGGCAGAAGATCTGGACCTCGTACGCCACCATGGCGCAGTGGTGCTTCCTGCTCGCCCGGACCTCGACCGGCGAGCGCAAGCAGCACGGCCTCACGATCTTCCTCGTGCCGATGTCCGAGGAGGGCATCGAGGTGCGACCGATCGCCAGCATGCTCGGGCCGCACCACCTGAACGAGGTCTTCTTCGACGACGTGTGGGTGACCGAGGCCGACGTCCTCGGCAAGGTCGACGAGGGTTGGAGCGTGGTCCAAGAGGTGCTGGCCTTCGAACGGGTGGGCATCGCCCGCTACGCCCGCTGTGAGCGCCTGCTGATGTGGGCGCCCTCGGCCCTCGGAGACGAGTGGGACCGCCTGCCCGACGAGCTGGTCAGCCGCTGGGCCCGCATGCTCGTGCACACCCGGCGGGCCCGCCTGCTCGCCTACAAGGTGGTGGACATGCAGGGTCAGGGTCGGGTCCGGCCCGGCTGACGCCGCCTCCTACCGGATCGCCGTGACCCGGCTCGACCAGGAGAGCGCCTCGGTGCTGATGGAGATCGTCGGGCGCGGCGCGCTGGGGAGCGAGGAGGCGGTGCGGTTCAAGCGGGCCGTCGAGGACCACTGGCGCTACTCGCAGGCCTCCACGGTGGCGTCGGGGAGCATCGAGATGCAGAGGATCCTGTTGGCCCGGGCCCTGCTCGCATCGCCATGATCATCGATCTCAGTCCCGAGGCGCTCGAGTACGGCGGCCTGGTCCGCAAGGCGCTCGAGTCTGCCGGCGGAGACGAGCTGCTCCGGAGCTTCGAGAGCGAGCCCGAGCGCCGCGAGAGCGTGGTCTCACCCGTTGCTCGGCGGCCTCGGGGCCTGGGATCTCGACCCCCGGGGCAGCTGGAACGAGCTCGAGGCCGCCGCCGCGTTGTGCCGAGCAGTGGGCTACTGGGCGCTCGCCTACCCGGTCGCCGAGCGGCTGTGCCGTCCGGCCACGCTGGAGTCCGACGGGCTGGTGGTGGTCGCCGATGTGGCCCCGGCCGCCGCGATCGGCGGCTTCGGAGTCTGCGCTGGGTCGCGGTGACGCTGGACGGGCGGCGCAGCATGGTGACCGCGTGCCCGCTGGTGGAATCGCCCCGGACCTCGACGTTCGTCGCTCGCCTGGCGCTCGAGCCCCTCGACGACGAGGGGGCCGACGACGTTGCCCTCGGGCGTGCTCCTGCCGTGCTGGACGCTCCTCGGGATGCTCGACCGCGCGCTCGATCTCGTCCGTGCCTACGTCCTCGAGCGTCAGCAGTTCGGCCAACCGATCGCGGCCTTCCAGGGGGTGCAGTTCCAGCTGACCGACGCCGAAGTGGAACGGGCCGGCCTCGAAGAGCTGGCGAAGTACGCGCTGTGGAGCATCGAGTCGGCTCGCCCTGCGTCGCTGCAGGACGCGCTGGCGGTCCGACTGGCGGCGATCGAGGCCGCCGATATCGTCTTTCGAGTCGCCCATCAGCTGCACGGTGCCATCGGCTTTTGCGACGAGACGACCCTGTCGTGGATCTCCCGCTACAGCGGGCCGCTGCGACGGCTGCCCTTCGGGTTGTCCGAGACCCTCCACCAGCTCTCGCTGCGGGTTCGCGGTGGCGGCCTGTCGGGCCTCTTCAGCGGGGGCGGCGGGCAGTGATCTATGAGCTCCCCGACGAGCTGACGGTCGAGTCCGACGGGCCGATCCGAACGGTGGTCATCAACCGTCCCGACGGGCTGAACGCCGTGAACAAGCCGTTGCACTGGGCCCTCGCCAACGTGTGGCGACAGCTGTCGGCCGACCAAGAGGCGAGGGTCGTGATCCTGACCGGCGCCGGGCGGGCGTTCTGCGCCGGAGGTGACCTCGACTGGATCACCTCGTTCCTCGAGGACCCCGCAGCCCGATACGAGAGCCTTCGAGAGGGGGCCGAGATCATCGAGGAGATGCTCCGCTTCCCCCTCCCTGTGATCGCGGCGGTCAACGGCGCGGCCGTCGGGCTGGGCTGCAGCATCGCCGTCCTGTGCGACATCGTCCTCATGTCCGAGAAGGCGCACCTCGCCGATCCCCATGTGTCGGTGGGACTCGTCGCCGGTGACGGGGGAGCCGCCCTCTGGCCCCTGCTCGCGCCGATCCTGCGCACGCGCGAGTACCTGTTCACCGGTGAGCGAATCCCGGCCGCCCGGGCGGTCGAACTTGGCCTGGCCTCGCGGGTGACCGCTCCCGAGGCCCTGCTGGACGAGGCGCGAGAGCTGGCCGGTCGGGTGGCCCTCCAGCCGCCCCAGGCGGTGCAGGGGACCAAGCGGATCCTCAACATGCATCTCGCCCGGGCGCTGAGCGGTGCGGTGCAGGCCGGATTGGCCGCCGAGCAGGCCACGATGGAGACCGACGGAACACCGCCAGCGCCTGCTCGCCCTCCGACGCGACGCCAGATGACGTCGCCTGCACCCTCTGACCTGGAGCACTTCCGAGCCGGGGTGCGCGACTGGTGCTGCGACGCACGTGCCGACCGGCTGGCGGGACGCGCAGACCGGGGTATCCGACGAGGAGTTCGTCACCTTCCAGAAGGCAGTGGTTCCAGGAGCTCCGTCGGGCCGGCTACGCGGTGCCGCACTGGCCCGGCCGAGTGGGGCGGCGGCATGTCGGTCGGAGAGCAGATCGTCCTCTACCAGGAGCTGGCCGCCCACGACGCCCCGCGCCTCGTGCTGGCCTTCGTGGCCATCCATCACGCCGCCTCGACGCTGCTCGCGGCGGGAACCGACGAGCAGCGGGCCCGCCATCTGCCGGCCATCCTCGACGGGGAGATCTGGGTCCAGGGCTTCTCGGAGCCTGACGCCGGCTCCGACCTGGCCAGCCTCCGGACCGCCGCTCGGCGGGAAGGGGACACCTACGTCGTGAACGGCCAGAAGCTGTGGGCGAGCGGCGCCAGGCACGCCGACTGGTGCCTCCTCCTGGCCCGCACCGACCCCGACGCGCCCAAGCGGCACGGCATCTCCTACTTCTTGATGGACATGCGGTCGCCGGGGATCGAGGTGCGTCCGATCCGACAGGCGACCGGCGAGTCGCACTTCTGCGAGATCTTCCTGAACGACGTCGAGATACCGGCGACGCCAGTTGGTCGGTCCCGAGAACGGCGGCTGGCGCGGTGGCGCAGGAGACGCTGAGCGCCGAGCGCGGGATGACCATGCTCGAGCTGGCCGAGCGGCTGGGCAATGCCGGGTTCACGTGGCTCCTCGACGCCTGCCGGCGTCCGACCGCCGAGGGGGCCCGCCCGATCGACGACTCGCTCGTCCTCGACCGGCTGGCCGGTTTCGAGACCGAGATCGCCGGCCTTCGCGCGATGTGCCGGAGCCTGGCCGTGCGCCACGAGACCGGCCACGTCGGCCCGGCCGACGCTTCGGTGGTCAAGCTGTACTACAGCGAGCTGTTGCAACGGATGATGAACTTCGGCGCCGACGTCGCAGGGCTCGCCGCCAACACCCAGATGCGCAAGCCGATGTCGAGCGGTTGGGAGTCGGGCGCATGGGTGCTCGACTTCGTCGGCTCGTGGGAGTGGACCATCCCGGGGGGGACGAGCGAGATCCAGCGCACGATCATCGCCGAGCGTGCCCTCGGGATGCCCCGGGCCTGAGGGAACGTGAGCCGCGACCTCACCGAGTTCCACGAGGAGCTTCGAGCCGTCGCGCGAGAGGTGCTGGCGGAGGGCCGGCGTCGGGGGTCCGACGGGGAGCCACCCCCGCTCGACTGGAAGACGCTTGCCGCGTCGGGATGGTTGGGTCTCGAGGTGTCCGAGGCGCTCGAGGGGGCCGGTGCCACCCTGGCCGAGGTCGCCGTCATCCTGCACGAGATGGGACGGTCGCCCCTGCTCTCGGGGTACCTCGGCACGGCCGTGCTCGGCGTCGGCGTGCTCAATCTCCTCGAGCCCGCCGACGCTCGAGACGAACTGCTCGCTCAGATTGCCTCTGGTGTGGTCCGAGTCGGCGGTGGGCGTGCCCACCGGCGACGACCTCCTCGGGCCGGTGGCCGCCCCCTTCCGCCTCGAGCACGACGAAGGACGGCCCGTGTTGCGCGGCCGTGCGACCTTCGTGCCCGATGCGACCGACGCCGACCGTCTGCTCCTCGTGGCCCGAGATCCCGACCTCCGCGCTCGTGGTGGTGGAGGTGGACCCGAGCGGTCCCGGGCCTGCGCGTCGTCGAGCAGCCGGTGCTCGACATGACCCGTCGCCTGGGCGAGATCACCGCGGAGGGCGTCCAGGTGTCCGAGGGCTCGGTCTGGCGCTTCGGCGCCGACCCGGAGGCCTCGGCCCGCCACCTGGTGGACCGGGCCGCCCTCGCGATCGCCTGCGACAGCCTGGGCCTGGCCGAGGCCATGATGGAGGCGACGGTCGCGTACGCCGGGGTGCGGCACCAGTTCGGGCGCCCGATCGGCTCGTTCCAGGCCGTGCAGCACGCCTGCGCCGACATGCTGGTCCAGGTCATGGTGTCCCGGGAACTGGTTGGCGGCCGCGGTGGGGCGCCTGGCGGCGCCGAGCCCGATGGCGGCCGGGCGGTGTCCATGGCCAAGTCGCACGTCTGCGCGATGGCCGTGGACGTCGTCGGCAAGGCCATGCAGCTGCACGGCGGCATCGGCTACACCTGGGAGAGCGGGGTCCACGTCTACCTCAAGCGGGCGGTCCTCAACCGGTCCCTCTTCGGGTCGCCGACCGCCCACCGCAAGCGCCTCGGGCGGCGCTACGTCGAAGGCGTCTCTGTTTCGGGCGAAGACTAGCCTTGGCAGAAGTAAGCACTCGCTCACGCACGTTGGGCCGGATCCGCTAGCGTGCTCAACGCCACGGCCGCTCGGGAGGACGCATGGCCGACCGGACACTGTTGAGGAACGCCCGGGTGCTCACCTGCGCCGGCGGGCCCGACGAGCGGCCGCACGACGGTGACGTCCTCATCGAGGGGAACCGCATCGCCCGGGTCTCGCCGGGCCGGCTCGACGTCGACGAGGCGGCGACCCGCGTCGTCGACGTCGGAGGCGCCACGCGTCCTGCCCGGCCTGAGCGATGCCCACACCCACATCAGCTGGCCGCTCGACTTCGTCTTCGATCACGACGGGGTGGCGGCGTCGCCCCCGAACAAGCACATCCTCGACGTCGCCGCGGTGACCCGGACCTTCCTCGAGAGCGGGTACACGCTCGTCATCGGGGCCGGTGTCCTCCAGCGCGACGACGACGTGCTGGCCAAGGACTTCATCGACCGCGGCCTGATCCCGGGCCCGCGCATCGTGCCCAGCGGCGCGATGGTCACCGAGCCAGGGGCGATCGGGGCCGATGGCGGCCTGATGGACGTGGCGGCCGACGCCAAGGCGATGCGCGAGATCGTGGCCCGGCAGTGCGACGCGGGCGTGCGGGCCATCAAGCTGTTCATCTCCGGGGACGGGATCATGCCGGAGTTCCCCTCCGAAGACACCTACATGAACGACGAGATGCTGCTGGCCGCCGTCGACGAGGCCGGGAGACACGGAGCCATCGTGACGGCGCACGCCCGGAGCGCGCCGAGCGTGGCGATGGCGGCTCGAACCGGCGTGCAGCTCATCCACCACGCGTGCTTCGTCGACGACGTGGCGTTGGCCGCCCTCGAGGCCCGGCGCGACGACGTCTGGGTGTGCCCGGGCCTGCACTACGTCTATGCGATGGTCAACGGCGATGCCGAGCCCTGGGGGATGACCCCCGAGCGGCTGGAGCGATCCGGGTACGAGAGAGAGCTCCGGGCCTCGTCGAGAGCCTGCAGCAAGCTGCACGGCGCGGGCATCCGGATCCTGGCCGGCGGCGACTTCGGCCATCAGTGGACGCACCACGGCACCTACGCCGCCGAGCTGCAGCGCTACGTCGAGCTCGTCGGCATGACCCCCGTCGAGGCGATCCACACCGCGACCCGCAACACCGGACCGCTGGTCGGGCTGGAGACCGGGCAGGTGAAGGAGGGCTACCTCGCCGACCTGCTCATGGTGCGAGGTGACCCGACGACCGACATCGGGGTGCTTCTCGACCCGGCGCGTCGGCTGGCCGTCATGAAGGACGGCGCCTTCGCCTACGTCAACCCAGAGATCTACCCTTGAGCGACCTCGACGCGAGGAAGCCGGCCACGACCGGCCCTCTCGGGGGTGGACGCGCTCGTCCGGCTGCTGGTCGTTCGCCACCAACTCGACCGGCGGGACGGGCTGATCACGGCGACCATGGTCTCGGGCTACCCCGGGTCGCCCCTCGGGACCTTCGACCTCGCCGTGGAGCGGGCCGGCGACCGGCTCGCCGACCACCGGGTCATCCACCGCCCGGGCCTCAACGAGGAGCTGGCGGCGGCGATCGTCTGGGGCAGCCAGATGGGCGCCACGGTGCCCTACGCCGGACGTCGACGGCGTGGCGGGCGTCTGGTACGGCAAGGGCCCGGGCCTCGACCGCGCCGGGGACGCCCTGAAGCACGCCAACGCGATGGGTTCGGGCCCCAACGGCGGCGTGGTCCTGTTCTGCGGCGACGACCCGGCCGCCAAGTCGTCCACGCTGGCCTGCGACAGCCAGTACACCCTCGAGGACGCCGCCATCCCGGTGCTCTACCCGGGCGACCAGCAGGACGTGATCGACCTCGGCGTCCATGCCTTCCGGTTGTCCCGCTTCGCCGGGTGCTGGGTCGGGCTGAAGATCGTCACGGCCGTGGCCGACGGCATCGGCAGCACCGACCTCGACCTCGATCGGCACGCGCCGCGCGACCCGGTCGACCTCGTGATCGACGGTCGTCCCTGGCGCCACCAGCCGCTCGCGACCGTCGGCGCCCACGCGGTGCGCCAACCAGGAGATGCTGGTGGTCCACGACCGGCTGCGTCGCCGCCCAGGCCTACGTCCGCCACAACGGGCTCGACCGGGTGCGTGGGCGCTCCGCCGGGGGCGCGTCTCGGGGTCGTCTGTGCCGGCAAGTCCTACTTCGACGTGGTCCAGGCCTTCGCCGACCTCGGCGTGCCGGCGGACGAGCTGGCCGAGCGAGGCGTGCGGCTGCTCAAGCTGGCGATGACCTACCCGCTCGTCCCCGAGACCGTCGTCGAGTTCGCCGCGTCGGTCGACGAGGTCGTGGTCATCGAGGAGAAGCGACCCTTCATCGAGACCCAGCTGCGCAGCATCCTGCACGAGCACGGCAGCA
This sequence comes from uncultured Acidimicrobiaceae bacterium, assembly GCA_963804255.1. GTDB lineage: Bacteria > Actinomycetota > Acidimicrobiia > Acidimicrobiales > RAAP-2 > Palsa-461. Next base: position 648,552 of record CAWDPK010000006.1, on the reverse strand, counting down.
CCGTGCCGGTGTCGGGCAAGCGTGACCGGTCCGGTCAACCGCTGGTCTCGGTGGTCGGCGAGCTGGACCCGGCCGCCGTGGCCGCCGCCCTCACCCGGTGCCTGCCCGCGCTCGCGCCGGCGCCGCCCGGGGAACGGGCGACGGACTCGGCTGCCGCTCGTCGAACCGCCCGCCACGGCCGCCGGGCTTCTGCAGCGGGTGTCCGCACAACCGCTCCACCGTCTTCCCCGACGACGCCCTGGTCGGCGGGGGAGTGGGCTGCCACGGGATCATGTACTTCGAGGCGCGCCACCGGGGCATGAAGAGCCTCCCGCCGACCCCGATGGGGGCCGAGGGCGTCCCGTGGATCGGGCTGTCCCCCTTCGTCGACGAGCCGCACCTGATCCAGAACCTGGGGGACGGGACGCTCAGCCACTCCGGGACGCTCGCCATCCGGGCGAGCGTCGCCGCCGGGGTCAACGTCGACCTTCAAGATCCTCTACAACCGGGCCGTGGCCATGACCGGTGGCCAGGACGTCACCGGGCTGATGGACGTCCCCGCCCTCACCCGGGCGCTCGAGGCCGAGGGGGTCGCCAAGATCATCGTCTGCGCCGAGGACCCCAGGCGCTACGGCCGCCGGGCCCGCTTCGCAGCGGGCGTCGAGGTGCTCGGTCGCGACCGGCTCGCCCGACGCCCAGGAACGGCTGCGCGGCGTGCCCGGCGTGACCGTGCTCGTCTACGACCAGCGCTGCGCGGCGGAGTCCCGTCGCCTGCGCCGCCAGGGCCTCTTGGAGGAGCCGCCCGCCCGGGTCTTCATCAACGAGGCGGTGTGCGAGGGGTGCGGCGACTGCAACGTCAAGAGCAACTGCCTCTCGGTGCTGCCGCTCGAGACCGAGTTCGGCGAGAAGCGCTACATCCACGACCCCTCCTGCAACCGTGACTACACGTGCCTCGAGGGCGACTGCCCCTCGTTCGTGACCCTCACCCCGAGCGCGCCGGCGCCGGAGGACGGTCCCACCGGTCGCACGACGCGCCGAAGCGAGGCCGCCGCTGCCGTCGGGCACCCTGCCCTCGCCGTCGCTCCCAGTGCTCGAGAGGCACGTTCGGCATCTACTTCACGGGCATCGGCGGCACCGGCGTCGTCACGGCGAACCGGATCATCGCCGCCGCGGCCGAGGAGGCGGGCTTCGTCGTCGGGGGCATGGACCAGACCGGGTTGTCCCAGAAGGCCGGCGCGGTCGTCTCGCACCTCCACCTCGCGCGCGACCGGGACGAGCTCGGCTCGGCCGCCGTGGGAACCGGCGGCGCCGACCTCTACCTGTCCGGTGACATCCTCCAGGCCGCCGGTGCGCGGCACCTCGAACGGGTGCAGCCGGGCCGGACGATCGCGGTGGTCGACAACGGCATCACCCCGACCACCGCCATGATGCAGTCCGACCTCGTCGCGCCGGAGCTCTCCGTGCTCGAGCAGGCGATCACCGAGCGGGTCGGCGACGGACGCGTCGTCTTCGTCGATTCGCAAGCGCATCGCCGAGGCGGTGTTCGCCAATCACCTCCTCGCGAACGTCGTCCTCCTCGGGGCCGCCTACCAGCTGGGCGGGCTGCCGCTGCCCCTCGACGCCATCGACGCCGCCATCGAGCGTCAGGCACGGCGCGGCCGACACCGGCGAGGCGTTCGAATGGGGCCGCTGGGCGGTGCACGACTGGGCGAGCGTCGCCGACCGGCTCGAGGACGCGCCAGCGTGGCGGGCCCGGCGGGACTCGCCACCCCTTCGAGCCCTCCGCTCGGCGCCCTGGCCGAGGCCGAGGCCGCGGTCGCCACGGCGGGCCGTCCCGGCCGAGCTCGGCGACCTCCTTCGGCGACGGACGGCCCAGGTCCTCGACTACCAGGACCGTCGGCTCGCCGAGCGGTTCCTCGACCTCGTGGAGAAGGCGGCCGGAGTCGACGACGCCGCCCACGGCTGGGAGCTGACCGAGGCGGTGGCCGAGTCGTGGTTCAAGCTCCTCACCTACAAGGACGAGTACGAGGTGGCCCGCCTCCACCTCGGGGTCGACTACGACCACGTCGCCCGCGAGCTCGGGATCGAGGGGCCGTACTCGGTCAAGTACCACCTGCACCCGCCGATCCTGCGCCGGATGGGCCTCAAGAAGAAGCTGCCGCTGGGCCGGCCGTACCGGCTCGCGTTCGGCGTGCTCCGGCCGCATGAAGCGGCTGCGCGGGACGCCGTTCGACGTCTTCGGCTGGGACCGGGACCGGCGCATGGAACGAGCCCTCATCGACGAGTACCGCGGGCTCATCGAAGAGATGACCGGCGGCTCGGGCGCGCTCTGCTACGAGACCGGCGGTCCGGATCGCGCGCTCGGCGATGACGATCAAGGGCTACGGCCGCCATCAAGGAGGCGGCCGTCGAGCGGTGGCACGACGAGGTCCACGAGATTCACCAGGGCGCCGTCGGCACGCCCGCATGATCAAGCGGGTCCGGTTCGCCACGAGGAGGGCCGACGTGGAGCCGGACGGCTTCGCCGCGACGCTGGCGGGAGGCGGCATCCGCGGTCGCGGCCGGCTGCCCGGAGGAAGTCAGGCCGTTGCGGGCCGCCCTCTGCACGAGTGTGCCCGGGGTCATCGAGGTCCAGAAGCACGACGGGGTCGGCCTCGAGTGGTTCAGCGACGCCGACCACCTGGAGCGGTTCGACCGGTGGCGGGACACGGCGGCGCTCGAGCCCGCCGCCGACCGGCTCCGCCGGGTCCTGGACGCCGACGCCAGCCCCGTCATCGTGGTCGACGAGGCGATCCTGCGCGGCGAGGACTGGCTCGAGCAGCGCTGGAGGCAGGGCGGCGAGAAGCTCAAGCACATGGCGATCGCGCGGCGGGCCGCCGGCCTCACCCCGGCCGAGTTCTCCGAGCGCTGGCGGAGCCGGGCCGGGACGGTCAGGCGGCCCCGGCGGCACCAGGCCGTTCCCATCCCCGACGAGGCCCGCGGCAACGCGTACGTGCAGAACCACCCCCGCCCGCGGGCGGTCGGCGACTGGGCCTACGACGCCTTCAACGAGGTCTACTTCGACGACCTGGACGGCCTCCGCCGGCGATCGGACTGGTTCACCGAGTCCCTGGGCGCAGGCACCGAGGACGACCTCGTGAGCCAGAACTGGTTCCTGGTCGGCGTCCGAAGAGGTGCTGATCGGCGGTCCCTAGGCACGGGCCGGGGCCACGGCGCACCGGGGCGGCCGGGTCCTCCTTGACAGAGCCGCCGGGCTCCCCAAGACTAAAGAGAAGTGAGGGCTCACTTTCCTCGTGGGACGGGCCCGGTTCTCACGGCCGGAAGGGCATTCGCGCGTGCATGACATCGTGATTCGAGGTGGCGAGGTCGTCGACGGGACCGGCTCGCCCCCGAGGCGCGCCGATGTGGCGATCGACGGCGACCGCGTTACCGATGTCGGTGTCCTCGAGGAACCCGGACGACGTGAGCTCGACGCCACCGGACGGGTGGTCACGCCCGGCTTCGTCGACATCCACACCCATCTCGACGCCCAGCTGTTCTGGGACCCGGTCGGCAGCCCGTCGTGCTGGCACGGCGTGACCTCGGTCGTGCTGGGCAACTGCGGAGTGACCTTCGCTCCGGTGCGGCCCGGTGAGGAGCGATACCTGGCCGAGCTCATGGAGGCGGTCGAGGACATCCCGGCCGACACCATCATGGAAGGGCTGGACTGGGGCTGGGAGACCTACGGCGGCTACCTGGACGCGCTGGGGCGCAAGCAGCTCGGTGTGAACGTCGGCGGCATGGTGGGCCACTCCGCGCTGCGTTACTACGTCATGGGGAGCGAAGTTTCGACGAACGCCCCGCCTCCGACGACGACATCGCCAAGATGGCCGGCCTGGTGGGGGAGGCCGTCGAGGCGGGCGCGCTCGGCTTCTCCACCTCGCGCACCTTCTTGCACACCGTCCCCGACGGACGGCCGGTGCCGGGCACCTACGCCCGTCCCGAGGAGCTGACCGCCATCGCCGACGCGCTGGGTGCGCTCGGTCGCGGCACCATCGAGGTGGTGCCGCGCATCGGCGAACGGGACGGCCCGGGACGAGAGAACTCGGTGGCCGAGCTGGCCTGGATGGAGCAGGTGAGCCGGGCCTCCGGCAGGCCACTGACCTTCGCCATCATGCAGAGCGACCGCCGACCCGACCTGTGGTCGTGGGTGATGGACCAGGTGGCCGAGGCGCGGAGGCGGGGCGCCGATCTGCGCCCGCAGACGACCGCCCGTGGCAGCGGCATCCTCTACGGGCTCGTGAACCGGACTCCCTACGACGGCTTGCCGACGTGGGCGGAGCTCATGGGCAAGCCCTGGCCCGAACGGCTCGAGGTGCTGACGAACGAGTCCGTGCGTCGCCGGCTGATCGAAGAAGCCGCCGACCCGATCGAGGCGGACGGCCCGCTCGCGCCAAAGGATCCTTCCAAGCTCTACCTCCTCCCGCCGGGCCCGGCGCGCTACGACGTCAGCCCCCAGAACAGCCTGGCCGCCGAGGCAGAGCGCCGGGGCACGAGCCCGGCGGCCGCCTTCATCGATTTCATGCTCGGCACCTCGGGCCGTGGACTTCTCTACTATCCGGTGCTGAACCAGGACCTCGGGGCGGTCGCGTCGATGCTGGCCAACCCAGACGTGCTGGTGGGGGTGGCCGACGCGGGCGCGCATGTCGCCCTGACCATGGACGCCAGCCAGACCACCTTCGTGCTCGGGCACTGGGTGCGGGACGAGGGCACGCTGGATCTCGGCCGGGCCGTGCACAAGCTCAGTCTCGAAGGGGCGCAGCTGTTCGGTCTGGCCGGGCGCGGTCAGATCGCCCCGGGGAGCTACGCGGACCTCAACGTGATCGACCTCGATGGCCTCGAGCTGCACACGCCCGAGATGTCCTTCGACTTGCCCCTCGGGGCCCACCGGTTCGTGCAACGGGCCGCCGGGTACGACTACACGCTGGTCAACGGGCGGGTGCTCGTCGACCACGATGAGCTCACCGGCGAGCGCCCGGGCCAGCTGCTGACCGCCTGAGCCCATGGAGCGATGGTTCGACGTGGGTCGCTGGCGGCGACCCCGAAGTCAGCTGGCCCTCCCTTCGCGCGACCGAGCAGCTAGCGAGGTGCGAAGCGTTGACCGGCGTCGAGACGGATGGTGGTGCCGTTCAGCATCGGGGTTTCGACGATGGCGACGGCCACCCGGCCGTACTCGGCGGGGCGTCCCATGCGCTTGGGGAACGCGGCATCCTTGGTCAGGGTCTGGGCGAGGTCGTCGGGCAGGTCCTTCGTGAGTCCGGTGCTGAACAGGCTGGGAGCGATGGCCACCACCCGGATGCCGAGCGAACCGAGGTCGCGAGCCATGGTGAAGACCATCCCGACGATGCCGGCCTTGGCCGCCGAGTAGGCCACCTGCCCGATCTGGCCCTCGAAGGCGGCGATGGACGCGGTGTCGACGATGACGCCCCGCTCGTCGTCCTCGGGCTCGTTCTTCGACATGTGGAATGCCTGGAGCCGGTTCAGGTTGAACGTGGCGACCAGGTTGAGCTCGACGATTCGCCGGAACTCCGAGAGGGAGTGCGGACCGTCGCGCCCGAGCGTCCGGGCGGCGATGCCGCCCCCGGCGGTGTTGACGGCGATGTGCAACCCGCCCAGGGCCTCGACGGCCTCGCCCAGCGCCTCCTCGACCTGCCCGTCGTCGGTCACGTCGACGGCGTGGAAGGTGCCGCCCAACGAACCGGCCACCTCGGCCCCCGCCGACGTCGGGAGGTCGAGGATGGCGACCGATGCGCCGCGCTCGTGCAGCTGCTCGGCCGCCGCCCTCGCCATGCCCGAGGCGCCACCGACGACGACCGCCTTCTTCCCCTGATCTCCATTGCCGGCCTTTTCCTCGCTCGGCGTGCCCGGCGGCCGGGACACAGTACGCCACCGGCGTCTCGACCCGCGTCGGGCCGAGCTGTGTCGGCCCGCCGCCAACCGGCGCCATGACAGCGCAGACCAGCCGACCACCGGTCAGGCGATGGCTCCGGCGACGCCGCGCCATTCGGCGTCACGTGTCCCGTCGTTGCCCGACCGCGATCAGGTGGAGTTCGTGATCCCGGCATTTCCTTGCACCGGTGACCCGAGACGCCGGTCGCCCGACGGGCTGCGTCGTGGGGGCAACTCGCTATAGTCTCGCTGGGCCCGAAGCGTCCGATGGGTCGCTCGGGATCCTCGCGAGTCTGGTCGATCCTTGCAGAGCGGGCCCGGGAGGATTGATGGCAGATCAGATCCCGCTGGTGGGCTACTTGGTGCTGGGCGACGACCCGCACCTCGTCGCCCAGGAGTGCGTCGCAGTGCGGGGCCCGGTACTTCGGGCGTCGCAACGCCTGTGCGATCGTGCTCCGGCACGGAGTTCAAAGAGGTCCGTATCGGCAACGAGGGGACGCTCACGACGTTCACCATCGTCGCTCAGGCCGCCCCCGGGATCCCCGTTCCCTTCGTGGCCGGCGTGGTCGACGTCGACGGCACCTCGGTGGCCGGCAACATCGTCAACGTCGAGCCCACCCCCGAGAAGGTCACCTTGGGCATGAAGGTCCGATTGACCACCTTTCCCATCGGCACCGATTCGGAAGGTGTCGAAGCCGTCGGCTTCGGCTACGAGCCGGTCGGCTGAACGGCGACCTGAGGAGGAAAGCGATGAGCGAAGACGTCTGGGTCCTCGGGATCCACATGACCAAGTTCGGGAAGCACCCCGACAAGGACACGGTGGACCTGGCGGCTGAGGCCGCCATGGGCGCGCTGGCCGACGGGGGCGTCACCATGAAGGACATCGGCGATCATCGGGGCCGGGAACCTCATGGGCGGCGGCGGGATCGGCCAGCCCCTCCAGAAGCAGATCGGCCAGACCGGCATCCCGGTCTACAACGTCGCCAACGCCTGCGCGACCGGAGCCACCGCGATGCGCGTCGCGATCATGGCCGTCAAGGCGGGCGAGGTCGACATGGGCCTGGCGGTCGGTGTCGAGAAGCTCGCCGGCGCCGGGCTGCTCGCCGGCGGCACCCGGGCCGAGGACTCCAGCACCTGGACGCCGCAGGGCCGTCAGGGCGCGGTCGCCCCGCTCGACGGCCGCATCGGCACCCAGACGATGCCCGGTGTGTTCGCCCAGATCGGCATGGAGTACGGGCACAAGTACGGCGGGACGAGCTTCGAGCTGTTCGCCAAGATCAGCGAGAAGAACCACGCCCACTCGACCCTCAACCCGCTCGCCTCCTACCAGAAGAGGATGTCGGTCGAGGAGATCATGAACGACGTCATGATCGCCTACCCCAACACCCGTCCGATGTGCTCGGCGAACTGCGACGGCGCGGCCGCCGCGGTCATCGTGAGCGACTCCAAGCTGAAGACGCTCTCGGCCGAGCAGCGCCGACGGGCGGTCAAGATCTCGGCCTCGGTCCTCACGACCGACCCGTGGGAAGAGGCGTGCCAGGTGCTGCCCGACGTGAACACGCTCACCCGGAACGCGGCCAGGCAGGCCTACGAGCAGGCTGGCATCGGGCCCGAGGACCTCAACCTCGTCGAGCTGCACGATTGCTTCGCCACCGCCGAGCTCGTGCACTACGACAACCTCATGCTGTGCGAGGAGGGCGGAGCGGTCGACTTCTTCAACAGCGGGGCGACCTGGCGGGACGGCAAGACCCCGGTCAACGTGTCGGGCGGCCTCGAGTCCAAGGGCCACCCCGATCTCGGCCACCGGCATCGCCAACGTGTGGGAGGTGTGCACGCACCTGCGGGGGGAGGCGGGTCCCCGTCAGATCGAGGGCGCCAAGGTCGGACTGACCCACGTCATCGGCCTCGGGAGCACCTGCGGAGTCCACATCCTCGAGAAGGCCGCCGCGTGACGACGACCGAAGCGAAGTACATCAGCTACGAGACCCTGGCCGACGGCAAGATCGCCCGGATCATGCTCAACCGGCCCGATGCCCGCAACGCCCAGAACCGCGGGCTCCTGGTCGAGCTCGACGAGGCCTTCCTGCGAGGCCGAGGAGGACGACCAGGTCCGGGTGGTGATCCTCGGCGGCGTCGGTCCGCATGTTCTCGTCGGGCCACGACATGGGCTCGAAGGAGGCGGTGGCCGAGCGGAGCGACGGGGCGAACCGCCACCCGACCACGCTCATCAACGGTGGCGACCCGCAAGGGCGCCGAGCCCCTCATGCTGCAGGAGTGGCACTACTTCTTCGAGAACACGAGGCGCTGGCGGAACCTCCGCAAGATCACCATCGCCCAGGTGCACGGGCCCGTGTACGCGGCCGGCCTCATGCTCATGTGGGCGTGCGACCTGATCGTGGCCGCCGAGAACACGACGTTCGCCGACGTGGTGGGCACGCGCCTCGGCATGTGCGGTGTCGAGTACTTCGCCCATCCCTGGGAGTTCGGCCCTCGCAAGACCAAGGAGCTGATGCTCACGGGAGACTCCCTCGACGTCGAGGAGGCCCACCGGCTCGGGATGGTTTCCAAGATCTTCCCGGCCGACGAGCTGGCTGACCGCACGCTCGAGTTCGCGCGAGCGGATCGCGCGAGCTGCCGACGATGACCGCCCTGCTCATCAAGGAGTCGGTCAACCAGACCGTCGACAACATGGGCTTCTACAACAGCCTCCAGGCGTGCTTCACGCTGCACGAGCTCAACCACGCCCACTGGGCCGGGCTGCATGAGAACAAGTACCCGATCGCCCTGCCCGAGGACGGTGTGGTCAGCTGGCGGGAGGCACCACCGGTCGTCCCGGCGGTCAAGGACCTCGTGCGGGGGCCGGCCCCGGCTCGCTAAGCCGGCCGAGGACCCTCGAATCGGCCCGGTCCCCCAACCAGGACGATCTCGTCAATGCGGGCCAGCGGCGGTGGATCTCCCGAGGCGCTCGCCTGGGTTCGATCCGGTTGGTGTGCGAAGCTGCGCCGTCCACTCGGCCGGGTGAAGGCCGTGCGGCGCCCTGAGCGGCCGTGGAGCCTTGATGAGCCGATCCCGGCCGAAGGGGCCGAGAGATCGGCCAGCCGGGGAGATCCAGCGGAGGAGAGACAGTGCGCCAGCTGCTGAGCGGCATACGAGTCGTGGAGCTCTCCGACGAACCCGCAGGCGCCTATTGCGGGAAGGTCCTGGCCGATCTCGGCGCCGAGGTGGTGAAGGTCGAGCCGCCCACCGGCGGCGAGCTGCGGAACCGGCCCGGTGCCTGGCTGCACCTGAATACGAACAAGCACTCCGTGGTGATCGAACCCGGCGAGGCCGGGCGGGCCGAGTTGACGGGACTGCTGGCGGCGGCCGACCTCGTCGTGGAGAGCCCCGGACGGGGGGACCTCGAGGCGTTCGACCTCCGGCGCGAAGAGGTGCGGAAGGGCCATCGGGCTCTCGTGATCGCCTCGGTCAGCGGCTTCGGCGTCGAGGGCCCGTATGCCGGCTACCGGTGGTCGGACCTGGTCGCCCAGACGGCGGCCGGACTGACGCTGCCACAGGGGCGGTCCGGCCTGGTCCCACTGAAGCTTCCGGCCATGGTGGCCATGTGCCTGCTCGGCCACACGATGGCCTGCGGGGCCTTGGCCGGGGTCCGGCAGGCCAAGATGACCGGGGTCGGCGCTCATGTCGACTGCGCCGCCTCTGAGGCGCTCGCATCGGGGCCGTTCCGCATCGGGCGGTTTCTCGGGTGGGAATACCGGGGGTGCCGACCCGAAGCCGACCTGCCGGTGACCACCGATACCCTGCTTCCTCTCGGGATCTTCCCCTGCGCGGACGGATACGTGTCCATGATGTCGACGCCCCAGCAGCTCACAGAGATGTTGGCGGTCCTCGACAACGAGGAACTCAACGAGGCCTTTCGTCGTCCCGACGCCTTCGTCCGACCCGAGACCAAGGAGATTCTCGACGCGGCGCTGTACCCGTGGCTGCTCTCGCACCGACGGGCGGAGCTCACCGCGGCGGCGCAGGCGCTGGGGTGGCCCTTCGCCCACGTCAACTCGGTGGCCGAGGTGCTCGAGGTCGACCACCTGCACCAGCGTGGGTTCTGGGTTGAGACCGATGGACCCTCGGGGCCGCTGCTCCTGGCGGGCCCCCCATACCGGCATGCCGAGGGCGGGTGGCGCGCGCACTGGCCCGGGCCGCGCCTCGGCGGCCCGGGCCGACCTCGGAAGCCCTGGGCCGCCCCGGCCTCGGTGACCGAGGAACCGGCCACCGGCGTCCGGGCGGCCTCCGCCCCGCCCTTAGATGGCATCCGCGTGATCGACCTGACGACCGTGTGGTCGGGCCCCTACCTCACACTGCTGCTGGCCGATCTCGGGGCCGAGGTCATCCGGATCGAGAACCCGTCCGTCTTCCCCCCGACCACCAAGGGCTACGAGCCGCGGCCCGATCCCTCGCGCATGCAGCTGGGCAGCCTGCTCTCCATGTACGGACCGCAGGCGCCAGGCCGGCCGGACCGCCCCTACAACCGCCACGCCATGAACAACTCGCTCGCCCGCAACAAGCTCTCCTGCACCCTCGACCCCCGCCGCCCCGAGGCCCGAGAGCTGCTCATGGGGCTGGTCGAGCAGTCAGACGTCTTCGTCGAGAACCTGAAGCCATCCACGCTCCACCGGCTCGGGATCCACGAGAGCGAGCTGATGGATCGAAACCCGCGGATGATCGTTCTTCGTGTACCGCCGGCAGGATTGACCGGCGACTGGGCGTCCTACACCGGCTTCGGGGCCCAGTTCGACGGTCTGAGCGGCCTGGTCAGTCTGTGCGGCCACCACGACAAGGAAGTGGTCGAGACGCCGTCGACCACCTACATGGACCAAGCGACCGGCCCGGCGGGGGCCTTCGCCGTGCTGGCCGCCCTGCACTACCGAGAGGTCACCGGTCGAGGCCAGGTGATCGAGCTCGCCCAGCTGGAGAACATCGTGGCGCAGCTGGGCGACGTGCTGGTCGAGACCCAGATGGGCATCGAGACGGGCCGGCTCGGCAATCGCGATCCGAATCAGGCTCCCCAGGGTGTCTACCGGTGTCGCGGCGAGCATCGCTGGCTGGCCGTGACGGTCGCCGACGACCGGGCGTGGAGAGGGCTCACCACGGTCCTCCAGAGGCCAGACCTGGCCGAGGACGCCACGCTGGCCGATGCCGCCGGGCGCTACCAGCACCACGACGTGTTGGACGACGTCATCGGCCGGTGGGCCGCCGAGCAAGAGGTGATGGTCGGCTTCCATGCCCTCCAGCAAGCCGGGGTGGCCGCGGCCCCGCTCTTCGACGACGAGTTGCTGTGCTCGGATCCGAATGTGGCCGCTCGGGGATGGATCCGTCCTCTGACCACGACCGACGTCGGCACCCATCTCCATCTCGGCCACGCCGTCCGGGGCCTGCCCCAACGTTGGGACCGGGGTTCTCCTGCCTTGGGGGAGGACAACGAATACGTGTACCGCACGCTGTTGGGCGTCGATGAAGAGGAGTACCGTCGTCTACAGGCGCTCAAGGTGGTGGTCGAGGACTACCTCGACCCCGCAGGCGACCCGGTCTGATCATGCGTGGGCGGGACGTCCGGGGGGCTCTGCTGCGGTCGAGCTGAGCGCGTCTCGCCGACGCTCACATGATTCGCTTGTTGTCCCCGGCGCGATCGGTGCGGTCGCCGAAGGCGCGCACGAGGTTGTCCTGGGTGTACGACGCCACCAAGCGGCCGTCCTCCGTCCAGATCGTGCACCGCCCATGGGTTCGTCCGCGCCCGGCCCAGATGCTCTCGTGGGCGAGGAGCAGCCATTGATCGGCTTCGAACCGTTCGTGGAAGTTGATCGTGTGCGAGAGCACTCCAGTCGAGATCGTCTTGTGGGCCTGCCCTTCGTTGTATCCACGGTGGGGGAGCATCGCCGCGCCGATGAGGTATCCGTCGGTCGCCCAGGACAAGATGGCTTGATTGGCGACTTGATGGTAGCTATCAGAAAACCGAGTCCAGACGTTCAGGAGCGGTGGCCGTTCGGGCTCGTCATCGCTCGTGGTGTTCACGCCGCCAACCACCAAGCCGACCGCGCCGGGGAAGACGCGACTGTCCCTGCGATGTCCTTCTGCATCAGGTCCTGGCACTTCGGGCATCTCGATCTCGGACGTGTGGCGGACGAGGTCGGGCTCGTCACTGCTCCACAGGATGAGACCGCGAGACATGATCCGCCCACCCTGTGAGAACGTGACCGTGTCGCTCCCCATGGCCCGTCCGTCGTGCATGCGCTCGACCTCGTAGCGAATGGGGGAGTTGTAGTCCCCAGCTCGGGCGAAGATGGCATGGATCGACTTCACCTCCTTCGTGTTCGGCCGCTCGCCCTCTCTATCCAAATGGGCCGCCATGATCATCTGAGCAAGGATCTGCCCGCCAAAGACCACATTGCGGGCAATGTCATCTCCTTCGTGCTCGGGCTTGGCCTCCCAGATGTGATCGGCAACCTGGCGCAGCTGGAGCTCGGCAGGAAGCCGTTCGGCGTCGGACATCACGCGATCAGCGCCTTCGTCTCGGGTGGGTTTCCGTAGCTCGGCACGACCTCATCGACGGAGCATGCCGTCCAGCGGGTGGCCGAGGTCAAACTCCACCTCGCCGAACTTCGCCGCCTCGGTCTGCAGTTCCTCGACCGTCCAGAAGCCCTCCTTGGCGATGCGGTCGACGACGGTGTAGGGCTGAAAGAGGAAGATCTCGCCTCCGTAGACGAAGAACACCCGCCCATGGATGGGACACGTTTCGGTCGAGAGGTACGCGACGAACGGTGAGATGTTGGCCGGGTGGATCGGTGTCCATTCGTCGCCGGAGGTCGTCTTGGTGGGTTGGTCACCGGTGACCGTTCCGACAAGCCGGGTTGCCGCAGCGGGTGCGATGGCGTTCACCCTGCACGCCGTATCGGCTGAGTTCAGCGTCGGCAATGATCGAGAACGTCGCGATGCCCGTCTTTGCCGCGCCGTAGTTGGTCTGGCCTTGGTTGCCGAAGAGCCCGGAAGTCGAAGTGGTGTTGACCACTGCTCGCGGGATCTCGACTCCCTTCTTGGCTTGGTCCCGCCAGTAGGAGGCGGCCCAGCGGGTGGGGCAGAAATGGCCCTTGAGATGCACCCGCATGATCGCGTCCCACTCGTCCTCGCCCATGTTCGTGAGCATGCGGTCGCGCAGGATGCCAGCGTTGTTGACGAGAACATGGAGATCGCCGAAGGTCTCGATGGCCTGATCGATCAGCCGTCGGGCCCCTTCCCAATCGGCCACGTCGTCGTAGTTCGTGACGGCCTCACCACCGGTATTGGTGATCTCATCAACGACTTCTTGGGCCGGGGTTGTATCGGACCCGCTCCCGTCGGCCGCCCCGCCGAGGTCGTTCACCACGACCTTGGCCCCTTCCTTGGCAAACAGAAGAGCGTGCTCCCGACCGATCCCTCGTCCCGCACCGGTGATGACGGCGACTCGACCCTTTAGCGTGTTCACAGCCCGGTTCGTCTCCTGTTGCCTGGTGAAGCGGCGATTCTACAGGGGCATCCCTGACGTGCCCGTCCGTGAGCGGTGGCCCGCATTGATCCTTCCATGGTCGAAGTTTGGTCGCCGGAGGTCTGCTCTAGCGCGGGTCGCTCAGCAAATCGGCCAACACGTAGCGGCGGAGCAGCTTTCCGGTCTCTGTCCGAGGGAGCTCGTCACGGATGACGACCAACTCCACGGCCTTGATGGTTCGCAAGTGAACCCTCGTCCATTCGGTGAGCTCCTCGGGAGCCACGCTGTGTCCCGGACGGATCACCACGGCCGCCGCGATGCGCTGGCCCCACTCCTCATCGGGGAGGCCGACGACGGCTACATCGAGTACTGCCGGGTGGCTGAGGAGCACCTCTTCGATCTCGGCGGGGGCGATGTTCTCCCCGCCCCTGATAATGGTGTCGTCAGCACGCCCTTCGACAAAGAGGTAGCCCTCGTCATCGATCCAGCCAGAGTCGCGGGTCGGGAACCAGCCGTTCTCGTCACACGGAGACTCCATGCCGGCGTAGGAGCCGGAGACCTGCTCCCCACGGACCCAGATCTCTCCGTGGGTGTTGGGCGACAGGACGCGGCCGTCCTCACGGATCTCGATCTCGATGCCGGGAAGGGGCCGCCCGACCGAAGAGAGGCGGTGACGGGCCTGGGGGTCATCGCTTTCGAGGGCCTTGCGGTGATCGTCTGGCCCGAGCACCGCGATCGAGGAGCTGGTCTCGGTGAGGCCGTAGGCATTCACGAAGCCGGTGTCGGGGAACAGTTTGAGGGCTCGCTCGAGCACCGTCTCGGGCATGCGTGCCCCTCCGTAGCTGATCGCCCGGAGTGTGGGGGTCTCGGCCGACTTCGCCCCCTCCAGCTCCTCGACGATTCGGGCCAGCATGGTCGGCACCACCATCGCTTGGGTGACACCCTCGGTCCGCACCGTATCGAGCCATGTCAACGGATCAAAGCTCGGGAGATAAACGATGCGTCGACCGGCAAACACGTTGGACAACAGGTTGGCGACGCCAGCGATGTGATATGGCGGCACGCTGACCAGGGCGACGTCGTTCTCGTCGGCGGACGCGAAATCGACCGATCCGAGAATGTACGCGGCGAGATGACGATGCTCGAGCACCGCTGCCTTCGGCTCGGCGGTCGTGCCGCTCGTGAACAACTCAACCGCGAAGTGCTCGGGAGCATCGGCCGGTGCCTCTTCGGTGGCGGGTGCGGTCCTCACGATCGAATCCCATTCCTCTGTCGTGACGACCTTTCGGCCCGGGCGGACGAGATCGGCCGCATAGGTCGGTTCACAGACGATGACCGCGTCACCGACTCGGTCGATGAGCCGATGCAGCTGTTCGGTCGCCAGTCGATAGTTGAGGGGGACGAACGGTACGTCGGCCCAGTTGCACGAGAAGAAGGTGTTCACGAAGGGAAGTCCGCTTCGCCCGAGAAAGATCGCCGCTTCGCCATGTTGGCGCAGATAGGCGCCACCCGAGGCCGCCTGCTGGCGGAGCTCGGCATAGGTCGGCCCTTCCCCCCGGCGTCCGAGCGCCTGACGATCGCCAAGCGCCGACGCGGTCATGTCGAGGATCATCAGCAGGTTCATCTGCGATCAGCCCCCAAGATCACGGTCCTGTCAAGCGCACCGCAATCTGCGCTTTGAACTGCAGAGATCTGGGCTTCCCGGCCACCATCCGGCGAGATGCAACTCGTCCCCCAGGTCATTTTGAGACAACCGAAGTCTGTCGCCATTGTGAAGGCATCCGGCGTCTCGTACATGTGGTTGTCGGCGTCGAACACCGGGAAGGGCAACTTCCGGGCCATCTCGGGTCCTCCCTCTGAGGGCGCTGGCCGTGGCATCTGGCCTCGGAATTGAGCGTAGTGTTTTTGGAGAAGACCGGCCGACGGGCCGGCCTAAGGTCCGGACACGGCAACGCCGATCCGTCCGGGTGACGATCCAAAAGGACGGGAAGTTCGACGTGAACATTGCGATCGGGTCACGCTGGCGGAGCGCCGTGGACACCACCGAGGTGGTCGTCGTGCGGGCGCCGAAGGAGGGAACGACCATCGAGTGCGGTGGTCTCGAGATGGTGCCGACGGGTGCCGAAGGCGGGACCAGCGGGTCTGTCCACCCCGACTATGCGGACGGCACCCAGCTCGGCAAGCGCTACGTCGATGAAGAGGCCGGTCTCGAGCTGCTCTGCACCAAGGCCGGAGAGGGTTCGCTCGCCGTGGACGGCCGGACGCTGCAGCTGAAGGAAGCCAAGCCGCTCCCGGCGTCGGACTGACGCAGCCGGCGCCGAACGGCCGGTCGGTGCGTCGGCCATCGAGCGGGGGCGGTCGTGACCGAGCAGGTCGAGTTCGGGGTGTACATCCCACAGGTGGCCTTCGCGTTCGATGACATCGTCGCGCGGGTACGACTCTGCGAGGAGCTCGGCATCAGGTCGTTCTGGCTGTTCGACCACCTCTACGCGCCTGGCATGCCGGGGCAGCCCGCGCTCGAGGGCTGGACGCTCGCGACCGCGCTCCTGTCGCTGACCTCGACCATCCGGGTTGGGCACCTCGTCCTCGACAACAACCTCCGTCACCCGGTGCTGCTCGGCAAGATGGCCACCACGCTCGACGTCATTTCGGGTGGCCGGCTCGACCTGGGCATCGGTAGCGGCTCCTACGAGACCGAACACCACCAGGGTGGGTTCCCGTGGGGCTCGATCGAAGAGCGCTCGGAGCGTCTCGGCGAGAGCCTTGAGATCCTGTCCCGGATGTTCAGGAACGAGCTGACTTCCTTCGACGGACAGCACTATCAGGTGCGCGACGTTCCCAATCTGCCGAGGCCGGCGCAGCGCTTCGGCCCGCCCATTCATGTGGGTGGGGTCGGCGAGCGGTTCACCATCCCGCTGGTCGCTCGCTACGCGGACGTCTGGAACGTACCCACCTACGGGATCGGTCGCTTCGAACAGGTGTCCCCCGCACTGGACGCCGACTGCGAGCGGATCGGGCGTGACCCGGCCGAGGTGCGCCGATCGATCGAGGCGGTGCTCGTGCTGGCTCCCGACGAGCGCTCCCTCGCCGACGCCCGGGCATCGGGCGGAGCGCCGGTACGCGGGGCCGGGGTGGGGGCTGGAGGAGGGTGGCTTCATCGGGACACCGGCAGCCGTGGTCGATCGGGTCGGCCGCTTCATCGACAAGGGCATCAGCCAATTCGTGTTCTTCGTCCACGACCGGGGGGAGCCGGACACCCTGAGACTCCTGGCCGAGGGGGTCATGTCGCAATTCCGCTGAGCAGCAGCTCGGTCGGGAGCGCCGGGGCAGTCGCCGGGCATCCGACTGCAGGACTCGCTGTCCAAAGTCTAACTTTTGCCTGTACGATGCCCGTGCCGCTGGTCGGTCCCCTGGACACGCCGGATTGGGAGTGAAGCACATGTTCGAGCGAAGTGCCGACCAGGATCTCTTCGTGGAGACGACGCGCAAATTCCTGGAGGCCGAGTGTCCATCGTCCAAGCTCCGAGAACTCGGTCGCACCGACGCGGGGTTTGAGCCCGACCTCTGGCGACGGGGGGCCGAGCTCGGGTGGACATCGTTGGTCGTGCCCGAGGAGGCGGGCGGCGGCAGCGTGAGCGGGAGCCCCGTGCTCGATCTCACGTTGCTGGCATGGCAGTTCGGTGCCCACGCGGCGCCCGGCCCGCTCTCTCCGACCAACCTGGTCGGCCGCGGCATTGGGCCGGTGGGGTAGCGAGGAGCAGCGCGCAGGGCCCGCTGGCGTCCATCCTCGCGGGAGAGTCCATCGGGACGTGGGCGCTCTTCGAGCCGGCGCCCGCCGACGGCCTCGGCCAGGTCGAGTTGCAGGCCGAGAGCAGTGGGGGAGACGTCGTCCTCACCGGCACCAAGTCGCCGGTCGAGTCCGCCCTCCAGGCCGACCATATCCTCGTCACAGCCCGCCAGAACGGCGGGCTGAGCCACTTCTTGGTGCCGAGCGACGCGGCCGGGCTCACGATCACGCCGCTCCGGGGTGTCGACATGACGAGGCGCTTTGCCAGCGTCCGCTTCGACGGCGTGAGGGTGTCCGCCGACGCCGTGGTGGGCGAGATCGGCGCCGGACAGTCCGCCATGGAGTGGATGATCGACCTCGCCGTCGTCATGGAGTTGGCTGAGATGGTCGGCGCCATGCAATGGGGGTTCGACACAACGCTGCAGTGGTCGTTCGATCGGTACTCGTTCGGTCGCCCGCTTGCGTCCTACCAGGAGATCAAACACCGGTTCGCCGACATGAAGATGTGGCTCGAGGCGAGCTACGCCATTGCTGACGCCGCCGCCCGGGCGCTCGAGGATGACGCGGACAATCGCTCGGTCGTTGTGAGCGCCGGAAAGTCCTATGTCGGGCGCTATGGCGGGGAGATTGCTTCAGGATTGCGTGCAGCTCCACGGTGGGATCGGCGTGACCTTCGATCACGACCTGCACCTGTTCCTTCGGCGTGTCACCACGAACATCCCTTTGTACGGCACGCCGGCGCAACACGCGGCACGGATGTACGAGGTCCCTCGAGGCGAAGGAAGGTGCTCGATGACCAACCCAGTGGTGTCCGAGCGGAAGCACGAGATCGAGGACGTCGAGAGCTTTGCCGCCCGGGCCCGGTCTTGGCTGGCCGAGAACATGCCCCGCTCGGACCCTGCGGCGAGCGGAGACTTCATCGGGCTGCAGCTCCGACGAGGAGGAGCTCAGCCGCGTCGCGCGCTGTCGAGAGCTCCAGCGCATGCTCTACGACGGTGGCCTGGCTGGCATCTGCGTCCCCAGGGAGTACGGCGGCCAGGGCCTAACCCCGGCGCACCAGGCAGTGCTCAACCGGGAGATCGTCGGGTACGACTACCCGGCCGAGACCCAGGTCCCCACGTTCACGCCGTGCATGGCCGTGATCCTCGAGTTCGGCACCGAAGAGCAGAAGCGACTGCACATACCCGCCATCTTGAAGGGTGAGGAGCTCTGGATGCAGTTCCTTTCCGAGCCGAGCGGCGGATCCGATGTGGCTGGTGCCCAGACCACCGCGGTGCGCGACGGCGACGAATGGGTCATGAACGGCTCCAAGATCTGGACCACCGGCGCCTGGTGGGCCGACTGGGGCCTCTGTCTGGCCCGGACCAACTGGGACGTCCCGAAGCACCGAGGTCTGAGCGTCTTCATGCTGCGCATCCACCAGCCCGGCATCGAGGTGCACCGAATCGAGATGTTGAACGGGTCGCGGGAGTTCTGTCAGGAGTTCATCACCGACGTGCGCATCCCCGACACCGATCGCATCGGTGAGGTCGACGATGGGCTGGACGGTCGGAACCCGCTGGATGTACCACGAGCGGACGGTGAGCGGCGGCTCCCCCTACGTCATGCGGCCGCTGGGCCGGCGCCACGGGCCGGCGAACGCCGAAGCGGGCGACCCGCTTGATGCGGGTGGCCCGGCAGAACGGTCGCCTGGAGGATGATCGGATCTGGGAGCTGATCGGCGAGGCGTATGCGGACGACCTCGTCGGCGAGGCGCTCACCGCGTGGGTCACCCGCAGGATCCGGACGGCGGAGCTGTCCGACCAGGCCGCAGCCATCATCCGCCTCTACAGCGGGATCAACTCGGCGCGCAACGCCACGATCGGATTCGAGATCGCCGGCAATTCGGCGGTCGCCTGGCCTCCCGAGGACCACGCCGAGATCGGGATGGCCTACATCATCCGTCAGCAGGCGTGCATCGGTGGTGGGACCACCGAGATGAGCCGAAACGTGATCAGCGAACGGGTGCTCGGCATGCCGCGGGAGCAGACCCGCGACAAGGACATTCCGTTCCGTGATGTCCCGAGGAGCGCTCCCAGCCGGTGACCTTCGCTGCCACCCGGCGGGGTCAGGGGATCGCGTTCCTGGTCGCGTCGGTCTCGACCTCACAAGACCCGCTCGTAGCCGCGTTGTTCGGCTCCCGCCCCTGTGGCGAGCGGCCTCACCATGCCCTGGACGCTGTAGGACGCCAGATGTGTGCCCCTTTGATCGAAGGCTTCTCCGGTGCCGAAGGTGAGTCCCTTGCTGGCGTGCGTGCTCACGTTCGAGAGCAGGATCCAGTCCGTGGCCTGAATGTCTTCGTGGAACGTGATGTGGATGGCGATGTTGGCCGTCGACAGCGTGCGATGCGCCTGATCCTGACCGTAACCGGGATGCGGTCGCATCGCGGCCGCGATCTGGAACAGCCCCGAGCAGTGAGCTACCAGTGCCTGGTGCATGTACTGGGCGTCAGGGACTTCCCGGAAGCGCACCCACGCATGGATCTGCGGTGGTCCCGTGAGCTCGGGAGCCCCCGAGTAGGTGCCGTCAACGATCCGAAAATCCCGGCCGGTGACGCCCATGTCGAGGGGAACAGAGTCTTGGGGGCCGGGAACCGTCGGGCATGACGGCACCATGGTGGATCAGGTCGGGAGCATCGTCGTCGAGGAGGACCATTCCGGGTGCGCAGAGCCGGTCATCTTGACGCACGTCCACTGCGAGGCTGGAAAAGGTGCGGCCGCCATGGAGTGTGCGAACGGAGAACTCAAGCTCGGAGCGCGCCGATGCGACGCGATTGAAGATGAGGTGCGCGGACGAGACGCGCTGGGAAGGAACCGTCTTCGCCGCGGCCGCGATCGCCGCGGCCACCAACTGCTGTCCGTCGACGACATCCCGGCCGAAGGCGGGGGTGGGCGGCGAGCGGTACAGCTGGGCTCCGACCGGTTCGACATCGATGAGCCGGTACAGGTCCTCGATATCGCCCCAATATGGGAAACGCTTGACCGAAACCTCGGGAGCCCCTTGACTCCTAGGCCCCGGGTCGTCGAACTCGACCCGGACGCGGTCGGTCATAGAAGGCGACGTGACCGCGGATGCCGGCGACTTCGAGGAACGGGTCCGGGTAGAACCACAGGACGTTGTCCTCGACGACGTCGTCCACGACCAGGCTCCGGTAGGAGGCCTGGCCCTTGAAGGGACACACCGTATGGTGCTCGCTCGGTTGGAAGAGATCCTGGTTGACGTCCTGCTCGGGGACGTACAGGACGGGTTTGTGATCGGTCTCCTGGACCAACAGTGCGTGCCTCGTCTCGGCCAGACGAGCGGTCATCGTGGACGACCCGGACCGGGTTCGGAAAGACAGAGATGTCGATCCGGTAGTCGGGGTGCCGAGGCCATGCTGACTCGATGTTCTTCTGCATGTACGGATCATATTGCTCCGATGTCCTCTCCTCCCCTGGGGGCCACGCACCGGCTGACACGCAGCCCCGCGCTCGGTCGGAGCCGATCCTGGGTCTCGGCTAGACGCCACCACCCGAGCGCGGTCGCACGGGTGTTCGTCCGCCGGCCGCTGATTACGATGGCAGGTTCAACCCGCAGCAAAGGGTCTCGACTCGCCACCCACGTGTGAGGTCGTACGTCCGAGATGGGAGATCTGTGACGAAGGATGAGCACGCCACCGGCGATTTCTTTGCTGACTCACACGGGCATTTCGTCTCGACGCTGAGGTTCGAGCTTCCTCCGGAGCCCGATGACTACTCCGCCGAAGGGACGGTGGAGGTCGATCCATACCTCCAGGCCGAGGGTATGGCTTGGCCGAACATGGCCGTCTTACTGACGCTGTCCGACGTGCTCATCGGTCGCCTGGCTTCCCGACACTCCGCCCCCCGCATTTCGGTCACCGCGGACCTCGGTGTCCGTCTGTTCAAAGCGACCGTGGACGAGCGCATCTCGTGCCGGGCCCGCCTGGTCAAGGTCGGCAGGACGATGACGGTCGGTGACGCGACCTTCTATTCGGAGCGCTCGGGCGAGCGGATCGGCACCTCGCTCGGGCACCTTTCTCGCGTCCCCTCGACCCGTCGATGAGGCGCCGAACGGTTTCCCCAGCGAGCTTCGAGTCGTGCAGACGCGGGCCAGGTCTCTCGTGCGAGCACGTCGGGGTCTCGGTCCCCGAGACCGGCGTCGCCGAGGTCGGCGCCCTCCGTCAGGAGCTTGGGAACGCAACCCAGAGCCTCCAAGGTGGGGTCGTGGCCCTACTCGGGGAAGCGGCAACGTACAGCGCGGTGGGTGCTCTCGACGGTCCGCCCCAGGTGGTCGACAGCCTCGAGGTTCACTACTTGGCTGCGGGACGGGTCGGCCCATTTCGCGCCGTCGCCGAACCAATCGAGTGGAGTCCCGGCTCGCTGCGCCCTTCGCGTGGAAGTCAGCGATCTCGGACGTGACCGGGTGATCGCTCTCATCGACACGACCACGCGACCACTCGCTTCCTGAGGTAAGGCGCAAGCGAACGCCGCGCCAGGCCGCTCCCTGGCATGCAACGGCTTCGTCTGTCGTCGAGTCCTGATGGACTAGGGAGTCCTTCGCTCGTGCAACGACTCGACGGCAGCCCAATGAGCGTCGGAGATCCAGAGGTTCGCGAAGGCCTCAGTGGCATGGGCTTCAAGCTCGGGATGCGAGGCGGGTACGGCGGCGTTGAGAACGGATTTGATGGCTCGTCCGGTCCCGGGCGCCAATTCGGCTATACGTCGGGCCAGGCCTCGCCATTCTTCTTCGAAGTTCGCCCGAGGGACCACGATGTCGACGAGGCCCTGACGAAGTGCTGTCGGAGCGTCATAGATCTGCCCTGAAGCGATCGCCAACAAGGCCCGCCCTCGCCCCACGAGCAGTGCCAACCGCTCCACGCCTCCCCAGGCCGGCATGATGCCGAGTGTCACCTGGTTGAAGCCGATCGACACATCGTCGGCAGCGATCCGGATGTCCGCTGAGACCGCAATCTCAGCTCCTCCACCGAGAGCGTGCCCGTTCAACGCGGCGATGACCGGTATCGGAAGGTTGGCAATTCGATCGAGGAGCCGGCGGACTCGCTTTGCCATTCTCAAGGCATCATCGTGGGTCTTTATGACACTCAGTTCCTTCAAGTCACCACCCGACACGAACGCACGATCCCCCCCACCTCGCAAGACGAGCACTCCTGCCTGAGAGCGCACGACCTGGTCGAGGGCGGCGTCAAGCTCGTCCATCGTCGCGAAGCCGATCGCGTTGCGGACCTCCGGCCGATCGATCGTCAAAACGGCCAACGCACCGTCGAACTCGAGACGAACCCCGGGGCCGCCAGCGCCACCGTCGGTCCCCGTCATGACCGCCTCCTTCTGGTTCGGAGAGTTGCCAGTCCGGCCAGTGGCGGCGCACTTGTGTCCGATCGGGCCCCGAAGCAGAGCGATAGTACCGCTCTCCATTCCTGGCGGAGTGCCACTCATTAGTGGATACCCGATTTTCGCTAGGCTCACCCCCGTGGATGTCTCGGAGCACACTGATGCCGGAGTCCCCCTGCGGCCCTTCTACGGCCCACCCGACCTTCCCTCGGAGGAGACGATTCCGCCGCCCGGGGTGTTCCCGTTCACCCGAGGCAACTTCCCCGAGGGATACCGCGGGCGCCTATGGACCATCCGGCAATACTCAGGGTTCGGAACGGCGGAGGAGTCGAACGAGCGGTATCGGTACCTGTTGGCCCAAGGGGGGACCGGCCTCTCGGTCGCGCTCGACCTTCCCACGCAGTGCGGGTACGACTCCGACCATCCCGATGTGGAGGAGGAGGTCGGGCGAGTCGGCGTCGCCCTCGACACGCTTGCGGACGCCGAGTTGCTGTTTGATCAGATTCCTCTCGATTCCATCAGTACCAGCCTCACCATCAACGGAACGGCTGCGATTCTTCTGGCCTTCTATGTGGCCGTGGGGGAGAAGCAAGGGGTTGATCGTGCAAAGCTTCGTGGCACCATCCAAAACGACATCCTCAAGGAGTATGTGAGTCGTGGAACGTGGATCTGGCCGCCACGACCCTCGTTGCGACTGATTGCCGACACGATCGAGTTCTGTGCCGACGAGGTCCCGCGTTTCAATGCCATATCGGTGGCGGGAGCGCATTTCCGCGATGCCGGCGCCAACGCAGCACAAGAGATGGCGTTCACTCTCATGGACGGGATCACGTATTGCGACGAGGTCATCTCGCGTGGACGCATGACGATCGACCAGTTCGCGCCACAGATCTCATTCTTCTTTTACACCCACGGTGATTTTTTTGAGGAAATCGCGAAGTATCGAGCCGGTCGTCGACGATGGGCTCAGATCGTACGAGAGCGATACGGCGGATCCGATCGTTCATGCATGTTCCGTGTGGGATGCGTCGCGGGCGGCGCCTCCTTATTTGCGCCCCAGGCACACAACAACATTGTGCGGGTGGCTTATGAGGCCCTGGCATCGGTCCTCGGTGGCGTGCAGTCGATGTTCACGGCCGCCTGGGATGAACCGTTCGCATTACCGAGTGAAGAGTCGGCGACGCTCGCCCTTCGAACACAACAGATCCTGGCCTACGAGACCGGAGTCACCCGTGTCGCCGATCCCCTGGGTGGGTCATACTTCGTGGAGGCACTCACTGACGAAATGGAGGCACGCGTCACTGCCATTATGCAGGAGCTTGAGCAATTTGGCGGAATGGTGAAAGCCGTAGAAGAGGGATTCCTCCAACGACTCATCGCCAACGAAGCGTTCGAACTCCAAAAGAAGCTGGACTCAGGAGAGCGCCGCGTCGTCGGTCTGAACTGCTTCCAAACCGAAGAGACGCCTCCCGAGGTCGAAGGCTATGAGATGGACGAGAAGGGTCGCCTTCGACAGCTCGATCGACTGGCCGAGGTGAAGCGGACGAGATCGGCGACCGAGGTACGCAGTACGCTCAAGGCCCTGCACTCGGCTGCTGGCCGACAGGACGAGAACCTCATGCCACGCCTGATCGACTGTGCAAAGGCGTACTGCACAGTGGGGGAGATGGTGGACGTGCTCAAGGACCAGTGGGGCGAGTTCGAGCAGCCGGTCGCCTTCTGAGATGCCGGCCCGAGTTCTCCTAGCCAAACCGGGGCTCGATGGTCATGATCGCGGCCTAAAGCTGGTCGCACGGACGCTGCGAGACGCGGGCTTTGAGGTCATATACCTCGGCATTCGACGTCACCCGGACGTGATCGCGAGCGCCGCGGTGCAAGAAGACGTCCAGGTCGTTGGGCTGAGCATTCTGAGTGGTGCACATGTCGCGTTGACGGGAAAGGTGGCTGAGGCTCTCCGAGCCGCCGGCTCGGAGGCTGCGCTCGTCGTTGGAGGAACCATCCCACGACGTGATGTGGCGCTGGTTGAAAAGGCAGGAGCCGCCGCGGTGTATCCGACTGGAACGCCGCTCGAGGTCCTCGTGGACAGCGTCCGAGCGTTAGCCGAGAGGACAGACGCGCGAACGTAGCGTGGGATTTGGCTGATTGATCAGCCGAGCGCCATCGAGAATTGGCTCAACACCGAGCGCCAGAAGTGGTCGGCCTTCCGAAGCCGAGCTCATGAGCACGGAACACGAAGACGGGAACCCTCGTCTGACCGACCACAAACTCGCCCGGCATGACCGCACGGGGCGCTACTTCTGCAGACGATCGCGAGCGGAATCGGATCCGATACCCAAGAAAAGGAGCTGCCAGAGTTGCTCGTGCCTGTCGTCGCCGTTGGCGGGTGTCGTCGTCCCCCCGATGGTGGAGGAAAAGGCGTTGAACATGATCGCTTCGAGCACCACTCCGGCGACCCTCTCGTGGCGGAGGTCGGACCGGACGACTCCGGCCGCTGCCGCTTGATCGAGCACCTCGCGGAACAAAGAGACGAGCGGAGCGAATGCCCTCGCAGCCTCCTTCGGTTGGGCCGTCAGCAGCTGTTGGGCGAATTCCACCATGACCGGCGCGAGTGGCCTCTTGCCGGCCCTTCCCCTCGGGACGGGACTGCAGAGCCGGTAGTACTCGACGACGAACCGGTGGAGACGCTCAAGATCGTCCTCTTCGTCGGTGAGCTTCTCTCGGAGGATTTGTGCGGTGGAACGAACAGACTCCTCAAAAAGAGCCAACAGGAGTTCGTGCTTCCCATCGAAGTACTGGTAGAAGCTCCGAAGGGATTGACCGGAGCGCTCCACCACCTCCTGCACCGTGAACTCCTTGTCGGAGCCCTCGTTGATGAGTTCGATCGCGGCATCGAGGAAGCGCTGGACCCGGTTCTCAGCACGGGTCCGAGCAGAATCCAACGACCGTGCAACGGCGAGCTGCCGACGACTGAGTCCCTCATCGACTGCGAGGTCAAGTGCGGGTTGGTTCTTCGCCACAAATGAAAGTTTACACGATCATGAAAGAGAGAGGCTCTCTCGTCAAATGAGAATCTAAGAGTTCATATTCAGGAGGGGAGCCCTCTGAGCGCTCGGTCCGCCCAGGCAGAGAGGCCTGTGGCGACGCGCCAGGTGCGTCGTCAGGCGATCACGCCGCGGAGTTTCAAGTCGACGACCGTGTCCTCGTCGAACCCGAGGTTTGCCAGGATCGCGTCCCCGTGCTCATTGAACTCGGGAGCACGTCCGGGGGTCGGAGGTTCCTCGTCGAACTGCACCGGGGCGGTCACCAGGCGGAAGGGAACCCCCTTTGCCGTCCGACATTCCTGGAGATATCCGTTTGCGACCGTCTGGACGTCTGCTGCTGCCTCCAGCGTGTGCTGAACGACCGCCCACTGGCCGGTAAAGGAAGAGAGCCGGTCCCGCCACTGCTCGAGGGTTGCCCCGGCGAAGACACCGGTCAGAATCTCGACGGCCTGGGCACCATTGGCCATCAGAGAGGCATGTTCGGAAAAGCGGGCATCGCTGGCGAGCTCGGGGCGACCGATGACACCGCACAAATCGGGCCAGTACCTTGCCGCCTGGAGGCATGTGAAGGCCAGTATTCGGCCGTCCTTGGTCTCGTAGTTGCGGGAAAGGGGATTGCCCGAGAGGGAATCGGCCCGCGGTGGTGCCCATGGCTGGTCCAGCAGGAGCGACAAGGCGATGGCCTGTCCCATTGCCCAGAGCCCTGAACCGAAGAGTGAAACATCGACGACCGTGGTCTCACCGCAACGTTCACGATGGAAGAGGGCCCCCATGATCCCTCCCGCGATGGTCATCGCGCCGATGGAGTCTCCGAACCCTGGGGCCGGCGGGAGCGGCACCAGGTCGTACTCTGGGCGCTTGGCGCCCATCGCGATCCCGGCGCGGGCCCAAAACGCAAGAGAATCATATGATCCCTTGTCAGCGTCTGGTCCGCGCTCGCCCTGGCCTGTTCCTCGCACGTAGATGATGTGCGGGTTGTGCGCTCGAATGTCCTCTACGTCGATCCTGAGCTTCGTCCTGACGCTCGGCAATTTGTTGGTCAAGAAGACGTCAGAGGTCGCGGCGATCTTGTAGAGGATCTCCAATCCTTCGGGAGTCGTGAGATCGAGGCCGAAGCTCTGCTTCCCGCGATTGGAGTGCTCGAGGAGCGGATGGACATCAGTTGGGACCGTGGCGGTCCCCGTCATCGCGAGTCCACGCATCGCATCGCCACGTTCAGGGTGTTCGATCTTGATGACTTCAGCACCCCAATCAGCAAGCAGCGCTGATGCCGCGGGGACGAAGGTGTGCTCGGCTACCTCGAGCACTCGAACACCCTGGAGAATGGTGGTCACCGTCCGAGGTCCCTGGCGATCATCCCGATCAGCATCGTTCCATCGATGATGACACGCCAGTCTGTGGAGTGTTCCGGTGGCCGAGGGCGGAATAGACCTAGTGCAGTACCGCGTCCTCCACCCTCATCAACCGGGCCAGGTTCCCACCCATGATCTTGCGGATCGTCTCGTCGGGAAGACCCTCCAGCTCGTCCACGTATCTGGCCGGCTCGGCCAACCCCTCGGGGTGGGGGAAGTCGGAGCCGAAGAGCACGTTGTCCTCGCCGACCAGCTCGGCGAGGTCCCCCAGGGGCTCCTCCCAGAACGGGCTGATGGAGATGTTGCGCTTGAAGACCGACACCGGGTCCTCCAAGAAGTCCTGGGGCATCTTCTTGTAGACGTCGGCCAGGTTCTTGAGCAGTGGCGCCACCCAGCTGCTGCCGTTCTCGATCACCGCCACCTTGAGCTCGGGGAACCGTGACAGGGCGCCGTGGCAGATGAGCGCCGAGACGGCGTCTTCGACCGGGCGCCACGCGGCCAGCATCCGGAACGCCTGGGGCTGGAACGGGAGCATCTCGCTGTTCCCGCCCGTCCACTCGTTTCCGTAGCGGTCATAGCCGCTGTCCGAGGAGTGCATGGCCACCAGGATCCCCGACTCCACCACCTTGGCCCAGAAGGGGTCGAACTCAGCCAGCCCGAAGGACCGGGGGCCGCGATAGCCCGGGACCGGGGCGGGGCGGATGAGCACCACCCTGGCACCGCGCTCGAGCACCCATTCGAGCTCCTCGATGGCCCGATCCACGATCGGCAGGGTGATGACCGGGGTGGTGAAGATCCGGCCCTCGTAGTCGAAGCTCCAGGTCTCATAGAGCCACTCGTTGAGCGCGTGGATGACCGCGTGGGTGACCTCGGGGTCGTCCTTCAGGCGCTCCTCGACCAGGCTGGCCAACGTGGGGAACATGAGGGAGCGGTCCAGTCCCTGCTCGTTCATGAGCTCGAGCCGGGCGCCGGGCTCCCGGAAGGCCGGGATGGCCCGAATCGGCTCGCCGAAGATCTCCCGGCGGCTCTTGCCCTCGGGGTTGCCCCGACGGAAGTAGTCCTCCTGGGCCCCCGGACGGGCCACCACGTCGAAGGTCGGGTTCGGGATGTACTCGCTGATCTGGCCCCGGACCACGATCTTGGTCCGCCCCCGCACCTCTACGTAGTCGATGACGCCCCGGTAGCGGTCCGGGAGGAACTTGGTCAAGGCCTCGCGGGTCTCGTAGAGGTGGTTGTCGGCGTCGAACACCGGGACACTCAACGCGGGATTCGCCATTCGTCTCCTCCAGTAAGAGAACTTCCCTGTAGTTATAGGAGAAAACCATTGCCATCGCTAGTCGGACAGACCGCCTTGCGGTTTCGGCTTGCGTGCGGTCCGGGCCAGCGCGTCCCTCTTCGGGCGCCCGTCAGTGGGCGCCCCAGCGGTTCCGGCCCACGCTCTACAGGCACGGAGAGGTTACGAGGTTCAGGTCGTGATCGGATTGCGCGAGTGGGATTACAGTATGAGAAGAAGAGCGCTCTCTCGACAGGGGGATCCAGTGTGCGACTCGGTCTGATGGTGGGCCCGGAGCGGGGTCGGTACTCGACGAAGGTGGAACGCCTCCGCTCGGACGCCCTTTGGGCAGAAAGCGCCGGCTTTGCCTCGGTCTGGATCCCCCAGATCCCCGATGAATTCGATGCTTTGACCGCGGCCACCGTCGTTGGAGCTGCGACCACGTCCATCGAGGTCGGAACCGCCGTCGTTCCCATCCAACCCCGCCACCCGATCGCGCTCGCGCAACAGGCACTGTCTGTCCAAGCAGTATGTGAGGGGCGCCTTGCGCTCGGACTCGGCGTCTCGCACAACTGGATCATCGACGACATGCTGGGATTGCCCTACGAGCACCTGAGATCGACCATGAGCTGCTACCTCGACGTGCTCGATCAGGCCTTCGCCGGGCCGGGTGACGTCGATGTCGAGAACGAGCAGTTCAAGATCCACAACCCTCTTGACGTGACCGATCTGTCACCCATGCCGGTGCTGTTGGCCGCGCTGGGCCCGATGATGCTGCGCCTTGCAGGCGAACGGACCAGCGGTACCATTCTGTGGATGGCCGACGAGCGGGCCATCGCCACGCACGTGGTTCCTAACATCACGCGAGCTGCCCAGGCAGCGAATCGTCCGGCCCCGCGCATCGTGGCCGGAATCCCTATCTGCCTTTGCCGCGACGAAGAGATCGATGTAGCGGTGGATCGGGCGAATCGGATCCTGGCAGAGGCAAAGATGTCGCCCAACTATCAGAAGCTGCTCGAGCACGGGGATGCCACGACCGTGGGGGACATCCTGGCGGCAGGCAGCGAGTCAACGATCGAGAAACGTCTACGCGGTTTTGTTGACGCGGGCGTGACGGACGTCTCGGTGCGAGTGCTGCCCATCGGACAGGAACGGGAGGAACGTGTGACCTCTTCGCAGCGCACCCGCGCCTTCCTCGCCTTGCTCGCGACGTCTCTCTGAGGGAGTGCCGGGGCCCCAAACGAGCAGTGGCTGACGGAGCATTGTCCAAGTGAACTTTCCATGAGCCGGTCCGAGAACCGTTGGGAGAGCATTCCCGCGATGGCTGCCGCCGCCGCGAGTGACTTCGGGGATCGGCTCGCAATCGTCGACGGCGAGATCAAACTCACCTATGCGGAGCTCTTCGATCGGTCCCGCTCGTTCGCAGCCGCACTGGTCGCCTCCGGCGTCGAACCTCGCGATCGGGTGGCGATCTGGATGTACAACTGCGCCGAATGGGTGATCGCAGTGCTGGGCCTCTTGCAGGCAGGCGCAATCGTAATCCCGCTCAACACCAGGTTTAAGGGCCTCGAAGTGACGGGTCTTCTCTCTCGGAGTGGAGCCCGGGTGCTCGTCACGGTCACGGACTTCTTGGGCACCGATTACCTCCAGATGCTCGAAGCGACAGGCGTTGAACTGCCGCGGCTCGAAACGGTTGTGCTTGCCCGAGACGGGCAGCGGGGCCGGGGAGTGTCATGGGACGAGTTCTTGGCCAGGGCCACCAGCCATTCGCAGGTCGAGGCCGACCGTCGTCGTGGGTCCCTTCGAGGATCCGATCCCTCTGACATCCTCTTCACCTCGGGTACCACCGGCGTCCCCAAGGGTGTGGTGATGACCCACGACCGAACACTGTGCGTCGCCACCGACTGGGTCGCAATGAGCGGTCTCGACGCAGAGGACCGATATCTGATGATCAACCCGTACTTTCACATGTTCGGATTGAAGGCCGGCATATTCGCATGCATAGCCAGCGGGGCAACAATGCTCCCAGAGCCGGTGTTTGACGTGGACCGAGCACTCAAGCGGATCGCCGACGAGCACGTAACAGTGCTTCCTGGTCCGCCGACCCTCTACCAGGCGATACTGGACAACCCTCGTCGTGGCGATTGGGACCTCTCGAGTCTCCGGTTGGCCGTGACCGGTGCTGCGGATATCCCGATCGAACTCATTCGACGGATGTTCAACGAGCTTCCCTTCTCAACGATTATCACGGGTTACGGCCTTACGGAGGGGGGAACAGCGACTGCAACATCACCGGGGGATAGCGTCGAGACGATCGCGGCCACCGTCGGACGTCCTCGGCCAAGTTTCGAGCTTCGAATCGTCGACGGAGACCAGCGTGACCTGGCGGCACTGCAGCCAGGGGAGGTCCTCTTGCGCGGTCGCAGCGTGATGTCCCACTACCTGGACGACCCCGAAGCGACCTCCGAGGCGCTCTCGGCGGATGGCTGGTTGCGGACGGGAGATCTCGGCATGATCGACAGCACCGGTTGTCTGCGGATCGTCGGCCGCATCAAGGACATGTTCATCGTGGGCGGGTTCAATGTGTATCCGGCTGAGGTCGAGAACCTCCTCCTTCACCACCCGGACATTCAACAGGCTGCTGTCATCGGCATTCCGGACCGACGATTGGGAGAGGTCGGCATGGCATTCGTGGTGACCGCGCCCGGCGCCTCTATCTCGGGCGCCGAGATCGCCGAGTGGTGCCGAAACCAGATGGCGAACTACAAGGTGCCGAGAGTTGTCGAGATCGTAGACGAGCTGCCGCTGAATGCCACCGGAAAGGTGATGAAGGACGTGTTGAAGGAACGTACGCTGGCGCTCCAGGAGCGATCGCAGTCCTCACCGTGACGGCGAACGGAGGACGAGGACTCTCGTCACTGGCCGATCTTCGGGTTGTTGAACTGGGAGTATGGGTCGCGGCCCCAGCGGTTGCCGCGCTGCTGGCCGACTGGGGTGCGGACGTGGTCAAGGTTGAGCCCCCCACTGGCGACCCGATGCGTTGGGTGTTTGGGTCCATCGGAGTGGGGAAGGACCGGCCGAACCCAGCCTTCACCCTCGACAACCGTGGCAAGCGAAGTGTCATCTTGGATCTACGCGAGGCAACCGACCGGGAATATCTCGAACGCCTGCTTGAGGGAGCCGACGTCTTCGTGAACAACCTGCGCCCGGACGCATTGGACAGACTTGGACTCGAACCCGAGGCGACCGTCGGGCGCCACCCACACCTCGTGTATTGCGCCATCAGCGGGTACGGACTCAGCGGTGAGGACCGTGACCGACCCTCGTACGACCTCGGCGCATTCTGGGCGCGCTCTGGCCTGTCGGCCCAGTTGGCCGGCAGTGACGGGGTTCCGCTCAATGCTCGCGGAGCCATCGGGGACCACGTCACCGGACTCGCTGCGCTCGCCGGTGTCCTCGCGGCGATCCTCGAGCAGCGACACACGGGTCGGGGACAGGTCGTCGAGGTGTCTCTTCTGAGGACGGGCGCATACGTGCTGGGCTGGGACCTGAGCCTGCAGCTCGGGTTCGGGAAAGTTGCAGGGGCAGAACCACGCCATGAAAACCAGGCCCCACTCATGAACTCGTATCGGACGAGGGACGGACGATGGTTCTTCTTCATGGGGCTCGAGATCGAACGTCATCTTCCCGCTGTGTGCCGCGCCCTCGACCGTCCGGATTTGCTCGACGATCCTCGGTTCGCCGATGCCGCTTCGGTCCGTCGAAACTGCTCAGAGCTCATCTCCGTCCTTGACGAGGTCATCGGGGGGCGGACGCTTGACGAGTGGTCTCAAGCCTTCGAGCGCGAAGGTGTCTGGTGGGCACCGGTCCGGGCGCCAGCTGAGGTCATCGCCGACCCGCAGTTCCTGGCAAACGAGGGTCTGGTCGAAGTCGGAGAGGGTGCCGCTGAATCGGTCCAACGGTCGGTCAATGGCCCGGTGAGCTTCTCAGACCTCACGCGACGCCTCGGCGCCGCTCCGACATTGGGGGAACACACCACCGAGGTGCTCGAAGGGGTGACCAGCGGCCGGGACAACCGAAGAGGCCCGGTCGGTCCCTCGGATGGTCCCGTAGCGGCGCGGACATAGAAATCATCATCGAGCCGGACTCCAACCAGCTCCGACCGTATTGGGGCACCTGGTATCGCCGGCCATGACGTGTGAGAGGATCGGCCGTGTCTAAGCGGCCGCTGCCAAGCAAAAGCACCGTCTGGTGCCTGTGCCCTCACGGGGCCGATGGTGTCGTTCCGGTCCGCGCCCGAGCGAGCAGTCCACGGCCGATCACGAGCCTCTGGATCTCGTTGGTCCCCTCGCCGATCACCATCAGTGGCGCGTCCCGGTAGAGCCGCTCGATGGGGAGGTCGGTGGTGTAGCCCACACCCCCGTGAATACGCATCGCCTCGGTGGCGAGCTCCAGCGCAGTCTCGCTCGCGAACAGCTTGGCCATGCCGGCTTCGACGTCGCAGCGAAGGCCGGCGCCCTTGCGTTCGGCAGCGTGACGAGTGAGAAGCTTTGCCGCCTCGAGGCGGGTAGCCATGTCGGCGAGCTTGAGTTGGATCGCCTGATGCTCGCCGATGGGCTTCCCGAAGGTCGTCCTTTGCTGGGCGTATGCGAGAGCGGCATCGAAGGCAGCACGGGCGACACCGACTGCCCTGGCGGCGATGTTGATCCGTCCTATTTCCAGAACTGCGAGGATCTGGGGCTGACCCCGGCCCGCCGTTCCCAGCAGATTCGTGGCAGGGATGTGATGATCCATGTAGGACATCTCGACGGTCTCCACCCCCTTGTAGCCCAGTTTCCCCACGTGTTTGCCGACCGAGATGCCTTCAAACCGCGGTCCAGGTTCCTTCTCGACGATGAACGCGGAGATTCCCTCGTCCGTCCTTGCGGCAAGCGCTACCAGCGCCGCCCGTTCTCCGTTTGTGACCCAGGCTTTGGTGCCATTCAGAACGTATTCGTCCCCGTCGCGCTGTGCCCGGCAGGAGATATTGCTCGTGTCGCTGCCCGCATCGGGTTCGGACAACGAGAGAGCACCTCTTCGCTCGCCTGATGCCATCGACGGCAACCATCGTTGCCGCTGCTCGTCGGTGCCGTCCTGCAGAATCAGCGCCGCAACCATCGTGTGGGTATTGACGATGCCCGTCAGGCTCATCCACCCATATGCCAATTCTTCAATGATCCCCACGTACGTCAGCAGATCCAGCCCGAGTCCTCCGTATTTCTCGGGGATGGTCACGCCGAACAAGCCAAGCTCGCGCATCTGCGCGACGATCTCGGTGGGAAACCGATCCTCCCGCTCGAATTCTGCGACAACCGGGACGACCTCCCGGGCCACAAAGCGCCGCACGGTCTCTATGATTTCGAGCCGAAGATCGGGATCCGTTTTCTGAGTAGTCATTTGGACGCGCGCATCAGGCTCCACAGCAAGAACGTTACATCCAAATCAGGTTGACCATCGATCTCAGAACAGAGAAGAATATTGCCAGTGGCGGGCGTATCCATGCATAGCGGGCTCGAACGAGCCGCGACGAGGTTCGGAGAACGAGACTTCATACGAGCAGGCGACCAGCGTTGGTCGTTCCGCGAAGTTGAAGGCTGCAGCAACGCGTTTGCTCGACACCTACACGCGAAAGGCGTAGTAGCGGGCCAACGGATAGCCGTGATGACATCCAATCGCCCCGAGTTCGTGATGGCCGTCCACGGGATTAGCAAGCTAGGAGCGGCCGCCGTTCTCTTTAGCCCCGCCTGGAAGGCGTTCGAGGTCGACCACGCGCTTCAGCTGACTGCTCCGGTACACGCTGTGGCCGACGGGGGTGCCGTGTCGTTGCTCGCCGACAGGTTGGGCCTTGCTGGCGTGACCGATCTCGACGATGAGTCAACGCGTAAAGCCGACTTCGCCCACAGTCAATCCTCGGTGCCGGCCCAAATAGACGAGGCCGACGAGTCCGTGCTCGTCTTCAGCTCGGGTACGACCGGACTTCCGAAGGCCGTACGGCATACACACCGCTCGATGGTTCACGCGACGAGACACTGGTGTGCAGCCCTCGGACTTGGTCCCAAGGACCGCTTTCAAGTGGCAACGCCACCATCACACATCTTGGGGCTCCTGAACCTGCTCTCTGCAGCCGCCGCAGGCGTCACTGTCAGATTGCATCGGCGCTTCGACCTCGACGAAGTGCTGAGCCGAATCGTCAGTGAGCGCATGACTCTTGAGATGGCGGTCGCCCCCATCGCGCTCGCGATGGCGAATCACCCTCACCTCGAGGAGTACGACCTTTCATCGCTCCGCTACATCATGTGGGGTGCAACTCCGGTCACGCCGAGCGTCGCAGAGACCGTCACCGCCCGTACCGGCGTTCGTTGGCTACCCGCGTACGGCGCGAGCGAACTGCCCGTGATCGCGGCCAACCCTGTCAACGAGCCCGGCGCATGGCGCCTCGACTCGGCCGGACTCCCGCCCGCGGGAGTCGAGTTGCGCGTGGCTGATCTCGATACCGGGGAACCTCTCGAGCCGGGCGGCATCGGCGAAATTCAAGTCCATAGTCCGTCGGTGATGGCCGGCTATCTGCCGGAAGAGGCGACCACTGACGCCTTTACTGACGGCTGGTATCGGACTGGTGATCTTGGCTGGTTGGAGCCAGAGGGCTGGGTGCACCTCACCGACCGAGCGAAGGAAATGATCAAGGTGAAGGGCTTCCAGGTTGCTCCCGCCGAGATCGAGGCAGTGTTGCTTGGGCACCCCGCGGTCGTTGATTGCGCGGTTTTTGGACTCGCTGACGAGAGTTCCGGGGAGGTGCCAGTAGCAGCCGTGCAGCTCGATCCGAAGCACACTGTTTCGGTAGACGAGCTGAAGCAGCTGGTCGCCGACTCGCTGGCCAACTACAAGAGGTTGCAGGACGTGATCGTGGTGGACGCGATCCCGAGGCTTCCATCGGGAAAGGTCCTGCGCCGCACCCTCCGGGACGAGTGGACCCCGGTGATCGCGGGTAGAGAGGTCGACAGCTGATGGACACTCGCCTTTCCCCGGAACAGATCACGCTTCGGGATTCGGCGGCCAGTCTGGTCGACAATTTGGGGCCAAAGTCGGTCCAACAGCTCGACGACCCTGAACGCATCGGCAAACTGCAAGCGGCCGTCGCCGGGGCCGGCTGGCATGAGCTGAGAACCCCAGCGGACGGTTGGGCGCCGTTGGCGTCGGCGGTGGAAGCCGCCATCGTGGCCGAAGAGCTGGCCTTCGGTCTTGCCGACGTTGCCTTTGTCGGTCCCACCCTGGCGGCGGAATTCCGCCGTCTTGCACAGGCCCCGACTGCAGCATCTTCGGAGACGGTCGCATTGGCAGCCGATCTATCGAGAATCGCCTGTGTGGATGCGGGCACGGCCCCGGCCGATGCGGTGGCTGTCGACGCCGGTGGCTCGAATACGGTGCTCCTTTGCGAGTCGGTCTCTGGTGGATACCACCTAGTCGCGGCTCAGCTGGCCAGGGACACAAACTGTGGCGTCGACCTGACGCGAACGACGGCACCACTGCTGATGGAAGAGCCGTTGATCTTGGTCTCCGATCAGCGCCGGATCGTAACCGAGGAGGATCTCGTGCGTTGGAGGGCGCTCGGTCTCTCATTGAGCTGCGCGGACTTGATCGGAACGATGGTGGGGGCCATCCGCCTTGCCTGCGATTACGCGCGCTCCCGGCGCCAATACGGCGTGGCCATCGGCTCGTTCCAGGCCATTCAGCACCTCCTGGCCGATGCCTTCGTCTCGATGGAGGGCTCGCGGAGCGTCGCACTGCATGCTGCCTGGGCCGCCGACGCACTCCCGGCGGATGAGGCCCTGGCAGCGGCTGCGGTGGCCAAGGCGTACTGTGCGAGGGCAGCTCGGACGGCGTGCGAGATCGCGATCCAGGTCCACGGGGGCATGGGCAACACGTGGGACTGCCTCGCCCACGTATATCTCCGTCGGGCTCTTCACTCGAGCAACATCCTCGGAGACGTCGGCGCGAGCCTCGCACTCGTCAGGGAACATCACGGAATCGGAGCACGCCATGGACTTCGGTGACTCCCCGGCGGAGTCGGAGTTCCGGCTTCGCCTGCGGGCTTGGCTCCGCACCAACAACCCGGGGCTGCCTGCCTCGTCCACCACGGACGAGTACTGGGCAGGCCAGGCCGGTTGGCACCGAGCACTCTACGCGGCCGGATTCTTCGCGATGTCGTGGCCGACGGACATCGGGGGTCAGGGCTTGCCAAGTGTCCTCGACGTCATCCTCGATGAGGAACTGGCCGCCGCCGGTGCCCCACCGCGACCGAGTGTCGGATATCTGGTGCAGGGCATCCTCCGGCACGGCAACGATGACGTAAAGGGCCGATTCCTTCCTGCACTCATCAGCGGGCAAGACCGGTGGTGCCAGGGCTTCAGTGAGCCCGACGCCGGGTCCG
This sequence comes from uncultured Acidimicrobiaceae bacterium, assembly GCA_963804255.1. Lineage (GTDB taxonomy): Bacteria > Actinomycetota > Acidimicrobiia > Acidimicrobiales > RAAP-2 > Palsa-461. Next base: position 611,828 of record CAWDPK010000006.1, on the reverse strand, counting down.
ACCTCGCTTCACTCAGCACTCGTGCCGAGCGTCAGGGCGACGAATACATCATCACGGGACACAAGGTCTGGACGAGCTATTCGGACGTCGCCGACTGGTGCCTTGTGCTGGCACGGACGGACCCCGATGTGCCGAAGCATCGTGGAATCTCTGCTTTCGTGGTGCCCATGGATCAGCCCGGCATCGAGCAGCGTCCGATCCGCATGATCAACGGCATCACCAGGGAGTTCGGCGAGGTGATCTTCGATGGTGCGCGGGTGCCGGCAGACAATATGGTCGGTGCACCTGGGGAAGGCTGGCGTCTGGCGATGACCATAGTGAGTCATGAACGGGAGCCTGGCGAGCTTGGCTACGTGGCTCGGTACTGCAAACTTGTCAATGAACTCATCGATCTTGCTCGGGGGGATTCGATCCGATGCGGGGAGGAGGCACTCCGGGATCTGTCGTGGGCGTTGATCGAGGCCGAGATGCTCCGGCTGCACGTCCTGCGCCGATTGTCCGACCGACTGGGCGGTGTCTCCCACGGGCCCGAAGGGTCGGTCGACAAGCTGCTCATGACCTCGGTGGAACAGACGGTCGGGCATGCCGCCTTGGGCGTCGGGGGGACGGGCACGGGACCGAACGACGATACCTGGCTGAAGGTTTACCTCTACAGCCGTGCCCAGAGCGTCATGGGTGGAACTTCGCAGATACAGCGCAACCTGGTGGCGAGCCGAATCTTGGAGCTACCAGAAGAGTGACCCCCTACGACCTCCCCGACGAGCTCGAGGTCGAGATCGACGGCCCGGTGCGGATCGTTCGGCTGAACCGGCCGGATCAGCTCAACGCGACCAACCATGCCCTCCACCGGGGGCTGGCTGATGTCTTCCCTCAGCTCGACGCCGATCCGGACGCACGAGTCGCTGTGATCACGGGTCGAGGCCGCGCCTTCTCGGCTGGCGGTGACTTCGAATACCTCGACGAACTGACCAATGATGCATCGCTCCGACGCGAGACCCTGAGGGACGGTCGGCAAATCGTCACAGGTATGGTCGGCTGCAGGATGCCGATCGTGGCCGCGGTGAACGGACCCGCGGTGGGGCTCGGCTGCAGCATCGTTGCCCTCTCCGACATCGTTTTCATGGCTGAGAGCGCGCATCTGGCAGACCCACACGTCACGGTCGGCCTGGTGGCCGCCGACGGCGGACCGGTGACTTGGCCCCTTCTCGTCAGTCTCCAGTTGGCCAAGGAGTATGCGCTCACCGGAGATCGGATCCCGGCTCATCGAGCTGCCGCCATCGGACTTGTCAATCACGTGTGTCCCGATAACCAGGTGTTCGACGCTGCCATGGCGTGTGCCCGAAGGATTGCAGCGCTGCCGCAGAGGGCGGTCGAGGATACGAAGCGCCTTCTCAACATTCATCTCGAGCGGGCCGTCATTGCCACTCTCGACTTCGCCCTCACCGCGGAGGACCGATCGTTCAGCTCGCCCGAGCTCCGGGCGAACCTCGATCGGCTGTTGGCCGCGCGTTCCCAGCGCGGGGACAACAAGTCCTCTTAGTAGTCAGAGAGGAATCAGGGGCGGCAACCGGCGGGTTTGGAGCAGCTCTGCCCCGAGTTGCCGAGTCAAAGACCGAGCGGATCCGAGGATGTGGTCGAGCACGAGGACGCGCCGTACGTAGCGATGGAACGGATGTTCCGTGGTGAATCCGATTCCTGCCATCACCTGTTGACAGTGTCGGGCTGCTGTCAGCGCGGCGCGCCCTGCGAGTGCCTTGCCCATCGCTGCATCTTCGGCCGAACGCGAGCCCCAAGCGGCTGCCAATGCTGACTCAGCCCCCTCGACAGCCACCAGCGTGTCGGCAAGCCGATGGCGGACGGCCTGGAAGGCGCTGATGGGTTGGCCGAACTGGATCCGGCCCAGTGCGTGCTCCCGGGCCAGTTCAAGCATCCTTCTTCCCGCTCCGAGAAGTTCATGAGCGAGTGCTAACCGAGCAAGCACCACGGCGTCGGACCATGAGCCTGGCGTCAGGTCCATCGAGTCGACGACGATGGCCTCCCCGCGCACCTCGACCAAGCCGAGCGTAGGATCGATGCCGGAGACGTCCCGTTTCGCAAGCCCTTCTGTGTCCACGGTCACCAGAACCTCCAAATCGCCTTCGCGAGCGACGAGGCGACAGCGGCTGGTGGAGGAGAAGCGGTAGGTGGCAAGACCATGGACCGAGAGGTTTGCACCGACCAACGCGCCCGGTGGTGCGTCCTGATCGAGAACCGGGTGAATCCAGCCGGTGTCAAGGTCGCTCTCCCGGCCGAGTCCTGCCACGATCACATGATCGAGCGCCGTCGAGGTGGCGTTCATAAGGCCCTGCTGCGTAAAGAATGTCGACACAGCAGCATGCTGGTCGAGGGCTAACGCATCGTGCCACCCAAGCTCGAGGAGGGCCCTGTCCAGCGCACCACCCGTGAGGTCCTTTGTGGCGTGCCGAATGCTCCGCTCGAAGAGGGCTAGATCTTCCCCCTCCATCACCGATCTTTCCCGAGGTCGAGCAGCCGGCGGGCAACGATGTTGCGCTGGATCTCGGCGCTCCCGCCATAGATGGTTGCCGCTCGAGAATAGAGGTACTCCGACCGCCAGCGTTCGCTGGCTTCGTCATCACCGATCCGCACGTCGGTGGCAAGGCTTTCGGCAACCAGGTCGAAGATCGCCTGCTCAGCGGTGGCGACCAGGATCTTGTCGATCGAGGTCTCCGGCCCGAGGCGGGAGCCATCGGCGAGTCGGTGCTGCGTGGACCGAGAACGTGCCCGGAAGGCGTACAGAAGCTGAGTCACCTCGCCCACCGAACTCGGGTCGAGCGCCCCTTCAGGGGCGGTGTCGAGGAGCTGCTGGAGCCTCCGGTGCAGGTACGCACCACGATGCCACAGTGCGGTACTTCGTTCGAACGGGAGGAGGTCCATCGCAACTGACCACCCCTGATCCTCCTGACCCAGCATCCGCTCGAAGGGGACCAGGACATTATCGAAGAAGACCTCGCAAAACTCTTCGACGCCGTGCATCGTTTCGATGGGTCGAACGGTCACGCCGGCGGAGTCCATATCAACGAAGAGGGCCGTAATGCCCTTGTGGGCCGACTCGGGCGAGCCGGTCCTCGTGAGAAGCACACAGCGCTGGGCGTACTGAGCGAGGCTCGTCCACACCTTTTGCCCGGTGACGTGCCAGCCATGCTCGTCTCGGATGGCTCGACAAGTAAGCGCAGCCAGATTGCTTCCCGTGGAGGGCTCGGAGAAACCCTGGCACCATGTCTCCTCCCCGCAGAGGAGGCGAGGGATCATTGCCGCTGCCAATTCGGCGGACGCATAGCTGATCAGCGTCGGCGCCAGCACCTCGGTCATGGAGTAGATGCCTGGCTCGACGAGATCTCGCGTGGTCAAGGCCTCACCGAGATAGCCACGAAGCAGAGGGGAGCCCCCAAGACCACCAACCCGTTCGGGCCATCCATAACGCATCCAGCCGGCCTCATACGTCAGGCGCTTCACCTTTGTGAGCTGGAGCATCTGATCGTCCAATGTTCCCATCCCGTTGTGGCTCGGCTTGAGCTCCTCGGTATGTTCGTCGAGCCACCGGTCGAGACCGGTGCGAAACTCGTCGAGCTCAGTCATGGCGTGACTATTCCGATGGTCGAGCGGTCGGCTCGGGGCGCGTTGGATCATGGGGACGACCCGCGTCGCGAACACCGCTCCGGCGGAGGAACGTCATCGAGCGGGTGCGTAGTCGCCAGCCGTCAGCAGTGCGTAGATAGGTGTCTGTGTAAAAGCCGATCCGCATGTTGTGATTCAACTGTTCGATGAAGCAAAGTGGCTGATAACCGGTGCCCTCATCGCCGTCGAGCTCGAGGAGCGGTGTGCCGGTGAGATAGAGACCTTTCGGAGCGGCCCCGGCCAGGCTGGGAAAGTCGTGGAGGCCATAAACGGACCCAAAGGCACTGTATGTGCCATCTGGAGTGAACACATCCATGACGGCATCGATATCGTCCTTTGTCATACCAACGGCGTATCTGGCGAGGAGTTGCTGAAGTTCAAGGATGTCGGAAATGCGTTGTTCGTCCATGTTCATCTCCAATCGAGAGCGCGTTCATCCATTCCGCCGGGATTGGCTGTTCGAGTGGATTGACGCGGAGTGCGGTAATCGAGGAGCGCCGCTCGAAGCGAAAGACGGTTGCGAGGCGGGACGGCCGTCAGCCCGGCAGACCGATCGCGGATCAGCGGAACTGCGACCGTGGTCCAGCCCTGGGTCGTGACTGACCCGCGAAGCTGGAAGTTGCCAGGAGATTCGGTCATCCGAGGGACGCTCCTAAGAGGAGATACCTCCTCAGGATAACGGAGTTCTCGGCGAGTAGCTGGGCCGTCTTCCCGGCAGCTCCCGGAGGGGTGCCCCGTCGATACGCTAGTTGAGAGGGTTGCTACCGCGTTGTAGAACCCAATTCTTGCGCCGGTATAAGATCGTGTGGCGCCGCTTCGGTGGCGCAGAGGTCAGTGCTGACGGTGGTCGTCCTAGCGAGCCAGAGGTGACAGGTGGAGCCCATGACCGCCGTTCGCGCCGAGCCGTACAGGATCATTCAGTGGGCGACCGGCAACATCGGTCTGCGGTCGTTGAGAGCCGTCATTGAGCATCCGAGCATGGAACTGGTCGGGCTCTACGTGTACAGCGACGACAAAGTTGGTCGCGACGCTGGTGACCTGTGTGGGACGGCGCCCACCGGGGTAATCGCATCCCGGAACATCGATGAGATGGTCGCTCTTGAAGCTGACTGCGTCCTATATATGCCCCAGATCATGGACATCGACGAGGTCTGCCGGTTATTGGAATCAGGCAAGAACATCGTGACGACACGTGGCGAGTTTCACCGGCCAGCCAGCCTTGATCCCCTTCTGCGCGAGCGCGTCGAGATGGCCTGCCAGCGCGGTCAATCATCGATTCACAGCACCGGAAGCAGCCCGGGTTTCATAAGCGACGCGATGCCTTTGTTGTTGACATCCCTTCAGCGGCGCCTCGACTGCCTGACCATCAATGAGTTCGCCGATCTTTCGCAGCGCAATTCGCCCGAGCTGCTCTTTGACATCATGGGCTTCGGGAAAGACCCCAGTGAGTTCGATGAGCGTCGATTCAGCTATGGACGGCAAGCCTTCGGCCCATCGTTGGAACTGGTCGCAGATGCCCTCTCGATTCCCCTCGATTCTGTCGAGGCGACGGGTAGTGTCGCAGTCGCTCGCCGGACCGTCGAGCTTGCAGCCGGCACCCTGAAGGCAGGAACGGTCGGCGCGCAGCGGATGGAGGTCACAGGAGTTCGACAGGAGCGGCCATTGCTTCGCTTCGCCGCGACCTGGTACTGCACCGACGACCTCGATCCAAGTTGGTCTCTGCGAGACACCGGTTGGCGTATCCAGGTGGCCGGCGACACCCCCTTGGATGTGGATATTCACTTCCCGGTGCCCGCTGACGAATACCCGGCGGTGTCACCCGGCTATACGGCTCACCGTGCGGTGAACGCCGTTCCCGTCGTATGCGCCGCCGTCCCTGGCATCCGCTCAACTGTGGACCTACCCCAGGTGGTTGCGATTCTCCAATAGCCCGGGGAATCTGGGAAACGAAAATGGCCCCGACCGCGCGCGCGAACTGGACCGCTGCCTTCGTCCGACGCGCCCGGCGCGATGTACCCAGTGGTCTCAGATCACGCCGATGCCCGCGGCCTCATTGCGACGACGCCATTCAGCCTTGGGCATCCGGGTCGTGTCGACATCGGCGGCCAGGGCCCTGAGCGCTCCGACTGTCGCCCGATCCTTGGGCAAGTGAGCGAAGGGATCCCAGTTGAAGAACCGGGCGGAATTCTCCCAGGTGATCTTGTGGATCTCATCGTCGCCCACGTTCGCGTTGGTGAGTTCGCTCCACAGCACCTCTGGGGACTCTGGCCAGGTCGTATCCGTGTGCGGATAGTCGCATTCCCAAGCGAGGATGTCCACGCCTATGTCGTGGCGGGCCTTCAGCCCTGAGGGATCCGTGATGAAGCAGGCCAGTATGTGGTCACGAAGGACTTCGGAGGGAAGCTTCCCCCCGAAGTCGTTGTCGATCCAACTCTGGTTGCGGTAGTGCCGGTCAACCCGATCGAGATAGAAGGGGAGCCAGCCGATCCCCCCCTCCGATAGCGCAACTCGAAGGTCCGGATACTTCCGGAAGGTGGGACCGAACAAGAGATCCTGCGCAACGAGCATCGTCACTTGAGTCGGCAACACGATCTGGTGATCGACAGGGGCTTCGGGCGCAAGCTGGATCAGACCGTATGCTCCCCCAATGTGGAGGCAGAGAACCAGGTTTTCATCGATCATCGCTTCGAACATCGGATCCCAATGGCCCGAGAGGAAGCTTGGCCAGCCCTGCGCATGAGGCGCCTCGAGGAAGCTGATCGCTCGGAAGCCCTTCTTTGCTAGACGGTGGACTTCTGCCACAGCGAGGTCGACGTCCCACATGGGGACGATCCCGAGTGGGATAAAGCGGCCTGGATAGGCGGCGCACCACTCATCGATGTGCCAGTCGTTGTAGGCCTGCAGCATGACGTAGGAGAGGTCCTTGTCACCTGCTTCAGAGAAGGTGCGGGCGTTGAACCCGGCCATTGTCGGGAAGCACATCGATGCGAGCACTCCGTTGACGTTCATGTCTCGCACACGCTGATGGACGTCGAAGCATCCCGGGCGCATCTCCGAAAAGGTGCCGGGGTTGAAGCCCCACTCGTTCGCCGGCCATCCGACGGTGGCGCACATCCCAAAGGTGGTTGAGGTGGCCTGTCCCTGGAACACCCATTGGTCGATGCCATCCGCGTTACGGACGATTTTCGGTGCCTGGTCTCGGTATTTGGCCGGCAGGTGGCGCTCGTACATGTCGGGCGGTTCGATCGAATGGTCGTCGATGCTGATGAGAATCATGTCTTCGAGACGCACGTCGAGCTCCTCTCAATTGCTGCCAAAGGCCCAGAACACCCTCTTGACGAGCTGTGACGGAGGGAGGGATCGTCCGTCGAGATCGGAGAGCGGGGGAAGCATACCAATACAGGTGTCGGATGGGTCCGGTTGCTCGACTAGGCGGTTCGCCGTCGAGCTCCTCGGCACAAATGGGATTCTACTCAGGGAGGAGGGATCTCTCCGCCTGGCTAAGCGAGCTGCGCGGGTGATGCCCCGGTGCCGTCGGCGAGCGATGATGTTCGGCCTCGATCCCAATGGGCCCCGTCCTTCTCCACGTCGCTGTTAGTCCGTGTCGCCCATCGGCGGCCTTGGCTTTCAGGCGGCACGAGACGGGCTCCAGGCCATCGGCCAGCTCCCATGGGAATCGGGTTCTTCTAAAGTGTAGTGTTGGATTCTCAGTCTTGGGAGACTAGCTATGAGCGGATCAACCACAGAGAAGATCGGCGTCGTGACCGGTGGTGCCTCCGGGATCGGACTGGCGATCGCACAGCGACTCGCACGTGACGGCGTGCACGTGGCCATCTTCGACCTTCATGGCGACGAAGCCGAAGCCGCTGCCGGCAAGATTCGAGCGGACGGTGGCTTGGCGCTCGGAGTAGCTGTCGATGTCGCCAACCGGGAGAGCGTCGACCGAGGAGTGGAACAAGTTCATTCCCACCTCGGGCGGGTGAACGTTCTTGTGAACTCGGCCGGCAAGGATGGATTCGAGCCGTTCCTTTCGATCAGCGAGGAGTCCTGGAACAGCATTCTGGCGGTCAACCTGACGGGAACGTTTCATTGCTGCCAGGCCGTGCTCCCGGACATGGTCGATGCCGGCTGGGGCCGAATCGTGAACATCTCTTCGTCCAGCGCGCACAGCGGACAACCCTTGATGACGCACTATGTCGCGTCAAAGGCTGGAGTAATCGGCTTCACCAAGGCCCTGGCGCTCGAGTTCGGCCCGAAGGGCATCACTGTCAACACGATCCCGCCCGGGTTCATCGACACACCCATGCTGCGCCGTAGCGAGAAGGCAGGTTTCTTGGGCAAGGGTATCGACTCACACATCATCAGTACCCCTGTACGCCGGGCGGGACGTCCGGAAGACATCGCCGCGGCATGCTCGTTCTTGGTGTCCGATGAAGCTGGTTACATCACCGGCCAGGTGATCGGAGTCAATGGTGGGCGGAATACGTAGCACTGGCTTTTCTGGCTCCAGTCCACATCTAGGGTTCCGCCCCCTTGGCGCGGATTTTCGCTACATGTCCGATGTAGCTTCTTCTCCGGCTGCTCTGTTCTTCTCAGAAGGGTTGTGTCGTGGACGGTGACGGGCCTCTGGCCGGTATACGGGTCTTGGAGCTCGGCAGCTTTGTGGCCGGCCCATTTGCCGGCCAGCTACTCGCCGATCTGGGCGCCGAAGTCATCAAGATCGAGCCCCCGGGCCCCGGGGACCCTATGCGGCGCTGGGGAGTATTGCTTGACGGTAGAAGCATTTGGTGGTCGGCGCTGGCGCGAAACAAGCGCCTCGTAGCCTTGGATCTCCGGCTACCGAAGAACCGGGATATCGCTCGTCACCTTGCCCTGACGTGCGACGTGATCCTTGAGAACTTCACACCGGGACGTCTGGAGGAATGGGGCCTCGGTTACGAAGATCTGAGTAAGGAGAACCCGAGGTTGGTGATGACGCGAGTCTCGGGATTCGGACAGTCCGGCCCCCGTGCTAGCCAACCCAGTTTTGGCAGCATCGGGGAGGCCATGGGAGGCCTTCGCGAGCTCACTGGTTCACCGGATCGTCCACCAGCCCGGGCCGCTCTTTCGATGGGTGATCAGATTGCGGGACTGTTCGCTGCGCTGGGCACGGTTGCAGCTCTTCGTCAGGTGGATCTGGACGGCCAGGGACAGGTCGTCGACGTGGCCTTGTACGAGGCCGTCTTCGCCTTGACCGAGTCACTGGTCGCCGACTACGAGCTAACCGGCTTCATACGGACCCGCACCGGAGGCGTTCTCCCGGGAGTAGCCCCCTCCAACGCCTATCCGACCGCCGACGGGCGCATGGTGATGATTGCCGCAAATGCCGACCCCATCTTCAATCGACTGGCCGATGCAATGGGCCAGCCGGAGCTGACTGTCGATCCACGGTACGCGACGCATGTCGAACGTGGGAAGCGGATAGAAGAGCTCGACGCGATCGTCTCGGCATGGACCGGCTCGCGTTCCTTCGATGAGCTCGACGCCATCTTGGAGGCTGCTGCAATACCTCACGGACTCATATTCAGGGCCCCAGACATGATCGACGACCCTCAGTACCTTGATCGTCAAACGATCCAACGTGTGTACGACTCCGTGCTCGGCAAGGAGGTGGCGATGTCGAGCGTCATGCCCCGGCTCTCGAGGACGCCTGGCCGAATTCGGTGGCCGGGCGCTGATGTGGGCGCCCACACCCGTGAGGTACTGTCCGAGCTCGGACTGGAACAAGACGTGGTGGAGGAAGCATCGATGGAGCCGTAGTTCCGCCTTGCTGACGCCCCGGGGTGGTGGGGGAGAGAAGCGCGGCAGCGCACCTCTCTCATCGGTGCCACGCGGCCGACCAATTTGACGTGACTCCTCGGCTATTTTGCGTGGCTGAGTAGGTTTACTCTCCCAGGTCGTCGCGTGAACCGGCTGGCCGTCGACAGACCCCTGTCAGATTATGAGAACGACGTTATACTTTCAGTGTATGTCCATTACTGCGCTGGACGCCGAACCTCCAAAAGTGCTTCGTGACCACCTGTTTCACAAGCTAACGATTAAACAGGTCGTCCGGGAAACCCACGAAACGAGTTCTTTCGTTCTGGACATACCAGTGGAGCTCCGCACCGCCTTCCGCTACAACGCAGGTCAATTCTGCACCTTCCGGATACCGATCGATGATCAGCAGCATCTGCGCTGCTATTCGATGTCGTCGTGCCCGACGGTCGACGAGGACTTTCAGGTAACCGTCAAACGCGTCCCTGGTGGCCTCGTCTCCAATTGGATGAATGACGCGTTGGCTCCGGGAAACTCTGTCGAAGTGACGTGCCCCGCCGGGGTGTTCTGCCTCAGCGACACCGATCGCGACCTGGTCGCTTTCGCCGGTGGTAGTGGAATCACCCCGATCTTCTCGATCATCAAGGAGGTTCTGGCCACCACTTCGAGGCGGATCCACTTGTTGTACGCCAATCGGGACCCTAACGCCGTGATCTTCGGAAGAGAACTTGCGAGTCTGGCCGAGAGCGAGCCCGATCGGTTCGGTTTGACGAGCCACTTTGATGTCAGTCGTGGTTTTCTGGACGAGGACCAGATCCGGCGATTCTTCGAGATCGCCGCGGATGCTGAGTTTTATTTGTGCGGCCCAGCCCCGTTCATGGAGTTGGTCGAACACACATTGCTCGGCGAGGCAGTTGTACCCGAAGACATTCGGGTGGAGCGATTCACGCCAGCTGAATCTGCCGAGCTTGTCGACCAGGCGAGTGCCGATACCGAGACCCAGGTCACGATCGAGCTCGCTGGTCGTTCCGCTGTCGCCGACTATCGACCCGGTACGACCATCCTTCAAACCGCTCGTCAGCTCGGTATGTCCCCACCGTTTTCCTGCGAGGCGGGGAGCTGCGCCACATGTATGGCGAAGCTTGTCGCCGGCACGGTCCAGATGCGTGTAAACAACGCTCTGACTGAGGAGGAAGTCGACGATGGCTGGATCCTCACGTGTCAATCGGAACCGACTTCGACAACTGTCCACGTCATCTACGAGTGAAGCCGACGATGGGATGCGCAGCTCCTCACTGAGAGGCTTGGTTCGCAGCCGGGGAAGGTTTAGGGGATCTCCGCCTTCTCGGCCTCATCGCGGAGTTCAGAGGCATCCTCGGCGAGGAACCAACCCTGGCTGATCAGTTCGTCGAGCCGGCGATTGAAGCGCTCGACGTAGTCGAAGTGATCCCGGTACAGGAGCCGGAGCTTGTCTTGGTCGAAGGGCTCTTCGTAACCGACCACACCCATTGCCGGTGTCCCGTCCTCGTTCCGGGGGTTGGCGAAATACCTTGTCGTGGGAACGTCGAGGTATACACAGCGGATCCCGCCGAGGCTGTTGCCATATTCGTCTTTTGCGAAGAAGCCATCCGGACCGACTTCGATTCTGTCTGCTGTGGGCGGCGCGACCCCGTTGGCGACCCAGTCCACCAGATGGTGTAATCCCATGTCGAAGAGCTCGTTATGGGGGAGGCTGCTCATCTGCGCGTCTGTCGGGACAGCGCCAGCGGTGGGCGCCTGCTGCCACATTTTTGGGTCGTTGTAAGGCGGGTACCTCGTACCCATGTGGGCGACGCCCGCAAGCTCATACAGCCTGTAGTGGTCCCCTGGCTCATCACTGTCGGGTCGTCGGTACTTCCGGCCTTCGCGCCCGGGACGGTTCGGATCTGAGATGTCGCCCTCGCTGAGGAGCTGGAGGATCGGCACGTCGCAGGCAGGGAACGGCTCCCCAGGAGACCCGGCGGGAAAGTAACCCTGGAACACCGAAGAGCCATCGCCGAGCAGCTGCGAGCTGTGGGCGTTGCGGATGTAGTTGGTGACGACACCGCCGGTCTGGGAATGTCCGCTCAAGATCACATGGGCGATGGGCCAACCCTCAAAGGGGCCCGCGGACGCCTCTATTGCAGCGCCCACCTGAGCAAGAATGGTGTTTGACGCCTGATTCTGACGTTGCATCTCTGCGGTGAACGCGGCCATCTGCGCTGGATCCCGCACCGGCAGGTTGAACACATCCAGCTTCGGAGCGTCCGGCGAGGGCGGATCCGCATCTATGCGAAGCGACTCGTAGCGTTGCGGGTTGAACGGCTTGACATGGGTGTCAAGTGCGGTCTTCTGCGACGCGATGACGGCCGACACGTGGCCCGAGCGCATGATCTCGGCGGAGGTGTACATCCAGACAGGGGACGCTCCCATCGCATGGAGGGGCTCTGCGATGACGGTGCCGCTGAAATGCTGTCGGTCCCGGGGTCGGCGAACGAACAGTGTCGTTGTGTAGGCACGACCATCAACCTCGCCGGTGGCGAACCACTCCTCTTCTATGTAGCCGAAGTCATCGAGACGACTTCGGTACTCACGACGTCGGTACTCCCCAGGCGGGACGTACGGCGCCGACTGCTCTTCGGTGGGGGGAGTGCTGAGCGTGGCTGGTTGGACTGTCATGGCTTTTCCCCGTCATGAACCGAGCGGAATGCATCCGCTTCCGAGGTGGTGGGCAGAACACCACGCCAATGATTGACGTGGATGTCATCTTCTGCCACCAACGGTCCCAGTGTCAAGCGAGTAAGACTCCCGCGACAGTGATCGTCGGCCGGGGCGGAGCCGGTGGCAAACACCGCGAGCTTTAGGTGTTTGACGTTGGAAGGAGGAGACGGGAGAGTCCACCTCGCCCATGGGCGAGCGAGTGACGGGCCGGACGCAGTCCCATCCCTATCCCGGGGTTTTCGTCGGTCCCGAGATTGCGTCCGAACTGTGGATGCGAACCTCCGGCGACAAGAAGTCGGATCCGGGAGCCGGTGGCGAATCGATGCGCAGCATCTCGAAGGGCCAGCGTCAGGACGCCTTCGTCGTTTGTCGGATCGAGGCGCACGTAGCCCTCGGTCACGTTGTGGGAGCGAGCGTCGCGACCGACCTCGGAGATGCGCCGAACACGTCTGCGTGCGGGTTGTCGCAGCGGTGCGCTAGCTCGACGACTGGAGAACCGAGCAGCTCGAAGGCGGTATCCAAGGGGGCGCTGGTAAAGGCGAGAACGTCCGCTCGAGCGGCCAACTCCGTATCCTCGACGTAGCACTTCCGTGACAGCAGGGGTCCGCCAATGGTCGGTGTGGGATCGGCGGGATCGAACGTGAACGATGACGGCGGGCGATCGTCGTTCGGAGGGTCGGGCGACAAGGAAAGGTCCGGGTGCAAATACAAGCAGCGAGGCGCGGTCACCGGTGGCCAGCCGGGAAGATCACGCCATTCATCGGCACCGGTCACGAAGATCCGGACCGGAGTCGGGCGGCGGCGACCAGCGCGTCTCGCCAGGTGCTCCTCCAGCCAGTCGAGGGTCTCACGGGTCATGACCGACAACGCCCTTGCGGCGCCGAGGTGCGACCATGGGCCGATGGTCATACCCACATCGACACCTCGATCGTGGAGGTGGTGGTACTGGTAAAGCGTTTGGTCCGCGAAAATGTCCTGCCAACCTCCGATCAGGAGCACAGGAACCTGAACTCGATCGAGCGCTATACCCTGCTGCATCGGCGCCCAGAAGGGATCCTTGAGGTCAGGCCGTGTGACCCATTCCGGGTACCAGGGAGCCTTGCCATCGAGGAAGGTCTCGGCGGTCGCGACGAGCGGCAGCTCGTCGAGAGCATGGCGGACGCGGCGTGCGTTCGTCGCAGTACGAAGCGCACCGAGGAGAGGACCGCTGTCCTCCTGGTGGACGATCTGATGGCTCCAACCCAAGAAGTCGAGCTTGAACGCTCCGGTTCCCCAGGCATGCTGGCTGAAGTCGTGCGGCCCGATGGACACCACCGCCGTGGCCAGCTCGGCTGGCGGATCGCTCATCAGCGCCCACTGCGTGAATCCCAGGTAGGACCCACCGAGGGTGGCAAATGTGCCGGTGAACCAGGGTTGGCGGACCATCCACGCGACGACGTCTTGACCGTCGTCCGCCTCCGTCCTCATCGGATCAAACTGTCCGCCTGAACCGAACGTGCCGCGACTGCTCACGAAGAGGCAGTGGTAGCCACGGGCGGCAAAGACCCTCGCCATGGGGAACGCCAGGGGAAATGAGCGCCCGTAAGGACCCCGGACCAGCAGCGTACCCACGGGTTCTGATGTCGTTTGGTAGAGGTCGGCCTGAAGCTCGACCCCATCGCGCATCGGCACGCGAACCTCTCTGGTCACCGTGTAGTCGGTCGTGGCAGGCGGAAGGCCGAGTGCCCGAGTGGCGAGACCCTCCGCCACCCGGGCGATGACGCCGCGATGACCGGCCGAGCGGCGTGACGATGCTGCGCTCATTCCAAATTCCCGTTGATCGCCATCACTGATCAACTGTGGCGGTCTCATTCCGGAATACTTGGCCGCCCTTCATGACGAATCGGACGTTCTCGGTCGTCCCGATGTCCACCAACGGATTACCTGGCACCCCAATCACGTCTGCGAGCAAGCCTGGTTCCAATCGTCCCCGGTCCTCGACGTCGATGAGTTCAGCCGACACCGTCGTTGCTGCCCGGATGGCCTGCAGTGGTGTCATCCCGCGATCCACGAGCGCAATGAGCTCCTTGGCGTTCCGGCCATGGGGGATCGCGGGAGCATCCGTGCCACATGCAATTCGCGCCCCTCGCTCGATTGCCTTTCGGATCGTCTCTTTCGCCCGCGGGAATACCTCGGCAGCCTTCGCTTGAAGTTCGGGAGCGGCGTGGGAGACGTCCATGCCGTCGGCAAGATAGGTCGTCGGCACGAGAAAGGTGCCCCGTTCGATGAGCAGAGCGAGAGTTTCGTCGCTCATGAGCGATCCGTGCTCTATGCAGTCGATACCTACTTCGATGGCTGCCCGAATGCCGGCATCCCCGTGCGCGTGGGCGGCAACTCGGAGCCCCGCCCTATGAGCCTCGTCGGCAATGGCCCGAAGCTCTTCAGTCGAATACTGCTGGGCGCCCGCAGGCCCGGTATGGGACATCACGCCGCCCGAGGCGCACACCTTGATGAGCTGGGCGCCATGCTTGATCTGGTAGCGGACCGCCTTGCGCACCTGGCTGATGCCGTCGGCAATCCCCTCTTCAACGGTGAGGGGCATAATGTGCGGTGCCAACGCCTGGAACATCGTCGGATCGAGATGCCCACCGGTCGGCGTGATGGCATGGCCCGCGGGAACGACCCTCGGACCCTCGATCCATCCGAAATCGATCGCCTTCTTGAGAGCGACATCCAAGAGCAATCCACCGGTCTGCACGAAGAGACCGAGGTTGCGCACCGTGGTAAACCCTGCACGCAGGGTACGGCGGGCGTTCGCCACGGCGCGCAGCGTGCGCACGGCTGGGTCATCCTGCACGGCGTTCAGAGGGCTTGCGTGGTTTGGTCCTCCGAGGAGGAGGTTCACCTCCATGTCCATCAACCCGGGGAGGAGCGTCAGCTCACCGAGTTCGATGACCCGGTCGACCGCGTGCTCTCCCTGGGGTCCGACCTGTGCGATTCGGTCACCCTCGATGAGCAACTCGCCGGGCTCGATCAGCTCGCCCTTGTCGACGTCAAGCAAGCGTGCGCTTCGCAACAGGACGCGGTCAGCGGCTGGTTTCTGGCTCACGATGGTCTCCTCCCACTGAGTTGAGCGGCGTGATCACGGACGCGGTGCTCGGCCGACAGGAGATGGCCACGATCTGAGACGACTATGACGTCCTCCTGCGTGAACGATTCAACGCGCGCTAGAGGTAATGGATCACACCGCTGGCTCGACGACGGCATCGAAGCTCGATGCCCCGCTATCGGGCACCCTCGCTTGGCGCCACACCTCGACCGGGAACGAGACCGTGATCAGTGACGAAAAGAGCCATAAAAGCCGTTTGCCTTCCTCCGAAAGGGCGTCGAGCTTGAGCTGCTTGAGGTACGCCGTGGCTGTCTCCAGACGTGGGAACGCGGCGTCGTAGAACGCCTGCAATTCGTCCATGGTGCTCGCCAATCGTTTGGCGTATCGGGCACCCTCGGACGGGATCGCCCAATCGGCAAAGGGTTCGAGGTCGGCAAATTCGGCCGGCAGCGTATTGGACACGTGCTCTCTCCGTCAGGATACGGCCGAGACCCGAACGGGGGTCCTGGACTGCGGCTGTTCGTAGTTATCGACGTATTTCCGTGCGGTCGTGTGCAAGTGCCGAAGAAGGATCTCCTGATCGTTCAGCGGGAACTCCTTCAGGATCTTCGATTCCAGCATCGTCTGTGTCGCCTCGAGCGTATTGCCATCTTGGAGCGCGAACTCCTTGAATGTGACCACCGCTAGTTCTTGCTGGAGACGTTCGAAGGCATTCTGCGGGGGAACGAAGTAGGCGGTCCCCTCAAAGATGTGGGTGTTGTACGAAGTCGGCCAGTAGTGATACGTGAGGTACCAGTTCGGCTTCCAAATGAGCACCATGAAATTCGGAAAGAACAAGAAGGAATCCACCCCCCAGGATGCGTGGCGTGCCGGATTCACGCCCGGCGGCAGTTCGTCGAGTCCTATGTCTGGTGCATCCCACGGTCCGAAGAGGCCACTATGCAAGACGCGCTCGATCGGTTTCACCATGCTCAGGTCCTTGGGCGGTGACATGCCACCCCAAGAGGAAACCATCGCATGTGGACCATCGATCTTGTATGCCAAGGCTTCAAACCCGACGGAGGAGAGCTTGCTGGACTCCTCTGAAACTGACTGCTTCGCGTGAAGAACCGGCGCATGATAGAACTCGGCGAAGGCATCGATAAAGAGCTTCCAGTTGCTACCGACCTCGGCCCGATACTTGTGTACTTGGGTCATCTTGTCGAAGGGGTAGCCGCTGATGCCCTCTCCAAGTTCACCGAGGTATTCCTCGAGTGGTGTCGTATCTTCGGCGTCGAGGTTCACGAAGATGAACCCTGCCCACTCCTCCACGCGAACCGGCACGAGGCCATAATCCGCCTTATCGAGATCGAAGAACTCCGACTCTTGCTGAACGAAGGCCAGCTCGCCGGTCGTCGTGTAGCGCCAGCCGTGGTACTTGCAGGTGAACTGGCGGCAGACTCCGCTGGTCTCCTCACGCGGATAGTCGTTCCAGACCAGCTTGTTACCTCGGTGCCGGCAGATGTTGTAGAAGCCCCGAACGTCACCGTTTGAGTCGCGTACGATCACTACCGACGCGTCGGCAGCGGCAATCTCTCGGGTGAAGTAGCTGCCCACCCTCGGCAGCTGTTCCACGCGTCCGACGTTCAACCACGTCTTCTTGAAGATGGCGGCCCGCTCCAGCTCGTAGTAGGCCGGCGTGATGGAGTCCTCGTAGGAAACCGGCCCGGTGTCGAGGCCATAGTGCTGTGTCCAGCTTCCCTCGGCCGGCTTGGGGAAGTGCGCCATGGGTTCCGTCCTCCTGCGATCAGATCAACGACGAAGTATAGCAACAATCTCTGCAAATGAGAAGACCGTTATCACTCCAAGTCCTCGTCGAGAGCAACCCTGAACGACCGAAACGCCATGGCAAGGAGGTCGTAGGCGCCGACCGTGAATACCAGGTCCATCAGTTGTTGATCACTCAACTCCGTCGTCAGGCGGTCCCATGTGACATCGGAAATCATGGCCTCGTAGATGAGTTCGTCGACAGCGCTGATCATGGCCCCCTCGAGCGATGACCAGCCCGGTGCTCCGGGCCCGTCCGCGATCAGGCGAATCTCGTCTCTGTTAAGGCCGGCGTTTTCTCCGAGGACGACGTGCTGCGCCCATTCGTAGGCGGATTCCCGCACGGCGGCAACTCGTAGGACAAGGAGCTCTCGATGTCGCTCTGAGAGAGTCGTTGCGAAGAGCAGGTGTCCGTTCAGGGTGTGGAACGCACGCGTGAGCGCGGGATGTTGGGCAAGTGTTCCGAGGGCGTTCAAGCCCTTCGGCCGACCTTCTCGTCTTTCGGGGAAGGGATGACGCGGATTCGGCGGCTGCAAGGCCGCCATGGCCTGTCTCATCTCGTCCGGCCATCGCTTGGGCGGCAAGGCGGCAATTCGAGGTGGTCCGTCAGGAGTCCCGTTTTCCATCGCGTCTCTGCTCCGGTTGCTATCGGGCACGGTCTGACCGAGGCCGAAGGGGATCGTCGTGGGCAGGCGATGAACGACGCATCTTGGAGCTCATCGGAGGTGCGTGCTGAACGTCACCTGGGTCGCGTCATCGATGTTCAGACCCGGGAATACAAGAGCGCCGTGAGTCTCGAGCGCGGCCGAGATCTGGGCAGGAAGGGACTCGTCGGTCAAGAGCCGTTCGCAGTCGGCGCC
Source organism: uncultured Acidimicrobiaceae bacterium (assembly GCA_963804255.1). GTDB lineage: Bacteria > Actinomycetota > Acidimicrobiia > Acidimicrobiales > RAAP-2 > Palsa-461. Next base: position 593,864 of record CAWDPK010000006.1, on the reverse strand, counting down.
GATCACGAGGGCTCCGACGGTCGCCCCGAGTTTCTCTGTGGTCAGCGTTGCCATCCAGGTCTCCTCGGTATTGGCGTCCTCAAGGCGTTGCCAACCCCGAAGGCACGAGCGTTAGGTGGAGGGGGAATTCACGCTCGGAAGAATCGGGATTCCACCTCGATACTCGGTGCCAACCTAACGGAGACAGGCCCCGGGCGTAGGACCGATCCCCTCACCGACCATGCAGCTTTGCCTCGTGGACGTGCGGGCGGTGTAACAATCATCGCGGAAACTGGTGATGAAGTTCTCATAGAGACCGAAGATCGCTCCTTCGGTGGAGTGGTCGCGAGGAGCCCGAGGCGGTGATGCGGCGAATACAAGCGGTGGTGATGCCCGAGAGCCTTCAGTACTGAACGGCATCGATCGCGCGTCCCGCTTCTCGGCCGATCGGAGCCACCTCCCGGCGAGAGTCGAGGATGGTCGGGCATGCCCACTCCGGAGTGCCAATCAGCACTCCTAGTGGCGGGTGTTGGGCCATGAAGCGCTTCGTCCCGCCATTCGAGGGGCCGAGCGAGAGTGCCGGGAGTATGGTCCGATGCTCTGCGGCTGCGCCGTGACTCTCCATGATCGTAGAACGTCGAACGTGAGGCAAGACAGTGATTGACACCGAACGGTTGGGTGCATGGATGGACTCCCAGGGCCTGCCTGGGCACGGGGTGCCGATCGAGTCCCGCTACATCTCGGGTGGCTCACAGAACGAGATCTACGAGATCCGCCGTGGCGAGGCCTTCCATGCAGCTTTGCGCATTCCACCGCCCAACGCACCGGAAAGTCGGGACGAAGGCATTTTGCGGGAATGGCGGATCATTGAGGCCGTCGACGGCACGGATGTGCCTCACACCGCGGCACTCGCGGTGTCATCGGACACGTCCGTGCTCGGACGAACCTTCTATTTGATGGGCTTCGTCGAAGGATGGTCGCCCATGGGTGTCGACGAGTGGCCACCACCATTCGATACAGACCTCGATGCGAGACAAGGGCTTGCGTACCAGTTGGCCGAGGGGATCGCCCTCCTCTCCAAGGTCGATTGGCAGGCGAAGGGTTTGCAGGATCTGGGCAGGCCTGAAGGATTTCACGATCGACAAGTGGAGCGCTGGACAGCGTTCTTCGAACGCATCAAGGGCCGTGAGCTTCCTGGCCTGGACGTGACTTCGGCATGGCTGCGTGAGCACCGGCCGCTCGACTACCTGCCGGGAATCATGCACGGGGACTACCAATTCGCCAACGTGATGTACCGGCACGGAGCCCCCGCTCGATTGGCAGCCATCGTTGACTGGGAGATGGGCACGGTTGGGGATCCCAAGCTCGATCTGGCGTGGATGGTGCAGGCCTGGCCGGAGGACACGAATGCACCTGAGGCGGCTACGTCGAGTTATGTCGACATGACCGGGATGCCGTCCCGATCCCAGGTTCTCGCGCACTATGCGGAGGTGTCAGGACGGCAAGTCGACGACATCGACTACTACGTCATCCTGGCCAAGTGGAAGCTGGCTATCGTGCTCGAACAGGGATTTCAGAGAGCTGGCGACGATGAGAAGCTCCTTGCTTTCGGGCCGATCGTTCTGGATCTGATGCAGGGAGCGGCTGAGCTCGCTGAGTCGACGAGCTACTCGGGATGACGGGAGCTGGTGTCGTTACTGTTCGCGAGCCCAACCGTCATGCGTACTCTCAATCGTCGACCCTCGGGATCGCCCCGGGACACCACGGGCGAGCCCTGGGCCCTCTTGACAGGGAGGCGCCATGACCGAGGATTCGCGGGTGCTCGTGCTCACCGGCGCCGGTGGAATGGGTGCGGCGATTGTCCGGAGACTGGGTTCTGGCGCCATCGTCCTATTGGCTGATCTGAACCCTTCGATGTTGAGCACCACCGCCGAGAACCTCCGAGCGGACGGCTATCAGATCGTCGAGAAGGTTGCGGACGTTTCGGATTCGGTCGCCGTAGCGGAGTTAGCCGCGACCGCGGCCAGCCTCGGGAGAGTCGAAGTGGTCGTCCATACGGCTGGTCTCTCTCCGGTCCAAGCGTCAGTCACGTCGATCTTGCGGGTGGACCTTCTCGGTACTGCGCTGATGCTCGATGCCTTTGGCTCTGCAATCGCTCGTGGCGGGGCGGGAGTCTTCATCGCGTCGATGGCAGGCAGCCTTTACCCGTTGAGCCCCGACCTCGAGCAACGGTTGGCCACGACACCGACCTCGGATCTCTTGGATCTGCCCGAGCTGTCGGATGGAGCGATTGCGGACCAGGGATCGGCGTATGGGATCGCGAAACGCGCGAATCAAGTCCGTGTGCGTGCCGCATCTCTCGCTTGGGGACACCGCCACGCTCGAGTCAATTCGTTATCCCCGGGCATTATTTCGACACCGATGGGGGTCGCTGAGCTCGCCGGCTCGAGCGGCGCCACGATGCGAGCGATGTTGAGTGGTAGTCCAACCGGTCGAATTGGAACACCCGACGACATCGCAGCCGCCGTCGAATTCTTGACCGGACCACACTCCACTTTCATCACGGGAACGGACTTGTTGGTCGATGGTGGGGTAGTGGCTGCGCTCCTCACCGGTTCTTAGCCAGCAGCGGCGGTCGAGACATTGCCTGAACTCCGCTACCGATACCACTAAGGACGTTCTATTCTCGGGAAGAGGTTCGACGATGGCTAATCGTGGTTGGCGTCGTTGTGCCTCGATACGGACCTAGGCTGAGAGTGCGAATGACGACGCTACGGCCGCAGGACTTCTACCACACCGGCGTCGTCGTCGATGACCTCGAGTCCGCCATCCACGAGCTCACGGCCCTCGGGGGCTACCGGTGGACCGTTCCGACCGGCTACCCGTTCACGGTGTGGACGCCTGACCGGACGGAGACGGTGACGTTCCGCTTTGTGTATTCGGTCGAGGCACCCCATATAGAGCTTGTACAGGCCATTCCGGGAACGGTATGGACACCGGCACCCGGAAACGCCGCTCACCACCTTGGGTATTTTGTCGACGACCTGCAGGCGTCCTCGGAGGCTCTGGTTGACGCGGGCCTCCCGGTCGAGGCGTGCGGCTCGGTCGACGGGCAATACCCGACCGTCTTCGCCTACCACAAGGGAGAAGACGGGATCCGGATCGAGCTTGTTGACCGCTCGATCATGGGTGATTTCGACACGTTCGTGCGAACTCACGCCGCGGAACGCAGTGTGAGGGAACCATAGACGGACAACCAATCAGATCGGCCGCTGCCCAGCGCCCACAAGGGGGATCAGTCATGCGAGCAGTGCGGAACGCACCACCGGAAGTTGAGGTCGTCGATGTTGATGAGCCGGAGGGTGACGGAGAACTGATACGTGTCGCCGCGGCGGGCATCTGCGCGTCTGACCTCTTGTACCTTGAATATGGGAGTCGCCAGATCGCCGGACACGAGTTCGCGGGCGTTCTGGATGATGGGACGGAAGTGGCCGTCGAGGCGATCTTCGGTTGCGGGGCCTGCTCGCAATGCGAGCAGGGCAACTACAATCTCTGCGAGACGCTAGGACCCACGGCGCTCGGCATGCTTTCGCCTGGCGGGATGAGCGAATACTTCCGTGCACCGCGGCACGCGCTAGTGCCGCTCCCACGCGGTCTCGAGCTGAAGGACGCCGCCTTGGTCGAGCCGGCATCGGTTGCATGGCACGCCTGCCATATTGGCAAGGTCGGCTCCGAGACGCGGGTGGCAGTGGTCGGGGGTGGTGCCATCGGCATTCTCGCGGCAGCCTCGGCGCAAACGTTGGGAGCTCCGGAAGTGGCCGTCGAGGCGCGCCATCGCCACCAGTTCGATGCCCGCGACCGCATCGGAGCTGTCGTCCCGTCAGGGGTGTACGACATCGTTCTTGAGACGGGCGGAAGCGAGAGTTCGTTGCACCGCGCGGTGGAGTTGGCGCGTCCTGGCGGAACCGTCGTTTACGTTGGCGTGTTCGGTGAAATCGCCTGGCCGCGTGCCGAGTCGTTTCGCAAGGAGGTCGGCATCCTGCCCTCGCTTGGGTATTGCGGTCACCACGGTCGGCGCGAGTTTGCCGAGGCCGCAGACATGCTTGCCTCTCGCCCGGAGCTGGCCCATACGCTCATCACCCACCGCTTCCCGATCGAGGATGCAACCGAGGCGTTCCGCGTGGCGCGCGACAAGTCGAAGGGCGTATTCCGCGTCGTCATCGAGCCTTGAGTGCCTGCCGGAAACCTGCGGATCTTATGTTCAATCATGGGCTCCGATAGACGTGCATGTTCATCTTGCTCACCGTTTCAATAGTGGCGAGCACCAAGTCGTGCTCGATCAGGGTGAGCTGGTGCGCGTACTTGGCGATCGCTTTGCTCATCGTGACCGTTCATCCGTTGGGATGAGGGAATCCGAACACGATGACAGCGTTGATGTCGGCAGCGGCGTGGCGAAGTGTGGCGGCTGCCTGGTAGGTATCCGACCTGTACCAGGAGCGCGCCGCTTCGACTGACTCGAACTCGAGAACGACCGTCTGGGTGCAGAGCCATTCGCCTTCGAGGACTTCGGGCTGGCGGTCGGCGACCAATACCGTCCGCCCACCTTCGCGCAACGATGGCCCGGCCGCCCGGCCGCCCGGCCGCCCGGCCGCCCGGCCGCCCGGCCGCCCGGCCGCCCGGCCGCCCGGCCGTAGGCCTGCATGCCCTCCAGATCGCGGATGATCTCGGTCAAGATCACGTACCCCTTCGGCATCCGCTCCTCCTAGCTCATTACCGGGGCTGCTCCCAGCTATGGCGAGACGGTAGTGCCCTCGCGGGCAAGTGGTTTTCAGAGTTGGGAGCTATCTTCTTCCAAAGACGCCGGTATCCTTCTCTTGGCAGAGAACAATCCTTCCTGTTATCTTGACCAGGCGGAACTTCAGATGTCGAGGAAGTGCCCCGGAGCGGGAACTTCTTCACAAAGTGTCGGTGTTGAAGGTCAAGCTTTCGGTGAAAGGGGCCGTGTAGTCCGTGAACGACTTCGAGGCGATCGATTTCTTCCGGGACGACGCGCTCGTCACGGACCCATTCCCCTATTTTGATGCCGTCAGGGGGCAGTGCCCGGTCTGGCGGGAGCGCCACCATGACGTTGTGTTGGTGACGGGCTACGACGAGGCGATCGAGGTGTACAACGACACCGAGACGTTCTCGTCATGCCTGTCGGTAACCGGTCCGTTCCCGGGGTTCCCAGTGCCGCTCACCGGTGACAACGTGACGGAGCTAATCGAACGGCACCGTGACGAGCTCCCCATGAGCGACCAGCTCCCGACGCTCGACCCGCCCATTCACACGAATCACCGCGCGCTTCTGATGCGCTTGATTACACCCAAGCGACTGAAGGAGAACGAAGCGTCGATGTGGCAGCTCGCCGATCGCCTACTGGACACGTTCCTGGCCGAGGGCGGCGGCGAGTTTATTAGCCAGTTCGCGAATCCCTTTACCCTCCTCGTCATCGCCGACCTTCTCGGCGTGCCAGAGGGAGATCGCGGCGAGTTCACTGAGGCCCTCCAGCACCGGCCCCGCTCTGATGGAGGCGTCGGGAGCACCGGTGAAGACACGCTGACGCACTCCCCACTGGAGTTCCTTTATCGACGGTTCGCCGCGTACATCGAGGATCGCCGCCAGCAACCTCGGAACGACGTGCTCACCGGCCTGGCCACCGCGATGTTCCCCGACGGCTCGACTCCCGATATTGCTGACGTCGCGCGCGTCGCCTCGAATCTCTTCGCTGCGGGCCAGGAGACCACCGTCAGACTCCTCGGCGCTGCTCTGATGCTGATTGCCGAGCACCCCGAGCTCCAGGAACTGCTGAGGAACGAGCGTGACCGCATCCCTAACTTCGTCGAGGAGACGTTGCGGATCGAGAGCCCCGTCAAGGGCGACTTCCGACTCTCGCGCGTTCCCACCACGGTGGCCGGGGTCAACCTCCCTGCTGGCACCACGGTGATGGTGCTCAATGGCGCTGCGAACCGTGATCCGCGGAGATTCGTCAATCCGGCCATGTTCGATGTCGCCCGCTCGAATGCCCGTCAGCATCTCGCGTTCGGACGCGGTATCCACACGTGCCCTGGTGCGCCGCTGGCCCGTGCCGAGACACGTGTGGCTATCGAGCGACTTCTCGACCGGACAGCCGACATCAGGATCTCTGAGCGGGAGCACGGCCCGGCGGACGCTCGCCGCTACCGATACCTTCCGACCTTCATCCTCCGGGGTGTGACCAAGCTCAACCTGGAGCTCACACTCGCTGAGGACGAGGCTCGGTGAAGGTCACGGTCGACGACGACCGCTGCAGAGGGCACGCGGTGTGCTGTTCGCTCTGCCCCGAGGTCTTCGTTCTGACCGACGATGGCTACGCCGTGGTGCAAACGGCCGAGGTCCCCACCGAGTTCGAGGAGGCGGTTGGATCCGCCGCCCTCCGGTGTCCGGAGCACGCGATCACGGTGAGTTGAGGACCGCCGCCCCCCGCTGGCCCGCGTGTCTGACCCATTGCCTCTCCTATGGCGGGTTGATCTCCTACGATGAGAATGTCCGCTCACTTGGAGGAGAGCCATGGCGTATCTGAGTGTCCCGGTGTTCGATGCCGACGACCACTCCACGAGACCCGCGCCGAGCCGGCGAAGTTCTCTCTCGATCGCTACCAGGGTGCGATTGACTAAGTGGATGTGCGGGGCGGAATGAAGATTGCCTGGGCGGTAGTAGTCCTCTTGCCCAGCGGGCCGCGCAACGACCTCGAAGGTGGGGTTTGGGATGAAATCGCTGATTTGAACCGAGGAAACGACCGTGGCGGCGTGGCCGCCGAAAGATCGCACCTCTGGCGCGGCACATTTCGGCACGGCGGGAAACATGAGTGGTCAAACGCTCGACAAGTTTGAGGACGATGTTGTCATCTCAGGTATAGGGCAATCGGCCGTCGGCCGTCGTCTCGGGCGGTCCCCGCTCAGCCTCACGATCGATTCGATCACGGCCGCCATCAACGACGCAGGCCTTTCCTTTGGCGACGTTGACGGGCTGACGAGCTATCCCGGAGGAGGAACCTCGCTCGGTCCAGGCTTCGCTGGGCCATCTTTGGCCGACGTTTATGACGCCATTGGCCTCGAGCCGACTTTCTTAATGGGTAACTTCGAAGGGCCGGCGCAGCTTGGACCCATCGTGAACGGCTGTTTGGCAATCAGCGGACGCCTCGCCCGCCACGTGATCGTCTACCGCACCGTGACCGAGGGATCGGCACGAAGAACGGCCCGGAGGACCCATGTCGAGACACACAGCGCCGAGGGGCCGGAGTGGATCACCGCGTTCGGCGGCGGCCCCGCCCCGATCGGGTACGCCCTTCTGGCCCAGCGGCACTTCCACGACTACGGCACCACCCGCCAGGAGTTGGCACAGATCGCGCTCACTGCCCGTGCACATGCCCGGCTCAATCCGAGCGCTGTCCTGCGCGATCCGCTGACCCTGCAGGACTACCTGGAAGCTCGCATGATCGCAGATCCGCTCTGCCTATTGGACTGCGATGTGTACTGTGACGGGTCGACGGCGATCGTCCTGTCCCACGTCGAATATGCGGCGGACGCGCCCCGGCGCGTCGTGCACTTCGAGGCGATGGGTCTTGCCCCTCCGCCTCGATCTCAATACGGGCAGCACATCGATCTCCAACCAGGACGACGAGCGGCTGAGGCAATGTGGCGGCGATCGGACCTCCAACCTGACGATGTCGACGTGGCCGGTCTCTACGATGGATTCAGCATCCTGGCCATGTTCTGGCTGGAGGCGCTCGGGTTCTGCAAGCCAGGCGAGAGTGGGGCCTTCGTCGAGGGGGGAAGCCGGATCTCACTAGGGGGAGAGCTTCCGATCAACACGAATGGAGGCCAGCTGTCGGGTGGTCGTCTGCACGGTTTGGGGTTTGTCCATGAGATGTGCCTCCAACTGCGTGGCCAAGCCGCAAACCGCCAGGTCCCAGACGCCCGTGTCGCCGCTGTCGCAGTTGGCGCTCTGCCCTACGTGGGATGCATGCTCCTGCGGGCAGGCGACCGGTGAGCGGCGCGCTCCGGGCCCAGCACGTCGTCGCCTTCTCATACCGGCGCAGTGTCGGAGGTGCCGACCGCCGTTTTCTCAGTGGTTTGGCCGAGGCTGAGATCTGGGGTAGCCGGGCAGCGGACGGGCGCGTCCTCGTCCCCCCGCTCGACCACGACCCTGCGACTGGGGCCACGATGGAGGAGTTTGTCCTACTCGGCGATGTCGGCGTTGTTCGTGCGTGGACGTGGGTGGCAGAGCCGGGCCCGGAGCACCCGGCGGACCGGGGGTTCGCCTACGCATTGGTGGAGCTCGATGGCGCCGACACCGCCTTGCTTCATGTCGTCGATGTCGACAACGAGAGCGAGATGGCGACGGGCATGCGCGTTAGGGCGGACTGGCGACCGGTAAGGGTCGGAAGCATCCTGGACATCAGGGCCTTCGTGCCGTTGACGGTGGTGGGGCCGGTCTCGGGCGCCCGACGGAATACAGGGCCCGGATCCGTCCCAAGCAGCGAAGCCTCCGTATCGGTCGAGGTGGTCTCGGACGTCCACCTGGAATACACGTACGAACCAGGGCTCGTCGCATCCGCGTTTCTCCGATCGATCGCAGAGCGGAGGATCATGGGTGGGCGCTGTTCATCGTGCGGTGGTGTCTACGTACCAGCTCGTCCGAGATGCCCGGCCTGCCGCGTGGGTCCGATGGCCGAGATCGAGCTTGATGACCGCGGCGTGATCACCTCCTACACCGTCGTGTATGTGCCGTTCGACGGGATGACCCTAGAGCTCCCGTTTGTGTCGGCCTGGGTCCGATTGGACGGCGCGGATGTCTCCATCCCACACCTCCTCGGCGAGGTGGCGCCCGAAGAGGTCAGGGTGGGCCTGCGCGTGGAGGCCGTCTGGATGCCCGACGACGAGTTGGCCCCGACGTGGGAGAGCATCCGCTACTTCCGCCCAACTGGCTTCACCACAGACCCCCAGGGCACGGCACCGGCGTGCGACGGATAGCCATCGTCGGCTTCGCGAGCGAGGTGGTGCTCGACCCCGACGGGCGCAACGAGGCCGAGCTGGTGGCGCCGGTCGTAGACCAGGCACTTGCCGCGGCGAAGGTGTCGGCGGCAGACATCGGTGTCGTCGGCTCTGCCGGCTCCGAGTTCCTCAATGGCGTCGTCGGGACCGTCATGGGTGCATTCGACGGGCTCCCTTGTTGGCCGCCGCGCACCCATTCTCACCTCGAGGCCGACGGCGCCTTCGCTCTCTATGAGTCCTGGGTTCGCCTCATGGCCGGCGAGGCAGAGGTGGCGCTTGTCTGCACTTTCAGTCGCCCGCTCGCAACTGACAGGGTGAGTGTGCTCGGCATGCAGTTCGATCCGTATCTCGTAGCGCCGCTTGCCCCCGGACCCCGCAACATCGCAGCGTTGCAGGCGCGCGCCCTGATCGATTCCGGCCGCTACGGCGAGGCCGACTTGGCCAGGGTGGTGAGCGCCCGGCGAGACGGCACCCGGACGGACGAGCTCGCCAGCCAGCCCTATGTCGCGTCGCCGCTCCGTGCCCTCGACTGCTCGACCGTCTGCGCCGGGGCCGCCGCCGTCGTGTTGGCCGCCGACGGCTGGGCGACAGCCTCCAGCGTGAACCCGGCGTGGATCACCGGAATCGATCAGCGGATTGAAACTGCTGGGTTGGGTAGGCGTGATCTTGCTCAGTCCCCATCGACACATGCCGCGGCGAGCCGCCTCGGGCTCCCCGGGTCGGTCATCGATGTGTTGGAGGTGCATGCGCCGTTCAGCCATCAAGAGTTGATCGTGGTGGACGCCATCGGAGCGACCGAGGTTGGATCGCTGAACCCCTCCGGAGGGGCCCTACCTGCTGATCCCATCATGACGACTGGTCTCATCCGGATTGGAACGGCGGCGCAGACGATCCTGGACGGGCACGCCCAACGGACCGTCGGACACGCCACGAGCGGCCCGTGCCTCCAGCACAACCTGCTTTGCCTGATGGAGCGGGATCGATGAACGTTCGCTGTGCAGTCGTGGGCGTCGGACAGACCCACCACTCGGCTTCCCGTCGGGACGTCACGCTGGGTGGTCTTGTCAGGGAAGCGGCAGAACGGGCACTTCTCGATGCCGACCTTGAGTGGAATGAGATCGATGCCGTCGTGCTTGGCAAGGGTCCTGACATCATGGAAGGGCTGATGTCTCCGGAGCTGTACCTTGCCGACGCGCTCGGTGCGGTAGGCAAGCCGATCCTGCGTGCGTATACGTCCGGGAACGCGGGAGGGGTGGCGGCAACCATGGGCGTCAGCCTCATCTCCGCCGGAATGCATTCGAGGGTCCTCGTGGTGGCTTTCGAGAAGCAGTCCGAGTCGAGCGCAGCTGGTTCCACCCTGCAGCATCTCCCCTTTGAGGCGCGCTGGCAGGGGGGCACCGGCAGTTTGTTCGGGGCGGTCTGCCGTGAGTACATCCACCGTTCCGGGGCACCGGCCTACATCGGCGACATGGCAGCCCTGAAGGATCGCCAGAATGCGGTGCGCAACCCCTTCGCGCAGGTCCGCAGGGAGGGCATCACCCTGGAAGCAATCGCGGCATCGAGAATGCTGTGGGACCCGATCAGACTCCTGCATTCATCACCCTCCTCTGACGGTGCGTGTGCCGTCGTCTTGTCCGACGAGCGGACGGCAGCCCGCTACGACCATCCGGCATGGGTTCAGGGGTACGCGGTGAGGACGGAGCCACCGATTGCCCCTGAGCACGACAACGTCGACCCGCGCGCTGGACGCGAGTGTGCGAACGCCGTGTACCGGCAGGCGGGGATCATCGACCCCCTTCGTGACTTCGACGTCGCCGAGCTGTTCGTTCCCTACAGCTGGATGGAGCCGATGCTGCTTGAGAATCTTGGCTTCGCGCCACCTGGGAGGGGTTGGCAGCTCATCGAGGACGCGACGACAACGGCTGACGGGGACCTTCCGGTCAACCCCTCAGGAGGTCTCCTGGGCGCGAACCCAATCGGAGCAGCAGGCCTGATTCGGTTCGCCGAGGCAGCAATGCAAGTGCGTGGGCGCGCAGGGCCGCACCAACTCGACGGCGTGCGCGTCGCCTTGGGGCATGCCGCCGGGGGCTACTCAAACTGCGTTGCGATGTGGGTGGTGGGAAGCGCTCAACCGTGAGGGATCAAGCGGTGCGAACCCACCGACCGAGTCGCGTATCCCAGGTTCGATCATTCAGAGGATTGACGCGGAGCGTTGGCTTCTTGATTCGCTTCATGGCCTCGGTACGTTCAGGGTCCACGACGAACTCTATGTAGCGCGGCACCATGAAGGCTGGCATACGTTCGACCAGGAACCGGTGTAGATCCTCGGGGGTGACGGTCGTCTCATCCAGGAGAACGACACACACCTTGACCTCGTCCTCGCCCTCGACGGAGGGTACTCCGATGGCCGCGGTCTCCGATACGGCGGGGTGGTCGTTCACATATGCCTCGACCTCTGCAGAGGAGATGTTCTCGCCGCGACGACGCATCGAATCCTTGATCCGATCGACAAACTGATACCGGTCCCCCTCGTCCCGCACCACACCATCGCCGGTATGGAACCATCCGTTGCGCCACGCCTCGGCAGTCTTGTCAGGCATCCCGAAGTAGCCGACCATCATGCGCCACGGCTCGGTGGTTCGCACGAGCAGCTCACCGATCTGGCCTGTCGGGACCTCGTAGTCGTTCTCGTCCGCCGCTCGGACCTCGTACCCCGGTGTCACCCACTTCGCAGTGGAGGCCGGATCGGCCGACACGTCAGGCCCTGCGTAGAGCGCGGTACCGGCTTCGGTGTTGCCGAACTGGGTCCGCATTTGTATCCCGAAGCGCTGCTTGAACTCTTCGATCCGGGCCACCACCGGCGCCCCGGCGACATAGCGAAGAGGATTGTCGAGATCGTCAGGCCGGGGTGGTTGATCGAGCAACCAGTTCATCATCGCCGGGATCAACGCGGTCACGGTACAGCCGAATGCCCGGATGTCGTCCCAGAAATTCTGGGTCCTGAAGGCGTCGCGGAGTACGACCTGGCCCCCGGGAAAGCCGAACCAGGCGAGAGGCAGCATGCCCGAGAGATGGAACACCGGGAACGGGCAGTAGTAGATGTCGTCGCCGGTCATGTCGATCCACGTCTCGTTGGGCCACAGCCGTCCCCACGGAACCAGCACGCCCTTGGATGGACCGGTCGTTCCGGAGGTATAGCTGATGCAGGCCAGTTCATGGCGCTCAGGTACAGCGAGGTCGGTCGCCGGTCGAGCGCTCCCCCAGAGCTCCGTCGCCGCGACCAATCGGACGGGGAAGCCCGAGGGGAGTTCGCCCTCGTCGGCATCGGGCACGATCACCAGCTTCAGCAGATCGAGGTCGGGTGCCAGCTCAGCGACGCGGTCAAGGAACTCCTTCTCACAGATCATGTGCGTCGCCCGACAGTTGGCGAGAATGTAGGCGAGAGCCCGACCTCGAAAGTCGGTGTTGACTCCGGTGTGGACCGCCCGCAGCCAACCGAGGCCCAACCAGTGTTCCTCTGCCGTGACAGACGTTCTCCCCATGGCAGGCACGTTGTCGCCGGCGACGATCCCGGCCCCGCGAAAGGCATCGGCCCAACGTAGGGCGTCGTCGTGGAACTGCCCGTAGGACCGGGTGGTCCCGCCAACCTGGTGCAGGAAAGGCCGGTCGGGCTCCCGTTCCGCCCACGACCTGATCGCCCAGGGCAGCGTCTCGGAGGGATCGAATGTCGGCTGCGGACGCCCGGTCGCCATGTGGTCACGGTACCCTCTCATCAGCCCTGGCGAGTGGGCGCTCACTAGGATGGAGGGTGGGAGGCCGGTCTCCGAAACCGGACCAGGGGAGCGAACGATGGACGTTGCAGGAACCGCAATCCGGGTGATCGACGCCGACACACACCTCACCGAGCCGGTCGATCTGTGGACGGCACGGATACCGGCTCGCTTCCACGATGAGGCGCCGAGCGTTCGTTTTCACGAGCCGAGCGGTACGTGGCGCTGGGTCATCGGCGACCGCTGGTGCAGCCTGGTCGGCAACTACAGCATGGCCGGATGGCGGGATTTCCCGCCCTCGTGCCCGCCGACGTTGAGTGACGCCGACCCGGCTTGCTACGACGCCAAGGCCAGGCTCGCCCACATGGACGCCTATGGCATCTACGCGCAGGTGCTGTACCCCAACATCATTGCCTTCGAGGGCCACGCGTTCATGGCACTCAAGGATGACGCGCTCAAGTTGGCTTGTGTGCAGACCTACAACGACTACGTGTCGGAGTTCGCATCGGTGGACCCTAAGCGTTTCGTTCTCCTCACGACCCTGCCCTTCTGGGACCGCGACGCCTCAATCTGCTGAGCTGCGGCGGTGCCATGCGATGGGTCATCGCGGCATTCTCTGGGCGGCAACGCTCGAGAAGCATGGGCTGCCAGATTTCGCTGACTCGCACTGGGACCCCCTGTATGCAGAGGCTCAGGATCTCGGGATGTCTATCAACTTTCACGTCGGCGTCGGCAACACTGCTGAGGAGATCGAGCAGGCGATGAATCGTGAGGGCTACGAACCGGCGATTTCAAACGGCTCGCTCCTCGATGTCGTTCGTGGGGAACGTAAGGACGATCGGCATCCTGCTGACGAGCGGCTTGTGCGAGCGATTCCCACGGCTCGACTTCGTGTCCGTCGAGAGCGGATTCGGTTACATACCATTCCTGCTCGACGCGCTCGACTGGCAGTGGTTCGGTACGGGGGCCCGTGACCGGTACCCCGAGCGGCTACTCCCGAGCGAATACTTCCGCAGGCAGGTCTACTCGATGTTCTGGTTCGAGAAGGAATCTTTGGAGCTACTGCCGAAGTACGACGACAATGTCATGTTCGAAACGGACTTTCCGCATCCGACCAGCCTGCATCCAGGGCCGGCCAGCTATTCGCCCGGACCGGCTGAGATCATCCGACGGGACATCGAAATCGTCGGCGAAGCGGTCATGCGAAAGGTGCTTGAGGAAAACGCCTGCCGCGTGTACCACATCGAGTGACGCACAAATGTGCGAGGTCCGTATCCCGGAGCGCCTCCAGTGCTCAGCTGCCCTAGCTTCCTTCATTCCCGATCTTCGGGCCCGGCGTGAAAGTGATCGGTACGGTCATTGGCGCACGGGTGAACGTGGAGTGGTAGTGGATCTCCGCGCCCTGCTCCAGCTTGAGATCGTTCAGACGTCCCAGTAGCTCAGCCAGACCGACTCGGAGGTTCATGCGGGCGAGGTTCGAACCCGCGCAACGGTGGGGCCCAATGCCGAAGCTCACGTGTCGATTGCTTCCGCGCTCGAGGCTGAACTCGTCGGGTTCCGGGAACTCGGCTTCGTCTCGGTTCGCCGAGGTCCAGTAGATGATGACCTTGTCCCCCTCCTTGATTTGCTGACCGCCGAGCTCGATGTCACGGGTGGCTGTTCGAGTAATGGCGATGAACGGGGCGTCGAGACGTAGAAGCTCCTCCACCGCTTCGGGCAGCAGATCGGGTCGACGTCGAAGCAGATCCGGAATCCTGGGATCGTTGCAGAGCCGGACCATCATCATTCCGAGCGCACCGGCCGTGGTCTCGAGTCCACCCAGGATGAGCAGTTGAATCGTGCCCACGATCTCCTCATGGGTGATCGGTCGACCCTCGATCTCGGCTTCGAGCACCCCGTCGACGACGTCACCACGCTTGGGCTGCCGACGCCTCTTCTCAAGGAAGTCAGAGATCCAGTTCGACAGACCTAACCAGCATTCAGCGGCCTCCGGATCGTTTGGGGCCGACGATTTCGAGGCCATGTAGGCAACCTTCTCGACCTCCTCGGAGGGGGCACCGAGGGCGAATTCGAAGAAGGCGAGGGCGGGGAGCGACCGGGCGAAGGCATCCATGAACTCACAACGTCCGCTCTCGATGAAGTCGTCGATGAGACGGGTGACCAACGAACGGGTTGGGGGCTCCCAAGGGGCCACGGCGGCCGGGGTGAAGTACGCGTTGATCAGCCGTTTGTAGACCCGGTGCAGCGGGGGATCGACTTCCACCGGGATGTTGCGGACCGCGATCGGGCTTGCCGGCACGGTGAGCCCGTGGGCCGAACTGAAGGTCGCCCAGTCGTGGGCGACGCGCAGGACGTCTTCGTAGGCCGTGACGACCCAAAAGCCGCCGTGCTCGTCGCTTCGAGCGACCGGGCACAGTGACCGCATGCGAGCAAGGGTGTCTGGAAGCCTCGCCGGGAGCTCGGCGGAGAGATGATCGAAATGATGCAGGCACCAATCATCGGTGATCGGGCCGGCGGTCAAAGGCGTCGTGTCCATCAGCCCCCCTTGGGCGGTCTCCTCGCCGCTCTGGTCCAAATAGTTTAGCGAATGTGAGCAATCACTTCCTCGGTCGCACCGTCATCGAAGGGTCACTCTCCGGCCCGGTCCTGGTATTGCGCACCGTGGCGGCGAGAGAGGGCATGAAGAGGGGGCGAGGGCATCGTTCTTCCGACTAAGGGCCGGGTGGGGGACCGCGCTGGGAGGTCCACGGAGAGCCGCCCCGGGCCGTTGCGACGGCATCCCCAATGAGCCGACGCAGGAGGTCGAGGGCTTCGATCCTCTCGAAGATGGTGTTGGAGACGCGGGTCTATACCTCTTAGTGCTCAGGGTCGAACACCTGGGTCCCCGTGGGCCTGAGGAGTCTCGGCCAGGGCTTGTCGAACGCGTCGCCGCTCGTGCCCGATCGACTTGCGACCCCAGACGATCACTGGCCTGGCACGAGGTACATCGGCGGGATCGGACGGGGCCGGGTGGTGAGCGATACGCCCGGTGCGCCGGACGTGCCACTCCGTCCGAAATTGTGGCGGACATGACGAACTTGGCACAAATGGGCAAGGCACCGGCCCCGACGTGTCGAAAATCGCCCAAGTTGACCCCGAATCATCATGCTAGTGTCACTCATGTCAGTGAGCGTTCGCTCAGTCTGGCCCGGCGATGTCTGACCGGGTTACGCCGAAAGGGGAGGCAGGAGTGAATCAAATGTCAAAGTTGTTGCGTGGCGTGGGGGTGATGGCGCTGATGGTAGGGCTCGGTGCGTTCGCTTCGATCAGCACGCAAGCCGCCGCCGGTGCTGCCACGAAGGGCGCTCCGATCACGGTCGGTGTCATTTGCACCTGCTCCGGACCGTTCGGAGCCGACATCCTGGCGGCCGAGCAGACCTACGAGGCCTATGTGAACACCATCAACAAGGCCGGGGGGCTCGACGGGCACCAGATTCAGTTGACCCTCGAAGACGACGCCGCGAACCCCGGAACCTCCGTCTCCGATGCTCAGACCCTCATCTCGGACCATGTGGACGCCATCGCGGACTTTTCGATCGCCGACGAGGCCTGGGAGTCCACGGTCCAGGCATCGGGGATCCCGGTCGTTGGTGGGAACGAGACCGAGACGCCCTTCTACACGAGCCCCGACTTCTATCCAGA
Organism: uncultured Acidimicrobiaceae bacterium; assembly: GCA_963804255.1. Classification (GTDB taxonomy): domain Bacteria; phylum Actinomycetota; class Acidimicrobiia; order Acidimicrobiales; family RAAP-2; genus Palsa-461. Next base: position 577,360 of record CAWDPK010000006.1, on the reverse strand, counting down.
AGGTCAGACCAATGACTCGGTGACCTACGCGAATGTGGAGACGGCCAAACTGGCGGGAGCCAAGAATCTCGGCGACCTCTACTGCGCCGAAGCGGCATCATGTGCGGAGGGAGTCCCGCTGATCGAAGCGGCCGGTTCGAAGCAGGGATTACCGGTCATCTACAACGCGGAGATCGCCGCGACAGCGCCCAACTACACCGCCCAGTGCGTCGCTGCGGACCAGGCAAAGGTGAGCGCGATCTTCGTCGGCGATGCATCGGTCATCATCTCGAGGGTGGCGGCGAACTGCGCGCAGCAGAACTACAGCCCGATCTGGATCACCGAGGGCGAGGGCTTCGGCTTGATCATGGCCTCTACCGCTGGGCTCAAGGACAAGCTGTGGTCTGAGTACAGCACCGCGCCGTTCTTCGACCACATTCCCGCCGTCACGGCCATGAACACCGCGGTGGACAAGTACTACCCTGGCCTCCGAAGCAACGAGAATTCATGGAGCCAGCTTGCAGCCGAGGCCTGGGCATCGGGAATCCTGCTGGACAACGCCGTCAAAGCCAGTCACCTCACACCATCTGGCACTCCCAGCCCGGCTGGGATTGTGAAGGGGCTCGAATCGCTGAAGAACGACACTTTGGGGGGCATGGCACCGCCGCTGACCTTCAAAGCAGGCAAGGACCACTCGGTCGACTGCTGGTTCATCGGACGTGTCGTGAACGGCGTACCCAAGGTCGTGAACGGCGGCGCCGTAACCTGCGAGAAGGGGTAACAGCAGACAGGCCACTCCCTATACCGTGGAGGTCCGGCAACCAGTGAGCCGGACCTCCACGGTGCTGTACCCCATCCGCTGTGAGCGAAAGCCCGCGCCTGAATGAACCAGTTCCTTCCATTCATCGTGATAGGGCTCGCGACCGGCGCGGTCTACGGACTGGCCGGTATGGGCCTAGTGCTCACGTACAAGACCTCGGGCATCTTCAACTTTGGCTACGGCGCGGTCGCGGCGATCGACGTCTTTCTGTTCTATTTGCTCTACGCCGAGCACGGAGTGCCCTGGCCAGCCGCGGCAGCGGTCTGCCTGCTCGTGTTCGCCCCTTTGCTCGGGCTTGCCCTGGAGCTTCTGGCCAGATCGCTCGAAGGGGTGACTGAGACGGTCAAGGTAGTCGCGACGGTGGGGTTGATCCTCATCGTCGAAGCCATTGGATCGTTGTGGAACCCCGCCAACCCACCGACGTTCCCGCACTTCCTTTCGCAGTCGACCGTACGCATCGTGGGCGTGAACGTCACGTGGGAGCAGATCATCCTCTTTTTGTTCTCGCTGACCGCGTCCGGCCGTCCTGTACTGGTTCTTCCGATCGCTGCGCCTCGGAGTCCTCATGCGGGGTGTGGTGGACAACAACGAACTGGTGTCGATGAGTGGCGACGATCCCGTGCGGGTGCGTCGGTATGCGTGGGTGATCGGGACAATGTTCGCCTCGGTTGCCGGTCTGATGCTCGCGCCGTCTCAGTCCCTCGACGGGGTGACGTTGACCACAGCCGTCTTCGCTGCCTTCGGGGCTGCCGCCATCGGCTACTTCACCAACCTGCCCCTCACCTTCGTCGGGGGACTGCTGATCGGCATTGCCGGCGCGTTGGTCGACAAGTACTCGGCCACGATCTCGTGGATCGGTGGAATACCGCCGAGTCTGCCGTTCCTCATCTTGTTTGTGGTGCTCATCGTGATGCCGCGTCGCCGGCTGGTGCAGAGACACGTGGCCGTCCAGACTCACGCGCGCCGGGCCTATCACGCGCCCGTTCGGGTGCGATTGTCGGCTGGAGCGGTCCTGATCGGTCTCCTGGCGATCGTTCCGATTGTGCAGACCACTCATCTCTCGGTGTGGTCGGCCGCCCTGATCGACATCATCTTGTTTCAGTCCCTCGGCCTGTTGGTTCGACGATCCGGACAGATCTCTCTGTGCCATTTGGCCTTCGCCGCTGTGGGTGCGGCGGCGTTCGGCCATTTTGCCGGGGACGGATTGCCATGGCTGCTGGCCCTCGTGCTGGCGACCCTGGTCGCGGTGCCGGTGGGTGCGTTGATCGCAATCCCAGCGGTGCGGGTCTCGGGCGTCTTCCTCGCGCTGGCGACGCTGGGATTCGGCATCGTGATGGAGCAGGTGTTCTACACCCGATCGTTCATGTTCGGCTCATCACCGCTCGGCCTTGCCGACCCCCGTCCCAATGTCTCGCTCGGAGCATGGAACCTCTCGTCGGACTCGGGGTTCTATTACCTGTTGTTGATTGTGACGGTGCTCGTGGTCCTCACCGTGACTGCGATCAGCAACGGGCGTCTCGGTCGGCTCCTCGAGGCAATGGCCGACTCGCCGCTCGCGTTGGAGACGCACGGAGCCACCTCGAGCGTCCTCAAGGTGATCGTGTTCTGCATTGCGGCAGCCATGGCTTCCCTGGCTGGAGCGCTTTCGGGAATGCTGTTCCAGTTCGGCCTAGGCAGCAATTTCGAGTCGTTCAACTCGTTGACGCTCGTGGCGCTGGTGGTGATCATCACGATCGGTGACCCCTGGTATGCCGTTATTGGCGCCATCGGCTACACGGTCATTCCCGGCTACGTCTCGGGCCAGACCATGAGCAACGTATTGCTGTTGCTCTTTGGCCTGGCCGCGGCCACCGCTGCCTACGGCACTCGAGGCGGTACCACTCCGGCAGCGCTTCGGGCGCTTCTGGACCGCCTCGGCGGCCGGAGAGCCGGAGCACCGCCGGGCCCGGTCGAACTCTCCTTGGCGACGCCCGATGCACCCCCGGGCAGGCATCCCGTGGGGCGGGGAGGCGAGCCAGCGGAGCGCGAAGGGCTGGTTGTCCGCAACCTGTCCGTCCAATTCGGTGGCGTGAGAGCGGTGGACGACGTCACTCTTAAGGCACCGAGCGGGGTCATCACGGGCTTGATCGGGCCGAACGGCGCCGGGAAGACCACCACCTTCAATGCATGTAGCGGTATCAACCGTCCGGACTCTGGTCAGATACTCCTGCACGGTGTGGATGTCAGCCGTCAGGGCTCCGCGCACCGAGCGAGGCAAGGTCTCGGGCGCACCTTCCAGCGCCCCGAGCTCTTCAATAGCCTGACGGTGAGGCAGAACATCGCCATGGGTCGGGAGGCGGCCATCGCGGGCGGCAATCCGCTCGCCCAGGTGTTCGGGTCGCGACAAGCCAGCCGGCTGGTCACCGCCGTTACGGCATCGGCGCTTGTTCTGACCGGAACGAGCCGAATCGCCGACACCCAGGTGGGGCTGCTCCCGATTGGGCAGAGGCGCCTGGTCGAGCTGGCCCGGGCGCTGGCCGGTCCCTTCGATCTGCTGCTCCTCGACGAGCCCTCGTCGGGGCTCGATATTCGTGAGACCGAGGAGTTCGGACGGGTGCTCAAGACCGTCGTGAGCGAGAGAGGATGCGGCGTCCTGCTGGTCGAGCACGACATGACGCTGGTGCGTGAGATCTGCGACTACGTCTACGTGCTGGACTTCGGGTCGCTGATCTTCGAAGGAACCCCTGGGGAGATGCAGGAGTCCGACCAGGTTCGGGCGGCATACCTCGGAAATGCACTTTCCATCGTGGCGGGCGTCCACGATGAGGGTGTGGCCAACGACGAGCGTGAACCGCTCACGCCGAGCTCATGACCTCGAAATGCTGACACTGCATTCGGTGACGGCCGGGTATGGCGAGAGCACCGTGCTGCGCGACGTGAACTTCACCGTCGGCGACGGCGAGGTCGTTGCCCTGCTTGGGCCGAACGGCGCCGGCAAGACGACGCTGTTGCGGACAGCCACGGGGTTCGTGAAACCTCGGTCCGGACGCGTCGAGCTCGGCGGAGAGGACCTGACTGGTCATCGGCCCCACGCCTTCGTGAGACGTGGGGCCTGCCACCTGCCGGAAGGTCGGGGGATCTTTCCGTCGCTCACCGTTCGGGAGAATCTGAGGATCCAGGCACGTTCACGCGACATGAATGAGGTGGTCGCGGAGGCGGCGGAGCTGTTTCCCGTTCTCGGCAGCCGGTTACGCCAGACCGCCGGAAGCCTTTCGGGGGGCGAGCAACAGATGCTCGCCCTGTCCAGGGCGTACCTCACCCGGCCCAAGCTGGTCCTCGTCGACGAGGCGTCGCTAGGCCTAGCGCCGCTGGTCGTCGACAGAATCTACGACGCCCTCCGCCAGCTCGTCGATCGTGGCCTGTCCCTCGTCGTCGTCGAACAGTACGTGCAAAAGGCGCTCGATCTCGCTAGCACCGTCTACATTCTGAATCGCGGCGAAATCATCCATGTCGGCAAGGCGGACGAACTCAACAGCGACGAGATCTACCAGAGATACCTCGGGCTCTCGTCCTGAGACGGTGACTCGACATCGAATCGGACGCTCGTTCTTCGTCGATTCAAAGTTCGTGCTGGAATGAGGGAGATGTTCCAGACGAAGGCTCGGCGCTTTCCGAAGCATTGGGAGGACTGCTCTCCCGAGTGGATGACCTCGGTCATTGCCGGCCAGCACCCGGGCGCCCAGGTCCAAGACGTGACGGTGATCGAACGGGATGACGGCACCAACCGTCGGGCTCGACTCGGTCTCACCTACTCGGCTGGCTCGGGGCCAGTCACGGTCTTCTTGAAGGCCAGCGACCCTGCCCATCGCCTGGTCCATCTCCGCAATGGGAACCTCTTCGGAGAAGCCCGACTCTTCGCGACGGGGGTTCGGTTGGCCGTCGAACACCCGCTCGCATACGAGGCGATCGTCCGTCGAATCCACATGGACTTCCTCATCGTCATGGAGGACCTGACCCATACGCGGTGCAGATCCCCGCGACGCCACGCGGCCGATGACTGTTGACCAGGTGGCGCACGGCCTGCGGGGATTGGCCAGCTTGCACAACCAGTACTGGGGCTTGTCAAGAAGGACCCATCCGAAGCTCGGTTGGGTCAAGACCTGGAAGCCGACGGAAGGATGGCAGGTCGGGTTGAAGAAGCGCATCCCCACCGGCTTGGAGCGCGGCGCCGTGGAACTTCCCGAGGAGGTGACGAAGTGGTCTGCCGAAGAAATCGTCCGCATCTGGGCGCGATACGTGACCACGCTCAGCAGGGGAGCGATGACTTTGCTGCACGGCGATGCCCATATCGGCAACACCTATGTCCTACCTGACGATGACGTCGGGTTCCTCGATTGGCAGGTCGTCCGGAGAGGGGAGTGGTCGCAAGATGTCGGGTACTTCTTGATCGGTGCGCTGACCGAAGATGATCGACGCAGCTCCGAAGCCGACCTCGTCGAGGAGTATCGGAAGGCGCTCGACGTTCCGAGCGACCAAATCCCTTCGCCATCCGAGGCCTGGTTGCGCTATCGAACGACGCCGGCCTACGGGCTGGCGATCTGGCTTTCGACGCTCGGAACTGACGGCTGGCAACGCAGAGAGGTTTCGATGGCCCTGGCGCAACGATACGCGCACGCCTTTGTCGAGCTCGAGACCATGTCCGCCCTTGAGGCTCTTGACGCGTGAGACGTTGAAAGATTGATCGCCCGGAGGACCGCACTGCCATCCCCGCCACCGAACAGACCGGTCAAGGGGCGGTCGATGTTGGCGACCCGCTTCAGCAGCTCGACCTGGCGCTCTACCCCTCGGCGAGCGCTTCTCGGAGCGTCGCGCCGTAGGTGACCCCGATGTCTCCACCGACGTCGTGGCGCTGGAGCTCGGGAAGGACCTCGGCGACGAACAAGTCGAAGCAGGCCTTCGCTTCCTCGGGTGGCATGCCACCGAAGGACAGAGGGATCACCAGGGCACCGGCGTCGGTCCGCCGGACGTAGTCCAGCAGCTTTTCGGTCACCTGCTCAGGCGTGCCCCACACCTGTAGGTCGGCGAGGAAGCTGTTGAAACGCTCCAGCCCGTGCTTGGCGATGTTGCTGGCCAGGGCGCCGTAGTACTCGTAGCCCTCGATCTCCGCGAATCCGACATTGTCGAATTCGTAGTGCTCAACCGTCGAGCGAGCCCAGCGCTGCAGATAGACGTCTCGAATCCGCTGGGCCGCTTCCGGGTCGCGGCTCACACCGGCCACTACGACCAGGATCGGCTTGGGCGCCTCGGCCCCGTTGATCTCCAGGTACCGCTTCCGATACGCGAGCAGCTCCGCCTCCGCGGTCTCCCAAGGCTTCTGGGCGATCACCATTATCCCGACCCCCAGGCGGGCCATCAGTTCCATCGACTCGGGCGAGACGGCTGACGCGAACGTCCGGCCCTTGAAGCTGTGGAGCGGGCGCGGTCGGATCGGGGTGCGCAGCTGCTGGTAGAACTCTCCGTCGTACTCGATGTAGCCCGTCTCGAGCGCTTCGAGGATCGCCTCGGTGTACTCGGTGAACCGCCGACGCGACTCACCCATCGCGACCCGGAAGCCGTTGAACTCGACCCGGCCGAGACCCCGGCCGATCCCGAGGATCGCCCGTCCGTCGGAGAGTTGATCGAGCACCGAGAAACTCTCCACCACCCGCACCGGGTCGTGCCACGGAAGGACCGTCACCATCGTGCCCAGCTTGACCCGCCGCGTCTGTCCGGCAACCCACGAGAGGAACATCGGAGTCTGCGCGGTGAGCTGGTAGTCCGAGAAGTGGTGCTCTGACGCCCACACTGAGTCGAAGCCGGCGTCCTCGGCCCGGGCCGCCAGGGCCAGCTCCCGGTGGTACGCCTCGGCGTCGGTGACCTGGCTGTCCAGGTTCGCGAACTGGAGACCTAGTCCAATGTGCATGAGCACTCACTTTACTACCCCCTCGAGGCCCTCGCAGGTCCTGTTGCCGAGCGGGGCCGAAGCCGGCCCTGGGGTCGACTTCGGGGAATGTCCTGGCCAGGACTTCGCCGTAGCGCTCGGCCGGGTGGATCGTCGGGACCCCGAGTGCCTACCGGATGGCTTCCGCCGCCCGAAGCCCGGCGATGTCCTCAGCTGAGAACCCCCAGTCCGACAGCGCCTCGTCAGTGTGTTGACCGGGCCGGGTCGGCGGCCCCGCGATCTCTGGGACAGTCCGGCCGAACCGCGGAGCGGGTGCTGGTTGAACGACGCCAGCGAGCTCGGTAAAGGTCTCTCGCTCGCGGATGTGCGAATGCTGCGGAGCCTCGTCGGGATCCAGGACCGGCGCGAAACAGGCGTCGGTGCCCTCAAGCAGAGCACACCATTCGTCTCTTGTCTTGGTCTTGATCACGGCGGCCATCCGCCGCTTCATCGATGGCCACGAGTCCCTGTCCGACTGCTCAGGAACCGGGCCTCCGCCGTCGACGTCATCGGCCAGCCCGGTGATGCGCAGCATCTCCTCGCAGGACTTCGGATCAATGGGCCCCAGTGAGACGTAGCCGCCGTCGGCCGTTTCGTAAACCTCGTAGAACCAAGCGCCCGTGTCGAGCAGATTCGTGCCCCTCTCTCCCCACAGTCCCGAGGATCGAAGTCCGTGCATCATCCCGGCCAGCAGCGCTGCGCCATCGACCATGGCCGCGTCGATCACCTGCCCCTTCCCGGACCCGGAGACCTCGAGAATCCCGCAAACGATCCCGAAGGCCAGCAGCATGCCGCCGCCGCCGAAATCCCCCACCAGGTTGAGCGGTGGCACCGGCGGCTCCCCGATCCTGCCGATCATGGACAGGGTGCCGGAAAGGGCTATGTAGTTGATGTCGCGCCCGGCCATCGGGGCGTACGGCCCCGCTTGACCCCAGCCCGTCATGCGCCCGTAGATGAGCTTCGGCTGTCGAGCCAGGCACTCGTCGGGACCGATCCCCAGCCGTTCGGTCACCCCGGGACGGAAACCCTCGATCAGTGCGTCCGCCTGCTCGACTAGGCGCAGCACCGCCTCCCGGCCCTGCGGATGCTTGAGATCGACACCAACCGACCGGCGACCCCGGCCGACGACGTCCCACAACGGGGGGGAGGCACCATCACGAACCGAATCGGCCCGGTCGACACGAAGCACTTCAGCGCCCATGTCCGACAGCATCATGCCGGCGAACGGACCCGGGCCGATGCCGGCCAATTCGATGACCCTATAGCCCGTGAGCGGACCGGCCACAGCGGTTCCTCCCGTCATCGCCGACCGGTTGATCCCAGCCGGAGTGCCTACTTTCGTGCCCTGGGTACCCTCGTCTGCGGAGCCTCCACAGTGCGAGCCGGATGGCCTTCGTTCCTCGGGGATCCGGACGTAACGGTCGCGAGCTAAGTGCGCCGACCGCACTTCGTCGGCCGGTCGCTACATGCGTAAAGGATCGTTTCGGGGCTTACCCTACGCGCCCGCGGTCCATCCGCCGTCGACGACGAGATAGGAACCGGTCATGTAGGAGGCATCGTCCGAGGCGAGGAAGGCAGCCACGGCCGCAATCTCGTCGGGGTGACCCGGCCGATTGAGGGCCGATTTCGATGATGCGCTCTTCACTGCATCCGGGAACCGTTGTTCACCCATCAGTGTCATCCCCGTTGGGTAGATAAAGCCCGGGCAGATCGCGTTGACTCGAACATTCTCCTCACCCCACTCTCGGGCAGCGGACCGAGTCATTGCCAGAATCCCGGCTTTGGACGCCCCGTAGGCGCTGGTGTTTGGCGATGAGACAAGGGCGCCGACCGAGGACCAGTTGATGATGGACCCACCGCCGGTCGTCACCATCGCGGGAATGGCGAATTTCATGCCCAAATAGACGCTCTTCAGATTGATCGCCATCAGCTGGTCGTATTCGGCTTCGTCCACCTCTGGGAGCGGCGCCTGCGCGATACCGGCGACACCCACGACATTGCACATGATGTCCAATCGGCCGAAGCGCCCGGTTGCCTCGGCGATGAGCGACTCGACGTCGGCCGCACGCGTGACGTCCACCCTGACGGGCACGATCAAATCGGGCATCTCCGAGGCCGTGTTCTGCTCGTCACCGCTGATGTCGGCGGCCACGACCCTTGCACCCTCTCGTGCCAGTCTCAGAGCGGTGCTTCGCCCCATCCCGATCCCGGCGCCAGTGACAACTGCGACCTTTCCATCAAAGCGTGCCATGACGGCTCCTTCCGACCCTGACGTGTGCGAGCAGGGGATTCCCGAGGCTGGCCACTCGGCGCCTCTTGTTCGCAATGATCTCCTAATCCAGGCAGCAGGCCCAAACGCGGGCTGTCTGTCCATCTTCTGGGGGATGGCCAACTGGTCCGAGATCGCTCAGAAGATCCGAGCTCAAAGCCGCAACTGGGACCTGTCTCGAGGCCTCATGGCCGACAGATCCGCTGAAAGACAGACCGGCCGTTCGTCATAGATACTTCGGCAGCGACAGCCGTACCGAGCCAGTCAGCCGAGCAAACCGCCGGCCATAGGGCCGGTGTTTTGCCCGTTTCAGGCTCTCTGGGTGCGCCCGACGAGCCGAAGCTTTGCCTTGGGCATCGCGGTCCCGGTCGCAGTCGGCTTCCCTCAGTGACCCACACCAACGCATTCGAGCCCAATGCGGTGGTATCTGCTATCGGAACGCTGGCAGCACTTCGTTCTCGAAAAGGCGCAGGCTGGACCAGGCCAGCTCGGGGGGCATGCCCCCGCAGAGGGGATGGAAGAGCGCGAAGGGGAAGGGCGAGGCCATCTGCTCCTCCACGAACTGCTCGGGGCTCAGCACGCGGTACTGACCGGTGGTGCTCAGTTCGTTGGTGTCGGTCACGCTGTGGAAGGGACTTGCAATGTCGTCCTGGGCCTGCCAGACGCCATAGGCGTTGGTCTCGTGGAGGAAGAACGGCGCCATCTGCTCCCACCCCTTGTCCGGATCCTCAGCCAAGGCCACCACCTGGTTGGTACCGATCGGGCAGGGGCCGGGATCTGGCCGGCCGAGGTATTGCACCTCTTCCCGATAGAACGTCCATACCTCTGGCACAGACGGCACGAATCCATCGGCGATACGGGCGGCTCGAACGGCGGCTGGTTTGCTACTCCCGCCGAGCGAGATGGACGGACCGTTAGCCCGGAACGGAGCCGGAGTGATGTGGACCGTGCGACCGTGATGCTCGAAAGGCTTACCGGAGAAGGCTGATTTCAACACGGTTACGGCCTCGGTAACCCGTTTGCCCCGCTCATTCATGGGCACGTCAAACATGGCGAACTCTTCGTGCACGTAGCCACCGGCAATGATGAGGTCGACCCGTCCTTTGCTCAGGATGTCGAGCACGACCACGTCCTCGGCGAGGCGCAGCGGATCGTGGAAGGGGGCGATCAGCGCGGCGATGATGAAACGGATGTTCGTGGTCCGAGCCGCCATCGCCGCCAGCATCGTGATGGGGCTCGGGAGATAGCCGTCCGGAGACCCGTGATGCTCGGAGACCCCAATGCTTGCGCAACCCAAGCGGTCGGCCCACTCCGCCATGTCGAGGGCTGCGGCATAACGGTCGGCCATTGTCGTGGCAGCAATATCCGGATTGCGGAAGTCGAAGCGAAGACCGAAGTGCATGGTGCGAGCCTAGAACCGGGTGACCGCCACTCTGTTCGTTCCCGCAACCCGAAAATGTCAGTCGTGCAATGACGAGGCCTGGGTCAGTATCTCGACCGCCCGGCGGCGAGCTAGCGGACCGAACGGAGAGGGACGCCCCGCGATCCGAGAAGGCGGGCAACCGAGGCACCTACTCCTTCGGATGCGCCGGCGACCACGGCCCACGGCCCGTAGCGTTCAGCGAAGTCCACGGGTCGATGCTAGGCCGCTGGCCGATCTCGACTGGGTGCGTCATCCCCCGCGTCACCGATGGCGGGAGTATCACTCTCATGCTCCAACTCCACTACGTCCGCTTCTCCCGGTCGATAGCGACACCGCCCGAATCGCAAGCACTTCCATTTCCAGGATGCGAGGTCGAGATGGCTAACTGGCTGTCCGGCCGTGTCGAAGCCTCTGACTGAAGTTCCTGTGATACTTCGCTCGGTCCTTGACTTAGGAGCTCCGAAGCGCCACAATTGTGGCCGTGACGACTGAATCGCTAAGGGCTGTGCGCGACCACTTCTCCGAGGTTGTCGACCGGGTCGAATCCCAGCACAAGCGGGTGGTGATCACTCGGAACGGACGATCGGCTGCCGTGCTGATCAGCCCCGAGGATCTCGCCCAGTTAGAGGAAACAATTGACGTTCTGAGCGATCCCCAGGCGCTCGCTGACATCCGTGAGGCGGATCAAGCGTACGCACGTGGTGACGTTGTGCGTGGGGTCGATGCGGTGCGCAACCTCCGTCGGTGAAGCCTGGTCACAACGGGGACTGTGAACTGGTCCTGACTCCGCCCGCTCGGCGTGCCGTTGCCGACCAGCTGCCCGAAGCAGTCGCATCGGCGGTCATCGACTTCCTCACCACGTCGTTGATCAAGGAGCCAGCACGGATAGGCAAGTCACTGCGCGACGATCTAGCCGGGATTTGGTCAGCGCGCCGAGGCACTTATCGAATCCTTTATCGAATCCTCGAAGATCCTCGCGAGGTTGTCGTGCTTCGGACCGAGCACCGGCGAGACGCCTACCGACCCCTCTAGTGCCAAACACAAACCGCCGGCTCGAAAGGCCGCGGTTTGCAAGTCTCCGGGGATGGCGGACGAGGCAAAGACCCGCCCCCCATTTCCAACCAAGGGGTTTCATGAACACCCCGTCGTGGGGCGTTCATGAAATTCTCTGACTTGCCGTTGGGCAGCTTCGTCTGCGGAGACTCCACGGGTTAAGAAGGGGTGTCTCCACATAGCGGGCACAAGACCGTTGAGGAGGGGGCTGCGATCATCGTCGAGATGGCCAACGTCGCACCCGACGAGCCCACCGGCGGCTTCTTCAGCGCCGAGGGCCCCGTGCTGATGGTGATCACTGGCTGAGCTTCAAGAGCTGCTTGACCCCGTCTTCGATGCCTCGGCACAGCACGTCGAGGTCGGGGGTGGTGTCGTAGTCGCCGGTGACGCCGAAGTTCACCTCGCCGTTGTAGGAGAAGATGGCGATCCCCACCCGGACCTGGCCGGCCAGCGGCACATACGGGAAGGCCTTCACCATCTGGCGCCCGCAGACATAGAGGGGGATCTGTGGACCCGGCACGTTGGTGGTGACGGTGTTCACGCTGTGCTGAGGCAGCCGTGCCGAGACGCGCATCCCGAGGGCCAAGAGCATCGGCGGTGCGAACCCGGACATTGAGGTCAGGGCCTCGCCAGCCAAGGCCTGTTTGGACTCCTTCAACCCCTGCATCTGCTCGGTCACCGCGTGGAGTCGCTCCGCCGGGTCGGTGATCGAGATCGGGAGCTCGGCGAACATCGCTGAGACCTTGTTTTGCAGCGTCCCGTCCCCGATCGCGCGGCCGCGCTCGTCGCGGCCCCGCACCGACACCGGGACCAACGTGCGCACCACACGGTCCACCGATTCGCCCCGGTCCAACAGGAGCTCGCGGAACCCGTTCGTGATCGCGGCGAGGACCACGTCGTTGAACGTCCCGCCGAGCTCCTTGCGGATCGCCTTGATGTCGTTGACGGCCGTCGAGGCCCAGGCGTAGCGGCGGTGCGGGCCGAGCGGGCCGTTCAGGCTCGAGAGCGGGGTCTGCCGGACCAGCCCGATCATGGCCGACAGTCCCTGTAGCACCTCTTTGGTCTGGTTCATGGCCTGCCTCGGCAGCCTGGCCGCCGAACGCAGGGCCCGCATCTGCTCGTAGGGGCTGAGCAGGAGGTCGAGCGAGGCCTGCATGGCCAACTCCAGACCCGTCGGAGCCGACTCGGCCTTCCATTCGACAGCGATGGGCGGGGTCGTCTCCCTGGAGATGTCCATGATCATGCCCAACAGGTCGGTCCCCGAGATGCCGTCCACCAGGGCGTGGTGGGTCTTGCACAGAAAGGCCCAGCGATCGTCCTCCAGGCCCCCGACGACCCAGATCTCCCACAGGGGCTTGGACCGATCGAGCTGTTGGGACATGACCCGTCCGACCAGCTTGCGAAGCTCGGCCTCACCACCGGGCGCCGGCAGCGCCGTGTGGCGCAGGTGGTACTCGATGTTGAAGTGGGGGTCGTCGACCCAGACCGGCCGGCCGAGCTCGAGGGGGACGTGGCGGACGACGCGGCGGTAGCGCGGGACCAGGTGCAGCTTGCTCTCGATCATCGCCACGATGTCGTCGAACGCCGGCTCGGGGCCCTCGAAGATTCCCACCGAGGCGATGTGCATGTGGCTGACGCTGTCCTCGATGTGGAGGAAGGAAGCGTCCATCGGACTCAGTCGGTCAACGCCCATCTGCGATCGCCCCCCGCCTGCCTCTATTCGTCCGTGCGATTGAGGCTAGTACCAGGGAACTTCGTCTACCCGATCCGCCCCTCGATCGCCGACCGCGTGGTCTCGGCGATCGCCGTCGCAACGATCTGGTGCGATCGGTTCCCGCTCATCGGATTGAGACCCATGACAACGACGAACTGCCGGCCCTCGGGCCGGCAGTTCGTTCGTTTCAGGAGATGGCGAACGAGTCAAGGACTCATCGCCACCTGGGTGCGGAGGCTCCACAGTCTAAGGAGGGGAGTCCTAACACTCCAGGGAGTCAACTGGCTCTGCTTTTTCGCTCGGTCCTTGCCTTATGAGTATCCGAGGGAATTGTGCTACGGTGTCGCACATGGAAATCGGGGTCCGCGACCTGCGTAATCGCACGAGCCGAGTGATCGACGCTGTGAAGGCCGGGGAACGAGTTGTTCTGACGGTGCACGGCGAGGCGATCGCGGACATCGTGCCTCATGGACGCCAGACTCGCTGGTTGCCGGGTGAAAATCTGCATCGTGAGCTGGGCACGCGAGCTGCGGACCCACAGCTTCAAGAGGACCTGGACGCCCTCGTGGGGCAGACGTTGGAGGAGTTGTGACCGACGAGACAGCGGGACTGCTCGACACCTCTGTATTCATCGCTCGTGAAGTGGATCGACCCCTCGGGGAGCTCCCGGAGCGAGTGGCGGTTTCCGTCATCACAATCGGAGAGCTACAGCTCGGCGTGTTGAGCGCTGACGATTCAGCCAAACGTGCCCGTCGAGGAGACACCCTGGCGTTGGCAAGGACAGCGGAGCCCATACCGATCAGTGAGTCAGTCATGGGGGCATGGGCCCGCCTGATCTCGGACTGCCGGGCTACAGGGATTCAGCGGATGGTGAAGCTCACCGACGCCTTGATCGCTGCGACCGCCCTGGACCTGGGCCTTCCGGTCGTCACTCAGGACGACGACTATGACCAGATGGCTCGAGCACATCGAGACCTGCGCGTTCTCAAGGTGTAGGAATCCGCGAATCGCCCCCAGTCCCGACGCGACGATTCGAACGAACTGGGGAGCCGCCGCGGATAGCTCGCCCAACCCAAGCGACCAGGGAGCTGGAGCTTGCCATGTCAACAACAAACTGCCGGCCCGAAGGCCGGCAGTTTGTGCGTTTCAGGGGATGGCGGACGAGTCAAAGACTCATCGCCACCTTCAACAGGGGGTTTCATGAACACTGCACGCGCAATTTCATGAAGACCCCGTCGTCGTCGTGGAGGTGGCGGGAATCGAACCCGCGTCCTCCGGCACCTCAGTAGGCCTTCTCCGAGCGCAGCCGACGAGAGTTTGTCGGGATTCGTCCTGCCGTCGGCGACTGGACTTTCCTTATCCGACGAATGATGTCCTCGAAAACCCGCCGGAACGGTCTATCGAGTAAGCCCCACTAGATGACGCCCGTGATCGGCCTGTGGGGCAAAGACCGGACGGACGTCGCTACCTAAGCAGCGAGCGCGAGCTGAGGCTCGGCGTTTATTTATGTTTCCCGGCTCTTTAACGTGGCTCCGGGGACCACGGCTCGCTTCTCCCACCTCGACAACCGAAGTCGAGACCATTCACCCCCTTGATCGGTTTGACGATCGCTGCCAGAACGGCAACATGGTCATCCTACCGCCGCCGTTCGGTTGGCCGTCCCGATCGCGACCCGGTGTAACTGCGCAAACCCATGGTCCGGTCAAGATTCGACCCAGTGTGAGGCGTGCCGGACCGCCCGGGCGGCCTCGCGTTCCGCGTCGCGGGCGGCGAGCACTCGTCGCTTGTCGTACAGGCGGCGGCCTCGGGCCAGGGCCAGTTCGACCTTCGCCTTGCCGTCGCGGAAGTAGAGCTTCACCGGGATGAGCGTCAGCGGCTGCTGCTGGGTCTTCCCGAGGAGTTCGTCGATTTGTCCCCGGTGGAGGAGCAGCTTGCGGCGGCGATCCGGATCGTGGGCGCCGAAGCCGGTTGCGTACTGCCAGGGCGGAATGTGGACCCCGAAGAGCCAGACCTCACCGTCAGAAACCCTTGCGTAGGAGTCGTTCAGCTGGGCTCGACCGCTGCGGAGCGACTTGACCTCGCTTCCCTGGAGCACGATCCCGCACTCGAAGGTCTCGAGGAGGTCGTAATCGTGCCTGGCGCGCCGGTTGGTCGCGACGACCCGGTCCTGGGTCGCCGACTGTTTTGCCGCGAGGCGCTTGGCCACGGTTCGTTTGGCTCGCGCCACTATCTGAGGCTACCGGTCACCCATCCCGGCTTGGGGTCCCCAGCCTGGACGTGCAGAATCATTACGCTCGTGTTTCCAATGCTGAGAATGTCGAGCGATGTCCATATGGCCATGGTGGCGCACTGCCTGCGGGGCCTTCCCGAGGAGGCCTGCGGCCTCATCTCGGGCAACCCGACCCTGGACGTGGTCGACGCGTGGTACCCGGCCCAGAACGTCGCCCACTCGGCGCGCCTGTACACCGTCGATCCGTTGGCTCACCTGCGGGCCGACCGGGACGCCGAGTCGCGCGGGCAGCAGATCCTGGGCGTCTTCCACTCGCACACCCACACCGACGCCTACCCGTCGCCGACCGACGTCGCCCAGGCGCCCGACCCGGCGTGGCACTACGTCATCGTGTCGCTTCGGGACACCCAGCCGATGGTCCGGAGCTATCGGATCCTGGGCGACCAGGTCGAAGAGGAATCGGTGGTCATCCGGACCCATTGGGCCAAGGCCAGCTGACCCACGACCCGGCCCCGCACGCCGAGCCGTAGGCGTGCAGAATGGCCTCGATCCAATCTGACGATCGAGACAGGGGTGGGTGGTGGGACCGCTGAACTGGACAAATGAAGCAACGGAGCAGGGCGTCACGGAACGGAGCTTCCAACTCGTAGTCGCCGGCGAGAACGTTCCCGGCATCGCCTGGAGCCCGGAGGGCAAGGACCACTGGCCGACGATCCTGATCGGTCATGGGGGCACCCAGCACAAGCGGACGCCGAACGTCCTGTCACTCGGGCGGCGATTGGTGCGGCACCTTGGCTACGGCGCCGTGGCGATCGACGCCCCCGACCACGGCGACCGGAAGACCGAGCCCCAGGAGTCGGTCGAGCCCAACGAGATGCGCCGACGCATCTCGGCGATGACGCCCGAAGAGTTCAAGGCCATGGCCGACCGGAATGCCGCCGCGGTGGGCGAGTGGCGGGCCACCCTCGACGCGCTCGAGGCCACGCCTGGCTTCTCGGGCGGCCCGTTCGGGTACTGGGGGGTGTCGATGGGCACCGCGATCGGCCTGCCCTTTGTGGCATCGGACCCCCGGATCTCGGTGGCCGTCTTCGGTTTGGCCGGGGTGGGGAACCGTCCGGGCGGGGAGCATCTGGCCGATGCCGCCCGCTCGCTCAAGATCCCGGTGCTCTTCTTGTTCCAGTGGGACGACGAGCTCATGGAGCGCGAGCACGGGATGGCGTTGTTCGACGCCTTCGGCTCAACCGAAAAGACCATGCACGTGAACCCAGGTGGGCACGTCCAGATGCCGGCCCACGAGCGGGACGCGGTCGAGGCGTTCTACTCGAGGCACATTCCCGCCCCGCGCTGAGCGTCCTGCGTCGGGGCGGCCCGACCGCCGGTACAATCCCAACCTGATAGGTCAACAATCGTGTCGGCCGGCCCGCCCGCCGGGCCGGCCGCTCGAGAGGAGGTGCCGTGCCAGTCGACGTTCGTCTGCCGACCGTCCTGCGTTCCCAGGCCGGAGGTAGCTCGACGGTGTCGGTGGACGGCGCCACCGTTGGTGAAGTGCTCAATGCGCTCGTCGCCGCGCATCCGGGCATCACCGAGCAGGTGCTGAACCCCGACGGGAGCCTGCACCGGTTCGTCAACATCTACGTGAACGACGACGACGTCCGGTATCTCTCCGCGCTCGACACCCCGGTGAAGGACGGCGACGAAGTCTCGATCCTGCCCGCGGTCGCGGGGGGCTGAGCGCACCGGTGGGCGTCGCCAAGAACGTTCTCGAGCTCATCGGCCACACGCCGATGGTCGACGTCAGTCAGCTCAGCCCCAACCCCAACGTCCGGTTCGTCGTGAAGTTGGAGGGACGGAACCCCGGGGGTTCGATCAAGGACCGCGCCGCGCTGGCGATGGTCGAGCAGGCCGAGGCGGACGGGCTCCTCAAGCCCGGCCAGCCGGACCAGGTCTTGCTCGAGTCGTCGTCGGGCAACACCGGGATCGGATTGGCGCTCGTCTGCAAGATGAAGGGCTACCACCTCAAGGTGGTGCTGCCGACGAGCGTGTCGATCGAGCGGCGCCAGTTGCTCGAGATCTGGGGCGCCGAGATCATCGAGTCCCCTGGTGAGCAGGGTTCCAACGGCGCCCTGCGGATGGCACTTGGCATCGCTGCCGAGCACCCCGAGTGGGTCATGCTCTATCAGTACGGCAATCGGGCCAACCCGGCCGGCCACTACCGCTCGACCGGTCCGGAGATCTGGGCCGACTGCCCCGAGGTGACGCACCTGGTTTCGGGGCTCGGCACCTCGGGCACCCTCCTCGGCGTGGGCCGTTACCTGAAGGAGCAGAACCCGGCCATCGAGGTGTGGGCCGTCGAGCCGCCCGCCGGCGAGAACGTCGACGGGCTGCGGAACTTTGACGAGGGCTACGTGCCGCCGATCTTCGACGAGCTCGGCGGATCCGATCTCCTCAATCGAAAGACCGTGGTCCGGGCGCGCGAGTCGCTTGAGGCCACCCGCCGGCTGCTCTCAGAGGCGGGGCTGTTCGTCGGCATCTCGACGGGGGCCGCGTTGGCGGGCGCCATCCGGTGCGCCAACCAGATCCCCGACGATCAGTCGGCGGTGATCGTCATCATCTCGGCCGATGACGGGTGGAAGTACCTGTCGACCGGTGCGTGGACCGATGACATCGACGTTGTGACCAAGCGGGCCGAAAAGATCCTCTACTTCTAGCCACGTGCCCACCGGGACCCTGACCGTCCTTGGATGTGACGGGAGCTATCCCGGTCCCGGTGGTGCCGCGAGCGGCTACCTGGTGAAGACCCCCGCGTCCACGATCTGGCTCGATGCCGGATCGGGGACGTTCGCGAGGCTCCAGGAGGTCTGCTTCCCAGGAACGGTGGATGCCATCGTGCTGTCCCACGAGCATCCGGACCATTGGATCGACCTCGAGTCCTACGCGGTGTGGGCCCGCCACCACCAGGGCCCCGAGCCGTGCCTCGTGCTGGCCCCACCGGGACTCCGGGAGCGGTCGTACTTCGGCGGGGACCGGGCGCTCGACTGGCGAGAGGTGGAACCATCCTTTCGGATCGACCTCCATGATCTCCGTCTCAGCTTCGTGGCCACGGACCACGGGCCACCGACTCTGGCCGTGCGGATCGAGAAGCCCGACGGTGCACCCGACGACAAGCCGTTCGCGTACTCCGCCGACACCGGGCCGGACTGGTCGGTCGAGGAGCTCGGTGACGACATCGGGCTGTTCCTCTGCGAGGCCAGCTACACCAAGGAGCGCGAGGGCGATTTCCAGCACCTGAGCGGCCGCCAGGCCGCGAGCATGGCCTCGGCCGCCGGGGTCGGGGACCTGGTGGTGACGCACCGATGGCCTACCGTGGGGGCCGACGCCCTGGCGCTCGAAGCAGCCGAGGCTTTCGGCCGGGCCGTCTACCAGGCCACCCCCGGGCTGACGCTCGAGTGGTGAGCACCGGGTCGTTGTGGCGTCGGTCGATGAGGAGGGTGGAGCCGTGGCAGAGGAAGGGGACCGTCTGGCCCTGCGAGACGACGGACGCGCGTTGGACGAGCTCCGGCCGGTCTCTTTCGTTCGGGACTTCACCGAGTTCGCCCCCGGCTCGGTGCTGGTCACCATGGGGCGGACCAAGGTCTTGTGCACCGCGTCGTTGGAGGAGCGGGTCCCACCGTGGATGCGCGGCACCGGCAAGGGCTGGGTCACCGCCGAGTACTCGATGCTCCCCGGATCCACTCCCGAGCGTGTGGACCGGGAGGCGGCCCGGGGGCGCCAGTCCGGTCGGACCCAGGAGATCCAGCGGCTCATCGCCCGTTCACTGCGGTCGGTGTGCGATCTGGTGGCGATGGGGGAGACCCAGGTCACCGTCGACTGCGACGTCCTTCAGGCCGACGGCGGTACCCGCACGGCGTCGATCTGTGGCGCCTACGTAGCCCTCCACGACGCGTTCTCGCGTCTGAAGATGGCCCGGGTGCTGGCCGAGCACCCGCTCGGAGAAGAGGTCGCCGCCGTGTCGGTGGGGATCATCGACGCGGTGCCCATGCTCGACCTGCCCTATGCCGAGGACTCCCGGGCCGATGTCGACATGAACATCGTGATGACCGGATCGGGTCGCTTCGTCGAGGTCCAGGGCACCGCTGAACGGTTGGCGTTCAGCCGCGGCGAGCTCGACGGGCTGCTGGCCCTGGCCGCCCACGGCATCGAGCAGTTGGTCGAGGCCCAGCGGGCCGTCCTGGCCGAGCCGCCCGCCCCGCGGTGACCGGCCGGCCCGACGGCCTCGCGCTGGTGCTCGCCACCGCGAACCCTGACAAAGCTGCCGAGATCCAAGACATCCTGGGTCCAGCAGGGATCGTGCTCCTGCCCCGGCCGGCCGGCCTGCCCGACGTCGACGAGACCGGGGACACCCTGATCGAGAACGCCCGGCTCAAGGCCCGGGTGATCTGCCACGCCACCGGGCAGGCGGCCGTCGCCGACGACACCGGCCTGGAGGTCGATGCGCTTGGCGGAGCTCCGGGCGTGTACTCGGCCCGCTACGCCGGGGAACACGCGACCTACTCCGATAACGTGGCCAAGCTGCTCGAAGAGCTCGCCGGGGCGCCGGCCGCCGAGCGCCGGGCCCGGTTCGTGGCGGTCGCGTTGGTCTCTTTTCCCGACTCGACTGAGATCTGGGCGCAGGGTTCGGTCGACGGTCACATCGCCGAGGTGGCCCGGGGGACGGGCGGCTTCGGCTACGACCCGCTGTTCGTCCCCGATGAGGGCGATGGACGGACATTCGCCGAGATGAGCCCGGCCGAGAAGCACGCTTTCTCACACCGGGGGCGCGCCTTTCGGGAGCTGGCGGCGAAGCTCGCCGTCGGGTCACGCTGAGTTCGCTGGTCGGAGGGCAATCTCGCCGATCGGGCCATCGACCCTTCACAAAACGGGTCCCCGGGTGGACAATGAAGGCAACGCCGGGTCCGCAGGGCTCGACTCGTGAGAAGGGGGCTTGGGATGCACCGAACGAGCTCGAGCGAGGAGTGCGCTCCGCCCTGGAAGTTTCGCCCCCTCGGCTGAGTCGAGGGGGCCAACCGAGCGACCGCCGGTCCGTACCTGCCGTCTGTCTTTCGGCCGACGAGCGCGTGACCCTTTCTCCGGGGAGCGGCCAACGAGCAATGCGGTCCCGACACTGTGGGGCGAGGAGCTGATCGGGCGGTCGATTTACAACTGCACAGCGCCATTGGCGCAAGGCGGGGAGCCGGCCGTTGGGCCGGCTCCGCCGCGTCGGCCGATGGGGGCCAGTAGCGCCGTCGCTCTTCTTTTGCAAAGGTGAGCGTCGTGAACCAGATCCACCTCGAGCTTTGCTCGAGCGCCGAATGGGCCGACACGGTGAGCCGGTTCATCATCCCCTGGGTGTTGGAGGACCTCGACCTCGGTGACAACGTGCTCGAGGTGGGTCCGGGCCCCGGTCGGCCTGGTGCCTCGCTTGACCGCGGTCGACCTCGACCACGACCTGGCGGAGGCCCTCGGCACCCGATTGGCCGGCCCGACATTCGAGGCCGTGCACGCGGACGCGACCAACCTGCCCTACCAAGAGGGAACCTTCAGCGCGGTGCTCTCCTTCACGATGCTCCACCACTTGGCGTCCCTCGACGCCCAGGACCGGGTGTTCGCCGAGGCGGCCCGGGTGCTCCGACCGGGCGGCGTCTTCGCCGGCACCGACAGCCTGGACGGACCCGAGTTCCGGGATCTGCACGTGGACGACGTCTGCGTGCCGATCGACCCGGCGACCTTCGCCGATCGGCTGCTTGCGGCCGGCCTCGAGCGCGTCGAGGTCGTCACCAACGAGTTCGCCGTGCGGTTCCGCGGCTGGCGACCCCTCGAGTGATCGCCGCCGCCGCCCTACGCTGCCGCCAGCGAGGAGGGTGCAAATGGCCGAGGTCCTGATCGTCGGGGGCGGGGTCGTGGGGATGGGCCTTGGCATGATGCTGGCCCGTGACGGCCACGCGGTGACCGGTCTCGAACGGGATGCCCAGCCGCTCCCGGCCACCGCGCAGCAGGCATGGGACGACTGGGATCGCACCGGCGTCAACCAGTTCCGGCTGGCCCACCTGTTCTTGGCCCGGTACCGGGAGATCATTGAGGCCGAGCTGCCCGAGGTGGTCGCCGCCTTAGAGCGCGACGGCGCGGTGCGCTTCAACCCGCTGACCGGCATCCCCGACGCGATGACCGGTGGGCACCGTGACGGGGACGATCGCTATGAGATGCTGTCGGGCCGGCGGGCCGTCGTTGAGCGGGCGGTGGCCTCGGTGGCCGAGCACACCCCGGGCCTGACCATCCGGCGAGGGGTTGGCGTGGCCGGCTTGGTGTGCGGCGCCGAAGCGATTGCCGGCATCCCCCACGTGACGGGCGTGCAGAGCACCGACGGAGAGCAACTGCGCGCGGACCTGGTGATCGACTGCAGCGGGCGGCGCTCGGCGCTGCCGGCCTGGCTGGAGGGGATCGGTGCCCGCCGACCCGAAGAGCAGCTGGACGACAGCGGCTTCATCTACCTGGGTCGGCATTTCCGTTCGGGCGACGGGCAGTTGCCGGTGTCACTCGGGCCGGGACTTCAGGCGTTCGGCTCGATCTCGGTGCTCACGCTGCCGGCCGACAACGGGTGCTGGTCGGTGACGCTGGTGGCCCGGTCGGGCGACCGGGCCCTGCTCGGATTGAAGGACATCGACCGGTGGACGAGCGTCGTCCGCGCCCTCCCGACGGTGGCCCACTGGATCGATGCCGACCCGATCGAGGATCGGATCGTCACCATGTCCAAGATCGAGGATCGTCACCGCGACCTGCGCCCCGACGGCACGCCGGTGGCCACCGGGGTGGTGGCGGTTTCCGACGCCTGGGCATGCACCAACCCCTCGGTCGGGCGGGGCGCATCCATCGGAATGTTCCACTCCCAGGTCCTGCGCGACACGCTGCGAGAGACCGGACCCGATCAGCCGGCCGAGCTCGCCGAGGCCTTCGCCGTGGCCACCGCGGCCAGCGTTGAGCCGTGGTACCGATCCACCCTCGCCTTCGATCGACACCGCCTGGCCGAGATGGCGGCCGCCGCCGACGGGGTCGCCTATGGCCCCGAGGACCCCGCGTACGAGATCTCCAAGGCGCTCGAGGTGGCGAGCGGGAGGGATCCCGATGCCTTGCGGGCGTTCATCTCGATCGCCGGCGTGCTCGAGCTGCCCGAGGTCGCCCTGGCCGGGCCGGGCTTGCTGGACAAGGTCATCGAGCTGGGGGCCGACTGGCGTGACCAGCCGGCGTTCGGACCGACCCGGGACGAGCTGGTCACCTTGGCCACCGCGTGAACCGCTCTCGCACCACCGGAGGATCCCATGCGCGCTGAGAACAACGGAGTCGGGATCGAATACGAGGTGACCGGGGATGGTCGCCCGGTGGTGCTCCTGCACGGCTTTCCCGACTCGGGGAGGCTGTGGCGCCATCAGGTAGGCGCCCTGGCCGACGCCGGGTTCAAGGTCATCGTCCCGGACCTGCGTGGCTATGGCGCCTCGGACAAGCCCGACGGGGCCGAGCCCTACAACATGCTCTATTTGGTCTCAGACGTGGGCACGGTGCTCGACCATGCCGGTGTTGAGGTCGCCCACGTGGTCGGCCACGACTGGGGAGCCGCGGTGGCCTGGGTGCTGGCCGCCCTCGCCCCCGAACGGGTCGACCATCTCGTGCCGCTGTCGGTCGGCCATCCGACGACCTTTTGGACCGACGGCTTCGAACAGCTTCAGAGGTCGTGGTACATGCTCCTCTTCCAGTTCGAGGGCGTCGCAGAGCGGTGGCTGTCCGACGATGGGTGGGCCAACTTCCGGTCCTGGGGCCGCCACCCAGACGCCGACGCGGTGATCGCCGAGCTGGAGGCCAACGGTTCGTTGACGCCCGGCCTCAGCTATTACCGAGCCAATGTGACGCCGGAGTCCTTTGTGTCGCCTCGGATCGGCCTGCCCCCGGTGGCGGCTCCGACCATGGGGGTCTGGAGCAGCGGCGACTTCGCGCTGACGGAGGGGCAGATGACCCGTTCGGCCGAGAATGTCTCGGGCCGGTGGCGCTACGAGCGGCTGGAGGGTCCCGGGCACTGGATGCAGCTGGAGGCTCCCGACGAGGTCAACCGGCTGCTCTTGGACTTCTTGGCTCGCTAGGTCGGTCGCGGGGTCCCCGGGCTTTCTCCACGACGGAGGTCACGAAGGCGGTATTGCCGCGCATGCGGGCCCGAGGGGTTTCGCCGTCGGACATCGTTGCAGCCGCCCAAACATCGATCGGCGGTAAGGCCGAGGTGCCCCCGTGTTCCGAACCTCGGGACCGGTTGCCGACGTCCCGCGACATCGCCACCAGGTGCGGGCGAGAGGAGTCGAACCTCCATCCCCGAAGGGACCGGGACCTAAACCCGGCGCGTCTACCAGTTCCGCCACACCCGCCGACGGCCCCAAGGGCGCCGGCCGAGTCTAGAGCGGCACTGTCCGTGGCCGGAGTGACGCGCCCGGTGGGGGCCGGGGATGGGACCTCGGGCACATCGCGGCCGGGTAGCCTCGGGGCCATGTCCAACCAACCGGTTCTGCCTCTTCTGGCGCTCGCGAGTGTCTCCTCGGACCCCGGGGCGGAGATCTTCCAGCGGCTCTTGAAGGAGCGCATCATCTTCCTCGGCAGCACGGTCGACCAGGCCACCGCCAACTCGATCTGCGCTCAGCTCATCCTCCTCGAGGCCGAGGACCACGAGCGGGACATTTCGATCTACATCAACTCGCCCGGTGGGTCGGTCACCGACGGCCTGGCCATCTACGACACGATGCAGTACGTCCGACCCGATGTGGCGACCATCTGCCTTGGCCTGGCCGCCTCGATGGGCCAGTTCCTGCTCTGTGCCGGGGCCCACGGAAAGCGCTTCGCGCTGCCGCACTCCCGGATCCTCATGCACCAGCCCTCGGGGTCGATGCAGGGCCAGGCGGCCGACATCGCCATCCAGGCCGAGCAGATCGTCTATCTGAAGCGGATGATGGCCGAGCGGATCGCGCTGCACACCGGTCAACCGATCGAGCGGATCGAAGCCGACTCGGACCGCGACCGCTGGTTCACCGCCGAAGAGGCGCGCGACTACGGCTTCATCGATCAGGTGATCGACCGGTCGCCCACCCAGGTCGGCGGCAACTGAGCATGGCGCTCGAGGCCGCGGCCCCGAGCGGAGAAGCCGGACGGGCCAAAGTCACCCGTGTGGTCTCTTCGCACGTCAGCGTGCCGAATCGGATCGTTGCCATCTGGAGGTCCCGGCAGCTCCTGTTGAACATGGTCAGCACGGAGATCCGGGTCAAGTACAAAAACTCGTTCCTCGGCCTGTTGTGGTCGCTTCTCTCCCCGGCCATGGCTCTCACGGTCTACGCGATCGTGTTCGGCGTCGCCTTGCGGAACGGATACCCGAACTTCGTAATCCTGCTCTTCTCCGGGTTGCTCGGGTGGAACCTGTTCCAGACCTCCGTGCTGACCGCGACGGGGGTCATCGTTAACAACGCCGGGCTGGTCAAGAAGGTGTCGTTCCCCCGCGAGATCTTGGCCTTGGCCTCGGTCGGCTCGGCATCGGTGTTCTTCTTCTTCCAGGCGTGCGTCATGGCCATCTTCTTGGTGGTCTTGCACTGGCAGCCCGACTTCGGCGAGCTGTGGCTGATCCCGGTGGCCCTTGTGCCACTGCTCGTCTTCTGCTCGGCGATGGCAATCTTCTTGGCCGCGGTCAACGTGTACCTGCGCGACACTCAGCACCTAATCGAAGTGGTGGTGGGTTCGGCATGGTTCTGGGCTTGTCCGATCGTGTACTCGTACCAGTACGTGGTCCACTCGAAGCTGGCCGCCCACCACATCCCGGTGTGGATCTACTTCTTGAACCCCCTCACCGCGATCGTCCTGACCTTCCAGCGGGTCCTCTACGCGAAGACCGTTGTTCACCTCAACCTGGCCGGCCATCCGCTGGCCCAACTGCTGCCGTCCTGGGGTCCGATGACCTACGTGAAGCTCGACGCGGTGGTCTTGGGGGTGTCGCTCCTCCTTCTCTACGGCGCCATGGTGGTGTTCGGTCGGTTGGCCGGGAACTTCGCCGAGGAGCTGTAGGGATGGCCACCGTCGCCGTCGACATTCAGGGCGTGTCCAAACGTTTCCGCCTCTATCACCAGAAGTACACCTCACTCAAGGAACGGGTCATCCACGCAGGCCGGACGCCGTACACCGACCTGTGGGCATTGCGTGACATCGCCTTTGAGGTCAACGAGGGCGACACGGTCGGGATCCTGGGCCGCAACGGCTCGGGCAAGTCCACCCTCCTCAAGTGCGTGTGCGGCGTGCTCCAGCCCACCGAGGGCCAGGTGGTCGTCCGGGGCAAGCTGGCCGGTCTGTTGGAGCTCGGTGCCGGGTTCCAGCCCGACCTCACGGGGCGCCAGAACATCTACCTCAACGGGTCGCTGCTCGGGCTGGCCAAGAGCGACATCGACAAGGTGTTCGACGACATCGTCGCCTTCGCCGAGCTCGATCAGTTCATCGACAATCAGGTGAAGTTCTACTCCTCGGGCATGTACGTGCGTCTGGGCTTCGCGGTGGCGGTCAACGTCGATCCCGATATCTTGGTGATCGATGAGGTGCTGGCCGTCGGCGACGAGCGCTTCCAGCGCAAGTGCCTGGATCGGGTGAAGGAGTTCCAGGACCAGGGCCGGACGATCATCTTCGTGTCCCACTCGCCCGACCAGGTCCGCTCGATCTCCAACAAGGTGGTTGTGCTGAGTGACGGCCACATGGTCGCCAACGGCAATCCGGGCGAGGCGGTGCGCATCTTTCGAGAGCACCTGCTCGAGGCCGGAGACGTCCTGGCCGCCGATCAGGCCGAGGAGGTGGTCAACCCGGGTGCCGCACCGGAACCCGTGCGGGTGGTCGAGACCACGGACAGATTGCACCCGATTCGCATCACCGAGGTCATCCCGGTGCACCCCGGCACCGGGGAACGGCCGTATCTCATCACCGGAGAGCCGCTCACCGTGACCCTGCGGTACACCTCGGCGGAAGCGACGACGACCGCGTCGTTCGTGGTCGAGATCGCCAACGCCAACGGCATCGTGCTCATGCACACCACCTCGAGTGACCTCGACGCCCACTTCGACCTCGCAGCGGGGACCGGCTCGGTGACGTTCCGCTACGAGTCGTTCCCGTTCCTCGACGGGGTCTACACGGTGTCGGCCGGCATCGAGGGTCGCTCGGGCGGCCAGCTCTACGACTGGAAGGAGGGCGCAGCCATGGTGGAGGTGATGAACCCGACCCTCAGCGGTGGGCTGATCGCCCTTCCGGTCACCGTCACCCTCGAGGCTAAGACGGCCGGTGGCAACTGGACCCCGGTCGGCTCTGGACCGTCGGTCGCGGTCGAAGCGGAACGGTGAGCGGGGGAGTGCCCGACCCCGCACCGGAGGCCCAAGCCGGCACCGACGAAATCGCAGAACGCCACGACTACCTGGCTCGGGTGCTCGACGAGATCGACGAGGAGGTGGTGCGCCGACGCAGCTCGGGCGACCTCGCTCCACGCGTCGAGCGTGAGCTCGACGCGATGTTCCTGCGGTACTCGCCGATGGGCGGGGACGACGGCACCCTCGACGAGGTGCTCGACCTCGTCGAGTCGTCCAGCTTTATCGACCCGGTGGTGCCCATCTCTTCGTCGCGCGCCGGCGGTGGCCTGGCCAAGCGCACGATTCGTCAGGGCAGCCTCTGGTACATGGGCTGGGTCACCCACCAGGTCAGCCAGTTCGCCTCGGCGACCAGCCGCGCCCTGCGGGTGCTGGACGACCGGGTGCAGGCGCTGCGGACCGAGCTTGACGCACAGCGGGTGCCGGCGGCCCCGGTGATCGAGACGCCGTGGGCGCACGGCCCCGGTGCGTGGTGGGTCGACCCGACCCTCGAGTCGCTGGCCGGCCAGGCCGGCCGGGTCCTGCACGTGGCGGCCGGCGACGGGTGGCTGGTGCAGCGATTGTGCGTCGCCGGACTGGATGCGTACGGGGTCGAACCGAGAGCCGACCGGATCGACCGGGCCGCGCTCGAGGGCCTCGACCTTCGAGAGGAGCCGGTGCTCGGTCACCTGCGGGCGATCGCGCCCGGGGTCTGGGGGGCGTCGTGCTCTCAGGCGTGGTCGACGCCATGACGGCGGCCGAGCGCGGCGTGGTCGTCGACCTGGCCGCCCAGAAGGTCGCGCCGTTCGGCCACGTGATCATCCATTCGCTCTCGCCGAAGGCGTGGGTCTCCGACGAGGCCCCCGTCGAGGCCGACCTCGCCTCGGGCAAGCCGCTACGGCCACGAACCTGGGCGGTGGTGCTCGGCCGGTTGGACTTCGACGTCGAGGTCATCGAGGGGCCGACGTCGGACGACTACCTGGTGGTCGCGGTGTCCGGCGGGGGCGGGGAGGGCAGCGGCGCCGCCGGATGAAGGTCGTCTTCGTCACCCCTCGCTATGGCCCCGAGGTGATGGGCGGCGCCGAGTCGGCGTCCCGGCTGCTGGCCGAGCACCTGGCGCTCGAAGCGCGCTTCGAGGTGGCCGCCTATTCGACCTGCGCGCTCGACCACCTCACCTGGGAGAACGAGCTCCCCGCGGGCGACTCGGTCATGAACGGGGTCGCCCTGACCCGGTTCGAGGTGGCGGCGAAGCGCGAGCTGTCGTTCTTCACCCTCGACGAGCGGCTGCGGCGGGCCCCTCGCCACGTGTCCTTCGCGCAGTCGCAGCGCTGGCTCGAGCTGAACGGGCCCGACGTGCCCGGGCTCGTCGCGGCGGTGAAGGAAGGCGACGCGGATGTGGCGGTCTTCTCCCCGTACCTCTTCTGGCCAACCGTGGTCGGGATCCGTGCCGCGCCGATGCCGACCGTGTTGCACCCGGCCGCCCACGACGAGCCGGCGCTGTACTTCCCGGTCATCGGTGACGCCTTCGTCGCGACCGACGCCCTCTGCTACTACACCGCCGCCGAGCGGCGTCTGGTGCAGCGCAGGTACCGGGTCGCCCAGAAGCCCCAGATCGTCCTTGGGATCGGCATGGGCGACCCGGTGGAGGGCGGTCGGGCCGGCCGCGACCTCCTCGGGCTGGACGACCGTCCGTACCTGGTCAGCCTGGGTCGGGTCGACGACCACAAGGGCTCGGCCATGTTGGACGCCTTCTTCCGCCGTTACAAGGAGCGTCGCCCGGGTCCGCTCGCGCTGGCCCTCGTGGGTCCGGTGTCTTCGACCATCGAGCCCCATCCCGACGTGGTGGTGACCGGTGCGGTCGACGAGCCGACCAAGTGGGACCTGCTGCGCGACGCCATGGCGGCGGTGTCGCCGTCGGCTCTTGAGTCCTTTTCCATCGTGGTCATGGAGGCCTGGGAGCAGGTGCTGCCGGTGGTGGTGAACGCCCTGTGCGAACCGACCCGTGAGCACTGTGCGCGCTCGGGCGGCGGGTTGTGGTTCGGCTCCTACCGCCAGTTCGAGGTCATCGTCGACCGGCTGTGTGCCGACGCCGACCTACGCCGCCGGCTCGGGGCCAACGGGAAGGCATACGTGCAAGAGCACTACCGGTGGCCTGCACTGGCCGCGCGCTACGCGCGGTTCTTGGAGTCGGTGGTCGAGCGGGGCCGAGCCGCGGCTATCTGAGACCCGGACGGGCTCACGCCGCGGCGGCGTTGGTGAGGAGCTCGACGAAGCGGGCCTTGGAACGGTCGAGGTCGAAGTGCGTGACCCGCTCGGCGGCGGCCCGGGACAGTTGGGCACGGAGCTCGGCGTCACCTCGCACCCGCGCCACCGCAGCGGCGAAGCGGAGCGGCTCCTTGGAATCGAGCACGATGCCGGCGTCACCCACCGTCTCTGGTACGGCGGCGACACCGAACGCCACCACGGGGATGCCGTGGCCCATGGCCTCGACCACCGGAACGCAGAAGCCCTCGTGGTCGGAGGCGCTCACGTAGACGTCGGCGGCACCGAAGTACGCCTCGAGGCCGGCCGGTTCGAGGGATCCGACGATGTCGACCGCGTCGGCGAGGTCCAGCTCGTGCGATGAACGACTCGAGGGCGGGCCCGTAGCGCTCGCCGAGGGGTGAGCCGACCAGGTGCAGCCGAGCCTGGGGGTCGTAGAGGCGCCGGTAGACGGCCAGCATCTTCACCAGGTCGTGGGGTGCCTTGTGAGGGGAGATCTTGCCGACGTAGAGAAGATCGGCCCCGCCACCCTTCTTGGCCTCGCCGAGTCGCCGGGCGATGGTCGGATCGGCGGGATGGCCGGTGGAGGTCATGTCGATGAGCAGGGGGACGACCGCGGTGCCGACAAACCCCGCCTCGATCAGTTCGGACTCGTTGAACGCCGAGTCGGCCACCGCGAAGCGACTTTCCGGTGCGAGCCGCTCGAGTTGGGAGCGTCCGAGGGAGACCTCGTAGGTGACCTGGGGAGCCCAGCCGTCGAGCAGGTTGGCGGGGGTGATGTTGTGGTAGTTCACGAGCTTGGGCTCGCTGCGGGCCGCCACGATGTCATAGACGGGGCTCCCGATCGACGCGTGGTAGAGGAGCCACCGGTCCCGGCCGGCCCGGCCCAGCTCGGTGACGGGTCGTCCCCGAGTCGCGACGTCGGGCGTGCAGTTCCCGTAGTAGATGTCCGAGTCGACCCCGGCCGCACGCAGCGCGTCGGTCAGCGCCAACGAGTGCACACCGATCGCATCACGGCTGGCCAGGGACGGCAGAACCTGGTCGATCCGCACGGGCGGCAGTGTAGTGACGATGTGCGCCCGATCTCTTTGCGTGGCTGATGGCGGCCGTTCAGCGCTCGGGCGGTCTCGGGGTGGTCGCGGCCGGCGTACCGGTGTCCAACGACGCCAGCGACGGGAAGCGGCGCAGCGCGCCGAACTGCCCGAGGCGGCCGGCGTCGACGGCGTGGTCGGCCGCACCGAGGAGCCACGCGTCCCCCCGGCTGTTCCCATATGCCCACAACACGGCCTGGGCCCTGCCCGCGCCGGCCAGGCCGTTGGCCCGCAACCAGCCCACCACCCGCGCGTACTTCTCAGCGCCGCGGCAGTTCTTGCCGTCGAAGCGGCCCGACACGATGCCCGCCGCGTCGACGGCCAGGCGGGTGGCCAGCACGCCGTCGACCCCGAGGATCTCGCCGGCCGGCGCGACGTAGTGCTCCACCGACGCCGAGACCAAGACCACCCGGTGCCCGCGCGCTCGGTGCCACTCGATCCGGTTCCGGACCTCGGGCCGCAGCCGGAGCGCAAGGTGGTTGGCCGCGAAGGTCTTCCCCCGCCGGGTGAGCTCCTCATCGGTCATGCCTCGGAGCAGCCGGACGAAGAGCTGTTCTTTGTAGTCGTCGGCCGCCGATCCCGAGAAGATCGCCGCCCGGACGAGCTTGGGCAGCGAACGGCCGATTGCAAGGGCGACCGGTAGGAGCCCTCGGACCTCGATCAGGAACGGGACGGTGCTGGCGCCCCTGGTGACGGTGCCGTCGAAGTCGAATGCAGCGACGGTGGCCGGCCGGGAACTCTCGTCTTCTGGGCCTGCCGTGCTCACAGGGCGACCCCACCGCGTCCTTCACCCGACGAGAACCGCGCCGCTCCGGCCAGGGACTCACCGCTTCTCAGCACCTCTCGGCCCAGGCGGGCCTCGAGTATCGCCGCATCCTTTTCGCACAGCCCCCATTGCTCGATCGCGGAGCGACGGTCGCTGCGCATGCAACCCTGCGGGAGCGCGGCGAGCTCGTCGGCCAGCGCCAGCGCGGTCTCGAGCGCCGACCCGGGGGGGCACAGCCGGTTGGCCAGCCCGATGGCCAGGGCCTCGGGCCCGGCGACGGCGCGGCCGGTGAGGATCATGTCCATGGCCCGGCTGGCCCCGATGAGGCGGGGCAACCGCACGGTGCCGAGATCGACCAGGGGCACCCCGAAGCGCCGGCAGAACACCCCGAAGACCGCGTCCTCGGCGGCGACGCGCAGGTCGCACCAGATGGCGAGCTCGAGGCCGCCGGCTACGGCGTGGCCCTCGATGGCCGCCACCACCGGCTTGGTCAGGGTCATCCGGGTCGGCCCCATGGGCCCGGGCCCCGAGTCCGAGACCGGTCGCCGGTCGCCGTCGACCACGGCCTTGAGGTCGGCGCCCGCACAAAAGGTGCCACCCGATCCGGTCAGGATGGCGACGGCCGCATCGGGATCCTCGTCGAAGGCCCCGAAGGCGACCCGGAGGGCCTCCGCGGTGGCGCTATCGACGGCGTTTCGGACCTCGGGACGGTCGATGGTGATCACCGTGACCGCCTCCCGCCGCTCGACCCGGACCGTCTGGCCCGGCGGGCCGGACTCGGGGCGAGGGAGGTCTTTCGGAGGCATAAGGGGGGATTTTGGCATGGCCGGAGGGGTGTCCCGGCCATGCCATCTCGGCTGGGACGACGCGCTGCTCGGCCCCAGTCAAAAACTTGACTTGCTGAGTCGACAATTGGTCGAACCAGGGTTAAGGTGGATTCGACGACGCAGGGTCCGGCACGAGGGGACGTTCGACGAGCCCTCGGACAGGGAAGAGGAGGACCTCCACCATGGCAATCCGATTGGGCGACACCGCCCCCGATTTCACCGCTGAGACCACCGAGGGAACGATCAACTTCCACGAGTGGCTGGGCGACAGCTGGGGGATCCTGTTCTCCCACCCGAAGGACTTCACCCCGGTGTGCACCACCGAGCTGGGGGCCTTCTCCAAGGCCAAGGCCGAGTTCGACAAGCGCAACGCCAAGCTGATCGGCCTGTCGGTCGACGGCGTCGGGTCTCACAAGGTCTGGGCCGACGACATCGAGGAGACCCAGGGCTCGCCCCTCAACTTCCCGCTGATCGGCGACGAGGACCGCCGGGTGGCCGACCTCTACGACATGATCCACCCGAACGCGAGCGACACCCTGACGGTGCGCTCGGTCTTCATCATCGGCCCGGACAAGAAGGTCAAGCTCACCTTGACCTACCCCGCCTCCACCGGCCGCAACGTCGACGAGATCATCCGGGTCCTCGACTCGTTGCAGCTGACCGCCGGCTACCAGGTCGCCACGCCGGTCAACTGGAAGGATGGTCAGGACGTGATCATCGTTCCGGCGGTCTCCGATGAGGACGCCAAGACCAAGTTCCCGAAGGGCTTCAAGGCGATCAAGCCCTACCTCCGGGTCACCCCCCAGCCCAACCGCTGAGCGGCGGCGCCCGCCGGGCGCCGAGGAGCGAAGGGCCCCTTCGGACGGTCCTGCTGGCGCGGCTCGCTGCGTCGGGACGTCGGTCTGGCCGAGAGGATGGCGCGGATGCGCTCACCCCTAGCCGCAGTCGTCGCGCCTGTCGTAAAGCGAGCATCCGTTGGCGCCCCGGCCGGGCCGGCGTCGAACGTCGCATGCTGGGTCAGGAATTAGAGCGGACCCACCCGAGGTGTCCGAGGAGCTCGCCGAACTGCTCGGGGGTGGGGGCGGCCAGCAGCCCGGCCTCAAAGTCGAGAGCCGCCGGTGCCAGGGCGGGGTCCGTTAGGGCGGCGCGGATTTGCCCAACGATTCCTTGTCGCAACTCCTCGTTGTCGACAAGCGCCCGTATGAGGTAGGGGATGAGGAGCTCCACGAGCTCCCCGACCTCGAAGTCCGCTTCCACCCCGTGCTCTGTGAGTTGGGCCTCTTGGCAAGCCAGCTCGGTGTGTACCCAATGAGCCATTCGCCCCCCTTCTTCATATGGGTAGGGGGCCATGATAGGTAGTGGGTCAAGTTCAACCTTCCGCGTACATTGATCTTTATGTCGGAAGCTTCGAAGAGCAGTTTCACGCCCCGTCCTACCGAGGGACCGACAGCTGATGCTGAGATACCGCCTGGACTAGGGCTGTAACAAATCAAGTTGACCACTACCCCACGATGCGTCAGCCGAGCGGGCCGTCGCTATGGGTTTTGAGATTGTCCTGCCAACGAGGGCGAGGCGGGCGTCTCGGCGAGCAGCTGCGCGCGCAGCTCGCGTTTTAGGGCCTTGCCGGCCGGGTTCCGGGGCAGCGGAGCGTCGCGGAACCAGAAGTGGTTGGGCACCATGAACCCGGCGAGGTGTTGACGCAGGTGGGTGGCCAGCTCGGCGGCGGTCACCCTCGTGCCTGGGCGCAGTACGACGGCCGCTCCGACCTCTTCGCCGAGCGTCGGGTGGGGCACCCCGAACACGGCGCACTCGGCCACGGCCGGGTGCTCGTGGAGGGCGTTCTCCACCTCCACGCCATAGACGTTCTCCCCGCCCCGGATGACCACGTCCTTGGCGCGGTCGACGATGTTGACGAACCCCTCCTCGTCGATCCGGGCCACGTCGCCGGTGTGGAGCCAGCCGCGGGTGATGACGAGAGCGGTCTCCTCGGGTCGGTTCCAGTAGCCGCGGACCACGTTGGGGCCCCGGACCCACAGCTCGCCGACCACGTCGGGGCCGGTGGGGAGCTCGGGTCCGGGCTCGGACCCGGAGTACTCCTCGGAGACGATGGCCAGCTCGTCCACCGGGACCGGGGGGCCGACGCTGCCCGGCTTGCGGACGTAGTCGGCCCCACCGTTGATGGTGACCATGGCCGAGGTCTCGGTGAGGCCGTAGCCGTTGCCGGGCTCGCCCACGGGGAAGTGTTCCTTGATCCGGCGGACCAGGTCGGGCGGGGCCGGCGCGCCGCCGTAGGAGACCGCTTGGATCGATGACGTGTCGTACTTGGCGAAGTCGGGGTGGTCGAGGACCTGCATCACCACGGTCGGAACGCCACCGAAGCTGGTCAGGCGTTCCCGCTCGATCAGCTGAAGGGCCCGTTCGGGGTCGAAGTGGTGCATCATGACCAGCTTCCCGCCGGTGGCGGTCGTCGGGATCATGGTGGCCAGGCAACCGGTCGCGTGGAAGAGCGGGATCGACAAGAGGCCGCTCCGCTGCACCGTGGGTGCGCCGGCGCCCGGGTTCCCGGCGGCACCGGCCGGGCTCGCCGCGGCGCGGATCATGGCCCGGGCGCCCACGAAGAAGATGTTCATGAGGTTGGTGCAGCAGTTCCGCTGCGTGCCGACCGCTCCCTTGGGCCGCCCGGTCGTGCCGGAGGTGTAGAAGATCGTGGCGTCGTCCTCTGGGTCGATGTCCACCTCGGGCACCTCGACGGTGGCGTCGACCTCGGCGAGCAGCCGGTCGAACGCCACCAGCTCGACGCCGCCGAGAGCGATCGAACCGAGGTTGGGACCCTGGCCGGAGCGGGTCTCGTCCACCAGCACCATCGTGTGAAGCTGGCTCAGCCCGTCGGGCGCCTGGGCGATGCGGGTCGCCCGCTCGGTGTCGCAGAAGGCGACCTTGGTCCCCGAGTCCGAGAGGCCGTAGCCGAGCTCTTCGGCGGTCCACCAGGCGTTGATCGGGACCACGACGGCCCCCGAGATGGCGGCGGCCCAGAAGGCCATCACCCACTCGGGCAGGTTGCGCATGGCGATGGCGACGCGATCACCCTTCTCGATGCCGAAGGTCTCGATGAGCCGGTGGGCCAACGTCGCCGCGGCCCGGTAGTGCTCGGCGAAAGAGATCGTCTCGTCCTCGTACACCAAGAACCGGGCGTCGCCATGGGCCCGCGACATGGCAAAGACATCCCGAAGTGACCGGGGGGCGCTCTTCCACGTGCGCACCGTGACCCCGCGGATCTCTCGTGGTTCGATCTCGAAGAGCCCTCCGGGAGCGGTCAACAGGGCGGTGGCCTCCTCGAGGGACATCGGCCGGCGATCGCTCACGAGTTCGCGGCTCGCTTCGGTGCTGGGGCGCCTTTGGGCACGAAGATGGCTCCACGGTAGAACGCCAGCTCGGCGATGCTCTCTTTGATGTCGTCCATGGCCCGGTGCGCGGTCTGCTTCCCTGGCGCGTTGGCGAACGCCTCGGGGTACCAGCGCCGACACAGCTCCTTGATCGTCGACACGTCGACCGAGCGATAGTGAAGCCAGTCCTCGATTTCGGGGAGCTGCGCGGCCAGGAAGCGCCGGTCGGTGCCGATGGAGTTGCCGGCCAGGGGCACGCTGCGGGGTTGGGGGATGTGCTCTTTCAAGAACGCCAGGACGCTCTGGCCGGCGTCGGCCAGCGACACTGTCGAGCTCCGGATCTCCTCGAGCAGTCCCGAGCGGGTGTGCATGTTGCGGACGACGTCCTCCATGGCTTCGAGCTGTTCGGCGGTGGCCGACACGACGAGGTCCGGACCTTCGGCCACCACCTGGAGGTCGTCGTCGGTGACGAGGACGGCGATCTCGACGATGACGTCGCGCCGGGGCTCGAGCCCGGTCATCTCGAGGTCCATCCAGGCCAGCACGCTCGGCGATGCTACCGGTGTCGGTGGGTTGGGCTCGTTTCGGTGCCCTGGGGCGGCTGATGGTACCGGACCGGCTTGGCGAACCAGCCGATCTGGCCCATTAGCTTCTGGCTGTGGTCACCGTCCCGCTGCACCAGCTCGACCCGGACCTACCGGTGCCGGGCTACGCGCGCCCCGGGGATGCCGGCGCCGATCTCTACGCACGAGAGGACGCCCACCTCGCCGCAGGAGGGGGCCGGGCCCTTGTGCCGACCGGCATCGTGCTCGCCCTGCCGGTGGGGTTCGGCGGGTTCGTCTTGCCCCGCAGTGGCCTCGCCCTCCGTCATGGCGTGACGTGCCTCAACACGCCAGGGCTCGTCGACCCCGGCTACCGTGGCGAACTGGCCGTCCTCTTGGTGAACACCGACCCGACCGCGGACTACCAGGTCCGACGGGGAGACCGGATCGCACAATTGGTGATCCAGGCGGTCGAGCAGGCCGAGTTCACATTGGTGGAACGAGACCTGCTGCCGGGATCTCAACGCGGCGAAGGCGGATTTGGCCACTCGGGACGCTGAATGGCCCGGACACCCCGGGGTATCCTGGTCGCACTAGCGGACGTGGCTCAGTTGGTAGAGCATCACCTTGCCAAGGTGAGGGTCGTGGGTTCGAATCCCGTCGTCCGCTCCAGGTGCGGTTGACCCCTTGGGGTGGACCACTTTTTAGGAAGCGGCGCAGGTCCTGGAGTAGCGGGAAGCGGCTGGCGAGTCCTTCTGGACGACGGAGTTCAGCGACCAGGTCCGCACAAAAATCAAGCTGGTGGTGGCCGGTCCGGCTGGGGCGCCGGACTCAATCGCCGAGCGTGCCCACGGCCTCATTTGCCGGTCAGCGGGACGAGCGCGTCGACCCCCTGGGCGCACCCCGCGTGATTGGCGAGGGTGGCAGTACCATCTTCCTGCCGGGTATCGCTCAGCGCGACGGCAGGCTTGGGGCCGAGAGGAGAAGTCATGAGCCGAATTGCGATCATTTCGATCGATGGGCACGTCAAGGCATCGCGTGCCCAGTATCGGGACTACATCGAAAAGAAGTACCTCGAGGTCTACGACGAGCAGGTGAAGGCCGCTGAAGAGGCCGGCCTCCGCGACGCCGGCAACCTGCACATGGATTTCGATCCGGCGGTCCAGTGGGACTCGGATCTGCGGACGAAGAACCTGGAGAGCAAGGGCGTGGTGGCCGAGGTGCTGTTCCCCAACGGACGGCCGTTCCAGGCCAACCGCCTTGATGACTTCGCCCGCTCGGAGAACGTCGAGCTGGCCGAGGAGGGCCGCCGGGCCTACAACCGCTGGCTGGTCGATTTCTGCGCCCTCGCCCCCGCGCGCCGCCGGGGTCAGATGCAGATCTCCCTCGAAAACGTCGACCGGGCTGTCGAGGATGTCTACTGGGCGAAGGAGCATGGTTTGGGCGGGATCGGGCTGCCCGCCCCACCGGCCGGCACCTATTTCTTCGACCCCCGGTTCGACCCCGTCTGGGCGGCAGCCCAGGAGGCGGGTCTCGTCATCAGCCAGCATGGCGGGGCCGGACTCCCCGGTTACAGCCCTCCGGGGTTCGCGTCGATTCTCACGATCATGACCGAGAACGCGTTCTACTCATCTCGGTCGCTCTGGCAGCTCATCGCCGGTGGCGTGTTCGACCGGTTCCCGAACCTGCGGATGGCCTACATCGAGACCCAGCTAATGTTCCTGATCCCGGCGATCGCGAACCTGGACATGATCCTGGGCGCGGAGAACGACGTGATGGGTTTCGCCCGGATGATGAACCGGGAGCGGTCGGTCCAGCGCCTGGCCAGCGAGTACTTCCAGACGAACATCTTCGTTGGGGTCTCGCCGTTCTCGCCCCGGCAAATCCCGACGCACCTGGCGTCGGGGAAGGACGCCATGAGCGAGCTACTCGGGATCAACGCCGAGCAGCGGTCCCTACCCGGGTTCCACATCGGCGTCGATGCGTGCATGTTCGGGGTGGACTACCCGCACTTCGAGTCGAACTATCAGCGGGTCTCCGAAGAGGTCGCTGACCTGGTGGGCGCGTCAGGCGTGACCGAGGATGACGTGCACAAAGTGCTCTTCGAGAACGCAGCCGAGGTGTACGGCTTCGACCTCGGTGTGCTCCAACCCGACATCGACCGCGTCGGGTTCGAAACCAGCGATCTGCTGGTAACCGCGTCGGCGTAGCCTCCGAGGAGACCCTGCGGCTCCGAGCGGTTGCCACGACGAGCCCGACCTGCAGCAGGGCGACGTCGATATCGCCGGGTGCCACCGCCGCAGCTTCGAACGGCGCGACCGCCACATCGGTGGTCGGCGCCGGCACCCGTTCCATGGGGGCCGAAAACGAAAAGGTGAAGGGGGCGTCGAGCAGCCAGGATGGCGTTAGGCGAGCGTCAGCTCGCGGGCATTCTCCACCATGATCTTGCGCTGGTCCTCAATCGAGAAATCCTCGACGTTCTTGAAGAAGTCCCGCGGGTGCGCGATACCTTCGGCGTGGGGCCAGTCCGACCCGAAGAGGATGCGCTCGATCGGCAGGTACTTTGCTAGATCGGTGACGCTGTCCTCGACGAACGGCGCCACCCAGCAGTTCTGGTGGAACTGGTCGACCGGATTCTTGGTGAACATGCCCGGGTTCTGGCCATTGAGGACCTGGAGGCCGTGGAGCAGGTCACCGACCCACGTGCCGCCGTTCTCGATGTACGCGATGCGTAAGCCCGGGTGTCGCTCGAAGAGGTGGTCTGCAACGAGGATTCCCGCAAAGTCGTGCACCAGACGGTGCTTCATGAGGATCGCGAGGACATTGGACGCCGCCGCGTCACCCATTCCCGTCATCTGCGTCGGCCGTCGGCCCCACTCTTCAGCCACCGCCTGGTACACCTTCGTATAGCCGTCCTCAAAGCCGGCATGCGGCGCCACGACGACCCCGGCCTCGGCCACCCGGGCCCAGAACGGATCGAAAACCGGGTCGGCAGGAGACTTCGTCCCGTCGGGCGTGAAGGCGGGGCCGTTGCGGATGGAGATGATCCGAGCGCCGTGGTCGATGCACCAATCCAGCTCCTCGATGGCCTGGTCGATGTCCGAAAGTGTCAAGAACGGCACCCCGAAGATCCGGTTCTTGTAGGCGAAACCCCAGTCCTCCTCGAGCCAGCGATTGAAGGCCCGCAGGATATGGACTGCCGCCTCGATATCGGGCTGCATCGGGCCCTCCATACAGACGCCCTGCGATGGGAACAACCACGCCGCCTCGAGTCCCTGTTCGTCCATGCATTTGAGGCGGGCGTCGCGGTCGTACCACTCAGGGTGCTCCGACGGCTCCTCGCAGGCGAGCTCGTTGCCCAGCCGGGCCTTGTCGCTCTTGCCAGCGAAGTAGTCGTATAGCGCGCCAGGACGCGGGCGCAGGTGTACATCGCCTGGCCCTGGGATGATCGGGTGGAGCCGCTTGCCGAAGGTATACCGCGGCTTCCCGTCGATCTCGATCAGCGTGACGCCGCGAGCGGCATATTTGGGGTCGCGATAGCGCGTGAACGCGTCGCTCGTCTCCCAGTAGTGGTTGTCGGCGTCGAAGATTGTTTTGATCGCCTCGTTGCCGTTCATCGTCCCTCTTTCAGTCCGTCCCGTGTCGCAGGAGGCGGCCCGGGGTTGCGTTGGTGCACTCACCGCCGATGAACGTCGTCTGGCCGTTGACGATGATGCGGTCGTAGCCGATGGCCTTTTGGATCAACCGCCATTCGCCACCCGGGTAGTCCCACACCCGTTCCTGGGGGAGGGCGTCGATGGTGTCGGGGTCATAAACGATCACATCGGCCGGGGCGTCCTCGCGGAGGAAGCCACGGCCCTTGAGGCCAACGGCCATCGCCGGATACCCGGAAAGGCGCCAGTGTGCGTCCTCGAGCGACATAACGTCGCGCTCACGGACCCAGTAGCCGAGGAACTCAGTGCCGTAGCGGCCGGTCGTAATGAACTTGGTGTGCGCACCGCCATCACTGACGCCCGGAAGCGCCATCGACGAGTTGGCGACCTCCTTCAGGGCCTGCAGATCGGCTTCGACGATCGTCGTGCCGAAGCCAGCCTTCAGATGGGCGAGCACCGCGATGTCGAGCATGGTATTCAGGAGGCTCTTGCCTTCGCGTGCGGCGATCTCGCCGAGCGTGAAGCCCTCATAGCGCTCCTTCAGTTCGGAGGCATCCGGCACGTCGCTCGAGATCCAGTTGACCCGGATCTGGTCCATTGGGTACCGGGCGGCACCGAAGCCTCCTCTGGTCGTGTCGATTGCCTCCTGCAGAGACTTGCGCCGCTCCGGATCGGCGAACTTCTCGATCTTCTCCTCGTAGGTGCCAATGCAGGCGTCCCGCCACGCGGAAAACGCGTCCATCAGGTTGTACTCCTCGAACGTGATCTCAGAGGCAAACCGCACGGTCGCGGCCTGCGCGAACACCCGCACGCCCTCCTGCTCGTTCAGCTCGTGCAGACGAGCAATGGCCTCACGATGCGGGTAGCGCATTTCGCCGTGCTGATTCACCGAACCGCTCGGACCGAGGGCGTTCCAGATGATCGGCCGGCCGCTCTCTCGGGCGATCAGCGCAGCGGCATCGAGTGAGCCTGTGATCTGCGTCGTACCCCGGCCGACCGTCCCCAGCGCCCGCGAGAACGCCATGATCTCACGCTCGGTCATCATGTCGGTGACCATCGGCGTGCCGTCGTAGTCCAGCTGGACATTGAACGTATCGCCGAGGATCTGAGCGCTCCAACCGCAGCCGCCTGCCTCCATGGCCTCGACCAGCAGACGGCACATTTCATCCAGCTCCTGATCCGATGCCCGCTGCTTCTTCGTCTTGTCGACCCCGACCACGTACGCGTACAGCGGGGCCAAGGGCACCAGCGACATGATGTTCACGCCCTTTGGGGTCCGCTCAACGCTGTCGAGGAACTCCGGGAACGTCACCCAGTCCCACGGCATTCCCGCCCGCATCGTCTTCAACGGCACCGCTTCGTTCCGCGACACCGTCAACATCGCCCGGTCCTGGTCCTGCGGGCGGCACGGGGCGAAGCCAAAGCCGCAGTTCCCGATCACCACGCTCGTCACGCCATGCCAGCCCGACATGGTGCACCACGGGTCCCAGAACACCTGGCTGTCGTAGTGCGTGTGCAGGTCGACGAAACCCGGGGCCACGTTCTTGCCCGAGGCGTCGACGACCTCCGCGCCATCCGATGCAGCGACGCCGCCAATTGTGGCGATCTTCCCGTCCTTGATGGCGACGTCAGCCTTGAAGCGTGGCGTCCGGAGCCCGTCGAAGACGGTGCCCCCCTTGATGACGATGTCGTAGGTCGGCACAAACTCCCCTTCTTAGGTTCTTTCCTTCGTTGACGTGAGTTTGGGACGCGGACCTCCGCTACGCGAAGGTGTGGCCAGTTCCCATCCGTGCGCCGACCTCCTACCGGAACGTCAGCTCGCGTGCATTTTCCAACATGATCCTGCGCTGGTCGTCGATCGAGAAGTTGGCGACGTTGTCAAAGAAGTCCCTGGGCTCAGGGAAGCCTTCACCGTGGGGCCAGTCCGAGCCGAACAGGATCCGCTCGACGGGGAAGTGTCTTGCGAGCTCGTCGACGTCCTCTTCGACGAAGGGTGCTACCCAGCAGTGCTCGATGAACTGGCTCTTGGGGTTCGTCTGATAGCGGTCCCCGTGACCTAGGTACTCGAGGGCCTGCAGCAGCGGCGGGACCCACGCGCAGCCGTTCTCGATGTACGCGACCCGCAGCCGTGGGAAGCGCTCGAAGAGCTTGTGGGCGACGAGGATGTAGGCGAAATCGTGGACGATCCGGTTCTTCGTGAGTCCGACGAACACAGAGTCGCCGCCCATCATTCTCATCGAGTCGCCCGAGGATGTCCGACCCACGTCGGCGGGCCCCTCGCCCCACACTCTGGTCAGGAGCGCGTGCATCTCGGCGTAGCTGGCGTCAGCGCCATCGTGGGGCGCAATGACCACACCAGCTTCTTGAGCCAGTCCCCAGAAGCGATCGAACATGGGGTCGGCGGGCGACCGCATGCCGTCCGCCGTGACGGCGGCGCCATGTCGCAGGGTCACGACCCGGGCACCGTGATCGAGACACCAGCGCAGCTCGTCGACCGCTTGGTTCGGATCGGAGAGGGTCAGGTACGGCACGGCGAAGATGCGGTCCTGGTAGGCGAAGCCCCACTCCTCGTCGAGCCAGCGGTTGAAGGCCCGGAAGACCTCGATAGCGGCCTCGACGTCGGTATGCATCGGGGCTTCCAGTACGACGCCCTGGGAAGGGAACATCCATGCCGCCTCGACACCTTGCTCGTCCATGACGCGTATTCGGGCGTCACGTTCGTACCACTCCGGATGCTCCGACGGGAGCACGTTGAACGACGCCGCGAATTCCTTCTGGGGGAGCTTTCCCGCGAAGTAGTCCATGAACGCCCCAGGCTTCGGCCGGGGATGGACATCAGCCGGCCCTGGAAGCGTCTGGAACACCTCACCATCGAGGACGTAGCGGAGGACGCCGCTAACCTCTTTCACCTGGACTCCGCGCTCGTTGAACTTCGGGTCACGATGCCGGGTGAACGCGTCGCTCGCCTCCCAGTAGTGGTTGTCCGCGTCGAAAACCTTCGGGATCTGATCGCGCGCGCTCAGCATGCGGTGCTTCTCAGTCCGTTCCGTGCCGCAGGAGGCGGCCCGGAGTTGCGTTGGTGCACTGACCGTCGATGAACGTCGTTACGCCGTTCACGACGGTACGGTCGTAGCCCACCGACCTCTGAATGAGCCGCCACTCGCCAGCCGGGTAGTCCCACACCCGCTCCTGTGGGAGTGCGGCGACCGTGTCCGGGTCGTAGACGATGACATCTGCCGGCCCGCCCTCGGCGAGGTACCCCCGGCCCTTTAGCCCGGCGGCCATCGCTGGGTAGTACGACAACCGCCAGTGGGCCTCCTCGGCTGAGAGGAGCTCATGCTCGCGGACCCAGAGGCTGAGCATTTCTGTGGGGAACCGCGCCGTCGTGACGAACTTGGTATGGGCGCCACCGTCACCGATGCCCGGAAGTGCCATCGGCGATGTCACGCAATCCCGAAGCGAGTCCGGATCCTGGAGCATGAGCGGCGTGGCGAAGCCAACGCACAGCCGGCCTGCGACAGCGACGTCGAGGAAGGCGTCCAGCGGGTGCTTACCTTCTCGGGCTGCGATCTCGCCGATCGTCCAGCCCTCGTAGGTGTCCTTCAGCTCACCGGCGTTGGGGACGTCGCTCGAGATCCAGTGCACCTTGATGTCGTCGAGGGGGTACCCGGCGCCGAAGAGCCCGCCCCGTACCTCGTGAACCTCCTTCATCGCCTGCCGGCGAGCAGGGTCGGCGAACTTCACGAGCTTCTCCTCGACCGTGCCTATGCAGGCTTCCCTCCAGCAGGGGATCGAGTCGGCGAGGTTGTAGTCCTCGAGGGTGAACTCGGACGCGAAGTTCACCGTGTGGACCTGAGCGAAGACGCGCAGGCCTTCCTCCTGGTTGAGCTGCGTGAGACGCTGCAGCACCGCCGCGTGGCGGTACTCCTCGGGCATGGCGCCGTGCTGGTTGAATGTACCGTCCGGCATCAGCCCGTTCCAGATGATCGGCCGGCCGCTCTCACGCGCGATGAAGGCGGCCGTGTCGAGGGAGCCCGTAATCTGGGTTGTGCCGCGACCCAGTGACGCGAGGGTCTGGCAGAAGGCGCGTATCTCCCGCTCGGTCATGCAGTCGGTGACCATGGGCGTGCCGTCATAGTCGAGTTGTACGTTCCCGAGCTCACCGGAGATCTGGGAGCTCCAGCCGCAGCCGCCGACCTCCATCCCCTCGGTTAGGAGCCGGCACATCTCCTTCAGCTCCTCGTCACTGACCCGCTGCTCCTTCGCCTTGTCGATGCCGACGACGTAGCCGTAGAGCGGCGCCAACGGGACGAACGACATGACGTTCACGCCCTTGGGGGTGCGGTCGACGCTTTCGAGGTACTCAGCGAAGGTCACCCAATCCCAGGGCATCCCGGCCTGCATGGTCTTGAGCGGCACGGCCTCGTTGCGAGACAGGCTCAACATGGCGCGTTGCCGGTCCTCGGGCTTGCATGGGGCGAACCCAAAGCCACAGTTGCCGATCACGACGCTCGTGACGCCGTGCCAGGCCGACATCGTGCACCACGGATCCCAGAAGATCTGGCTGTCGTAGTGCGTGTGGAGGTCGACGACCCCTGGGGCGACGATCTTTCCGGACCCGTCGACCACTTGGGCGCCTTCGGCAGCACTGATCCGCCCGATCTGAGTGATCCTGCCGTCAGCGATGCCGACGTCCGCCTTGAACCGCGGCGTCCGCAACCCGTCGATGACAGTGCCACCCTTGATCACCAGGTCGTAGCTCGCCACCTCATGCCCCCCTTCACTCACTAGGAATCGTGATGTCAGCAGCCGATGCGCAGCGCCAAATCGAAGTCGCTACAGGGCTTTGGAACTTCCGGGGTGGACGCCCAACAGGTACCTTGTTGTTCAACCAACAAGTCTAGTCTCGTCACATCGCGACGGCCAGCCGGATGGCGGGCCAAAGCTGAAGAGTCGCTCCTCGACGCCGAGAGACGCGTGGACTGCTCGGGCTACTCGCCTGGGCGTTCGCTGAGTCCATCCGCGACGATGAACCTGCAGCCTCGTTTGGCGATGCGCCAACCGTCGTCGGTCCGGCGAAGCTCGCCTGTTACACGGAGCGTCG
The DNA here is from genome assembly GCA_963804255.1 of uncultured Acidimicrobiaceae bacterium. GTDB lineage: Bacteria > Actinomycetota > Acidimicrobiia > Acidimicrobiales > RAAP-2 > Palsa-461. Next base: position 532,862 of record CAWDPK010000006.1, on the reverse strand, counting down.
CACCACCCAGTCGTGGCCTAACGAAGGGGAGGTTCTGCGTTGTAGTCGCTCGATCCAGCCCCGATCATGTCGATCACAGGGAACGCCGAGGTGCAAGCCCTTCGGTGCACCACGCACCATCTTGGAGAGACCCTCGTGCCCGTCCCACGACCGGTCGAAGACCTCGTAGACCGCGTCCGGTGTGAACAGGGAGACCTATCGATGTCGTCGAGGTTGACGGCCAGGCGGTAGCGCGCGAGATCGCTGCGTGATCTTCAGGTGTGGGCTCCCGCCCGTCGGATCATGCAGAGGGCTTGTCAGTCGTAGATCAGGCCCAGAAGCGCCAGAGCGTTGTCCCTCGCGACATGTCGGATGTGGTCGGCCGAGAGGTTCGCCAGGGACTCGGTGATGAAATCGGCCGGCTGACGAGTGCCCTCTGCGTGCGGCCAGTCGGAGCCGAGCAGCAGACGGTCGAGGCGGATGTCGGCCAAGAGCTTGTCGACGTCGTCCTCCCAGAACGGCGTCACCCACACATGTTCCCCGAATGCCTCACGCGGGTGATGTGTGAAGTACGCCGGGTTCCGGTTCGCGGCGTCGTCGACCCGGTGGAGAACGTCGGGGACCCATGCCGCACCATTCTCCACACTGGCCATTCGGAGTCGAGGGAACCGCTCGAACAGCAGCTGGCAGAGGGCGGCGAGGAAGAAGTCGGTCACGGCGCGACCCTTTGTCACAGCACCGCGAAGTGGGGAGCGGAACAGCGAGCTCTCGGAGCCGCTGTGCTCCCACATCTGTACGAGGATGTCGTAGCCGTCGACGCCCGAGTGGGCGGCGACGACGACCCCCGCGTCCTCAGCTAGTCCCCAGAAGCCGTCGTAGATTGGCTCGAACGGAGAGCGCCAGCCGCCCGGAACGGGCACGGGGCCATTGCGGATGTTGACCACGATCGCCCCCGCATCGAGCACTTTCTGAAGCTCCTCAACGGCCGCGACCGGATCAAGCAGCGGTATGTACGGCACGGCGAAGATTCGTCCCTCGTACCGGTAACCCCAATCCTCGTCGAGCCACCGGTTGAAGCCGTGGAACACCTTGGCGCAGGCCTCTGGGTCCTGCTTCAGGGCGTCCTCGATGCCGACACCGATGGTCGGGAACATCAGCGCCCCGATCAAGCCCTGATCGTCCATCACCTTCAGGCGCTGCTTGGGGTCCTGGTACTCGGGGCGCAACGGCTCGAGCTCCCCAAAGGCCTCCTTGATCTGCTGGCGCCGCGGGTTTCCTCGGTACCACTCGTAGAGCGAACCCGGACGCGCGACTGGGTTGAACGTCGGGTTGGCGATATAGGAGTTGACCGTACCCCCCACGAGAAGGCGTCGGCGCCCGTCCACGTCGGCCCACCGGACACCGCGGTTCCCGAGCTTCGGATCTTGGTGCCTCGTGAAAGCATCAGGAGACTCGTAGTAATGATTGTCAAAGTCGAAGATCCATGCGGCGGTGGGCACGAACCAATTCCAACACACGTTCTGACGCTGGTCAACGGGAGAGGCAGGGACACATCATGAAGACGGCGGTCCGGGATCCACTGGAATACGATGTGCTCGCTACCGGAATCGGCTTCACCGAGGGACCGGTGATCACCGAAGACGGAACCGTGTACGTCGTCGATATCGACGGCGGCCGTGTGCTGCGGATCGCCGGCGGTGAGGTGAGCGTTGTTGCCACGCCCGGCGGTGGCCCGAACGGGATGGCCCTCGAGACGCCCACCAGTGCGATCGTCGCGAACAATGGCGGGTTCCTTTGGACCGAAGTGAACGGCGTGCGCATCCCGATCGATCACCCGACGCACACAAATGAGCCACCCGACTTCATTGGCGGGTGGATGGAGCGCGTCGACCTCGGTTCGGGCGAGGTCACCGTTCTGCACCGCGAGTGTGACGGGCGGCCACTGCGAGGCCCGAACGACCTCGTCATCGACGAGGTCGGTGGCGTGTGGTTCACCGATCATGGGAAGGGACGTCGCTCCAGCGTTGATCGCGGCGGGTTGTACTACATCCCGCCTGACGGCAGCGCGGTGCTCGAGAAGGCGTTCCCACTGCTCGGCCCCAACGGTGTCGGGCTCTCACCCAACGGCCGGCGCGTTTACGTCTCTGAGACCCATACGGGACGGCTATGGGCCTGGGACCTCGACGGCCCGGGTGAGATCCGCCGCGCGACGGGCAACCTCGCCATCCGTCACGGTGGGATCTGCATCGTAGCGACCCCGTATTCCTTCGACTCGCTCGGTGTAGAGGCCGATGGACGGATTGCCATCGGAGCGCTGAGTGATGGCCTGGTCGTGGTGACACCGGACGGTGGCGAGCTCGACGTGTACCCGATCCCCGGTGACATTACGACGAACATCGCCTTCGGGGGCAGCGACTTGCGTCGAGCGGTGGTCACGCTCTCGCGCTCGGGTGGGGTTATCGAGACCACCTGGCCGCGACCTGGACTCGCCCTGAACATGGGCCAGCGATGACGACGGCTGCGGACCTCCTCCGCGGGCGGGCAGAAGACGACCGTGTCGCGCTGCTGCTCGGCGACGGGGTATGGACCTATCGCGAGCTCGTCGAAGAAGCCAGCCGCCGGGCATCGCTGTTTGACGAGCTCCGCAGGGGCGATCGACCGCCCCACATCGGTGTGCTCCTCGAGAATGTTCACGACTACGTGTTCTGGCTTGGCGCAGCTGCGCTCTCGGGCTCGGTTGTCGTTGGTATCAACTCCACGTATCGGGGTGACCAGCTCGGGCTCCTCGTTCGGCACACCGACTGCCAGGCGCTGATCACGGACAGCTCTTCGCAGGCGCTGCTCAGTGACGTCCACACCGGTGTCGCCGAAGACCGGGTGCTGCTGATCGACCGCCCTGAGTATTCGTTTCGCCTCGCGATGCAACCGACCTCATATCCTGAGCGACAAATCGAAGAGGACGACTTGTTCCTCCTGATCTTCACTTCGGGCTCGACGGGGCTCCCGAAGGCGGTGCGGTGCACGCAGGGTCGTTTCGCCCGTCAGGGTGGTCACGTCATGCGGGTGGCCGAGCTGGCTGAGGGGGACGTCGTCTACTCGCCGTTGCCGTTCTTCCACTCAAGCTCGTTGTTCACCGGCTGGTCCTCGGCATTGAACGCGGGTGTCCCCATCGCAACGCGTCCCAGGTTTTCGGCGTCGAATACGCTGCCGGACATCCGCCGTTTCGGCATCAGCATGCTCACCTACACGGGCAAGGTGCTCAACTACATCCTCGCAACGCCGGAGCATTCCGACGACGCCGACAACCCGCTGCGGCTTGCGATCGGTAACGAGGCATCGAGTCGCGACATTCGTGAGTTCGCGCAACGCTTCGGTTGCACCGTCCGCGACAGTTACGGCTCGACCGAGGGAATCATTATCATCCGTCGGGACCCTTCCATGCCGGAAGGGGCGTTGGGTCGGGGCGAGCCGACCGTGAAGGTGATCGATCCCGAGACCGTCGAGGAATGCCCACCCGTGCGGTTTGGCCCGGACCACCGCCCCGAGAACCTCGACGAAGCCGTCGGCGAGATCGTCGAGACGGCTCCGACCTCCGCGTTCGAGGGTTACTATCACAACCAGGAAGCGACGCAGGTCCGCTTCCGCGGTGGCTGGTACTGGTCGGGCGACCTCGCCTACTGCGATGCCGACGGCTGGCTCTACTTCGCCGGACGGTCGAATGAGTGGCTGCGTGTTGACGGCGAGAACTTCGCGGCTGCGCCCGTCGAGGCCATCATCTCTCGCCATCCCGATGTGCGCTCTGTCGCGGTGTACGCCGTCCCCGACGATCCGGTCGGAGACCGGGTGATGGTCGCGCTGGAGCTCCGCGACGGCGCACGGTTCGAGGCCGCGGCATTCGATTCGTTCCTCGCCGGCCAGCCCGATCTGGGACCAAAATGGGTGCCGTCGTTCGTGCGAGTGGCCGACGAGCTGCCGAAGCTCGCGAGCATGAAGATCGACAAGCAGCGCCTCCGCAGGGAGGCGTGGCGCCCGGAGGACATCTTCTGGCGAGCGGGGAAGGGCGAGGACCTGCGCCCGCTCGACGCCGAGGGCCGCGCCCGGCTCGCGCCCTTGCTGTCCGCATGACCTTGGCCCCGGACGCCGAGGCCGTCGTGACCCAGGCGCGCGCTGCCGGTGGTCCGGCAACGCTCGAGGAGCGCGGCGTGGACGGCGCGTGGGCGTACATCGAAGCCAACGCGGCACGCGGCGCGCCCGGACCTGCGGTGGAGAGCGTCGACGACCGCATCGTCTCGGGTGTGCCGGTCCGTGTCTATTGCCCGGCCTCGGCGGGCATGTTGCCGGTTGTCACCTATTTCCACGGTGGCGGATGGGTCCTCGGCAGCATCTCGGGATCGGACGCCTTCTGCCGCCGACTTGCCGTGTCCACACCGTGCGTGGTCGTGTCGGTGGGCTATCGCCTGGCACCCGAAGCTCCCTGGCCGGCGGCCGTCGACGATGGTGCCGCGGTGGTCGCTGCAGTGGGTGCGCACGTCGCTGAGCTGGGGGTCCGGCGGGCCGTGCGCCACATTGTCCTTGGCGACTCTGCCGGAGGCAACGTCGCCGCCGCGGCCGCCCGGCGCGTCCTCTGCGTCGGTGCCGCGGCCGTCGATCGTCAGGTCCTCGCATACCCGACCGTCTCGATGACGCAGGACCGACCGTCGCACGCCGAGCACGGTCAGTCGTGGCCGCTGCTGAGCAGCGATCTCTCGTGGTTTGTCCGTCTCTACCTGCCCGACGAGGCGAATCGGTGGGATCCCGAGGTCTCCCTGCTGGACGCCGACGTGCGAGGAGTGCCGAGCACGACGCTCCTGTTGGCCGGGTGTGATCCTCTCCGCGACGAGGGCCTGGCGTACGCGCAGCACCTTGCGGCGAACGGGGTACCGGTAGGTGTCCACGAGTTCAAAGGACAGATCCACGGATTCCTCACTTTTCCTGAGGAGATCCTGCCCACCAGCCGAGAAGCACTGGGCGTTGTCGCGAACGCGATCCGGTGCGCATGACCGAGCGTACTAACGCCGCCATGCCGCCGATCGTCGACGACGACGCCGCGATTACGCGCGCCCTCGAGGGCGCGAACGTCCTTGCCCTCGTGGCTGCCGTGGTGCAGATCACCGGTGACCCATCGATCCTGCGAGGGGAGATCCGTCCGCGCCGATTCGTTCCGAACGAACTCGACGGCCGACTGACCGAGGACGAGCAGTCCAAGCTGCGGCAGGCGGCACTCGAAGCGGTGCTCGCGTACCGGGACCGAGGTTCCGTATCGCTCGCGCCAGCGGGGGAGCCCGTTCTCCGGGAGGTCATGGACTGGCTCGTGTGCGAGCACGTATCGGATGAGTATGCGGAGATGTTCCTCGAGGAGATGGACCTCGACGGCAACGATCCGCGGCGGATTCGCCTGTCGGAGGGCGACACCGCCCTATCGGTCATGGTGATCGGCTGCGGGATGTCGGGGCTACTCGCCGGTGTCCGCCTAAAGCAGGCCGGAATCCCGTTCGAGATCATCGAGAAGAACGACGACGTCGGCGGCACGTGGTACGAGAACACGTACCCGGGTTGCCGCGTCGACGTCGCGAATCACTACTACTGCTACTCGTTCGCACCCGATCACGGCTTCACCGAGCACTTCTCACGCCAACCGGAGCTGCACGGCTACTTCCGTGACGTGATGCGCAGGTATGGCGTCGACGGACACGTCAGGTGGCGGACCGAGGTCGAGCGGGCCGAGTGGGACGACGACGAGCAGTTGTGGAGAGTCACCACGCGGACCCACGACGGGAAGCGCCACGTTCGCACTGCTTCTGCGATCATCTGCGCAGTCGGGCAGTTGAACCGTCCGTACGTCCCCGACTTGCCGAATCTCAACCGGTTTGGCGGGCCCATGTTCCATTCGGCACAGTGGGACCACAACGTCGACCTCAAGGGCAAGCGTGTCGCGCTGATCGGTGCCGGTGCCAGCGGCTTCCAGATCGGCCCGGCGATCGTCGACGACGTCCAGGAGCTCGTCGTGTTCCAGCGAACCGCGCAGTGGATAGTGCCGAACCGGCTCTATCACGAGGCCGTCGAACCCGGCGCGCAGTGGGCGTTGCAGCATCTCCCGGGCTACGCGGGCTGGTATCGGTTCCTGCTGCTGTGGCAGGCCGGCGACAAGATGCTCGAGGTCGTGCGCGTGGACCCCAGCTGGCCGGAGCTCCCACGTTCCGCAAACGCCCGAAGCGCGGCCCTGCGCACGACGATCCTGCGCTGGATCGACGAACAGATTGGGAACGACCCCGAGCTCGTCGCCAAAGTCGTCCCCGACTATCCGCCGCTCGGGAAGCGGATGCTCCAGGACAACGGGAGCTGGTTGCGCTGCCTCGCCCGCGACCACGTCGAGCTCGTGCGCGAGCCGATCGTCGACATCGAAGAGAGCGCGGTCGTTGTCGACGGCGCCCGGTACGAGGTCGACGTGATCGTGCTGGCCACCGGGTTCCGGGCGAACGAGTTTCTGTTCCCCATGGAGATCATCGGGCGCGGTGGGATGTCGTTGAACGAGGTGTGGCATGGTCGGCCTTCTGCGTACCTCGGCATCACCGTCCCGGGTTTTCCGAACTTCTTCCTCATGTACGGACCGGGGACGAACCTCGCCCACGCGGGCAGCATCATCTTCCACTCCGAGTGCCAGATGCGGTACATCGGCGGGTGCCTCGCTCTTCTGGCTCGCAACGGTGGCGGCTCGATCGAGCCGACGGTCGACGCGTTCGACGACTACGTCGCGCGGATACGGCAGGAGCTGTCGACGACGGTGTGGGCGCACCCGTCGGTAGGGCACTCCTGGTACAAGGCTGCTGACGGCAACGTATACGTGCTGAGTCCCTGGCGACTCGTCGACTACTGGAAGATGACCGAAGCGCCCGATCTCGACGCCAATGTCATAGTCCGACCACAAGGAGAGCGGTGAGCGAGTTCGACGGGAAGGTCGCCTTCGTCAGTGGGGCAGCCCGCGGTCAAGGGAGAGTGATTGCCCGGCGTCTTGCCGCAGCCGGCGCGCGAATCGTCGCAGGTGACGTACGGACCGAGGAGCTCGCGTCTCTGACCGACGAACTCGGCCACGCTGTTGTCACGGGGCAGCTGGATGTAAGGGAGCCGTCTTCGTGGGACGACATCGTCACGCGCGGTCTCGACGCCTTCGGCCGTCTGGACATCCTCATCAACAACGCCGGTGTACTTCGGACGGCGCCGCTCGATGAGGAGAGCCCCGAGTTCTTCGAGGACGTCTGGCGTGTGAACTGCTTCGGTCCGTTCCTCGGCATCAAGGCCGTCGTGCCGCACCTTCGGCAGGTAGGCGGAGGAGCAATCGTGAACACGCTGTCGACCGCGGCGCTGACCGTGTGGACGCTCCACGCGTCGTACGTCGCTTCGAAGTGGGCGGTCCGTGGCTTGACGAAAGTCGCGGCTCTCGAGCTGGCGCCCTATCGGATCCGGGTGAACGCTGTGGTGCCCGGGGCGATCGCCACGCCCATGATCCTGCGGGACGACGATCGCGAAGCACGCGAGCGCCTGTCCCGCACCCCCCTCGGCCGCATCGGCGAGCCGGAGGACGTCGCGGAGGCGGTCCTCTTCCTGGTCTCGGACGCGGCATCCTTCGTCACCGGTGCCGAGCTCACCATCGACGGCGGTCAGACGATCGGCACCGTTCTCCCTTCCCCTCGGACTCCTTGACCAGTCGGGCCCTCAGCCGACGCGTCGCACCTCGGCACAAAACCGATCGACCGGTCGGATCGGATCGAGGGAAGAGGACTCAGTGACCGGCCCGACGAGCCACGCCGGCCGGCCCCGGCTCCCGCGGAAGCCCCAAGCCCTGTTCGCCGATCGTGTTGCGTTGGATTTCATCGGTGCCGCCACCGATCCGGAGGCCGGGTGCGAACAACAGGCGTTCGACCCACGGCGCGGCGTGGTCGTGGTCCGTGATGGTCGTCGCCACACCGAGAATCCTGGTCGCCCCGTCGGCCGTGAGGCGGGCGTGTTCCGAGTACAGGAGCTTCGAGACCGAACCCCCCGCAGGAACAGCTCCGGCGGCGACGCGAGAGCCGAGGAGGTCCAGCACGCGCTCGCGGATCACGGCAGCGGCCACGAGCTCGCGGGCGACCGGCTCTCGTGAACGTCCGAGCTCCTGCGCCAACGTGATGAGCTGATTCGCCGACCGAGCGCTCGTGCCGCCGCCGATGGCCGCCCGCTCGCTCGCCAGCATCGTCTTGAGGACCGTCCAACCATCGCCGAGCCGACCGATCAGCGCACCCTCGGGAACGAAGACGTCGTCGAGGAAGACCTCGTTGAAGTGGTAGCTGCCCGACATCTGGCGGAGTGGGCGGACGGTCACGCCCGGATCGGACATGTCCAGCACAAAGCAGGACAGGCCGGCGTGGCGCGATGATGCGGGATCGCTGCGCGCGATCAGCAGTGCGTACGCCGCCGTTCCCGCACCCGACGTCCAGACCTTCTGCCCAGTCAGCGACCATCCACTTGCGACGGGTGTCGCCATCGTCCTCACGCTTGCGAGATCAGAGCCCGCGTCGGGCTCGGAAAGGAGCTGACACCAAGACTCCTCGCCCCGAAGGACCGAAGGGAGATGCGCGAGCCGCTGCTCATGCGTCCCATGCGCAAAGAGCACCGCAGGCATCATCTCCAGAGCGACGGCGAACATCTTTGTCGACACCCCAAACTGAGACTGTTCGCTGGCCACGACCTCGTCCTCCCAGTGCGGACCACCCCGGCCGCCGTACTCGACCGGCCACGAGCACCCCGCAAAACCGGCCTCGAACAGCTTCCGCTGCCACCGTCGGGTGACTGCTACCGAGTGCTCCTCCCGGTTTCGGTACTCGTCGGGGGTCGACGCGCTAACGATGTGGGCGGTCGAGAAGTCCTCGGGGTCACCTTTTTTAGGTGCGTTCGCGTCCAGCCAATCTCGGAAGCGCCTTTGGAATCGCGCGCGCGTCTCGGTAGTGGCGTCACCGGTCACGGGGTACCCTCGATTTTCAGGACCTTGACCGCGTTGTGTCGCAAGAACTTCGGCCACACTTCGTCCTTGAACGCCACGCCGGGGAGCTCGGAGACGATGCGTTCGAGGGAGAGTCCCATGGGGAAGTAACCGGCGTACATCACTTTCTCGGCGCCGCGCGTGTTCGCGTAGTCGACAATCGGCTTCGGGTAGAACCGAGGGGCGAACGCACTCGTCGAGTAATACAGGTTCGGCCACTTCACCATGAGCTTGACCGCCAAATCGACCCATGGTTCGGCGCCGTGTCGCATCACGAACACGAGGTCCGGGAAGTCGTACATCACCTGGTCGACCCGCTCGACGTGCTGGACCATGGACGGGACGCGCGGTCCTGCAATTCCGACCGTGACGAAAGCGGGGATCCCGAGCTCGATGCACTTCGCGTAGTAGGCGTACATCATCGGCGCATCGAGGGCGACCTGTGGATTGGTCCCATGCGGAAAGAACGATGCCGCGCGCACGCCGAGCTCTTCGTGTGCCCGCACCAGCGCCCGGATCCCCTCCATGCCCTCGTTGGGGTCGCACGTCCATGAGGCGACAAAACGATCTGGGTGTTGCCGGAGGGCTCGGACTGCGACCTCCTGGTTGACGCTGGCGCTAACCAGGCCGATCTCGATCCCGTGCCGATCCATCTCCTCTAGTGTCACGGCGACCGGATCCATAGTCCTGTCGATCCTGCTTTCTGGGAGGTCGCGGAACATGTACTCCGCGGGCATGACGAACTCCTCACGGCTTTCCCGGTCATTGGCCGCCTTCCGCATGACTGCGTATATCTGTTCTGGGTCGGACGGAAAGCCGATCAGCGTGTCGATGACGCCGACACCGAATGGATAGCCAGTCACACGGGACTCCTCGCAACGCGGGCGTAGTCGCCAAAATATCGCGCAATACGCAATGATGGTTGTGCCAGCCCGGTGGGTCCATGCCGGCGACGCACCGACGGATCGATGGAGAAATCCAGCAATGACAGTGGAATTGACGATGCCGCCGACGGCAAGAGACGCACTGGCTTACCGTGCCACCGGCAGCTGGATCGAGGACGTTGCTCCCAGCGTAGCGACGCTCGCGGCCGCCGGTGAACGGTCGGCGATCCTCGACCGCCACGGTGCAATGTCGTACCTTGAGCTCGCATCGGCAACGGAACGCCTGGCCTCCACCCTTCATGGGTGTGGTGTCCGCACCGGTGACGCTATCGTCGTCGTCACCGACAACGACCGTGAGTCCGTCGTAGCGTGTCATGCGAGCTGGACGCTTGGTGCGGTGGCGGTTCTCGTGCACCGGTCGTCGGGAGCCAGCGAGGTCACCTTGGCGTGCAAGGCGGTATCGCCTTCCATAGTTCTCCTGGCTCCGGGCGCCGAGCCGCTCCCGCGCCGCGAAAGGCATCACTGGACGTGTCGATGCCATTGCGGACTTGGTCGATACAGGCGGAGCGCCGGCCCCCGACGTCGAAGTCGATCCGGACGCTGCGCGGCTGGTGATCTTCACGTCGGGAACGACCTCGAGGGCGAAAGGGGTGGTGCACACGGCGAACACTCTCCGAGCCTCGGCCGCCAATTTCCTCGCTATGACTGACCTGAACGAGGACGACCGATTCTTCCTCGTGAGTCCACTCGCGTCGATCGCAGGGGTGCTCCAGGTCCTGCGGCTCGCCCCCGAGCTTGGCGCGGCCGCCGTGTTGGAGAGCGCCTGGGACGTGCAGCGGACTCTCGACTTCCTCGTCGAGACCGGGGGCACGTTCTATGGCGGGACCGACATGGTGCTGGCCCGTCTCCTTGACGTTGCGCGTGACCGTGGCATTCGCGTCCCTCTCCGTACCGTCTCCGTCGGTGGCACGATGCTTCAGCGGCAGGCACTCGAGAAGGCCGAGGGCGAATTCGGTATCCGGGTCCTCCGTGTCTATGGGTCATCGGAGGCGCCCAGCTCGACGGGCGCGCGCCCGACCGAACCGCGAGACCTGAGACTCGCAGACGATGGCGTTCCCGCACCAGGAGTCGAGCTACAGGTCGCGGCCGACGGCACCGGTGAGGTGCGGCTGCGCGGTCCGCACCTCTTCCGCGGCTACCTCGACCCCGCCGACAACGCAGAGATGTTCGACGGCGACTGGTTGCGGACTGGCGACTTCGGGGAGCTCACCCAGGGGCGACTGCGTGTCACGGGCCGCCTGAAGGAGATCGCCAACCGGAATGGGAAGAAGGTGTCGCTTGCCGAGGTTGAGGAGTCGTTCCGCGCGGTCGCAACGATCGACGAGTGCGCCGCCTTTGCCGTCCCGGATGCCGTCACCGGCGAGCGCGTCGTGTTGGCCGTCCGGATGCCCGAAGGTAGACCCCTCGACGTCCCGGCGGCGTTGCAGGCGATGGTGTCGTGCGGGTTGGCAAAATGGAAGCTTCCGGAGTCTGTGCTGCGGTACGATGCTCCGTTCCCGGCGACGGTGACCGGCAAGGTCAAGCGCGTCGAGCTCTCGAAGGCGAACGGCGTGCTCGTTTGGAGCGCCGGCCGTCTTGCGAAGGGTGAGGGGAGCTAGCGATGGACGTGGTCTCAACTAGACCGCAAGGAACTCGGGCAGCCTGGACGATCTAGTCAAGGATGCCCTCGCTGTGGCCGTCGTCGGGCTTACGTCGTCCCTATCTTCACCCGTATCCGTTTGCCCTCACCCAGCGACCTTGGCTTTGCGGGCGGCCAGCGGCGCCGCATTGGCTCGGCATCATCGGCACCTCGCATCCAGTGATCGTCGAGGAGGCTTGGAGAGTGCCCTTTGAGCATGCCGCCACAGTGCGCATGGCTACCCGTTCGGAGACCGCGCGAGTGCGGCGACGATCCATTTGTCGCACGTCGCTCGAACGTTGCTCATATTGCTGACATCGGACTCGGTCATGAGCAGGGCGGCAAGGCCGCGCATCAGGCCGAACAGCACGACGGCCGTCGCCGCCGCGTCGACATCACTTCGGATTGACCCGTCTTGCTGTCCATCTCGGATCAAGTCAGCCCAGCCGTCATAACTACGCCGATCTGCTTCGAGCATCCCATCGATCGATGCTTTTGACGGGAACGTCGCGCCCCACATCACGATGAGGGATCGCTCCTCGGCGCTCGGGTTCTCGAATAGTTCCAGGTAGGTGTCGAGCGTCGTGCGCAACAGAGCGAGGGCTGATACCTCCTCAGGCCTTTCGTACTTCCGGTCGAGCGCGTTCAGGGTCGCCGCGATGACGTGGTCCTGCACGCGACTGGCGAGCCGCGCCACGAGCGCGTCCTTGGACCCGAAATGGTGAGTCGGTAGACCACGGCTGGTCCCCGCCGACTCTCCGATACTCGCCAGCGATGCCCGCTCGACGCCGCGCTCGGCGATCAACGCACCTGCGGCATCGAGGAGCGCTTCCTCAGATTCGCTTCGTCGTTCCGCTTGGGTCTTTCGAGGCTGCGCGGCTTCGCGAGGCATCACTTGAAATGGTACCAGCCGGGTAGATTTGCTAGGCGATCAACAAGTCAGACGTTACAGGTGCGAGGAGAACTTCTGGCCCGGTGACACTGGTCTCGACGCTTTTCACGTAAATCGTCTCGTCGATTGGAGTGCCGATCTCCCAGTCATAGGGAGGTGTCGATGGATTCGATCGAGGAAGTGGGCAAGTACGGACCAGTGATTCCCACCGCCCGCCGATTTGTCGAACACGTTCGACGCATCCAGGACGTTGACTCGGCACATAGGCCCGGTTGTGGGTATCGACGCCGCCGATCACAGACCTCGTCGAATTTGCCAATGCTCAATCTGGCCCTCGTTCGGTCTTTTCTGACGCGGAACCGGCCAGGCGGTCGACAAGCCTGTGAGGGGGCTTCAGCCATGTTCCTTTTAGGTCAGATCCGGGCGGCGAATATTCTGTCTCGCGTTCAGCCCGTCGCCCGTGACGCCTACCCGTCGCAACTCGCCCGGACGTTCCGCGGCATCCGTTCGATCTCGCCAGCGACGCCGTTGCATACCACCTTGACTGGAAGTGATGTCTCCGTCATGATAAGCGTGACTTGCTGGATGACCAGTAAGTAACCAATGAGGTGGCAAGGGGCGCTTAGCCGAGACCGGGCCTCACAGAAGCGTCCTCATCTTGAAAGAGCCACGAAGGGCGCAACCTTTTACCCGGGGGGGAGCCATGGGGAAGCGCTTCGTCATCGCCGCCGCGATTGTGATCGCGACCGCGCTTGCCTCGATCGGGGTCGGACTACAACCGGTTGCCGCCGCGACGACCCAGGGAGTCACCGCCTCGACGATCCGAATCGGGATCCCCTACGTCGATTTCGCCGCGGTGCGTGCGATCGGCGTGAACCTCAACCCCGGGAACTACTCCGACGCCTTTCAGGCGCTGGTCGCCAACATGAACGCCCACGGCGGCATTGACGGCCGGCGCATCGTCGCCTACCTCACTGCCGTCAACCCGACGTCGCCCGCTCCCGCGGCCACCTCTTGCACGCAACTCACCGAGGACGACCAGATCTTCGTGGCGATCGCTCCATTGATGCCGGACTGCTATCTGGCCGACAACGTGCCGACCATCAACGGCAGCGGGTTGGAGCAGAAGACCGAGTCGCCGGGTTGGGCCCCCAACTTCACCCTCACGCCCCCGTCGTCGGCTTACGACCCCCTGCAGCTCAGCGTGTTTTCCAAGCTTGGCACCTTCAAGGGCAAGAAGGTGGGCGTCTTTGGTGGCGACAGCACCGACAGTGCGGAGATGGCCATCGTCGAAGCAGCCCTCAAGAAGCTCCATGTCGACGTCATCGAGACCGCGATCGATGCGGCCCCGGAGGGCGACGACCCAGCCGCCTATGCACAGGTCGCCGTCATCTCTTCGCGCTTCCAGAGCGCCGGCGTGAATGAGGTCGTCGCGGTGGGTGACGGTTCGGCGACCTGGCCCGACGGCCTAAACGCCAACCAGAGCAGCTACAACCCGCCGTGGGTGGCCACCAACTCGATGGACCTCAACGGCTATCTCGAGGGCTCCAACAACCCCACCTACGTCACGAACATGGTGACCTCGACCCCGATCGCGCAGCCCCTTGGAGTGTGGGCGGAGCCGGCTGTCCAAAAGTGCGTTCGCATCATCCGACTGGCCTATCCATCGGATGTAATCGATGCACCTCCCAAGATTGTCACCAGCAAGTCGCTGGAGGTCACAACCTATGCGGCGGCCATCGCGGCCTGTGAGAACCTGGCCCTGTTCGCGACGATAGCGGAGCGGGCCGGGCGGAATCTCACAGAGTCGAGCTTCAGCCGTGCCGGCGAAAGCCTCCGGAACGTCGTCCTGCCCGGTGTCCCGAGCGCGGTGTCCTTCGGCCCCGGCCGCGCCTATGCCCTTGGTGCGGTCTACATCGGTCGCTACGACGTCGCAACGAAGACCGTCGAATACGCCTCGACCTCAGCGGTCAAGTGAACGAACGTTGACTCTGGTGCTGACTGCCGCTCGCTTGAGTTGGGTACCGGAATGCAGGCCGGCAGGTCCAATCGGCTAATGGTCATGGCAGCGCTTTAGGCCTGGCCGAACGTCGGGTGGTGGGCAAGGTCCTCGCCGAACCCTGGGGCTGAGCGCGGCGGTCCGTCGGGCCGCTTGTGCCTGTCGCAACCGTCGCTCGTTGTCCTGCCGCGATGACCTATATCGTCGGAGAGTGGCGGGAGTCATCGGGCGGGCCGCCCCTCCGAGTCCAAAACCCCGCCGGCTGCTTCCAGGGTCACGCGAACCGCCTAAGCGCTTAGGCAAGGCTGCCGCGTCAAGCTAGGCAGGTCTCGTGGCGTTCAGGTGCAGCTGTGGACAGGATGATTCTTCCTGATGGTGGTCTTGTTGCCCTCTCGGGTGATCTCCAGCGAGCCATCGGAGCCTCCCCTGGCGATCCTTACCGCATGGCCAGGGTGTTCGCGATGGCCAGGGTGTTCGCGGCAGCCCATGCACGGGTCGCCCTGAATCGTTGCCGGATCGAAACTTCGTCTGTCTCCGCCCGCCAGAGGTTGAAAGACAGCGTCAAACCGTGCCAAACGATGAAAGGGAAGATCCAGGTGAAGCGAGCCATGTGGGCACTCGGATGGCCGGAAGTTGCGAGCTCTGGCGAGCGTGCCTGACCAGTATTCGTGCGACCCCCGGTGTAAGGTGAGCCGGAACGGTTCGCCCTAGATCTCGGTGACCCATAAAACGCTCTGCGTGAGCCCGTTTGAAACGAGCCCCCGCAGAGCACCGAAGGGGAACCCGTGGTGGGAACCGCAGTCGAGGCGCGTCTCGCGCCGGTCGTAGCAGAGCCAGTCGGACAAGGGCCGGTCGGCGAGGAACTCTCAGAGCCGCTTCCGGTACTGACAGTCGGCCGCATCGTGACCGCCCTGCTCGTGGCCGGTCCGGTGGTCGGACTGGCCGTGTTCCTTCCGTTCGGTTGGGGTCGAGCGTTCGGCCTCTGGGACGTCGTGATGGCCGTGGCGCTGTACCTGTTTACCGGGTTCGGGATTTCGGTCGGCTTTCACCGCCTGTTCACCCATCACAGCTTCAAGGCCAACCGAGCGCTGAAGGTGGTGTGCGCGGTCGCCGGTTCTATGGCCCTGGAGGGTTCGGTGATCAGCTGGGTGGCCATTCACCGTCGCCATCACATGTTCGGGGATCAGCCCGGTGACCCACACTCTCCGCATCGTTACGGCTCCGATGTCGTCGGTACCGTACGGGGATTTCTGTGGGCCCAGGCGGGCTGGCTGTTTGCCGAAAACACCACCGACACCAAGCGTTTCGCTCCGGACCTCCTTCGGGACCCCGACCTCGTCGTCATCGATCGGCTGTTCCCGGTGCTGGCCGTCACTTCGCTCGCCATACCGTTCTTCGTCGGATGGGCCATCTACGGGACGTTGGCCGGCGCACTGCTCGCCTTCTTGTGGGCCGGTCTCGTGCGCATGGCGGTGCTTCATCACGTCACCTGGAGCATCAACTCGGTATGCCATCTGTGGGGGCAACGGCCATTCACGACGAGCGACCTCAGCACCAACGTCGCACCGCTTGCGCTCGTGTCCTTTGGTGAGAGCTGGCACAACTTTCACCACGCAGCTCCGTCGTCGGCCCGCCACGGGATACTTCGGCATCAGTTCGATCCCTCGGCTCGGCTGATCTCGTGGTTGGAGCGGGTCGGTTGGGCGACCAAGGTCCGCTGGCCGAGTGCGGCGCAGGTTGCCCTGCTGGCCAAGACCGGCCCGGGCGAACACCCCGAGCCTTTGCGGTGCCGGAACCTCTAGGCCGGCCCCCATGGATCGGGGCCCGCACCCTCATCGTGGTGCCCGATCCGTCGACCCAGAGGCTCGCGATCGCGCTCTGAGCCGAGTGGAATCCTCACGCTGGTCCCCGGTGTGTCGGGGCCCCGTCCCGTAAGGCCCAGAACACCGATACGGTGCCCCTGTGTGTTTCTCCCCCAAGGTGATCTCGCTGGCGGGGTCGTTGTCACAGCCATCGGTGTTGATGCCTATCGCCATCTCCGCGGGCGCAACAACCACCTGTTACTGGCCGCCCTCCCTTTGGTGCTCGGGGCGCACCAACTCGACGAGTCGATCGTGTGGTTCAGTCTGCAGGGCCATCTCCCGCACACGCTGGGCCGGGTTGCCATGTGGATCTACCTGGTGATCGCGCTCGTCGTCGTACCGATCCTGGTGCCTCTAGCGATCTTGAGACTCGGGCCGACGCGCCAACGTCGATGGATCATCGTGCCGTTCGTGGCCCTTGGCGTCGGCGTGGCGACCGTGCTGTTGGTGCAGATGGTGCGCGGGCCGGTCTCGGTCTCGATGGGCCACCTCCATCTCGCCTACAGCATCGGGCTTCACGACGGGACGCTGATCATCGGCCTGTATGTGTTGGCGACCTGTGGGTCGCTCCTGCTGTCGGGCTACCGGGACGTGGTGGTCTTCGGGGTGGCGAATGTGGTGGCGGTGGTCATTCTGGCCCGCCTCACCGCTGATGGGTTTGCCTCGCTGTGGTGCTTCTATGCCGCCCTGGCGAGCGGGGCCATCTCCCTTCATATGCGCTTTGGCAAGCCGCACCGGGCCAAGCCGTACGTCCTGACCTAAGACGCCCGAGCAAGCGCCGCACCAGCCCCGGAGCCTCGTCGGGTGGTGGCCGCGAGCCGATGAGGACTTCGAGCGCACCGAAGGCGTACCGTCATGGGGGAACAACTGCGTTGGACATCGACAGGGAGGTCTCGCATGGATGACCGAAGTATCCTTCAGCGGATCGGCGAGCTGGCCGACGAGGAACGCGCCCTTGAAGAATCGCACATTGGCCGGGCACCACCCAAGGACGAGTTGGATCGCCTGCACAAGATCGAGGTCGAGCTCGATCAGTGCTGGGATCTCCTGCGCCAGCGGCGGGCCCGGCGTTCAGTCGGCCGGGACTCCGACGGGGCCACGTTGCGATCCGAAGACGTGGTCGAGCACTATCAACAGTGACGCCACCGCCCGCCACCGGCGAAGCCGCCTCGAGCCACCAGCAGGGCCCCCGGAGCGGCGCGCGAGAGCGTTAGGTCGGGTTCGGGACCGGCGCGGTCGGTTTGGCGCCAACCGCGGCACGCCCGAGGATCCCATGGTTGGAGGTTCGAGGTGGGCATTGACGGGGCGGCGATCACCGCGGTGGGCGGGGCGGTGGTGGTCGTGGTGGTGGCGGCACCGGGGGTCGACGACGGCGACGTTCACCGTGAACTGCGTGCCGGTGACCACCGTCACCTGGGCACCGTCGGCTACCTGGCTCGGGTCGTAGGCCATGATGACCGACCCGGTCATCGAACGGGCCACCTCTTCGGCTGCGGCCTCCGATGGCCGGGTTGCGGGAGCCGTAGTAGACGACGGTCTCGGCCACGTCGCCGGTCGGCGTCGATGTCACCGACGCCGACGGTGTGGAACCCGAGCGCAGCGAGCGATGCGGCGGTGTCGGTGGCCTGGTTGGAGGCCCCGCTGCCGTTCATCACCGAGACGGTCACCGACGACGGGTCGGGCAGGGGTTTGCCGGTCATCGAGTCGATGGTGCGGTCCGATGCCGAGCACCTGGTCGATGGCGTCCTGGTCCTGGGCCTGCGCAGGGAACTCGACCTGGCCGTAGCTGAGCCCCCTGGTAGACGAGGTCCCCGTCGGTGCCGTCCGGATCGGTCACCACGGCCACCGGCAGGGTGAGCTGGGGCACCGGTTGACGTTGACCGAGTGGAAGTCGAGCACGAGACTCGCCATGTCGTTCACGGACCAGGACTGGTCGAAGGTGAGGTCGCTCTTCACAGAGTTGATGAGTCTCGATGTCGGTGATCGGGTTCCCGAGCCCCCGCTTGGCCACTGCGGTGGCCAGCACCCGGAGGAACTCGTGATCGCGCCGGATGCGGGCCAGATCGCTCTGCACCTCTTGCGGCCACGAGAACGGGTCGTCGGCGTTGTAACCGGACCCGATGGTACTGCAGGTGGCGGGCCCGCACCACCTCGAGGGCCTGGGTGCCGTTCAGATGGACGCACGCGGCCGCCTGCACGTTCAGCCCGGACTCTTGGTCGAAGACCGACATCGGGAACGACATGTTGATGCCACCGAGGGCATCGACCACGTTGGCGAACTGGTCGAAATTGAGGGAGACCGCATGCTGGATCGGGATGCCGAGGTCCTCTTCGATCGCTGCCACCAGCTGGCTCAGTGCCCTGGTAGAGCCCGGTGTCGATCTTGTTGGCCCCGGTGCTGCGGGCGTTCGGGATGAACAGGTCTCGGGGGATCGAGATGAGCGCCAGCCGGTGGTGAGCCGGGTCGACGTGGAGGATCATGATCACGTCGCTGTTGACGCCGTTCACACCCTGCGAGCACAACCCGTACGCGGGGTTCTGCACGGCCAGGGCACAGCGCGAGGTCGACCCCGCCATCAAGATGTTTTCGGTGCCGGCTTCCTTGCCGGTGGTGAGCGCTCCGCTCAGACCACGCACGGTCTCGCGGCGAAGGTCGTGGGTCAGGTAATAGGCGTAGCCCACCCCGCTCACGATGGCGACCAGCAGAACGGCCAGGCTGATCAGCACCGTCCGGCGAATGCGCCTTCGGCGTCGTTGCCGTGCTGCGACCCGCCGTCGATCGGCCCGGTTGCCCTGAGGGCGGTTCATCTCTGCACCCAGGGCGCGCAGGCCCTCTTCGTTGGGCGGGGCGCTGCCCCGGCGTGATTGGGTGGGGTAGGGAACGCGCCCCCGTCGGTCGCGTCCGGCCACGACGAACAAGCGTAACAATCGGGCCCCTGCAGCGGGCCCACCGGTCAACGGTGCAGCGCAACGGCATCGGCGCGACCGAACGCCCCGGACCGGTGAGCGAGGTCCCCCTGGGGCCTGGCTCAGGAGCCCAGGGTCGAGCCGTCTCGGGTGATCTCGAACTGACCAGGGGTCGGGCTCGAGCCAAAGGGGCCCAACCGGCGAGCAAGGTTTCGGGGCTCCTACGATGCGGGCGTGCCGCGTCCAAGTGAGCGCCCGGCGGCCGCCGGGCGAACCATCTGGAACGTGCTCATCGGTCGGCCGTTGCGGACGAGCGAGACCTCCAAGGAGGAGATCACTCCGGTCGAAGGGCTGTCCGCCCTATCGCTCGACGCCTTGACCTCGGTCGCGTACGGACCCGAGGCCATCATCGTCGTGCTGGCGGTGGCCGGCGCGGGAGCGCTGCACATCGTGCTTCCGATCACAGTCGCGATCGTCGTGCTGTTGGCGATCTTGGTCTTCTCGTACCGGCAGGTGATCGACGCGTATCCGGGCGGCGGTGGTGCGTATGCGGTGTCCCGGGCCAACTTGGGCCACGGCACGAGCCTGGTCGCCGGCGCAGCGCTCATTGTCGACTACACGCTCACCGTCGCAGTCTCCATCGCGGCGGGGGTGGGGGCGCTCACATCGGCGTTCCCCAGCCTCTCGTCGGGCACCGTTCCGCTCTGCCTCGGGATCTTGGCCCTGATCACCATCCTCAATCTGCGTGGGCTGGGCGAAACCGCCCGGGCGTTTCTCCTCCCGACGATGGTCTTCATCGTCGGTCTGTTGGCCATCATCGCGATAGGGCTGATCCACCCCTTGGCGCTTCATGTGCCCCAGCCAGGACACTCCGTGCTGTCGACTCATGGGCTGCAGACGGTCGGCGTGCTGTTGGTGCTGAAGGCCTTTTCTGCGGGGTGCAGTGCGTTGACCGGCGTGGAGGCGATCGCCAACGGCGTGCCGCTGTTCAAGCAGCCCCGGGTGGTGCGGGCCAAACGCACCGAGGTGCTGCTCGGGGTGATCCTGGGCCTGATGTTGCTGGGGTTGGCCGTGCTGGCCCGACGTTGGCACATCGGTCCGAGGTCGACTCAGACCGTCCTCAGCCAGATCATGGGCATGGCCGTCGGCCGACATTGGGCCTACTACGTGGTGTCCTTGACCATCACGATGGTGCTCGCGTTGGCTGCCAACACGTCGTTCGGAGGCCTGCCGATCCTGGCCAGCCTTCTGGCCCGAGACAACTACCTGCCCCACCTCTTCTCTCTTCGGGGCGACCGCCAGGTCTTTTCGAACGGCATCGTGGTGCTGGCCGGACTCTCGGCGGTGCTCCTGATCGCGGTCGGCGGGAACACCAACGAGCTGATCCCACTCTTCGCCATCGGGGTGTTCACCGGATTCACCCTGTCCCAGACCGGGCTGGTCATCCACTGGAGACGGTCGCGGGTGGCTCGCTGGCGGTACCGGGCCACTGTCAACGGGTTCGGCGCCGCGGTGACCGCATCGGCGACCGTGATCTTCCTCATCTCGAAGTTCGCCCAGGGCGCGTGGGTGGTGGTCGTGGCCGTCCCCACGTTCGTCTTCCTCTTCTGGCGCATCCACCTGTACTACCAGCGGGCCGCTCGCGACTTGGGAGTGGGAACGGTGCCGGCACACCCGTACGGCAAACGAACCCTGGTGATCGTCCCAGTCAGCAACGTGTCACGCCTAACCCAGCACGCCATCTCCGAGGCCTTGTCCATCGGCCAAGAGGTCATCGCGATCTCTGTCGTGATCGATCAGGGTGACGAGGGCAAGAGGGTGGCCGAGAACCTGCGAGAGGCGTGGAGTGAATGGAACCCGGGTGTCCCTCTCCAAATCCTGCACACCGAGTACTCCTCGATTGTCGATCCGATCGTCGCCTTCATCGATGAGGCTCGAGCGCAGAGCGACCAGCAGATCGTTGTGCTGATTCCCGTGGTGATCCCCGAGCACCTTCGCTACCGGATCCTCCACAACCAGATCGACATCGTCCTTTCGGCGGCGCTGCGAGCGCGGACCGACGTCGTGGTGGCTCGCGTTCCCATGCCTGTGCAGGTTCCACCCGAGCACGAGATCGCCGTGGGTGGAGATTCGACCGAGGTTGGACAAGCCGCGGCAGGGGAGTCGGGAACCGCCCCGTTGTCCGAATCACCTCACTAATCTTCGACACGGTGGCCCTTGCCGCCATCAGCTGCCGGCCCGGGCCAGTCCGGTGGTGACGGG
This sequence comes from uncultured Acidimicrobiaceae bacterium, assembly GCA_963804255.1. GTDB lineage: Bacteria > Actinomycetota > Acidimicrobiia > Acidimicrobiales > RAAP-2 > Palsa-461. Next base: position 511,347 of record CAWDPK010000006.1, on the reverse strand, counting down.
TAGGAGCCGCGCCAAAATCTCGTGCTGTGCGCCCTTCGGGGTCGGTCGTATCCCAAGGCAACCCGCGCCGCCGGGGGTGTGAGGGACCATCCGAGCTTCGGGTCCGATCTAGAGCTTGTTGCGCGTCGCGCCGAGACCTCGGTGCCTTTTCTCGTGTACGGGGGAAGCACCCCAAGAGTTCAAATTTTCGTGGGTCCGTGGTGCCCGCCGGCTATCGGTGAGGCCGCCTCGAGGGGAGAGACGGTGGGCCGAACCTGGCCGAATGAGGGCACAGCGTCGAGCCCGTGCTCATCTGAGTGCGGACAGGCCTCCGTCGACCGCGATGACCTGGCCGGTGAGGTAGCTGGCCTCGTCCGACAGCAAGAACACGACCGGGGCCGCGACCTCCCACGCCGTTCCCTGCCGCCCGAGGGGCACGTTGGTCCGGTCACGACCGGGCCGTCCCGCCGACGCCCGGCGGCCCAGCGGGGTATCGATCAACCCCGGGGCGACCACATTGGCCCGCACCCCTTGTCGAGCCCCCTCCAGCGCTACGTGGCGGCAGAGCCCGGCGATGGCCGCCTTGGAGCTGTCGTAGGCCGGGATAGAGCTGCCCGGTTTGAGGCCGGCCACCGAGGAGATGAAGACGATCGAGCCACCGGTCATGTGCGGCAGGGTGGCCTTGGCCAGAAGGAAATGGGACCGGACGTTCACCGCGAACACCAGATCCCATTGCGCCGCCGAGGTTCCGGCCAGCCGAGCGCCGGCACCGATCCCGACGTTGAGGACCAGTCCGTCGAGCCCGCCCAGCGCGGCAACGGCGGTGTCCACAATGGAGGCGCAGGCAGCCTCATCGGTCACGTCGCCCAGCACGCAGGTGCCCTGGGCTCCCTCCGCTTTGACCAGTGCCGCGGTGGCTTCGACGGCCTGCTCGTCCCGGTCGGCCAGAGCGAGCGTCGCTCCGGCACGCGCCGCGAGGACCGAGATGGCCCTGCCGTTGCCCGGCGGCGCCTCGGGATCGTCGGAACGCTGTGTCCCGGCGCCGACGACGAGGACTCGGTGGCCGTCGAGCTGCGGGCTCATGTCGGGAAGGGCGCCGCGTCGGCCTCCAGCTCGACCCCGAGCGAGTTCAGCGTGTACGCGACCAGGTGGTATTGACCGACGACCATGCAGACCTCGATCAGCTGGCGCTCGTTGAGGCTCTCTGCGAGGACCTTCCAGGTGTCGTCGGTGATCCAGGAGCTGCGGTGCAGTTCGTCGGCCGCCCGCACCAGGGCCGCATCGAGGGCCGACCAGCCCGGGGCGTCCGGGCCGGCCACGATCCGGGTGATCTCCTCATCGCTGACCCCGGCCCGGCCGGCGATCCGCACGTGCTGGCCCCACTCGTAGTCGGCGTGGCAGTGCCACGCGGTCCGAAGGATCAAGAGCTCCCGGTGTCGGTCCGACAGCTCGCCGCGGCGCAACAGGGTGCCGCCGAACATCGACCACCGGTTGAAGAGCCGGGGATGCCGGACGAGGGTGGCGAAGATGTTCAGGTCCCGGCCGTTCACGGCGATCGGCGCGAGGAGCTCGTTTGCCTTCTCGTCGCGCTCAGAGGGGGGGAGCGGTGGAATCCGGACGGGTCGAGCGGGTTCGGTCATGGGGGAAGGCTAGACCCGGCCCTGCCATCGATTCCGGGCCGCTGGTGATCGCCCGTCAGCCGCCCTCGCGGCGCCGTTTAGTCCGCCGAGGCGGCGGCGGCAATGCCAGTCGCGCTCTGCTGCAAGAAACGCTTGAGATACGACCGGAACAACCACCCGGTGCCGGGGACCTTGGCTTCGAACGCGGCGCGCCAGTGCAGGAGCGTGCCATCGGGGCGAGCTTCGAGGTCGATATCGGCCCGGTAGTTCCGTATGGGCAAGCCCGACACCATCACGTACGTCCACGACGTCGTGAACATCGGCACCGAAGTCGCGACGAGCGTCCACGTCTACTCTCCACCGATGGAGAAGATGACCTTCTTCGCGCTGGGCGCGGCCGGCCTCACGCCCGATCGAACCGAGTACCGCGCCGATCCGGCGTGGGCTCCGTGAGCGGGGCTGAGAGCCAACAACACACCGGAGCGGTCGACGCAGCTGGCCGAGGTTCGGACCCGCCTCCACCGAGTCGGCCCCGAGGAGGCGGCCCGGATCCAGCGCGCCGGTGGGCTCTTGGTCGACATCAGGCCGATCGGGCAACGAGCGGCCGAGGGCGAGATCCCCGGATCGTTTGTTGTCGATCGAAACGTGCTCGAGTGTCGGCTCGATCCGACCGGTCCGCACCGCCACCCCGAGGCCGGTTCCCCGGGGCAAGGCGGTGGTGGTGTTCTGCCAGGAGGGCTATGCGTCGAGCTTCGCCGCCGAGGTCCTGGTGCGGCTTGGCCTGGACCGGGTCAGCGACCTGGTCGGGGGCTTTGCGGCGTGGAAGGCGGCCGGACTCCCGGTGAGGTCAATCGATCCTTGCTGAGCGGGGGAAAGCCGCTCCGGCGATTCGGAGGCGCCCGATCGAATCCAGCCGGGCGGCCCGGCACCTTCCGCCCGGTGCGTCTCAGAGCTCGACCTTCTCGCAGTGCCACTGGACGCGTTTGGAACAGTAGAGAAAGAACTTGCCGGTCGTCTTGTTCTTAAAGATTCGGTAGCGCTTGTAGCGGCCCTGTGCGACCGCTTCACACGGTGAATCGCATTGTTCGGTCGGTTTATCGGGAAACTGAATGGTGGCGTACAGGTTGGTGATGTCCTGGGCCACCGGCTTCTGGTTGAAGAACGCACTGGCGTCGTGGACATTCCATGAAGGCCGCACTCGCACTTGTTGGGCTCGGACAACTTGTACCCGTCGGTCGTGTTGTCGCCGTCTTCGATGAGTTCCCAGTCGCTGCCGGCTTCCTTTAAGACGTCGAGCGGCAGGTGGTGCGAGGCCAGCTCGAGCACGTCGAGAAGCTGGAGGCCCCGTTGTCGGGACGACAGGGGGTTGCGCAGACGCGGCATCACAAGTCCCTTCGGCACGTTCAGCCAGGGCGCTGAGAATTTGCCGAGCGTACTGCGGATGTCGGGCCGTCCGCCTGAGGATCTTGCGAGGTCGACCCCGGGTGCTGCTCCGAGCACGGTACCGGTGGGGGCCTAGTGACAAAATGGTGCCAATGAGTCGACGCCGCCCGACGAGATCTGCGCGCTCGTCGACCTTCGTGTCGCTGCACTTTCGGAACTACCGCCTGTTCTTCGTCGGTCAGATCATCTCCACCTCGGGGACCTGGATGCAGACGGTCGCCCAGGGCTGGCTCGTCCTACGGCTGACCCGCAGCGGCACCGATCTCGGCCTGATCACGGCGGCTCGGTTCCTGCCGATGATGCTGTTCTCCCCGTGGGGCGGCCTGATCGCCGACCGGCTGGACAAGCGACGGATCCTCTATCTGACCCAGACGCTGGCCGGGCTTGCTGGCGTTGGTGCTGGCGGCACTGGTCGCCACCCACGTCATCACGCTGTGGATGGTTGCGGTGATCGCGCTGGCGCTCGGTTTCGTGAACGTCTTCGACAACCCGACCCGTCAGAGCTTCATCGCCGAGATGGTCCCGGAAAAGGACCTCGGCAACGCCATCACGCTCAACTCGGTCACCATCAACATGGCCCGGGTGATCGGGCCTGGCCCTGGCCGGGCGTGCTGATCGCGACGGTCGGCATCGCACCGTGCTTCTTGGCCAACGCCATCTCCTTCGGGGCGGTGCTCATCAGCCTGGTCATGATGCGCGGCGCCGAGCTGTACCCGGTGGCCCGCCCATCTCGTCAACCCGGTCAGGTGCGCGAGGGGCTGCGCTACGTCCGCCGCACCCCCGAGCTCTTGGTGCCGCTGATCATGATCACGGTGGTGGGCACGCTCGCCTGGGAGTTCCAGGTCTCCCTTCCCCTCATGGCCCGGTTCACCTTCCACGGCTCGGCCGCCACCTACGGCACGATGCTGGCGTTCATGGGCGCCGGAGCCGTGGTCGGCGGCCTGGTGACCGCCCGCCGGGCCCGGATCTCCGCGGTCGGGCTGGGCCGCTCGTCGATCGGGTGGGGTCTGGCCATCCTGGCCGCGTCGATCGCCCCGAACCTGGCTACCGAGTACGGGCTCTTGCTCTTGGTCGGCTACGGCAGCATCAGCTTCAACTCCTTGGCCAAGACCACGCTGCAGTTGGCCGCGGTGCCGTCGATGCGGGGCCGGGTCATGGCGCTGTGGTCGGTGGCGTGGCTCGGGTCGACTCCGGTCGGCGGCCCGATCGTCGGGTGGATCGGCCAGACCTTCGGTGCCCGATGGTCGCTCGTCGTCGGTGGGCTGGCCACCGTCGCGGCCGGTCTCCTCGGCTACGCCAGCCTGAGAAAGATCGACCGCCGCGCCCTCGCGTTGGCGGGCGTCGAGCGCGGTGGCACCGTGGTGCAGCCGGAACCGTCGGTGGATATACCGGCGGCGGTGCAAGTGTCGACACAGTTCGAGCCGTAGCGCCGCCGCACCTCCACCGGAATGGGCGGCGGCGTGGGTAGCAGACTGGTCTGGCGAGTTGCGGAGAGCAAAGAGGAAACAAAAAGACAGGGGAACCTCACCACAGAGCCCTACTAGCGACCACGACCTCCGACGACCGTCATCGCCAAGGAGCCGCCGGCACCTCCCGGTTCCTGATTGGGCCGGCCCACGGGGTCGGCCCACGGCTCGGGGCCGGCTATGAGACCTCGAGCGCGAGGGGACGAGCCGGTGCGAAGGCCAGTGGAACAGCGTCTTGGATTTCCGCGTCCTCGGACGGTCGCCGTCTAGTCCTGGGACCACGACCGTGCGGCGGTGGCGTTCATGAAGCCGCTCGCCCCGTCGCCAGTGACAGCCGGCGGGGAGCCTTGATGGCGACCGTCGCCCGGTTGGTCCGTGCCTTTGGCCGGTTCTGGCTCGAGTTTTGTTTGGCGATTCGCCAGTGCTGTTCCCAGCGACCCTTCTCGTCGTGGGCGTGGCGTTCGCGGTGCATCGCGACCTGGTGGCGGCCGTGGTCACCGTGCCGCTGCTGGTGATCGGGTTGCTCGCCGGCACCGTCTATTTCGGGAGACGGAGGCCGACCGCACCCGAACCTCCCGAGGGTGCGCGCGAGCCGGATTGAACGACCGGTGATTAGTCGGCTGACGGGTCAGCTGCCGCGGCGGTCGGTCGGGCCCGCGTCTAGTGGCAGGAGTCGTTCCAGGGCTGCTCGCCGTCGGCGTCGTAGAGCGCGATCGCCAGCGTGTCCTGGTCGGCCTTGGAGGCGTCGTTGGGGGCCACCCCGATCAGCTGCGGCAGTCCGGCCAGCTGGGCCGCCTCGTTCCACGTCGCCTGGCTGAACTGGAACGCTCCCATGTACAGACCGTTGGGCGAGACAGCCTGGTAGTCGCCTCCCGACTCCGCCTGGAGCACGCACTGGAGGAACGGCGGCAACGACGGGTCGCTCACCGCCCCGCCGACGGCAGAACGCGAGGCGACTGCGGTCGCCGCCTGCTGCGCCCCGCTCCTCGGCGATCGCCGCCGCCAGTTGGCCGGTCACGAGGGCCTGCTTGGCCGCCAGCTGGTCGGCGACCTGTTGGGCGTTCGCGGTCGGCGTCGGCGGCGGCCGTCTCTGGGCCGACCGGTCCTGTTCGGTGCGCACTTGAAGGGTCGCCTCGGCTGGCCTCGAGCTGGACCTGGTCGGTGTGGAGCACGGCCAGGGTCTCGGTGGTGTTGCCGATGGCCACGCTCTCGTACTCGCTCCGGTTGGTGGCGGCCTCCCGTCCGCCGCTGAACAGCTGCAGCGTCTGGTCGAGGCTCAGCGAGCCGGCGTTGACGTAGCTCGAAACGGCCTCCTCGCGAGAGCCGGGCGTGATCGGCGTGGACCTTCGTGCTGGTCCCGGACGACCTGTTCGCTGCACGGCCGCGATCGCCGCGGTGTCCTGCTGGACCCTGATCGCGTCGAGCTCGTACTGGTGCTCGAAGCCGTCGACCTGGAGCTGCTCTTGGATGAGCTGCTGGCTCAGCTGGGTTGCCTCGGCCTGGAGGCTGGCCGCCGGGGCCGCGCCCGCCGACTGGGCGGCGACGATCAGCGGCACGCCCAACGAAGCGGCGACCAGCAGCGCCGGCGCGAGCGCGCCGGCTCGAACGCGCGAAGAGAGCGAGGATCGCGCCGTTCGTGGTTGACGCGCCGTCGACGAGGTCGACGACGGCTCAGCGTCGATCACAGTGCGACACTGTCTAGCTGGCACGACGCGACTCAGGCAAGCATGGACCCCGCCGGCGCTTCGAGGAGCGTCGCACGTCTCCGTGTGGCCTGACTGACGCGGCCCAAGCTGCACCGGGCGGGGCTATGGTGGCCTCAGGTTGGAAAAGGAGTCGCCATGTGGGTTGGCGTCGGCGTACTGCTCGGGCTGGTGGTGGTCGCCTCGGTCCTCGGTTTCCACGTCGGTCCCCATGGCCACCTCGTCGGCGTCGGCCTCGGGCGTCGTCGCCGCGATCTGGCTGTTGGTCATGGCGGCGACCGGCCAATCGGCGTCCGCTCCTGTGGGTCCTCCTTGGCGCCGACGTGGCCATCTCGGGCGGCCTCGGCGGCGATGGCGTGGAGGGGTCTCAAGCTGCAAGACGACCAGCTCCCGCGGTTCGGCGACGGTGAGCATCGTCGGAGCCGAGGGCGTCGCGGTCACCGACCTCGTCCCCGGCGGCATCGTGCAGGGTGCGGGGCGAGAACTGGTCGGCGACGTCGCTGAACGGCAACGGTTCCGGCGGGGACCCGTGTCCAGGTGATCGAGGCGCCGGGGTGCGGCTGGGCGTGTGGTCAGAGGACGACGGTGGCGACCGAGACCGAGGAGCGCCCGCGTTCGCTGCTCGGCGCGCGCATCGGCACCACAACTCCGCTGACGGGGAGAAGAAGGGAGCGCAATGATCATCGGGATCATCGTCGGCATCGTCGGCTTTCGCCGCCCTCATCATCGGGGCGATGTCGGTGCGGATCGTCCGGGAGTACCAGCGGATCGTGCTGTTCCGGCTGGGCCGGGCCATCGGGACCAAGGGTCCCGGGCTCGTCCTCATCAACCCGGTCATCGACCGGACCAACTGGGTCGACCTGCGGGAGCGGTACCTCGAGATCCCCTCGCAGACCGCGATCACCGGCGACAACGCGCCGATCTCGATCGACTTCATCATCTTCTACAAGGTCGTCGACCCCCAGATGTCGGTCCTCGTCGTGCAGAACTTCGCCGGCGCCGCCCTGAACGTGGCCGCCACCACGCTGCGCAGCGTGGTCGGCGACATGCCGCTCGACGACGTGCTCTCCAAGCGCGAGGACATGAACGCGCTGCTGCGGGTCCGGCTCGACGAGGTCACCGAGCGCTGGGGCGTGAAGGTCACGAGCGTCGAGGTCCGCGAGATCAACCCGCCGCCGGGCGTGCTCGAGGCGATGACCCGCCAGATGTCCGCCGAGCGGACCCGGCGGGCCCAGGTGACCGAGGCCGAGGGCCAGAAGTCGGCGGCCATCCTGGCCTCCGAGGGCCAGCGCCAGGCCGCGATCACCCTGGCCGAGGGCACCCAGAAGGCGACCATCCTGGCCGCCGAGGGCGAGCGCCAGGCGGCGATCCTGAAGGCCGCAGGGCTTCTCGGGCGGGCTCGAGAAGATCCTCGAGGTGGCCCGGACCCTCGACGAGAACACGCTGCTGCTCCAGTACCTCGACACGCTGAAGCAGATCGGGGCCTCGCCCTCGACGAAGTTCGTCGTCCCGATGGAGCTCGGCGGCCTGCTCAACGGGCTGCGGTCGCTCATCCCGGCCGAGGCGGCGGTCGCTCGTGGCGCGTCGGCCTCGACCAACGGCGACAAGTAGTCGATCTCGCATCCGAAGGAGCTGGCCGACCGCGGTGACCTGACGGTCCCGGCGCTCGAGGCCGTGGCCCGAATCTTGCTGACCGTAGGCGTGGCGGCGGTCGGGGATCTTCTCGCCGAGCGCCCGGCGATCCAAGAGATCGACTGCAACCCGCTTCGGCTCACCCGACGCGGACCGGCGGCCCTGGACGCGCTGGTGACGGTCGCCCGGTCGGCCCCCTCGCCTCGGGGGCCTAACCCAGGCCGAGGAGCCGGACCGCGTTCTCCTTCAGGATCAGCGGTCGGACCTCCGGTTTGATGTCGATCTGCTCGAAGTCGGCCAGCCAGCGGTCCGGGGTGATGACCGGGTAGTCCGAGCCGAACAGCACCTCGGTCCTTGAGCAGCGTGTTCGCGTACTGGACGAGGTTGGCCGGGAAGTACTTGGGCGACCACCCCGACAGGTCGATGTGGACGCTGGGCTTGTGCAGCGCCACCGAGATCGCCTCGTCCTGCCAGGGGAACGACGGGTGGGCGAGGACGATCGGCATCTCGGGGAAGTCGACCGCCACGTCGTCGACGAACATCGGGTTCGAGTACTTGAGCCGGATGCCCCCGCCGCCGGGCTGGCCGGCCCCGACGCCGGTGTGGCCGGTGTGGAAGACGACCGGTAGGCCGGTCGCTGCGATGGCCCGGTAGAGCGGGTAGTACGTCGGGGTCGTTGGGGAAGAACGCCTGCTCGTTCGGGTGGAACTTGAAGCCGCGGATCCCGTGGTGCTCGACCAGGTCCCGGACCCGCCGCACGCCGGCCGCCCCCGAGTGCGGGTCGATCGACGCGAACGGGATGACCACGTCGGCGTGCTCGGCGGCCAGCTCGGCGATCTCCTCGTTGGTGACCCGCGGGGCCATCCCGGTGGCGGCGCGTGGCGTCGATCATGAACGCGACGCAGGCCATGTGACGCTCCCGGTAGTAGGCGGCGAGGTCGGGCACGGTCGGGTGCACGACGTCGGTCCCGAAGTACTCGAACAAGGCGTCGTGCCGGGTGCTCGCCCGGCCGGTCGTGCGACCGAGGAGTGCACGTGGGTGTGGACGTCGATCGCCACCAGGTCGTCGACCCGCATCACCGTGGCGCTCATGGCGCCGCCTTCGTGCGCCGCGGTCCCGAAGCACGCGCCGCAGGATCTTGCCCGACGGGGACTTGGGGATCGCGTCGATGAACTCGACCGCCCGGATGCGCTTGTACGGGGCGACCCGCTCGGCGACCCACGCCATCAGCTCGTCGGTGTCGAGATCGGCCGGGCGCCACCACGAAGGCCTTGGGCGCCTCGCCGCGCCGGCCTCGTCGAACACGGCCACCACCGCCGCGTCGGCGACGCCGGGATGCGTGAGCAGCAGCGCCTCGAGCTCGGCCGGGGCGACCTGGTAGCCCTTGTACTTGATGAGCTCCTTCACCCGGTCGACGATGAAGTAGGCGTCGCCGTCGAGCCGGGCCACGTCGCCGGTGCGGAGCCACCCGTCGGCGGTCAGCGTCTCGGCGGTGGCGGCGGGGTTGTTGAGGTAGCCGGCCATGACCTGGGGGCCCCGCACCCAGATCTCCCCTTCGGTCTCGGAGTCCTGACCGGTTTCGGGGCGACCGAGGCGGCCCTCGGTGTTGGGCATCAGCCAGCCGACCGAGCCGGTCGGGGCGTCGGCCTGGTCGCGCTCGGGGATCGAGGTGGGTGCCCGGGCTCGCCTCGGTCATGCCGTAGCCCTGCGCGACCGGCACGCCGAAGCGCTTCTCGAAGCGGGCCGCCAGCTCGGCGTCCAGGGGGGCGGCCCCCGACACGGCCCAGCGCACCGAGGAGTGGTCGAATCGGTCGGCCACCTCGGAGCTGGACACCAGCTGGAGCACCATCGGCGGTGCCAGGTGCAGACGGGTGACCCGGTACCGCTCGACCGCGCCGAGATAGCCCGCCACGCTGAAGCGCGGGAGGGTCACGATCGTCGAACCGCTGGCCAGGGCCAGGTTCATGATCACGTTCATGCCGTAGATGTGGAACATCGGCAGCACCGCGCACACGACGTCGTCGGGCCGGTACGGCCACATCGGGGCGAACTGGGCCAGGTTGGCGACCAGGTTGCGGTGGGTGAGCATGACCCCCTTGGCGCGCCCGGTGGTCCCGCTCGAATAGGGGAGCGCGGCCAGCTGCGGTCGGCGGGGTCGAACCCCGCCGGGCGCCCCGGCAGGCCGCCGTGCCCGCCGGCCCCGGCCAGTAGGTGTCCAGCACGACGCGAGCGTCGCCCCGACCCGCGGCGATCTCCTCGCCCTTGGCCACGGTGCGCGTCGTCGACGAGCACGACCTTGGCCCCGGAGTCGGCGACCTGGCTCGACCGCCTCTCCGGTCGGTGAGCACCGGGTTGAGCGGGGTGACCGACCGCCCCGGCGGCGACGACGCCGTGGAAGGCCGGCACGAAGCGCGGGCTGGTTGCGGCTCATGAGCGCCACGACGTCGCCCGGGCCGACGCCCAACCTCGGCCAGCCTCCGGGCCGCCGCCGCGCACCTGGCCGCTCAGCTCGGCGTAGGTGGTCGTCTCGCCCGTCGTGCCGTCGATGACCGCGACCGCGTCGCCCCGGGCGGCGGCCGGGCCGATGACGTACTCGGTGACCGAGAGCTCGGGGATCTCGACGTCGGGATAGGGGCTGTGCTGGGTCACCGGTCGTTCCTCATCGCCCGACAATGGTACGCACCGACACGGACCCGTGACGCTCTACGTTCCCGCCGTCGTACTATCTGGTTTGGACCTGGCCGGTTCGGACTGGCGGGGGTTCAACGCTGGCCGGTGGCTCGGACCGGCCGAGCACCACGGCGGTTGGCTGACCGGACCCGAGACCGGGCGCCGAGCCGGCCGGGTGGCCGGAGGCCGCCTGCGGCGATGAGCGGGAGGAGAGTGGCGATGGAGGAATTCGAGGGTCCGCGCCTGTCGGGGCCCGCATCTCTGCCGTTTGGCACCGCTTTTCTCCCCGAGATCGGCCTCGGCGTGGACCTGTCCGCGCGCCGCTACCAAGAGCAGGAGTACCTCGTGCGCGGCACGGCGAACCTGTACGCCTACGAGGCCCAACTGGTGCGCCGGGTGCACACCGCCGAGGTGCCCTACACCACCTCGATCTTGGTTCGCCGGCCGTCGGAGCCCGGTGCATTCCGCGGTGGTGCAGGTCGAGCCGTTGCATCCCTCGGTCGACAACCCCAACGTGTGGACCCAGCTGTGGCGTCACATCGTGGGCAACGGCCAGGCCTGGGTGGGGGTCACGGTGGTGCCGGCGAACGCGACCTTCATGGCCACGTCGTTCACCCGGACCGTTACGGTTCGCTCGCGCTGAGCGACGAGGGGCTCGGTTGGGACATCGTCGGCCAGGTGGCTGCCGCGTTGCGCGACGGCACGAGGTTCTTCGGCGGGCCCGACCGAGCGGCTGTATCTGTCCGGGCGTTCCTACACCGGCACGTTTTGCCGTGTGTTCGCCATGGACGGGTTCCACGACGACTCGCGTCTCGCCGACGGGCGGCCAGTCATCGACGGCTACGTGATCGGCATCTCGTCGGGCGGGTTTGAACAGGGTGGCTACCACCCCGTGAGCTCGGCCAGCCCCCGACTCCCGATCGAAGACCCGCGACGGGTCGTCGGGTCCAAGGACGTCCCGATGATCGAGCTGTTGAGCGAGAACGAGTCCGAGACCCACCCCGGGGTTCTCCGGGGGACAGCGACGCCGACGACGATCGCTACCGCCTGTACGAGGTCGCCGGCGCCTCGCACGGCTCGATGTCCGGACGGGCCGACCGGCCACCGAACCAGTACCAGGCGACGGCCCAGCTGTCGGCGTACCCACCGATGATCGAGATGCCAGCACGTTCCGTATGGACCTGGTGGCCGCGACCATCTACGACCGCTGGGTCGCCGACGGTGTGATCCCGCCGCGCGCGGATCGTCTGGTGCTCGGCGACAAGGACGGGCCCGGGAGACGGGGAGAATGGCCCGAAGCGCGTCCGTTGCCCCCGACGAGCACGGCAACCCAGTGGGCGGCATCCGGTCGACGTACGTCGATGTGCCGAAGGGTTGGCTCTTGGCCTCCGACGTCGAGGCGATCAAAGCCGAGGCCGCCGCAGTCCCGGTTCCCTGACCGACGCGCATGGGCCAGATGACCACTCGGTCAACTTTGCTGAGTGACCGGTGCCTACAATGCCAGCCGTGGCACGGGGGCGGATGCTGGCATTGGTGGACGAAGACGCCGACGAGGGTGGGGTCCAACTGCCCCGGACCCAGGCCGGGTCCCAACCCCAGCACCTCCTGTTGACCCTGCTCGGGGACTATTTCTTGGACAGCTCGGAGTACATTCCCTCGGCCAGCTTGGTGAGCCTCCTCGAGGAGTTCGGAATCACCAGTGCCGGTTCCCGGGCCGCGCTCAGCCGCCTGTCCCGGCGGGGGCTGTTGGCCAGCTCGAAGAGTGGCCGCAACACCTACTACCGCCTCACCCCGAGGGCCGCCGCGCTGCTCCGGGAGGGCGCCCAGCACATCTTGGGGTTCGGGGCGGCCGAGCGCCACTGGTCAGGCAGCTGGACGATCGTCGCGTTCTCGGTCCCCGAGGACCAGCGTCAGTCTCGTCCGGTGCTCCGCACCCGCTTGCGTTGGCTTGGTTTCGCGCCGCTCTACGACGGCCTGTGGATCAGCCCGCACCCGCCGACCGACGACGTCAACGCGGTGCTCGATGAGCTCCAGATCAAGGCGTCAACGGTGTTCGTCGGCGAGATCAGGGACCGGGTCGGGGGCAACCCGCCGTTGTCCGCATGGGATCTCGACGAGCTTCGGCGGGTGTACACGGACTTCGTTGAGGAGTTCGCCGAGCTTCGCCGCCGGGTCAGCATCGGTGACGTTGGCGCGGCAGAGGGCCTGGTCGCGCGGACCACGATCATGGACCGCTGGCGCAACATGCCGAATCTCGATCCCGAGCTTCCGAGCGAGCTGCTGCCGAAGGACTGGCCGAGGGACGAGGCCCGCGCACTATTCGTAGACGTCTACGACGGACTAGGCGCGCTGGCCGAGATGCGGGTCCGCCAGATCCTGTCCGAGTTCTCGCCACCGCTGTCATCCATCGCCGCCCACCACACCACCGGGCTCGTCACCCATTGACCCGGCACCTCCCGGTCAATCCCGGGAGGCGGTCAAACCTGGGGGGGGGGTGAACGGGGTCATCGTGGCCCGAAGCCCGGAGATGAAGCGCCAGGCCCCACATGGTCATTCTGCTGACCAGATGACCAGAGTCGTCGTTCCGGCGTGTTCGTGCCTCGAGCAGATCTCCGCGCATGTCCGGACGATCGGCACCACAACCGCAATTGCAGACACTGCCGTGTCGATGCCGTCGAGCATGGCTGGCGACTCGTGACCAAATATGAACGAATGCTTCGGCATCGCCACCCGACACCCGTCGCCATCTGGTGAGGCGGGACCGCCGACCCCTTGAATGGCGCACAGCCTCAGGACCACAAGCAGGGCCCAAAATAGATCCAAATTAGATAAGGCATAGAAGTCGATGGGGCGGACAAGCGCCGCCCGGCCGTGACAACACGACCCTCCCGGGTTACGTTCGTTGTCGCGGTCCATCGACATTGATCACCAGGGACCGCCATCACGAGGAGGGACATCCGTGGCCGAGCACGCGCTAAAGGTTCGAAGCACCCTGTTCGCGGAGGGCGAGACGATCCCCACATCGGCGGCCCACAGCATGGTGGGCGGGGACAACATCAGTCCCGACCTCTCATGGAGCGAAGGTCCGGCTGGGACCAAGAGCTACGCGGTGACCTGCTACGACCCCGACGCGCCGACCACGGTGGGCTTCACGCACTGGGTACTGTTCGATCTTCCGCCGTCGGTACACGCCCTCGACGCCGGGTGGAAGTCCGGCGGGGTCACCGGGTTCAGCGACTGGGGCGAGAGCGCGTACGGCGGCATGGCGCCCCCGCCCGGCGACGAGCCGCACCACTACCAGTTCTCGGTCTACGCCCTCGACAACGAGTCGCTGGGGGTCGACGGCACCACCACCTATGCGAAGTTCCGCTTCTTGATCCGGGGCCACGTGCTGGCCTCGGGCACCCTGACCGGGCGGTTCGGGATCAGCGGCTGAGGTGGGGAACCGTTTCGGCCTTGGTTTGAGCGTCTTCCACTAACTTGGCCCTGTTCGTTCTGGGCGAGTTCGGGAACGGAGGCCGGGAGGGTTGGTGAGCGTCTTCGAGAGCGATGTCAGGTCCTGGGAGCAGCTCGCCCGAACCGATCCACTGTGGGCGGTGCTCTCGAGCGAGGAGTTTCGCGACGAGGCCCTGACGCCAGAGGCCGAGGACCGCTTCTGGCTATCCGGCGAGGAGCACGTGGCCCACGTCATCTCGATCATCCGAAACGAGATCGAGGCGACCTTCGAGCCGGGCGTCTCGCTCGATTTCGGGTGTGGCGTTGGTCGCAACCTGGTCCCGTTGGCCGAACGGTCCTGCCATGCGATCGGGATCGACGTCTCAGCGACGATGGTGAAGCGTGCCGAGGCCCGCTGCCACGAGCGGGGTGTCGGCAATGCCCACGCCCTGGTGATCGACCGGACCATCGACGCCGACGCGGTCGGGGAGTGGGGGCCGGTCGACTTCGTTCACTCGGTGCTCGTCTTCCAGCACATCGTCGCCTCCGAGGGGTTCGCGCTCTTCGACCAGCTGCTGGACGTGCTCGTGCCGGGCGGACACGGATTCGTCCAGTTCCACTGCCACGACCCGGGCAGTGATGTCGCCCGGGCCCTGAGAGAGCTGCGCCTCGGGCACCGGTGGTTCAACTCGGCGATGGTGCGCGGCCCGCTGCGTCGGTTCACCGACTCATCGGTGATGCTCTACGAGTACGACGTGCTCGATCTGCTGGGTCACCTGGCCGCCCACCGGATCGCCGACGTCGTGTTGGAGCGGATCGAGGCCGGTCCGGGCGGCTACGACATCCGCCTCTATTTCGCCAAGTTCGCCGGCACAGATGAGGAGTTCAGCGCTGTTGGGCGACCTATGAAACTGCGGGTCCGGCCGTGACCGACCCTTCCCAGCGCGTGGCCTCCGTCGTCGGCGTGGGCGCCTATCGGCCCCGGCGAGCCGTTTCCAACGAGGAGGTCTGTCAGCTGATCGACTCCTCGGAGGAGTGGATCCGCAGCCGCAGTGGCATCGTGAACCGAGGGTGGGCGGGCGACGACGAGACCCTCGAGGTGATGGCGACCGCGGCGGCCTCCGAGGCGCTGGCGGCGGCCGGGGTCGAGGCGACGTCACTGGGCATGGTGCTGGTGGCCACCTGCAGCGACGGGCAGCCCTTCTGGCCCCTCTCGGCCCGGGTGGCGGCCGGCCTCGGGACCGAGGCGCCGGCCCTCGAGATCAACGCGACCTGCGCAGGGTTCTGTTATGGCTTGGGTGTCGCACGCGATCTGGTGCGTGGCGGGACCGCCGAATACGTGTTGGTGGTCGGGGCGGAGCGCATGACCGACCTCGTCGATCCGCTCGACCGGGGGACCTCGTTCATCTTCGGAGACGGCGCCGGGGCATTCGTGGTCGGGCGGTCAGAGCACGACGGGATCGGACCGGTGGTGTGGGGGAGCGACGGCGAGCGAGGCGAAGCACTGATGCTCTCTCCGGACTGGACCCAATACCGCGACGATCCGGCGCTCGGGCCCCCCTCGGTCAGCATGCAAGGGCGTCGGGTATTCAAATGGGCGGCCGAGCGGATGCCGCCGGTCGCCCTGGCGGCCTGCAAGGCGGCCGGGGTGGCCCTACGGCGACATCGATGTCTTCGTGCCCCACCAGGCCAACCAACGGATCACCGAAGCCGTCGTCCGGGCTCTCGATCTCCCCGATTCGGTGGTGGTGGCCGACGACATCGTTGAGACCGGGAACACGTCGTCGGCCAGCATTCCTCTGGCCATCCATCGGCTGCTCGCCGAGGGTAGGGCCCGAAGCGGTGACGTGGCGCTCCTCGTCGGTTTCGGGGGCGGGCTGGCCTATGCCGCCCAGGTGGTGACCCTGCCCTAGTAGGAGCCCGTTGATGGGGCATCGACCGGGCCCGAGGTGAGCGGACGCGCCGGTCGCCAGTCCGGTGATCATCGGTCAACATGTAGCCATCCGCCCGGGAGTTGGAGATCCGATGAACGACGGGCCGTGTGGAGATGAACAGCCTCGACTGAGATAACCCGAGACAGCGACGACGCGCGACGGGAGTGGGATGCCCTCCTCTCCGCAGCCGACCGGCTCGCCCGCGCGTTGGTGCGCGAGGCCGAGATGGAGAAACCGACCGAACGAGCGCCGTGGCATGACGTCTCCACCGACGTCGATGACTACCGGGCCTGGCTCACCCGCCGCCTCGAAGACCGCCAGCGCGACGCCATGGAGCACCGCGAGGAGACAAGCCCGGTCCGACCCACGCCGATCAGCGTGGTCGTACCCGTCTACCGGCCTCAACTGTGGTTCCTCAAGCGTTGCGTGGATTCAATCCGCGCTCAGACGTACTCCGACTGGGAGCTGTGCATCTGTGACGATGCTTCGGGCGATCCCGAGATCACCTCATACCTCGAGTCCCTGCCCAAGCTCGACCATCGGATCAAGCTGGCCAGCCACCGCACCAACGGCGGCATCGCAAAGGCGTCGAATACCGCGCTCGAACTGGCCTCCGGGGAGTTCGTCGCCTTCGTCGACCACGACGACGAGCTCACCGCCGACGCGCTTTCTTTGATGGCTGGCGCCATCACCGACGAAACCGACGTCATCTACTCCGACGAAGACCGGCTCGATGGCTCCGGCGACCCCTGCTTCCCGCACTTCAAGCCGGACTGGTCGCCTGATCTCCTGGTTGCCTTCCCGTATCTCGGGCACCTGTTGGCAATCCGTCGAAGCCTTGTTGTCGACCTGGGCGGGTTCCGCGCCGAGATGGACGGGAGCCAGGATTTCGACCTCATGCTCCGGGCAACCGAACGGGCGCGACTGGTGGCGCACGTGGCTGAGGTTCTCTACCACTGGCGAATCGTGGAGGGCTCGACGGCCGGAGATGCCGGGGCCAAGCCGTGGGCGCACGACGCCAGTCGAAGAGCGCTTGGCGACGCTCTCGATCGACGCGGTGAGCAGGCTTGGATCGAGCCCGGGCCGTTCCCGGGCGCCTACCACGCCCGCCGACGGATCCTGCGTGACCTGAGCGTGAGCGTGATCATCCCGTTCCGCGACAGCGCGCCGCTGCTTCGTTCTTGCGTGGATTCACTCGCGTCCGGAGCCGGTCACGATCGATTCGAGATCGTTCTCGTGGACAACGACAGCTCCGACCCCGAGACCCTGGCGCTGATCGACATGCTCGTGCGGCGCCCCAACGTGCGATGCGTGCGGCACCCGGGACCGTTCAACTGGTCGGTGATCAACAACGCGGCAGCGGCCACCTGTTCGAGCGACGTGCTGCTGTTCTTGAACGACGACATCGAGGCCGGGGGTGGCGGTTGGATGGCGGCCATGCTCGAGCACGCCCAACGCCCCGAGGTGGGGGCCGTCGGAGCGCGGTTGTTGTTCCCCGACGGCAGCGTGCAGCACGCCGGCGTCGTCATCGGACTGGGTGCGCTGGCCGGACATCTCTTTCACGACATGCCGGCCGGCGAGGTGGGCTACATGGCCTGGGCGTCGCTGACCCGAGAGTGGAGCGCGGTGACCGGGGCTTGCATGATGTGCCGGACCTCGGCGTTTCGCGAAATGGGGGGATTCGATGAGTCCTACGCGGTCGGGTTCAACGACGTCGACTTCTGCCTTCGGTTACGTGAGGCCGGCTATCGCGTCTTGTACACGCCCAACGCGGAGCTGGTGCACTTCGAGTCAAAGACGCGGGGCATGTTCGGGTACGGTACCGATCACGAGAGGTTCCTTCGGCGCTGGGCGGACGTGTTGAGAGCCGGCGATCCCTTGTTCAGCCGGAACCTCAGCCGATTAAGCTTGCGTTGTGTTGCGCGACCAGCAGATGAGGATCAGCGGTGGGAAGAGAACTCCGGGCTGACGAGCTTGTCGCCGAGCTGAGGGACAAGGCCGACCAGTTGGCCTGGATGCCTCAGACGATCAAATCGCTCTCCAATACGGAGATGTCCGGAGAGCTGGCGAGCAGTGCCGACCTCGAGTATCTCCATCACCACTGGCACTTGTCGGCTGCAGCGGTCGGGCCTTCAAAGGGCTTGCGCGGACGGCTGCGGCGGATTGCCGCGAGGGTCGTCTTCGGCGTCCTGCGAGAGCCCATGGCCGAAGAGCGCGAGTTGCGCGCCCACTTGGTGCGCCTGAACGACGCGCTGGCGACCCGCTGCGATGAGCTGACGGACGCCTACGAGCGCCTCTTGGTCGAGACTGATGAGCGCTACCGCGAGATCGCGAGCGGACTGGTCGAGGTAGCGACCACCCTTGATCATCATCTGGGTCGCCCGACCGACGGTCTGGATGCCTGAACGGGACAGGCCAGTTTCTGCGGGGGTGGAGGGGGAGACCACCCCGAAGCTCGCTGTCTTGACCGAGCGGTGGCCGATCGGTGGTGCCGACTGGTCCGCGTGGGACGAGGAAGCACCGGTGGTGCGCCGCGTGGCGGGAGCACTCGCGTTGCGCACCGAGGTGCACATCGTCACGCCGGAAGGGAGTCAGCCTCTCGAAGTGGCCGACGGTGCGTTCACCGTGCACCGGCTGGGGAACGCATTGCCGATGGTCGATGGCTTGCGCCGAAACCTGGTCATCGAGTTGGTCACGAGCTCACAACCAGCACCGAGCTCACAACCAGCACCGCGCTCGAGCGGTCCAGACCTCGGCCTCGCCTCTGACTGGTTGGGGACGTGGCCCACCTGGCGTGGCGCAGGGGAGTTGGTGGCGGAGCTCGGGGCCGAGGTCGTGCTGGTCGCGGGTCACCGACACCGCGGGATCGGCGGAGTCTTAGACGCCGCTGCGGGGCCAATCCTCTGGCTCCCCCTCTGGGAGGCGGGCGACCGGGTGGGACCCGCCATGTTCGACGACGTGGGCCCGTATGCGGTAGGCATCTTGGCCATCGGGAACGGGGGAGCGAGCGACGCGTCGGCCGAGGTGGCCGCGAAGGTCCGTGACGTCGGCTTGGTGGTCCCCGTCAACCCGAGCGTCCACCGCGAGCCCCACCCGGCGGTCAAAGGAGAGAACTACGTCCTCGTCCTCTGTCCGGCCCGTTCCGATGTCTCCGGCGGTTCGGCCGACCTGGTTCGGATCGCCGCCTCAAGAATCCAAGATGCCATCGTGGTGGTGCATCCCGACGCATTGGTCGTTTGGCGAAGAGGGGCAACCCAAGTGCTCGAACCACTGACCCGTCAGCTCGACCTTTGGCGGCTCATGGCGTGGGCGCGATGCACGGTGCACCTGAGGCCGGGCCGCCTGGTCGCGATACATGTCATCGAATCGCTCCGTTACAGCACGCCCGCCGTCGTCCCGGCCCGAGGCGTGGCACACGACATCGTCCGATCGGCCAACGGCGGCGTGTGGTTCCGCGATGCCGCCGAGTTGGTGGCGTGCATAGGGGCTGTCTCCGACCCGGCGGTCGGCCCAATTCTCGGCGCTCAGGGCCGTGCGTTCTGCGACGACCGCTACGGATCGACCGAAGCCTTTGTCGGCCGGGTGCGCGATGCGTTGGGGATCCGGTTGGGTTAGCGGTCCGAAATCGCCCATCGTTGGTCGACCCAGTCCGGGTCACCGTGAGCACCGGATCGTTGCTCCTCGATCAGCTCTGCATACAGACCGACCAGGTCGTCGACCTCGTCTTCGATCGAGCGGATCGGGGTGGCCCGGCTGCCGTCGGTCAAGCGCTCGAGCAGGCCGCGATCGTCGAGAACCGATCGAACGGCTTCTTCGAGGCCGCCCGGGTTGGCGTGATCGTAGAGGAGGCCATTGCGTCCCGACGAGACGACGTCTGAGATCCCGAAGCCCGAGGCACCGTTCCCGATGACCGGGATGCCGGCCGCGAGGTACTCCCGGCTGACCCGGTGGAACGTTTCGAAGCGCGACGTCGACAAGCCAACGTGCACGTCGGCCAGCAATGCGGGAAGGTCCTCGGCTCGGTAGGGACCGATGAGGTCGACATTGGGGTTGACGTCGAGCAGCGGCCTCACGAGCTCGACCTCACCACCGCCGAGGATTCGCAATCGATAGTCGTTCCGACCCAACAGGGCCGGACTGGAGAAGGCCTGCACCACCCGGTCGTACCCCTTGGCTCGATCGAGCGAGGCGGCCAGGCAAAACACGACAGGCTCTCCGGTCTTCACCCGGCGATCCTGGTTGGCTGCCTCGGACCATGAGGACAGGTCAAGGCCCATCTCGATCACCCGAACTCGATCTGGATCGAGCGGAAGGGTCTCTTCGAAGTATCGGCGCCAACCCTGACCCGAAAAGACGATCCGATCGAACACGGACCCGAACTGCATCGTCGCGCGGACCCTCTTCCGTCGGAGCTTTCCCAGCAGCTGGTCCTGATCGTCATCGATGGAACGTGGCGAGCCGGCCGCCAACGGATCATCGCTCCGGACGGGTGGTGGGTATTCACCGGGGAGCTGTGCCCTCACGCAACGCGCGCAGTGCTCGGGGGTGATCGGTGCCGCACAGAAGCCCTTCGGACCCGAGCACGGGGAAACCGGAGCGACCAGCGCACACAGGTCTTCGGCGCAACTCACCGTCCGGACCACCGGGATCCCGCGTGCCGCGGCGATCTCGGGCCAGTCGAGCGGGAGATGGACGTTGTCGACCACATGGACGAGATCGGGTCCGATGGTTTGGAGAAGCCGACGGAACGTATTCGCTTCCACGCATTCGGCCCTCCGCGGCGCCGAGGGTGCCTCAATCGACCAATAGGAGCCGAGATGCCGGGTTGGGGGGACGACGAGTCGGTCAAACGCCGCTGATGGGTCGCGTTCCGGTGCGGTCGGCCAAGAGGTCTCGCCTATGGCGGCGGACACCACGGTCACCTCCCAGCCGCGTTGCGCGAAGCCTCGTGCATAGGAGTACGCGGCCAGGGGGGTGCCGGTGTTCTCGAGAGGCGGCAGCGCGTGGACCAGATACACGATGCGGGGCACCTGACCGTTTCTAGCCCAAGTCGGCCGGTCGAGAGCCGGCACCGAGCTCCCGGATCCGTGTGGCATTCCGACGCCCATCGCTACAGTTGACCGGTGACCGAAGCGATTGAGCCCGATCCTTCGGATCTGACCACCCACACGGCCCTCCGTCGGCTCCTGGCCCGCCACGTCATTGGTCACGGGATCGAGGTCGGCCCGGGTCATCAGCCGTTCGAACTTCCCTTCGTCGGGTCGTCGGTCCGATTCGTCGACCGGTGGCAGCCCGAGGAGAACCGCGAACTCTTCCCGGAGCTGGGCGACTTGGCGCCGTTCCCTGCTCCCGACGTGGTGGCAAATTTTGACACCGATCGCCTCAACCCGATTGCCGACGCGAGCCAGGACTTCGTGGTCTGCAGCCATGTCATCGAACATCTGGCCGAGCCCATCGGCTTTCTCGCCGAGATCTACCGCGTGCTGCGTCCCGGTGGCATCGCGATTGTCCTGCTGCCCAACCGGCATCGGACCTTTGACCGTCGCCGGGAGCCGACCTCGCTCGAGCACCTGGTCGCCGAGTACCAGGCCAACGTCACCGACGTTGACGAAGACCATCTCGTCGAGTTCCTCTCCAACACGATCGGCTTGCCTGAAGAGCCCGGGGAGCTGGCCGAGGCTCTGGAACTCCACCGGAATCGGTCCATTCACGTCCATTGCTGGGATGAAGAGGAGTTCGTCCCCGTCCTGCGATACGCCATTGAGCAGTGCGGGATGCTCTGGGAGTTCGTGGACGGTCTCGTCACCGATGACCTGGGGGAGGAGGGGTTCGAGTTCGGGTTCGTGCTCCGGCGCTCGACCTCGCCGGACCAGGATGCGAACGTGCTTGGCCAGCGGCTGGTCGAATCGTGGGAATGCTGGCGCGACGCCCGACTCGCCAATCTCGAGGAGTTGCGCTCGGCACGGTCGAACGTGGCCTTGCTCGAGAGGGAAGTGGCGCGCCTACACGCTCACGTCGCCGATCTGGCCGCCGCCGTGGCCGCTCGCGACGCGTCGGTCGAACGTCTGCACCGCCACCCGGCCTATCGGGCGTACCGGTTCTTGAAGCGGGTCCGGCCCAAGCTGCCCCGGCCCGGGTCTACTCGGCGGGGGAGCAGCTGATCGAAAGGCCGTCCCGGGCCTGCAGGGGAAGATCTAAACCTCAACTTGAGGGTAAGTAAGTCTCAGGTTGAGGGTTATCCCGCTCGGGGGTGCCGTCGTTGCTTCGACCCGAGACCTCGGGATCGCCGAGGTACAGGGGCGGCATTCCTTCGAGCCACGGGTCCTGGTGCGAGCCGTGGTGCGCGGGTTCGCTCGGCGCGATGACCGGTCGGGCTGGGTGGACCGGCAGGCCGGCGGATTGCCGGGCGGGGAACGGGCCCGAAGCCGTGATGGGAACCGACACGAGACGCTTCGCCCGATGCCCCGGGTTCGGTGGGGATCAGCCAGTTCGGACGACGGTCCCGGTAGCGTTTGTCCCCACAGGCGGCGGTCCGCGGTGATCGCTCCTCAGTGTCCGGCTCTCCTTTCGATTGCTCCTGGTGGGTTCATGCCTGCGTTCTCAGTGACCCCGAACAGGTCGACCTCGACCTCCCCGCGCCGGGCTTTCGTCTGGATACTCGTGCTGGGACTGCTCGTGGCCGTGCCATTGGCGGTGTTTGGGATCAGCATCGGCTCCAACGAACCGGCGGCAGCATCGGTCGGCGGAACCGTCATGCCGCTCCAGGAGTTCGCCAATGACGGTTCCGGAGGCCGGCTCTGGAATTCCTACAACCAGAGCGTGGGCTCCGAGGGACCAACCATTTCGGGACGTCCGAGTCCACTGCGCGAGGGGGACGCGCTACAGGTCTTTGCCCGATCGGCGACCGGCGAACTGGTCGAGTTCACCAACGACGACGCCGGGGGCCGCCTCTGGAATACCTACGACGTGACCCAGCTTTCGGGGGGCCCGGCCATCACCGACGACCCGGCTGCCGTCCTCGTCAACGGCACGATGGACGTCTTTGCCGAGACGTCGGACGGCGAACTGGTCGAGTTCACGGCCAGCTCCGCCATCCCCACCTGGCGAGAGGTCGATCTCAGCGAATCGCTGGCCGGTGCCACTCTCCAAGGAGATCCCGATGCCCTGGTCGTCGGGTCCGCCATCGACGCGTTCGCCCGGGCGGCCAGCGGCGATCTGGTCGAGCTGACGAATGCCAACGGAGCGTTTGCCGAGACCGACCTGAGCCAGGTCGCCGGGGGTCAGGTACTCGGTGGCGATCCCGACGCGGTCCTCTACGGGTCCAGCTCGGTCCACGTGTACGGGGTCGCTCAAAACGGTGACCTGACCGAGTTCGTGAACGACGGGGAGGGCGGCCGAGCATGGAACGCCTACGACCTCACCAAGGCGTCCGGTGGACCCTCGATCACCGGGCGTGCGAGCCCGGTCGCGTACGGAGCGACGGTCCACGTCGAAACCCGGTCGACCGGCGGCCACCTGATCGAGTTCGTGAATGACGGGGCCGGCCGCCGGCTCTGGAACTCCTACGACCTGACGTCGATCAGCGGTGGTCCGACGATCGTGGGTGACCCCGGGGCGGTGCTCTACGGCACCAACTCTCTGCACATCTACGCCGAGGCGACCGACGGAGACCTAGTCGAGACGGTCAACGACGGCCTGTGGGGTCGAACCTGGAACTACTATGACCTGACCCAGATTTCGACCGGCCCGTCGGTCGGCACGGCCCCGAGCCCGATCGTCTATGGCAGCTCGGTGCATGTCTACGAGGCCGGTCCGAACCCCCCGGCGGTCGTCCAACAGATCGTGGAGACCGCACAAGGCGCCGACCAGCACAACGCGGCGGTGATCGAGACCCCGCCTGCCAGCAACTGCAACTCCTACACCGCCTACTGGGCTCGGGGCGTTTCCACCGGCTGTGCGCCGGGCACCAGTGCCGAGGAGTGGTGCTCGGACTTCGCCGAGTGGGTCTGGGCCGCCGCCGGGATCGACACCGCCGGGATCAACGGATGGAGCTTCACCTTCGTCGACTGGGGCGAATCGCACACCGGGGCCTGGTTTCCCGGAGCCACCAATGACCCCCAGCCCGGTGACGCCGTGGTCTGGGGGGACATGGCCAGCGCCTATGGGGCTCACGTCGGGATCGTCGTCGGGGTGAGCCAGGGCCAGATCGACGTGGTTTCGGGGAATTCCGGCCCTCCGATCGACGCCCAGGGCAACGTGGACGCCGTCTGGGATTCGGGGTACTTCGACCCCACGACCTCGACCGTCGATGGCTATCCGATCCTCGGTTACGTGTCACCGACCGGTTGGAGCGGCTACACGGGCGAGGCGCCGTCCGCGCACGCTCGTTCGGCCGAAGGCCTGTCCAGCTTGATCGCCTCCCAGGACGGCGGAAAGTAGGGGGTCTTCCTCCCGGCATCTGCACTTGCGCCCGGTCCGATCCCACCGATTTGGCGGCTGGCGCCCCCGGTTCGCCTGATCGAGGATGGTTCGCCCGGACCATCGGGAACGCCCGGGAGCGACGGACCGGGGGAGCAATAGATCGGGGGGTCGGCGCAGCTCCATATCTCCTAGGCGCAAAGAGTGCAATTTCCGGTCCCAGCCACTACTGTCGGCCTCAACGAGGCAGGGGACCGGGCGAGATCGTCCGGGTTCTCTCGAACCCCGGGCGGGGTTTTTAAGAGGAGATGGATGGTTCGAGTGCCTGATCGAACGCGCGTCGCGCGGATCGAGCTTCGGCTGAGGGCGTCGTCGTGACGATCCAAGACCGGATCGCGCGGCCACCGGAGGCCTACCCGCCTCGATCCGATTCAGGCCCCGAGCGCGATCGGCTGCTGGTCAGCGCGCACTTGGCCGGGGACACCGACGCATTCTCCATCATCGTCGACGACCACTATGAGGTCCTGAGGACCCGGGCCCGCGCGATTTTGGGGCCGGCGGGACACGTCGACGATGCCGTTCAGGAGACCTTCGAGCGGGCCTTCAAGGGCATCCGGAGGTTCGGATTGTCCGGCGACTTCCGGCTCGGCGCATGGCTGAATACGATTCTCAACCACGTCTGCTCCGACCAGCGGGTGAGGTTCTCTCGCGACCGCCGGTTGGTGCTCACTTCGTTGACCGACGGCCGTCACGTAGCCGACGTCGCCGACCAGGTCAGCGATCCGGTCACCGTGGCCTCGCTCCGCACGGCCATGCGCGGCCTGCCGGCGCACCTTCACGCCGCCTTCGTGTTGCACGAGGTCCGGGGCATGACCTACGACGACATGGCCGACCTCGAGAACATCTCGATCGAGAACGCTCGGGCCCGGGTCCACCGTGCCCGGATGCTCCTGCAGCGGAGCCTCGGCGGGATCGAGTCGGCCGCGGGGGCCCTCATCTCGCTGCCGATCTTCACCCGGGTCTTCCAGTCGAGACTGGCCGCGCGGCTTTCCAGCCTCGGGAGGCGGCCCGGCCGGCGCACGTTCGACATGGCCGATCCCGTGTCGGCGCCTGTTTCGAGCCCAACGCCGGGACTCGGCGGGGGAGCGTCCTCCTTATTCGATCGGGTGGCGTCTCAGCTGAGCGCCTCTCCGGTTGCCCAGAGCGCGATGACGCTCGTCTCGGCCGTGCCCCGCGGGTCGCTCGTCTTCGGTCTGGCCGCGACCGCCGCCACGTTCTCGGCGTCTGCGGTGGCGCTGGCCATCCCGACTGCTCCGGCCCCCGTGGCGGTGGCCGTCATCACGCATTCGGTGCCGGTGGTGGACGTGCTTCCCGCGCCCTCGCCGCCGGCCGCGACACCCCAGGCGGTCGCTGTGTCGTCGTCCGGATCTTCTTCTGCCACCAGCGCCACCTCGGCCTACGGCTGGGTCAACGCCGGCGTGGGAACGCCGAGCGGCTCGAGCACCACCGGATCGGCCGCCGCCGTTGCGCCTGCGGCCGTGGCCGGTGCCAACTGTGTCGCTTCCAACGGTGTCGCGGCACCGGGAGCCGGGTTCAGCGCCGGAACGCCTCTCGGTCTTGCAGACGCCGTCTCGGTGGCGAACACCTCGCCTCAGGACCTCTCCACGGTGAGTCAGGACCTGGCCTTTGACTCGTCGGCAGCCGTGAGTTCCTTTGCGTCTCCGTCGACATCGGCTGGAGCGACGCTCAGCGTCGATGCCTGTCTGTCGTCTCCCACCCCGTGGATCACGGCGACCGTGAGCGGGATCGGCAGCGCGGCGGTGGACCTGGAAGGGACGCTCGAAGGGTTGACCGGATCGCCCGGCGATGCCGGGTATGTCTTCCGTGGTCTGGTGTCGGCTCCTCCGGGAAGTCAGCCCGACGGTTCCCTCCTGGACGGCACGCAGTTCGTTGCCCAGCTGGTGCTGGTCGAGCCCGAGAACACCGTCCAGCTGACGGTGGTCGTCCTGGGAGCGGGTGCGGCCCAGGGAGGGTCTTCGGATCCGTCGGCGGTTGTGCCGTCTGAGTCCTCGACCTCGATCGGTGTCCAACCCTCAACCTCTACTTCAGACTCGGCACCCTCACAAGGCGAGTCCCCGACGTCGGCTTCAGAGCCCGAGGGTGGGCTCGCGGTGCCCGACGCACCACTGACTGCGCCCATCGCTACCCTGGAACGCTGAGCCAGCGCGGGACCGTCCTCGCCGCGGTAGCGGTGATGAGGGTGCAGTCGGTGATCGATATCCTGAGCGCTGCTTTGGGCGCGGGCGATCGCCCGGGAGGACTGTTCACACAATTTCTTCTCAATTGATCCTGGGCCTCATTTAGCCCTCAATGGGTCGTTTGGAGACTTCGTGTCGTCCGAGATGAACGCAATGGCGGGCCGCCGGGCCCAACCGGCCCGTCCCCGAGAGGTGAGCCGCCGTGGATGATCTCGGAATGGACGTGACGCTCGTGCTGCCCTTCTTCAATCCCGGCCCGACGGTTCTGCTCGACACCCTCGAGCGTTCGGCAACAACGCTGTCGGCGGCGGGGATCACCTTTGAGATCATCGCGGTCTCCGACGGGTCGACCGATGGGAGCCACCGGGCGCTCGACGGGCTTCTCCCCGGGGTGCTTCAGACGATCGTCCTCCCGACCAATCGAGGAAAGGGGTACGCGCTCAGGGAAGGCATGTCGCGCGGTTCGGGTCGGTACATCGGGTTCATCGACGCAGACGGGGACATCGCGCCCGAGGTGCTCAGCGAGTTCGTGACGGCGACCGCGGACAACCCCGACATCATCTATGGCACCAAGCTCCACCGCGGAGGCCGGATCCACTATCCGTTCGTGCGCAAGGTCTATTCGTGGGCCTATCGACACCTAGTGAAGAACCTGTTCGACCTCCCCCTGGTGGATACCCAAACGGGGGTAAAGCTCGTCCGACGAGAGGTGCTCTCGGTCCTGCTTCCCTTCATGATCGAAGACGGATTCGCCTTCGATCTGGAGCTCTTCGTGCTGGCTCGTCAGCTGGGCTTCGACCGGCTGGTGGAGCTCCCTGTTCGCGTCCAGAAGCGGGCGTCGAGCACCATCTCGATTCGTTCGGTGTGGTCCATATGGCGCGACACGGTGGCGATCTTCTGGCGACACCGCATCCGGCGATCGTCGTCCGCGGTGACCTCAGTCGATGCCGGGAGGCACGAGGGATCGAACGCCCACCAATGGCGGCCAGACGAAGACGCGGACGCCGACTGCGCACGTCAGGAGCCGGGCATCGAGGTGGTGTTCGACGAACCCGGTGGCCTGGAGGGTGACCGCTGAGGTGGCGGTGGCATGGTGGGGCAGGGCGCCGAACGCGTTGGCGGCCATCTTCTCGGTGTCGGGTGTCGTGCCGAGAGCATCGATCGAAGGACCCGAGGGGGACTGAACTCGGCTGAAGAAGCTCTCGGGGCGCGGTATCCAGATCACCGAGAGGGCCAGCAGCCAGACGAGCGTTGCCACCCCACGAAAAGTGCCGCCGACCGCCAGCGGGTGCTCGAACTGCCGCTGGTCCAGCACGGTTGGTCCAGCACGGTGGGAGCACCGACCACGGGCGCGATCACGCGACACCGCGGGGCGTGTGTTAGGGGAATTGGGGATAGGTCACCTAAGGACGTGCGTTCAGCTCACCGGGGACCAACAGGGCGAGACGGATCGGGAGTTCGGGGAAGGTGAAGCCACCTAGGAATCCCCGGCTCGACGAGGAGACGCCACGGCCGGATCGCTTGTGCGCGATCTCGTGAACCGACGTGGCCCGGGGCCGGAGCGCCCCGTGGGAGACCATCAAGGGAGACACTGAGAGGCTGAGTCGGGTCCCCCGTGGGAGCAGGTAGGAGGACTTGTGGCCGAGGTGGCTCCCGGCGTCATAGCCGAGGCCGCTCAGGACCCCCGCCCAGGCGATGGACGCTACGAGAACTGCCAAATCCGTGCGCTAGCAGCTCCCGACGCGAAAGCGCCAGCCGATGCCGAGACCGACCACGCGACGGCCTCGACCGTGCCGCTCCTGGTCGCGGACCAACCGCTCGCCCCCGGTTCACGCCGCCAGGCCCCCCGCACGATCGAGCCTTCCGTCGAGGACGACGCCACCCGAGCACACCTTGAGCGAGCAGCGTGAGACTTGCCTCAAAGTTCAAGAAGGGCAGAACCGAGGATCCCTCGAGCAGGAGCCAGGCGAGGCTGTTCGCCCAGGGTGGCGTATGTGACCCGCGCCAGCTGTCTCCAGCGGTCCTTCACGATCTGGCCTCTCTGGAGCGGAGGCGGACAGGTCCCGAGCATCGGTTTGTCAGCGACGTTGCGCACCGCCCGATCATCGAAATCGATCGCGACCAAGCAGATGGACAGATTGACGGGGCGGTGCACGAAGACGGCAGCATGGCCATTGCGGCGATCCCCTTTGCCTCAGGCCCGTGCGGATCCCCAGCGATTGTGAAGCACGGAGGAATCGTTCAGTCCGCAAATCTCAGCCTCAACCAGAGGTTCATTCCCGGGAGTAAGCGCGAGCCTGGGCACGGTGTCGGGGTGCCGTGTGAACCTGGGCGAAGGTCTGGCTGGGGACGGTTCAGACCGCTCAGTGAGAACTCGGGTCAACCCGGGCAGAAGTTGTCACAGACTCGTCCCTCCGGCGGTTGTACAAGGTGGAGGTTGAACTGCGAGAGGGGTTGCCCTATCGTGCGTCGACTCTTCGGGAGCGGCCTGGTGCCGGTACCCGAGTGAGGTACCAGCAGTGGATGCGCGGAGGTTGTCAAGGTGCTCGGAATCGGGCACCTTCCAATACAAGGAGACCACAGTTGAAGATTCTGAAGAGGCTACGGCCTCATCGTCCGCTCCTCTCGGTCGCAGTTGCGATCCTCGGAGTGCTGGGCATGGTGGGGGGCACGCTCAGTTTCGCGGGCTCCGCTTCCGCCTCGACCCCGGGCAGTGTCACGCCGGTGTTCGGCCCGATCAGCGACCAACCGAATGCGATCGACCTTCTCCCCGGGAGCCCCTCTGCCGAGGGCATCACCGCCGGAGCGACCGCCGAACCGGCTGCGAGCTGGTTCTTCGCGGTGAATGGGTATGGCCTCCCGCCCGGAGCGTGGTCGGTCAACGACCAGATTTTCATCCCGATCTTCCCGAATAGCTCCATCGCTACGGGCGGGGTCAACGACTACACGAACAACAACTATGTCGTGTTCGCCAACACCCCGGCGGTGGTCGTCGAACAGGCACCGAACGTGGCGGGAGCGACGTCGCCCTGTCTCAGCACCGGTTGTGGGGTCAAGACGGAGACCAACCCCAACGACACCGCGGCCGACATCTCGGCGGGCCTCCAAGACGTGCTCGTCATCACCTTGAACAACGCTCCGGGTCTTGAGGCGCCACCGTTCCCGGGAGTTTGGGAATTGGGTGTCATTAACGTGAACTACACGACCGGGGCGAACACCGCTAACGGCCTGATCAGGACCGCCACCGCTGCCACCGACACGTGCAGCTACGTGCTGGGATCGAGCGGCAACACCGGCGCGAATACCCTCAACGGCACCGTGGCCGGCACCCAGGGCCTCTGGGGAGGCACCGCTGGGGTGCCCAACACGTCGTTTGCTACGGTCGGTAGTCAGTGCGCTGCCAACGCGTACGTCGAAGGTGTCACTGTGACGGCCAACAACCCGGCTGTCTCTGTGCTGCCGAGCGCCATCAACGCCCCGATCAGCAACATCGTGTTGACCGAGTCCACTCTGGACGCCGTCCCGGCGCTCGGCGCGCCGATTGGGACAACCGGAGGGTTTGTCTGTGTGACCCTGAGCGCGGGCGACGGGAGCTTCACCACCACGGCCACCAACCCCACGTTCACGGTGAACACCAGCAACGAGGGCGGGACCGGGACGGTGACCTCGACGGTGTTCTTGGCCGACAGTTCTTCGGGCACCTACGCATACAAGACCGGTACGTTTACGAGCCCCGACTCGACCGACAACACCCTGGTCAGCCAGGTCCTCTTCCCGTCGACGACGACGCCGACCACCTACACCTTCTCGGGGATCACCGTTGATGCCCCGGACGGTTACGAGGGCCCGGTGGGCGCGACGGTCATGGTCGGAGCAGCCTGGGACGCCGCCACTGATGAGTGCACCGGCGGCCTCGTGCTCCCCGAAATTGGGAACGAGAACTTCCAGGCGGGTGACGGCGAGATAGAGATCTACGCCGTTGGCCAGGCGACGACCGGTACCCGCATCGCGGGGTCGGTCGCCGACCAGACGGCCGAAGCCGCCTTGGAGGCCCAGTGGCCGCCGACCCCCGGTGGGTTCTGCGTGCCGAACAACGCCAACCCTGACCCCACCGCTGACAACGTCGGTTCCTCGGTGGTGCTGGCGACCGACCAGAACTGGCCGGACGCCCTGACGGGCAGCTACCTGGCCAGCTACTACCACACCGGTGTGTTGCTCACTCCGACGGCCAGCCTGTCCCCCTATGCGGAACAGGCCATCCAAGAAGAGGGCATCAGCACCGTCTTCATTGTGGGCGGACCCCTGGCGGTGTCCAACGGCGTGCAGACGACCCTGGAGCACACCCCGCAGTACCAGTGTGGTGGGTCGGTGCCTCGCGTCAATGCGCTCGGCACCCCGATCGATCTCAACGTCATCCGGATCGACGGTCCGGTGGCCGATGACACGGCCGAGGCGATCGCCACCTACGTGGACTCTGGGTACGTCGGCCTGCTCAACCTTGCAGCGGCTGTGAAGTACGTCAGCCCTCCGACGGCCAGTAGCCCCTTCGGCGTTACCGCTTACAACGACACGCTCGGGACCAACGAGGGCACCCTCCCGACCGTCCCGGTGCGCACGGCCATCTTGGCGACGGACAACACGTTCCAGGACGCCACCTCGGCCAGCTCGTTGTCGTACTTTGAGCACCTGCCAATCCTGATCACCAACCCGACCAGCCTCTCCACCCAGGCGTTGACCGGTCTGTTGGACCTTGGGATTCAACAGGTGATCGAAGTGGGTGGGCCGATCGCCATCGCCGACAGCGTGAACGCGCAACTAGCGGCCGAGAACATTTCGGTTCTGCGCATCGCCGGGACTGACTACACCGACACCTCGGTGCAGCTGGCCGACTTTGAGCTGAACCCCAACGTGTACACGGCGAACGGACTCAACGAAGGACTGGGTTGGGGCCTGAGGTGCGGCGACCAGACAGGGATCACCCTGACGCACGGAGAGGGGCCGTCGGGCTTCTTCTACGACGACCCGGCTTCGTACCACGTCGGGACTCACGAGTGCTTCTACGCTGCCCTGGCCCGAGGTGACTACTTCGCCGACGCGCTGACCTCCAGCGTGTTCACGGGGAATGTGGCTCACTTCGGATCGACCCCGTTCTTCACGGGACCCGAGCCGGTGCTCTTGACGGAGAATCCCTCGACCGTGGGGACCTACCTGACCGGGTTCTTGAACCAGGCCGGAAGCCCCTACGGGATCGACCCCACGGGGATCGCCGCACCGTTGACCTACGAGACCGATGGTCAAGCACCCCTCGGCCTCACGGTCTTCGGTGGCATAGAGGCCCTGCCTCAGACCACCGTCCAGACGGCGCTGAACGCCATCTCGGCGGGAGGCAACGCGACCCCATAACCACAAACTGACTGGCGTCTACCCTGGTGTCCCTTTCATGGGGCACCGGGGTGGGTGCCATCAATAAGCAGTCTTTGCGAGCAGAGGGGCCCTAAGGGGCCCCTCTGCTCGCGTCCCCACCAACATCGATGAAGCTCTCGGGCCCAGAGCAGGGAACCCGGGCAGAAGTTGTCACAGACTCGTCCCTCCGGCGGTTGTACAAGGTGGAGGTTGAACTGCGAGAGGGGTTGCCCTATCGTGCGTCGACTCTTCGGGAGCGGCCTGGTGCCGGTACCCGAGTGAGGTACCAGCAGTCGATGCGCGGAGGTTGTCAAGGTGCTCGGAATCGGGCACCTTCCAATACAAGGAGACCACAGTTGAAGATTCTGAAGAGGCTACGGCCTCATCGTCCGCTCCTCTCGGTCGCAGTTGCGATCCTCGGAGTGCTGGGCATGGTGGGGGGCACGCTCAGTTTCGCGGGCTCCGCTTCCGCCTCGACCCCGGGCAGTGTCACGCCGGTGTTCGGCCCGATCAGCGACCAACCGAATGCGATCGACCTTCTCCCCGGGAGCCCCTCTGCCGAGGGCATCACCGCCGGAGCGACCGCCGAACCGGCTGCGAGCTGGTTCTTCGTGACGGCCAACAACCCGGCTGTCTCTGTGCTGCCGAGCGCCATCAACGCCCCGATCAGCAACATCGTGTTGACCGAGTCCACTCTGGACGCCGTCCCGGCGCTCGGCGCGCCGATTGGGACAACCGGAGGGTTTGTCTGTGTGACCCTGAGCGCGGGCGACGGGAGCTTCACCACCACGGCCACCAACCCCACGTTCACGGTGAACACCAGCAACGAGGGCGGGACCGGGACGGTGACCTCGACGGTGTTCTTGGCCGACAGTTCTTCGGGCACCTACGCATACAAGACCGGTACGTTTACGAGCCCCGACTCGACCGACAACACCCTGGTCAGCCAGGTCCTCTTCCCGTCGACGACGACGCCGACCACCTACACCTTCTCGGGGATCACCGTTGATGCCCCGGACGGTTACGAGGGCCCGGTGGGCGCGACGGTCATGGTCGGAGCAGCCTGGGACGCCGCCACTGATGAGTGCACCGGCGGCCTCGTGCTCCCCGAAATTGGGAACGAGAACTTCCAGGCGGGTGACGGCGAGATAGAGATCTACGCCGTTGGCCAGGCGACGACCGGTACCCGCATCGCGGGGTCGGTCGCCGACCAGACGGCCGAAGCCGCCTTGGAGGCCCAGTGGCCGCCGACCCCCGGTGGGTTCTGCGTGCCGAACAACGCCAACCCTGACCCCACCGCTGACAACGTCGGTTCCTCGGTGGTGCTGGCGACCGACCAGAACTGGCCGGACGCCCTGACGGGCAGCTACCTGGCCAGCTACTACCACACCGGTGTGTTGCTCACTCCGACGGCCAGCCTGTCCCCCTATGCGGAACAGGCCATCCAAGAAGAGGGCATCAGCACCGTCTTCATTGTGGGCGGACCCCTGGCGGTGTCCAACGGCGTGCAGACGACCCTGGAGCACACCCCGCAGTACCAGTGTGGTGGGTCGGTGCCTCGCGTCAATGCGCTCGGCACCCCGATCGATCTCAACGTCATCCGGATCGACGGTCCGGTGGCCGATGACACGGCCGAGGCGATCGCCACCTACGTGGACTCTGGGTACGTCGGCCTGCTCAACCTTGCAGCGCACCAACCCGACCAGCCTCTCCACCCAGGCGTTGACCGGTCTGTTGGACCTTGGGATTCAACAGGTGATCGAAGTGGGTGGGCCGATCGCCATCGCCGACAGCGTGAACGCGCAACTAGCGGCCGAGAACATTTCGGTTCTGCGCATCGCCGGGACTGACTACACCGACACCTCGGTGCAGCTGGCCGACTTTGAGCTGAACCCCAACGTGTACACGGCGAACGGACTCAACGAAGGACTGGGTTGGGGCCTGAGGTGCGGCGACCAGACAGGGATCACCCTGACGCACGGAGAGGGGCCGTCGGGCTTCTTCTACGACGACCCGGCTTCGTACCACGTCGGGACTCACGAGTGCTTCTACGCTGCCCTGGCCCGAGGTGACTACTTCGCCGACGCGCTGACCTCCAGCGTGTTCACGGGGAATGTGGCTCACTTCGGATCGACCCCGTTCTTCACGGGACCCGAGCCGGTGCTCTTGACGGAGAATCCCTCGACCGTGGGGACCTACCTGACCGGGTTCTTGAACCAGGCCGGAAGCCCCTACGGGATCGACCCCACGGGGATCGCCGCACCGTTGACCTACGAGACCGATGGTCAAGCACCCCTCGGCCTCACGGTCTTCGGTGGCATAGAGGCCCTGCCTCAGACCACCGTCCAGACGGCGCTGAACGCCATCTCGGCGGCCAGTTCCCAACCGGTTGCAGCTGTTGGTTCCACAAGCCTTCACCGGCAAGGCGGTGTTGACGCGGCAGCCGTCGACGCGGACATATCCCTGAGGCCAAGCACCGTGGCAGAGCCCGCTTCGTGGCGGAACTGCGGGACCCAGTCGACGATGTCGACACCCCGACCGTCGGTCGGGAGAATTCATCCGCCACGAAGGGGGCTCTGCCACGGTGAGCTGGGTGGAGAAGAGGCGTATCCCGGTGGAAGAGGCCCCTCGCTCAGTTGCGGCGCCTCGAACCACTGAAGCCCAAGCGCCCACGCATCTTCGACGTGGGATTCCCTCGGGTCGAGCTGATGTCGCACGGCGCCAGGCGGCGTTCCATGCTTACCGCTGAGGTCGGGCGGTACCACCTCTAGGGGTGGGAACCGGCGGAGCGTCCACGCCTGATCCCGACCGCTCCCAATAGTGCCGCTGCTCAGTTAAACCAAAATTGATCAACTGCAAAAAACCCACGCAAAGAATTGGCTACACTCGATGGAGGCCGTGTTCGAAGAGTTGCGCCCGTTGCTGTCGGTGACGGTGAGACTTACCGTGTCCGATCCCCCCGTTGCGTAGGTGTGTTGGATTGATCGGGTGGTACCGGTTACCCCATCCGTGCTGCTCCACGAGTAGGTGATGATCGTTCCGCTGCTGTCGGTCGAGGTGGAGGTGAAGGTGCAGGTGTTCAAGGCGCAGGTAACCGAGAAGTTCGCGGCCGGCCCAGGGCCCGTCGGGGGCGGGGGACTGCTTGAAGGCACCGGTGCCGAGGCTTCGTTCGATGTCGGCCCGGCGACCCCGGCGCTATTCACCGCCTGGACCTCGTAGTAGTAGGTCCCTGGGGCGGTGGCCGTGGTGTCGGAGTAGGTGGTCTTGCCCGTCACGCTCGTCAGGGGCGACTCCTGGCCCGAGGCCGTGCCGCGCAGCACGTTGTAGCTCGTCACAACCGAACCGATCGGTGCTGTCCAGGACAACGACACCTGGCCGGAAGCGTAGGAGGCGCTCAGTCCGGTGGGGGCGCCGGGAATGGCTGGTGCCGACCCCGAGGCAGTGGCCGAGGCTTCGTTGGAGAACGGTCCACTTCCGGCGCTGTTCAGGCCCTGCACCTCGTAGAAGTATTTTGTGCCCGAGCTGGCGGAGGTGTCTGGGTAGCTCGTGCCGGTCGCTCCGTGAGCTAGTTCCGTTTCACCGCCCGAGGAGGTCCCTCGCCAGATGTTGTAGCTCGAGATCGGTGCGCCGGTGGGGGCAGTCCAAGACAGAGTGACTCCATTCCCGGCAGCAGCGGTCAGCCCGGTGATCGTGCCGGGGGTGTAGGCCCAACTGCCACGCCCGGTCGCCAGGTCGTATCCGATGAGGGCTGGATGGCCGTTGCTCCCGCTCACTATGTCGCGGAACGGGATCGACGAACCGTACACAGTGGCGGGCGAAACCACCGATCCGAGTACGGCTGACTCGGCGGCCCAGATGGGGGTGCCGACGCTGGTGCCACCGACCGTCCACCAGCCGCTGCTGCCGTCGTAAGTGGTGCTGTCGTAGATCGACACCCCGGAGTTGGGGTCGGCCTCCATCGAGACGTCAGGGACGGCGCGCTTGCCGTTGCAACCCACCTGGGAATACTGGCTGAAGCTGGACTGGGCGCTCGGGGCCGTCTCATACGCGCTACACCCGCCACCGCCGCCGCTCCACGCCGTCTCCGACGCCAGGGCGTTGCTGTTGGTGAACTTCAAGCTGGTGCCGCCCACGGCGACCACGTTGGGTGAGGTTGCCGGGTAATCGATGGCCCCGCCAGAGTCTCCGGTAGCGGCGAAGTAGCTGACGTGCCGGCCGGCCGGTGAGGTGAGGTACGAGTCGTAGTTGCTCTCGCCACCGAACTCGCTGCTTCCCCAGCTGTTCGACACGTAGTTGGCGTCCTCTGCGGCCAACTGTTCCGCCGTTAACAGGTCGGACAGGCTGCTGCTGTTGGCCTCCACCAGCAGGATGCTGGCACCCGGAGCGATGGCGTGTGCCCACTCGATGTCGAGGCTGATCTCGAGGGCCCAGTTGGGGTCGGACGCCGGCAGGGGGGCTGTGGTCCCGTATTCGTTTACCTTCCTGAGCACAGCAGTCGGCAGGTGATATTCGGTGCTGAAGGTCGCCAGGTCGTTGGCCGCGTTGGGGTCATCGTAGGCGTCGACGATGGCGATGGTCTGACCCGATCCGCCCGAGGTCGCGCTGGAGAAGCCGTACACCGAGTCGATCACGCTCGGGGAAAGTCCGGTGGGAGCATTGACAACGGCCGATCCGGTGCTCGGTTGGTTGCCGTTCTGGAGGACCCAGGACAGGCACGCGGCATCTCCCGCGGTGACGCTGCCACAGACGCTTTTTGGCGTCCCGTCAAACGGGGTGTGGAATTTGCCGAGCGGCGTAGACCCGAAGGCTCCTCCGACGTGTTCGGTCGCACCGGCCGGCGGTGCGGCCAGCACGGCGAAGCCCAGCACAAGAGTGGCGACGAGGGCGCCGGTCCGTGCCATCAACCTGGCCATATCTGCCCCTTCAATTGGCTGGTGAGCCAAACACTATAGCCGTCTCCGGCGCAGACAGTGGGGTCAATCCCATAGTGAACTCCCAGTTCAACAGGCAGTTTTGGAACTTCGTCCAGCGTGATCTCACTCTCCGTGGTCATCGATGGGGGGACTCTGGCGACGAGGAGGGCGTCCGCCACGGTGACGATGCCGCCAAGGCAGAGATCAGCCCCGGCGAGGAACCTCGGAGGAGTCGCAACACTCGAAGGCCACGGGATCGCTTTGGGCGCGATGGCGGCGATGCTTGTCGGTCTCGCTGCCGCGGCTCGGTGTTCGAGCGCCGTCACGGACCCCGCTCGTGCCGTGTCGGGCCGCCGGTGGCCAGCCCGACTTCGAAGGGACCCGGTAGTAGCGTCCGAGGAGATGACGGTGATGGCGCGTCGGCATCCCGAGCCGTTTCACCGGGTGACCAGGCGATCGGGGTGGGCCCGGTCCTCTGCATTGGCGCTCGTGCTGTCGCTCCTCGTGGCGATGGTGGCGCTGATCGATGCGATCCCGGCATCCGGGGCCTCTTCAGGAGGGCTGGTGCGACCGAGCTGGCTTGCCCCGGCTCCGCTCCCGGCCGGCCTCCACTTCTTGGGCTCACTCCCGGCCGGCCAGCCGGTCTCCTTGGAGGTGGTGCTCTCGCCGTCGAATCCCGCTGGAATTGCGGCGCTGCTCGGCCGCCTCTATGGCCCGGGGTCGGCCCAGTACCACCAGTGGCTGGCCCCGGGAGCGTTCGATCGCGACTTCGCTCCCGCGCCAAGCGTGATCGACGCCGTATCCGCCTGGCTCGAGCGGCTCGGCCTGCGCCCCGCCTACACCTCGGGATTCACCCTTACGGCCAGCGGGTCCAGCGCCCAGGTGTCCAAGGGCCTCGGGATCGCCATCCACCGCTATCGGGCCAACAACGGCTCCATGGTCTTCGCCTCGCGCCAGGCCCCACAAGTCCCACCCGCGCTCGCCGACAACGTCGCCGCCATCTTGGGTTTGGATGATGCCTCGGTCGCCGTTCCGTTGTTGGCCGCGCTGCCGCAGCCGGCCGCCGCGCCTTCTTCGAGCGTGGGAGCGCTCTCCCCGCAGGCGCAGTCGGTCACCTGCCCGGCGGCCACCCAGTTGGCGACCCAGATCGGCGGGCTCACCCCCGACGGCGCCGGGACCCACTACGGCATCGACACGCTCATCGGTGATGGGGCTGACGGTGTCGGGCAGAAGGTGGCCGTCCTCGAGCTGGCCTCGTCCTCGCAGGCTGACGTCGACGCGTACGAGTCCTGCGTCGGGCTGCACGTGCCGGTCACCGTCGTACCGGTCGACGGCGGCGGCGGTTCGAACACGGGTGGGACCCAGGAGGCCGACCTCGACATCGAACAGCTCGCCACGCAGACGCCGAGCGCGTCGATCACCTCGTATGAGGGCCCGGACGATTCGTCCGGGGTCAACGATGTATGGAGCCAGATCGTCGATGCCGACAACGCCAGCGTGATATCGGGGAGCTGGGGCTTGTGCGAACCGTCGGCCGGCGGATTGTTCACCGCCCTCGATCCGTTGTTCGAACAGGCCGCGGCACAGGGGCAGGCCATCTTCGCCGCGTCGGGTGACGATGGATCGGAGGACTGTTTCAATCCGCCGGCCGACAACGACAACTCCCTGGCGGTCGACTACCCCGCCTCCAGTCCGTGGGTGACGGCAGTGGGCGGGACCTCGCTGTCGCTCACCGGGTCCGAGACGGTGTGGAACGGGTGCCAGGGGGTGAGCCCAACGTCAGGGTGCGGGCCGGGCTCAGGCGGGGGAGGGGTCTCGGCCGACGAGCCGAAGCCGCTGTGGCAATCCGATCTCACGACGCCGGCCGGGTTCAGCTGTGGCTCATCGAACTGCCGGGAGGTCCCCGATGTCTCGGCCAATGCCGGCGTGCCCGAGGTCTTCTACACCGGTGGCCAGTGGACGGCCTTCGTCGGCACCAGCCTGGCTGCTCCCATGGTGGCCGGCCTGTGGGCGGACCGCGAGTCGGCGTGCCAGCGGTCGACCTCGGGGGATGCCGCCCCCACGTTTTACGGGGCCCAAGGCGACTACGGGAGCGCGCTGACCGACATCACCCAGGGGAACAACGACCTGACCGGCACCAACGGGGGGCAGTTTGCTGCCGGGGTCGGGTACGACCTGGCCAGCGGCCTCGGCTCGCCGATTGGCCCTGGCCTCGCCTGCGCCGAGGTGACCGGGGTCACCCCGAGCCAGGCACCGGCGGGGGCCGAGATCAGCGTCACCGGGCTGGGGCTCGAGAACGCCACCATCAGCTTCGGCGGGGTGCCGGCCACGGTGGTGTCCAGCTCGGCCACCGCCCTGACCGTCGTGGTCCCGGCGGGCAGCGGGTCCGTCATCGTGTCGGCGTCGGGGCCCTTGGGCGACGGGACGGCCAGCGCGTCGTTCACCTATGGAACACCGCTCGGCCTGTTCACCCGGCTGTACGGGGCCACCGCCATCGGCACCGCCATTGCCGTCTCGACGGCCCGGTTCCCCTCGTCCCAGTCGGTGCCGGCAGTCGTGCTGGCCCGCTCGGACTTCTTCTCCGACGCGCTGGCCGGCGGCCCGCTGGCCGCCAAGGTCGGAGGGCCGCTGCTCATCACGCCCGGCGCCGATCAGTCCTCCACCTTCGACCCCTCGGTCTTGCAGGAGATCCAGAGGGTGCTCAAGCCGAACGGCACCGTCTACGTGCTCGGTGGGGACCTGGCGCTCAGCCCGACCATCGACACGACGCTCGAGGGCCTTGGCTACCAGGTCCAGCGATTGGCCGGGTCCGACGAGTACGGCACTGCGGTGGCCATCACCGAGCAGATGGGCAATCCCACTACGATCTTCGAGGCCACCGGCCTCAACTTCCCCGACGCCCTGTCGGCGGTGCCCGCGGCGGTGGCCGACCATGGGGCGATCCTGCTCACCGACGGCAACGTCCAGGCCCCCGAGACGGCCGCCTATCTGGCCCAGTATCCGCGCGACACGCGGTATGCCATCGGTGGCCCGCTGGCCGCCGCCGGGGCCGATCCGGGTGCGACGGCCGAGTACGGCCAGGATCTGTTTGCAACCTCGGCCGCCGTCGCCGCCTTCTTCTTCCCCCATCCGACCTCTATCGGCGCCGCCACCGGCACAAACTTCCCCGACGCGCTAGCGGCCGGACCGGTGCTCGGGCTGGCGGACGCCCCGCTGGTCCTGGTGGAGCCCTCGGGACCCCTGCCGGGCTCCATCGCCGCCTACCTGCGCTCGGTGGGCGCCGGTCTGACTCAGGGCACCCTGTTCGGCGGACCGTTGGCGGTGGTTGACGACGTGCTGGCCGAGTTGGACGCCGCGACCGGCTAACCCCGTCTGGTCCGATACGAGATGTGCGGCCCCCCGGGCGGCCTCGCCGGCGGTTTGGGATGGGCCAGGCCCGGATCAGAGAGCTCCGGGCTTGAGATCGCTCTGAGAACTAGGAGAGCTCGACGCCCACCTGGTCGTGCCCGAGGGCGAACTGGGAGTGGCTGGCCGGGCTGGAGAGCCTGACCGTGACCGAGGGACCGCCACTGCCCGAGCTGACCGTCACCGAGGTGATGAGGCCGCCGGTGGCCGTGGTGACGACCGGCGATCCGGAGTAACTCACGCCGCCGACCGTGAAGGTGAACACCGTGCCGCGCTGGCTGAAGGTGCCGGTTGAGGGTGCGAGCGACCCGGTCAGGCTGGCGCTGGCGAACGTGACGATGGCCGACGCACCGGAGATCTGCACCGTGACGGTGCTGGACTGCACCGGGGGGGCGGCGGCAGGGGTCGTGGTGGTCGTCGTCGTGGTGGTCGTCGTTGTCACGGCCGGCGGAGTCTTGACCACCGTGGTCGAGGTCGCCGGGGTGGAAAGCGCCGTGGGCGAGGACGAGCACCCGGCGGCCAGGACCGCCAGCACGGCCACGGTCCCCGCGGTTCGCGCCAATCGCCCGGGCGTTGTCCAAGAGGCCCGCCCGCCGCCAGATGATGGGTCGCGGAGAGGGGACCGACCCCCGGTGATCACGGTCCGCAGTACTGAGAACCGGAGAACTGCAGGGTGTTGTAGGTGCCACCCCAAGGGCCGTCGAGCAGGGTCTGCTCCTCGGAGGCGGCCGGGCACGTCGCCCCAAAGGAGATGAAGCCGGCCACGTTGGTCGGGGTGTCCAGGACGTTTACCGGTGCCGGGAACGCGACGGCCACGAAGGCCGGAAGCTGGATCGCCGCCAGGTCAAAGCTGTTGTACTCGTACTGGTCGGCGTAGAACCCCGC
Organism: uncultured Acidimicrobiaceae bacterium; assembly: GCA_963804255.1. GTDB lineage: Bacteria > Actinomycetota > Acidimicrobiia > Acidimicrobiales > RAAP-2 > Palsa-461. The sequence continues at coordinate 470,183 of CAWDPK010000006.1, read as the reverse complement.
ATGCAGGCGGGGATCGACCGAGGCGATGCCGTTGGCCCACCCGCTCAAGAAGCTGGACCAGGTGGCGTCGGTGGCTCCGGGCCCGCTGTCCAGACCCGAGTGGTTGTCGGGATAGCCCTCGGGGTCCAAGATGACCCAATCGGGTTTCAGGGTGAGCCCCGAGCTCGAGTACGAGTCGATGGTGTCTGCGACGTACTGGCCGGCGCTGTAACCGTCGGAGTAGTAGCAGTCGCTGGTGTAGCAGGCCATCCCGCCGGCGCCGCTCGCCACCGGTCCGCTCACGGTCCAGAACGAGAGCCAGGTGATCCTCCGGCCCGAGGCGGCGATCGCCTGGCCGGTGCTCAGGTCCGCGCTCAGATTGAACCCGGTGTACGGGGCCGTTTGGGTGCCGAGGGCGCCGGTGTCACCGATGATGGGCCAGTTGTCCTCGATCGCCTGGGAGGTCTGGGTGCCCGGTTCGAGGCCGTAGAGGCCGACCCCTCCCGGGGGGGTGGCCGGCGGAGGGCCGCCCACGTAGACGTGCACGGTCAGGCCGTAGACGAGCGGGTTCGGGTCGCCGCCGACGGTGGGGGCGGCGGCGGCCTGGGTCAGGTCGTAGGTGCTCCACAGCTGGCCGTGCGCGTTGTCGTTCACGAACTCGGTGAGGTTCCCACCGGACCCCTCGGCATAGACGTGGACCGAGGTGGTCCCGTACACGATGGCTCCGGGGTCCCCGCCCATGTTCGAGCTTCCGATGACCGTGGTGTTCCAGAGCTGGCTGTCTGCGGCGCTGTCGGCGAACTCGGTCAGTTGTCCGTTCGAGGCCCGCACGAAGACGTCGATCAGCCCGCTCACCACGACGGCGCTCGGCCGACCGGTGAGCGTGGGGCCGCCCGACGATTCGGTCAGGTCATAGGCGTTCCACGTCCGGTTGTTGCCGCCGTCGTTGACGAACTCGAGGAGATCACCCTGTGTCCCGCCTGCGAAGACGTGCACGAGGTTGCCCGAGGCCACCACGGCGGCCGGATCACCGCCGACCCCGGGGCCGTCCGAGGCGTTCGTGAGGTCGGTGATGCTCCACGCCTCGCCGGTCGTGGTCGGGTCGGTGTAGCTCACCAGGTCACCATCGGCCGCTCGCAAGAAGACCTCCAGGGTCGAGCCGACGAGGATCGGGAACGGGTCGCCGCCGCCGGTCGGACCGTTGGCGATCTGGGTGACGTCGTAGGAGTTCCACAGTCGCCCGCCCACCCCGTCGTTGGCCCATTCGATCAGGTCGCCGTCGGAGGCCTGGGCGAAGGCGTGCACCTGGCCGCCCCCGATGTTGAGCCCGGCCGGGTCACCGCTGATGGTCGGCCCGCTTGTCGCCACGGTCAGGTCATAGGCGTTCCATAGGCGGCCGTAGTGCCCGTCATTGTCGTATTCGACCAGGTCACCGGTCGGGGAGCGGGTGTAGACGTGCACCGTGGAGCCATAGGAGATCGGGCTCGGGCGGCCGTCGATCTCGGGCCCGTCGGCGTTGAACGTCTGGTCGTAGGAGTTCCAGAGGCGCCCACCGGCCCCGTCGTTGACGAACTCTTGGAGGGGCATGGCCGTGCCGGGCGGTGCGGCGGCGGCCGGGGTGGCGCTCTCGGCGAGGCCGATGATCCCGATCGAGGTCAACAGGAGAAGGCCGGCGGCGGCGGCCCCGACAAACCGCGGACAATCCATACGCTCGCTCTCTAGATGTGGGGGAAATCGGGAGAGGTGGCCCGGGGAGCGGCCCTCGAACCGACCGGCCCAAGTTAGCACCGGGCCCTCGCGGGTCGGTGGGAGCCGACCCGCCTCTGACCAGGGTCGTGGCGCATTTCACCGGCGGGTTGCGCCGCCTGGCCACCTTGGCGGCGGCGTTGGTCGGGCACGAGGTCCTGGGGCCAGTAGTAATGTGGCGCAGAGCGCTGCGTCGGTTTGCGCAGCCCAGAGGCCCTAGGGGGCTGGCTGCCGAGGGTCGGGGATGAAACCCAAGCAGGTCCTAAAGAGAACCGCTCGTCCATTCGCCGGACCCCTGTTGGCGTGGCTCGATCGTCGGGCTCGTCACGCCGTCGTCCCGCTCCAGGTCCAGGTTGACACGCTCCAACTGCAGTTCGACCGGACGATGCCGGTCATCTTGAACCAGATCTCCTCCCAGCTGGCGTCCGACCGCAACCACGCCCGCAGCTTTGACGAGCTCTACCGGCGCACCGAGTTCATCCGCCGCGAGATCATGTTCGAGCTGCGCTACGCGACCGGCGAGCAACCGCGAGCGGTCCCCGAGCACGAGACCCGCATCCTCAACCCGGCCAAGCTGGCCGAGATGGGTGACGACGTCCGGATCAACCTCGGGGCCGGCCACATCCCGCTGGACCCGTATCTGAACGTCGATCAGCGGCCCCTCGACGGCATCGACGTGGTGGCCGACGTCCGCGACCTGCCCTTCGAGAAGGGGTCGCTCGGTGAGATCTATTCGACCCATGTCCTCGAGCACTTCCCCCTCGAAGAGCTGCGACGGGTCCTGCTGCCGTACTGGACCGCCCTGCTCAAGCCGGGCGGGCGCTTCGTCGCCGTGGTGCCCGACATGGAGACCATGATCAGCGAGTGTGCGGCCGGCCGGGTTCCCTTCGAGGACTTCCGGGAGGTCGCGTACGGGTCTCAGGAGTACGAAGGGGACTTCCACTTCAACGGGTTCTCCCAGGACCTGTTGACCTCGATCCTGAGCGAGGCCGGGCTGTCCGACGTGCACATCCGCCAGGCCGGGCGTCGCAATGGCCTGTGCTACGAGATGGAGGTCGAAGGGCGCCGCCTCGCCGACGGCGCAGCGCTCGAGGGTCAGACTTGAAGGTCTCGCCCGGGCCCGGTGGCGGCCGGTCGCTCAAGGTGGTGTTGTACTCGGGCATCGTCGTCGAGCATGACGCGGTGTCCCACAGTCTCGGCTACAAGCTGGACATCCTTCGGCGCCTTCGCGACCAGGGCGCGCCCATCGAGCTGACCGTGTTCACCCTGGCCAGCGACCAGGCGGCCCCCGAGATCCGGCCGTTGCCCTCGGTGGCCACGTTGACCGCGATGGAGGAGTTCTGGGACGCCGACGTGCACATGTTCGAGTTCGGGATGTACTACGACCTGTTCGACGCGCTCTTCCTCATCGCGCCGGACCGACCCATCTTGGTCATCGAGCACAACACCACCCCGCCGGCCCTGGTGGACATCCCCGAGGTCAAAATCGGGTGTGAACGGTCGATGATCCAGCGCTACAACCTCATCCGGGCCCGCCACGTGGCCTGCGTGAGCGAGTTCAACCTGCAGATCGCCCGGTCGGTGGGGGTGCCCGAGGAGCGGCTCTCGGTGCTCCACCTGCCCCCGGCCCACGTGAGCACCCACCCCGCCCGGACCGAGGATGGCCGCCGCCGCGGGGCGCCGGTTCGGTTGTTGTTCGTCGGCCGGTTCGTGCGGTCCAAGGGGGTCTTGGACCTCCTCGAGATGGCCGAGGGGTTGTGGGGGCAAGGGCAAGACGTGGCGCTCACCCTGGTCGGCAACCCGCGGTTCTCGGACCCGGCGGTGATGGAGGCGATCGAGCACGCCCTGGCCCGCCACGGTGCCTCGGGCGCCCTCGAGCTCGTGACCAGCCCCGACAACGCCGAGATGGTCGCCCTCTTCGAGCGCTCCGACTGCCTGGTCATCCCGTCGTACCACGAGGGCTACTGCGTGCCGGTCATCGAGGCCTACACGGCCGGTTGCCAGGTGGTGGCCTACGACGCCGGGAACCTACCCAACATCGTCGGAGGTCTGGGCCAGGTGGTGACGACCGGGGACGTGCACGCCCTGACCAACGCGGCGAGCGCGGTGGTCGGTGCCCTCGGGCGAAGCCGGAGCGAGGGCACCCCGCTCATCGTGCCGACGAGCTCGGGTGGGTTGGCCGAGGCGCAGTGGCGAGCGGCGGTGTCGGCGCACACGGCCGCCTACAGCGCGCCGGCCTACGAGCGCGAGTTCCTTCGCCTCTTCGCCGAGCTGGCCGGCGCCTCCCCGTGCGGGCTGGACGAACACCTCGAGTCGCTGGTGGCCGGCCGCCGAGAGGAGCTGGCGCACCGGTGAGCGAACGCGCCGTCTCGGTCGTCATCAACACCTACCAGCGGGCCGAGAGCCTCGCGCGGACGCTCGGCGCGCTCGGCCAGCTCGACTATCCGAGGTTCGAGGTCATCGTGGTCAACGGCCCCTCGACCGATGCCACCGAAGAGGTGCTCGCCTCCTGTGCCGGGAAGATCAAGACCGACCGCTGCCCGCAACGGAACCTGTCGAGCTCACGCAACCTCGGCATCCGCTTGGCGGCGGGGGAGATCGTGGCGTTCATCGACGATGACGCCTACCCCGATCCGGCGTGGCTCGATCGGCTGGTCGAGGCGTACGACGACGCCGAGGTGGGGGCAGCCGGGGGACCGACCTACAACTACACCGGCACCGTCATCCAGGCGTGGTACAGCTTCGTCGACCGGCTGGGCAACGCGTCGGTCGAGTTCGGGCCGGGGTCGATCGTTCCGGCCTTCGTCAACACGCCGTTCACCCACACCATCCCGTACACCATCGGCACGAACGCGTCATTCCGCCGTTCGGCCCTGGTGGAGCTGGGCGGCTTCGACGAGGAGTACGAGTACTACCTGGAGGAGTCGGATCTGTGCTGCCGGCTCATCGGGCACGGGTCTGTGGTCCGTCAGCTCGATGACGGCTTTGTGTACCACAAGTTCCTCCCGAGTTGGGTGCGAGAGCGGCCCGATGTGGTGAAGGACTACCGCCAGGTGCTGAAGAGCAAGTTCTACTTCGCGCTCCGACACGGGCTCTTGGTGAAGTCGTTCCTCGAGGTCTGTTCGGACATCGAGCGGTTCGCCGAGTTGTGTCGCCTGGCCGTGGCGAGCGACGAGGAGGCTGGCCTGCTCGACCCTGTGGATCGGGTGAAGTTCGAGACCGACGTGAAGGAGGCCTCCGACGAGGCCATGGCCGCGTACGTCCGCGGGCCACGGACGCGGCCCTCCCGGTGGTTCGACACCCGCCGCCAGCCGTTCTTGCCCTTTCCGACCCGGGCCCCCGCCAGCGAGAAGCTCCACGTCTGTCTCTTGTCGAACGAGTACCCGCCGACCCGGGTAAATGGCATCGGCCGGGTGGTCCACTCGCTGGCGGTCGGCCTGGCCGACGCCGGACACGTGGTTGAGGTGCTCACCAGGGGTGAGGGTCATCCTCGGGTGGATCTCGAAGAGGGCGTGTGGGTGCACCGCGTGCCGGTCGCACCGGGGGCCGCCGGTGCCCCCGGCGGGGTCCCCGCCCACCTGTGGGACTACTCGGTGGCCATGTTGGGCGAGCTCGAACGGATCGACGCCCATCGCCCCGTCGACATCGTCCAGGCCCCCAACTGGGACTCCGAGGGGATCGCGGTCCTCGAGGCCGGCCGGTGGCCGCTGGTGGTCGGCCTGTACACGCCGCTCGCCACCCTCATCGCCCAGGACCCGGTCTTCGGGGCGGCCTTGGCCGCCGGGGACGTCAACCTGCGCCAGATGGTCGCCCTGGAGACCCGCCTCTACGGCCGTGCTCACGGGGTGCTGGCCTGTGGGCCGGCCATCATCGAGGAGGTCGAGGCCCGTTGTGACACCACCTTCGAGGCGTCGCGTGTCGGACTGGTGCCCCACGGGCTGTCCGACGCCCGGGCCGAGTGGGGTCCCCGACTCGGCCGTCTTGACGCCGGGGCGAGCCACGGCGCCGGGGCGAGCGAAACCGGGGTGGGCGACGGGGTGAAGATCCTCTTCGTCGGTCGTCTCGAAGCTCGAAAGGGCATCGACGTCCTGTTGGACTGCGTCGAGACGGTGACCGAGGAGCATCCCGACGTTACCTTCTTGATCGCAGGAGACGACACGCTCCCCAGCCCCGGGCCGATGTCGTACCGGGCTGCGTTCGAGCAGACCCGGCCTGATTCGGTCGTGAGCGTGGTCCGGTTCCTCGGTCCGGTCGAAGACGCCGAGCTCTACCGGCTCTATGACGACTGCGACATCGTGGTCGTGCCGTCGCGCTTCGAGTCCTTCGGGCTGATGCTGCTCGAGGCCATGATGTTCGCGAAGCCAGTGGTGGCCGCCCGCGTGGGCGGGATGGCCGAGATTGTGGTGGACGGTGAGACCGGCCTGCTGGTCCCGCCCGGCGAGCCGGGCCTGCTCGCCGCCACACTGAGCCGGTTGATCGCCTCGGCACCACTGCGCCGAGCGATGGGCGATGCTGGGCGGCGCCTCTTCGAGGATCGCTACACGCGCCGAGCCATGGTGTCCGGCGTCGTTTCCTTCTACCGCTCGCTCCTCGCAACGGCCGGGGCGACAACGACGGCGCCGTCAACACCGAGCCCGGAGCTGCACGAGAGGATGGTCAATGGCTGACCTGGTACTGCCCGACAAGGTCGACCCCACCTTGCTGCGCGAGCTGGTGTTCGAGCGGCCCTGGTTCCACACCATTGACCTCGGCGGGGGGATCGTGACGCCCGGTGTCGACCGATCGGCCGAGAAGCTTGCCTTCGTCGGGCTTCCCGCCGACTTCGGGGGCGCCTCTGTCCTCGACGTCGGGGCCTTCGACGGCTTCTTCTCCTTCGAGGCCGAACGTCGAGGAGCCGGTCGGGTGGTGGCCGCGGACGAGTACTGCTGGAGCCATCCCGCCGACCCGATGACCGACGGGCGGGGTTTCGACATCGCGCACTGGGCCCTGCAGAGCGCGGTCGAGAAACGCTGGATCGCCGTCGAGGACATCGCGCCGGCGACGGTGGGGATGTTCGACTACGTGCTGTTTTTGGGCGTGCTCTACCACTCACCGGATCCGTTGCGGTACCTGCGCAACATCGCGTCTGTGTGCGCCGGCACCCTGTTGCTCGAGACCCACGTCGACGCCCTCGACCAGGATCGACCGATGATGGTGTTCTATCCCGGCGACTCGCTCAACGGGGACCCGTCAAACTACTGGGGACCCAATCGCCAGTGCGTGACCGAGATGCTCTATGAGGTCGGCTTCACCAAGGTGGACATGGTCGCCCACGCCGGCACCCGTATGGCCTTCCACGCGAGCCACTGACCTGGCCCGCCGGGCGCGCTCGACGCGCTTGAGGGAGTTGCCGGGCACGGCCCCGTGGCTCCGACAGGTTCGGCCAGGGCGGGGCTCAGCAGATCGATCGGCTCAGCCGGACTGCTCAGCCGGACTGCTCGGCCGCGGCGCGATAGCGGTCCCGCAGGAGCCCGCGGTAGATCTTGCCGTTGTCCTGGCGGGGCAGCTCGTCGACGAAGTCGATCGTCCTCGGGCACTTGAAGTGGGCCAGCCGCTCGCGGGCGAACTCGATCAGCTCGGCCTCCAGGTGGCGGCTCGGCTCGACGCCGGCCACCAGCTCGACGACCGACTTGACCTCCTCGCCCCACTCGTCGTTGGGGACCCCGATGGTGGCGCTGTCGGCGACCATCGGGTGGGCGAGCAGCACCGCGTCGATCTCGGTCGGGTAGACGTTCACGCCGCCGGTGATGATGAGGTCCACGCTGCGGTCGGTGAGGAAGAGGAAGCCGTCCTCGTCCATGTACCCGACGTCGCCCAGGGTGTAGTAGTCGCCCCGGTAGGCCGACTCGGTCTTGTCCTTGGCCTTGAAGTACTCGAACCGGCCGCCGTCGGGCGCCCGCAGGTAGACGGTGCCGATCTCGGTGCGGGCCAGCTCGTTGCCGTTCTCGTCGCCGATCTTCACCTGGCCCTCCGGGAAGCACCTTGCCGACCGTGCCCGGCCTGGACAGCCAGGTGGCCGAGTCGACCATGGTCCCGGTGCCCTCGGTGGCCGCGTAGTACTCGAAGACGACCGGCCCCAGCCACTCGATGAGCGCGTGCTTGACGTGGACCGGGCACGGGGCGGCGCCGTGGAGCACGTGGCGCAGCGAGGAGACGTCGTAGCGGTTCCGGACCTCTTCGGGCAGCTTCAGGAGCTGGACGAACATGGTCGGGACCATGTGGGTGTGGGTGATCTGGTGGGCCTCGATCAGGCGGAGGGCCTCTTCGGCGTCCCAGCGCTCCATGGTCACGGTTCCGGCTCCCGAGACGAGGGGGACCAGGTGCGAGAAGACCAGCGGGGCGGCGTGGTACAGCGGGCCGGTGCACAGGTGGAGGTCCTGGCCGGCCACGTAGTCGAAGAGGCGCCGGCGACCATGGCGGCCTGGCGGCCCGCAGCCGGCCGGTTGACCCCCTTGGGCCGCCCGGTGGTGCCCGAGGTGTAGAGCATCGTGCGAGCCGAGTCACCGGATCGTCGAGGTCCGAGTCGTCCTCGGCCGCCAGGGCCTCCTCGTAGGACTCGAACCCCTCGATCTCGCCCCCGATGGCGAGGCGCACCGTCGCTCGCGGCGCGGCGGCGGCGGCCCGGGCCGCCTCGCCGTGGCGGGCGTCGGCGATCAGTGCCTTGGCCTCGCAGTCGTCGACCACGTAGCCGGCCTCCTCGCCGGTCAGGTGCCAGTTGACCGGGGTGAGGCGCAGCCCGGCCCGCTGGGCAGCCGAAGACCACCTCGGAGAACTCGGGGAGGTTGCCCGAGATCAGCGCCACCGCGTCGCCGGCGGTGACGTCGCGACGGCGCAGGGCCCGGGCCAGCTGGTTGGACTTGGCGTTCAGCTCGGCGAACGTGCGATTGCCCCACGGGCTGATCACGCGCCGGCCGGTCGGGCTGCTGCTGCGCCCACCAGGCGAGCAGCATGCCCCGACCGGCGTATTCGAGCCGTGGGTCGGCTTCTACCTCGGTCATCGGGCCGAGTCCGCGATCACGAGGACGTGAACAGGGCGGGCAGCGTCTTCGGCCACTGGCCGAGCCCGTAGCGGGCTTCGCCGTTGTCGACGGCCACGAAGGAGCCCTGCTTGCCGTTGACCGGTGAGCTCAGCGTTGGGGTTCCACCAGACGAAGCGGGCGTCGATCAAGGAGCTGTGCTCGCCGGCACCGCTCTGGCCGGTCGGCGCCGACGTTCCAGCTCCAGGCCCCATACGAGTATGTGGGGGCACCGAGGACGGGGAGCGCGTGCATGCCGCGGGCCATGTTCTGCGGTGTGAGGTCGGGCCCGGCCGCCTGCAGGGCGTCGAAGATCTCGACGAGGATGGCGTAGTTCCCGTCGGTCTCTTGGCGGGATCGTGTGGCCGGTGAGCTTCTGGTAGAGCTTGCCGGCCGGCGAGCTCGGGCCGTAGATGTCGCTCGTTGCGTTGGCCTCGCTCACCCCGAACATGTGGCCGGTCACCTCGGCCTGGTCATAGGTCTGACCGTAGTTGTCGGTGTCGGTTGCCGCGGTGCCCTCGAGCATCCACTCGGGGTAGTAGTTCTGCGCGGCGGCCGCCTTGGTCAGGTACCCGACCGAGTACGGGTCGCTGGCCAACACGATGGTGGTGACCCCGGCCGCCTTGAACTGCACGATGGCCTGCTGGGCCGACTGGGCGAAGGTGGAGATGTCCAGGTCGTAGTGGAAGAACGTGTCCACCGCGCTCAACGGCACGTGGTACTTGGTCGTGAGCAGCTTGACCTCGGTGCTGCTCGGGCTGCCGTTGCAGCCGATGTAGGAGTTGACGTTGGGGATGTAGGTGCCGAACTTCCGGACCGTGTTCTTCAGGCGCCGCACCGGCGTAGATGGCCTTCTTCCCGGCCAGCTCCTTGCCGATCACCTCGGCCATCTGGGCCGCGATGTTGGTGCACGAAGCCAGGGTCCCCCAGACATAGGGGTTCTCACCCTGGAAGATGTTCTCGCCGAAGTAAGCATTCCCTTCGAACTCGACCAGCTTTTGCTGTGCGGCACACTGGGAGAAGGGGGCCGAGCCGCCACCCTGAATCTCATAGGGGATGCCGGTCTCACCGAACGCGTGCACCTGGTCGGCGATGGTGGTGGCGTCGGCGCAGGCCTGGGTCTGGTCCTGGCCGAGCGCCTCGAGGGTGGAGTTCCCGGTCGCCGTCACCGGCTTGGATGACCACCTGGCGGCCGTAGAGTTCGTAGACGCTGTTGAAGTAGTTCAAGAAGATCTGCTCGACCTGGCTGATCACCGGCTGGGGGGCGATCGCCGGCCGCAGCCGCCTGGGCCTCGAGCTCCTGCTGCGTTGGCGGTGGTCGGGTACTCGATCTGGGCGAGGGTGATCGTGGTCGACGGTCACGCCGTTGTAGGTTGCTCCGCCGTTGTTCCCGGTGAACTTGGGCACACAGGGGGCGGCGTAGGCGCCGTTGAACTGGGGAGTGCTGGGGGTGCAGGTGGTGCCACTCACGGTCTTGCCCGTGCCGGCCTTGATGTTGCCCGACGCCGGGTACGCGTACGGGTACGGGCCCTCGTTGCCGGGCCCTTCTTGGTGAGCACCGGGCCCGCCGGCGGCGATGGCGACCGCGCTCGAGGGCCAACATCGAGACGACCGCCAAGCCGCTGACCGCGACGACGCCGAACCTGCGACGCCTGGGCGTCTCCGACCTCAGTCCACTGATTCCCATGTTCCCCCTCCTGGGTCTCGGTCCGGGTCCAACGTTAGCGTTCCGCTCCGTCGCCCCCCGGGTCGCCTAGCCGGCCGAAAGCCGCGGCGTTACAATACCGACCCGGCGGCGTAGAAACGATTTCACAGTCCAGGGGCGGGGGTCGGGTTGGCGTTGACATTCTCGAGGTCGATCGTTAGGTTCCCTCGATCTCGGCGATCGGCCCACGTCGGGAGGACTGGGGGGCGGTGGCGCAATGCAAGCAGCGCCCGTAGTCCCCGACGACCAGCCCGCCCGACTCCTTGACCGGTCGGTTCAAGGGGTTCTTCTGGACGGCCCGCTCCCAGATCGGCTGGGCCGCCGGGGCCGTCGTGCTCTGGGTGATCCTCAACCACGTGCTCACCAAGGGCCTGCCGCTCGGCATCGTCCTGCTCGGGGTCATCTACGGGTCGATCTACGCCCTGCTCGCCATGGGGATCGTCCTCGTCTACCGGGGCAACCGGATCATCAACTTCGCCCAGGCCCAGATCGGGGTCATCGCGGCGATCCTGGCCATCGAGATGAACGTCACCTACGGCATCAACTTCGTCCTGGCCTGCGCGATCGGGATCGTGGCCGCGGTGATCATCGGGGCGATCCTGAGCCTGCTGCCCCGGCACTTCCGCCGGAGCTCCCGACTGATCCTCACCGTGGCCACCATCGGCCTGGCCCAGGCCCTCACCGGCATTTCGGCCATCCTGCCGATCCTGTTCTGCAACCCGGCCAACAACTCCTCGTGCACCACGGCGGCGGCCCACCAGACGTTCAACACCCCGCTGCACACCCAGTTCACGATCAACCCCGGTCGTGTTCTCGGGCAACGACATCGTGGCCTTCGTGGGCACGGTGATCATCGTCGCCGCGCTGGCTCTGTTCATGCGCCGCTCCAAGTACGGGCTCGCCATCCGGGCCGCCTCTGAGAACGGTGAGCGGGCGACCCTGCTCGGCGTGCCCGGTCCCTCGGCTCGACACCATCATCTGGATCGTCGCCGCGGTGCTGTCCACGGTGGCGATCCTGCTGCAGACCCCGGTGCTCGGCTTCGGCGGCTTCCAGACCGTGTCGACGACCGGCGACGACGTCTTGATCCGGATCCTGGCCGCGGCGGTGATCGGTCGCATGGAGTCGATGCCCCGGACCGCGGTGGCGGCCCTGGCCATCGGCATCTTCGATGCCGGGGCAACCTGGACCTACTCGAACACCACCTTCGTCGACGCGACCTTGGTGATCGTGATCATCGTGGCCCTGCTGCTCCAGCGGAAGAGCTACACCCGGGTCAGCGAGTCGGACCAGTCGACCTGGCGGTCGGTGGCTGCGGTGCGGCCGATCCCGCGGGCCCTGGCGTCCCTCCCCGAGGTGCGCTGGACCCTGCGGTCGTTCAAGGTGGCGCTCCTGGCGGTGGCGATCCTGCTGCCCCTGATGATCAGCGACAGCCAGACCTATCTCGCCTCGATCATCCTCATCTACGCCATCGTCGGGCTGTCGCTGCTCGTCCTCACCGGCTGGACTGGCCAGATCTCGCTCGGGCAGTTCGGCATCGCCGGGTTGGCCGGCGCGGTCTCGGCCGATCTCTATTCCCGCCACGGCTGGGACTTCTTCGCCGCCCTGGCGGTGGCGGTGGTGGTCGGGGCCCTGGTCGCCCTCGTCATCGGCGTACCGGCGCTGCGGATCCAAGGCCCGTTCCTGGCCGTCACCACCCTGGCCTTCGGCATCTGCGCGTCCGTGTATCTGCTCTCGCCGTCCTACCTCGACCTGGCTGGTCACCACGTCGTCGCCAACCGACCGCCGATCTTCGGCAACACGACTCTGCTCAGTTCGGACTCGGACATCTACTACTTCTGTCTCATCGGCTTCTTCCTCTGTCTGATGGCGGTGCGATCGCTGCGACGGAGCCGAATCGTCCGGAGCCTGATCGCGACCCGCGACAACGAGGCCGCCGCCCGGGCCACGGCGTTGAACACGACCCGCCAGAAGCTCACCGCGTTCTTGATCTCGGGCGCGATCGCCGGATTCGCCGGATGCTCTGTTCGTCGTCCACCAGCAAGGCGTGAACAACGGGTCGTTCAGCCCCGACATCGACATTGCGCTGTTCACCATGGTGGTCATCGGCGGGCTTGGCTCGCTGCCGGGCGTGGTCGTCGGCGCGTTCGCCGTGTGGGGCGCGCAGTACTTCCTGCCGGCCGGTTGGGCTGACCTCGTGAACGGTGGCGGCATCTTGCTGCTGTTGATCTTCTTGCCCGAGGGTCTCGGCGGCGTCATGTACCGGGGCCGCGACGCGATGCTGGGGCTGGTGGCGCGCCGACGGCGTCTGACCAATACCGGTCTTCACATCGGTGACGATGCGGTCCCGAGCGGTCAAGTCGGAGAGGGAATCTTGGTGTCGACCGCCGCGGTGGCAGCAGAGCAGCTCGAGCACGCGACCCTGGTCGGCTCGGACCAAGGAGTGCTCGCCGACCCGCCGGTTCGGTCGACATCGGGGGCCGGTGGCGGCCCGACGACGGTCGCTTCGGGTGGGTCACCATCGGTGCTCGGCGCCGCCGGACTGACTCCTCCCGCCGACCGAGGCCCGTCGAGCGAGCCGTGACCTTGACCGCGCCGGCCGCAGTGGCCGATCCCAAGTTGGAGCACGACCGACTCTCGGTGCTCGACCCGCGTCGCCTGACGGCGCCGTACACGGTGACCCCGCTCCTGGTGCTGATGGGGTTCAACACGTGCCTGCTCATGGGGGGCACGCTGGTCGCGCTTCAGTTCGTCGGCATGCAGAACGCCTACCACTCCGGGCTCACGGTCCTCGCCTCGGCGGTGGTCCAGCAAGTCCAGCTCGGACTCGGCCCCGACCTTCCCGTGGGGGTCGCCGCCAACCGGGGGAGCAGGTGGCGCTTCGCGATCGGAGGGGTCGTCGTCTTTATCGCCCTGGCCGTCCTGCTCGGGATCGCGGGCCTCCTACCGAACACCGTGATCCTGTATTTCGGGGTCTTTGGGGTCATCTCGATTTCCGGAGCCCTCACCTCGACCCAGCACGGCGCCCTCGCGGAGTACTACCCGGTCGAGGTGCGGACCCGGGCGATCCTGGCCCACCGCTTCGTCGGGGTGGCGGCGGTCGCGCTCGCCGCCCCGGTCGCGTTCGCGTTCGGGACCGGGTTCGGATGGCAGGCACCGTTCTTGGTGCTGGCCGGGCTCGCCGTCGTCCTGGTCGTGGTGGCCCGCCAGGTCCTGCCGATCCGACGCGAACGGGGGGAGCCAGCCGCCGACCCGAGCGCCACGCCGAGGGCCACCGAGGGGCCGGCCACCCTCCCCGAGGCGACCCGGGTCCTGTTCTCGGTGCCCTCGATCAGGACGCTGTACCGGGCGCTGCCGTTCCTTTCGGTGACCTTCTTCGGGATCGCCTTCTACACGAACCTCCTGTATGTGAACGTCTTCCATAGGGACGCTGCCAGCCGCGCACCTGGCCCTCGAGCTCTCCTCGGCCGGGGCCGCTCTCGGGGTGCTGGCGGCCCTGATCGTGCTCCCTCGCCTGTTCCGCTCGGACCCCGCCAAGGGGATGCAGATGGTCACCCGCGGCGCATTCGTCGCCTTCGCCCTGGCCGTCTTCCTGGCCGTGAACCCGTTGTTCGGGCTGGCTGTGGTGGCCAACATCGTGTTCATGGGTGCGGCCGCCTGGGTCGTGGCCGGCGTCTACGCCGCCCTTTCGGTGGCCCTGCCGGCCCGCCTGATGACGCTCGGGTACGCCCTCAGCTCGTTGTGGTTCACCTTGGGGGTGCTTCTCATCGGACCGGTGGGCACCTTCGGCACGACGTTGGCCGCCGCAATCGGCGTCGACTTCGGCTACCGAGCCAGCTTCTGGCTGTTCGCCCCGCTGCTCCTCATGGGCACCGGGGTCCTGCGGCGCTCGGGCCGGTACATGCCCCGGGACATCGAGCGCCTGGACGCGTCGGTCAAGGCCGACATCGAGGTCCGGCGCGACCGTGTCGAGGGACACGGCAAGCTGCTCATGGCCCGGGGTCTCGAGGCCGGCTACGACAACGTCCGGGTGCTCTTCGGCGTCGACTTCGACGTCGACGACGGCGAGATGGTGGCCGTGCTCGGGACCAACGGCGCCGGCAAGTCCACCCTGGTCAAGGCGCTGTGCGGCCTCGTCGTCCCGACCGGCGGCGAGGTGCTCTTCGACGGGCAGCCGATCACCACGCTCGACCCGAACCGCATCGTGAAGCTGGGCATCGCCATGGTGCCCGGTGACCGGGGCATCTTCCCGGGGCTGACCACGACCGACAACCTGAAGATGGCCGGCTGGCTCTACGACAAGGACGCCGCCTACATCAAGGCGGCCACCAAGGCGGTGCTCGGCTACTTCCCGGCTCTCCAGAACCGCCTCAGCACCCCGGGCGGGAGCCTCTCGGGCGGCGAGCAGCAGATGCTGAGCCTGGCCATGGCGTTCATCGCCCAGCCCCGCCTGATGATCATCGACGAGCTCTCGCTCGGCCTCGCCCCGACCGTGATCGAGTCACTGCTCCAGATCGTGAAGGCCATCAACGAACGCGGAACCGCGGTCATCTTGGTCGAGCAGTCGGTCAACCTGGCGTTGCGGATGTGCTCGCGGGCCACCTTCATGGAGAAGGGCCAGGTGGTCTTCCAGGGGCCGACCTCCGAACTGGTCGAGCACGAGGAGATCGTGCGGTCGGTCCTCTTGGAGGGGGCTCGGCAGGAGGCCGCCGCCGGCACCGGCCTGGCGGTCGGTCGGCCGCGGGCGTTGGTCCCGGGGGGTGCCAACGGCGCCAGCACGCTCTCGGGCACCTCGCTCGGGGCCCTGCGCATCGAGGACGCCCGAGCCGCCGCCCGCAGCGAGGAGGCCGGGGTCGTCCTGTCGGCGCAGGGGATCGTGAAGCGATTCGGCGGGGTGCTGGCCGTCGACGACGTGAGCCTGGAGCTCAACAACGGCGAGATCCTGGGGTTGATCGGGCCCAACGGGGCCGGCAAGACGACCGTGTTCGAGATCATCTCGGGTCAGCTGCGTCCGAACGCCGGCCAGGTGACGATGTTCTCGACCGACATCAGCGACTGGCCGGCCTACCGCCGCTCGGCGTTCGGCCTCGGACGCTCGTTCCAGGCCGCCCGGCTGTGGCCGGGACTGACCGTCCAAGAGACCGTCTCACTGGCGGTGGCGCGTCGGGTCCACTCGCCGGGGATCATCACCACCATGCTGTGCTCGCCGACGGTCGGACGGGCCGAGAAGAAGGTCGCGGTGGCGGCCGAAGAGGTCATCGACATGCTGGGCCTCGGCGACTTCAAGGACCAGCTCGGCTCCGATCTGTCGACCGGGCTGCGCCGGCTGCTCGAGCTGGCCGTCATCGTGGCCCAGCGACCGTCGGTCGTCCTCCTCGACGAACCGTCGGCCGGGTTGGCCCAGGCCGAGACCGAGGCCCTGGCCCCGGTGCTCCGTGACATCCGGGCCGGCCTGCGCTGCAGCCTGATGCTGATCGAGCACGACATGGGGCTCACCCGGGCCCTCGCCGACCGAATCGTGGCCCTGGACACCGGGGCCGTCGTCGCGGTGGGCGAGCCTGACGAGGTGCTCCGCCACCCACGGGTCGTGGAGTCCTACCTCGGCGCGGCGGCCGTCTGAGGCCATCAGGGGAGATGACGTGAAGAGAACCCGTGAGCGTTTGAGCAGGCGCCACGGTGCGGTGTTGCTCGGCGTCGCCGTGGCGGCGGTCGTGCTGAGCGCGTGCAACTCGACCAACAACGCCGTGGTCACGACGACCGTGGTGCCTCCACCGCCGGGGTGTGACACCTCCCGGGTCATCGCGATCGGGGCCTCTCTCGACCTCACCGGACCCGGTGCCGCGCTCGGCCACGCGTATCTGACCGGGCTCGAGCTCGGCATCGCCAAGGTCAACGCGGGCAACGGCGTCCCGCCCCGCAACAGCTGCTTCGAGCTCATGTACAAGAACAACAGGGGCGATCCGACCATCGACAACCAGGCGATCCTCGACCTCGTGAACGTGGAGAAGGCCGGGGTCGTCGTCTCGAGCTTCCTCGGGTCCTCAACGGCCAACTACCTCGGCCAGCTGGGCGTTCCCGAGATCAGCCTGTCCAACCTGCCATCGACGTTCGCGCCGAAGACGTTCCCCAACACCTACCCGATGACCGCCTCGATGGAGTCGGAGGCCTTCGTCATCGCGAAGACCCTGAAAAAGGACCAGGTGCGCTCGGTCGGAATCGTCGTGACCAATGACGCGGCGAGCCGCCAGGGTGCCGCGCACTTCGCCTCGGTGTCCTCCGCCGACGGTTTCGCCATCACCGGCCGGGCCACCGTGTCGGTCTCGGGCGCCGGTGCCGCGGCCGCGCTCGCGCAGGTCCGGGCCACCCATCCCAAGGTGCTGGTGGTGCTCGACGACACCGCTGCGGTGGCTTCGGTGTTGTCGGCGCGGGCCTCGCTCGGATGGAAGGTGCCGGTGATCGCCGGGCCGACCGCGACCGAGGCCGGCGTGCTGCCGAAGATCAGGGGTGCCACCGAGGGGGTGTCGGTGGTGGTGCCGAGCGGCACGGTCGCAGGCACGGGCCCGGCCTCGGCCGCCACGTACAGCTTCCGCAAGAAGCTGCTGGCCCACCTCGGGGTCTCGAGGCTGTTGGGTTCGATCATCCCGTACGCCGAGACCTATGACGCCATGACCATGATGGGCAACGCGGCCATCGGCGCGATGGGCATCACGGCCACCGACGTCACCACGTTCCTCCAGAACGCCAACTACCAGGGTGTACTGGCGTCGTACACGTACACGACCGGAGCCCACACGGGGATCTCGGCGTCCGAACAGACCGTGGTGTCCCTGAGCACGCTCGCCAACGGGCTCCTGGCCCCGGCGCCGGTGGCGAAGAAGGCGGCCCACTGATCCGGTCATGACGGTTCGGTGCGCGGGCCGCTCGACGTGGTCGACGCCCTGTGCGCACAACGAGCCTCGAGTGTGACCGAGGCGGCTGGTCCGCTGGCCATGGCACGGTCCCGGCGCGTCCCGCTGGGACCGTGCCATGGCCGTCCTCTCGGGTCGCTGACGCCGGCCCCTAGGCCCGTTGTGACGAGCCTTTGGGGTTGGGCGCCCCTGCGCTCGGCCACCCCGCCGGCCTTCCGATCGCTCAGGGGCCGGCGGGCGTGGCGGGCGCGTGAGTTAGGTGGCCCCGAACATCGGCGGGAGTGACTTGGGGAAGTTGCCAAGCGTGAACCGCTTGCCTCCGAAGGCGGCCACGTAGGTGCCCAGCTTCCCGTTGAGCGGCGAGATGGCATTGGCGTTCCACCACACGAACCGGGCGTTGATCCCGGCCGTATGGCTACCGGCGCCCGGTACCCCGTTGGCGCCGACGTTCCAGCTCCACTCCCCGTACTGGTAGAGCGGGGCACCGAGGTTGGGGATGGCGCGGAGGCCACGGGCCATGTTCTGCGGGGTGAGATCAGGTCCGGCCGCCTGCAGCGCGTCGAAGATCTCCACCAACTGGGAGTAGAAGCCGTCGGTCTCCTTCGGGATCACGTGGCCGGTGAGCTTCTGGTACAGCTTGCCGGCGAGCGAGGTGGGACCGGTGGTGTCGGTCGACGGTGACAGCTCGCTCATCCCGAACAGGTGTCCGTTGACCTCGGACGGGTCGTCGTAGGTCTGCGGCGACGGGTCCTCGTCGGTCAGCGCGGTGCCGATGGTGAACCACTCGGGGTAGTAGTTCTCCGCCGCGGCGGCCTTGGTCAACAGGCCGGCCGAGATCGGGTCACAGGCCAAGACGACTGTGGTCACCCCCTCCGCCTTGAACGCGACGATGGCCTGCTGGGCCGACTGTTCGAATGTGGAGATGTCCAGCCCGTAGGTGAACTTGACCATGTCGGACGCCGGCACGTGGTACTTGTGCTCCAGCAGGCCCTGTGCATACGAGGTGCATTGCAGGTACGCGGGCAGGTTGGGCACGTAGGTGCCGAGCTTGCGGATCTTTTTCTGGAGGGTCGGGCTGCCGGCGTAGATGGCCTTCTTGTTGGCCAGCATGGTGCCCTCCACCTCGGCCTCCTCGGCGGCACCGAGCGTGCAGTTCTCGGTGGTCGCCCAGACGTAGGGGTTCTCCGAGGCGAAGGTGGCCTCGTTGAAGTACGCGTCGCCGGCGAACTCGACCAGGTGGTCCTGGGCGGCGCACTGGGAGAAGGGTCCCGACCCGCCGGCCTGGAAGTTGGTCGCGATGCCGTCTTCGGCGAACGCGTGGACCTGGTCGGCGATCGTCGACGCGTCGGCGCACGCCTGGGTCTGGCCCTCGTTCAAGGCTTCTGAGGTGGCGTTGCCGGTCGCCGGCACGTTCTGGATGACGACCTTGCGCCCGTAGAGGTCATAGGCCTGGTTGAAGTAGTTCAAGAAGACCTGCTCGACCTGGGTCTGGACCGCCGGAAGGGCCACACCGGCCGCGGTGGCCTCCGCCTCCAGCTCCTCGCTGTTGGCCGTGACCGGGAAGGCGCGTTGGGCGAGGAGGATCTCGTTCGACGTGACACCGTCGTAGGTCGCGCCCCCGTTGTTCCCGGTGAACTTGGGGATGCAGGGCACGGCGTAGGGCGAGGGGACCTGGGGCGTGCCCGAGGTGCACTTCTGACCCGAGATGGTGGTGCCCGTGCCGACCTTGATGTTGCCCGAGGCCGGGTAGGCGTACGGGTAGGGGCCCTCGTCGGCGGGGCCCGACTTGGTGAGGACCGGCCCCCCGGTCGAGCCGGACGCGACCCCGGCGAGCGCGAGGGTGCTCATCGCGATCAAGAGTGTGATCCCGGATCGCCCCAGGCGGAATCGGCGTCGTGGACGTCCCAACCGACGAGTGGTGAACATGTGGTCCCTCCCCCTTTTCGGACCTGGCGCAGCCGGGTCCGCCCGGGCCTGTGGGCCCGACCGTCAAACTACGGGTGGGAACGATATCGGGGACGCTGAGAATGCGCCGGGGGCGATCGGACCCGACGGGGGAGCGGGGCGCGATCCGGGCGGTGAGTGAGCACCCTCATGCTTTGACCCTCAGGGGGTGACCAGGCCGCCCGAACCTGTGCGAGCAAAGTTGCTCGATCGTGAAGGCGGCCCGAGGGCGGCCGCCGTGCCGGCGCGGGTCGCCCGCCTGGGGTGATCAGCCCCTCCTGGTGGTACCGCCATCCAGCCGAGATCCGAGCCGCGGCCCGGCACTCGGTCGGCACCCCCATCGTGGCGCGCGATCCTGGTGACGTGATCGACGTGTCCGGGGTTCGGCGGCTGGCCTCCCGCCAGCACCAGACCGAGATCGTCACGACGACCGCTTCGAAGACTCGATCGGCGCTGTGGTCGTGACGGCCGCGCCCGAGGCGCCGTCGGACCAGCTCGCGCCTGACCCGATCTCGCTCAGCCGACCGGGGAGGGTCGCGGTCGCGGTCGTGGTTCGACAGGCCCCGCCGTTGTGAGCCCGTTACCGGGCCACCGGGGGCCGCGCCCGGTCGACCGTTTCGAGTTCGACCCGGCCGACCTCTCGAGGCTCCTCGAGGTCGTGGCGTGGCTGGCCGCCCACCGGGACGGCTGGTTGAACCTGTTGCCCGGGGTCGACGCGCCAACCGAGCCGGTGGAGGCGCCGGGGCTCTTCGCCATCTTCGGATCGGCCCAGCCGCCGGTGTCGATGTGCACCTGGATGCCCCCCGGCCGTGGCCGCCACGCGCTCGACGAGGTGACGGTCGGCATCATGCACGGACTGGGCAAACGGGTCATGCCCGACCTCCAGGCGGCCGGGCTTGGGGTGCCTCCCGCGTGGCGGGTGTGGGGCGACCACCCGCGCCGCGGGCTGGTGGTGCGGATCCCGACCACCGCTGCCGACCGTGAAGTCCTCCAGTGGGCGCTTGCCGCCGGTGCCCAGCTGTGCACCGTCCCGATGACCGGGGGCTGGCAGGCCGAGGTCTACCAGCCGACCCGGTAGATCGGCCCAGCTCGGTGCACCGGCCAGGACCGGGTCCTCGAAGGCGGCCCTGCACCCGGTTGGAGCCACCCACCCGGACCGGCGCAGTCGTTTCGATCCGATCGAAGCCGGCGCCATCAGTGGCCGACGAGCGGACAGGAAGGGGTGGGTTTTCGACCTATCTTTAGGTCCCCACTATTGGTCCAAAACTCGGTACCATAATGACGTGGCCTACCGAGTGGAGATCGAGCGGGTGGCGGCCAAGGCGGTGGGCGACCTTCCCCTGGGGGACCAGCGGCGGGTCACCGCCAGGCTGCGCAAGCTGGAAGACGACCCTCGGCAGGGTGCAACAAAGCTCACCGGTGCCCTGGGCTGGCGGGTCCGCTCGGGCGATTACCGGATCGTGTTCGTGATCGACGACGCCGAGATGGTGGTCACGGTGACCCGGATCGGGCATCGTCGAGATGTCTATAGGAGGTTGTGATGGCCGAGATGATCCCGGTGAGCGAGGCCAAGGCCCGCCTGTCCGAATTGGTCCGCCGGTCCGACGAGACCGACGTCTTCTTGATGCGTCACGGGCGGGTGGCCGGAGTCATCATCTCGAGCCGGCGCTACGACGCCATGCTGGAAGAAGCCGAGGACCTGCGCGACCGCCTGTCGGTCTACGAGGCCGAGGGGGTCACCGTGAGCCTCGACAAGCTAGAGGCCGACCTGGGGCTGACCGTGAACGACTGAGTTAATCGAGGGGTAGTGAGCGCCCGGCCACGTCCATTCTGAGGATGCCGACGCCAGCCCGGAATACCGGAGCGCCCCGCCGCGTTTCCTAAGTACAGGGTGAACCCCGGTTCCGTTTCGGGGTCCCTCTGGCGATCGGAGGAGACGTGACGAGCGAGACCCTGACCCTTCCGGTGCTGCCCCTGCGCTCCGGGGTGATGCTCCCGGGGATGGTCTTCACCATCGGGCTCGAGACCGACGAGGCGCAGGCCGCCGCCGACGTGGTCGGGACCTCGGGCGGGATGCTGCTGCTCGTGCCCCACATCGACGGCCGCTACGGGTCGGTCGGCGTGGTGGCCGAGGTGGTCGAGCGCGGCGAGCTGCCCGGTGGCCTGCCGGCCCTCGTGGTGAGCGGCCAGCGCCGGGCCGCTCTCGGCACCGGGGTGCCCGGGCACCGGCGCCGCGCTCTGGGTGGAGGCCGAGCCGGTCGAGGAGCCGGTCCTCGGACGACGAGCGCACCGTCGCGCTCGCCCGCGAGTACCGGGCCGTCCTCGAGAACATCCTGCTCAGCCGGGGGCCGGCTCGGATCGCGGCCCAGCTGCGCGAGGTCACCGAGCCCGGCCGGCTGGCCGACCTGGCCGGGTACTCGCCCGACCTGACCCTGGCCCAGAAGGTCCAGGTGCTCGAGACCCTCGATGTCACCGAGCGGCTGTCGCTCGTGCTCGGCGTGGGCCAAGGACACCCTGGCCGACCTGGCGCTCCGCGAACGGATCAAGAGCGACGTCGAAGAGGGGATGGAGAAGTCCCAGCGCGAGTTCCTGCTGCGCCGCCAGCTCGAGGCGATCCGCAAGGAGCTCGGTCGAGCTCGGCGACGCCGAGGAGGGCGCCCCGGACGACTACCGGGCCAAGATCGCCGAGCGCGACCTCCCCGAGAAGGTCCGCGAGGCGATCGAGCGCGAGATCGACAAGCTCGAGCGGACGAGCGAGCAGAGCCCCGAGCACGGGTGGATCCGGACCTGGCTCGACACGGTGCTCGAGATCCCCTGGGGAGTCGAGTCCGAGGACCGCCTGGACGTGCCGGCCGCCGCGGCGATCCTCGACGAGGACCACGACGGCCTGGCCGACGTGAAGGAGCGCATCCTCCAGCACCTCTCGGTGCGCAAGCTCCAGTCCGAGCGCGGGCTCGTCCCGGTCGACGGCCGGGGCGCCGGGGCGATCCTGGCCCTGGTCGGCCCGCCCGGGGTCGGCAAGACCTCGCTCGGCGAGTCGGTCGCCCGGGCCCTCGGGCGTCGGTTCGTCCGGGTGGCCCTCGGGCGGCGTCCGCGACGAGGCCGAGATCCGCGGCCACCGGCGCACCTACGTCGGGGCCCAGCCGGGCCGGCTGGTCCGGGCGCTGCGGGAGGCCGGGACGATGAACCCGGTCCTCCTGCTCGACGAGGTCGACAAGATCGGCGCCGACTTCCGCGGCGACCCGTCCTCGGCGCTGCTCGAGGTCCTCGACCCCGCCCAGAACCACACCTTCCGCGACCACTACCTCGAGGTCGACCTCGACCTGTCGCGGGTGCTGTTCATCGCCACGGCCAACGTCATCGACACCATCCCGGGGCCCCTGCTCGACCGGATGGAGGTGATCCGGCTCGACGGCTACACCGACAACGAGAAGGTCGCCATCGCCCGCCACCACCTGCTGCGCCCGCCAGGCCAACCGGGCCGGGTTGCGCGAGGACGAGGTCGTCGTCACCGACGAGGCGCTGTCGGCACGTCGTGGCCGACTACACCCGGGAGGCCGGGGTCCGCTCCCTCGAGCGCGAGCTCGGCCGGCTGCTGCGCAAGGTGGCGACCAAGATGGTCGCCGGCGAGGTCGTGCCCCCGGTCGATGGTCGACCGGGACGACGTCCGGGCCTGGCTCGGGCGGCCGCGGTTCTTCTTCGAGGCGGCCGAGCGCGAGGCGCTGCCCGGTGTGGCCACCGGGCTCGCCGTCACCGGCGCCGGAGGCGACGTGCTCTTCGTCGAGGCCAGCGTGTCCGACGGGCCCGAGGGGCTGACCCTCACCGGTCAGCTCGGCGACGTCATGAAGGAGTCGGCCGAGATCGCGCTGTCCTTCGTGCGCTCGCACGCCGCCGAGCTCGGGATCGATCCCGGCGGCGTTCGTCGGCAAGCGGTTCCACCTGCACGTCCCGGCGGGGGCGGTGCCCAAGGACGGCCCGTCGGCCGGCGTCACCATGACCTCGGCGCTGGTGAGCCTGCTCCGCGGCGTGCCGGTCCGCGGCGTCGTCGGGATGACCGGCGAGGTGACCCTGCGCGGGCCGGGTGCTCGCCGATCGGCGGGGTCCGCCAGAAGGTGCTGGCCGCCCACCGCTCCGGGCTGAGCGAGGTGGTCCTGCCGGCCCGCAACGGCCCCGACCTCGAGGACGTGCCCGAGGAGGTCCGCGAGCCGATGACCTTCCATCTGGCCGAGCGTGTCGAAGACGTGCTCGGGCCGGTGCTCGGGATCGACTTCGGCCCGGTCGAGGTCGGGCCGGTCGAAGCGGGCGAGGACGACCAGCTCCCGCGGTCGCCTGAGCCGCCGCCCAATCGGGTCGACGAGGCTCTCGTCGGGTCGGCTCCGGCGGGCGTCGTTCGCCTCGGGGTTCTCGAAGTGGTCGGGGTTCTCGAAGTGCGACGGTGACCCGCTGCTCGGGCCGGCGCACGTCCCTGGCTCGGCGATCGCGGCCAGCACCTGCTGGTCGGCCGCGGTGAGCGGCGGCTGCACCAAGGAGCGGGGCCACAGCCGGCGGGCCCACACGACGTTGGCTTCGGCCGCGTACACGGTGACCATGGCGCCGAGATAGATCCAACCGATCAGACCGAGCACCATCGCGAAGGTGCCGTAGACCTGGTTGTGTTGCGCAGCTGGTGGTCGATCAACAGGGTCCCGCCGACCTGGAGCGCCGTCCACGCGACGGCGCCCACCAACGCGCCGGCCACGAGGTCGGTGAACCGGATCTGTCTCGGCGTCAGCACGCGGAACGCCAGGAGGTAGAGGACGCAGTTGACGATCAGTGACGCCACCTCGCCGCCCACCCGGACCAACGCCGAGTGGGCGCCCGAGCTGGCCAGGGCGGCCAGGGCCGAGCCGAGGACGAGGAACACCCCGAGGACGGCCATCAGCGCCGAGGTGCGCTTCAGGCGGCTGGCGAAGCCCGGCCGGTCGACGCCCGGGATGTTCCACAGCTGGGCCATGGCGAACTGGCCCATCTGACTGGCCCCCTGGGATCCCCAGAGCAGCAGGACGATCCCCACCACCAGGCCGACCACGCTGTTTCGGTGCAGCGCGTGGATGTTGCCGATGAGATCGGACCCGATGACCGGGAACTGGGCCAGTGCGGAGTGTTCGACCCGATGGGTCAGCGACGAGCTCGACCCGGCGACGATCCCGAGCACCGTCACCAAGACCAGCAGGAGCGGGAACAAGGAGAGGAAGCCGTAGTAGGCGACCAGGGCGGACAGCTGACCTCCCCGGTCGTCGCCGTACTTCTTCACGACTCCGTAGACGAAGCCCAGCGCCGGGCTCCGTTGCTGGTGTCGGTCGAGGGACCGGAGGGCCTCGTGGACCCGGCTCACCGCCACCTCGGCTCTGGGTAGTGGGTCACATTCGACCCTCCGCGCACATGGTCAGCGGTCGGGCTTCGTGACGTCGAAAAGATGGTGTTTCGCCTCGTGGAGCGCGTAACACGAGATCGTGGCGACCGTGAACGTCGCACCGTCGCTGCGACGACCCGGACGCGGCCAATCAGGCACCGAGAGTCCCTCCAGCCGAGCCGCCAACGAGTCGGCGGCGGCGGTGAGCTCGGCGACGACAACGGCCGGGTCCTGTTCGTCGTAGCGCTGGTCTTCGGCGGTTGCGTCCTGGTCCCAGAAGACGAGCACCGGGTCCTCCTCGGCCAACATCAGGTCGATCCGCCCTTCGATGCGCCCAAAGGCATCGCGCAAGTGACAGGAGTACTCGAGGGTCGACCACGATGACGGATCCGGACGGCCGGAGCGAATTCGGCCCTGGCCGAGCAACTGCTGCCAGGCCGTCGCGTTCTCCCGCAACAGCACCGGTATGCCTTCTCGCTTGCAGGTGCTCGCGTCGAAACCGCACTCGGTGCAAGGACGGTTGAGCACCCAGGTCCAGTCCTTGTCCTCGGGAGTGATCACGGGCCCGAAGATACCCACTCGGACCCGAGGGGTCCTTCTCGGTCGTTTGTGCCTCGGCGGGCCGGGTCGACCCGTCGAGGTGGGTGGTGCCGACCGTTCAGCAGTAGGGATGCGCGAGCACGAGGAGGAACTCGCCCTCAGCGGCCCCCCACATCGCGTCGACGACGAAATCGGACGCCAGCAGCTCGTTCTCGAGTTGGGTGGGGACGAACTTGGAGCTGATCTCGGTGAGCAGGTCCTCACCCTGGGCGAACTCCACGTCGAGATCGAGCTCGGCGACGTGCACCGCCTGGTCGCGCGTCGATCGCAGCCGCATCTCGATCCACTGGTCGGCCTCGTTCCACAGGGCCACGTGGTCGAAGGCGTTGGGGGAGAAGTCGGCGCCGAGTTCGTTGTTGATCACGTTCAAGACGTTGCGATTGAACGCCGCCGTCACCCCCGCGCGTCGTCGTAGGCGGCCACCATGGTGTCGCGGTCCTTCACCTGGTCGACGCCGAGCAGCAGGTGATCGTGGGCGGCCATCGTGCAGTTGAGATCGAAGAGGAACCGCTGGCGTTCGGCTGGGATCAGGTTGCCGATGGTCCCGCCCAAGAAGGCCACGAGACGCCGGCCCTCCACCGGGATCCGGTTCAGGTGCTGGTGGAAGTCGCCCACCACCGCGTGCACCGACAGGCCCGCGTACTCATCGAGCAGCCCCGCGGCCGCCTCGCGGAAGAACTCGTCGCTCACGTCGAAGGGGATGTAGCGGACCAGCGGGCCCGACGAGCGCATCGCGTCGAGCAGGAGCCGGGTCTTGTCGCACGCGCCCGGCGCCGAGCTCGACCAAGGTGTCGGCGTGGGCGAGCCGCGCGATCTCGAGAGCGTGCTCGGTGAGCAGCCGACGCTCGGCGCGGGTGGGGTAGTACTCGGGCAACCGGGTGATGTCCTCGAACAACCGGCTTCCCGTCTCGTCGTAGAACCACAACGGCGGGATCGACTTCGGCTGTGAGGTCAGGCCGCGCCGCACGTCGTCCTCGAGCGCGCCCCGCAGCTCGCGCGGCGGTCAAGAAGACCTCGACGGTGAGGGTGGATCCGGTCATCTGCGGGCTCCGAGGTGGACTGTCGGGTCGCTAGCTGTCGCGGGCCAGACGGAGCCCGCTGAACGCCCAGCGCGAACCGGGATGGAAGAAGTTCCGGTAGGTGGCCCGGGTGTGGCCGTCGGGGGTCACGCACGCGCCACCCCGCAGGACCTGCTGGTTCACCATGAACTTCCCGTTGTACTCGCCGACGGCGCCGGGCGCCGCCCGGAAGCCCGGGTAGGGGCTGTAGGCGCTGGCCGTCCACTGCCACACCTCGCCGTAAAGGTCGCCCAGCACCTCGTCGCCGGGCACCGGGTGCAGATGGGAGGGCCGGCCCGCCGGCGACGGCATCTGCGAGGCGATGAGCTCCCACTCGGTCTCGGTGGGCAGACGCAGCCCGGTCCAGTGCGCGTAGGCGTCGGCCTCGTAGTAGCTGACGTGGCACACCGGCTCGCTCGGCCCGACCGGCCGGGAGCCGAAGAGCGTGAAGACCCGCCACTCGCCATCGTCGCGGGACCAGTACAGCGGGGCCTCCCAGCCCTGCTGGTTCACGGTCATCCAGCCGTCGGACAGCCACAGCTCGGGCCGTTGGTAGCCGCCGTCGTCCATGAACTCGAGCCACTCGCCGCACGTCACCAGCCGGTCGGCCAAGCGCGAAGGGGGTCACGATGGCCTGGTGACGGGGGAACTCGTTGTCGAAGCCGAAACCCCGAGCCCGAGTGGCCGATCTCGACCGGGCCACCCTCGTGCTCCGCCCAGCCGAGCCGGTTCGGAGACCGCCGGTGCCGGCCGGTCGTTCGGACGGTATTCGGGCATCAGGGGGTTGCACGACAGCACGTGCTTGATGTCCATCAAGAGGAGCTCTTGGTGTTGCTGCTCGTGGTTGAGGCCGAGCTCGACCAGCGACAGCGTCTGGTCCGCGGGCGAGTGAGTCGAACAGCTCGACCATCGCCTTGTCGACGTGGGCTCGGTAGTCGGCCACCTCACCGACGCCCGGGCGCGAGATCACGCCACGCTGGTCGCGCGGTTGACGCGAGCCGACGGCCTCGTAGTACGAGTTGAAGATGTACCCGAAGGCGGGATGGAAGACCCGGTAGTCGGGGTCGTCGAGGGGTAGGACGAACGTCTCGAAGAACCACGTGGTGTGGCCCCGGTGCCACTTGGTCGGGCTGACGTCGGGCATCGACTGGACCATCTGGTCCTCGGGGGAGAACGGAGCGGCCAGATCTTCGGTGTGCTCTCGCACGAGCGCGTAGCGCTGCGCGAGCAGGGGGAGCGGACCTCGGGGTCGATTGTGGTCATCGGCACACCTCTGCGGGCTCCCGGGCGCCCTCCGGGTACTCCTTGGAGCGTCGGGACTCGAGTGTCTAAGGGCCCACCGTAGTGTTGTCGAGCGCGAAACGGTGCGGCACCCGTGTGATATCCCCGTCGGAAACCTCCTGGTGGGGCGAGGTCGGGCGAGGTCGGAAGGAGATTGCTTCCCGGTAGCATCGCCCCTATGACGATCCGGGCCACCTTCAAGGGGACGGTGATCGCCGAGAGCGATGACACGGCCGTCGTCGAGGGGCACGAAGCCCCACGAACCGAGGTGTCATGAGGATTTTCGGCAACCACAAGACCGACATGGTCGACTCGGACAACGCCCTGCCGGGGCGCTCCACACCGATCACCGTGCCGGGCCGGCATCTGGTGCTAGGCACCCCGATGGCACCGCCGTTCCCTGAGGGCCTCGAGCAGGCGGTCTTCGCCCTCGGGTGCTTCTGGGGGGCCGAACGCAAGTTCTGGCAGCTCAATGGCGTGTACACGACCGCGGTCGGGTACGCGGGGGGATCACGCCCAACCCGACCTACGAAGAGGTATGCAGCGGCCGGACCGGACACGCCGAGGCGGTGTTGGTCGTGTTCGACCCGAGCCGGATCACCTACCGCCGGCTCCTCGGCGAGTTCTTCGAGAGCCACGACCCCACCCAGGGGATGCGGCAGGGCAACGACGTGGGCACCCAGTACCGGTCGGCCATCTATACCGAGTCGAGCGACCAGGCGGCGGCGGCGGCCGAGGTGACGGCCCAGTTCCAGGGTCGGCTGATCGGGGCCGGCTTCGGTCAGATCACGACCGAGGTCGCACCGGCGGGACCGTTCTATTACGCCGAGGACTACCACCAGCAGTATCTGGCCGCCAACCCCAACGGCTACTGCGGGTTGGGCGGGACCGGTGTCTCGTGTCCGATCGGGGTGCTGGGCGGGTCAGCCGACTCTGCTTAGCCGAGTCCGGCGCGGTCCGCCGCGATCGCCTGCAGCCTCTCCAGCGCCGCGTCGGCCTCGGCGATGAAGCGGGCCATCAGCTCGGCGGTCGGGATCAGCCGGTCGATTCCCCCGACGCCCTGACCGGCCGGGAAGCCTTCCTTCGACGGATCGATGTCGGTGGTCAGCTCGTCCCCGCCGAGATGCCAGGCACCCGAGGCCATCGCTTGGAGCAGCTGGGCGGGGAACGGCTCGATCTCGTCTGGATGCTCGACGAAGTGGTTCGTGTAGTCGTTGCGCAGCACCCGCATCGGCTTGCCCGAGTACGCCCTCGTGATGAGCGTCGCGTCCTCGCCCGCCCCGAGCAGCGCCTCCTTGTAGCCGGCCACGCTGCGGGCCTCGGGGGTGGCGATGAACCGAGTGCCCACCCAGACGCCGTCGGCCCCCAACGCGAGCGCGGCGGCCAGGCCGCGGCCGTCGAAGATGCCGCCCGCGGCGACGACTGGGACCCTGTCGCCGACCGCGTCGACCACCTGGGGGACGAGCGGCATCGTCGCCACCTGCCCGGTGTGCCCGCCGGCCTCGGTGCCCTGGGCCACCACCAGGTCGCAGCCCGACGCCACGGCCCGCTCGGCATGGCTGACCTTGCCGCACATGCTGGCCACCAGGACGCCGTTTTGGTGGCACAGGTGCACTGCGTCGACCGGGACGCCCAGGCCAGCCACGAACAGGCTGGCCCCACCGTCGATCAGCACCTGCACCCGGCGGAGGAGCTCGTCACCCATGACGGCCAGCAGGTCCACCCCGAACGGCCGGCCGGTCACCGCCCGGACGGCCGCCATCTCGGAGACCAGCTGGTCGGCCCCCATGGTGGAGGCGCCCAGGCACCCGAAGCCGCCCGCCGCCGAGACCGCTGCGGCCAGGGCTGCGTAGGAGACCCCGCCCATCCCGGCCAACATCACCGGGTGCTCGATGTCCAAGAGTTCGGTCAGCCGGGTCCGCATTGGCCCTCCCTGGTTCCGCGATACTGCTTCTTCTGTTGTTCGATCCGGCCAGCTTCGCGGAATTGTGGGCGGACCATGGTCGGCGCCAAGCTGCAGCCCTGGCCGACGGCCGGTTTCGTTAGCTCGGCCGGCTTCCGAGGAGACGCGGTTTGGTAGACGCCATCTTTCGAGCGCTGGGACGCGGCGTTGTCCGCTATCGCTGGGTCATCCTCGTGCTCTGGCTGGTCGGCACCGGTGCCGCCGTGCGGGGGCTGCCGAGCCTCGGGAGCGAGGTCAACAACAACAACAGTGCGTTCCTGCCCGCCGACGCGCCGAGCAACCAGGCGGCGCACCTGGCCGAGCCGTTGGTCGGACCGGCCGACCAGACCCTGATCCAGGTCGTCTTCGTGGCTTCGCACGGGACGCTCAGCGGGTCGGACCTCTCGACGGCCCAGTCGGTCGCAACGGCGTTGCGCAAGGTGTCGACCGTCGATTCGGTCCAGTTCGCCGGCGTCTCCCCGGACCGTCGGGCCGCCCAGGTCCTGGTGCTTTCCAAGGACTCGCCCAACGACCTCCCGTCGCTCAAGACCCTCGTCGGGCACATGCAGAGCGCCCTCAACGCCACGCCGACCCCGGGCGGTCTGCAGATCCATTTCGCCGGTCAGGAAGCCACCGCGGTGGCGAACCAGACCCAGTCCGAAAAGCAAGGAAAGCAGACCCAGCTCTTCTCCCTCCTACTGATCATCGTCCTGCTCCTGGTCATCTTCCGCTCGGTGCTGGCCCCGTTGCTCACGCTGTTCCCGGCGGCGGTCGTCCTGCAGCTCTCTGGGGCCCTGATCGGAGGACTCGGCTCGGTCGGGCTCAAGGTGTCGTCGATCACCCAGCTGCTCCTCATCGTGCTCGTGCTCGGTGCCGGAACCGACTACGGCCTGTTCCTCGTGTTCCGGGTGCGCGAGGAGCTGCAGTCGGGTCGCTCGGCGCACGAGGCGGTGGAGGTCGCGCTCTCGAGGGTGGGGGAGTCGATCACCGGGTCTGCCTCGACGGTGATCCTGGCCCTGCTCAGCCTCTCGTTGGCCGAACTTCGGCCTCTACAAGGATCTAGGCCCGCCGCTCGCGATCGGCATCGCGGTGATGCTGCTGGCCGGCCTGACCCTGTTGCCGGCGGTGCTCGCCATCTTCGGGCGGGCGGCCTTCTGGCCGTTCAAACTGGAGCGCCGCGACCTCCAGGGCGGGCTGTGGGGTCGCACCGCGGCGCGGCTCGTGCAGCGGCCCGCACTGGCGCTCATGGTCGGCATCCTCGTGTTCGGTGCGCTGGCGGTGGCCGTCATCGGGTACAAGCCGGGGGGCTTCGGCGGGACCCTCACCGCGCCGCCGGGGAGCAGTGCGGCCGCCGGCAACGCGGCATTTCAGAAGCACTTCCCCCAGGCCAGCGCCAATCCGACCAACCTGATCATGGAGTTGCCCGAGTCGGCATGGTCCGATCCGGGCCGCCTCGCCAAGGCGACCCAGCTGCTCCGGGCGACCGGGGAGTTCACTCAGCTGACCGGGCCGCTCGACCCCAACGGCACCGCGCTGACACCGTCCCAACTCGTCTCGCTGCACAGCAAGCTGGGGCCGGCGCTTCTGCTTCCGACGGCCGAACCGACCGGGACCGACGTGTCGGTGACCCTGTACAACAGCTACCGCGCCACCGCCCGGTACATCAGCACCGACGGGCGGACCGTGCAGTGGGAGGCCGGGCTGAAGGCCGGCAGCCCCACGTCCACCGCCGCCATCAATGCGGTCCCGGCCGTGCGAGCGTCATTCGCCGGTGTGGCACGGGCCGTCGGCGTGTCGGCGAGCGGCGTGGCCGGCGAGGCGCCGGCGTTCAGCGACATCAGCACGATCTCGGACCAGGACCTGAAACACATCGTGCCGATCGCGGTGGTGGTGATCGGCATCATCTTGGCCCTCGTGCTGCGCAGCCTCGTCGCGCCGCTCTACCTATTGGCGAGCGTCGTGATCTCGTATCTGGCCTCGCTCGGGTTGGCGGTCATCGTGTTCGTCTACTTTGCCCACCAAGGGGGTCTCACCTTCATCCTCCCGTTCCTCATGTTCATCTTCTTGTTGGCGTTGGGCGAGGACTACAACATCCTCGTGATGTCGCGGATCCGAGAAGAGGCACACCAGCTGCCGCTGCGCGAGGCAGTGGTCAAGGCCATCGGTGCCACCGGTTCGACGGTGACCTCGGCCGGGTTGGTGCTCGCCGGGACCTTTGCGGTGTTCGCCGTGATCTCGGCCCGTCAGCCCGGGGGGAGCTCCATCGAGTCGGTCGGTTTCGGGCTCGCGGTCGGCGTGCTGCTGGACACCTTCGTCGTTCGCACGGTGCTGGTGCCGGCGACCGTCACCCTCGTCGGGCGGTTGAACTGGTGGCCGTCTGCCATGGGTCGCCGACCGGCCGAGCAGCTGGGGTCGGACCACCCGCAGGCCTCTGAGTAGTGGCACGATCGTGTGGAGGGGATCGACCCTGAGAGGGGGCACCATGACGGTCCGACCCGACCCCGGTGAAGAGCAGGAGCCCGAGTCGCCGGTCCGGCGTCGCCGGGACCTCCGGCTGGTCCTGAGCGGGGTTCTCCTGGCCCTCGGGGTCTGGTTCTTCTTCGCCAACTCCCAAGATGTGAAGATCCGTTTCTGGGTCTTCGATACCCGGTCCCCGATCGTGGTCGCACTGGCGATCGCGGCCGTGTTCGGCGGGGGGATCGGGGCCCTCCTAGGCCGCCGGTTCCGTCGGCCGTCCTAACGAGCCCGCTGCCGGACCCGGGCGAACTTCGGCCGGACCTGTGCGGCGAAGCGGCGAAACTCTCCGTAGACTTGTGCCCGTAGGGTCGCTTGAGGGAGCGACGATGAATCCGGTGCGAGGAGGCACGCACACCGTGGCGCGGCGGAATGACCGAGGTCCGAAAGGGGAGGGCAGTGCCGCTCTCTGATCACGAACAACGGATCCTGGCTGAGCTGGAGGAATCCCTGGTTCGCCAGGACCCCCAGTTTGCCGAGCGTGTCCGTTCCGAGACCGTCTACCGACACGCCGGCCGCTACTGCAAGTGGTCGGCCCTCGGGTTCTTCGGCGGGGTGGCCATCCTCGTGGTCTTCTACGCCCACTCGGTCGCCGTCGGCTTCGTCGGCGTGGCGCTCATGTTCGGCTGCGCGGTGGTGTTCGAGCGCAACCTGCGTCGCATGGGCAAGGCCGGCTGGCATGATCTCACCCGCTCGCTCCAGAAGGACCACCCGTCAGGTTCCGAACAACCCGGGATCGAGGGCGCGGTGGACAACGCCCGGACCTGGCTTCGTACTCGGTTCCGCCGCGATCGCTGAGCCCACCGCCAGGTGGAATCGCTCTGCCTCGCCGTCGATATCGGCGGCACCAAGATGGCGGCGGCCCTGGTCGATCGGGCTGGAGCGGCCCGTGACGCCGACCACGTCCCGACACCGGGCTCGCGGGACCCCGAGGTGGTCTGGGCGGGACTCGAGGGGCTGATCCGAGAGGTCCTCGCCCACGCGCCCGACGGTGCGCTCTGCGTCTGCGGGGTCGGCTGTGGCGGACCGATGGAACAGGGTGGCGCGACGGTCTCCCCACTCAACATCGAGGGATGGCGGCGGTTCCCGCTCCGAGCGCGTGTCGCCGATCTGGTCGGCGTGCCGACCGCGGTCGACAACGACGCCAAGGCACTCGCGCTGGGCGAGGGGTGGCGAGGCGCGGCGTCCGGCTGCGACAACTTCGTCGCCATGGTCGTGTCGACCGGCGTCGGTGGAGGGATCGTCCTCGACGGTCGCCTCCTCGACGGTCGCCTCGGGAACGCCGGGCACATCGGTCATGTGATCGTCGAGCCGGACGGCCGGGAGTGCTCGTGCGGTTCGTTCGGATGTCTCGAGGCCGAGGCCTCGGGGACCGCCATCGCGGCGATGACCAGTCGCCCCGCTGCCGAGGCGACCCCTGAGGTGATCCAGCGGACCGGCACCCTGGTGGGCCGGGCCGTCGCCTCGGTGGCCAACCTGCTCGACCTCGACCTGGCGGTTGTGGCCGGGTCGGTCGCGCTGGGCTTCGGCGAGCCCTTCTTTGGGGCCGCTCGCGTCGAGATCGCGCGGCGGGCTCGGATGGAGTTCTCGGTCGGTACCCGGATCGAACCAGCCGGGCTCGGCGCGCTCGGCCCGCTCGTCGGCGCGGGCGCGGTCGGGTGGAGGCTGCACGACGGTGGCGTGCTCCCCGGTCGGGCCCGGTGAGCGACCGACGTGACCTCGGGTGGGGGAGAGCCGCCGTGGCCGCGGTGCGGGCGGTGGCGCTCCGCCCCTCGCTGTGGCCGGCATCGCTCGGCGCGATCGGGCGATTGGCGCGACCGGGCTGGTGGTACCGGTACCCGTTCGCACCGGTGCCAGACGCCGCCTACTGGCGCTTCCGGATGGAGACCGCATACGGGAAGGACTGGGGGGGCCGGCCGACCCCGGGCGACGTCGTCGATTACCTCCGATGGTGCCAGCGGGCTCGCCCGCCGCGCCGGTAGCCTGCTCACGTGACGGGCCGCGTCCTGCTGCTCAATGCGACCTACGAGCCGCTCGCACTGGTCTCGGACCGCCGGGCCGTCGTCCTCGTGCTGGCCGGTCGGGCCGAACCGGTGGCGTTCCGGCCCGACGCGGCGGTCTTCCACTCGGCCCGGGTCGCGGTCGAGGTGCCGGCCATCGTCCGGCTCTTCCATATGGTGCGGATCCCACGGTGGGCGCGCACCCCGCCATTGACCCGCCGAGCGGTGCTCCGCCGAGATGGAGGGCGGTGCGCGTACTGCTCGGCCCCTGCCGACACCGTCGACCACGTGATCCCGCGCAGCCGCGGCGGGCGCCACGATTGGGCCAACGTGGTCGCGGCGTGCCAGCAGGACAACCTGACCAAGGGGGACCAGCTGCTCGACGAGCTCGGGTGGGCGTTGTCGTTCCAGCCCCACGCGCCCGAGGGTCACCTGTGGCGGCTCCGGCACCTGTCCGAGGTCGACCCGCTGTGGGCGCCCTACCTCGCGTCAGCGTCCTGAACGAACGCCCCGACCGACACCGGTCGAGCAGTCCGACGTGACCGAGCGCGCGCTGTTCGACGTGGACGCGATCCGCGCCCTCGACCACCGGACCGTGTTCGTCCGGACGGTCGAGCGGCCCACCCTGGTCCTCGGGAGCACCCAGGACGTCGGCATCGTCGACACAGAGGCGTTGGTCCGCCGCCGGGTCGAGCTGGTCCGGCGCCGCAGCGGTGGTGGGGCGGTCTTGGTCGAACCCGACCGGGCGGTGTGGGTCGACACGTGGGTGCCGAGGGCCGATCCGTTGTGGCGCGACGACGTGACCCGCTCCGGGGCCTGGGTCGGGGCATGGTGGGCCGAGTCGTTGGGAGCCCCCGGCCTGGACGTGCACGGTGGGCGACCGATCGAGTCGCGGTGGTCCGGTCTCATCTGTTTCGCCGGCGTGGGATCCGGCGAGGTGGTCCGCCGAGGCCGCAAGGCGGTCGGTGTCGCCCAGTGGCGGAGCCGCGCCGGGGCGCTCATCCATTCGCTGGCCTACCTCGAGATCGAGTGGGAGCGCATGACCGAGCTGCTGGATCTCGGGCCCGACCGGGCCCGTGCCGCCCTCGAGCTCGCCGCGTCGACGATCACCGTGCGCGAGCTCGTGGCGACGGACGCCGGTGGGCTCACCTCAGCGCTGTTGGCGCACCTTCCGGACCCCTCGTCGTGGGAGGTCCGCTCGGGGCTCGGCTGACCGGCCATCCCGTTGCCCCGGCGAGCCAGGTCGGCCAAGATCGGGGGCCGGTTGGCGGCGGGATGAACCCAGGAGACACGGGCGCGTGGCTGATGTCGAGATCGAGAGGGACGGACCGGTCATCGAGATCAGGTTGAACCGCCCGGCCAAGCGCAACGCCATCACCAACTCGATGTACGCCGTGATTGTCGAAGGGCTCCAGACCCTCGAAGAAGATGACGCGCTCCGAGCGGCGGTGCTCACGGCGGAGGGCGCCAACTTCTGTGCCGGCAATGACATCGCCGACTTCGTCTCGCCACCCGACGGTCTGGCCGGCGCGACGGGCCTGCTCGACGTGCTGCCGATGCTGACCAAGCCGTTGGTGGCGGCGGTGCAGGGCAAGGCGGTCGGCATCGGCGCCACGGTGCTGCTCCACTGCGACCTGGTGTACGTGGCCGAGGATCTGGACCTGCGATTCATGTTCGTCGACATCGGCCTGACCCCCGAGGCGGGCAGCACGATGCTCCTGCCCCGCCTGGTCGGCCGCGCTCGGGCGGCCGAGGCGATGTTGTTGGCCCGTCCGATCGACGCGGCGAAGGCGGTCGAGTGGGGCATCGCCAACGAGGCCCTCGAACCCGGCCTCGTTCGCTCGCGCGCGCGATGCAGGCCGCCCACGCGCTCGCCGCCAAGCCCCCCGACGCGCTTCGTGCGACCAAGGCGCTGCTGCGGGGCGACACCGACGATCTGGTCGGTCGCGTCCGGGCGGAGCTCAAGGTGTTCGCTCAGATGCTGACCGGAGCCGAGTTCGCCCAGGCGGCGGAGCGCTTCCTCAAGCCTCGCTGAGCCATCCCCGGCACGGTGCCGGCGGGACGAGCAGTACCGAGCGACCGAGGACCCCGGGCCCTCGCGCGAGCGGTCCCCTTCCCCGACCAGACGGCGGTTGGCCGCTGGTCTGCCTGTCCCGATCTCCGCCTGTCCCGATCCCGGTTGGCCCGAGCCCCTGTCCTCTCGATCTTGTCTGTCCCTTGGGGTCCGGTGGGAGTCGATGGGGGAACTTGTGGCGGAGTGTGTTGACCAAGGGTGGAATAGGGCGTAGAGTGGCGCGAAGTGGTTTGAAGGGGAGCGAATAGCGATCCGGGGACGTCTTGGTGGGAGTTCGATCTGGTGTCAGGGTTCGTCGGC
This sequence comes from uncultured Acidimicrobiaceae bacterium, assembly GCA_963804255.1. GTDB lineage: Bacteria > Actinomycetota > Acidimicrobiia > Acidimicrobiales > RAAP-2 > Palsa-461. The sequence goes on along the minus strand of CAWDPK010000006.1, from coordinate 433,687 downwards.
AGGTACGAGCACTCGCTCGACGCGAAGGGCAGGGTGATCCTGCCGGCGAAGTTCCGTGCCGACTTCGAGCGGGGCGGGTATCTCGCCGAGAACCGCGAGGGCTGTCTGGCCTTGTGGACCCTCGGGGAGTTCGAGCGCCAGATGTCAGGGATGCAGGAACGGGCGGCCGCCGGTCGGATGGATCGGAACCGAGCCCGGCTCTGGGCATCGAATGCGCAGGAGGTAGAGGTCGACAGGCAGGGACGCATGGCGATCATGGCCCGGTTGCGGGAGTTCGCCCGGCTCGAGACCGACGTGCTCGTGATCGGGGCGATCGACCGGATCGAGTTGTGGAACCCGGCGGTCTGGGAAGAGCGGGTGCAGCCGGCCGAGCAGTGGTTTCTCGAGGACGAAGAGGACTGAGAGAAGGAGAACGACAAGACAGCACACTCGACACACACCGAGAACAACCGACATGCGCCCGGTACATGCGCAGCCCCTCGACCGGCACGGTGGAAGACTCCTCCTCCGCCCTCTTCCCCCACGGTCTCCAAGGGAAACACCCTGACAGCGCCTCGCCTGTCGGGGGGCTGCGGATGGACCGGGAACCCGTACACGAGCCGGTCATGGCCGCCGAGGTAGTGGAACTCTTCGCCGCCGTCCCAGCGGGCGTGGTGGTCGACGCGACCGTCGGCGCCGGTGGCCATGCCGCCGCCCTGCTTTCGGCTCACCCCGGCCTCGGGGTGCTCGGGCTCGATCGGGACCCCCAGGCTCTCGAGATCGCGGCGGCGCGGTTGGCGCCGTTCGGCTCGAGGGCAGTCCTACAGCACGCCCGTTTCGCCCACCTCGACAACGTGGTCGGCGAAGCTTGGGCCGCCGGCCGAGGGCATTGGCCTTCGTCCGGCGAGGCGTCCGGGGCCCCCGGGGCGATCTCGGGGGCCCTCTTCGATCTCGGGGTGAGCTCGCTCCAGCTCGATCGGGCCGAGCGTGGGTTCTCCTACCGCCACGACGCCCCACTCGACATGCGCATGGACCCCGGAGAGGCCTCGAGCGCACTGCTTGTCGTCAACGAAACCGACCCCGAAGAGCTGGCCCACTGGTTCCGCGCCAACGGCGAAGGCCGGTTGGCCCGACGGATCGCCGGTGCGATCGCCGCCGCCCGTCCGATCGCGACCACGGCCGAGCTGGCGCGGGTCGTCGAATCGGCGGTCCCTGCGGCCACGCGACGTCGGGGACATCCGGCCAGTCGTGTCTTCCAGGCGATCCGGATCGCGGTGAACGAGGAGTCAGACGAGCTGGCCGGGGGACTGCCGGGTGCGCTCGGCCTTTTGGCTGCGGGTGGGCGTTGCGTCGTCATCGCGTACCACTCCGGCGAGAGCCGTTTCGTGAAGCAAACCTTCGCCAACGCGGTCTCGGGCGGCTGTGTCTGCCCGCCCGGACTCCCGTGCGTGTGCGGTGCCGCGTCGGAGTTCCGGTGGGTCTTCCGGGGGTCCCGCGGTGCGACGGCCGCCGAAGTGTCGGTCAACGCCAGGGCGTCGAGCGCCCGCCTGTGGGCGGTCGAGCGCCTTGGAGGCCGGGGAGAAGTTGATCGGTGACCCCACCACCGGCGGCCGCCCAGCGGGCCGCCTCGGTGCGGGCGACCCGGGCCACCAGCGCCCCGGCCCCGGCGAAGCGCCCCTCGCTTCGGGTCCTCGATCCGCGGCCGCCCCGGCGCGGGCGGTTGCTTCGGGCACTCTCGGCCGCCCTGGTGGTCGGGTCGCTCTTGGCGGTGGTCGTCGGGCACTCGATACTCGCCCAGGGCCAGGTCCGACTCACCTCCGCGCAGAACCAGCTCTCGAGCGAGCAGGCCATCCACCGCCAGCTGGTGGCGGCGGTGGCCGAGGCTGAGAACCCGGCGCAGATCATCGCCGAGGCCAAGAAGCTGAACCTGGTCACGCCGAGCTCGGTGACACAGCTCCCGGCGGTTTCGCTCAACACCCCGATCGGCCAGACCGCGACTCCGCCGACCACCACTCCGCCGAACACCACGACGCCGACCACCGCACCGAGGAGCTCGACGACGGGCTCCGGTGGTACCTCTCCGACCGCCGCCGCCGGGCCATCGGCGACGGCCGGTCGATGAGCCCGGTCGGCACTCTCGCTCCTCCCACTCATCGGGCGAGGGCGGGCCAAGCCCGGGCGAGGCCCGTCCGTCACCCCCCAGTCGGCCAGCCTCGACGCGTCCATCACCCGCCGCCCCCGCCGCGCCGGGGGCGAAAGGCCGGCGCGAAGCCCCACGCCGGGCTCGGCGGTCGGCTCAGGGTCTTTCGAGTGTTGCTGGTCATGATGCTGCTGGCCGTCGTGGCGCGGCTGGTCGCCATCCAGGCGCTCGATTCAAACCACTACACCAAGCTCGCCGCCGCCGAGCTTTCGGTGACCGTCGCCGACCCGGGGCTGCGCGGTGGGATCTACGACCGCAATGGCGCGGTGCTCGCGATTTCGGTTCCCACCAAGATGGTGGTGGCCGACGACTTCCAGATCACCAAGCCCGCCCAAGAGGCCCGCGTGCTCTCGCCGCTCGTCGGGATCCCGGCGTCGACCCTGCTCACCCAGTTGAGCCAGCACTCGGGCTACGTGCCGCTCGCGACCCAGGTCCCGGCCAGCGCCGGGGACAAGCTGGCCGCCGACAACCTTCCCGGCGTCACCCTGCTCGACAGCTCCGAGCGGATCGATCCCGACGGCGCGCTCGGCGAACCGCTGCTGGGCCAGGTGCACTCATCGGGCGATGGTGCGTCTGGCCTCGAGTACCAGTACAACCAGCTGCTCTCGGGCAAGGCCGGCACCCAGACGCTGCTCGAGTCGCCGGCCGGACTGGACCTGCCCCAGGGGGCCGCGCTGACCCGCTCGGCCGGGGAGGACGGCACCGGGATCGAGCTCACCATCGACCAACCGCTCCAGAACGTAGCCGAATCGGCCCTGGGCGACGAGATCGCCGCCACCGGCGCGCAGAGCGGCATGGCCGTGGTCATGGACACACGGACCGGCGACATCTTGGCCATGGCCAATCTGGTCAAAGGCAACGACGGCCTGGGGTTGGTCGCCGGAACGTCGTCACCGGTGAGCGAGGCGCCGTCCAACTTGGCGGTCACCCAGGCCTACGAGCCTGGATCGGTGTTCAAGCTGGTCACGTTCTCGGCGGCGCTCCAAGACGGGATCATCAACCCCAACACGGTCTTCTCGGTGCCCGACCAGACCGAGATCGACGGGTCGACCTTCCACGATTCCGAGTCGCACCCCACCGAAGAGCTGACCGCCACCCAGATCCTGGCCCAGTCGTCCAATATCGGCACCGGCGAGATCGCGAACGACCTCGGCGAAGCCCGCTTGCTCGCCCAGGTGAACGAGCTCGGGTTCGGCCAGACGACCGACCTCAACTTCGCCGGTGAGACCGGCGGCGTGCTCGCCAGTGCGGCCGCCTGGGAGCCGACCAACATCGTCTCGCTGCCGATCGGCCAGGTCGACGCGGTCACGGCCATGCAGATGCTCGACGCGTACAACGCCGTGGCCAACGGGGGCGTGCTGGTGCAGCCGCGCCTCGTCCAGGCCACCATCGGCACCGACGGCCAGGCACGCGCGACCAAGGCATCCGCCTCGCGCCGGGTGTTCTCGCCGTCGGTCGACGCCGAGCTGACCGGCATGCTCAAGGCCGTCGTCGATACGGGCACCGGGGTCAGTGCGGCCATCCCGGGATACACGGTGATGGGCAAGACCGGCACCGCGCAGATCCCCGAGCAGGGCGTGGACGCCTATATCCAGGGTGCCTACATGGCCAGCTTCGTCGGTTCGGCACCGGCCGAGAACCCCGTGCTCAGCACGATCGTGGTGCTGGACCGTCCGACGCCCATCTACGGGGGGACGGTGGCCGCCCCCGTGTTCTCCCGGATCATGAGCTACGCACTGCACCGCTACGGGATCCCGACCAGCCCCGGCGCCCCGACCCAGGTTCCCGCGCCGGCATCGGCCGCGGCCGACCAGGCTCAGGATGTCACCTGAGCCCGGGTGCCGGGTACCATCGGTCGTTCGGTGATGCCGGACGCCGAACGTCAGTGTTGGGCGCCCGAGCACCGATCCCTGCGCCCCGTGAAACTGCTCCGGCTGCTCGACGAAATTGACGTCCTCCACGTCTCGGGCGACCCTGCCGACGTGGAGATCACCTCGATCGAGTACGACAGCCGACGCACCGAGCCCGGATCGCTGTTCTGCTGCCTGCCCGGTCAGCTGAGCGACGGTCACGACCACGCGGCCGAGGCGGTCGCACGCGGCGCGCTCGGCCTGCTCTGCGAGCACGCCGTCGAGGTGGGAAGCGAGACCCAGGTCATCCAGGTCAGGGTGGCTCCCGGGTCGGCCCGGCCGTCGATGGGTCGGGTGGCCTCGGCGTTCTTCGGGCATCCGTCCCGCCAGCTGCTGACGGCCGGCGTCACCGGGACCAACGGCAAGACGACGGTGTCGCACCTGCTCGGATCGGTGCTTGAGCAGGCCGGCATCCCGACGATGGTGATCGGCACGCTCACCGGCACCAGGACCACCCCCGAGTCGCCCGAGCTGCAGGCGTTGTTGGCGCACGAGCGCGACCTCGGGATCGCCGACCACAGCACCCACGCGGTGTCGATGGAGGTCTCCTCGCACGCACTCGCCCAATCCCGGGTCGAGGGCATCATCTTCGACGTGGCCATCTTCACCAATCTCAGCCATGACCACCTCGACTTTCACAAGACGATGGAGTCGTACTGGGAGGCCAAGGCCTCCCTGTTCACCCCCGAGCGGGCGGCCCACGGCATCGTCTTCGCGGACGACCCGGCGGGGGAGCGCCTGTTGGGCCAGGCGCGGATCCCGATCCGCGCGGTGCACCGGGCCGACGCTTTCGGCGTCGATCTCGGGCTCGGGTGGAGCCGGTTCGTCTGGCGCGGCCGGCCGGTCGAGATCTCGCTCACCGGGCGGTTCAACGTCGACAACGCGCTCTTGGCGGCGGAGGCCGCGCTGACGCTTCGGGATCGAGCCCGACGAGGTGGCCGACCGGCTGACCCATGCGCCCCCGGTGCGGGGCCGCATGGAACCGGTCGTGATCGAGGGCGATCAGTCGCCGTTCTCGGTGCTGGTGGACTACGCACACACCCCGGCCGGTCTCGAGGTCGTGCTCTCCGAGCTGCGCCGGCTGAGCAAGCCGGGCGCCAAGGTGGTGGTCGTCTTCGGCTGCGGTGGCGACCGCGACCACGCCAAACGCCCGGTGATGGGGGAGGTGGCGGCCCGGCTCGCCGACCTGGTGATGGTCACCTCGGACAACCCGAGGGGCGAGGACCCCCTGCGCATCATCGACGATGTGCGCAGCGGCATCGCCGCTGCGACCGAGCCACGCGCCGAGGTGGTCATCGAGCCAGACCGGCGTCGGGCCATCGAGCTCGCAATCGAACGGGCCGGCCCCGGCGACGTGGTGCTCTTGGCCGGCAAGGGCCACGAGACCACTCAGGAGCAGCACGGTCAAAGCGTGCCCTTCGACGACCGTGCGGTGGCCGAGGGGGTGCTCTCATGCTCGCGATGATGGAAGCGGGCGGCGTGGCCCTGCTGGTCGCGATTTTCGCCACCCCGGCGGTCATGAGATGGCTCGAGCGGCGTCGAATCGGCCAGCACATCCGAGAGGACGGCCCGGCGACCCACATGACCAAGGCCGGCACGCCGACCATGGGCGGCGTGGCCGTCGTCGGTGCGGTGATCGTGGGCTACTTCATGGGGCACATCGGCCCGGCGGTGAAGTTCGCGCGCACCGGCGAGCTGGTGATCATCGCGGTGTTCATGTTCGCGGTGATCGGGCTGGTTGACGACTGGATCAAGGTCCGCCACAAGCGCAGCCTCGGGTTGCACAAGACGGGCAAGCTGGTGGCCCAGGTCGCGGCGGGGGTCATCTTCGCCGAGCTGGCCGTGCACTGGGCCCACACCGCGACCGCGCTGTCCTTCACCCGCTCCCTCAATCCGGGGTTGGAGCTGGGCCAGACCGGCTGGGTGGTCATGGCCACCTTCGTGCTGGTGGCGACGTCCAACGCGGTGAACCTCACCGATGGGCTCGACGGCTTGGCCGCGGGGGCCTCGACGTTCTGCTTCGCCGTGCTGGCCATCATGGGCTACTGGATCTTCCGGCACCCCAGCATCTACCACATCCTCCCCGCGGGGGCTCTCGACCTTGCCATGTGCTCGGTGGCGCTGGCCGGCGGGTGCCTCGGCTTCTTGTGGTGGAACGCCGCACCGGCGCGCATCATCATGGGCGATACCGGGGCGCTCGCCCTCGGGTCGGGACTGGCCGCCGTGTGCCTGCTCCTCAACCTCGACCTGCTGCTCCCGATCATCGGCGGGCTGTTCGTCATCGAGACCCTGTCGGTCATCGCGCAGGTGATCAGCTTCCGTGTCTTCGGTCGCCGGGTTTTGCGGATGGCCCCGCTCCACCACCACTGCGAGCTGTTGGGGTGGCCCGAGACGACGGTGATCGTGCGGTTCTGGATGTTGGGCGGCCTCTTCTCGGCGCTCGGCCTCGGCATCTTCTACGGCGAGTTCCTCGTCATGAACCGGCTCACGTGAGCGGGCGCGCCACGGGCTCGGTCCACCGTTCGGGCGCCGGGGTGGACAAGGCTGTGGGGATGCGTGCCGACCGGGGCGGCCCGTCCACCTCTTCGATCCTGCTCGTGCTCATCGCCGCGCTGTGTCTCATCGGCGTGGTGATGGTGGGCTCGGCGTCCGAGGTCATCTCGATCGAGCAGTACAACTCGCCGTGGGCGATCTTCTTTCGCGAGATCCTGTGGATGGGCGTCGCCCTCATCGCCCTGGTGTGTGCGGTCCGGTTCGACTACCGGCGGTTGCGGGCCCTCCGGATGCCCCTGTTGCTCGGGACCTTCACGCTGCTGTTCTTGGTGCTCGTGCCCGGGATCGGGGTGACCTCTGGGGGTTCGAGCCGGTGGATCGGCTTCGGCCAGTTCCGCCTTCAGCCCTCCGAGCTCATGAAGTTGGCCATCGTCGTCTTCGGCGCCGACCTGATCGTCCGGCGACAAGAGCGCGGCGGCAGCCACCGGACGATCATCGGCCCACTGGTCCTGGTGGCCGCCGCGGCCGGCGGGTTGATCGTGCTGCAGCCCGACATGGGGACCGCGCTCGTCATCGCCGCCATCACCATCGCGCTGTTGTTCGCGTCGGGGGTGTCCATGAGGCCGATCGCCAAGGTGCTCATGGGACTGGCCACCGTGGCGGTCGTCATCGGCCTCGTCGACCCCTATCGAAGGGCCCGACTGCTGGCGTTCTTGGACCCCACCGCGCACTCGTCGGGATCGGGCTACCAGGTCGCCCAGTCGCTGATCGGGCTGGGGTCGGGCCACCTGGTCGGGCTCGGCCTCGGAAGCGGGCGCACGAAATGGGGCTCGTTGCCCAACGCCCATACCGACTTCATCTTCTCGGTGATCGGCGAGGAGCTCGGCCTGCTCGGCGCGGTGGCGGTGCTGGCCTTGTTGGTCGCGCTCTGTTGGTTCGGCCTGCGGGCGGCCGAGCGCGCCCCGGACCGCTTCGGCGCACTTCTCGGGATCGGGTTGGTCGCGTGGATCGCCAGCGAGACCTTCATCAACGTGGGCGCCGTGATCGGTCTGCTCCCGGTGACCGGGATCCCGTTGCCGTTCATCTCCTTCGGAGGGTCCTCGCTCGTGATCACCACGATCGCGGCCGGGATCCTGGTGAACATCGCCAGACAGGGCGCGCCGGCCAGCGCGCCATCGCTCGAGCACCGCAGTGTCGGCACCCGGGGCCGGGGCGCCCACGGCGTCAGAGTGGCGGTCGGTTCGGCGGGGCGATGAGCGAGCGGCGCTATGCCGTCATCGCCGGGGGGGGGACCGCCGGACACGTGTTCGTGGCCCTGGCCACGGCCAGGTCCCTGGCCCGACGCGGCATCGGGCGCGACGAGATCGAGCTGGTCGGTTCGAGCCGTGGCCAGGAGGCCGGCCTGGCCGGCCAGGAGGGGTTCGCGCTGACCCTCCTGCCCGGACGCGGCCTCGTGCGCCGGCTCCGCCTCGGGTCCCAGCTGGCCAACCTGGGGGCGCTGGCCGGACTCGGCTGGGCGACCGTGCGGGCCGTGGGCATCCTGGTCGCTCGACGGCCCCGGGTCGTCGTCTCGGTGGGGGGCTACGCGAGCGTGCCGGCGGGCCTGGCGGCGGCGCTGCTGCGGATTCCGCTCGTCCTCGTCAACGTGGACGCCCGTCCGGGACTGGCCCACCGCGTGCTCGGCCGGTTCGCCGCCGCCAGCGCGGTGGCGTTTCCGGGCACCCAACTGCCCCATCCGGTCTTCACCGGTGCGCCGGTCCGCGAGGATCTGGCCGGGGTCGAACGCTCCGCCGAGCGAGCCGCGGCGGCGCGGACCCGACTCGGCGTCCCCGGCGACCGCCAGATGGTGGCGGTGTTCGGGGGATCGCTCGGTGCGCGCCGGCTCAACGACGCCGCGCTCTCGTTGGCGGCCATCTTCGGGGCCAGGGTCGGGCTGACCCTCTTGCACGTGTGCGGCCCCCGGAACTTCGAAGAGGTGCAGGCCGCTCGGACCGAGTCGGCGCTGCCGGCCGACGATGACTGCTCGGGGCTCTGCTACCGGGTGGTCGCCTTCGAAGAGAACATGGCCGCGCTCTACGGTGCCGCCGACGTCGTGGTGTGCCGGGCCGGCGCGCTGACGGTGGCCGAGCTGGCGTTGGTCGGGGTCCCGGCGGTGTTGGTGCCACTGCCCGGCGCGCCGGGCGACCACCAGAGCGCCAATGCGGCCGCCCTGGTCGACGCCGGTGCCGCGGTGATATTGCCCGACGACCAGTGCCAAGGCCCCCGGCTAGCCGAACTGTTGGACCAGCTGCTGGCCGATCCGACCCGCCGGTCGGCAATGGGCGCGGCCGCCAAGAGTCTGGGTCGTCCCGACGCCGCCGAGGCGGTGGCCACCCTGGTGCAGGCCCATGCCCGCTGACCACTCCGCAGCGGCGCTCGTCGGTGGCGGCCGTCGAGTGCATGTGGTCGGGATCGGCGGCGCCGGGATGAGCGCGATCGCGACGGTGCTCGCCGCCATGGGCAATCGCGTCACCGGGAGCGACCTGGTGGGGTCCGCGGTCACCGACCGGTTGGTGACCCAAGGGATCGCGGTGGCGGTCGGGCACCGGGCCGACCAGGTGGCGGGGGCCGACCTCGTCACTGCGTCGCCGGCCGTCCGGGGCGACAACGTCGAGTTGGTCGAGGCCCACCGGCTCGGCATCCCGGTGCTGGCTCGCTCCGAGGTCATGGCCGCCATCGCGCTGACCAGGCGCTGCGTGGCCGTCGCCGGGACCCACGGCAAGACCACCACCTCGTCGATGCTCGCCCTCGCGCTGGGCGCCGCCGGCATGCGGCCGTCGTTCCTCATCGGCGCCGACGTCGGCGACCTCGACACCAACGGTGTGTTCGACGAGGGCCCCTGGATGGTCATCGAGGCCGACGAGAGCTACGGCACATTTGCCGCGCTCCGACCCGAGATGACGGTGCTCACGAGTGTCGAAGCCGACCACCTCGACCACTACGGGACCCTCGAGGCCCTCCGCGACGCCTTCGGGCAGCTGCTCGCGGCGACGACCGGGGTGTGCCTGGTCGGCGCGGACGACCCCGGAGCGGCCGAGCTCGGTCGGGCGGCCGGCGCGACGCTGGTCGGGGAGGCCGCCGGCGCGGCCTACCGGGTGCGCGATCTCGTGCTCGGACGCAGCTCGATCCGCTTCGAACTGAACGGGCCGGCCGGCCACCTCGGCCGGGTGTCGGTGCCGGTGCCGGGACGCCACAACGCCGCCAACGCGGCGCTCGCGGCGGCGGCGGCCCTCGAGATCGGGGCGGAGTTCGTGGCCGTCGAGGCGGCGCTGGCCCGCTTCGCCGGCGTGCCGCGGCGTTTCGAGTTCCGTGGCGAGACCGCTGCGGTGACCTTCGTCGACGACTACGGACATCTCCCGACCGAGGTTGCGGCGACGCTGGCCACGGCGCGCCACGGCGGGTTCAAGCGGGTCGTGGCGGTCTTCCAGCCGCATCGCTACACGCGGACGGCCGCGCTCTGCAAGCAGTTTGCGCACGCGTTCGACGACGCCGACGTGGTGGTGGTGACCGACGTCTACTCGGCCGGTGAGCAACCGATCCCGGGCGTTTCGGGTCGGCTGGTGGCCGACGCGGTGACCGGTGCCCGCCCGGGTCTCGAGGTCCGCTACGCACCGACCCGCGACGAGCTGCGGGCGACGGTCGTGGGGTTGCTCGAGGCGGGCGACGTGTGCGTCACCCTCGGGGCCGGCGACCTGACCACCCTTCCCGACCAGATCCAACAGGACCTGGCCCGGTGAAGACGGTGCCCCGAACCCCAACGATCGACGCGCTCGCTCGGGCGCTCGGAGACCTGGGGGAGCGAGACGTGGCCCTCGGGCCGCTGACCACCTACCGGGTCGGGGGGCCGGCGGCGCTCTTCGTCGAGGCCCGCACCGAGGCCGACCTGCTCTCGGTCCGGGCCGCCCTGCGCACCTCACCGGTGCCGCTGATCGTGGTGGGGCGGGGCTCCAACCTGCTGGTGGCCGACGCCGGGTTCCCGGGCCTGGCTGTCCGGCTGGCCCCGAACGACCCGAGCGAGTTCATCGACCTGGTGGTGGCCCCGGACGACGATCGGGGGTCCGGGGTCCTCGTGGTGAGGGCGGGCGGGGCGCTCGGGCTGCCGGTGCTCGCCCGGCGGGCCGTGGAGGCCGGGGCCCGCGGCCTCGAATGGGCGGTCGGGGTCCCGGGGTCGGTCGGGGGTGCGCTGCGCATGAACGCGGGCGGCCACGGTTCGGACGTCGCGGCCAGCCTGCGCCGGTATCGATGGATCGACCTCGCCTCCGAGGCCGGCGGCGAGGACGGGATCGACCGGCTCGCCCCCTCCTACCGGTCGTCGTCGATCGGGCCGACCGAGGTGGTGCTGTGGGCCGAGTTCGCGGCCACCGCTGGCCCGGTGGACCAAGGCCGGGCCGAGATCGCCGAGATCGTCCGATGGCGGCGCGAACACCAGCCCGGCGGGAGCAACGCCGGCTCGGTCTTCACCAACCCGCCCGGGTCCTCGGCCGGGGCCCTGGTCGAGCGGGCCGGCCTGAAGGGCCTGCGCCTCGGCACCGCGTGCGTCTCGAGCAAGCACGCCAACTTCATCCAGGCCGACGAGGGCGGGTCGGCCGACGACGTGTGGCGGCTCATCGGCCAGGTCCGGTCGGCGGTCGAGGAGTCGAGCGGCGTGCGCCTGGAGACCGAGGTCCGGCTGGTCGGCTTCGGCCCCGACCCGGGCGGGGCCGAAGCGTGAGGGGATCGGCCGACCTCGGCACCCGCCGATCGCCGCCGTCGCGGGCGGACCGGTCCCGAGGGGCCGCCCGGACCTCGATCGATCCGAGGCTCGACGAGCGCCGCCAGGCGGTTCGGCGGCGCCACACCCGGCGACGCCGAGTGTGGCTGGCCGCACTCGGCGTGGTGGTGGTGCTGGGCGCCTCGGCGTGGCCGCTTTCGCGTTCGCGGTTCCTGTCGGCCACCGTGGTGCGTGTGGTGGGGAACGATCACACCAGTGTGGCGGCGGTGCTCGACGCGTCGGGGTTGGCCACCCACCCACCCATGATCGACGTCAACGCCGCGTCGGCCGCCCGGCGCATCGAGGCGTTGCCGTGGGTGGCGAGCGCCCGGGTTGCCCTGTCGTGGCCCGACGGGGTCGTGGTCACCGTGACCGAGCGAACGGCCGTGGCCGTGGTCGCCGACGGATCGGTCGGGTGGGCCGAGCTCGACTCGACCGGTCGGGTGTTGGCGACCCTCCCGAGCGCGCCGAGCGATCTCGTCCATCTGGTGTCGACGAGCCCGCCGGGTGCACCCGGCACCACGCTCGGGGCGGCCGGGCCGAGCCTGGCCGTCGCGGCCGCGCTGCCGGTCGCGTTCAAGGCGATGGTCACCGCGGTCTCGCCGTCGCCCGGCGGTGGGGTCGACCTGGCCCTCTCCGACGGGATCGGGGTGGTCTTCGGCACCGCGACCCAGCTGCCGGCGAAATTCGAGGATGTCGCATCGCTGCTGGCCGGGGCGGGCCTGGGTTCGGGATCGGTGATCGACGTGTCGGTGCCCGACTCCCCGGTCGTGACGTCCGAGGCGTCCTCGTCGGGGTCGCCGTCGGGCTGACCCCCATTGCGGCTGACCCCTATTGCGGCTGACCCCCATTGCGGCTGACCCCCATTGCGCAGTACTCAGGCCAACGCGATCATGGCGCCGATCGCGAAGCAGGCCGCGGCCAGCCACAGCAAGGTGGGCAGTTTCCGGCGCCACCACGACGCGTTCATCGCGGCCACGGTGACCGCGCCGGCCACGAGGATCGAGCGCCCGAACGGGGGCGGCGACGGCAGGATCTGGCCGCATCGTGGCCAGCTGGCTCCGGTACGGGCCATGCCAGCTACACTCATTTTCTGGGCGAGAGCGCTGGTGTCGGGTCGAGTTTCCAGCTCCACCGGCGATCTTGACATGACCAACCTCTCTTTGAACGGGAGAACCTCATCGTGAGCGAAACCGCGACTGGTACGCCGTTATCTGCGATCGTCGAATCCCTCGACACCGATGGCTTTGCCATCCTGGGCCAAGTAGACGAAGAGCTTTCCGACCGCCTGGAGCAGGCCTTTGACCTCGTCGTCGCCGACGCGGCGCGCGAAGGGGCTGGACCCGAGCTCCACGTCCTTTCGTGCCTCCATTTGCATCCCACGTTGTCGGATCTGGTCGACTGGCCCCCGCTCTTGGAGGCGCTGGTGACGCTCCTCTCACCAAACATCTACGTGCACCACAGCCACCTAGACGTGCACCCTCCTCACGAACCCACACCGGGACGGCGGTGGCACCGCGATGGGGGGGTTCAGGGGCGCGAGATGCGACTGTGGCCGGCCGTTCAGCCGCGTCTGTCGGTCAAGGCGGCGCTCTTCCTCACCGACGTGGCGACTCCCGACGATGGCGCGTTTGAGCTGGTGCCCGGGAGCCATCTGGATACCTCCAGCCGCGAGCCGGCCATCGATCCGCCCGACGCAGCCGCGATGACCGTTCCGGCGAGAACCGTCGTTCTCTTCGACGCCCGCGTCTGGCACCGGAGACGAGACAACCTCGGCCAGACGACGCGCAAGGCCATGTTCCTTGCCTACACGTACCGGTGGATCACCTCTCGCGACCGCCCGTTTGACCCGGCGTGGGCCGAACTCCCGCCGGTTCGCCGCCAGTTGTTGGGCGACCCGACGTGGGAGCCGTTCTATCCGGCGCCCGGTGAGTTGCCCGTCGAGCAGTGGGCGACGGCGCACGAGCACGCGGGCTGACGCCGGTCTCGGTGGCCGATCGGGATCGGACCAACCCGGCGATTTCGGGGCACAGGTCGGCGACGAGCGGGGGCGCAAGACGGCGGACCCCCAGGAACGGCCGGCCCACGACCGTCGGTTGGCTGCGCGGGTCCCGGTAGCGTTGTCGGACCGGCTGAGCGGCCCGTACCCTCGATCTGAGCCTGAGATCGCGCCGAATTGGCGACTGGTGAACTATCCTGGCTCTCCTACGAGGGGGAGCGAGCGCATGCACGAAGCCGGAAACCCCGTCAGCACCTGAAGAACTCATGACCCTCTCCCCACAGAGCAGCTATCTCGCCGTGATCAAGGTCGTCGGCGTGGGCGGCGGCGGCGTCAACGCGGTCAACCGGATGATCGAGGCCGGGCTCCGCAACGTCGAGTTCATCGCCGCCAACACCGACGCCCAGGCGCTGCTCATGAGCGACGCCGACCTCAAGCTCGACATCGGCCGCAACCTGACCCGTGGCTTGGGGGCGGGCAGCGACCCCGAGATCGGTCGCCAGGCCGCCGAGGAGCACCGCGCCGAGATCGAAGAGGCGCTGGCGGGTTCGGACATGGTCTTCATCACCGCCGGCAAGGGTGGCGGCACCGGTACCGGCGGCGCGCCGGTGGTGGCCGAGATCGCCAAGGCGCTCGGTGCGGTGACCATCGGCGTGGTGACCCGCCCGTTCACCTTCGAGGGTCGCACGCGGGCCATGCAGGCCGAGAAGGGGATCCAGGTCCTAAAGGAAAAGGTCGACACGCTCATCGTCATCCCGAACGACCGTCTGCTCACGGTGTCCAACGAGAAGACCTCGATGGTCAACGCGTTCAAGATGGCCGACGAGGTGCTGCTCCAGGGCGTGCGGGGGATCACCGATCTGATCACCGTCCCGGGGCTCATCAACACCGACTTCGCCGACGTGAAGATGATCATGTCGAACGCCGGCACCGCGATCATGGGCATCGGCACCGCCAGCGGCGAGGGCCGCGCGGTCAACGCGGCTCGCGCCGCCATCACCAGCCCGCTCCTCGAGGCGTCGATCGAGGGCGCCCGCGGCATCCTGCTCAACATCGTCGGTGGCAGCGACCTCGGTTTGTTCGAGGTCAACGAGGCCGCGGAGATCATCCATTCGGTCGCTCACCCCGACGCCAACATCATCTTCGGCGCCGTCATCGACGAGAACATGGCCGACGAGGTGCAGGTCACGGTGATCGCAGCCGGCTTCGAGCGTTGGGAAGGCGTCAGCCGTTCGGGTGCCAAGGGCGCCGACTCGGGCACGAGCGTGCTCGGCGCACGAGCCGGCTCGTCGCCGGTTGACATCTTCGCCGACGGCGAGGACGACGAGATCGAGATCGGTGACGACGACTTCGACGTCCCCTCGTTCCTCCGGTAGGGACCCGGTCCAACCCAGCCGGGCGGTGAACGCCCGTTCGACGTGAACCAGCCTTCCGCCCCTGGTTTCGACGCGGGTGTGGCGGCACGGCTGGCCACGGTGACCCAGCGGATCGAACGGGCCGGCGGTGACCCAGAGAAGGTCAAGATCCTGGCGGTGACCAAGGGCTTCGGACCCGATGCGGTCCTGGCCGCTCAGGCGGTCGGGCTGGGCGAGGTCGGGGAGAACTACGCGCAGGAGCTCGAGGCCAAGCGGGCCGCCCTCGATGAGCTCGGAGGGGGGACCGGGGTGCGGTGGCACTTCCTCGGGGCGCTCCAGACCAACAAGATCCACGGTCTGGGCCCGCTGGTGGACTGTTGGCAGTCGGTGTCCGCGCGCCACCGAGGGCGAGCGGATCGCGCGCGCCCGTCCCGGGGCCACCGTCTTGATCCAGGTCGCCTTCTCCACCGACGCCGGGCGGCCGGGTTGCGAGCCCGACGCGGTCGGGGCCCTGGCGGGGACGCTTCGCGGTTTCGGGCTCGACGTGACCGGGTTGATGGCCGTCGCACCGCGCCGAGAAGACGAGGCGCGGGCGGCGTTCGACACGGTGGTCCGGTTGGCCGACGACCTGGGGTTGGCCGAGCGCTCCATCGGGATGACCGAGGACCTCGAGCTGGCGGTGGCCGCGGGTTCGACGATGATCCGGGTGGGCAGGGCCCTGTTCGGCGATCGCCCGTCCCGGGCCCCGCTCCGGGCTGAGCAGGCACGACGTCGGGTGAACGGGTCGTGAACGGGGGTAACCTCGGGCGCGACGCGGGAGCGGTACGCTGTCTCGAAGGAGACGTGGACAGGTGCCCTCATTGTTGAAGAAAACCATGGTCTACCTCGGGTTGCTCGATGACGAGTACGACGACTACGGGGACACCTACGAGGACCGGGGCTCCAAGGGCTTCACGCCGGTGGCCCGGCTCGAGACCCACAATCCCGAGGTGGATGAGCCCGAGGTCCGCACGATGGTCGCCCAGTCGGGCCGCATCCGTCCCCTGAACGTGGCCGGGGTCACGCCGACGCTGCGGCCCCAGGCGGTCTCGCCATCGGTGCGCCCGATCACGTCGGACTCCACGCCCAAGGTGGTCGCGCCGGCCCGGTTCGGCGACGCCAAAGAGATCGCCGACTGCCTGAAGTCCAACCGCCCGGTGATCGTCAATCTCCAGGTGGCCGAGCGAGACCTGCAGCGTCGGATGATCGATTTCTGCAGCGGGGTCACCTACGCACTGAGCGGCGAGATGGAGAAGGTCGCCGACCAGGTGTTTCTACTGGCCCCGAGCAACGTGAAGGTGTCTGACGAGGAGCGCCAGCGCCTTCAGGAGCGGAACTTCGGGCGCTACTAATCGGTGATCCTCAAAATCCTGGCGGGCCTCGTCGAGATCTTCGTCGTGGTCCTCATTGTGCGGGCGCTGTTGAGTTGGTTCCCGGTCCGACCAGGTTCAGCCCTGATCCCGGTGCAACGCGCTTTGGCGGCGCTGACCGAGCCCGTCCTGCGCCCGATCCGCCGCATCCTGCCGCCGGTGCGGGCCGGGGGCATGGCCATCGACCTCTCGATACTGGTCGTGATCCTGGTGGCCGAGATCATCGTCATCCCGTTGCTGCGCAGCTGACCGTCACCGCGGCCAACCCACCGGCCCGGGACCACCGGGGAGACCGAGGGGTAGTGTGTCGGGTCTATGGATAGCGGCCAACCCCCCCAGCAGGCGATCCTCGAGACCCTGCGCACGGTCGAGTTCCGGCTCGGGCTGAAGGGCTACAACGTCGACGAGGTCGACGAGTACCTGGAGAAGGCGGCGGTCGAGGCCGAGCGACTCAGCGAACAGCTACGCCAGACGGCCGAGCGGCTGCGTCAGGCCGGCGAGAGGATCGCGCAGCTCGAGAGCGCCGGCTCGGCACCGGTCCCGGCGCCCGGACTAGCCCGGGCCGAGGTCGCCCCGGCGTCGGTCGCCGACGATTCGCTGCAACAGACCCTGCTGCTGGCACAGCGTTTCGTTGAGCAGACCAAGCGAGAGAGCACGGAAGAGGCGAGTCGCCTCGTGTCCCAGGCCGAGGAGCGAGCGCGGTTGCTGCTCACCCGGGCCGAGGACGAGGCTCAGCAGCTGGTGACCGACTCCCAGCAACGGCTGCGCGACGAGGTGAGCCGCCTGGAGGGCATGCGAGCCCAGTTGGCGACCGACGTCGAGAACATGGCCCGACACCTAGAGTCCGAGCGCACCCGGCTGCGCGCCATGCTCTCGGAGGTCTTGAAGTGGATCGAGGAGAATGTCCAGCCGGCCGAGTCGCTCATGGCCATGCGGCCGCGCGCGGTCGAGAGCGGCCGCGCCCAGCCGGCCGGGAAGCTCGCCGCGGGTGACCAGTCGCGCCAGAGCGGGGGACGCTCCGAGGCCGATGATGACGACAACGAGGACGGCACCGTCGCCCAGGTGCTCGATCTGAGGGGCCCCAACGCGGCCAGCACGCCGCCAGAAGGTAGGGCCTGAACCACCGCAAATCGCGATTCTTCGACCCCGTGCGCGTCGGCAGGGGCCGATCACGCCTTGATGGGAAGTTTTGCCACCCCCCAGGCGTTTGAGTATCGTCACCGCCTCCCGGTCGCCAGGTTGTCCGCGATGGGGGTGCCATTCGCCGGCCTTTGGCCGCAGAGGAGGATCAGATGACCCCAGCCAGCAGAGCCCCGAGCGGACGCTCGGCAACGGCGGCGAAGGCAAGGACATCGAAGGCCGCGCCGGCGGCCAAGAAGGCCCCCGCGAAGAAGGCGCCGGCCAAGGCGGTGCCGGCTAAGAAGGCCCCCGCGAAGAAGGCGCCGGCCAAGGCGGCGCCGGCCAAGGCGGTGCCGGCGAAGAAGGCCCCCGCGAAGAAGGCGCCGGCCAAGAAGGCCCCCGCGAAGAAGGCGCCGGCCAAGGCGGTGCCGGCCAAGAAGGCCGCGGTGGCGACCAAGGCCCCGGCCAAGGCGGTGCCGCCCAAGAAGGCCGCGGTGGCGACCAAGGCCCCGGCCAAGGCGCCCGCGAAGAAGGCCGCGCCCGAGAAGCGGGTGACGCGGGCCCGGGCCCCGATCGGCCCGTATGCGGCCGAACCCAAGTTCTTGGAGGAGCAGCGCCTGATCCTGATCTCAGAGGGCGCGGTGTACCGCGAGCAGGCCCAGGTGTTGAAGGCCGAGGCCGACTCGCTGGCCCAAGAACGCGAGCCCGGCGACGTGCAGTTCGACGAGGAGTCCGGCGAGGGTGGGACGGTGACGGTCGACCGCGAACGTGACCTCGCCCTGTCTGCTCAGGCCTCCGCGGCGGTCGAAGAGATCGAAGATGCGCTGGTGCGGATCACGAAGAAGACCTACGGCGCCTGCGAGCGCTGCCACCAGCCAATCATGAAGGCCCGACTCCGCGCCCTTCCCTATGCCCGACTCTGCGTCGCCTGCAAGAGCGGGGGCCTGTCGCGGCGCTGAGCGAGAGTCACGACGCGGCGGTCCGCTCACCCAAGGGCGGCGGGACAGCGCGGCGGCGTCTGGCCTCGACCGCGGTGATCGCCGCCGCGATCGTCGCACTCGACCAGGTCACCAAGTCGATCGCTCTGGGCCACCTGCACCGGCCGGTGCACCTGGTCGGCCCGCTCGGACTCGGTCTCACCTTCAACTCCGGCGCGGCGTTCAGCCTCTTCACCAGCTCGACCGGGGCCATCATCGTGGTCGCGGTGGTGCTGATCGCCCTGCTCGGATGGGTCGCGTGGGGAAGCCGGACGATCGGGCTGTCGATCGCCTTCGGCCTCATCTTGGGTGGCGCATTCGGCAACCTGTCCGACCGGTTGTTCCGTGGCCACCACGGCGCGGTGGTGGACTTCATCACCTTCACGCACTGGCCGACCTTCAACGTCGCCGACTCGAGCATCACGATCGGGGTGGTCCTGGTGGTCGTGCTCTCCCTCCGCCGGACGAAGTCGCCGGAGGTGACGTGACCGGCGCGGGCACCTCGAGCGGACCCCTCGATGTCGAGGTGCCGGCGATGCTCGACGGGGTTCGCCTCGATCGTGCGGTGTCCTTCGTCACCGGGCTGTCCCGTGCGGTGGCGGCGCAGCTGATCGACGACGGCCGAGTGCTCGTCGACGGGACCGCCCAGAGGCAACGAAGCGCGGTGCTTCGGGCAGGCTCCCGCCTGGTCGTCGACCACGACGGGGCGGCCAAGAGCGCGATCCAGGCCGAACCGGATGTGCACTTCGAGGTGGTGTTCTCAGACGACGACGTCATCGTGGTCGACAAGCCTTGGGACCTGGTCGTCCATCCGGGGGCCGGTCGTCGCAGCGGCACCCTCGTCGGGGGGATCCTGGCCCGGTTCCCCGACGTCGGCGAGCTGGCGGCGGCGGGGTACAGCGAACCCGACCGACCAGGGCATCGTGCACCGGCTCGACCGCGGGACCTCGGGACTGCTTGTCGTCGCCCGGAGTGGCCGCGCGGTCGGCTCACTCAGCGAGCAGATGGCCGAGCACACCGCGGAGCGACGGTACGCGGCGCTGGTGCACGGACACGTGGCCGAGGACCGCGGGCTGGTCGACGCGCCGGTCGGTCGGTCGAGCCGACAGCCGACCCTCATGACGGTGTCGGCCGCCGGACGCGACGCCAGGACCGGCTACGAGGTCATGGCGCGCTACGACGAGCCGTTCCCCTCGACGCTGGTGGTGGCCACGCTCGAGACGGGCCGGACCCACCAGGTCCGGGTGCACATGGCCGCGATCGGTCACCCGGTGGTGGGAGACGCTCGCTACGGGAAGGGCCAGAGCTCGAACCGGCCCAGCCTGCTGCCGCCGGGGCGGTTCTTCCTGCATGCGTTCGAGCTGGCGTTCGACCATCCCGCCGACGGGCACCGAGCGACCTTCCGGTCGCCGTTGCCAGCGGACCTGATGGCCCTCCTCCCCGACGCGCCCGAACTGAGGTGAGCCCGAACTGGGATGGGGGCGGTCAGGCCGCCCGGTACGCCCCCACCACGTCTTGGTCCTGGAGGAGCGCGGTCAGCGCCTCCTCCTCGGCCCGACGAACCCGCCGGACACCCACACCCAGCCGTTCGGCGGTCACCTGCAACGACGCGGGGGAGTCGCCGTTGAATCCGAAGCGGAGCTTCAGCACGTCGCGCTGCAGCGCCGGCAGCCGGTCGATCGCGTTGCGGACCTTCTCCAAGACCAGGTGTTGCTCGACGTCCTCGGTCCAGTTCGAGGCGTCCGGCGCCACCAGGTCCCCGAGGGAGGTGGTGGAGTCGATCGCCGCCGGCTGGTCAAGGCTGGCCGAGACACGGGCCGCCCCTTCGAGCGCCTGGCGTTCTTGCGCGGTCAGGCCGGTGGCCTCATCGAGCTCGGCCGAGGTGGGCGTGCGCCCGAGCTGGGTGGTCAGCTCGGCGGTCATGCCCTCCAGTCGCTGGAGCCGCTCGCCGACCTCGAGAGGCAGACGGATGATTCGGCCGTGCTGTTGGACCGCTCGCTGGAGAGCTTGGCGGATCCACCACGTGGCGTAGGTGGAGAAGCGAAAACCGCGCTCCCAGTCGAACTTCTCGACCGCCCGGATCAGCCCGAAGGTCCCCTCTTGGACGAGGTCGGTCATGTCCACGCCGCGGTCCTTGTAGCGCCGGGCCCAGTGGACGACGAGACGCAGGTTCGCCGCCACCATCTCGCGCTTCGCGTCCTGGTCGCCGGCCGCCACGCGCTTGGCCAGTGCCAGCTGTCCGTCGTAGTCGGGCATGGGGTGCTGCTCGAGATCGCGCAGGAGCAATCCCAGGCTGTCAATTACAGGTGCGCTGGTGGTGGTCATCGCTGACCACCGTCTTGGGTGTGCATGGTTCCTTGGTTTTCCCCTGGTCCTCGTCGGCCCCGCGATCCTCGCTCGAGGCTGTGACAGGTCGGCTGTCGATTCGGACCGCTCATGGGTCTTCCAACGCCTGGAAGGGTCGGTCCATTCCAGCTCCAGGGCGCTTGTGACCTGGGATCGGAGCGTTTGGTGGCCGAGTTGCGACCATGGCTGGCTGATGGTGTTCTGATCGGGTGAGCTCTCCGTCCCCAGAACCGGCTCGAGCCACAGTCACGGTGGTCTGTCACGGGGAAACCGAATGGAGCGAAATCGGTCGCCACACCGGCCGCACCGACGTGCCGATGCTCGAGCGGGGGCGCGAGCAGGCGAGGGGGTTGGCCGGCCCGTTCGGGGCGATGCATTTCAGCCTGGTGCTGACGAGCCCTCTTGCCCGGGCGGCCGAGACGTGCGAACTGGCGGGCTTCGCCGGTCGTGCCGAGGCCACCGACGACCTGCTCGAGTGGGACTACGGGGACTATGAGGGACGAACGACAGACGAAATCCGAGAGGAACGGCCCGGTTGGACGCTGTGGGCCGACGGGGTCCCGGGCGGCGAGACTGCGGCCGACGTCGGGCGCCGAGCCGACCGGGTGATCGAACGGGCCCGGCAGGCCGGCGGCGACACGCTGTGCTTCGCGCACGGGCACGTGCTGCGGGTGCTCGCGTCGCGCTGGATCGGTTTGCCGCCCATGGGGGGCCGGATGCTCGCGCTCGACCCGTGCGCGATCGGCGTGCTCGGTTGGGAACGTGAGGTGCCGGTTATTGCACGCTGGAACGAGCCATCGCCCGGCTAACGCCGACCGGTTCGTCCACCGAGACCTCGATACCGACGTCGACCAGACCGGCCTCGTTGCCCTGGACCTTGTTCACCATGTCGGCGAGGGTGAAGGACTGCAGGTGCTCGCGCATCTTCTCGCCGACCTCGGCCCAGAACGCCAAGAGGACGCACTGGCCCTCGTGGTTGCAGGCGCCACCGGTGTGGGGCTCACCGAATTCACCGGCGACGATCGGGCCGTCGACGGCCGAGACGATCTGGGCCAGCGTGATCGCGTCGGGCGAGCGGGCCAGCACGTAGCCACCGCCGACGCCACGTTTGGAGCGCACCAACCCGGCCCCCTTGAGGGCCAAGAGGATCTGTTCCAGATACGGCTGGGGCAGGCCGGTCCGCTCTGCGATGTCGCGCACCGAGGTGGGGATGGAGGGCGCGTCGTGCAGCGCTAAGGACAGCAGCGCCCGGCTCGCATAGTCACCTCGGGTGGAAACCTTCACGTAGGACGATGATACCCGTCACCTGGCCAGACACCCGGTTGGGCCGGTTTTTGCCACCCGTTCCTGGTCGGGGCATGGCTAGGTGGGCGTCAGAGAGGCGCTCAGGCCTGGCATCATCGGGGGATGGTCCCTGATGCAGAGCCAGGCAGGAGCACGAGTTCGGTCGCCCCCGACGAGGTGATCCCCGCCGCCACCCCCGAGAGCGCGCTCCACGTGGCGGGCGGCGAGACCATCGAGAGACCGGCCAAGGTGTTGCGGATTGGATCGATGGTGAAGTCACTTCTCGAAGAGGTCCGCCAGGCCCCCCTGGACGAGGCGGGTCGGGCCCGCCTCCGCGAGATCTACGACCAGTCGGTACGGGAGCTGGCCACCACGTTGTCGCCGGATCTGGCGGCCGAGCTCGAGTCGGTCGCCATCCCCTTTGACAAGGACCGTGTGCCCTCGGAGCCCGAGCTCCGGGTGGCCCAGGCCCAGCTGGTCGGGTGGCTCGAGGGCCTCTTCCACGGGATCCAGGCGGCCCTCATGGCCCAGCAGATGGCGGCGCGAGCCCAGCTCGACGAGATGCGCCAGCGGGGCCTGCCCCAGCCCACCTCGACGATCGACGGGAGGCCGGGGAACTACCTCTGACCCTGGTGCCGACGGTCCCTCTGATTCCGGGCCCGAATTCTGTGTCCGGACCGTCGAGAACGGCCGAAACTTCATGAGCTCGGTCCCACCGAGCGGCTAAGGTCAGAACAACATCCTTGTAGTTCGTCCACAGGGTGTGGATACAAACCTGTGGACCCTGAGACGGAGGGCGTGGAGGAGTTGGCTGAGGGGTCGTCGTTCGCCCATCTGCACACTCACACCGAGTTTTCCATGCTCGACGGGGCGGCCCGGGTGGACGACCTGGTCGCGGCGGCGGTGGCCGACGGGCAACCCGCGCTCGGCATCACCGACCACGGGAACATGTACGGGGTCCTCGACTTCTACCGGGCCTGTCGCGCCGCCGGGGTCAACCCGGTCATCGGCACCGAGGCGTACATGGCCGCCGATTCCCGCCACGAGCGACCGGTCCGGCGCGGCAAGCTCGACGACACCGGCGGCGACGTCGAGGGCGGCCAGAAGCTCTACTACCACCTGACCCTTCTCGCCGAGACCAACGCGGGGTATTCCAATCTGCTCAAGCTCTCCTCGGCGGCATACCTGGAGGGCTATTACTACAAGCCTCGCGTCGACTGGGAACTGCTCGAGCGGTACCACACCGGTCTGATCGCCACGACGGGCTGTCTCGGGGGCGTCGTGCTGCAGGCGCTGCTGGCCGGTGACGTCGCCGGGGCCGAGGCCCGTGCGGCGCGACTCCAGGACATCTTCGGGCGCGACAACCTGTTCGTCGAGCTCCAGGACCACGGCCTGGCCCAGCAGCGCCAGACCAACCCGCAACTGGTCGAGATCGCCCGGCGGCTCGGGGCGCCGCTGCTCGCGACGAACGACAGTCACTACTGCTCGCGCGGAGATGCCGAGGCCCACGACGCGTTGTTGTGCGTCCAGACCGGAACTCTGGTCAGTGATCCCAAGCGGTTCAAGTTCGAGAGCAACGAGCACTACCTGAAGAGCTCGGCGGAGATGCGCTACCTCTTCCGCGAGCTCCCCGAGGCCAGCGACAACACACTGTTGATCGCGAAGCGGGCCAACGTGGAGATCGAGTTCGGCAATCCGAAGCTGCCCGAGTTCCCGGTCCCGGCGGAGTTCACCGGCACGACCTACGAGGAGCGTGCCAACGCCTACCTCCGCCACCTGAGCTTCACCGGTGCCGAGGAGCGGTACGGCTCGCCCCTTCCCCGCAATGTGGTCGAACGGCTGGACTACGAGCTCGGCGTCATCGAGTCGATGGGCTTCTCGGCCTACTTCCTCGTGGTGTGGGACCTGATCGACCACGCCCGGAAGTCAAAGATCCGGGTGGGTCCGGGCCGGGGATCCTCGGCCGGCTGCTGCGTGGCCTACTGCCTCCGCATCGTCGACCTCGACCCGATCCGCTACGGCCTCATCTTCGAACGCTTCCTCAACCCGGGTCGCCAGGAGATGCCCGACATCGACATGGACTTCGACGAGCGCTACCGCTCCGAGATGATCCGCTACGCATCGGAGCGCTACGGCTGGGACCACGTGGCCCAGATCGTCACCTTCTCGACCATCAAGGCCCGGGCCGCGGTGCGCGACGCCGCCCGGGTCCTCGGGTTCCCCTACGTGGTCGGCGACAAGATCGCCAAGGCGATGCCACCGCTCGTGATGGGGCGCGACACCCCGCTGCACGCCTGCCTCGAGCTCAGCCCCGAGCACGCCGACGGCTACAAGGCGGCCACCGAGCTGCGCCAGATGTACGAGACCGATCCCGACGCCAAGCGGGTCATCGACGTCGCACGCGGGCTCGAGGGGCTCCGGCGCCAAGACGGCATCCACGCGGCCGCCGTCGTGATCACCCACGACGCGCTGACCGAACACCTCCCGATCCAGCGCAAACCCGAGCCCGGCACCGACCCCTCTCAGGCGCCCATCGTCACCCAGTACGAGATGCACGGGGTGTCCGATCTCGGGCTGCTCAAGATGGACTTCTTGGGGCTGCGGAACCTGTCGGTGATCGAGCGGACCCTCGACGTGATCGAGGCGTCGACCGGGGTGCGGCTCGACATCGACAACGTCGCCCTCGACGACGAGGCCACCTTCGCCATGCTCCAGCGCGGGACGAGCATCGGCGTGTTCCAGCTCGAGGGCGGCCCGATGCGCTCCTTGCTCCGCTCGCTGGCCCCGACGACCTTTGACGACGTGGCCGCCCTGGTGGCCCTCTATCGACCGGGCCCGATGGCGGCCAACATGCACAACGACTACGCGGACCGAAAGAACAACCGCAAGCCGATCACCTACCTCCACCCCGAAATGGAAGAGCTCCTGGCCGACACCTACGGGCTGATGATCTATCAGGAGTCGGTGATGCGGGTGGCCCAGCGGTTCGCCGGCTACTCGCTCGAGGAGGCCGACAACCTCCGTAAGGCGTGTGGCAAGAAGATCCGCTCCCTCATGGCGGCCGAGCGCGAGAAGTTCGTCGCCGGATGCGTGAAGACGGGCTATGAGGCCTCGCTCGGGACCAAGTTGTTCGACATCGTCGAGCCGTTCGCCGACTACGCGTTCGCAAAGGCCCACGCCTACGGCTACGGGCTGGTCGCCTACCAGACGGCCTGGCTGAAGGCCCACTACCCGGTCGAGTACCTGGGGGCGCTCCTCACCTCGGTGAAGGACGACAAGGACAAGACGGCCGTGTACCTGGCCGAATGCCGAACGCTCGGGATCGAGGTGGCCGTTCCCGACGTCAACCGTTCGGCATCGGAGTTCACCCCGCGCACCGACGAGGGAACCGGACCCGGGATCGTGTTCGGCCTGGCCGCGGTGCGCAACGTCGGCGAGAGCCTGGTCGAGCGGATCGTGGCCGAACGGACCTCGGGCGGGCCGTTCGTCGACATCTACGACTTCTGCCGCCGGGTCGACCCGATCGTGTTGAACAAGCGGACCATGGAATCGTTGGCCAAGGCGGGCGCCTTTGACTCGCTCGGCCACCCGCGCCAGGGCCTGTGGCTGGTCCTAGAAGAGATCGTCGACCGCACGATCGAGCGGCGCCGCGAGCTCGACGCCGGCATCGCGACCCTGTTCTCGTCGGTCGCCAGCCAAGAGACGGTCGACGGGGGAGGCAACTGGGAGGGCACCCGGGTGCCGATCCCGGACCAAGAGTTCGACAAGACCCAGCGCCTGGCGTTCGAAAAAGAGATGCTCGGCCTCTACGTGAGCGACCACCCGTTGCGTGGTCTCGAGGGCTCGCTCAGCCGGCACACCGACTGCTCGCTGGCCGAGCTGCGCGACGCCGGCCTGCTGGAGGCCGGCGGAGGCCCGGTCGCCGAAGGCGTGGTGCGCTCGGTGGGCGGGGTGGTCACCGATCTCAAGCGCCAGTACACGAAGAAGGGCGAGCTCATGGGCCGGTTCGTCCTCGAGGACCTGGAGGCCTCCATGGAGGTCTTCGTGTTCCCCCGGGTGATGGCCGACTACGGAACCCTGCTCGAGAACGACGCCGTCGTGGTCATCCGGGGGCGCCTCGACCTGCGTGAGGAGAGCCCCAAGCTGGTCTGCATGGAGGTCCGCCGGCCCGATCTTGGGACCGGCGGGGCCCAGGAGCTGCGGATCTCGCTCCCGCTCGGCTCACCTGACCGAAGACAAGGTCGACCGCCTCCGGGGCGTGCTCTTGGAGCACCCGGGGCAGTCCCCGGTCCTGCTCCACGTCGGTGCGAAGGTGCTCCGGCTCCCCCCCGAGTTCAACGTCGACAGCCGCAACGGGCTGGTCGGCGAGCTCAAAACGTTGCTCGGCGCCAACGCAATCGTGGCCGCCTGAGCAGGGACGAAGCGGTTCGGAGCCCATATTCGGTTGGGACGGGGTCACAGCATCCCGTAGAATTGCGAAATGGCCATGGCAGCAAGCACCAAAGACTGCACCTCCCTTAGCGACACCGAGCTGGTCGAAATGGCCGACCTCTCTGCCGAGCGGGAAGTCGCGTTCGAGATCGGGTTCGTCTCCAAGCAGCGTGAGGAGTGGGTGCTGGTCACCCAGGTCCGGGAGGGAACCAAACTCCGCGGCTACTCGTTCTGCACGCTCGAGCGGATCGGGGGGACCCCGTCGCTGCTGGTCGGACTGGCCACGACCGACCGCACGACCAAGGCCGAGGCGGCCCTCAAGGCGATGATGGTCGACCAGTACCGCCGGGCACTGTTGGCCTTCCCCGACGAAGACGTCCTGCTCGGCACCCAGCTCCTCGGGGCCGACGGCTTCCGGGCGTTCGCCAAGCTGACCGATGTCGTGCCACGCCTCGACCACCGGCCGAGCGGCGAGGAGCGGGCCTGGGCCCGCCGCCTGGCCAAGCGGTTCGGGGCCGAGAACCGCCTGGACGACCGCACGTTCGTGACCAAGGGCACCGGTTCTCTCGTCGGCGGGCTCGACTTCGAGTCGCCCAAGGCCCAGCCGGCCCCCGAGCTCGAGGGGATGTTCAAGTCGGTCAACATCGCCCGTGGCGACCGGCTGGTCGCGTTCGGGTGGGCAATGGCCGAGGACCTGGCCGCGGGACGCCTGGCTCGCTGAGGCCGCTTCGGGCTCAGCCCCGGGGCAACACCGCCGTGCACACCTTGTAGCAGTGGCTCTCGCGCGGCTGGGTGAGGGTGATCAAGAGGTAGTGGGGCCGGAATCCGAGCGCGGTCGCGAGCGCCTTGCCCGACAGCCGGTCGCGGCGTGCCGCGTCGAGCGCGCGGGTGGCGTCCGCCGATTCCACCGGTAGCCAGACGTCGTCGCGGTTCCATCCGAACCGGACCCAGGTCGAGTCATCGTCGAGGCGGCGGATGAACTGGGGACCCCTGGTCGGCACGATCAGGGTCGCCGACGGGCGCTGTCCCCGGAACTCCCAGTACGGAGCGGATGCTCCGAGGAACCCGAGCAAGGGGCCGTCGGGTCGCGCGGCCAACGTTCGCAACAGGCGACGGGCCCGCCGCGCCCGCATCGTGCCGACGTGGCGCGGCAGTTCGGCGGTGGTGGCCGCCTCGGGCTGGGCCAGGTCGTCGGTCTCGGGGTCATCGGCCAGGCGGGCCTCGACGACATCGAACGCGGTGAGGTCGGGTTGGTGACCGACCGGCCATGGGACTCGCAACCGAATCAGCGCCCCCGAGGCGAGGTCGATGGCGGTGGTGTCCTCCTCGGTGCACGCGAGCACCAGCAAGGACAGTTCGGCGCCGCCGCTCAGATCGGCCCGCTGCGCGAGCGAGCCTCGAAGCACCGGGGTCGATCGCCCGTCGGCACCGCCTCGGTGCGCCGCATGCAACTCCCCGGTGATGGCGCTTCGCTGTTCGCGAGCCCACACGGTCTGTCAGCTCCCTGAATCCGGCACTTGCGCCTCGAGCGTAGCCGTGTCGAATGCCGGATTCAGGCACGCGTAGTGCCGGCAGACGTACGCGGCGCCATCGCGACGGCCGTCCCACAGCGGGGAGCCGGTGGGCTCGCCCCACGACAGCACTGCCGTCGGGAGCCACCGGGACCGCACCACGCCGAGAAGGTCCGGCCTCTCACCGGCGACCACGATCTCGACGGTGTCTTCGAGCAACGACGACGCGCTCGACCAGGTCGGCGAAGGCGACCGGATTCTTCTCAAGCGGTTCGGACACTGCGCGCAAGATGGCGGTGGCCGCGTCGACAAACGCCTCGGTCCCGCTGAGCGCACCCAGCCGCAGCAGCGCGTTGGCGGCCACCGCGTTGGCCGACGGCAATGCGCCGTCGACGAGGTCGCTCGGCCGAACGATCAAGGGGTCCGCGTCGGCCCCGGTGGTGAACAGCACGCCGCCGTCCGAACCGAACAGCTCCAACATCGCGACGGCGGTCTCGATGGCCCGGCGCGTCCAACGCGCGTGACCGGTGAGCTCCCCGAGGCGCGTCGAGCAATCGACCACCCACGCGTAGTCGGCCGCCAACGCGAGGTGCCGGGCCTCGTCGCCCTGCAGGCTGCGCAGCCATCGGCCGTCATCGCGCCGCAGCCGCGCGAAGAGCACCTCGGCGATGTCCTGCGCGGCCTCGGCCCAGGTGGGCGACCCGGTCGCCCCGGCCGCCTCGGCGAGCGTGGACACCGCCATCGCGTTCCACTCGGTGAGGACCTTGTCGTCGACGGCCGGCTGAGGTCGGGACCGGCGGGCGGCCAGCAAGGCCACCCGCGCCGCCTCGATCTCGGGCGGACGGGTGAGCGGCGCGCCGAGCGGCCGGGCGCAGCACGTTGGTGGACTCCCAGTTCCCCGGGTCGCTGACGCCGTAGAAGGAACAGACCGAGTCCGTGCTCGACCCGAGGCCGGCCGCCTCCAGGATCTCTTCGACCCCGGCCCTGGTGAAGGTCGCGTGCCCGCCCTCGGTGCCCGCCGCGTCGGCGTCGATCGACGAGCACAGCGCGCCGCTCGGGGCTCCGAGCTCGCCCAGCATGGCGTCGAGGGTCTCGGTGAAGACCTGGCGATAGTCGTCGCGCCCGGTGAGCTGCCATGCGTGCAGGTAGGCCCGGGCCAGCAGGGCCTGGTCGGTCAGCATCTTTTCGAAGTGGGGGACCAGCCATCGGCGGTCGGTCGAGTACCGGGCGAAGCCCCCGGCCAGGTGGTCGTAGATGCCCCCGGCCGCCATGGCGTCGAGGGTGGTCGTGGCCATGGTGAGGGACCCCGCGTCCTTGGTCCGGGCGTGGTGGCGGAGGCACGAGCTCGATGAGGGTGGGTCGCGGGAACTTGGGTGCACCGCCGAACCCGCCCCACTGTGGGTCGAAGGTCTTCGACAGATGCGAGACGACCCTGTCCAAGAGCCCCGCGAACGCCGGCACGCGCTCGGTCGAGGCCGGGGCGAGCTGGTCGGACATCGTCACCTGCTGGTCGACCGCCTGGAGCAGCGCGTCGGCCTGGCTCTCGACGACGTCGCGCTGGGTTGCCCACGCGTCGGCCAGCGCGCTGAGCACGCGCCGGAAGCTCGGGTAACCGGTCCGGTCGGTCCGGGGGAAGTACGTGCCCGCGAAGAACGGCCGGCCATCGGGGGTGCAGAAGACCGACATCGGCCATCCGCCCGATCCGTTCTGGGCGAGCACGGCGGCCATGTAGATCGCGTCGAGGTCGGGACGTTCCTCGCGGTCGACCTTGATCGAGACGAACGAGTCGGCCAGGAGGCCGGCGATCTCGTCGTCCTCGAAGGACTCATGGGCCATGACGTGGCACCAGTGGCACGACGCGTAGCCGACCGAGACGAAGAGGGGCTTGTCCTCGGCCTTGGCTCGGGCCAGCGCCTCGTGGCCCCACGGGTACCACTCCACCGGGTTGTCGGCGTGTTGGCGCAGGTAGGGGCTCGTCTCGGATGCCAGCCGGTTCACGCACCCGAGCCTACGGGGGGTCTCGGCGACACGGCCGGCTCAGCTGAGGGCGGTGCGGCGGACCTTTCCCGAGGCCGTGCGGGGGAGCGGCGTCGACGAGCACCAGCTCCTTGGGGGCGGCCCACCGGGCCAGCCGGTCGCCGACCAGGTCGGCCAGCTCGTCGAGCGTCGGGGGGTCGGCGGGGTCGGCCGCCACCACCCACGCCACCACACGATCGCCCCACTCGGGGTCGGGCCGCTTCCACACGGCCACCTCGGCGACCTTGCGATGGGAGGCCAGCACCGCCTCCACCGAGTTGGGCCACACCTTCTCGGCCCCGGTGACGACCACCTCGGCCAGGCGTCCGTCGACGACCAGCCGGCCCGCCTCATCGAGGTGGCCGGCGTCCCCGGTGGCCAGCCAGCCGCCCCGGCCGTCGGGACCGGCCACGCGTGGGGACGCTCCCGTCGCGGTAGGACCGCAGCTGCATCGGGCAGCGCACCAGGATCTCGCCGTCGGCGCCGCCGTCGTGGGGTCCCGAGGAGAACGCGATCTCGACCCCCTCTAAGGGCAGCCCGTCGTAGACCACCCCGGACCCGGTCTCGGTCATGCCGTAGGTGGTCACGACGTTGTCCGGCAGCGCCTCGGGCGGCGCCGCGCCGCCGAGGACGATCCTTGTGAACACGCTCGGGTCGATCCGGGCCGAGCGCGGTCGGGACCAACGAGACGTGGGTGACCTTGCGCCGCCGTCCGAGCGTCTCGACGACCGAGGCATCGAAACCGGCCAGGACCTCGACCGGGGTTGCCGTGAGGACGGCCCGGGTGACCACCGACAGCCCGCCGATGTGGGCCAGCGGCAGGCAGCACAGCCAGGAGTGCCGGGCCGGGTCGACCCCGGCGGCCCGGGAGGTGGCACGCGCGGACGCCGCCACCGCCGCATGGGTGAGGACAGCGGCTCGCCGGGTGCCGAGAGACCCCGAGGTGGCGACCACCAGTGCGTCTCCGGCCTCGACGCCGATCCCGCCCGCGAGCCTGCGTTCGCCGTCCGAGTCGATGACCGCGCTCGGGCGCAGCGCCGCCATGAGCTCGGCCGCCGCGGGGGCGGGGAGGCGCCGGTCGAGCACCGCCACGGCGTCGCCGCGTTCCCAGACCCGGACCAAGGCATCTACGAACGGCCGACCGCCGTCGAGGTCGAGGGCTACGAGCTCTGGCATCCGGCCGGGTAGCGTAGGTCGGCGTGGCCGAGCCTTCTGCATCGATCGGCCGAGCGCCCCTCGACCCCATTGACGAACTCCGTTCCCTGCCCCGACCCGCCTGGAAGGTGCTGGGGGAACACCGCGACATCCGCTACGAGGTCGCCGACGGGATGGCCCGGATCACCATCTGCCGGCCCGAGGTGCACAACGCCTTTCGCCCCCAGACGCTCCACGAGCTGAACGAGGCGTTCACGACCGCCCGTGACGACCCCGACGTCGGCACGATCATCTTGACCGGTGAGGGTCCCGACGCCTTCTGTTCGGGCGGCGACCAGCGCATCCGGGGAGACGACGGTTACATGGGCGACGACGAGGTGGCCGAGCGGGGGATCGGTCGGCTGAACGTCTTGGATCTCCAGATCCTGATCCGGCGTGTCCCCAAACCGGTCGTGGCCAGCGTGGCCGGCTACGCGATCGGCGGCGGCCACGTGCTGCATCTCGTCTGCGACCTGACCATCGCCGCCGACAACGCCCGGTTCGGCCAGACCGGACCCAAGGTGGGCAGCTTCGACGGCGGGTACGGCTCGGGGCTCTTGGCCCGGACGATCGGGCTGAAGCGGGCCAAGGAGATCTGGTTCTTGTGCCGCCAGTACGACGCGCAGCAGGCGCTGTCATGGGGGCTCGTCAACACGGTGGTGCCGCTTGCTGACCTCGAGGCCGAGACGGTGGCGTGGTGCCGTCGGATGCTGACGCTGTCACCGATCGCGCTGCGCATGTTGAAGGCCGGGTTCAACGCGGCCGACGACGGACTGGCCGGCATCCAGCAGCTGGCCGGCGACGCCACGATGCTCTTCTACATGTCCGAAGAGGGCCAGGAAGGGCGAAACGCCTACGTGGAGCGGAGACCCCCGGACTTCTCGCGGTTCCCGCGTCGGCCGTGACGGGCGTGTCGGCCAGCGCCGGCACGCCGTCGATCGGTCGGGTTCGTCGCTGGATGATCGGCGCACGTCCGCGGACCCTCGCGGCAGCGGCCGTCCCGGTCGCGGTCGGCACGGCCGTCGGTCGGCTGGGATCCTGGGGCGGGATCGTGTGGTGGCGTGCCGCGTGCGCGGCGGTGGTGGCTCTGGCCATCCAGGTCGGGACGAACTACGCCAACGACTACTCAGACGGTGTTCGGGGTTCGGACAGCCGACGGGTCGGACCGGTTCGCCTGACCTCTTCGGGCCTGGCCAGCCCGGGCCAGGTGGAGCTGGCGTCGTTCATCGCCTTCGGTGTCGCGGCGGCGGCCGGATTGGCGCTCGCGGCCTCCGTCAACTGGTGGTTGATCTTGGTGGGGCTGGCGTGCTTCGTGGCCGGGTGGCTGTACACGGGCGGCCCCAAGCCCTACGGGTACCTGGGCTTGGGCGAGCTCTTCGTGTTCGCGTTCTTCGGGTTGGTGGCCACGGCCGGGTTCGGCCTATGTGCAGCACGGACGAATCACGGCCGCCGCCATCGCGGCGTCGGTCCCGGTGGGTCTGTTGTCGGTGACCCTGCTCGAGTCCAACAACCTGCGCGACATCGACGGCGACGCCGCGGCCTCCAAGCGAACGCTGGCGGTCCGGCTCGGTGCCGCGGCGGGCCCGATGGCTCTATGTCGGCGCGCTGGTGGCCGGCTTCGCGTCGGTGGGGCTCCTGGCGCCGTCGCGGCCCTACGCGCTGGTGGCGCTGGTGGCGCTGCCGCTGGCCTGGCGCCCGAGCGCGGCGGTGATCTCGGGCGCCGATGGGCCCGAGCTGTTGCCGGTCCTCGCCGACACCGGCCGGATCCAGCTCGTCGTTGGCCTGCTGCTCACGATCGGGATCGCGCTGTGAGCCCGCCCTCAGCGCTCCGGTGCGTCGGTCGAGGTGAGCCACGAGCGCACGATCGCCGCGGTGACGTCGGGCTGCTCGAGGTGGGCGGCGTGGCCGGCCCCCGGGACGAGCGCGAAGGCGCCGTGAGCGACGCCACGCGGCCAGGCGCGCCCCCAACGCCTGGTATCGCGGGTCGGTGGCGCCGGCCAGCACCAGCACCGGCATCGTCAACTCGCCGAGGCGGGTCCCACAGCGGGGTCTGGGTCCCCGCGCCGGCCAGGCGCAGGCTCGACGCGAGACCCGGCGGGAGTATTGCGGCGGCGTTCGTCGCTCCCGGCGTCTCGCAGCGTGGCGAACATCGGCGCGGCAAGCCACGACGTGACGAACGCGTCGACGTCGGGCTCACCGGCGAGTTTCGTGGCGGTCTCGTCGTCTCGCCGCCGGCGCTCGGCTCGTGCCTCGTCGGCTTCGATGCCCGCGGTCGCGCTGATGAGGACCAGTCGGGCGATGCGATGCGGGAGCGCCGAGGGCCGCGTGCAGGGCGAAGCGTGCCCCGAGCGAGTAGCCGAGCAGGTCGAACGGCTCGGGCGCCACCGGCCTCGACCAGCAGGGCCCCACCGGCCACGAGGTCCGCCTCGATCTCTCCCGAGCCGCCGTGACCCGGGAGGTCGACCGAGACCACCCGGCGCCCCTGGCCGACCAGCTGAGCCGAATCGACCCCACAGACGGCCGGTCTGGGTGAACCCGTGGGCCAGCACCAAGGTGGGTCCCTCGCCGGTCGACTCGGCGTGCAGGGGGGCCACGAGCGGTGAGCGTACCGAGCGGCGACGCCCAGGCCACCTTCGCGGCGACCCTGGTCGACGAGTGGATCCGGGCCGGGGTGGTCCATGCGGTCGTCTGCCCGGGGTCTCGCTCGACCCCGCTCGTGCTGGCCCTGGCCGACCGAGACGAGATCGAGTTGCACGTCCGCCTCGACGAGCGGGGAGCGTGCTTCTACGCGATCGGGCTGTCGCTCGCCACCGACAAGCCCGCCGATCGTGTGCACGACGAGCGGCACGGCGGCCACCGAGCTCCACGCCGGGGTTGTCGAGGCGAGCTACGCCGGGGTGCCGCTCATCGTCTGCACGGCCGACCGACCACCTCGCCTGCACCACGTCGGCTCGCCCCAGACCATCGAGCAGACGAATCTCTTCGGCGGTGCGGTCCGGTCGTTCTTCGAGCCCGGGGTGGTCGATGCGGCCGACCGTGGCTGGTGGCGCTCGCTCGGCGCGCGGGCGGTGACCGAGGCCAGCACCGGGGCCGGCCCGGTGCACCTCAACCTCGCGTTCGACGAACCGCTCCTCGGGTACCGCCGGACCGCTGCCCCCGGGTCGGGCCGGTGGGGGGCCGTGGGAGGTGGTCGCTCCGCCCCCATGCGGTCCCGGTCGGCCAGGCCGAGGTGCGACAACCGGGCCAGTCCGGGGTGATCGTGGCCGGGAGCGGGGCCCCCGATCCCGATCTCGTCTTGGAGGTGGCCGACCGTCTCGGTTGGCCGGTGCTGGCCGATCCGCGCTCGGGCGTCCGGGTCGAGCACCCGGCCGTCGTCGGCGCGGCCGACGCCATCCTGCGCGACCCGGTGGTCCGAGCGGCGCTGGCCCCCGACACCGTCGTGTTGTTGGGCCGGCCCTGGGCGTCGCGGGTGCTGGCGGAGTTTGTCGGGAGTCGGCCGGCGGGTCTGGCGCCGACATCGTGGCCATCGAGCCGGCCGCGTGGGTCGACCCGGCCCGGGTCGTGCACGAGGTCGACCCGATCGACCGGGGCGCTCTACCTGGACGACCTGCGCCGGGGGCCGGTCAGCGAGTCGTCGGCGTGGCGGGACAAGTGGGAGCGGATCGAGGCGGCCGCCCAGGGCGCCATCGGCAAGGCACTGGCCAACGACCCGCTGACGGCCGGTGGTCGCACCACCGAGCCGGGCACGCTACGCCACCTGTTCGCCGCCCTCGACGCCACGACGACCCTGTTCGTGTCCTCCTCGATGCCGGTGCGCGACCTCGAGTGGTACGGCGCGCCGCGGGCCAACCCACCCCGGGTGCTCTCGAACCGGGGCGTGAACGGGATCGACGGGGTGACCTCGACCGCGCTCGGCGTCGCGGCCGGTCAGGGACGCCCGGTCGTCGCGGTGCTGGGCGACCTGGCGTTCCTCCACGACGTCTCGGCGCTCGTGTCGGTCGGAGACGACACCGGCGGCTCGTGCACCCTGGTGGTCCTCGACAACGGCGGCGGCGGGATCTTCAGCTTCCTTCCCCAGGCCGGGGTCCTCGAGAGCGAGCGGTTCGAGCGGTTGTTCGGGACCGAGCCCCAGGCGTCGGTCAGCGAGGTGGCGCGGGGGTTCGGGCTAGAGGTGGCCGACGTCTCGACCCTGGGGGCGCTCGATGAGGCCCTGGGCCGTGTTGTCGGCCGTCGGTCGCTCTCGGTGATCCGGGTCGAACTTCCCTCGCGCCAGGACAATGTCGGGTTGCACGATCGTCTCCATGCCGCGGTGGCCGACGCAGCCCGGGCGGCCCTGACCGACTGAGCTCGTTCGGAGCCGGGGAGCTAAACGGCCGGCGAGCCAAACGGTCAGTCAGAGTGACTCCTCAGTCGCGGTCAGCCCTCGATGACGTTGTGAACGGGTGCGACTTGTGGTTCGCCGGGGTCAGCCCCGAGCTCGGTCATGATCGGCACGAGGGTCGCCCCGAAGGCTTCGAAAGACTCCATGGAGTCCCAGATGTCGAACACCTGGATCAGGCCATCGGTTTCGAGAGCGACGTGATAGCGCCGGCCGGCCGGTGCCCCAGCGCCAGCAGCCTCAAGCCGCTTGATCACGTCGTCGTACACGGCTGGAGTGAACGAGCTCGGTGTGAAGTACATGCCAAATGCCATGCCAGTGGTCCTCTCAGCGTTTGTCGATCCGATCGGAGGCGACCTGTTTGTCCGGCCCCGCGCCAATCTGCCGGGCCGGTGACGCTACCTGGGTCGAGCCAACTTGTCGATGGGCAGGTTTCGCACCCGATGGGCGCAAAGCTGCTCAAGTCGGTCCTCCTGGGCCTGCCCTCCGGTCCCACTCGGTCGTTCCTGGCCCGTACGGCCCCGGCTGGGTGTCGGACCGGGTTTACGGAGGCGGAGTCCGTGCGACCGTATGGCAGGCTTTCGGTGTGACCAGCCTCGTCGACGACCTCCGTTTTCGCGGCCTGATCCACCAGGTCACCGACGAGGCGCTGTTCGCCAAGCTGGATGCGGGCGGCCTCAGCGCGTATGTCGGGTTCGATCCGACCGCGTCGAGTTTGCACATCGGCAACTTGCTGCAGCTGTGCACCCTCCGGCGACTCCAGCTCGCCGGACACCGGCCGATTCCCCTGGCCGGAGGGGGGACCGGGTTCATCGGCGACCCGAGCGGGGTGTCCGACGAGCGCAACCTGCTCGATCTCGACGAGCTGGCCGCCAACATCGAGGGGATCCGGCCGCAGCTAGCCCGGTTCCTCGACTTCACCGACTCGGCGGGGGAGACCCGCGCGCTCCTGGCCGACAACGCGGCGTGGCTCGGCACCGTCTCTCTCGTCACGTTCCTGCGCGACGTGGGCAAGCACGTCACCGTGAACCAGATGATCAAGAAGGACTCGGTGCGCTCCCGGATCGAGCGGGCGAACGAGGGGATCTCCTACACCGAGTTCAGTTACATGCTGCTGCAGGCCTACGACTTCCTCCGGCTGCACGAAGACGAAGGCTGCGACCTGCAGCTGGGCGGGAGCGACCAGTGGGGGAACATCTCTCTCGGGGTCGAGGTCGTCGGCAAGGTCACCGGCGACCGGGTCTACGGGCTCACCACCCCGCTCGTCACCAAGGCCGACGGGTCGAAGTTCGGAAAGACGGCCGAGGGGGCGGTGTGGCTGGACTCGGGCCGAACCAGCCCGTACCGCTTCTACCAGTTCTTCTTGAACACCGAGGACGCTTTTGTCACCGATTATCTGCGGTTCTTCACCTTCCTTTCCCACGAGGAGATCACCGCCCTCGACGCCGAGACCGCGGCCCGCCCCGAGCGCCGGGCGGCCCAGCGAGCGCTCGCCGCGGCGGTGTGCGACCTGGTCCATGGCGAGGCCGAGACCCAACGGGTCGAGCGGGCGTCAGAGGCGCTCTTCGGCGAGGCCATCGACACCCTGGACGAGGCGACGCTGCTCGAGGTGTTCGAGGACGCGCCCTCGACCGCGCTCGCGCGTGGCGCGCTGGGCGCCAACGGCGCGGCCGGACTCGAGATCGTCGACGCGCTGACACTGTCGGGCCTGTGCAAGTCCAAGGGTGAGGCCCGACGCCTGACCGAGGCCGGGGGCGTCTACGTGAACAACCGACGGGTGGAGGGCCCCGAGCGCGGCGCTCGGCGAGGATGATCTCTTGGCGGGCCGCTACGTCGTGCTTCGAAAGGGCCGCCGGGAGTACCACCTCTTGCGGGTCGAGTGAGCCGGCGCCGGGTCCGTTGGCAGATCGTTGCCGCCGGTGTCGGGGTCCTCGCCATCGGGGTGCTCGCCTTCGTTGCCTACGGAGGGACCGGGACGACCGGCACGCCGACCCAGCAGTTGCGCGCGTGGATCAACGGGACCGGGTTGGGCCAGTCGCTCGGCACCGTCGTCGGTGACGCGGCGCGGGTCCGGGTCGCCGTCGACGAGCACCAGGGTTCGGGCGTCCTGCACACCGACTGCGGCGTGCTGTTGACCGACGCCCAGTCGGCCAACGGCGAGCTCCCGACGCCCAACACCGAGCTCACCGAGCTGTTGTCGTCGGGGTACGCGCTCGCCGATGACGCTGGCTATGACTGCTACAACTCCGGCGGCACCAACAAGCAGCTGCTCGCTCGCTCGACCAAGGAGCGGATCGAGGCCGAGGCCAAGCTGCAACAGGCGGTCAATCTGGTCGATCAGCTGACCAGCTCGACGCTGTCGACGACCACCACCACCCAACCCAACGCCGGCGGGATATGACGACCGAGCTGGTCGGGCCGTTCCCCGAGGGCGTCGACCCCGACGAGTACGACCGGCTTCGTCGGCGCGTGTTGTGGTCGATCCCGACCGGGCTCTTCGTCGTCGGGAGCACGGCCGAGACCGACGGGAAGCGCCACTACAACCTGATGACGGCCAACCTGGTCGTCCAGGTGGCGACGCGGCCGAAGCTCCTGGCCGTGGCGCTCGAGACCGACGCGTTGACCGCCCGGCTGGTCCGGGCCGGCCGGTGTTTCGCGGTCTCCTTGCGTCGCTCGGGAGGACCGGGCGGTGGTCCGGCGGTTCGTCAAGCCGGTGACCGAGGTGACCCTCGACCAAGAGGGCCGGCCGGCGGCGATGGCGGGGGAACCGGTGAAGCAGGCTCGCACCGGGGCGCCGGTGCTCGCGAGGGCGGTCGCCTGGGTCGACTGCCGCCTGTATTCGCTCGACGAGCTCGGGAGTCACGCCTTGGCCATCGGCGAGGTGGTCGACGTCGGGGGTCCGAGCGGCGAGGACGGAGCTCCGATCCTCCGGATGGAGGACACCCGGATGAACTACGGCGGCTGAGTCCCGCGCCTCGGGCGCTCGGAGATCGAGCGTGAGGGTCAAGACGCCGTCGAGCAGAGTCGCCGAGGCGTCACCGATCATGGCGTAATCCATGAAGTCGAGCTGGGCCTGCTCCCGGAACCGCTGGCGCTCGGGGCCCTCGACGGGGGGCAGCCCCCGCTTCCGGACCGCCTGGGCGCGCTGACGGAACCGCTCGAGCATGGCGTCTGGGTCGAACGATTGGTCCACGGTCCCCATTGTGGACCGGGCCCGGAACCCCCGCAGCCGCAGTACAATGGGTGCTTCGGTGCGGACGTCCAAGGCGCCTGGCCAGGGGGCCGCGGATCCAGCCGCCGAGGTTGTGCCGGATCGTCGCAGTCGCGACGGTGGTCTCGTTCACAAGACAGTGGGCGGACGTTCTGGCGGCAGTGAGGAGTCGTCGTGAAAAAGGGACGCCATCGGCGCTTCGAAGAGGCGCGAAGCCTGAAGCGATCGACTGTCACGGCCGTGGAGCGGTGCCCCGAGTGCGGCGCCGAGCCCGAGGACGTGCACGCGTCGTGGTGCCTGGCCGAGGAAGATCAGTACGACCGAATCCTGGGCTCGAGCGTGCCAACCCTGGACGAGCGACCGGCCGACGAGCGGGATCCGCTCGAGGACTAGCCCCCCCGATGAGCCCGCTCTGAGACGAGCGATGGAAGCCCGGACCCCCTCGCCCGGATCCCCTTCGACGGACGCTCAGCGCTTTCGAAACACCGGGTGGGGTAGCGGCACCCGCTCGGCCACCCGACGGTCGCGGTCACCCAGATACGCCAGCAACCGCCGGTAGATCTTCTTGCCGACCATCTTGGACAGCTCGGGACCCATCTCCTCGTAGACCGCCCGCGTGCCGACGAACGCCTCTGGAGCCTCGGTGCACCACCAGTGGAACTGCTCGCCGCCGGCCCCCCAGTGCTTTCTGTCCCACTGGGCGATGGTGGTGGTCACATGCCCGTCGTCGTCGACGTTGTCGTCACGGCGCAGCGGGAGCTGCCAACAGACCTCGGGTTTGAGCTCGAGTGGGTTGCGACCTCGTTGCAGTGCCACCTGGTGGAGCGCGCAGCCGGGCCCGGTCGGGAAGTCGGTGCGGTTCAAGAAGATGCACGCGCCGTCGACGATCCTGGTGACGGTCTCTCCGGAACGGTTCTTCTTGGCGATGCCGCCCTTCTTCGCCTTGGACCGGAACTGCCACTGCTCGGCGGTCAAGGTGGCGGCGATCTTCTCCACCCGCCGGCGGTCGGCGGCGTCGGTGAAGTGGGCTCCGTAGGAGCAGCACCCGTGCACGAGCTCGGGGGCCGGACCGGTCAAGACGCCCTGGCAACCCCGCCCGAAGATGCAGGTCCAGTTGGAAGTGAGGAAGGTGAGGTCGAAGACCCACGTCCGTTCCTCGTCGGGGTCCTCGAAGCTGACCCACTCGTGCGCGTCATGGGGAACCGCTTGTTGGGCCATCGAGCGACGACCATATCTCGGGTGATGAGTCAGTTTCGACCCTGCGCAGCGAGACGCTGCCGGGCGCGACCGGCCCGAAGGACGTTGGCGGCCCCGTTGGTGTCCGCGTGGGCCTCGTGCCCACACCCCTGACATCGAAGACGGCCCCACACCGGCCCACCCGGCGTCGAGAATGGCTCGGTTGAACCCTGTTTTGGCCTTTGCCCCGCTCGGTTCGTAGCCCCCTTCTCCATCTGGACGAGGCGTAGGTCGCTTGGAGGACCGGGCCGAAGGTAGGGGAGGGGCGGGGTGTGACGGTGAGGTCGACCGAATGCTGGAACGGACCCACTGCGCATCCGTGCGTTCAAGTATCGAAGGCGACCAGACCGCGCTGAAAGGGCGACCGGGCAAGCCAAGGTCGGCGGTGGTCCGGGGGGCGTTCACCGGCGTGGTCCAATGTTGGGATGCTGACCGGTCGCGACATCACTATCGAGCTGGGTGCTCGGACGTTGCTGCGCGACGCGACGTTTGTGATCGGCCCGAGGGACAAGGTCGGTTTGGTCGGCGCCAACGGCGCCGGCAAGTCCTCCCTGCTGGCCTTCTTGCTGGGGGAGACGCCCCGACACCTGAAGGTGACCGGCGAGGTCCAGACGACCGGCACCGTCGGCTTCCTGCCCCAGGTTCCGGTGCCCAACGGCCTCGGGGTCGACTCGAGTGTCTTCTCCCACGTGCTCTCGGCGCGCGGGCTCGACGTGCTCGACGAGCGAGCTCCACCGGGCCCGACGGGAGTTGACGGCGTCGCCGACCGACGAACGGATCGCGACGTTCAGTTCGCTCGAGGAGCGCTACCGCCTGGCCGGCGGCTACGAGGTCGAGGGCCAGCTGGGCCGGCTGGCCGACGGGCTGGGTCTCCCCCAAGAGTTGCTGTTGGCCGACATCGCGTCGCTCTCGGGAGGCCAGCGGCGCCGGGTCGACCTCATCAGGGTCCTGTTCCAGGAGCCCGACATCATGGTGCTCGACGAACCGACCAACCACCTCGACCGCTCGGCCAAGTTGTGGTTGATGAACGAGCTGGCCACGCTTCGGGGTTCGCTGCTCCTGGTCAGCCACGACCTCAAGCTGCTCGACAACGCCATCTCCAAGGTGCTGGCGCTGTCCTCGGGCAAGTTGACCGAGTTCAAGGGCAACTACAGCTCGTTCCGGGCCCAGCTGCACGCGGACATCACCCAACGGGAGAAGGCGGCGAGCATGGAGGGCGCCCAGATCGCCAAGATGAAGACGCCAGGCCGACAAGTGGCGACACAGCACGGAGGCCCAGGCCCGCAAGGCGAAGATCCTCGACCGCCAGGTGAAGAAGCTCCAGGCCAACCGCACCGAGGTGGTCAAGCGGGAGCGAAAGGTGAAGTTCTCCCTCCCCGAACCGGTACGGTCCGGCGCGATCGTGCTGACCGTGCGCGACCTCGCGGTCGCCTACGGCGACCACAAGGTGCTGCTCGACGTCGACTTCGATGTCGACCGGGGCGATCGAGTCGTCGTGATCGGACGCAACGGTGCCGGCAAGTCGTCGCTCCTGCGTTGCCTGTCGGGGGTCCAGGTCCCGACCGACGGGACGGTCACGCTCGGCTACCAGGTCGAGGTGGGCTACTTCGCCCAGGAGCACGAGCAGATCGATCTCGACCGGTGCGCGCTCGACAACCTCGACGACGCCGTCTTGGTGAAGGAGTCCGATCGCCGGTCGCTACTCGGGTCGTTCGGATTGACCGGCGCCACGGCGGCCCAGCGGGCCGGCTCGCTCTCGGGCGGGGAGCGGGCCCGGCTCAGCCTGGCCATGTTGGCCGCCGGCCGGTCCAACCTCCTCGTGCTCGACGAGCCGACCAACAACCTCGACCCAGGATCGGTGGCCGCGGTCGGCGCGATGCTGGGTGCCTGGAAGGGCACCATCGTCGCGGTGAGTCACGACGGACCCTTCGTCGAGGCCCTGGCCCCCACCCATGCCCTGCACCTGCCCGAGGAGCGCTACGGGTTCTGGCGCGACGAGTACCTGGACCAAGTCGAGGTCCGCTGAGGCGATCGGCGTCCCGAGCGCGTGGTGGCAGCGTTTGCGCCGGCGCGCCTCACGTCGTAGCCGAGCGACCCGGGCTCCTATGATGGCCGCCATGGCCCGTTCCGTAGAAGAGCTGGAGCACGACGACATCGTCGGCGCGGTGCTGACCGTGACCGAGGACGCCCGCAAGGTCGTGAGCGAGGCGATGGCGGGCGAGCCCGACACCGACAACCTCGCTCTGTGGCTCGAGGTGCGAGGCGTCCAGGGCGGGAACTTCGCCTACGACCTCTATTTCCAGGCCCGGCGCGACGCCGCTGAGGACGACACCGTCTTCGCGGACGGCGAGCTGACGATCGTGGTGCCGTCGGCGAGCGTCGACCGCCTCCGCGGCGCCCGGTTGGAGTGGTCCGAGGAGGGTGCGGGCGGGTTGGTCCTCGTGAACCCGAACACCCCGACCCCCGAGGAGGCCGCACCCGGCGTGCCACCCGATGTGCTGGCGGCCGGGCTCGAGGGTGAGGTGGCGGTGCAGATTCTCACCGTGCTCGACCGGGTGATCAACCCGTCGATCGCCTCCCACGGCGGGCGGGCCGACCTCGTCGCATTCGACCCCGCCGAGGGAGTGGCCTACCTGCGCCTCTCGGGCGGGTGCCAGGGTTGCGCGATGTCCCGGATGACCCTCACCCAGGGCATCGAGGTCACCCTGCGTGAGGAAGTGCCTCAGGTGGTCCGGATCGCCGACGTCACCGACCACACGGGGGGAGAGAACCCCTACTACTGAGCCGACCTGGCCAAGGAGCGCAGTGAACGTCGTCCTGGTCGCCGGCTGTGCCGCTGGTGGATTGCTCACCGGTGGTTTTCTCGACTCTGTCACCGGCCGCATCACCCGGCCTCCTGTGCCTCCTCCGGACCCCGCGACCGATGCCGCCGGTGCACCGGGACTGGGCCGGGGGGCGGCCGTTCCCGTCGCGCCAGGTCGCCATCGCAGCTCGAACCCCGGGGGCCGGGGAACTCGCCATCTCGGCGATCGTCACCGGCGGCGTGTTCGCCCTCCTGGCGATCCGACTGGGGGCGGTGCCGGCGCTTGCCGCGTACTGCGCCCTGTTGGTCGGCCTGGTCGCCGTCTCGGTGGTCGACATCCGGCTCGGGATCGTGCCGCGCTCGATCCTGTACCCGAGCTTCGGTGCGATGGCGGTGGGTCTCGTGGCCGCGTCGGCGGTCGACAGCCACTGGCGCGCCCTCGGCGAGGCGGCCATCGGGGGGGCTGGCCGCCTTCGCCGTCTTCTTCGCGTTGTGGTGGTTCTTCCCACGCGGCCTCGGCTACGGGGACATCCGGCTGGCCGGCGTGATCGGGGCCGCGCTCGGGTGGATCGGCTTCGGCGAGCTCTACGTCGGGTTCTTGGCCGCGTTCGTCGCCGGGACGGTGGTGGGCGTGGCGATCATGGCGAGCCAAGGGACGGGACGAAAGACCCGCTTCGCGTTCGGTCCGGCGCTCACCGTGGGCGCCGCGTTCGGGGTGCTGTGGGGCCCATGGGCCGTGCACATCTGGCTGCATCACAGCTGATCGATCACCCGCGATCTCGGCCTCGGCCACCTTCGACGTGCACCTGGCCAGGTAGGTTGAGGGCGTGTTGCGCTTCTTGACGGCCGGCGAGTCGCACGGTCGCTCGATCGTGGTGGTGGTCGACGGGGTCCCGGCGGGGCTGCCCTTCGGCGCCCCCGACATCCAAAACGAGCTGGCCCGGCGCCGTCTCGGCTACGGCCGCGGCCCCCGGATGCGCTTCGAGCAGGACGAGATCACACTGATCGGTGGGCTCCGGCACGGGCGCACCCTCGGTTCGCCGGTGGCGATCGAGATCGCCAACACCGAGTGGCCGAAGTGGACCGAAGAGATGTCGCCGGGCCCCGGGGCGCCGACCACGGTCCTCACCCAGCCCCGGCCCGGCCACGCCGACCTGGCCGGCATGCAGAAGTACGGCTTCGCCGACGCGCGCGACGTGCTCGAGCGGGCCTCGGCCCGGGAGACCGCGGCCCGGGTTGCCGCCGGGAGCCTGGCCAAGGCTGCTGCTCGGTCACCTCGGGTGAGCGTGATCAGCCACGTCGATCCAGCTCGGCCCGGCCCGCGCCGAGCGTGGCCTGCGCCCGACGCCCGCCGACCTCGAGCGGGTGGACGAGTCCGACGGTCCGGTGCTTCGACCCCGAGGCCGAGGAGCGGATGGTCGCGGGATCAAGGCCGCCGCCAAGGACGGCGACTCGCTCGGCGGGGTGGTCGAGGTGCTCGCCTACGGTGTCCCGGTCGGGCTGGGCAGCCACGTCCACTGGGACCGCAAGCTCGACGGGCAGCTGGCCCAGGCCCTCATGAGCATCCAGGCGGTGAAGGGGGTCGAGCTCGGCGAGGGCTTCGACGTGGCCGGTCGGCGCGGTTCGGAGGCCCACGACGCCGTCTACTGGGAGCCCGACGGTCCCGACGCCGCTCTCCGGGCGGCTACCGGCGCGCACACGCACCGGGCCGGTGGGGTCGAGGGCGGCACGTCGATCGGGGGCCTCATCGTGGCCCGGGTCGCGATGAAGCCGCTGGCCACGCTCAACCGTCCGGTGCTCGAGACCGTCGACGTCGCGACCAAGGAGGCGGGCGTGAGCTTCCGCGAGCGCACCGACGTGACCGCGGTCCCGGCCATGGGGGTGGTGGCCGAGACGATGGTGGCGCTCGTGCTCGCCTCCGAGGCCCTGCGCAAGTTCGGCGGCGACTCGTTGGCCGAGATGCTGCGCAACCGAGACGGCTTCATGACAGACGCTCGGCGAGACCCCGTCGGTGCCGCCACCGGTCGAGTGATGGTCCGATGGCCGGGCAGCGGCACCGTCCGGCGCGCCTCTTGCTGATCGGGATGATGGGGTCGGGCAAGACGACCGTGGGTCACCTGGCCGCGCAGCGCCTCGGGTGGCCGCACCTCGACTCGGACGCCGAGGTCGAGGCGGCGACCGGGCACAGCGTGCCCGAGATCTTCGCGACCGAGGGCGAGCACGCGTTCCGGGTCGCCGAGACCGC
The DNA here is from genome assembly GCA_963804255.1 of uncultured Acidimicrobiaceae bacterium. Classification (GTDB taxonomy): domain Bacteria; phylum Actinomycetota; class Acidimicrobiia; order Acidimicrobiales; family RAAP-2; genus Palsa-461. Next base: position 388,802 of record CAWDPK010000006.1, on the reverse strand, counting down.
CGCGCTGGTGCGGGCGCTCGAGATCGAGCCGGTCGTGGTGTCGGTGGCCGGCGGGGCGGTGCTCGATCCGGACAACCGCCGTTTGATCCGCGCGCAGCGGGACCGTCGTGTGGCTGCGGGCCGACGGTCGAGACGCTGGCCGACCGGGTGGGCGACGGGGCCGGGCGGCCGCTTGCTCGACGGGGACACCGAGCGGGCCCTGGCCGAGCTCGACGCGGTCCGCCGCCTCCTCTACGCGCAGCTCGCCGACGCGGTCGTCGACGTCGACGACAAGACGCCCGAGCAGGTGGCCGAGGCGGCGCTCGGCGCGCTGCGATGGCGGGGCGCCGCGCCATGATCGTCGTGCCGGTCGAGCTGGCCGACCGCCCCTACGACGTGGTGATCGGCCACGGCGCCCGCCACGAGCTGGCGACGGTCATCTCGGGCCTGGCCGGGGTGCGGCACGCGGCGGTGGTGACCCAGCCCGCGGTCGCGGCGGCGGGGTGGCTGGAGGACCTCGACTGCCGGGTGCCCTTCGACGTCCACATGCTGGGCGACGGCGAGGGGTCCAAGTCGCTCTCCTCGGTCGAGACGCTCTGTCGGCCAGTTCGCCCGGAGCGGCGCTCGACCCGTTCCGACGTGGTCATCGCGCTCGGCGGCGGGATCGTCACCGACGTGGCGGGCTTCGCGGCGGCCGTCTATCACCGCGGGCACCCGCTACGTGAACGTGGCCACGTCCCTGCTCGGCACAGGTCGACGCGGCGATCGGCGGCAAGACCGGCGTCAACATCGCCGAGGGCAAGAACCTCGCCGGGGCGTTCTGGCAACCGAGCGCGGTGCTCTGCGACACCGAGACCCTGGGCACATTGGCGCCGGCCGAGTGGCGGTGCGGTCGCGGCGAGATGGCCAAGTACGCGTTCTTGGGCAAGGGGACCCCGGACGCGTCGCTGCTCGGGCTCGACATCGACGAGCAGGTGGCGCGTTGCGTCGCCATCAAGGCGGCCGTCGTGGCGGCCGACGAGACCGAGCAGGGCGGCCGGATGATCCTCAACTACGGCCACACGCTCGCCCACGCCTTGGAGGCCCAGGCGTTCGACGCCGCCCTCGGAGCCGAGCTCGCCCACGGCGAGGCGGTGGCCATCGGCCTGGTCTTCGCGGCCCTGTTGGCCCGGCGCCTCGGTCGGATCGACGACGCCCGGGTCGAGCTGCACCGACGGGTCGTGGCCGGTTTCGATCTGCGCACCGAGCTGCCGGCTGGGTCGGACCCCGAGCGCCTGGTCGTCTCGATGGGCCGGGACAAAAAGGCGCGCCACGATCTCACCTTCGTGCTCGATGGGCCTTCTGGGGTCGAGGCGGTCGGCGGCGTGGGAGAGGATGACGTCATCGCTACCCTTGCCGAGATGGGAACACCGCTATGACCGATGCCACCGAGCGCCCGCTCGTGCTTGCTCTTGTCGGGGCCCAACCTCGACCTGCTGGGCCAACGGGAGCCCGAGATCTACGGGACTGCCACCCTGGCCGATTGCGTGGACCGGGCCAGCGCGTGCGCGACCCGGCTCGGGTTGGCCCTCGAGCACTTCCAGTCCAACCACGAGGGGGACCTCATCGAGGCCGTGCATGGCGCGCGGGGCCGGGCCGCCGCGATCGTGGTCAACGCGGGGCGCTCAGCCACACGTCGTGGTCGCTCCATGACGCCCTGGCCGCCTTCGACGGCGTGGTCGTCGAGCTCCACCTCTCCAACCCGGCCGGGCGAGAGCCGTTCCGCCACACCTCGGTGGTGGCGCCGGTCTCGGACGGTCTGGTGGCCGGATTCGGCGGGCTGGGCTACGAGCTCGCCATCGAGGGGGTGCGACGCCTGCTCGACGGTGGGGAGGCGGCGCCCCAAGAACCGGGCCCCGCCCCCGAGGGCGGGAGCTGACCGAGCATGATCGGAGAGCTCCGATGACGCCGATGACAGGTGACCTGGCCCCCCTCGAGGTGGCGTCGCGCCTCGACAAGCTGCGGGGCCGTTTCGACGAGGCCGAGGTGGACTCGCTCATCGTGACCAACCTGGCCAACGTCCGCTATCTCAGTGGGTTCAGCGGGTCGGCGGGCGTGGTCGTCGTGACCTCGAAGGGCGCAGTGCTCACCACCGACGGCCGGTACCGGACCCAGTCGGCCGAGCAGCTCGAGGCGGCCGGTGTGGCGGCGAGCCTGGACATCGCCGTCGGCAATTCCGAGGACCAGCGATCGGCGGTCCGCTCGGCGCTCGTCGCCGCATCGGCGCGTCGGGTGGGCCTGGAGGCCGAGAGCGTGACCTGGGCGGCGTCGAGGCGCTGGCGGGAGATCTTCGACGACGAGGCCGAGGGGGTGCCGACCGCCGGCGTGGTCGAGGGACTGCGCGAGGTGAAGGACGCCGGCGAGCTGGACCGGATGGCCAAGGCGGCCGCCATCGCGGACGGCGCGCTGACCGAGGTGCTGCCCATGCTGGCCGAGGTGTCGGCCACCTCCACGCTCACCGAGGGTGAGTTCGCCCTGGCCCTCGACACCGCCATGCGCCGCGGGGGGGCCGAGGACCGGGCGTTCGACACGATCGTGGCCGCCGGTCCGCACTCGGCCAAGCCGCACCACCAGCCCACCCCGACCGCGCTGCGGCCGGGCCAGGCCGTGGTGGTCGACTTCGGCGCGACGTTCGAGGGGTACCGCTCCGACATGACCCGCACGTTCTGGCTAGGCGGCCAGCCGACCGGTGAGATGGCTCGCGTCTTTGCGGTGGTGGCCGACTCCCAGGCCCGCGGCGTCGCCGCGGTGCGGGCGGGCGTCGCCGTGAAGGAGATCGACACCGTCTGTCGCGACATCATCGCGCAGGCCGGTTGGGCCGAGCGGTTCGAGCACGGCACCGGCCACGGTGTCGGCCTCGACATCCACGAGGCCCCGACGGTCAGCCAACTGGGCGCTGCTATCCTCGTGCCAGGCGTTGTCGTCACCGTCGAACCGGGTGTCTACCTCCCCGGACTGGGCGGCGTCCGCATCGAGGACACCCTCGTCGTCACAGAAGACGGCAGCCGCTCTCTCACTCGCTTTACGAAGGACGTCGCCGCCTGATGGCAGTCTCCACCAACGACTTGAAGAACGGGATGACGCTGGACCTGCCCGAGGGGTTGTTCACGGTCGTCGAATTCCAACACGTCAAACCGGGCAAGGGCGGCGCGTTCGTCCGCACCAAGTTGAAGAACGTCCGCACCGGCGCGGTCATCGACCGCACCTACCGGGCCGACGAGAAGCTCGAACAGGCGATCATCGACAAGCGCGACATGCAGTTCTTGTACCGGGACGGCGACGACTACGTGTTCATGGACACCTCGACCTATGACCAACTGAACGTGAGCACGGCGGCGCTCGGTGACATGGCCCAGTTCTTGAAGGAGGGCGACGCCGCCAACCTGGCCAACTACCAGGGCGAGATCGTGGGCGTGGACCTGCCGGCGGCCGTCGAGTTGACGGTGACCGAGACCGAACCGGGGATTCAGGGCGACCGGGTGTCGGGCGCCCGCAAGCCGGCCACCCTCCAGACCGGGCTCGTCATCTCGGTGCCGCTCTTCGTCAACCCCGGTGACCTGGTGAAGGTCGACACCCGCACGGGTGAGTACCTGACCAGAGCCTGAGTCCGGACGTGGCCCCCGACGCCGGTGCCACCCGTCACCAATCCCGGGAGCGGGCGCTCTCGTTGCTCTACGAGGCCGAGATGAAGGGCGAGACGCCCGGCGCGGTGGTGGCCGCCCTGCCGGTTGCGCCCGACCCCTACTGCGCGCATCTGCTGAGTGCGGTGGGTGAGTACGCCGTCGAAGCCGACGCCCTGGTGGCCGACGCGTCGATCGGATGGTCCCCCGAACGGATGGCCGTGGTCGACCGCTTGGTGCTGCGGCTGGCCACCGTCGAGCTGCTCGATCCCGACGGCCCCCCGGCCGCCGTCGTCCTCGACGAGGCGGTCGAGCTGGCCAAGGTGTACTCGACCGACGAGTCGGGCCGATTCGTGAACGGCGTCTTGTCAACCATCGTGGACGTCCTGGCCACCCGGTAGGGGACCGGCCGAGGGGTGCCGTACCCGGCCGGCGGGTCGGGTGCTCGGCCAGGCGGGACGGAAGGGACTGCCGGCCAACCAGGGACAGCCGTAGGCCACCGCTATCGTCGGCTGCCGTGTCCCCAACCGCTCCCAAGGCGACCATCGGACTCCCTCCCGACGCCTCGGGGGTCCTGCCGCGCCGGTTCCTCCTAGAAGCGATCGCCACCGGCGCGATCGCGGCCGAGGATCCGGTGCCCGAGTCCAACGTCCAGCCGGCCAGCCTGGACCTTCGCCTGGGCGAGGTGGCCTACCGGATGCGGTGCAGCTTCCTCCCGGGCACCGACACGGTCGAGCGCAAGCTGAAGGACCACGTGATCGACGAGCTCGACCTGCGCGACGAAGGAGCGGTGCTCGAGACCAACCGGCCGTATCTCGTTCCCCTCAAAGAGCGCCTGGCCCTGCCCGAGGGGATCCGGGCCAAGGCCAACCCCAAGAGCTCGACCGGCCGCGTCGACGTGTTCACCCGGGTGATCACCGACCACAGCTTCCGGTTCGACGAGGTGGCGGCCGGCTACCGGGGCCCGCTCTTCTTAGAGATCGTGCCGTTGTCGTTCGCCATCTTGGTGAAGGAGGGGCTGACCCTCAACCAGATCCGGCTGTCGGTCGGCAAGACCCAGCTGAGCGACGAGGAGATCGCGAGCTTCCACGCCGAGACCCACCACCTGCTCTTGCGCGGTGGGGTCCCGGTCCCCCCCGCTGAGCTGGCCCTGGCCGACGGACTCTTCCTCAGCCTGGACCTCCGCGGCGACCGCGAGGGCCGGGTCGGGTACCAGGCCAAGCAGAACGCGCCGCGGCTCAACCTGACCGGGACCGCACCGATCGACCCGGCGCCGTACTTCGAGCCGGTGCGGCGGGAGGGCGGGAACCGGATCGTGTTGGCGCCCCAGCGCTTCTACCTGCTCATGAGCGACGAGGCGGTGTCGATCCCGCCCGAGCTGGCCTCCGAGATGACCGCGTACGACCCGACCAGCGGCGAGCTGCGCACCCACTACGCGGGGTTCTTCGATCCCGGCTTCGGGTTCGACGCGGGGCCCAACGACGGTTCCCGGGCCGCGCTCGAGGTCCGGGCCCACGACGTGCCGTTCATGATCGAGCACGGCCAACGGGTCTGCAAGCTGACCTTCGACCACATGCTCGAGCCACCCGACGTGCTCTACGGCTCGGCGGTCGGGTCCAGCTACCAGCACCAAGAGGAGACCCTGAGCAAACACTTCCGGCATCCGCAGCGGCGCACCGGCCCATCGGGGGGGCCCGGGCCGGGCCAGCAGTCGTTCCCGATCAACGCCACCACCGACCGACGGGTGCAACGAGACCCACCGGCGGCCGCCGGCTCTTGACCCCGGAGGCGCCCGCCGTTTCGTCTAGTGCTGTGACCGATAACCTTCGCCCCCATTGAGCGAAGTGTTCCGGTTCCTCGCGGCTGGCGCGTAGGCGCCATCTACGAGCGACTCCTCGCCGATCTCATCTGATGTATCGACGAGGCGGGCCACAGCCGGCCAGGGACCCACGGTGTGCCCACGCTTGGACATGGCCACCCTTCGTGGGTCACGCCGGGCTCGGCCGGGCAGATGCCGGCCGGCTCGACGGTGCGTGGTCGTCAACCTTGACGGGTCGACGACACATCCGCCCCGAGGCAGCCTCGAGGCGATGTTGGCGGCGCCCACCACGTCTCGGTGGGCCCGCAGATGACAGCTGGGGCAGCTAAAGCCTCTCCCCTTGGGCGTGGCCACCCGCACCGCACAGCGCGGGCACGTAGACGAGGTCCCGCGTTCGTCGACGAGGACGACAGAGATCCCGGCCAACTCCGCCTTGTCGGAAAGGGCCGAGATCAGCTGGCCCACCTTCCAGTTGCGCACGGCGAGGTTCTGGCGAGCTCCCGAGTCCCGCCCGAGCAGACCCCTCGGATCGCCCAGCACCAAGGTGCCGATGCGGTGCTCTTTGGCGTAGGTCACCACATCTGTGGCCGCCTCGTGGCGGGCCTGGTCGAGGCGGCGACGGTGACGGGCCTCGAGCACCTTGGTGCGGGCCCGGTACTTGCGCCAGCGGCGCGAGCCGTGCTGGCCCCGAGTCGGGGCCCGGCGGGCCACGGCGCGCCGGCGAGCCTTGGACTCGGCCAGGTGCAGGCGCGCTTCGGCCCGCATGGCCCGGCCCGAGACGATCAGGGCCCCCTCCGGCGAGGCCACGGCGTAGGGGTGGATGATGCCCAGATCCACCCCGGCCACCTTGGCGGGGTCCGGGGCTTCTCGGAGAGGGTAGATCTCGATCGGTACCTCGGCGCACACGTCGACGTAGAGCCGCCCGCCCTCGGCGAGCAGGGTGACCGAGCGCACCGCCTCGGGCAAGTAGGGCACGTCACGGGTCAGGCGCAGCACCAAGGGCGCGCATCCTCGAGCGACGGGGAGGCTGAGGCGGCGCCCATCGAGGGAGAAGGTGCCCGCGTAGTAGCGCGAGGGGACCAGGCCCCTCTTGCGCCGTGGGAAGCGCGCCGTCCGCTCGCCGTCCTTGCGAGCTCACGGCACAGTGCCTGGTAGTTGGCGACCACCTGGTCCCCGCGTGCTCGGCGGTACTCGTTGAACTCGAGCACCGCCGCCCAGACGTCACCTCCTGAGCGCAAAAGGCCGAAGCAGCGCCGACGCTGCGCCGGCGTGGTGCGCAGCTCGATTCGTGCCGTGCGATGCGCCACCTCGGGGGCAGCGGCGGGGCGATGACGGGGCACGGGTCCATTGTGCTCGGGCTATGTGACAGGGCACAGGTTTGTGGTCAGGGCACTAGCTCGGCGGACCGGGCGTGGCCATCACATACAGGTTGAGCTCGTTCCCCTCGGGGTCGGCGATCGTGGCCAGGCGGTAGCCGTCGTCCTCCTCGTTCTTTACGCTTCGGATCGCCACGCCGCGCCCGCCCAGCTCTTCGAGGGTGGCATCGAGGTCGTCCACGCTGATGTTGGGCGCGCAGCGGTTCCGTCCGCCGGCCGGCCGATCCGGGTCGGCGACGATGTGGAGGACCGGTCCGCCGCCGGGCAGTTCGACCACGGCAAAGCCGTGGTGGTCCTCCACGTAGAGCGCCGCGAGCCCGAGTTTCTCTTGGTACCAGGCCAGCGCGGCCTTCCAGTCGCGGACATAGATGCACACCATGTCGATCGTCTTCAGCACGGCCCACCCCAATCCTCGGCGAAGGCCATGAAGCGTAGTTTTGGGCGCCGGTTTGGAGGAACCGAGCCCGCTATCGCCGGGGCTCGGTCGCGGGCCGGTGGTAAGGTCAGCGCCTGACCGTCAAGTGGGTCCCGTGAGGCCCATACGGACAGGAGGAGCATGGCCGAACGCGAGCGCAGTCACACCCGTCCGCTCGGTGGCCGTTTCGTTCCCACCGCCCAGGTCCTGAGTGCCGCCGACGTCCAACGCGCCCTGGTGCGCATGGCCCATGAGGTGGCCGAGCACAACGGGGGCTTGGAGGACGTCGTGCTGGTCGGCCTCCAGACCGGCGGCGTGAGCCTGGCCTTCCGGATCGCCGAGATCCTGAACGAGACCGAGGACGACGAGGTCCCCGTCGGCACCTTGGACGTGGCCTTCTACCGCGACGACATCGGGCTGCGCCCGGTGCTCCCCGAGGCCGCCACCGAGATCCCTGTCGACCTGACCGGGAGGATCGTCGTCCTGGTCGACGACGTGCTGTTCACCGGGCGCACCGTCCGGGCGGCCTTGAACGCCCTCAGCGACTTCGGGCGGGCCAAGTCGGTGCAGCTGGCCGTGATGGTGGACCGGGGACACCGAGAGCTGCCCATCCGGCCCGACTATGTCGGCAAGAACCTGCCGACGCGGCGCGACGAGATGGTCGACGTCAGCGAGGACGGCGTGGCCATCGGGATGTTGGTGGCCAAGTGAGCCTGACCGACCAGACCCAGTCCGACCCGACCCAGTCCGACCCGACCCAGACCGAGCCGGCCATCCGGACCACCATCGGCCCCCACCTGTTGTCGGTGGCCGATCTGGGTGCCGACGGGATCGCCGAGGTGCTGCGGGTCGCCGAGGCGTTCGCCGAGGTGGAGCGGCGCTCGATCCCCAAGGTCCCGACCCTGCGGGGAAAGGTCGTGGCCACGCTGTTCTTCGAGGAGTCGACCCGGACCCGGCTCTCCTTCGAGACGGCGGCCAAGCGGCTGTCGGCCGACGTGTTGTCGCTGGCCGTGGCCAGCTCGGCGGTGAAGAAGGGCGAGTCGTTGCGCGACACCGTCGAGACGATCGAGGCCATGGGCATCGACGCCGTCGTGCTCCGTCACGGCTCCTCGGGTGCGCCCGAGCAGGTGGCGCGCTGGGTCCAACGGGCCCACGTGGTGAACGCCGGCGACGGCTGGCACGAGCACCCCACCCAGGCGCTGGTGGACTGCTTCACCGTCCGCCAGGTGCTGGCCGAGGGCGCCGGCGTCGCGCCGTCCTCCCTCGGCGTGTCCTGCTTCGACGGTCTGCGGGTGGTGATCGTCGGCGACGTCCGCCACAGCCGGGTGGCCCGCTCCGAGGTCCTCGCCTACTCGGCCTTGGGCGCAGAGGTCGATCCTGGCCGGACCGAGCAGCCTGATGCCGGCCAGCCTCGAGGGTTGGCCGGTCAGCGTGGCCGACGACCTCGACGAGGTGCTCCCGAGCGCCGATGTGGTCTCCTTGCTTCGCCTCCAGGCCGAGCGGGGGAGCGGGGCCTTCGTGCCCTCGCTCCGGGAGTACACGGCCGGCTGGGGCCTGACCCAGGACCGGGTGCGCCGACTGGGTGCCCACGCCATCGTGACCCACCCCGGGCCGATGGTGCGGGGGGTCGAGATCGCTTCGGACGTGGCCGACCTCCCGTCAGTGGTGGTGACCCGCCAGGTCACCAACGGGGTCGCGGTGCGCATGGCGGTGCTGTTCCTCTTGCTGGGCGCGGACGAGCGCGCTCGAGGGACTCGGAAGCACGCGTGGCTGAGACGGCCCCGACCGTGGTGATCCGCGGCGGGAGCGTCGTCGGGCCGGCCGGGACGACGAGGGCCGACGTGGTGGTGGCCGACGGTGTGATCGTCGCCGTCGAGAAGGACGCCGGCGTGCCCGCGGGCGCGGTGGTGCTGGACGCCGGCGGTTGCCTGGTCAGCCCGGGCCTGGTCGATCTGCACACCCACCTGCGCCAGCCGGGCGCCGAGGAGGCCGAGACCGTCGAGAGCGGCACCCGGGCCGCCGCGTTGGGCGGCTTCACCGCGGTGGTGGCGATGCCCAACACCGATCCCCCGATCGACTCGGCCGCCGTTGCCGAGGAGGTCCTGGCGCTGGGGCGGGACCAGCCCTGCGAGGTGCTGGTCGCCGGCGCGATCACCCTCGGGCGCCGCGGCGAGGAGCTGGCCCCGCTCCGGGAGCTGGCCGCGCTCGGGATCCGCCTGTTCACCGACGACGGTACGGGGGTCCAGAGCGGGGCGGTCATGCGGCGGGCCCTCGAGTACGCCCGGGGGCTCGGGGTCACCTTGGCCCAGCACTGCGAGGACGCCGAGCTGGCGGCCGGCGGGGCGATGCACGACGGCGCATGGTCGAGCCGCCTCGGGCTGCCCGGGATCCCGGCGGCCGCCGAGGAGGCGATGCTCGCGCGCGACCTGGCCCTGGTGCGCCAGACCGGCGCGCCGATGCACTTCTTGCACCTGTCCACGGCCGGCTCGGTGGCGCTGTTGGCGGCGGCCAAGGCCGAGGGGTTGGCGGTGAGCGCCGAGGTGACCCCGCACCACCTGGCCCTCACCGATGCCGCGGTGTGCGGGTACGACCCGACCTTCAAGGTCAACCCGCCGCTGCGGACGGCCGAGGACACCCGGGCGCTCGCCGCCGCGTTGGCCGACGGGACCATCGACGCGATCGCGACCGACCACGCCCCCCACCCGCCCGAGGCCAAGGACCTCCCCTTCGACCAGGCCCCCCCGGGGATGCTCGGGCTGGAGACCGCCTTGAGCGTCTCGATCGGGGCCCTCGAAGGGGTGCTCTTGCCCGAGGCGGTGCTGGCCCGGCTGACGTCGGCGCCGGCCTCGATCGCCCGGGTGTCGAGTCGCGCGAACGCCCGGCGGCCTTGGCCCAGGGCGGACCGCTGGTCGTCGGCGCGGCCGGCCACCTGTGCGTGTTCGATCCCGAGGCCAGCTACACCGTCGACGCCTACCGACAGGCCAGCCGCAGCCGCAACACGCCGTTCGCCGGGACGACGCTGCGCGGTCGGGTCCGCCACACGCTCTACGCGGGGTTCCCGGTCGTGATCGACGCGGAGCTCCAGCGATGACCGAGCGCGACGAGGCGCTGCTGGTGCTCTCCGACGGGACGGTGTTCGAGGGTGAGGCGGCCGGCGCGCTGGGGAAGGTCGAGGTGGCGACGGGGGAGCTCGTCTTCAACACCGCGTTGAGCGGTTACCAAGAGGTGATCACCGACCCGTCGTACGCGGGGCAGGTGATCGCGTTCACCTATCCCCACATCGGCAACTACGGCACCACGGGCCACGACAACGAGGCCCGCCGCCCGTTCTGCAACGGGATCGTGACCCGCGACCTCGTGGCCGTCGGGAGCAACTGGCGCTCCGAGGAGGGCTTCGAGGACTTCCTGGTCCGCACCGGCGTCCCGGCCATCACCGGCGTCGACACCCGCCGGCTGACCCGCCACGTGCGCGAGGCGGGCGCGTTGCCGTGCGCGATGGGCACGACGGGGCGAAGACGCGCTGCGCAAGGCGGCCGCCGGGGCGCCTTCGACCACCGGGCGCGACCTGGTCAGCGAGGTGACGATCGCCGCAGCCGCTCACCCGCGGGCACGGCCCGTCGCGGGTGGTCGTGTTCGACTTCGGGGTGAAAGAGACCATGGTGCGCCACCTGAGCGAGCTGGCCACCTTGACCGTCGTCCCCGCGTCGACCTCGGCGAGCGACGTGCTGGCGATCGAGCCCCACGGCGTGTTCCTCTCCAACGGGCCCGGCGATCCCGCTCCGCTCGCCGGCCCGATCGACACCATCGCCGACCTGTTGGGCAAGGTGCCCATCTTCGGCATCTGCCTCGGGCCACCAGCTGCTCGGGCTGGCTCTCGGCGGGCGCACCTACAAGCTGCACTTCGGCCACCACGGGACCAACCACCCGGTGCGCCGCCTGGCCACCGGCACCGTCGAGATCACCAGCCAGAACCACAACTACGCGCTCGAGGCCGGCTCGATCCCGGGCGCCGAGATGACGCATGTCAACCTGAACGACGGGGTGCGTCGAGGGCATCGCCGTGCGGAGGCCGGCGCGTTCAGCGTCCAGTACCACCCCGAGGCCGGGCCGGGCCCGCACGACGCCCGCTACCTGTTCGGCGAGTTCGAGGCCCTGATGCGCGCGGGGGTCCCCGGCGGGGGGACCTGAGGGTGCCGCGTCGCGACGACATCGAGTCGATCCTGTTGATCGGGTCGGGACCGATCGTGATCGGCCAGGCGTGCGAGTTCGACTACTCGGGCACCCAGGCCTGCCGGGTGCTGGCCGAGGAGGGCTATCGGGTCGTGCTGGTCAACTCGAACCCGGCCACGATCATGACCGATCCTGCGACCGCCGATCGCACCTATGTCGAGCCCCTGGACCCGGCGGTGGTGGCCGCCATCATCGAGCGCGAGCGGCCCGACGCGTTGCTGCCGACGCTCGGTGGCCAGACCGCGCTCAACCTGACCATGGCGCTGTCGCGGTTGGGCGTGTTCGAGGAGTTCGGCGTCGAGGTGATCGGGGCCCGGCCCGAGGCGATCGAGACGGCCGAGGACCGCGAGCTGTTCAAGCGGGCCATGGGCGACATCGGCCTCGAGGTGCCCGAGTCCGGGTTCGCCCACTCGGTCGCCGAAGCCCAAGCGATCGCGCGGGCGATCGGGTTCCCGGTGATCGTGCGGCCGAGCTTCATCCTCGGCGGTTCGGGTTCGGGGATCGCGTCGAACCCCGACGCGCTGGTGTCGCTCGCCGCGTCCGGCCTCGACGCCAGCCCGATCAGCGAGGTGTTGGTGGAGCGCTCCATCGTCGGGTGGAAGGAGTTCGAGCTCGAGGTCATGCGGGACCGCTCGGACAACTGTGTCGTCGTGTGCTCGATCGAGAACCTCGATCCGATGGGCGTCCACACCGGCGACTCGATCACCGTCGCGCCGGCCCAGACGCTGACCGACGTCGAGTACCAGGCCATGCGCGACGACGCGTTCGCCTGCCTGCGCCGGGTCGGGGTCGAGACGGGCGGGTCCAACGTGCAGTTCGCGGTCGACCCGGCCGACGGGCGCCGGATGATCATCGAGATGAACCCGAGGGTGTCCCGTTCGTCGGCGCTCGCGTCCAAGGCGACCGGCTTTCCGATCGCCAAGATCGCGGCGCGGCTCGCCGTCGGCTACGAGCTCGCCGAGATCGCCAACGACATCACCGGCGCCACCCCGGCCTGCTTCGAGCCGACCATCGACTACGTCGTCACCAAGATCCCCCGCTTCGCCTTCGAGAAGCTCACCGGGACCGAGGCCAAGTTGGGCACGAAGATGCAGTCGGTCGGCGAGGTGATGGCGATCGGGCGAACCTTCTGTGAGTCCCTGCAAAAGGCCGTGCGCTCCTTGGAGCAGGGCCGAGACGGGCTGAACGCCGACCCGGGCGAGACGGCGCAGCTCGAGCTCGACGACGCCACGCTCCTGGACCGGGTGGCGGTGGCCAGCCCCGACCGGATCTTCGAGGTGGAAGAGGCCCTGCGACGGGGCTTGGGGGTCGAAGCGGTGTCGGCCCGCAGCGGGATCGACCCGTGGTTCCTCACCCAGATCAGCCAGATCAGCCAGGCCCGCCGCGGGGTCGATGACCGGCGCCGCGCCGACGGCGACGGTGCGCTCGGTTCGCTCAGCCGGGCCGAGTGGCGGCGCCTCAAGCGGCTCGGGTTCTCCGACCCCCAGCTCGCCTACCTGCTGGGCAGCGACGAGGTGACCGTCCGGGCGGCCCGGACCGGTCTCGGGGTGGTGCCGACCTTCAAGACCGTCGACACCTGCGGGGCCGAGTTCGCCGCCTACACCCCGTACCACTACTCGACCTACGAGGACGAAGAGGAGGTCCGGCCCTCGGCGCGGCCCCGGGTGATCATCTTGGGGTCCGGACCCAACCGGATCGGCCAGGGCATCGAGTTCGACTACTGCTGCGTGCACGCGTCGATGGCCCTGCGCGTGGCCGGCTACGAGACGGTCATGATCAACTGCAACCCCGAGACGGTCTCGACCGACTACGACACCTCCGATCGCCTCTACTTCGAGCCGCTCAGCGCAGAAGACGTCTTGAACGTCATCGACGCCGAGCAACGGGCCAGTGTGGGCGAGGGGCGGGTGGTGGGCGTCGTCGTGTCCCTCGGCGGCCAGACCCCGCTCAAGTTGGCCGGCGTGCTGCCCGAATCGCTCGTGCTGGGCACGCCGGCCGCCTCGATCGACCTGGCCGAGGACCGGGAGCGTTGGAACGCGCTGTGCAGCCGTCTCGGCATCGCGCAGCCGGCCGGCGGCACCGCCAGCAACGTCGAGGAGGCACTCGCGATCGCGGCCGAGATCGGGTTCCCGGTGCTCGTCCGTCCGAGCTACGTGCTCGGGGGGCGGGCCATGGAGATCGTCTACGACGAGGACGGGGTGTCGCGGGTGATGAAGTCGGTCGCGGCCGGCCTGCTGCGCGAGGGCGGGGTCAGCGCGGAGCGCCCGGTGCTGGTCGACCGGTTCTTGGAGGACGCCATCGAGGTCGACGTCGACTCGGTGCGCGACGTCGACGGTGAGGTGCTGATCGCCGGCGTCATGGAGCACGTCGAAGAGGCCGGGGTGCACTCGGGCGACTCGGCGTGCGCGCTGCCGCCCCAGACCCTCGACCAGGCGGTGCTGGCCACCATCGACACCCACACCCGCGCGATCGCCGACGCGCTCGGGCGTGGTCGGGCTGCTCAACGTGCAGTACGCGGTGAAAGACGGCCAGGTGTTCGTGCTGGAGGCCAACCCCCGGGCCAGTCGGACGGTGCCGTTCGTGGCCAAGGCGACCGGGCTGCCCTTGGCCAACGTCGCGGCCCGCCTGACCGTCGGCGCGACCTTGGCCTCGCTGCGCCGGTCCGGTGAGCTCGCGCGACATCGGGCCGCTCAGCCACGTGTCGGTCAAAGAGGCGGTCCTGCCCTTCGACCGCTTCCCGGGGATCGACACGCTGCTCGGGCCCGAGATGCGCTCGACCGGTGAGGTGATGGGGGTGGACATGACCTTCGGGCTGGCCTTCGCCAAGAGCCAGATGGCCGCCGGCACCCGGCTCCCGCGCGACGGGACCGTGTTCCTGTCGCTGGCCGACCGGGACAAGCCGGCCGGCGTCGAGGTGGCCCGCCAACTGTCGGCCCTCGGGTTCGCGATCGCCGCCACCAAGGGCACCGCGGAGCTGTTGACCCGTTCGGGGGTGGTCGTCGACACCGTGGTGCCCAAGGTCGGTGAGGACGGCCAGGGGCACACGCTCGGAGCTGATCGAGACCGGCCGGGTGCAGCTGGTGGTGAACACGCCGCGTGGTCGTGGCCCGAGGGCCGACGGTCAGTACATCCGGGTGGCGGCGCTGGCGCACCACGTTCCATGCCTGACCACGCTGGCCGCCGCCAAGGCGGCCGTGGCCGGCATCGCCGACTGGGCGACCCACCCGCTCGAGGTGCGGACGCTCCAAGAGCTGCACCTCGACGGGGCGGTCCGATGAAGGTCGACCTCGCGGCGAGGGTCGGGAGCGTCGTGCTGGCCAACCCGGTGATGACGGCGTCGGGGACGGCCGGCTACGGGACCGAACTGTCCGCCTATGGCCCCCTCGGCGCGCTGGGCGCCCACGTGGTGAAGTCGCTGTCGGCCGAGCCGTGGCCGGGCAACCCGGCACCCCGGGTCACCGAGTCCGGCGCCAACATGGTCAACAGCGTGGGGCTGAGCGGGCCCGGTCTCGAATCGTGGTTGGAGACCGAGTTGCCGCGCCTGCGCGAGGCCGGCGCCACGGTGGTCGTCAGCATCTGGGGCCGCAGCGTCGAGGGGTTCGCCAAGGCGGCCTCGATGCTGAGGGGGGTGGGCAACCCGGTCGTCGCGGTCGAGGTCAACGTGAGTTGCCCCAACGTCGAGGACCGCTCCCGCATGTTCGCCCACCATCGCGCGGCCACCGCCGAGGCCGTGGCGGCCTCGGAGTGCGGCCTGGCCCGTTGGGCCAAGTTGAGCCCGAACGTCCCCGACCTCTGCGAGATCGCCGGCGCCGCTCTCGGGGCCGGCGCAGAGGGTGTGACGCTGGTCAACACCGTGCTTGCGATGGTGGTCGACCCGGTCAGGCGGGCGGCGGTGCTGGGCGCAGGGGGAGGGGGGCTGTCGGGTCCGGCCCTGCGGCCGGTGGCCGTGCGCGTCGATCGTCGAGTGCCGAGCAGCGTTCCCCCACGCCGGGATCGTCGGGGTCGGCGGTGTGGCCAGCGGACGCGACGCGGCCGAGCTGTTGGTGGCGGGCGCCGACGCGGTGCAGGTCGGCACGGCGACCTTCCGCGACCCGCGGGCGCCGTGGCGCGTGCTGTCGGGGCTCGAACGTTGGTGTCGCCGGCACGGTGTCGACGCGGTGCACGAGCTGGTGGGGTCGATGCATGGTTGAGTCGTTCCGGTCCCGGTTGCTCGCTGCGACCACCGAGCGGGGTTCGCTGTGCGCGGGCATCGATCCGAGCGCGTCGGTGCTCCACGCGTGGGGACTGCCCGATTCGCCGGCCGGCGCCGCCGAGTTCGGCCGGCGCTGCGTCGAGGCCTTCGCCCCCCACATCTCGGTGGTGAAACCGAACGTGGCCTTCTTCGAGCAGTACGGGGCGGCCGGGATCTCGGCCCTCGAATCGGTGCTCGCCGCGGCGCGCGACGCCGGGTTGCTCACGCTGGCCGACGCCAAACGGGGCGACATCGCGTCGACCAACGCCGCGTACGCGCGCGCGTGGCTCGACTCGAAAAGCCCGCTGGCGGTCGACGCGGTGACGGTGGCGCCGTATCTGGGTGCGCGCGCGCTGGAGCCGTTCATCGACGTGGCGCAAGCACACGGCCGGGGCGTGTTCATCGTCGTGCGCAGCTCGAATCCCGAGGGGCGCGCGGTGCAGCTGGCCCGCGTCGGCGACGGCCGAACCCTCGAAGAGGCGCTCCTCGACGAGGTGGCGGACCGGGGAGAGATAGTGGGTGCGGTGATCGGACTGATGGCCGGCCAGGCCCCCCTGGCCCTGCCCGAGGGGTCCTTTTACCTGGCCCCAGGGCTGGGGACCCAGGGGGCGGACTGGCCCGATCTAGGCACCCAGTACGGGGATATGGCCTCGGCGCCGGTGGTGGTCAACCTGTCCCGCCTGCTCGTCGAGGCCGGGCCGGATCCCGGTGCTCTACGCGCCGCCGCGGTGCGTGCCAAAGCGGAAATCGCCGCCCAGTTGTGCCGTCGTTCTCATTGAGGAGCTATCGTCGTGGCCATGCCCCAACCGCCCGCACTTACCGCCGAGCAGCGCGCAGCTGCTCTGCAAAAAGCCGCAAGGGTTCGCCGTGAGCGCGCCGACGTGAAGGAGAAGCTGAAGCTCGGCTCCCTCACGCTCTCCGAATTGCTCCAGCAGGCAGAAGGCGACGAGACGGTCGGAAAGATGAAGGTCCTTTCGGTGCTCGAGTCGCTTCCGGGCCTCGGCAAGGTCAAGGCCCGCCGCCTGATGGACACGGTGGGCATCAGCGAGAGCCGCCGCCTGCAGGGGTTGGGTGCAAAGCAGCGCGCCGACCTGCTGAAGGCCACCGCTCGCTAGCGACTCGCCCGCCCGCTGGAGGCCGCGCCGCTCACCTTCGTGCTCATCGGCCCCGGCGGGGCCGGCAAGGGCACGGTCGCTCGAGCGTTGGTGGCGCGTGATCCGAAGCTCTGGCTGAGCCGATCCTGGACGACCCGGCCGCGCCGCGAGGGCGAGGGCTCGGACGCCTACGTCTACGTCGACACCGACACCTTCATGCGGCGGGTGGCCGAAGACGGCTTCTTCGAGTGGGCCGAGTTCCTCGGCCACCTCTACGGCACGCCGACGCCCAACCCCCCGCTCGGCTGCGACGTGCTGCTCGAGATCGACATACAGGGGGCCCGCCAGGTCCTGGCCAAGTGCCCCGGGGCGACCGTGGTGCTGTTGGTCCCGCCGTCGGCCGAGGTCCAAGAACGGCGCCTCGAGTCCCGGGGCGATCCGGCCGCCCAGGTGGCGCTGCGCATCGAGACCGGGCACGAAGAGGTGCGCCAGGCCCGCCAGCTGGCCGAGCACGAAGTGGTGAACGACGACGTTGAGCGGGCCACCACCGAGGTGGCCGGTATAGTTGAGGCCGTTCGCTCCGCTCGTCGCGAGCATTCCTGAGCAAACCCCCCCCAAAACCCGGAGGACGCATGGCCCAAGGCCGACTGACCCTGATGGACCCGCCGATCGAGGAACTGCTGGACAAGGTCGACTCGAAGTTCACCCTGGTCGCACTCGGCGCGCTTCGGGCCCGCCAGGTGAACGCCTACTACAACAGCCTCGGTGAGGGGCTGGGCCGGGTCGTGCCACCCCAGGTCGCGTCGGTGTCGGGCAAGCCGCTCTCGATCGCGTTCGAAGAGATCGCCGCGTCCAAGGCCACCTACGTCCGGATCGACCCCGAAGAGCTGGCCGCCCAGGCCGAGGCCGCCCAGGCCGAGGTCGTCGAGGCCGAGCTGAGCGCGCTCGAGGGTGGTCTCGGCCAAGTCTCCCCCGAGGAAGCGGCGACCTCTGCGGAGCCGGCCGAGGACGAAGGCCCGGCCGCCGGCTAGGCGGCGAGCGATGCCGACCGCAGGGACTCCCGCCCCCCGGGTGGTCCTCGGAGTCTCCGGGGGCATCAGCGCGTACAAGGCCGTCGAGGTCTGCCGCCGCCTCGTCGAGGCCGGCGTGCACGTGGTCCCGGTGCTGACCCCCGACGCGCTGCGTTTCGTCGGCAAGACGACCTTCTCGGCGCTCGGCTCCGAGCCCGCCCAGAGCAGCCTGTTCGAGGAGGTCTCGCCGATCCCGCACACCGCGCTCGGCCAGTCGGCCGATCTGGTGGTGGTGGCGCCGGCCACCGCGGACTTCCTGGCCCGGTATGCGGCCGGGATGGCCAACGATCTTTTGACGGCGACCCTGCTGGCCACCCGGGCGCCGGTGCTCGTCTGCCCGGCCATGCACACCGAGATGTGGGAGCACATGAGCGTCGCCGAGAACCTCGACACCCTGCGCCGGCGCGGCGTGTCGGTGGTGCCACCCGAAGACGGCGCCCTGGCCGCGGGGGACTCCGGGGTCGGGCGCCTGGCCGACCCGGCGACCATCGTCTCGGTGGTGCTGGCGATGTTGGGCGGGCGGGGCGACCTGGCCGGCCGGCGGATCGCGGTGAGCGCCGGCGGGACGCGCGAGCCGATCGACCCGGTGCGGCACCTGTCCAACCGGTCCTCGGGCAAGCAGGGCCACGCGCTGGCCAACGCCGCGCTCCGGCGGGGTGCCGAGGTGACCCTCGTCACCACGGTCGAGTGGCCGGTGCCGGCGCACCCGCGACTGAGCGTCGTGAGGGTCAACACCGCCGCCGAGTTGGAGGCGGCCATGTCCGTACGAGTCCGACAAGGCCGACGTGATCGTCATGGCCGCCGCGGTGGCCGACTACCGGCCGGTCAAGGTGGCCACCGAGAAGTTGACCAAAGATCACGGCGTGCCCGAGATCATCCTCGAGGAGACGCCCGACATCCTGTGCGGGCTGGTGGCACGCCGCCGGCCCGGCCAGGTGATCGTCGGCTTCGCTGCCGAGACCGACGAGCCGGTGGCCCGGGCGAGACGCAAGCGGGAGGCCAAGGGTGTCGACCTCATGGTGGTGAACGACGTGAGCGCGCCGGGGGTCGGGTTCGACCACGACACCAACGCGGTGACGATCCTCGGAGAGCACGAAGACCGCGAGGTCCCGCTCACGTCGAAGTCCGCGGTTGCCGATGCGGTGCTGGACGAGGTGGTCGAGTTGCTCGCAGCGAATGAGGGTCGCGACGGCGCGCCGAGAGCGGAGGAAGACTGACCATGCGGACCACCTTCACGTCGGAGTCGGTGACAGAGGGTCATCCCGACAAGATGGCCGACCAGATCTCCGACACGGTGCTCGACGCGCTGTTGGAGCAGGACCCGCTCAGCCGGGTCGCGTGCGAGACGCTGCTGACCACCGGTCTCGTATTGGTGGCGGGTGAGATCACCACCGAGGCCTGGATCGACGTCTCAGCGCTGGCTCGGGCGACGGTGTGCGACATCGGCTACGACGACGACGCCACCGGGTTCAACGGGAACACGTGCGCGGTGCTCGTCTCCTTGGACAGCCAGTCGCCCGACATCGCCCAAGGGGTCGACGCCGCCTACGAGCTGCGGACCGGCACCGGCGGCGAGGACATGAAGAACGCCCAGGGGGCGGGCGACCAGGGAATGATGTTCGGCTTCGCGTGCGACGAGACGCCCGACCTCATGCCGCTGCCGATCTGGCTGGCCCACCGGCTGTCCCAGCGCCTGACCCAGGTCCGCCGGCTGGGCGAGTTGGCGTACCTGCGCCCCGACGGCAAGACCCAGGTGAGCGTCGTCTACGAGGGCGGTCGACCGGTGTCGATCGACACCGTGTTGATCTCGACCCAGCACCAGCCCGGGATCGACATCCAGGGCATGCTGGCCCCCGACCTGACCGACCAGGTGATCGGCCCGCTCCTGCCCACCGACCTCGACACCGACGGCGTCAGGATCCTGGTCAACCCGACCGGTCGGTTCGAGCTCGGCGGCCCCCATGCCGACACCGGCCTCACCGGCCGCAAGATCATCGTGGACACCTACGGCGGCATGGCCCGCCACGGTGGCGGTGCCTTCTCGGGCAAGGACCCCTCCAAGGTCGACCGGTCGGCCGCGTATGCGGCCCGATGGGTGGCCAAGCACGTGGTCGCGTCGGGGGCCGCCCGGCGCTGCGAGTTCCAGGTCGCCTACGCGATCGGGGTCGCCCACCCGGTGTCGATGCTGGTGGAGACGTTCGGCACCGAGACGGTCGACCCGGCCAAGATCGCCGGCTGCGTCGACGAGCTCTTCGACCTCCGGCCGGCCGCCATCATCGAGGAGCTCGACCTGCGTCGCCCCATCTACCGCGGAACCGCCGCCTACGGTCACTTCGGCCGGGGCGAGAAGGAGTTCACGTGGGAGGCGACCCCCAAGGTCGACGACATGAAGCGGGCGCTCGGGCTCTAGGCCGCGTCACGCGGGAGGTGTGAGCGGTGCGGGTCGTGCGGGTCCTGCCGGACCTGGCCGCGGTCGGCCGCCCGTTCGACTACGAGGTGCCGGCCGGCTGGGAGGCCGACGTCGAAGTCGGCACCCGGGTGCGGATCTCGCTGCAGGGTCGCCGGGTCGGCGGCTGGGTGCTCGAAGACGACGTGGCGGCCGAGCCCGACCGCGAGACCAAGCCGCTGGCCAAGGTCACCGGGATGGGACCACCGGCTCCGGTGGTGGCGCTGGCCGAGTGGGCTGCGTGGAGGTGGGCCGGCCCGCTGAGCGCGCTGCTGACCGTCGCCTCGCCCGAGCGGGTGGTCCGGGGGCTGCCCCGACCGCCGGCCGATCCGGTGCGCCGGCCCGAGCGGGGCACCGAGGACCCGGTGGCCATGCAGGCGTCGGCGGCGCTCGCCCGAGTGGAAAGGCCGACGCTGCTCAGGCTCCCGCCGGCCACCGACCTGATCGGGGTCCTCGAGGCGGCCATCACCGGTACCTCGCTGCCGGTGCTCGTCCTCGTGCCCAACGTCGGGTGGGCCGAGCGCCTGCGGGCCCGCTTGGCCCGCCGGGGGTTCGCCACCACCGGTTCGTGGGCCGAGGCGGCGGGCGGGTGGCCGGTGGTGGTCGGCTCGCGGGGGGCGGCGTTCGCGCCGATGGGCCGCCTCGGTGCGGCGGTCGTGCTCGACGCGCACGACGAGGCGTACCGAGAGGAGCGTTCCCCGCACTTCGACGCGTCGCTGGTGGTGGCCGAGCGGGCCTCTCGTGACGGCGCACCGTGCCTGTTCACCTCGGCCACCCCGACGGTGTCCCAGGTGACCAACTGCGTGGTGGTCGAGCCGGCCCGGAACCTCGAGCGCCAGGGATGGCCGATGTTGCACGTCATCGACCGGCGGGGGGCCGACCCGCGCACCGGGCTGTACTCCGAGGAGCTGGTGCGGGTGGCCCGCTCGGTTGGGGGCGGCCGGTTCGTGGCGGTGTTGAACCGTCGCGGCCGGGCCCGGCTGCTCGCCTGTGCCAACTGCGGGGAGCTGGCCCGGTGCGAGCGGTGCGGGCATTCGATGGGCGAGGACACCGGGCGCCTGGTGTGCCGGCGATGCGGGGCCGAGCGACCGGTGATCTGCGCCGGTTGCGCCCACACCCGCCTCAAGGTCCTTCGCCAGGGCGTGACCAGGGTCCGCGAGGAGCTGGAGGCCCTGCTCGGGGCGGAGGTGGCCGAGGTTTCGGGCCCCGACGACCAGCCGGTCCCCGACGTGGCGGTGCTGGTGGGCACCGAGGCGGTGCTCCACCGGGTGCGCCACGCCGCGGTGGTGGCCTTTCTCGACTTCGACATCCATCTGCTGGCGCCGCGCCTGTCGGCGGGGGAGGAGTCGCTCTCCCTGCTGGCCCGGGCCGGCCGGATGGTCGGTGGACGGGCCGCAGCAGGCGCGGGACTGGTGGTGGTCCAGACCCGCCTGCCCGACCACGAGGTGCTCACCGCGGCCACGTCGGGCAACCCCGGCCCGTTCCTCGACCATGAGCTGGCCCTGCGCCGCGACCTGTCGCTCCCGCCGTTCGGGGCCTGGCCGAGCTGTCCGGACCGGGCGCCGCGCCGTTCTTCGAGGCGCTCGGGCTCGACGGCGGTTCGATCGGGGACGACCGGTGGCTGCTGCGGGCGACCGACCACCAGACGCTGTGCGACCGCCTGGCCGCCACGCCCCGGCCCCGCGAGAGGGTCCGGGTGATGGTGGACCCGACCAAGGTGTGAGTGGGTTGGCCCGGTGCTTGGGCGCGGTGGTTGGGCCATGTGGCTCTACCGCTGCGGGGGCGTGGCTCGTAGCCTGAGGCGGGTGCGGATCGGCGACACCCTCGTGCTCGACCGGGCCGGCCTCGGCCAGCTGATCGAGAACCTCCGGGCCGGCGGGGCCCGCACCATGGGTCCGGTCGTGCGTGACGGGGCGATCGTGCCCGGCGAGATCACCGGCGTCGAGGACCTGCCGACCGGCTACCACGACGAGCAGGCGCCGGGGTCCTACCGGCTGTCCCGAGACGACACCGACGAGGTGTTCGGGTGGGCGGTCGGCCCGGGGTCCTGGAAGGCCGAGCTCTTCCCGCCCACCCAGGTGGTCTGGCGAGCCAGCCTCGAAGACGGCCGGTTCGTGGCCACCGAACCGCCGCTCGACCGCTCGGCGGTGGCCATCTTCGGCGCCCGCCCGTGCGAGCTGGCCGCCATCGACGTGCTCGACCGGGTCCTGGGTGACGAGTCGGTCGATCCCCGCTACGCGGCCCGGCGCCGGCGCCTGTTCGTGGTGGCGGTCGAGTGCGGGACCCCGGCCGGCACCTGCTTCTGCACGTCCATGGGCACCGGGCCGGGGGCGGGGCCCGGTGCCGATCTGGTCGTGACCGAGCTGCTCGACCAGGGACCGGCCCGCTACCTGGTCACGGTGGGGACCGACGAGGGGGCCGACGCGCTGGCCGGGGTCGCGCACCGCCCGGCCACCGAGGGGGATCACGAGGCGCGCCGCGACGTGCTGGCCGCCTCGAGCGAGAAGATCCACCGCCGGCTCGATACCGACGGGTTGCCCGAGCTCTTCGAGCGCAACCTCGAGCACCCGCGTTGGGACGGGGTGGCCGAGCGGTGCCTGTCGTGTGGCAACTGCACGTCGGTCTGCCCCACCTGCTTCTGCAGCGACGTGTCCGACGTCTCGGAGTTGACCGGGGAGCTCGAACGGCGAAAGGAATGGTCGTCGTGCTTCAACCTCGACCACTCCTATCTGCACGGGGCGCGGTGCGTCCGACCATCAAGGCCCGCTACCGCCAGTGGCTCACCCACAAGCTCGGCACCTGGTGGGACCAGTTCGGCACCTCGGGGTGCGTCGGCTGCGGCCGCTGCATCGCCTGGTGCCCGGTGGGCATCGACCTCACCGAAGAGGCAGCGGCGATCCGCCAAGCTGACCGGGTGGACCGGGCCGGCCCGTCGTGATCCGTTCGGTCGAAGAGCTGGTGGCCGAGCACCCGCTCTTCCGCGGCCTCCCGCTCGACGCGGCGCCGCTCGTCGCCGGTTGTGCCCGCCTCGAGCGCTTCGGGCCCGGGCAACTCCTCTTGAAAGAGGGCCAGGCGGCCGAGACCTTCTATCTCGTGCGCCGGGGCACGGTGCGGATCGAGGTCGGCACCCCGGGCCGCTCGCCGCTCGTCATCGAGACCGTCGGCCCCGGCAAGGTGGTCGGGTGGAGCTGGCTGCTCCCGCCGCTGCAATGGCAGTTCGACGCGCGCGCGGCCGGCCCCGTCGCGACGATCGCCGTCGACACCGGGTGCCTCCGGGCCAAGGCCGAGAGCGACCCCGCGTTCGGATACGAGCTGCTGAAGCGCCTCTCGACCATGCTGCTCGATCGGCTCCAGGCCACTCGGTTCAGGCTCCTCGACCTCTACGCGCCGCCCGGGACCGGCGATCATGGGTCTCGCTGAGCCGAACCTGTCGACGCCGACGCGGCACCCGCTCACCCCGGTGCCTTACGTGGTCGTGGGCCGTCGCCGCGAGACGATCGACGTGGTAACCCTCTCGCTGGCCCCGTGCGAGGACACCGACCAACCGGATGCGGACCGGTCGTTTCTCCCCGGGTCGTTCGCGCCCGGGCAGTTCAACATGCTGAGCGCCTTTGGCGTCGGCGAGGCGGCCATCTCGATCAGCAACGGCCCCGGCAAGGGGCCCCTGCAGCACACCGTGCGCGACGTCGGGCCGGTCACCCGTGCCCTGTGCGAGACCGAGCCCGGCGGGGTGGTCGGGGTCCGGGGGCCTTTCGGCACCAGCTGGGGGCTGGACACCGGCCTCGGCGGGGACGCGCCGAGCGTCGACGTGGTGGTGGTGGCCGGGGGGATCGGGCTGGCGCCGCTGCGGGGCGCGATCGAGCATCTCCTCGGGGGCCCCTCCCTCGGTGGTGGCCGGGTGTTCATCCTGGTCGGGGCCCGCTCACCCGACCAGGTCGTCTTTGCCGGCGACCTCGAGCGCTGGCGCAACGCGGGGGCCTACGTCGAGGTCAGCGTGGACGTGGCCACGGCGAGCTGGGACGGCCCGGTCGGGGTGGTGACCTCGCTGCTCGAAGACGCTCCCTTCGATCCGTCCAAGGCGGTCGCCCTCGTGTGCGGGCCCGAGGTGATGATGCGCTTCTCGGTGCGGGCCCTCATCGAGCGGGGGCTGTCGGCAGAACGGGTGCGGCTGTCGCTCGAACGCAACATGCAGTGCGGCATCGGGAGCTGCGGGCACTGCCAGCTCGGACCGTGGCTGTTGTGCCGCGACGGCCCGATCGTGACCTGGGCGTCGGGGTCGGCCATCTTGCTCGGGGAGCGTGACCGGTGAGCGCTCGCCCGACGCTGGCCGTCTGGAAGTTCGCCTCCTGCGACGGGTGCCAGCTCAGCCTGCTCGACTGCGAGGACGAGTTGCTGGCGCTGGCCGGCGCCCTCGACATCTTGCACTTCACCGAGATGTCGAGGGCGAGCGTGGACGGCCCCTACGACATCTCGCTCGTCGAGGGTTCGATCACCACCGGTGCCGACGTGGAGCGGATCCACGAGGTGCGGGCCATGTCCCGCCGGCTCATCACCATCGGGGCGTGCGCGACCGCCGGCGGGATCCAGGCCCTGGCCAACTACGCAGCCGGTGACTACCCGCCGATCGTCTACGCGCACCCCGAGTACCTCGACTCGCTGGCCACCTCGACCCCGATCTCCGCGCACGTGAGCGTCGACTACGAGTTGCAGGGTTGCCCCATCGACCGTCGCCAACTGCTCGAGGTGCTGGTGGCCGAGTTGGCCGGCCGCCGGCCGGTGGTGGCCGGCCACAGCGTCTGTGTCGAGTGCAAGCAGCGTTCGACGGTGTGCGTGCTGGTGCGCGGGGGGACGCCATGCCTCGGGCCGGTGACCCGGGCCGGCTGCGGCGCGCTGTGCCCGTCGGTCGAGCGGGGCTGCTTCGGTTGCTTCGGGCCCGCCGACACCCACAACACGGCCTCGCTCTCTCGTCGGATCCTCGAGCTCGGTGCGACACGCGCCGACGCCGGGCGGCTCTTTCGGACCTTCAACGCCGGCGCCGCCGCGTTCGAGCACGCGGCGGACGCCCTTGGCAGCGGAGGAACGCGGTGACCCATGGCCGGGGTGAGCGGACGGTGTCGGTCCGAGGCCTGTCGCGGGTCGAGGGCGAAGGGTCCCTGCGGGTGCAGGTCGTCGACGGCCGGGTCGAGGACGTGGCGCTCGAGATCTTCGAGCCGCCCCGCTACTTCGAGGCGCTGTTGGCGGGCCGCCGGTACTCGGAGGCCCCCGACATCACCGCGCGCATCTGCGGGATCTGCCCGGTCGCCTACCAGATGAGCGCGTGCAATGCCTTGGAGGACGCGGCGGGCGTCGTGGTGGACCGGCCGATCCGCGCGCTGCGCCGGCTCCTCTACTGCGGCGAATGGATCCAGAGCCACTCCCTGCACGTCTACCTCCTCCATGCGCCGGACTTTTTCGGCTACAACGACGCGGTCGAACTGGCCGAGCACGACCGGGGTGCGGTCGAGCGGGGGTTGGGGCTGAAGCGCACCGGCAACCTGCTCATGGAGACCGTCGGTGGTCGGGCCGTCCATCCGGTCAACGTCAAGGTGGGCGGGTTCTACAAGGCCCCGTCGCCCGAGGCCGTGGCGGCGTTGGCCGAGCCGTTGGCCCGGGCCCGCGACGCGGCGCTGGCCACCGTCGAGTGGGTGAGCGGGTTCGACTTCCCCGACGTGGACGGCGACTACCGCCTGGTGGCCCTGCACGATCCCGACGTCTACGCGATCGAGGGGGGATCGGCGATCCGGTCCTCCGACGGGCTCGATGTCTCCCCGGCCGACTTCGAGGGCCTTGTCGACGAGGAGCACGTGATGCGCTCGACGGCGCTGCAGGCGCGGCTGCGCGGGCGGGGCCACTACCTGACCGGCCCGCTGGCCCGCTACGCCTTGAACGGGGCCCAGCTTCCGGCGATCGCCAAGGAGGCGGCATCGGCGGCCGGTCTCGGGCCGGTCTGCACCAACCCGTTCCGAAGCATCGTGGTGCGCAGCGTCGAGTTGGTGGCGGCCTGCGACGAGGCGCTGCGGCTGGTGGCCGAGTACGAGCCGCCCCAACCTCCCGCGACCCCGGTCCCGGGGACGGCCTCGGTCGGGGTCGGGGTCACCGAGGCCCCCCGGGGCCTGTTGCTGCAGCGCTACGAGATCGGCGAGGACGGACTGATCGTCGCTGCCCGGATCGTCCCGCCGACCTCGCAGAACCAACTGAGCATCGAAGACGACCTCCGGGCCACCGCGACGGCCACCCTGTCGGCGCCCGACGCCGAGCTGACGCTGCGCTGTGAGCAGGCGGTCCGCAACCACGACCCGTGCATCTCGTGCGCGGCCCATTTTCTCGACGTCACCGTCGAACGCCGATGAGCGCTTCTTCGGGCGCCTCGGTTGCCTCGCCCGGGACCGGGCCCACCCGGTTCGTGCTGGCCGGACTGGGCAGCCTGTACCGGCGCGACGACGCGGCGGGCCAGCTGGTCGCCGAGCGGGTGGCGGGACTGCGCCCCGGGGCGGTCGACGTCGGGCCGATCGTCGACCCCCTGGACCTGCTCGGACGCTGGGACGGTGCCGAGCTGGCCGTGGTCATCGACGCCGTGCGCTCCGGTCGACCCCCCGGTACGGTCTCGACCTTGGAGCTCGAGCCCGACGAGTCGCCGCCCGCCGAGGGGGGCCGAGCGAGTGAGACCCGGCGCGCCGCGAGCACCCACGGCATCGGCCTGGCCGGCGTGTTCCGGCTGGCCCGGGTGGTGGGCGCCGCCCCACGGCGGGTGGTGGTGGTCGGGATCGAGGGGGAGGACTTCGCCCAGGGGGTCGGCCTCTCACCGGCCGTCGAGGTGGCGCTGGATGAGGCGGTCGACAAGGTGCTCGGCCTCTTGGAGGCGGCCCGCTGATGTGTGTCAGCCGACTGCACCGGGTGGTGAGCGCCCCCGATTCGGGCTTTGTCGAGGCCGAAGACGTCGACGGGGTCTGTCACCGGGTGTCGTTGCTCGCCTACGACGGCCCCGCGCCGGTCCCCGGGTGCTGGGTGGTCGTCCACAGCGGGTACGCCCTCGGACCGGTCGACGGTGCCGAGGCCGAGGCGGCCCTGGCCGAGCTCCGGCCTCGAGCATGACCCCCTCGACATGACCCGCCTCGACATGACCCCCTCGACATGACCCAGCGCCGCGCGACCTCGGAACGCCGGCCACTGCCCGGGGTGGCGGTGGCCGGGCTGACCGCGCTGGTGAGCGGCGTGGCGGTGTTCGTCAACTCCTACGGGGTGCGAGCGCTGCCGAGCCCGTCGGTGTACACGACGGCCAAGAACCTCACCACCGCGGTCATCTTGGGGTTGCTCACCGTCGGCGGCGCGGCCCTCGGCAAGCTCGGCGGTCGGCCGAGAGGTGGACCAGGGTGGCAGCGCCGGGCCGGCGTGGCCGCCCGACCGGTGACCGCGCGCACCTGGGCGGCGCTCGCCTTCGTCGGGGTCGTCGGGCGGAGGGGTGGCGTTCGCGCTTGTTCTTCAACGGGCTGGCCAAGCTGGCCGGCGACACCGGCGGCCTTCCTGCACGACTCCTTGGTGGTGTGGGTGGGCCTCCTGGCGCTGCCGGTGCTCGGCGAGCGGGCCGGCGCATGGAACGTCGCCGCGATCGGCCTGCTGGTCGGCGGTGAGGTGGCCATCGTCGGCGGCATCGGTCATCTCGGCGCGTCGTCGGGAACCCTGTTGGTGCTCTCGGCCACCGTGCTGTGGGCGATCGAGACGGTGCTCATCAAGGGGCTGCTCGAGACGTTCTCGCCGGCCGTGGTCGCCCTCACCCGGATGGGTGTGGGGTCGGTCGTCCTGGTCGGCTACGTGGGTGTGACCGTCGGACTGGGCTCGCTGTGGCGCCTGGGGGCGGCGCAGTGGGGATGGGTCCTGCTCACCGGGGTGCTCCTGGCCGGCTACGTCGCCACCTGGGTGAGCGCCCTGGCCCGGGCCCGGGCGCTCGACGTCACCTCGGTGCTCGTCTTCAGCGTGGTGGTGACGGCGCTCCTCCAGGCGGCCGCGGGCACCAAGGCGCTGGCGCCCGAGGGGCTCGGGCTGGCGCTGGTGGCCGGCGGGACGGTGCTGGTGCTGTGGGCGATGCGCCGGGGGCGGGTCTCGGTCGGGACGTTGCGGTGAGCGCGGCGCGGGAGGTCCCGACGCCCGCCCCCGGCCCGCTGCTCTTCGCCCGCTACGCCTACCCGCCCAACGCGCTCGGCTACTGCGGGGGTGCCGACCCCGACTCCTTGTTGGGGGCGGCCGCCGCCGGCGGGGGCCCCGACCTCGTCGAGCTGCGGCATCGGGCCGGCGACTTCGAAGGGGCGTGGCCCTACCTCGAGCTGATCGCGTGGTGCAACCACCTCGACGACCCGCTCGACCGCCGGGTCGTCGAGGCCTACTGGATCGGCAACGCCCTGCTCGACCGGGTGCCCGACGAGACCCTGGTGGCCTCGTTGCGGGACCGCTTCGAACGCCGCGCCGGCGCGGCGTTTCGGGGCGCTGATCACGGCGGTGCCCGCCGGCGGGGTGCCGCACCACAGCTTCCACGTGTTCGCCGTCTACCCCTGGCTGGGACTGCTCCGGGCGGGGATGGAGGGCGCCCCGCTCACCGTGCTCGACCGATGCCGCATTCGTCCGCGGCACCGTCGAGGCGGTCGGCGGTGACCTGGTGGTGGTGCGCTCCCGGCCCCTGGCCTTCACCGGGTCGCGCCTCGTGCTCGGCGACGAGGTGCACGAGGAGGTGCGGGCCGGCACCGACGGGACCTCTCTCGTGGGCGAGCTCCGACCGGGCGACCGGGTCTCGTTGCACTGGGACTGGGTGTGCGATCGGCTGTCCGAGCCCCAGGCGCGGGCGTTGCAGGCGTACACGATGCGCAACCTCGACGCGGTGAACGGCTTGAGCCAACCGGGGCCGGCCGCCGTCACCGGGGCCTGAACGTCGGCGAGCGGGCCACGGCGCGCCGGGACCGGGCGATCACGCCTCGGCGGCCGGCCGGATACCCCCCGCTACCATGACTCGACGATGACCACCTTTGCGATCCGCCAGTACGGGGACCCGGTGCTGCGCCAACCGACCAAGGAGATCGAAGAGATCGACGGCTGGGTGGCCAAGCTGGCCGAGGACATGCTCGAGACGATGTACGACGCGCCGGGGGTGGGACTGGCCGCCAACCAGGTCGGCGTGCTGCGGCGGCTGTTCGTCTACGACGTGGGCGAGGGCCCGGTCGTGGTCATCAACCCGCGGATCGTCGAGTCGAGCGGGGAGTGGACCTACCAGGAGGGGTGCCTGTCGGTGCCCGGGCTCAGCTGGCCGCTCGTCCGCCCCGGGTCGATCCACCTGGTCGGCTACGACCTCGACGGCAACGAGATCTCGGTCGAGGCCGACGAGCTGGAGGGTCGGTTGTTCCAGCACGAGATGGACCACCTCGACGGGATCCTCCTCGTCGAGCGCTTGGACGACGATCAGCGCCGCGAGGCCAAGGCGATCCTCGCCGACCGGGCCCTGCGGTTGGCCGAGGGCGACCCCGACGGACTGAGCACGCTACAGGCGGACGAGTAGCCCGGCCGGCCGGCCGCACCGTCGATGACAACCTTCGCGATCCGCCAGTACGGGGACCCGGTGTTGCGTCAACCGACCAAGGAGATCGAAGAGATCGACGGTTCGGTGGCCAAGCTGGCCGAGGACATGCTCGAGACGATGTACGCCACCGGCCACGGCGTGGGGTTGTCGGCCAACCAGGTCGGCGTGCAGCGGCGGCTGTTCGTCTACGACGTCGGCGAGGGTCCGGTCGTGGTCATCAACCCGCGGATCGTCGAGTCGAGCGGGGAGTGGGACTACGAGGAGGGGTGCCTGTCGGTGCCCGGGCTCAGTTGGCCGATCGTCCGTCCCGGGTCGGTCCGTCTCGTTGGCTACGACCTCGACGGCCAGGAGATCTCGATCGAGGCCGACGAGCTCGAGGGCCGGGTGCTCCAGCACGAGGTGGACCACCTCGACGGGATCGTCTTGGTCGAACGGCTGGACGACCAGCGGCGCCGCGAGGCCAAGGCCATCCTGCGCACCCGGGCCCTCCAGCTGCCCGGGAGCGCCGGGAGGGACTGAGCCCCCGGGGGGCCAGCCCCGGCCCGGCCGATGGTGCCCGGGTGCGGGGCCGGTTCGCCCCTACCGTGGTTGGGGTGGCCCGCCTCGCCTACCTCGGCACCCCCGAGCTCTCGGTCCCACCGCTGCGTGCGTTGCTCGACGCCGGCCACGACGTCGAACTGGTGGTGAGCGGCCCCGACCGGCGGCGGGGTCGGGGGTCGCGAACCTCGCCCAGCCCGCTCAAGGCGGCCGCACTCGAGCTCGGGCTGGCCACCACCTCGGACCTGGCCGACCTGGTGGCGCCCGGGCGCCGGCCGCCCGAGCTGGGGGTGGTCGTCGCCTTCGGCCGCTTGATCCCGCCGGCGGTGCTCTCGGTCGTGCCCATGATCAACCTGCACTTCTCGTTGCTGGCCGCGCTGGCGGGGCGCCGCCCCGGTCGAGCGGGCCATCCTGGCCGGCGACGCCACCACCGGCGTGTGCGTCATGGCGGTCGAAGAGGGGCTCGACACCGGGGCCGTCTACGCCCGGACCGAGCTCGACATCGGGCCGACCGAGCACCTCTTCGCGCTGCGGGACCGGCTGGTGGCGGCCGGGCAGCGAGCTGCTGGTCGAGGTGCTGGCGGGCGGCGTGGCCGGCCTGCCCACCCGGTGCCCCAGGCCGGTGAGCCGACCTACGCGAAGAAGCTCGACCCGGCCGAGCTCGAGCTGGACTGGGAGCGGCCGAGCAGAGAGGTGCTGGCGGTGGTGCGCCTCGACCGGGCCCACACGACGGTCGAGGGCCGTCGCCTCCGGGTGCTGGCGGCCTCGGCCACCTCTCGGGCAGATCCCCCCGTTCGTGGGTTGGCGCCCGGTACCCTCACGGCGGACACGGTGACCACCGGCGACGGCGCGATCCGCCTGGAGATCGTCCAACCCGAAGGAGGCCGGCCGATGGCGGCTCGCGACTGGCTGCAGAGGCAGCCACCTCCCGGATCGGGTCCGCCTGGGCGTGCCCAGGCGGTGACCGACGCCTGGGATCCCGAGCAGTACCGGCGCTTCGCGGCCGAACGGCGCCAGCCCTTCGACGACCTGAAGGCGCTGTGCATGCCGGTGGCCGGCGGCACGATCGTGGACCTCGGGTGCGGCACCGGCGAGCTGACGGCCGAGCTGCACCGGGACCTGCGGGCCGCCGACACGCTCGGGATCGACCGGTCCGAGGCGATGCTGGCCGAGGCGGCCCGCTGGGCCACCGAGGTGCCGGGCCTGCGCTTCGAGCGGGGGGACCTGTCCGAGTGGCGCGGGTCGGGGGTCGACCTGGTGTTCGCCAACGTGTCGCTGCACTGGGCGCCCGATCACGCCGGCCTGCTGGCCCGGCTCCGGGCGTCGCTCGCGCCCGGCGGGCAGCTGGCCTTCCAGGTGCCGGCCGACCTTCGACCACCCTTCCCACGTCCTGGCCGCCGAGGTGGCCGCCGAGCCCCAGTTCGCAGCCGCCGCCGGCCACGACGTGGCGTCGCCCGGGAGCCTCGGTGCTCACCCCGGCCGCGCTACGCCGAGATCCTGCACGCGCTCGGCGCGGTGCAGCAGCACGTCCGCCTGCAGGTGTACGGCCACGAGCTGGCTTCGGTCGAGGCGGTGGTCGAGTGGGTGCGCGGCACCCTGCTCACGCCGGTGCGGGCCCGGCTCGACGATGCGAGCTTCGACGCGTATCGTGGACCGCTACCGCGAACGACTGCTCCAAGAGCTGGGCCAGCAGCGGCCGTACTTCTACGCGTTCAGCCGCATCCTGTGCTGGGCCCGGTTCCCGTGAGGTCAGCTCGCCGGCGGACCGTAGGCTCGGCGGGGTGACATCGGGCTGGGATGACCTCGGCGAGCCGCCACCGCGGGCCGAGCCCGGCGCGCTGAAGATCGCCCCGTCGGTCCTGTCGGCCGACTTCGGCAACCTGGCCGAGGCGATCGGGCGAGGTCGCGAGCAGCGCCGACTGGCTGCACGTCGACGTCATGGACGGCCACTTCGTCCCGAACCTGACCATCGGCCCGCCGGTGGTCGCCTCGTTGCGCAAGCACTCCGGCCTCTTCTTCGACTGCCACCTGATGATGACGGACCCGGGCCGGCTACCTCGAGGCGTTCGGCGACGCCGGGGCGGACTCGATGCACCGTGCACGTGGAGGTGGGCGACACCGAGTCGCTGCTCGGCCGCATCCGGCGGCCTCGGGCATGCGGGCCGGGCTGGCGGCCAACCCCGACACCCCGTTCGAGGCGCTCGAGCCGTACCTCGACCAGGTGGACCTGATCCTGTGCATGACCGTCTTCCCCGGGTTCGGGGGCCAGGAGTTCATGGGCGAGGTCATGGACAAGGTGATCGCCGTCCGGGCGGCCATCGACGCCCGGGAGCTGGCCGTCGACCTCGAGGTGGACGGCGGGATCGACGAGCGTGACGGCCAAGCGGGCCGCGGCGGCGGGGGCGAACGTCTTCGTCGCCGGCAGCGCCGTCTTCGGGCGACGACGCACCCTGGGAGGCGGTCGACGCCATCCGGCGGGGGGCGGCCGACGGCGTGCTTCGGTGAGGGTCCGTGGTGCCGGGCCCCGGGGGCCGCCCGGTAGGACTTCACCAGCAATGAACCCCTCTGAGCAGCCACTCTTGGCCGACGCCGACGGCGGATACGCGGGACCGGATCCACATGGCCCGGGCCCTCGAACTGGCCGGAGCGGCCCGCCCGACGACCGCCCCCAACCCCTGGGTCGGGGCGGTCGTGGTGCCGGCCCGGGACGACCGGGGTCACCTTCGAGGGGACGACGGCACCCCCCGGGCGGCGACCACGCCGAGGTCAGCGCCCTGGCCCGGGCCGTGGCCGCAGGGGCGGCCGAGGGCGCCACCTTGTACTCGCACCCTCGAGCCGTGCTCGCACCACGGACGCACCCCGCCGTGCGTGGACGCCATCATCGGGGCCGGCGTCGCCCGGGTCGTCGATCGGCATCGTCGATCCCGACGACCAGGTCTGCGGGCCGCGGCATCGCCGCCCTTGAGTCGGCGGGCATCGCCGTGCGACACCGGGGTCGTGCGGGGACGAGGTGGCCGAGCAGCTGGCCCCCTATCTGAAGCACCGGCGGACCGGACGGCCCTGGGTCGTCCTCAAGATGGCGACTGACGCTCGACGGGCGGATCGCGGCGCCCGACGGCTCGAGCCGCTGGATCACCGGCGAGGCTGCCCGCGCCGACGCGCACCGGCTGCGCGCGTGCTCCGACGCGGTGCTGGTCGGCGCCGGGACGGTGCGCGCCGACGACCCGGCGCTCACGGTGCGCCTCGACGACGACACCGACGCGCCGCGCCAACCGCTCCGGGTGGTCCTCGGCACCGTCCCCGCCGGGGCCCGGGTGCACCCGGCGGTCGAGCTCGCGCGGCGACCTCGACGCGGTGCTCGACGAGCTGGGGTCGCGCGGCGCGCTGCAGGTGCTGGTCGAGGGCGGGGCACGCGTCGCCCACGACTTCCACGCGGCCGGCCTGATCGATCGCTACGTGTTCTACCTCGCGCCCGCGTTGAGCGGCGGCGACGACGGACGCCCGGTCTTCGCCGGTCCGGGCGCGGCCGAGCATCGAGGAGTTCTGGCGCGGCCGCCTGGTGTCGGTCGAGCGGTTGGGGGACGACCTGCGAGTGGAGGTGGCGGCCTGATGGCGCTGGCAACGATCCAAGAGGCGATCGACGCGATCGGCACGAGGCGAGATGGTGGTCGTCGTCGACGACGCCGACCGGGAGAACGAGGGCGACCTGGTCATGGCGGCCGAGGCGGCCACGCCGGAGAAGATCGCGTTCTTCCTCGCCCACACCTCGGGGGTGATCTGCGTCGCCCATCACGCCCGAGCGGGCCGACGAGCTCGACCTGCCGCTCATGGTGCCACACAACACCGAGTCCCAGCGCACCGCGTTCACGGTCAGCGTCGACGTGCGCCGCGGGACGACGACCGGGATCTCGGCGGCCGACCGCGTCGGCGACGATCGCCGCGCTCATCGACCCGAAGACCCGGCCCGGCGACCTCGCGCCGGCCCGGGCACATCTTCCCGCTTGCGCTACCGCACCGGCGGGGTGCTGAAGCGGGCCGGCCACACCGAGGCCGCGGTCGACCTGGCCCGGGCGGCCGGGCTCACCCCGGCCGGCGTGCTCTGCGAGATCGTCATCGAGGACAAGTCCGCCGATGGCCCGGCTGGCCGAGCTCGAGGCGTTCGCCGGCCGAGCACGGGCTCCCGCTGATCTCGATCGCCGACCTCATCCGCTACCGCCGCCAGAACGAGATGCTGGTCCAGCGGGTGTCCGAGGCGCGCATCCCGACCGCGACGGCGGCGAGTACACGGCCTACGTGTACGAGTCGCTGCTCGACGGCGAGCAGCACCTGGCCCTCGTGCTACGGCGAGGTGGCCGGGCAGCGAGAACGTGCTTGGTGCGGGTCCACTCGGAGTGCCTGACCGGCGACGTCTTCGGCTCGCTGCGCTGCGACTGCGGCCCCCAGCTCCACGGCGCTCTCGACCGCATCGAGCGCGAGGGCCGAGGGGTGCTCGTCTACCTGCGCGGCCACGAGGGCCGCGGGCATCGGCCTCGGCCACAAGATCCGCGCCTACCGGCTCCAGGAGCGAGGGCCACGACACCGTCGACGCCAACCTGGAGCTCGGGCTCCCGGTCGACAGCCGGGAGTACGGCATCGGGGCCCAGATGCTGGTCGACCTCGGGGTGACGACGATGCGGCTCATGACCAACAACCCGATGAAGTACGGGCGGTCTCGAGGGCTTCGGCCTCGACATCGTCGAGCGGGTGCCGCTCGAGTCCGCGCCCAACCCCGAGAACATCGGCTACCTGCGGACCAAGCGCGAGCGCATGGGCCACCTGTTCGAGAACCTGGACGAGGCCGTGGACGACCCGAGCCCCCGCCGACGTGACCGGCACCGAGGAGACCGAGCTCGCCCACGGTGTCTTCGACGCGGTCGCCCCGAGGGTCGGTCGCCAGATCGGTGAGGGCGGGCTCGAGCACGTCGACGGGCGGGGGCTGCGGATCGGGCTGGCCTGCGCGCTGTTCAACGGGGGCATCACCGCCCGCCTCTTGGACGGCGCCCTGGAGGGCTTGGCCGCCGCGTCGGTCGACCGCGCCGACACCACCGTCGCCTGGGTGCCCGGCGCGTTCGAGCTGCCGCTGGCGGCCCAGTGCTTCGCCACCTCCGGCGGGGTCGACGCGGTGGCCTGCCTCGGCGCGGTGATCCGCGGCGACACCTCGCACTTCGACTTCGTGGCCGGGGAGTGCGCATCGGGCCTCGCCCGGGTCGCCCTCGACACCGGGGTCCCGGTGGTCTTCGGCGTGCTGACCACCGACAACGTCGACCAGGCGCTCGACCGCGCCCGTCCCGACGAGACCAACAAGGGCCGCGAGGCCGCGCTGTCGGCGGTGCAGATGGCGACCATGCTGCGCGAGCTCGGCCGCACCGGCTCGGCCCGCATGCCCCGATCGATGGGGGCGTGAGGTGCTGCGCCTCGTGCTGCCGAAGGGATCGCTCGAGGAGTCGACGCTCGAGCTGTTCGCGAGCGCCGACCTGAAGGTCTACCGGTCCTCGGACGGTCGACTACCGGGCGAGCATCCACGACTCCCGGGTCGTCGACGTGCGGATCCTGCGGCCCCAGGAGATCCCGGTCTACGTCGCCCAGGGCCTCTTCGACCTCGGCATCACCGGGCGCGACTGGGTCGAGGAGCGCTCGGCCGAGGTCGTCTCGCTCGGCGAGCTGCCCTACTCCAAGACGGTGAGCGGCTACCCGATCCGCATCGTCCTGGCGGTCCCCGAGTCCTCGCCGTGCAAGTCGCTCGAGGACCTGACCGGCGGCGACCGGCCGCTGCGGGTGTCGACCGAGTACCCCGAGATGACCCGGCGCGCCCTCGAGGCGGCCGGGGTGGACGCCGAGATCTCCCTCTCCTATGGCGCCACCGAGGCCAAGGTGCCCGACATCGCCGACTGCGTCGTCGAGCTCACCGAGACCGGCCGGGCGCTGCGGGCGGCCGGGCTGCGGATCATCCACACGCTGCTCGTCTCCTACACCGAGCTCATCGCCAACCCGGCGTCGGCGGCCGACCCCGAGAAGCGCCGGGCCATGGAGCAGATCTACACGCTGCTCATGGGCACCCTCGAGGCGCGCGAGAAGGTCCTGGTGAAGCTGAACGTCTCGGCCGAGCGCCGCGCCGCGGTGCTCGAGCGGCTGCCGTCGCTGCGCTCGCCGACCGTCTCGGAGCTGGCCGGGGACGGCGGCTTCGCCATCGAGACGGTGGTGCTGAAGGACGAGATCAACACCCTGATCCCCGAGCTGAAGGAGCTGGGCGCGAGCGACATCTTGGAGCTGGCCCTGGCCAAGATCGTCCATTGACCAAGATCGTCCGTTGACCCGGACCGTCCATTGGCCAAGGTCGTCCGTTGAGAACGGACGGTTGGCCGACCCGGCGGGGCCCGCGATCGGGACCGTCACCTCGTTCGAGGACGACCGGGGCCTCGGCACGGTGACCGAGGAGGACGGGACGACGTTCGACTTCCACTGCACCGCCATCGCCGACGGCACGACGGGACATCGAGGTCGGTCGGGCGGTGTCTCTTCGATGGTGCGCCCCGGTCACCGGGGCCGGCTGGAGGCGCGCCGGGTGGTGAAGCGCTGAGCTCGGCCCTACCCGCCCGAGTCGGCGCCGGCTCTGGCGGCCCGATGGGCCGCCTCGACCTGGACGAAGCCGAGCCGGATCTGGGCCAGCGCGTCGCGCAGGGGGCCGGCGGCTTCGCCGAGGCGCTCACCGAGTCCCTCGACCAACAGCCCGAAGGCGTCGATGGCCAGCCGGGCCTCCTGCGAGCAGCGGCGGGTCGGCCGACAGGTAGATGGCCGCCAGCTCGAAGAGCCCGTAGCAGTGGTTGGCCAACACCGTCTCGGCGGGGGTCTCGGCGAGCGGCGGCGCAGCGCCTCGATCTCGGCCTCGTCGATGCCTCGGCCGGGCCCTCGGTCGTCGGGTCCGCACGCTCGGCGTCGGCGCGCTTGCCCCGCCACCTGGGCCGGGCCGGACTCGCCGTCGACCCGATGCTCGCCCGAGGGTGTCCACAGGCTGCTCATGCTGGTACCCTACACAGTTCGAGCTACACGGAAAGCGGGGCTGCCTTCGAGCCGCCTCCACCTGGCCACCGCCTCTCAGACGAAAGGACGCAAAGGTGCGCCAGGTTGACACGGCAGGACATCCGGCAACGCCGGACGCACTCCGCTCTCCATCACCACGGCCCGCGGACGACCGCGTGCCCGACCGAGAGGAGTGTGCCGCATAGTCACTGAAGCCACCAACGAGCACCGGATCAACGATCGCATTCGCGCCCGTGAGGTTCGCCTCGTCGACCCAGACGGTCAGCAACTCGGCATCAAGCCGCTTCCCGAGGCGCTCGCGATCGCCCGCGACCTCGACCTCGACCTGGTCGAGGTGGCCCCGATGGCCAACCCGCCGGTGTGTCGGATCATGGACTTCGGCAAGTTCAAGTTCGACGAGGCCCAGCGGGCCAAGGAGTCACGTCGCAAGGCGGTCCACGTCGGGATCAAGGAGATGAAGTACCGGCCGAAGATCGGTCCGGGTGACTTCGACACCAAGACCCGCCAGGTGGCCAAGTTCTTGGACGACGGCCACAAGGTGAAGCTCACGATCATGTTCCGAGGCCGCGAGGTGTTCCACCCCGAGCTGGGCAAGCGGATCCTCGACCGGGTGGCCGAGACGCTCGGCGACGCGGCCAAGATCGAGTTCGAGCCTCGCCTCGACGGCCGGAACATGGTGATGGTGCTCGCACCCGACAAGCGGGCCCGTCAGTCGGCGGCCGCCCGGGCGACCCGCCAACCGAGCGAGGGGCCGGCGGCGGTGACGTCGGTGGGCACGTCGACGGTGCGCCGGCGAGCGGACCGGGGAGCGACGAGGCCGGCCGAAGTGCAGAACGAGGTGGCGACCAGCCCGCCGACGGTGGCAACACGACAGCGGCACCAGGGGAAGAGTGACCATGCCGAAGATGAAGACAGACCGCGGTGCGGCCAAGCGGATCAAGGTCACCGGGACCGGGCGGCTGCGCCGTCGCAAGGCGTTCCGGTCGCACCTCTTGGAGAAGAAGCCGAGCACCCGGACGCGGCGGCTCGGGCGCGAGACGAACATCGCCAAGTCCGACGAGCGCCAGGTCCGCCGGATGCTGGGTCTGCTAGGGACACCACCGACCGCACAGGGTCGCCCAGCGACCCTGGTGAAGTTCGACGGCGTGTGCAGCGCCCGGGCCGATGCGTCGGCACCACGGCACGCCGAACGAGTCGAAACGACAGGACAGAAGGAGGACCTCGATGGCCAGAGTGAAGCGCTCGGTACACGGACGCAAGCACCACCGCGCCGTCCTCGAGCAGGCGAAGGGCTACTACGGCAACAAGAGCCGGAGCTACCGCGCCGCCAACGAGCAGTTGCTGCATTCGATGCAGTACGCGTACCGGGACCGTCGGGCCCGCAAGGGCGACTTCCGCAAGCTGTGGATCCAGCGGATCAACGCGGCGGCCCGGGCCAACGGGCTCAGCTACAGCCGGTTCATCGCCGGGCTGCACCAGGCCGGTGTCGAGGTCGACCGCAAGATCCTGGCCGACCTGGCCGTCCGGGACGCCGAGGCCTTCGGGGCGCTGGTGGCGGTGGCCGCCGCCAACGCGAGCGTGACACCGGCCGAGGAGGCCGCCTCCTGACCCAGGCGCTGGCCTACTCGCACCAGCGGGTTCGCCGCCTGCGCAGGCTGCTGCAAAATCGCGCGACCCGTTGGACCGAGCGCGCCTTTGTGGCCGAGGGCGTCGAGGTGGTTCGGTGCGGCCTCGATGCCGGCTTCGTCCCCGAGTCGCTGTTCGTCGCCGACGCCGCCGCGGCGACCGATGAGGTCGCGTCGGTGGTCTCGGCCACGCTCGAGCGGGGGAGCAGGGTCTTCCATCTCGCCCCGGGCGTGGCCGACCGGGTCGCCGACACGGTGACGCCGCACCCGGTGTTCGGGATCTTCTCGATGACCGACGTCGAGTTCGCGCAGGTCCCCGACCCCGACGCTCGCGGTCGTCTGCGTCGACGTGCGCGACCCGGGGAACGCCGGCACCGTGCTGCGCACCTGCGACGCCGCCGGCGTCGACGTGGTCGTCTGTTGCGCCGGGACCGTCGACCCGTTCAACCCGAAGACCGTCCGCTCGTCGGCCGGCTCGATCTTCCACGTGCCCCTGGTGGTCGTCGCCGACGTCAGCTCCGCGATCGAGTGGTTCCGCTCGGCCGGGCTGACCGTGTACGGGACCGACGCCGACGGCACCGACTACGCGTCGGTCGATCTCGGCCGGCCCAGCGCGTTCGTGCTCGGCAACGAGGCCGCCGGGCTGTCCGCCGAACTGCTCGAGCGGGCTCGACGGCACCGCTGGCCATCCCGATGCTCGGGCGCGCCGAATCGCTCAACGTCGGGGTCACCTGCGCCGTGCTGTGCTTCGAGGCCCGGCGCCAGCGCCGCGGCGGGTCATGACCGAGCGGTTCGGCCACCGAGAGACAGACAGCTCGCCACGTAACATTTCCGGGATGCTTCGAGCTGCCACGACCGAGCGCCGCCGGTGAGCGCGAACGACGGCCCGGTCGACCCGGGCGCCTTGGAGGCCGACGCCGAGAGGGCGATCCGGGGCGCCACCACGACCGAGGAGCTGGCCGAGGCCGAGTCGGCCATCCTCGGCAAGCGCTCGGCGCTGGCGGCGGCCCACCGGAGCCTGGGCGGCTCTCGATCCCGACGACCGGCGCACGGTCGGCCCGCCCTCCACGAGGTGCGGGGCCGGCTCGAGCGCCTGGTCGAGGACCGGCGCCGCGAGCTGGCCGCCCATGAGCGGGCGGCGGCGCTCGAGGCGGACCGCATGGACCTCACCGAGGTCGTGGTCGCCGATGTGCGCTCGCCGCTCCTGCGCGGCCACCAGCACCTCGTCACCACCACCCGTGACGCGCTGGAGGACGTCTTCGTGGCCATGGGGTTCACCGTGGCCGAGGGGCCGGAGGCCGAGACCGACTGGTACAACTTCGAGGCGCTCAACATCCCGCCGGCCCACCCGGCCCGGGGCATGTACGACAGCTTCTACCTCGATCTCGGCGAGCCCGAGACGATCGTGCTGCGCACCCACACCTCGCCGGTCCAGATCCACCTGATGGAGCAGGCGGTCGCCCAGGGCTCGCTCCCGATCCATTCGGTGATGCCCGGGACGGTGCTTCCGGCGCGACACCGCCGACGCCAGCCACCTGCCGGTGTTCCACCAGATCGAGGGGCTGGTGGTCGACCGGGGGATCACCTTCTCCGACCTGGCCGGCACCATCGAGACGTTCACGACCGCCTATTTCGGCCCCGATGTCCACTCGCGGCTGCGGCCGTCGTACTTCCCGTTCACCGAGCCCTCGGCGGAGTACGACATCACCTGCACCATCTGCCTCGGCGTGGGCTGCCGGACCTGCTCGAACACCGGGTGGCTCGAGCTCGGCGGGCTGCGGCATGGTCGACCCGGCCGTGTTCGACGCGGTCGGGCATCGACCCGGTCGAGTGGTCGGGCTTCGCGTTCGGGTTCGGCATCGACCGCTGCGCCCAGATGCGCCACGAGATGGCCGACATGCGCGCGCTGATCGAGAACGACCTCCGCTTCCTCCGGCAGTTCTGAGGATCTCGACGTGCGCGCCCCGCTTGTCGTGGTTGAAGGACTTCGCCCCGTTCGACGCCGACGTCGACGGTGCTCGCCGCCGCCCTCGACGACCTCGGGCTCCTCGTCGAGGGGATCGAGCGGGTCGGCGAGGGCCTCGACCAGGTCGTCGTCGTCGCGGGTGCTCGAGATCGCCGCCATCGACGGCGCCGACCGGATCCGCCGGGTCGTCGTCGACGCCGGGGGCGAGCCGATCCAGGTCGTGTGCGGGGCCTTCAACTTCGGCGTCGGCGACCTGGTCCCCTTCGCCGGGGTCGGCACCGTGCTGCCGGACGGGCTTCGAGATCGGCCGGCGCAAGATGTTGGGGGTCGAGTCCAACGGGATGCTGTGCTCGGGCAAGGAGCTGGCCCTCTCCGATGACGGGGACGGACTGCTCGTGCTGAGCGAGCACCGACGGCGTCGAGCTCGGCGCGCCGCTCGACGCGGCGCTCGGCATCGAGCCCGACGTCGTGTTCGACATCACCGTCGAGGGGAACCGTCCCGACGCGTGGTGCATCGCCGGCATCGCCCGCGACCTGGCGGCCCGCCTCGGGCTGCCCTTCGCCCTGCCCGAGCCGGTCGCCGCCGCATCGGGCCCGCCGGTCGGCCAGCTGGCCAGCGCCGCCGTGGAGGCACCCGACATGTGCCCGCGCCTCACCGTGCGGGTGATGGAGTCGGTCACCGTCGGCCGCGTCCCCGGCCCTCGTCGCCCGGCGCCTGGTGCTGGCCGGCATGCGGCCGATCAACAACGTCGTCGACGCGTCGAACTACGTCATGTTCGAGCTGGGCCAGCCGACCCACCCCTACGACCTGGACCGGCTGGGCGCACCGGGCCTGCTGGTGCGA
This sequence comes from uncultured Acidimicrobiaceae bacterium, assembly GCA_963804255.1. Classification (GTDB taxonomy): domain Bacteria; phylum Actinomycetota; class Acidimicrobiia; order Acidimicrobiales; family RAAP-2; genus Palsa-461. The sequence goes on along the minus strand of CAWDPK010000006.1, from coordinate 346,836 downwards.
CGGGCGACGCCGGGCGAGGTGCTCACCACCCTCGACGGGGTGGCGCGGACCCTCGGGACCCCCGGGCGGGGCCTCGGGGAGACCGGAGACGACTGCGTGATCTGTGACGCCGCGGGCACCCCGGTCGGCATCGGGGGCATCTTCGGCGGGAGCACGTCGGAGATCTCCGACGTCGACCACCCGGGTCCTGCTGGAGGCGGCCTACTTCGAACCGATGGTCATCGCCCGGACCTCCAAGCGCCTCGGGATCCGGACCGAGGCGTCGGCCCGTTTCGAGCGGGGGTGCGACCCGTTCGGCATCGACCGGGCGACCGATCGCTTCTTCGAGCTGCTGGCCCAGAGCTCGCCGGCGGCCGTGCTCGCGTCGGGCACCCTGGACGTGGCTGGCCAGCTCGCTCAGCGAACCGAGATCGTGCTCGACACCGGCGCCGTCAACGCGCTGCTGGGCACCGAGCTGTCGAGCGCGAACGTGGCCGCGCTGCTGGGCCCGCTCGGCTTTGACTGTGAGGACGGGGGCGACGGTGCGTTGCGGGTCACCGTGCCGACCAACCGGCCCGACGTGCGTCCGCCGCCCCACGGGGTCGCCGACCTGGCCGAGGAGGTGGCGCGGGCCCACGGGTACTCGCGCATCGAGCGTCGCCAACCGAGCTGGCCCGAGCCGGGCGGGCTGACCGACGCCCAGCGGGAGCGCCGGGGTATCCGAGAGGTGCTGGTCGGCCTGGGCGCCAACGAGGCCTGGACGTCGTCGCTGGTCGACGAGCACGAGAACCGGCGGGTCGGCCTCGACGGTCCGTCGGTGGCCATCACCAACCCGATGTCGGCCGACCAGGGATTCCTTCGCCGGTCCCAGATGGCCGGGCTGCTGCGCGCGCTGGCGTGGAACCTCGACCGGCGCCAGGGCTCGATCCGGCTGTTCGAGGTCGGGGTGGTCTTCGCACCGCCCGGCCCCGGCCGGGCGGTGACGGAACGGGCCGGCCCGGGGGGGCGCAGCAGGCGATGCTGCCCGACGAGCGCGAGCTCCTCTCGGTGATCTTCGCCGCCGACGGCGACGACGCCGCCACCGCGGTGGCGGCACTGGCGGCGCTGGTCGAGGAGCTCGGACTGACCGAGGTGCGGGTGCGGGCGCCCCAGCCGGCCGACGCGCCGGCGGGGCTGCACCCGACGCGATCGGCCCACGTCGTGGCCGGGGCCGACGGCGTGGTGGTGGGGACGGTCGGGGAGGTCGACCCGGCGGTCGTGGCCGACTTCGGGGCCGGCCCGCAGCGGGTCGGGTGGCTCGAGGTGGACCTCGGCCTTTTGGGCGACCGCTCGGTGGTGCCCCGCAGAAGCGAGCGGTCCCGGCCGGTCAGCCGGTACCCGTCGTCCGACGTCGACCTGGCCCTGGTCGTCGACGACGCCGTTCCGGCCGACGCGTTGACCGACGTGCTCCGAGGTGCCGGAGGGGAGCTCTTGGAGTCGGTTACCCTCTTCGACGTCTACCGAGGCCCAGGTGTGGCCCCCGGTCGACGGAGCTTGGGTTTCCGCCTTCGGTTCTGTGCGCTCGACCGGACGCTCACCGATCGAGAGGTCGGGGAGCTGCGGGCCGGGTGTGTCGCGGCGGCCGAGCGCGAGCTCGGGGCAGCGCTGCGCTGAGTCATCAGGGGAGAGTGTTGGGGGGACGGGGCCCACGAACGAGTCTCATCACCCACCGGGCGCGGCGTGACCGTGCGCACGGGCCGCGCGCTGCACGGATCCCGCGGCGCACGGATCCCGCGCGCACGGACCCCGGGTACGGGGCGCCCGTCGACCGGGGTGGGCCCGGCTGGCCGTCTGCCTCTGCGTGATCGCCTCGCCGCTGGCCCTGTTGGCGGCGGCGGGTGCTGTGACCGGGACCAACCCGGCGGCCTTCGTGGCGGTCTCGGTCGCGCCGGTGACACTGGCTGATCCCTCGGTCGTGATCACGCCGGGGGCGAACGCCCCCGACCCCTTCGTGATCGAGGTGGGGGGGATGTACTACATGTTCTCGTCTCAGGTGGCGCCGCTCGGGCCGAGCGTGCCGCTCACGTTCTCGACGTCGCTCACCAGTTGGAACACGACGCCGGTCGAGGCGATGCCGATCCTGCCGGCGTGGTCGGCACCGGGCTTCACGTGGTCCCCCGACGTGAGAGCGCTGGACGGTCACTACGTCATGTGGTTCAGCGCCGCGGTGGCCGGAGGTGAGCACAAATGCATCGGGGTCGCCACCGCATCGTCGGTGACCGGTCCCTACGTGTCGAGCTCGCCGCATCCGTTGGTCTGCCAGTTCGGCGAGCTGGGGTCCATCGACCCGCGGACCTTCGTCGATCCCGAGGGGCGTCTATGGCTCTTGTGGAAGTCCGACGACAACGCGGATCTGACGGCGAGCACCCATACGACGATCTACGCCGAGCAGCTGTCCTCCGACGGGGCCCAACTGGTTGGGAACCCCGTCGCGTTGATGAGCGCGGACGTGCCCTGGGAGGGGCGGATCGTCGAATCGCCCGACATGGTGTACGCCGCCGGTCGGTACTGGCTGTTCTTCTCGGGCAACTGGTACAACCAGCCCGCCTACGCCATCGGCGTCGCGGAGTGCCTGGGGCCGACCGGACCGTGCGAACCGACCTCGCCCGGGCCGTGGCTCGCCTCGAACGCGGAGGGGTCGGGCCCGGGGGAGGAGTCGCTCTTCTTGGACGGCTCGCAGTGGTGGATGCTCTACTCGCCCATCTCGGTCGACTACCAGAGCCTGACCCCGCGACCGGCCGCCCTGGCCCGCCTGAGCTTCGGGCCGAACGGCCCCGCGGTGGTGGCGCCGGACGCGTGGGATGGGGGAGATCCACCCGGGGTTACCGTCGGCATGACAAGGCTGGCCAGGCATCCCCGGGCCGGGTCGATCTGCAAGCGCACGCAGCTCCCGGCGACCTGCGGTGTTCGATGACGAATTAGGTGGCGTCCACCTCGCTGGACCGAACGCCATCGGCCGTGCCGGGAGCAGCTGGTCGCCCGGATCGACCAGGGCCCCGATCGCGGGCCGGGTGGCGGAGCGTGCCCGGCGCGGTGCGCGTGGCCAGCCACGCCGCGGTGTGGACGGGGGTCCTCGTGCCCATGTTCGCCGAGCTCTCGAGGGGGTGGCGACCCTTCGGCGACGACGCGGCGATCGCCAGCCGCGCCTACCAGGCCCTGTCGCTGCACCCGCCGCTCACCGGGTTGGTCTCGGCGGCGTCGGGGGGCACCGGCCACATCCTGTACGACCCCGGCCCGCTGTTGTTCTACCTGCTCGCGGTGCCGGTCCATCTCGACCCGGCCCACGGGCTGTTCTGGGGCGCCGCGCTGGTTTGCGGGGCGGTGCTGTCGTTGTCGATCGAGGCGGCGTGGTCGCTCGGCGCGTGGATGATCGGCGCGGTGGTGGGGTTCTGTGTCCTGGACCTGGTGTGGCTCACCCCGGGCGTCTTCGAGAACCTGCCCTGGAACGTGTACCTTCCCCTGCCGTTCTTCCTCGCCGCCCTGGTGCTGGCCTGGGTGGTGGTCATGGGCAGGACCAGCTGGTGGCCGGTGCTGGTGGTGGCGGCCTCGGTGGCCGCCCAGAGCCATCTGCTCTTCGTCGTCCCCGCGGTGGCCCTGGTCGTGCTGGCCGGGGTGTTCGGACTGGTCGCACGCGGGCGACCCCGGCGCTACGGCTGGGTGGGGGTCGGCCTGGGCGTCGGCCTGGTGTGCTGGCTGGCCCCGCTCATCCAAGAGCTGGGCGCGCACCCGAACCTGACCGCGCTGATCAAGTCGGGCCGTGGGCAGAGAACGCTCGGGATGGGATTCGGGTTGCGCATGGTGGGACTGGCCGGGGCACCCCACCCCATCTGGCTGACCCACCTTCCCTCGGGCTTCTACAAGATGGTGGCCTTCGAGTACGGGCATGCCCCCTGGTACGGGGGAGTGGTTCTCGCCTTGCTGGCCGTCATCACGGTGGTGGGTTTCGTCACCGGCCGGCGGGCGCTCGGCGCGTTCGGCGCGGTGTCGGTCGCCGCCACGGCCGGTGTGGCGGTCAGCTTCGGCGTGTTCCCCTACAAGAACCTCATCAGCCTGGCCTACCTGGTCGACTGCCTGTGGGTGGTCGGCATCCTCGTCTGGGGGGTGGTCATATGGGCCGCGATCGAGCTGGGCCGGGCCGCACTGAGCCGGGCCGCACTGAGCCGGGCCGCACTGAGCCGGGCCGCACTGAACCGGGCGCGCGGCGCGATGCTGACCGGGGACCCGCCGGTTGGGCGCGCGGCGCCGTTGGTCCCCTGGGTGGGCGCGCTGGTCTTCGCCGCGCTGGCCCTGGTGGGCGTGGTGGGCATCGGGCCGGCCGCCACCAGGCCCGGCGAGATCGACTGGAATGGGCGCGACGTCGCTCTCGTCGCATACGCCGCCACCGCGATCGAACGACTCGACCGCCCCGGCCCGGTGAGCTTGCGGATCGGGCCCGGGTTCAAGGCGAACTTCTTCTTGATCGCATGGTCGACCGAGGCGGTGGCCTACCGCCTCGAGGCCAACGGGTGGCATCCCGGGGTGACCGGCCCGGCCGAGTACTACACCGGGCTGGCCATCCCTTCCGACGCCCGGTGGCCGAGATTCCAGGTCACGTTGCGCGGCACCCGGGTGGCGTCGGTCACCAGGGTGCGCTGACCAGCAGGGCCGCTGATCAGCAGGGTGCGCTGACCAGCAGGGCCGCTGACCAGCCAGCCATCACCCGTTCGTCAGCTCGGCGTCCCTTGGATGCAGTATGCATGAGTACGCATGAGTATGCGGTTATGTGTATGATTTTGCCATGAAGGTCAGGCCATGAAGGTCGGGATCGTGGGGAGCTCGGGGTTCCTCGGGGTGGAGCTGCTGCGCCTGTGCGCCGGTCACCCCGAGTTCGAGGTGGTGCGGGCCATGGCAGGCAGCCACGCCGGTGAGGCGGCGGCCAACCGGTATCCCTCCCTGGGCGCCGCCTACCCCGAGCTCCGGTTCGAGCCCACCGCAGCCGAGCCGCTGGTCGGCCTGGACCTGGTGTTCTTCGCGCTCCCACACGGGGAGTCCCAGGCGTTGGTGCCCCAGCTGATGGGCAAGGTGGGTGCCATCGTCGATCTGGCCGCCGACTTCCGGCTGACCGATCCGTCGATCTATGCGACCTGGTACGGGCACGAGCACACCGCGCCCGACCTGCTCTCCTCGTTCACCTTCGGCATCCCCGAGCTGTTCCGAGGCGAGATCCAAGGCGCTCGGGCGGTGGCCGCGGCCGGCTGCTACCCGACCGCGGCCGCGCTGGCGCTGGCCCCGCTGCTGCGGGCCGGCCTCGTGTCGCGCGACGGGGTGGTCGTGGACGCGGCCAGCGGGGTGTCGGGGGCCGGGAGCGCGCTGACCCAGGCCAACATGTTCGCGACCGTCGACGAGGACTTCCGTGCCTACGGGCTCCGAAACCACCGGCACACCCCCGAGATGGAGCAGATCCTCGACGCGTCGGTGCTGTTCACCCCGCACCTCGCGCCGATGTCCCGGGGCATCCTCGCCACCTGTTACGCCCGCCTGGCCGCGCCCGGCGCGACCACCGCCGAGGTGCTCGGACGCGCTCGAGGTGGCATACCGGTCCGAACCGTTCGTGGTCGTCACCGACGCATCGCCATCGACCAAGGCGACCGCCGGGTCGAACTGCGCGCACGTGAGCGCGGTGGTCGACGCCCGCACCGGTTGGGTGATCGCCCTGTGCGCGCTCGACAACCTGATGAAGGGCGGGTCGGGCCAGGCCGTGCAGTGCGCCAACCTCGTGCTCGGCCTGCCCGAGGAGACCGGGCTCCCGATCGCGGGGCTCTACCCGTGAGCGTCACCGGCCCGGCCGGGTTCGTCGCCGCCAGCGGTGCGGCCGGGATCAAGGCCGGCGGTGCCGCCGACGTGGCGGTGGTGGCGACCGCCGACGGTCGTCCGGTCCCGGCAGCGGCGGTGTTCACGACCAACCTGGCCCCGGCCGGCCCGGTGATCGTGAGCCGCCGGCACCTGGCCGCGTCGGGCGGGAGGGCGGCGGCGGTCGTGCTCACCTCGGGGAACGCCAACGCCGCCACCGGCGGGACCGGGGACGCTGGCGGCGGCCCGCCTGTGCGAGCTGGTGGGCGAGGGGATCGGGGCCGACGGCGGGCACGTGCTCGTGTGCCAGACCGGGCTGATCGGCGTTCCGTTCCCGATCGAGGTGGCCAGCGGGGCGGTCGGGCCGATCGTGGCCAACCGAGGATCGGACCGGGCCGACGCGTCGGGCGCCGCCCAGGCGATCCTGACCACCGACACGGTGGCCAAGGAGGTGCTGGTCGAACGGCGACGGCTTCTCGGTCGGGGCGATGGCCAAGGGGGCGGCCATGCTGGCCCCGCACATGGCCACCATGCTGGCCGTGCTGACCACCGACGCCCGGGTCGACCCGCCGACGTTGCAGGCGGCCGCTGACGGCGGCCGTCGGCCCGTCGTTCAATTCCCTCACCGTCGACGGGTGCACCTCGACCAACGACACCGTGCTCGTCCTGGCCAGCGGCCTGGCCGGCCCGCCGGGCCCCGGCGCGCTCGAGGCGGCGCTCGGCGAGGTGTGCGGCTCGCTGGCCGAGCAGATGGCCGCCGACGCCGAGGGGGCGACCAAGGTGGTCCGGATCCGGGTCACCGGCGCGGCCTCGGACGGCGAGGCCCACCGGGCGGCCCGTCAAGGTGGCCGACTCGCTCCTGGTCAAGTGCTCGTTCAACGGCGAGGACCCCTACTGGGGCCGGGTGGTGAGCGAGCTGGGCACGGCCGGGGTCGCCTTCGACCCCGAGCTCGTGTCGATCTCCTACGGCGGCGTCGCGGTGTGCCGGGACGGGGTGGCCGCCGCCCACGACGCAGGCGGCGGTCGGCGCGCACATGGCCGGCCGGGACATCGACCTGCACTGCGAGCTCGGTCTCGGCGACGGGTCGGGGGCGGTCCTCACCACCGATCTCGGGTACGGGTACATCGACGAGAACCGGACCACGTCGTGAGCGCATCGGGCCGGAGCGACCCGGCGACGGTCGCCTCGCTGCTGGTCGAGGCATTGCCCTACATCCGGGAGTTCTCGGGCAACGTGGTCGTGATCAAGTACGGCGGCAACGCGCTGGCCGCCTCGGCCGACGAGCCGGGCGACAGCCGACGGCCGGGGACTGGTCGCACGCTGGCCACCTTCGCCCAGGACGTGGTGCTGCTGCGTTCGGTCGGGATCCTGCCGGTGGTGGTCCACGGGGGCGGGCCACAGATCGGCGAGATGATGCGGCGCCTCGGCAAGGAGGTCGAGTTCCGCGACGGGCTGCGGGTGACCGACGCCGAGACCCTCGACATCGCCCGGATGGTGCTGGTCGGCAAGGTCAACCGCGAGATCGTCTCGGCCATCAACGTGCACGCGCCCCTGGCGGTCGGGCCTCTCGGGCGAGGACGCCCACCTCATCACGGCCGAGCAGCGCTCGGCGCAGCTCGGCTTCGTCGGCGACATCTCGCGGGTCGACCCGACGATGGTGCACCGGCCTGCTGTCCCAGGGGCTGATCCCGGTCGTCGCGACCGTCGGGATCGGCGCGGCCGGGCAGGCCTACAACATCAACGCCGACACCGCCGCCGGCGCGATCGCGGCGGCGCTGTCGGCCGACAAGCTCGTCTACCTGACCGACGTGCCGGGTGTGCAGGCCGACCGCTTCGACCCCGCCTCGCTCGATCGGCCAGATCAACGCGGCCGACGAGGTCGAGCCGCTGATCGAGGACGGGGTGGTCGACGGCGGGATGATCCCCAAGCTCGAGGCGGCCGCGCACGCGGTGCGCGAGGGGGTGCGCCGGGCCCACGTCCTCGACGGACGGGTGCCGCACGCCCTGCTGGTCGAGCTGTTCACCGACGCCGGGCGTGGGCACGATGGTGTCGCCGTGACCGCGCACTCGAGGACGGCGCCGTTCGGCGCTGATGGCCACCTACACGCCGCGCCGACCCGGTGTTCGTGCGCGGGTCGGGCACCGAGCTCTTCGACGAGGAGGGTCGCCGCTACCTCGACTTCATCGGCGGGCTGGCGGTGATCTCGCTCGGCCACGCCCACCCGGTCGTGGCCGCGGCGGTCGGCGAGCAGGCGGCCACGCTCAGCCACGTCTCCAACCTCTATCGCAACGCGCTCGGCCCCCGAGGTGGCGGCCACCCTCGACCGGCTGATCGGCGGCGGGACGACGCCCGGGCCGGCGGCCAGGTGTTCTTCTGCCAACTCGGGGGCCGAGGCCAACGAGTGCGCGATCAAGCTGGCCCGCCGGTGGGCCGGTCCGGGCCGCCACCGGGTCGTGGCGGCGCTCGGGTCGTTCCACGGCCGGACGCTGGCCACCCTGGCCGCGACCGGGCAGCCCGAGAAGCACGTCGCCGTTCGCGCCGGTCCCGGAGGGCTTCGCCCACGTCCCCTTCGACGATCTCGAGCGCGATGGAGGGCGGCGCTCGACGCCGGCGCCGAGCGGCGGCGGTCCTGCTCGAGCCGATCCAAGGTGAGGGCGGCGTGGTGCGTGCCGTCGTCGGACTACCTGGCCGGGGTGCGCGAGCTCTGTGCACGAGCGCGGGCGTGCTGCTCATCGCCGACGAGATCCAGACCGGGCTCGGCCGGACCGGGCGCTGGTTCGCCTTCCAGGCCCAGGACCTCCAGCCCGACATCGTGACCATGGCCAAGGCGCTCGGCAACGGGATGCCGGTCGGGGCCTGCTGGGCCCGGGCCGAGGTGGCGGCGGCGTTCGGCCCGGGGGACCACGGCTCGACGTTCGGCGGCCAGCCCCTGGCCCTCTCGGCGGTCCAGGGCCACCCTGGCGGTGATGGAGGCCGAGGACGTCTGCGGCCGGGCCCGCCGGGCCGGGGCCCGGCTGGCGGCAGGGCCTGGTGGCGCTGCCCGGGGTGCTCGAGGTCCGGGGCGCGGGGCTGCTGCTTGGCGGCCCGCCTGTCGGGCGACGACCGCGAAGGACGTGGCGGCCCGGGCGCTCGAGCCGGGGCTGCTCGTGAACGCGGTCCGGCCGGACGCGGTGCGGGTGGCGCCGCCGCTGCTCGTGACCGACGCCGAGATCGACGAGGCACTGGCGATCCTCGGCCGGGCGCTTGGCCGAGACGGGCCGCTGGAGAGGCGGCACGCGTGAGGGTGACCAAGCACCAGCGCCAGCACCGGATCACCAAGATCCTCGAGACCCAGCCGGTCACCAACCAGGCCCAGCTGGTCGAGCTGCTGGCCGCCGAGGGGATCGAGGCCACCCAGACGACGGTCTCGCGGGACCTCGAGGAGCTCGGCGCGGTCAAGGTCCGGCTGCCCGGCGGCGACACGCGCGTACGCCCTGGCCGAGCTCCCGACCCAGCAGATCGTGCCGAGCGAGCACCTGCGCCGGGTGCTCGGCGAGTGGGTGGTCGAGATGGCCTCGTCGGGCAACCTGGTCGTCCTGCGGACGCCGCCGGGGTGCGCGCACGTCGTGGCCTCGGCGCTCGACCGGAGCGGCCTCGCCGGGCTGTTGGGGACGGTGGCCGGCGACGATACGGTGCTACTCGTGGTCGCCGAGGAGCAGGGCGGCGCCGGCCATGGTCGAGCGGCTCCAGTGCCTGATCGAGCCGACGCGGGCGCGCCGGTGCGTCGACCCGAGATGCACCGATCGCCGAGGCGCGCCGGACGGGCGCGGCGAACCAACGGAGGCGATGAACGTGGCGAAGCGCGTCGTGCTGGCCTACAGCGGCGGACTGGACACCTCGGTCGCCGTGCGGTGGCTGATCGAGCAGCACGGGGTCGAGGTGATCGCGGTCGCGGTCGACGTCGGCCAGGACGCCGACGCCGGGCCCGAGCAGTGGGACGGATCCGCGCAACGGGCCCTGGCCGCCGGCGCGGTCGAGGCGGTCGTCGTCGACGCGCGGACGGAGATGGCCGAGGAGTTCTGCGTGCCCGCCATCCTGGCCAACGCCAAGTACGAGAGCAAGTACCCGCTGGTCTCGGCGCTGTCGCGGCCGCTCATCGTCCGCCACCTGGTGGCCGAGGCCCGGCGCCACGGCGCCGACACCGTCGCCCACGGCTGCACCGGCAAGGGCAACGACCAGGTGCGCTTCGAGGTCGGGACCCGCTCGCTGGCCCCGGACCTCGACGTGCTGGCGCCGGCCCGGGTGTGGGGGATGTCGCGGGCCGACTGCGTGCGAGTACGCGGCCAAGTGGGAGATCCCGATCGAGGTGACGGCCGAGAAGATCTACTCGATCGACGAGAACCTCTGGGGCCGGACCATCGAGTGCGGTGCGATCGAGGACCCGTGGGCCGCGCCGCCCGACGACGTCTACACGCTGACCAGGGTGACGCAACCGACGAACCGGTCGTCGGCGGTCGTCGGGTTCGAGGCGGGCGTGCCGGTGTCGGTCGACGGCGGTCGCCCTCGACCTCCGGTCGATCATCGAGCGGCTGAGCGACGCTCGCCGGCTCGCGCGGGTTCGGTCGGATCGACATGGTCGAGAACCGCCGGGTCGGGATCAAGAGCCGGGAGATCTACGAGTGCCCGGCGGCCCTGGCCCTGCTGGCCGCCCACGCCGACCTCGAGGACCTCACCCTCGAGCGCGACCTGGCCCACGAGAAGATCCGGCTCGAGCACCGGTGGGCCGAGCTCGTCTACGACGGCATGTGGTTCTCGCCGCTCAAGCAGGCGCTCGACGCGTTCATCGAGCGCACCCAGCGCCACGTGACCGGTGAGGTCCGGCTGCGCTTCGAGGCCCCGGGCGTCTGCACGGTCGAGGGCCGGCGCAGCCCGGTCGCCCTCTACGACCACGGCCTGGCCACCTACGACGCCGGCGACACCTTCCGCCACCAGGACGCCGAGGGCTTCGTGCGGATCTTCGGGCTCGGGCGTCGCCACCTGGGCGGCCCGCCAGGAGCGGGGGCGAGACGCCGGTGACCCTCTGGCAGGGTCGCTTCGGCGACGAGATGGCCGACGTGGTCTCGGAGTTCACCGTCAGCCTCGGGTTCGACTGGGCGCTGGCCGCCGACGACCTCGCCGGGTCGCGCGCCCACGTCCGGGGTCTCGGCCGCGGCGGGCGTGCTGACCGAGGGCGAGGTCGACGGTCCTGCTGGCCGCGCTCGACCGGGTCGGCGAGGAGGTCGCCGACGGCCGCTTCGTCTTCGCAGCCGGCGACGAGGACGTGCACACCGCCATCGAGCGGCGGGTGACCGAGCTGGCCGGCGACGTCGGGGCCAAGCTGCACACCGGCCGGAGCCGCAACGACCAGGTGGCCACCGACCTGCGCCTGTGGTGCCGCCGCCGCCTGACCGGGGTGGCCACCGAGGTCATGGCGCTCCAAGAGGTGCTGCTCGGCCGGGCCGACCGAGGCCGGCGACGCCTACCTGCCCGGCTACACCCACCTGCAGCGGGCCCAGCCGGTGCTGCTGGCCCACCACCTGCTGGCCCACGGGTGGGCGCTCGCCCGCGACGTCGACCGGCTGATCGCCACCGTCGAGCGGATGGACGTCTCGCCCGCTCGGGGCCGGGGCCCTGGCCGGGTCCTCGCTGCCGCTCGACCCCGACTTCGTGGCCGAGGACCTCGGCTTCCACGCACGGTTCGAGAACTCGCTCGACGCCGTCTCCGACCGCGACTTCGTGGCCGAGGCGCTCTTCGACATCGCCCTGCTCGGCGTGCACCTCTCGCGGATGGGGGAGGAGATCGTGCTGTGGTCGACCGAGGAGTTCGGCTTCTGCACGCTCGCCGACGCCTACGCCACCGGCAGCTCGATGCTGCCCCAGAAGAAGAACCCCGACGTGGCCGAGCTGGCCCGGGGCAAGGCGGGTCGGTTCATCGGGCACCTGACCGGGCTGCTGGTGACCCTGAAGGGGCTGCCGCTCTCCTACAACCGGGACCTCCAGGAGGACAAGGAGCCGCTCATCGACGCGGTCGCACCAGATCACCGTGGCCCTGCGGGCGCTCGTCGGGCCTGTTCGCCACGGTCGAGTTCCACCACGAGCGCATGCAGGCGGCCGCCGACGGGTCCTCGGCCGCCGCGGTCGACCTGGCCGAGTTCCTGGTCGAGCAGGGAATGCCGTTCCGCAAGGCGCACGCGCTGGTGGCCGGTCTGGTGCGTGACTCGCTCGAGCGGCACGTCCCGCTGGCCGAGCTGGTCCAGGCCCACCCCGATCTCGGGCGACGCGGGGGCCAAGCTGCTCGAGCCGGGGGTGGCGGTCACCCGGCGGACCACGCCCGGCGGGGCCGGGTCGGCGGCCGTCGCCGAGCAGCTGGAGCGCTTCGCCCGCCGCCTCGGCGTCGACCGGACCCGGCTGCGGCGTCCTGGCCGGCGAGGAGCAGCCGAACCCCGCGTCGTCGTGAGCACCGGGGCCGCCGGCTGCGGTCCCGGTGCCGATCGAGCTGCTGGCCGGCGATCCCGTCGAGGTGGCGCCCCGGCTCCTCAACACGCTGCTCGTCCACGGCGAGCGGGTCGCCCGGATCGTCGAGGTGGAGGCCTACCGGGGGACGGAGGACCCGGCCTCGCACGCCTACCGCGGGCCGACCGGCCGCAACGCCACCATGTTCGGCCCGCCCGGGCCGCCTGTACGTGTACTTCACCTACGGCATGCACTGGTGCGCCAACGTCGTCTGCGGGCCCGAGGCGGTGGCCGGGGCGGTCCTCCTGCGGGCGGCGGCCCCGGTGGCGGGGGCTCGAGGCCATGTGGGCGGCCCGGCCGGCGGCCCGGCGCGAACGCGACCTGCTGCAGCGGCCCGGCCAAGCTGTGCCAGGCCCTCGGGCTTGACCGGGGCCCTCGACGGGGCGGACCTGCTGGCCGGCGACCCGGGGGTCCGGCTGTGCGCCGACGGGACCGAGCCGCCGGCCGCTCCCGGGAACGGGCCGCGGATCGGGATCCGCGTGGCCGCCGAGCAACCCTGGCGGTGGTGGGTGCCCGGCGATCCGCCACGTCTCGGAGGCGCCCGGGCGCCGGCGGCCTCGGGGACCAGGCGCGGGTCGCCGGTCGACGCTGACCGCGCAGGCCTGGGCCGACCGGGCACGCCCGGGCCATCGTGTGGGAGTCGCGATGTGGCCGGAACACCGTCGTGACGCCTTGACGGTCGCCCTGTGAGGCACTGGTACCATGCATGTCCCGCCGCCATCGGTTGGCCCCGTCGGCGGCCGCCGGGCGGCGGGGACCGAGATCTCGGCCGGTGCGACACGTCGCCCGCTCGACCTCGGGACGGTAGGCACCAACGCCTTTGGTGGGTGCCCCGGTCGTTCCTTGAAAACGGAAGAGCGAGAGCCAAAAGCCAGTGCGGGCAGCTCTGGAGCGCTTCGGCGCGACCGAGTCGCTGACGTCAAGCAGTAAATCATTGGCAGGCGGGATCCTCTTCGGAGGCTCGTGCCTGCTTGTCAGCCGGGGCGAGTCACCTCGGCTGGCTCTTCGATTTTCGGGCGGTCCTTCGGGGCCGAACGAAGGTCTCGATGGAGAGTTTGATCCTGGCTCAGGACGAACGCTGGCGGCGTGCCTAACACATGCAAGTCGAACGATGTCCATTCGGTGGCAACACTGATGAAGACGGAGTGGCGAACGGGTGAGTAGCACGTGAGCAACCTGCCCCGAAGACCGGGACAACACCGGGAAACCGGTGCTAATACCGGATGTCCCCACCGGGTCGCATGGTCTGGTGAGGAAATGGATTCCGCTTCGGGAGGGGCTCGCGGCCTATCAGCTTGTTGGTGAGGTAACGGCTCACCAAGGCTTCGACGGGTAGCTGGTCTGAGAGGACGATCAGCCACACTGGGACTGAGACACGGCCCAGACTCCTACGGGAGGCAGCAGTGGGGAATCTTGCGCAATGGGCGAAAGCCTGACGCAGCAACGCCGCGTGAGGGACGAAGGCTTTCTGAGTTGTAAACCTCTTTCAGCAGGGACGATTGTGACGGTACCTGCAGAAGAAGCACCGGCCAACTACGTGCCAGCAGCCGCGGTGATACGTAGGGTGCAAGCGTTGTCCGGATTTATTGGGCGTAAAGAGCTCGTAGGCGGTTTGATAAGTCGGATGTGAAATCCCCAGGCTCAACCTGGGGCCGCCATTCGATACTGTCATGGCTAGAGTCCGGTAGGGGACCATGGAATTCCTGGTGTAGCGGTGAAATGCGCAGATATCAGGAGGAACACCAGTGGCGAAGGCGGTGGTCTGGGCCGGTACTGACGCTGAGGAGCGAAAGCGTGGGGAGCGAACAGGATTAGATACCCTGGTAGTCCACGCCGTAAACGTTGGGCACTAGGTGTGGGGCCTATTCAACGGGTTCCGTGCCGCAGCTAACGCATTAAGTGCCCCGCCTGGGGAGTACGGCCGCAAGGCTAAAACTCAAAGGAATTGACGGGGGCCCGCACAAGCGGCGGAGCATGTGGCTTAATTCGAGGCAACGCGAAGAACCTTACCTGGGTTTGACATGTAGGGAAAAGCCGTAGAGATACGGTGTCCTTCGGGGTCCTACACAGGTGGTGCATGGCTGTCGTCAGCTCGTGTCGTGAGATGTTGGGTTAAGTCCCGCAACGAGCGCAACCCTTGTCCTATGTTGCCAGCGGGTAATGCCGGGGACTCGTAGGAGACTGCCGGGGTCAACTCGGAGGAAGGTGGGGACGACGTCAAGTCATCATGCCCCTTACGTCCAGGGCTGCACACATGCTACAATGGCCGGTACAACGGGCTGCTATTCCGCGAGGAGGAGCCAATCCCAAAAGCCGGTCTCAGTTCGGATCGCAGTCTGCAACTCGACTGCGTGAAGTCGGAGTCGCTAGTAATCCCGGATCAGCAACGCCGGGGTGAATACGTTCCCGGGCCTTGTACACACCGCCCGTCACACCACGAAAGTCGGCAACACCCGAAGCCGGTGGCCCAACCCTTTTGGGAGGGAGCCGTCGAAGGTGGGGTCGGTGATTGGGGTGAAGTCGTAACAAGGTAGCCGTACCGGAAGGTGCGGCTGGATCACCTCCTTTCTAAGGAGTCGTTGTCGGTCATTACGACCGGCCACTCCCAAGTTGAACACTGGCTATTCGGCGATCGATCGCCACATCGGCAGATGCCGAGCCGCCGTCCCTTCTTCGGATGGGACGCCCGCTCGGCACAGCATCCGATCCCTGGGCACGGTCGTCGGACCTCGCTCTTCCGTTTTGAAGGAACGGCCATCGGTCGTTCCTGGCGGCGCTCCCAGCTCATCTGGTCGAGCCGACCGCCCCGTGCGCGCCGGTCCGCCAGTGAATCAACGTGCTGACCGCAGCGCGTGCCGAGCGGCCCTTGAGAATTCCAAAGCGAGCACGAGCATCTTTGTTCTCCAAGCTACAAAGAGCCAACGGTGGATGCCTTGGCGCCTGAAGCCGAAGAAGGACGTGGGCGACTGCGATAAGCCACGGGGAGCTGTCTACCAAGCTTCGATCCGTGGATGTCCGAATGGGGAAACCCGGCACCCGTCATGGGGTGTCACTCCGACCTGAATGCATAGGGCCGGAAGAGGGAACCGGGGGAATTGAAACATCTCAGTACCCCGAGGAGAGGAAAGCAACAGCGACTCCCTGAGTAGCGGCGAGCGAAACGGGAAGAGCCTAAACCGAGCCGGTGTCAAGCCTGGTGGCGTTGCCGGTTTGGGGTTGTGGGACTCAAGAGAAGGGGCACCAGACCCTTCACGGAGTTACAAATCCAACGTGTAGCAGAAGCAGTCAGGAAAGCTGCACCAAAGAAGGTAATAGTCCTGTACGCGAAACGCATTGGACTCCGCTTGAGCACCCGAGTAGCGCCGGATCCGGGAAAGCCGGCGTGAATCTGCGAGGACCATCTCGTAAGGCTAAGTACTCACAGGCGACCGATAGCGAACTAGTACCGTGAGGGAAAGGTGAAAAGTACCCCGGGAGGGGAGTGAAATAGTACCTGAAACCGTTGGTTTACAAACAGTCAAAGCGTCGTCGGCTCCGACGCTGATCCAACTTGCGGTGAGCAATCACCAATGGCACGATCGGCACTATGTCGGATTTTGCCGGCCGCGATGGCGTGCCTTTTGAAGAATGAGCCAGCGAGTTACGGTGTGTGGCGAGGTTAACCCGAGAGGGGTAGCCGAAGCGAAAGCGAGTCTGAATAGGGCGTTCAGTCGCATGCTGTAGACCCGAAGCCGAGTGAGCTAGCCATGGGCAGGCTGAAGCGGGAGTAAGACCCCGTGGAGGGCCGAACCCACCTTGGTTGAAAACAGGGGGGATGACCTGTGGTTAGGGGTGAAAGGCCAATCAAACTCGGTGATAGCTGGTTCTCCCCGAAATGCATTTAGGTGCAGCGTCAGGCGTTCAGCATCGGAGGTAGAGCACTGAATGGGCTAGGGGGCCTACAAGCTTACTGACCCCAATCAAACTCCGAATGCCGATGCTCCAGAGCCTGGCAGTGAGACCACGAGGGATGAGCTTCGTTGGTCGAAAGGGAAACAGCCCAGACCGCCAGCTAAGGCCCCAAATTCTAGGCTAAGTGGAAAACGATGTGGGAACGCAAAAACAGCCAGGAGGTTGGCTTAGAAGCAGCCACCCTTGAAAGAGTGCGTAATAGCTCACTGGTCGAGTGGTCCTGCGCGGACAATGTAACGGGGCTCAAGCCTAGAGCCGAAGCTGCGGATTTCCGTTCCGCCTATGTCGTTGTCACTTCGGTGACGAGGCGTAGGGATTCCGGGCGGGAGTGGTAGGGGAGCGTCGATCTTGCTGAGAAGCGGCGGGTGGAAACCTACGTGGAGCGTGGTCGAGTGCGAATGCTGGTATGAGTAGCGAGAGAGGGGTGAGAAACCCCTCCGCCGTAAGCCCAAGGGTTCCTGGGGAAGGCTAATCCTCCCAGGGTAAGTCGGGAGCTAAGGCGAGGCCGAAAGGCGTAGTCGATGCACAACTGGTTGATATTCCAGTACCGCCGTGTCCGCGCCCATTCCGGACTGGGGATACTAAGGGGCTGACCTTCGGGTCGAACCGACCGGCCCTAGCGAGGGAAGCGAGGGAGGGACGCAGGAGGGTAGGTGAGCCCAGGCGTTGGTTGTCCTGGGGTAAGCGTGTAGGGAGAGACCTAGGCAAATCCGGGTCTCACATATCCTGAGGCGCGATGCCGAGCCACACCAGGCGAAGTCACTGATCCCATGCTGCCGAGAAAAGCTCCTAGCGAGCTGACACGGTGCCCGTACCCCAAACCGACACAGGTGGGCGGGTAGAGAATACCAAGGCGATCGGGAGAACTGTGGTTAAGGAACTCGGCAAAATACCTCCGTAACTTCGGGAGAAGGAGGGCCTCAATAGGGTGAAGGACTTCGCGTCCGGAGCTCGAGGAGGTCGCAGTGAATAGGGGAAAGCGACTGTTTACTAAAAACACAGGAGCGTGCGAAGTCCTAAGACGATGTATACGCTCTGACGCCTGCCCGGTGCCGGAAGGTTACGGGGAAGGGTTAGCCTTCGGGTGAAGCTCTGAACCTAAGCCCCGGTAAACGGCGGCCGTAAGTAACGTTGCGGCTCCAAGGGAGTAATCCTTTGGACGAAACCCTGCTAAATGCTGGAAACCCCGAGTATCCGGCGGTACTCGTCCATGTCACAACCGTCGTCAGACGATGTGACATGGGCAGTGACAATCCGTCCGGTGCGGACAATCAGCAGGAAAGGCCTAGTTCCTCAAGCTGGCTGTGCAGAATCCCAAGCGACCTGGGTAACTGGGTCGCCGGATTCGTCGACGGCGAGGGAAGCTTCAACGTTCCCTTCCGTCGTGAGCAGGATCGTGGCCTGCCGTGGCGCGTCTCGTTGTCGTTCAATGTCTCCCAGGTGGGGAGGAGCCTTCCAAGTCTCCTCCGGGACACCTTCGAGGCAGGAACCGTACGAGACAGAGGAGATGGGATCTTCTATTTCGAGATCACCAGACCTCAAACCCTAGAAGAGCGGGTGTTTCCGTTCTTCGAACGGTTTCCGCTACGCGGATCAAAAGAACACGATCTACGGGTTTTTCGTGAGATAACCCGGCTCGTACAGTCAGGAGCCCACCTTTCCGCTTCGGGAGTCGAAGCCATCCTCTTATTGAGGGGGCCGATGAATCGAGGTGGGAAGCGACGGTATAGCAATGACGAGATCATTGCGACCTTGAGGGATTGGGAATCCTCAGAGACCATACGCAGGGCTCCCTCTTAGAAGCAGAGGGATGAAGATATGGTCCACGCCTCATGGCGACATGGGGAGACCGCGTGAACTATAACGGTCCTAAGGTAGGAGAAACCCCTCCGCAGGCGGAGGGGTGCTGCCCCCCATATCGGCGACGATATGGAGAGTAGTCGGCTATATGCTGGAAAACCCGGTGTATCCCACCGCTACGCCCATATGTGGACGTGACAACGTGGTGGGTGCGGAAAACCAGCAGGAAAGGCTGTGGC
Source organism: uncultured Acidimicrobiaceae bacterium (assembly GCA_963804255.1). Lineage (GTDB taxonomy): Bacteria > Actinomycetota > Acidimicrobiia > Acidimicrobiales > RAAP-2 > Palsa-461. Next base: position 328,466 of record CAWDPK010000006.1, on the reverse strand, counting down.
CAATCCCGGTGGAGTGCTTTCATTGTTGATCTGATGCGGTTGGGAACTGCATCAGAAGATGGTGGGGATCGAACAGATCGCCAAGATCAACAGACGATGAACCGAAGCAATCCATCGGTGGCCTCAGAATCCTCAGAGACCATACGCCGACCATCTCGTTGTACCCACAATGAGATGAAGAGATGGTCCGACCCCTGTGGCGACGCAGGGAGGCCGGCGGAAACGACCGGCCCGCCGATGAGAAATGTGCAATCTCGTTGGTCTTCAAGTAACAGATGTAAGCGAAATTCCTTGTCGGGTAAGTTCCGACCTGCACGAATGGCGTAACGACTTTCCTACTGTCTCAACCACAGACCCGGCGAAATTGAAGTACGAGTAAAGATGCTCGTTAGCTGCATCAGGACGGAAAGACCCCGTGGACCTTTACTACAGCTTGATGTTGGGTTTTGGTACAGTTTGTGTAGGATAGGTGGGAGCCTTTGAAGCATTGGCGCCAGCCAGTGTGGAGGCAACCTTGAAATACCACCCTTTCTGTGCCGGGACTCTAACTTGGGTCCGTAATCCGGATCAGGGACAGCGTCAGGTGGGTAGTTTGACTGGGGCGGTCGCCTCCTAAACTGTAACGGAGGCGCCCAAAGGTTCCCTCAGGCTGGTTGGCAATCAGCTGTCGAGTGCAATGGCAAAAGGGAGCTTGACTGCGAGACCTACAAGTCGAGCAGGTGCGAAAGCAGGGCATAGTGATCCAGCGGTTGCTTGTGGAAGCGCCGTTGCTCAACGGATAAAAGGTACCCCGGGGATAACAGGCTCATCTTCCCCAAGAGTCCATATCGACGGGAAGGTTTGGCACCTCGATGTCGGCTCGTCGCATCCTGGGGCTGAAGCCGGTCCCAAGGGTTGGGCTGTTCGCCCATTAAAGCGGTACGCGAGCTGGGTTTAGAACGTCGCGAGACAGTTCGGTCCCTATCCGATGCAGCCGCAGGAGATCTGAGAAAGGCTGTCCCTAGTACGAGAGGACCGGGACGGACGTAGCTCTCGTGTGCCAGTTGTCCTGCCAAGGGCACGGCTGGTTTGCGACCTACGGATGGGATAAGCGCTGAAGGCATCTAAGTGCGAAGCCCGTTTCGAGATGAGATCTCCCTCAGGGAAACCTGGTAAGGCCCGTGGCTAGATCACCACGTTGATAGGCCGGAGGTGTACGCACAGCAATGTGTTCAGCCGACCGGTACTAATCGGCCGAGGGCTTGGAGCTTGCTCGTGCTCGCTTTGGAACGCTCAGGGCTGCTTGGCAGCCGAATCCCCTCATCTTGAGGGGAGAGCGCATGGTTTCCGGTGGCCATGGCGGCGGGGAAACACCCGTTCCCATTCCGAACACGGCAGTTAAGCCCGCCAGCGCCGATGGTACTTGGGGGGAGGCCCCCTGGGAGAGTAGGACGCCGCCGGGATTTCTCTATGACAAGCGCCTGTCGCAATGCGACAGGCGCTTGTCGCGTTCACCGCCAAATGGAGTGTTCGGTGCGGCACGTACACTCGCTTGGTGACGACGGACCCCAAGCGCGCTGGTTCTCGTCGTCCTAGTCCCCGAACGGGACAGCCCCCGAGACCGCGGACGGGACAGCCCCCGAGACCGCGGACGTCAGACCGCTCAGCAGGTCCAGGACGCCCGTCCCGGCCAAGCGGCGCGACATCTCGATCAAGGCGCCCAGATGCTTGGGCCGTGCAATCGCCCAGGCCACGGACATCAGATCGATCTGCAGATTCAGGACGTCCCCCCCGACGTTCCAGCGAGAGCTCGAAACCGCGAACCTCGGATCGTTCGGAGAGTCCAGGACGCCCCTTCCGACCAAGCGCCCCAACTGCTGGTTCTCGTCGCCCTGGTCCCCGGACGGGACAGCCGCCGAGACCGCGGACATCGGATCGTTCGGCGAGTCCAGGACGACCGTCCCGACCAGTGACCGCTCGGACGTGGCGTCCCGATGCGCCGAAGAGCGCTCGGAGATCGACAACCGGCTTTCGCGCGGGCGACAAACGACCGGATGGTCGGGAGGCGCCCACAGGTCGTGACCGTGACCGCCCCCGCTTCGGCCAGGAGCGGTCGAGCGAAGTGAGGGGTGACCGGAGCACGCGGCCTTCAACTTCGCGCCCTTCGGGGCCTCGTCGAGCGTCCGAGGGAGCCGGTCGGTATGGGCGTGGCGGCGAGTCCGACGATCGGCGCCGGGAAGGCCAGCCGGATCGGGAGCCACGGCGTCCGTCGCGCTCGACGCAGTTCGCCGGACGTGATCGCGGTGACCGGCGGCCGCCCCGTGATGACGCTCGGCGTGGCGAAGGACCGCCGCGCTCTGGTGTTCGCTCTGCCTCCCCGGGTGGCGGGCTTCCGGGGGCGGGCAGGGGATGGGGTGGTGTTGCGCGTCGGGGGGCCTTCCAGGTTGGACGTTCGGCAAGCGACGCCACCAAGGGAGACAAGCCGGTGTGGGGTTCCTCGAAGGTGCCACCGGCACCTATGGACCGCTGGGTTCGGGTCGAGGAACGAAACGATCGGACCACCTCGGGCCAGGCGAAGACATCGCGGACAGCCCCTGCGAACGATGCATCCGTTTCCCGGGTGCCTCACACAAAGCCGCTGCCCGCATCGGTCGCGTTCGAGATCCGAGAGTCTTCGTTCACCTCCACCCAACGCCAGCGCGAGCACCTCTTACGTCGGGCCGAACAGGCCATCGCCGCCTACGAGTCCGGCCGATTTCCCGAGGCCCTGCGTCTGGCCAAGTCGGTTCTGACGGAGGCGCCTTCGGTGGCCGCGATCAGCAAGGTCGCCGGGTTGGCCTCTTACCGGTTGGGGCGGTGGCGTGAAGCCATCAAGCACCTCGAGATCTACGCCCAGACGAGCGGCGACATCGACCAGACGCCCGCACTCATGGACTGCTACCGGGCCCTAGGACGCACAGCCAAGGTCGCCGAGCTCTGGACCGAGCTTCGTCGCGCCTCTGCGGCCACCGAGGTCATGGCCGAAGCTCGGATCGTGGGCGCCGGGACATTGGCCGACACCGGTGATCTCGGTGGGGCGATCTCCCTCCTGGCTGGAGGTGCGAACACCAAGGCGCTCCGGAACCCGGCCGAACGTCACTTGCGCCAGTGGTACGCACTGGGTGACCTGTACGAACGGGCTGGTGACGTGCCTCGAGCTCGCGATCTGTTCATGCGGGTCGCGCAAGCCGATCCCGACGCCTACGACGTGCGGACCCGGCTGGAGTCCTTGGGCCGGCAACGGCGCACCGGGCGTGCCAAGCCGGGGCGTGCCGCGGCGGGAAGCCGGCCTTCGGACAAGAAGGAGAAGGGGACGGAGCGGACTCGGGGATCGGGCCGAGCCGAAAGAGAGACTCCTTAGCCCGTCTTGGTCGTCGAGGCCTGGTAGATGCTCGCGATCGAGGCATCGAGTGTCGCGTCGAACTCCTGGTCAGTCTGTTGAGCCGAGAGACCTTCGGTGAGTGCCCGGGAGAAGCTGGCGACCACGCCGTGGTTTCGGGCCAGCCGCGCGTTGGCCTCGTCGCGGTGGTACCCGCCCGACAGCGCCACCACCCGAAGGATGTTGGGGTGCTCGACCAGGTCTTGGTAGAAGTCATCGACGTCGGGCAACGTCAGCTTGAGCATGACCTGCTGGTCGCCCGAGAGCTGCCCTAGTTGTTCCTCGATGGCGGCCCTCAGCAAGACCTCGGCTTCGGCCTTTTGCGGGCTATGGATGTCGATCTCGGGCTCAACGATCGGCACCAGGCCAGCGGCGAGAATTTGGTGCGCGATCGCGAACTGCTGATCGATCAGCTTCGGCACGCCCACCTTGTCGGCCAACAGGGCGACCGAGCGCATCTTTGTGCCGAACACACCCTTGTCGATGGCCCGGGCCAGAAGGTCATCGAGGCCGGGAATCGGCTTCATGAGCTGGACCCCGTCGGATTCATCGACCAGGCCCTTGTCGACCTTGAGGAAGGGCACAACATTCTTCTTTGACCAGAGATAGGTGGCCGATTCCAGCCCCTCGATCTGTCTGTCCATGGTGCCTTCGAACAGGATGGATCCGAGAATGCGATCCCCGGTGAATGTCCGGCTGGTGATGATCCGAGCCCGCATGGCGTGCATCAGGGCGAACATCTCGTCGTCGTTCGAGTAGGCGTCCTTCGGGATGCCGTAAAGCTCGAGGGCCCTCGGGGTGCTCCCGCCGCTCTGGTCCAGAGCGGCGATGAAGCCATTGGCGGATCGGACCTTCTCCAACTGCTGTTCGTTCACGGAGACCCCTTCGACCGGTAGCCCGTCTGAGCGGGCGAGACTCGATCGCGCCACCCTAAGTCGGCCGGTGGCGCTCCGGGGACCGAGCCCCTGGGCACGGCCATCGCGTCCACTGTTACTCAGGCCCGGCGGGCCGAATCAACTGCGGTGGCGAGCCGAGGGGGAAGCGGCGCCGGGCGGGCGATGAGGGCCATGAAGGGGGCTGGCGGGTGATCAGGCCGAAAACCCACCGGCGGTATGCTCGAGCTCGAAGCAGAAAAGTGATGAGCCAAACGTCGCGTACGCCTCGGAGCCCGGTGGCTCGGGGCGGTTGACGGTTCCCGACGATGGTCGGGAGTGTGTCGAGAGCTCAAGAAAGGCCGATTCCGTGGCAACTGGGACCAAACATGTGACTGAGCAGCTGGAGCGGGTGGTGATCCGGTTCGCCGGCGACTCGGGTGACGGCATGCAGCTCACCGGCGATCGCTTCACCACCTCGAGCGCATTGCTCGGCAACGACCTCGCCACCTTTCCGGACTTCCCGGCCGAGATCCGGGCACCCGCCGGGACCCTGGCCGGCGTTTCGGCTTTTCAGGTCCACATCTCCGATCACGACATCACCACCCCCGGCGACGCGCCGAACGTGCTGGTGGCAATGAACCCGGCCGCGCTGAAATCGAACATCGGACTGTTGCCCAAAGGCGCCACATTGGTGGTCAACGTCGACGAGTTCGACGAGCGCAACCTGGCCAAGGCCGGCTACGAGGCCAACCCGCTGACCGATGAATCACTGGCGGCGTACACGGTCTATGAGGTTCCCATGACCTCCCTGACCCAGGAGGTCTGCAAGGAAGCCGGCATCAAGCCCCGCGACGCCGAGCGCTCCAAGAACTTCTTCGCCCTCGGACTGGTCAGCTGGCTCTACACGCGGCCGATCGACCCCACCCTCAAGTGGATCACCGAGCGGTTCGGGAGCTCGGGCCCGGTCGCGGAGGCGAACACGCGGGCGTTCCGTGCCGGATACCACTTTGGCGAGACCGCAGAGCTCTTCACCTCCAACTTCGAGGTGCGCGCAGCGCCCTTCGAACCAGGAGAGTATGCGCAGGTCACCGGCAACCAGGCCGTGGCCTGGGGGCTGCTGACGGCGTCCCGCCTGGCCGGCCTGTCCTTGTTCTTGGGGAGCTACCCGATCACCCCCGCTTCGGACATCCTCCACGAGTTGTCCCGGCGCAAGGAGTTCGGCGTTCGCACCTTCCAGGCCGAAGACGAGATCGCCGGAGTGGGCTCGGCGCTCGGGGCCTCGTTCGGCGGATCGCTCGGGGTAACCACGACGAGCGGTCCCGGACTCGACCTCAAGTCCGAGACGATCGGCCTCGCCATCAGTCTCGAGCTTCCGCTGATCATCGTGGACGTCCAGCGTGGCGGACCGTCGACCGGCCTTCCGACAAAGACCGAGCAGGCCGACCTCTTACACGCCATGTACGGTCGTCACGGCGAGGCGCCGCTCCCGATCATCGCGGCGAGGACGCCCTCGCACTGCTTCGACGCGGCCATCGAGGCGGTCCGTTTGGCGGTGACCTACCGGACGCCGGTCATCTTGCTCTCGGATGGCTACCTGGCCAACGGGGCCGAGCCCTGGCGTCTTCCGGACCTGTCGGCGATGCTGCCGATCGAGCCTGGGTTCGCGAGCGAGCCCAACCACGTGGCCGACGACGGCACGCCGTCCTTCCAGCCGTATGTGCGTGATCCTGCGACCCTGGCCCGTCCATGGGCGCCTCCGGGAGTGCCCGGGCTCGAGCACCGTATTGGTGGCCTGGAGAAGGCCGACGAGACCGGCAACGTGTCCTATGAGGGCCACAACCACGAGACGATGGTGAGGTGGCGGGCGGCCAAGATCGCCGGTATCGCCAAGGTCATCCCGGCGATCGAGGTCGACGGCGAGGACGACGCCGAGCTGCTCGTGCTCGGGTGGGGCTCCACCTTCGGCGCGATCAACGCCGGCGTGGCCCGGGCCCGCGCCAAGGGCCACAAGGTGGCCCAGGCCCACCTCGACTATCTCAACCCGTTCCCGCTCAACCTGGGTGAGGTGCTTGGTCGCTATCCCAAGGTCCTCGTCCCAGAGATGAACCTGGGCCAGCTGAGCAAGATGGTCCGGGCCGAGTTCCTGGTCGACGCCAAGTCGTTGAACAAGACCCAGGGCGTGCCGTTCCTGGCCGGGGAGATCGAGGACGCGATCATGGAGTTGTTGGAAGGAGAGGCATGACGACGGCCATTCCCGTCACCACCCGCAAGGACTGGACGAGCGACCAGGAGGTCCGCTGGTGCCCGGGCTGCGGGGACTACTCGATCCTGGCGGCTGTTCAGATGCTCATGCCCGACCTCGGGGTGCGCCGCGAGAGCACCGTCTTTCTGTCGGGTATCGGCTGCGCGGCTCGGTTCCCGTACTACATGAACACCTACGGGCTGCACTCGATCCACGGACGGGCGCCGGCGATCGCGACCGGGCTCGCCACCACCCGACCCGATCTGGACGTGTGGGTGGTCACCGGTGACGGTGACGCACTGTCTATCGGTGGCAACCACCTCATCCACGCACTGCGTCGGAACGTGAAGATGACCATCCTCATGTTCAACAACCAGATCTACGGGTTGACCAAGGGCCAGTACTCGCCGACGTCGGAGGTCTCCAAGGTCACCAAGTCGACCCCCTTCGGGTCGCTCGACCGACCGTTCAACCCGATCAGCCTGGCCCTCGGGGCGGAGGCCACCTTCGTGGCCCGGACCCACGACATGGACCGCGCGCATATGCAAGAGACGTTCCGCCGCGCCCACGATCACAACGGGGCCGCGTTCGTCGAGGTGTACCAGAACTGCAACGTCTTCAACGACGGGGCGTTCGAGGAGATCACCGGTCGCGACGTCCGGTCGTCCATGCTCATCCCGCTCGTCCACGGCGAACCGATCCGCTTCGGCGCTGAGGGGGAGCGTGGGGTCGTGCAACGCTCCGACGGCCAGCTCGAGATCGTGAACGTCGCCGATGTCGGGGAGGACGCCCTGTTGGTCCACCATGAGGCGCACGCCGACCCCGGCCTGGCGTTCGCCCTGTCCAGGCTGGCCAGCGGCCCGCACGAGCCGACCCCGATCGGGGTCTTTCGCGCCGTCGAGCGTCCTGAGTACGGCGAGGAGATGAGCCGTCAGATCGTCCGGGCCCAAGAGCAGCGCGGCGTCGGCGACCTCGAGGCTCTGCTGCGTTCGGGCTCTACCTGGACGGTCGACTGAGGCCTGCCGCCGGTCCCTAGACCTAGAGGGGGCGGATCACCATCCCGGTGCGGGGCTTGGGGCTGAAGTAGGTCGTCTTCGGGGGCATCCGGCGGCGCTCGTGCGCCCACTCGGAGATCTGGGCCACCGTCGGCGGACGCAGGAGCACGGCCGCCTGGGCGTCGCCGGTGCGGACCGACTCGATGGCCTCCTGCCAGCTGTGCCGGTGCGACGTTGCGGCGTCGGGGAACTCGAGCAACGCCAACGCCACCAGGCTCGAGTCGAGATCGCTGTTGGCGGCCTCGTAGGTCTCGGGCCGCGGCGTGAGCAACCACGCGTCCTCGTTGGTGATGAGGGCGAGCGAGGATGCCTCTCCGAGGGCGGTGACCACCCGGTCGGATCCGTCTCCGGCGCGGACCACGTCGAACCACCGACCGAACCCACCGATGAGATCGGTGTCCGACGCGAGTCCGGTGATGACGCGGTGGATGGCCCCGACCGACAGCTGCTCTTCGGACAGCTCGACCACCAACGCCATCACCCAGTCGTGTCCGCCCGGGGCATCGCCCCGTTCGGCCCGGATCTGACGCTGGTACACCCGGGCCGTCTCGTAGCGGTGGTGGCCGTCGGCGATGACGATCGGTTCGGCGCCGACGGCCTCGGTGATCGCTGCCGCGTCATGCTCGGGGACCACCCACAGTTGGTGGCGGACGCCCTCGTCGTCGTGGACGTCGATCTCGGCCTCGCCGCGGGGCTGCAGAGCCGACGACATGCCCTTGGTCATCGAGAGGCCCCAGATGGGGGAGAGGTTGGCCTCGGTCGCCACCAGTAGGTCGAGACGGTCGCTGCGCGGCTTGGGCAGGGTTTCTTCGTGGGGGAGGATCTCGCCCTCTTCATCCTCCTCGGGCAACCCGAGCGCGCCGATGACCCCGAGCGTCGCCCGGCCGTCGCGGGTGGTCATCTGGTACACGTAGTAGGCCGGGTGGTCCTCGAGCACGAGGACCCCATCGGTCCGCCACGCCGTGAGTAGGTGGGCGGCGACCTGGTAGCGGTCGAGCCCCGCCCGCAGGTCGGCGACGGGCAGCTCCAGGTGGACCGAGTTGAAAGAAGAGCGGGTGGCCAGCCTCATGCGGTCGGCCGGCTCGATGACGTCGTAGGGAGGGGCGATCACCTGGGCCAAGGCAATGACGGAGGGGTCGTAGCGAAGTCCCCGAAAGGGGGAGAAGCGGGGCATTTGGCTTCCACTCTAAGACAGGGGGCACGGGCCAGATCCGGCCGGGCCGACCATGGCGGTTCCAAACCCGCCCGATCGTAGAATCGCCCCGTGGGATCCCCGTCGCCAGGTGTCGAGCTCGACGGCACTGCCGATGGCGGGATCCTGACCGTTCCCAACCTGATCACCACACTCCGGCTGCTCTGTCTGCCGGTGTTCGTGTGGCTGGTCTTCGGGGCGAAGGAACAGACTGCGGCGGCAATCCTCCTGGCGGTCCTCGGCGCCACCGACTGGGTCGACGGCTACGTGGCCCGGCGCTTCCACCAGATCTCCGCCGTCGGTAAGGTGCTGGACCCGGCGGCCGACCGGCTGTTGGTGGGGACCGCGGTCATTGTGATCATCGTGCACGGGGCGGTCCCGCTCTGGTTCGGTGTGGTCACGCTGACCCGCGAGGCGCTGGTCGGCCTCATGGTGGTGGCGCTGGCCGCCCTCGGCTCGGCCCGAATCGACGTGCTGTGGGTCGGCAAGGCGGGCACGTTCGGACTGATGTTCGCCTACCCGGCCTTCTTGCTCGGCCACGGCGCGGCATCCTGGCAGGATCCGATCCGGGTGTGCGCGTGGATCGCCGGTGGGGCCGGGCTCACGCTGGCCTGGATCGCGGCGGCCGCGTACGTGAAGCCGGCCCGGGCCGCGTTGACGGCCGGCCGCCACGGTCGGGCCGATCTGGTCGGGAGTGACACGGAGGTGTCCGCGTGAAGGCGGTGATCATGGCGGGCGGCGAGGGCACCCGTCTGCGCCCGCTGACCTCCAATCAACCCAAGCCGATGTTGCCGATGGCCAACCGCCCGATGATGGAACACGTCGTCCTGCTCCTGCGCCAGCACGGCTTCACCGAGATCGTCGTCACGGTGGCGTTCATGGCCAACACGGTGCGCTCCTACTTCGGCGACGGGTCCGAGCTCGGTGTGCGCATGGTCTACGCGACCGAGGAGACCCCGCTCGGCACGGCCGGCTCGGTGCTCAACGCCCGTGACGAGCTCGACGAGCGGTTCTTGGTCATCTCGGGTGATGTCCTCACCGACATCGACCTGACCGCGGTGGTGGCGTTCCACGAAGCGAAGGGGGCACTGGCCACCCTGGCGTTGCACTCGGTCGCCGACCCACTCGAGTTCGGCATCGTGATCACGCGAGAGGACGGCTCGGTCGAGCGGTTCTTGGAGAAACCGACCTGGGGCCAGGTGTTCAGCGACACCATCAACACCGGGATCTACGTGCTCGAGCCCGAGATCTTCGACTTCATTCCCAACGAAGGTGCATCGGACTTCTCGAGCGACGTCTTCCCGGCGGTGCTGGCGGCGGGCCGACCGATCTTCGGCTGCGTTTCGGAGGGCTACTGGGAGGACGTCGGGACGACCGAGGCCTACCTGAAGGCCCACAACGACATCTTGGACCGCAAGGTCCGAGTCGAGATGGACGGCTTTCCGCTGCGCCCCGATGTCTGGCTCGGCAAGGGCTCGGTGCTCGATCCGAGCGCGGTGGTCGAGGGGCCGGCCCTGATCGGCGACAACTGCTCGATCGGTCCGGGTGCGGCCATCGGCTCGTACACGACCCTCGGCGACAACGTCCGGGTCGCGGACGCCGCCGAGGTCCGTCACTCGACGATCGGTGACAACTGCTACGTCGGCGCGGGCGCACGGGTGGAAGGTGCCGCAGTGGGTCGAGCGTGTGACCTGCGCCGTGGGGCGCGCCTCGAGCCGGGCGCCGTCCTCGGTGAGAACTGCCTCATCGGGGCGGGAGCCGAGGTGCGAGCCGGCGTGAAGGTGTACCCGTTCAAGACGGTCGACGCGGGGGCGCTCGTCAACTCATCGATCGTCTGGGAGTCCAAGGGGGCCCGTTCGCTGTTCGGGCGCGACGGCGTCCGGGGCATCGCCAACGTCGACGTCAACCCGGAGCTGGCCGTCCGGCTGTCCATGGCCTGGGTCTCCACCCTCGGCCTGGGGTCCTCGGTCACGGCCTCCCGGGACACCAGCCGGACCGCCCGAATGCTCAAGCGGGCCGTCATGGTCGGCTGCAACGCCGCCGGGGTCAATGTGGGTGACCTCGAGGTGGCCACCGTCCCGGTCATGCGCCACCACATCCGCAACACCTCCAGCAGGGGCGGGGTCACCGTGAGGCTGGCCGCCGACGACCCACAGTCGGTGGTCATCCGCTTCTTTGACTCAGAGGGGCTCGACCTCGACGAGAGCGGCCAGCGCAAGGTCGAACGCATGTACCACCGCGAGGAGTTCCGCCGGGTGCTCGCACCCGAGATCGGCGACATCGACTTCCCGGCCCGAGCGGTGGAGCAGTACACGGCCGACCTCGTCTCGACGGTCCGGTCGAGCGACGACCGCCCGGCCGGATTCAAGCTCGTCCTGGACCTCTCCTACGGATCGGCCAGCTTCGTGATGCCCAACGTGTTGTCCAAGCTGGACGCGGACGTGTTGGTGGTGAACCCCTACGCGCACACGGCCGGGATGATCGCGGTGGACCGCGTCGCCAGCGCGCGGCGGGTGGCCGACCTGGTCCGGGCCTCGGGCTCCCAACTGGGCGCGGTGGTCGACCCCGACTGCGAGCTGCTCACGATCGTCGACGACGAGGGCACGGTGTTGACCGACGACCAGGCCCTGCTGGTGCTCTTGTACCTCGTGACCCGCTCCGAGAAGGACGCCCGGGTCGCGCTGCCGGTGTCGGTCCCCAACGCGGCCGCCAAGATCTGCGAGGAGTCCGGCGCCACCATCATCTACACCAAGCTCTCGTCGGCGCATCTGATGGAGACCGCCGCGCAACCGGGCATCGTGTTCGCAGCGAGCCAGTCGGGCGGGTTCATCTGGCCGCGCTTCCTCCCCGCCTATGACGCTGCGGCGAGCCTGGTCATGTTGGTCGAGATGTTGGGGGCCATCGGAGAGCCGTTGTCCAAACTGGTTCGCTCGTTGCCGAGCGTGCATGTGGCCCACCTCAGCGTGCCGACGCCCTGGGAGAGCAAGGGGCTGGTGATGCGCGTCCTGGTCGAACAACTGGCCGACCGTGAGATGGTGTTGGTGGACGGCGTGAAGGTGTTGGAGCCGGGGGGCTGGGCCCTGGTCCTGCCCGACCCCGAGGAGCCGGTGACCCACGTCTGGGCCGAGGCGCCGACCGAGGAGGGGGCCTCGGCCCGGGCCGGGCAGTTCGCGGCGCTCATCGTCGACCTTTGGCCTGAACCGGCCGTGAAGGGACCCGGTCCGGTCCGATAGGGTCGCACGCCGTGATCGTTCCCGAGGATCTCCGCTATTCGACCGACCACGAATGGGCTCGCCGGGACGGCCGGAGAGTCCGGGTGGGGATCACCGACTACGCGCAAGACGCGCTGGGCGACGTCGTCTTCGTCGAGCTGCCCGCCGTCGGCACCGAGATCGAGGCGGGCTCGTTGCTGGGCGAGGTCGAGTCGACGAAGTCGGTCTCGGAGCTCTACGCGCCGGTGACCGGACGCGTGGTCGAGGTCAACGCCGCCCTCGCCGACGCGCCGGAACGCCTCAATGAGGACCCCTACGGCGAGGGGTGGATCTGCGAGATCGAGCTGGGCGAGAACGGATCCCTCGACGCCCTCCTCGACGCCACGGCCTACCGCCATCTCATCGAGACGTGACCGTCCTCGCTCCGGGGCCGACCGGGGGGCCAGGCCGCCAAATTCGGCCGGGGATCCTGATCGGAGAAACGAGTACCGTACTGAGGGTGTTCTGCCACAACTGCGGGCACCGGAACCCGGGGGGCGTGAACTTCTGCTCGTCGTGTGGCGCGGCGCTGGCGAATGACGTCTCTGAGACCACGATCACGCTGCAGCCGGTGGACGAGCACGGTGAGTCGCCCGAGGAGGAGTCGGCGGTCACCTTCGTCGAGGTGCCGCGTGGCCAGGGGGTGCTGGTGGTCAAGCGTGGTCCGAACGTCGGGACCCGCTACACACTGGAGAGGGCCGTGACCAGGGCCGGGAGGCACCCCGAGAGCGACATCTTCCTCGACGACATCACGGTGTCGCGCCGGCACGCGGAGCTGGAGCGCCGACCCGACGGTTCGATCGTGATCCGAGACGACGGCTCGCTCAACGGCACCTATGTGAACCGCGAGCGCATCGAAGAGCAGAAGCTGGCCGGTGGCGACGAGGTGCAGATCGGCAAGTTCAAGTTGGTGTACTTGGTGGCGGGTGAAGAGTGAGTACACGGACGTACCTTTCGATCGGTGACGTGCTCACCTTGTTGCGTCAGGAATTCCCCGATATCACCATCTCGAAGATCCGGTTCTTGGAGAGCCAGGGCCTGGTCAACCCGGAACGCTCGCCGTCGGGCTACCGGAAGTTCTACGAAAACGACGTCGAACGGCTGCGGTGGGTGTTGCGTCAACAGCGTGAGCACTTCTTGCCGCTGAAGGTCATCCGCGACCGCCTGGCCCGCACCGGCGAGCTCCCCGGCGACGTGACCGACTTCGAAGAAGCCGACAACGGGACCGAGGACGGCCACGACGCCGCCTACGTCGAAGAGCGCAACGGCGCCGGGTCGAGCGGGTCGGATGCCTTCGCGCACTCGGTCGAGCGGGCCGCTCCCGATGACTTCGCCGCCGCGGCCAGCGGGCTGAACGGATCCTATGAGGCCGAGGCGGCCCAGGAGCCAACCGAGTCGCGGCCCGGCGCCCTGGCCACCGCATCGTCGCCGCTGGCGCCCCGAGGCTCGACGGTGAAAACCGCCCAGGTCTCGCGGCGCGAGGCCGAGAGCGGCCAGCACGCCGACCCGCCGGCCCGGGCCGCCAAGGCCGCTCCCGAGCCGCGCCCGGTGAGGGCGACCCCGGCCGGCTCCGCCGGCTCGAGCGCCCCGGAGCCCGGCGCCGCTCGTGGCTCGAGATTGGCCGGCCGCGAGCCCAACGGTGTGGCCGAGGCGGGTGCCGCCGCCAACATCACCGGGGCCAGCCTGACCCTCGACGAGCTGTGCGCCGCCAGTGGTCTCGCGGCCACCGAGGTGGCGTCGCTGGAAGGCTTCGGCCTCATCGAGCCCCTGGTCGTCGGCGGCGAGCTCTACTACGACGAGGAGGCGCTGACGGTGGCCAAGCTGGCCGCCGACTTCGCACGCTTCGGGATCGAGCCCCGCCATCTGCGGCTGTTCCGCAACGCGGTTGATCGCGAGCTCGGGTTGATCGAGCAGGTGGTCACGCCGCTGCTGCGACAGCGCAATCCCGAGGCCCGCCAACGGGCCCTCGACTCGGCGGGCGAGTTGTCGCGACTGGGCCAATCGCTGCGCGCGGCGATCCTGCGCCGGGCGCTCCGCCACCATCTGGGCGGCTGAGCCGCACCACCGGCGACCTGGGCCGGAGGTCTGCGGCAGCCCTCCGACGGGCGGCGCGGAACCCGCTGGCGCTACATTGCGTACATGGTCGAGGTCAGGCTCCGGGCCGTCAGGGTCGACTTGCAGTCCAACACGCCGGTCCTGTTGCTCCAGGAAACCGACGGTGAGGGACGGACGCTGCCCATCTTCATCGGCACGCCCGAGGCCGCCGCGATCGCGTACGCACTCCAGGGCGTCACCATGCCCCGCCCGATGACCCACGACCTCATGCGCGACGTATTGATGTCCCTCGACGTGCAGATCGAGCGGGTCGTCATCACCGAGCTGCAGAACGCGACGTACTACGCCGAGCTGCGGCTGCGTCGGGGCAGCGACGTCACCGTCGTCTCCAGCCGACCTTCGGACGCGGTCGCAGTGGCGGTGCGCACCGGGAGCCCGCTGTTCGTCTCCGACGAGTTGATGGACTCAGAGGGGATCCTGTTGGCCGCCGACAGCTCCGAGGACGACGAGGACGATCCGCCCCCCGACGTGTTGATCGGCCAGTTCCGGCAGTTCTTGAAGTCGATCAAGCCCGAGGACTTCGCGTCCTAGCTCAGCGACGCGGTTCCACCAACACGCGGCCGCGCACCTTCGACGCAGCGAGATCTTCCAAGGCGGCGTCGATCCCCTCCAGGCCGATCTCTTTCGCCACCATCGACTCCGCGACGTCCTTCGGGAAGTCGGTGGCCACCGACCGCCAGACCGCCCGCCGCTGCTCGATCGGGGTCAGGACCGAGTCGATGCCGAGCAGCGCGACGCCCCGGACGATGAAGGGGTACACGGTCGATTCGAACGAGGTGCCGCCGGTCAGCCCGGAGGCCGCCACCGCGCCGCCGTAGCCGAGAGAGCGGATCACCGCGGCGAGCGTCGCCCCGCCGACGCAGTCGACCGCGGCCGCCCAACGCTCGGATCCGAGCACCCGGCCCTCCTCGGCCATCACCTCGTCGCGTCCGATGACCGAGGAAGCGCCGAGCGAGACCAGATAGGGGTGCTCGGCCACCTTGCCGGTGCTGGCCACGACCTCGTAGCCGTGCCGGGCGAGGAGTGACACGGCCATGCTGCCGACGCCGCCCGACGCGCCGGTCACGAGCACCGGTCCGCAATCGGGACGGGCCCCGTTGGTCTCGAGGCGCCGGAGGGAGAGGGCGGCGGTGAACCCGGCCGTGCCGACGGTGACCGCGTGGCGCGGGCTGACCCCCTCGGGCAGGGCCACCACCCAGTCCGCGGGGACACGGGCCCGTTCGGCGAAGCCCCCGTGGTGGGCGACGCCGAGGTCGTAGCCGTGCGCGAGCACCCTCGCCCCGACCTCCACGCCGTCGGCGCCGCTCGCGACGACGGTCCCGGCGAGGTCGATGCCGGGGATCAGGGGATACCGGCGCGCGACCCGGTTGCCCGGTTGGACCACCATGGTGTCCTTGAAGTTGAGGGCCGCCCACTCGACGTCGATCACCACGGGGTCCTCGTCCAGCTCTTCGTCGCCGAGCTCGCTGACCCCGGTGCGAATGTGATCGCCGTCGCGGTCGACCACGAAGGCCCGGAAGCTCATTCGAAGCACTCTAAGGGCCGGGTTACCCTGCGTTGGATGCCCGGCCTCTCGTCAATCGGCGGCCGATGAGCCCGCGGGCCCCCTTCGGCACCTGGGATTCGCCGCTACCGGTGGCCGACGTGGCCGCCCAGCGAGTCTCGAGGTACTCGTTGGCCTCCGACGGCGAGGCGCTGTTGTGGCTGGAGGGTCGGCCCGAGGAGGCCGGGCGGGTGGTGTTGGTGCGGGCCGCGCCGGGCGCCGAACCGGTGGTCGTCTCGCCCCCGGGGACCAGCATCCGCTCGCGGGTCCACGAGTACGGCGGGGGAGCGTGGTGTCTCATCGCGCGCACCGACGGCGGGCCGTCGTTCGCCTACGTCGAGGAGCGCAGCCAGCGGGTCCACCTGATGGGTGCGGACCGGCCCGAGCCGGTCGCGCTGACGCCCGAGCCGCCGGCGGGCGAGCGGTGGCACCATGGCGGACTGGTGGCCGGGCCCTCAGGCACGGTCCTGGCGGTGCGCGAGCGCCACCACGACGACGGCCTCGAGCGCACGGTGGTCTGCCTGGCCCCGGGCTCGCCGGGAACCGAGTCCACCCTGTGTCACGGCCGCGACTTCTACGGCTCCCTGGCCGTCTCCCCCGACGGTGCCCGGCTGGCCTGGGTGACCTGGGACCACCCCGACATGCCATGGGACGCCACCGAGCTGTGGGTGGGCGCGCTGGAGGCGTCCGGCTCGGGGTGGACGGTCGGGCGTGGGTTCTGTGTGGGTGGCGAACGCCTGGCCGGGTCCTCGGTCGACCAGCCGGTGTGGTTGGACGCCGACACACTCTGCTTCGTGGCCGACGCCCTGGGCTGGTGGCAGCCGTGGCGGTGGCGAGCCGGCGCCGAACCGGTGCGGGTGAGCGACCTCGAAGCGGAGTTCCAGGGTCCCGCGTGGGCGTTCGGTCAGCACACCGTGGTGGCACTCGCAAACGGCGGGCTGGCCTGTGTGTGGCGGAGCGATGGCGTCGACCACCTGGCCACGTTGGCGATCGGTGACGGCGCGCTGAGCGAGGTCGCCCAACCGTGCGTCACCGTGTCGTCGCTGTGCACCCACGACGGGGGAGTGGCCTGGTTCGGCCAGACCCCCACGTCGCCCGGTGGTGTGTGGTGGTCGTCCCTCCCTCCCGGCCGGGGTGGCGAGGGGGGAGGGGTTGTGCAGGTGTCCGGACCGCCGCCGCCGCTCGGTCCGAAGGACGTCTCGGTCGCCGAGCCGATCTCGGTCGTCTCGGCCGGCGGACGGCTCGTGCACGCCAACTTCTATCCGCCCCGCCGCTCGGGCTTCGAGGGACCGGCCGGCCACGCGCCGCCGCTGATCGTGCATTGCCACGGCGGACCGACCGCCAGTGCCGATGCCGGTTTCGATCCGCTGGTGCAGATGTTCACCACGCGCGGCTACGCGGTGGTCACCGTCAACTTCGCCGGCAGCACCGGGTACGGGCGCGCGTACCGACGGGCCTTGGAGGGCCAGTGGGGGGTGGCCGACATCGACGACTGCATCGAGGTGGCCCGATGGCTGGCCGACCACGGAGCGGTGGACGGGAAGAAGATGGCCATCCGTGGCGGGAGCGCCGGTGGCCTGACCGCGCTGGGCGCGCTGGTGCGATCCGACGTGTTCGCCGCCGCGGTGTCCTGGTACGGGGTGACCGATCTCATGGGGCTGGTGGCCAGCACCCACGACTTCGAGTCTCGCTACACCGACCGATTGATCGGGCCGTTGCCCGAGACGGCGGCGCGCTACGAGGAGCGCTCGCCACTCAACCGGGTGAGCGAGATCACCGGGGCGGTGCTGTTGCTCCAGGGCGAGGACGACCCGGTGGTGCCGGCCGAACAGACCCGGCGGATGGCCGAGGCGCTCACCGCCCGCGGGGTGCGCTGTGAGGTCCGGTACTTCGCCGGGGAGTCCCACGGGTTCCGTCGGGCCGAGACCCTGATCGCCTGTTTCCAAGCCGAGCTTGGCTTCTACGACGAGGTCCTGTTGCACCGGGCCCACTGACGCCCGGGCCCACTGACGCCCGGGCCCACTGACGCCCGGGCCCACGCATGCCCAGGCAAATTCACGCCCAGGCCCACGCACGTCCACGGGGAGCGACGCCCAGGCTCCGCCGCTGGCCGCCGGGATGGCAGGGCTAACCTGGGCATGCGGTGAGGAACGCTGATCGCGTCTCGGCCGCCACTTGGGAGACAGGTGGTCAAGGACCTCTCACACAGGCTGGGTGCCGCCGTGGGTGCGTGGGCGCCCGAAGAGGGCGACGCCGCCCTCTATGGCGCCTCGGCCCTCTTCGCCTTGGGCACGATCGAGTTTTCGGGCCTGGTCCTGTACCGGCAGTGGGCCGAGCTGGCCGTCGGTCCGTACGCCGCCGCGGCGGTCGTTTCCTTCGTGTTGGGCTGGCGGCGACGTCGCCGGAACAAGCTCGGCCACGACGCCACGGTGCGTCATCCTCGCCGGGCCTGGTCGACGCCGCGCATCGCCCTGTTCTTCGTCGTGCTCTTCGGTGCGACCTTGATCCCGCTCTCGCTCGAGGTCGCGTGGCGCCCCGACGGCAACCCGTCTGCCCACGTCCAACCGGAGGTGTCGGTGGTCGAGCAGGCGGCCAAACGGGCCGCGCACGGCCTCAACCCGTACCACGCCTCGGTGGTGAAGGGGAAGGTGGTCTCGGTGGTGCCGGGCGAGCCGGCCTATGAGGCCTTCTATCCCTACCTGCCCCTCATGACCGTCTTCGGCCTCCCGAGCAGCCTGCACGCGCCGGTACGGCTCACCGACGCCCGCATCATGTTCAGCGGGGTGACGCTGCTAGTCGTCCTCGGTGCGCTCGCGCTGGCCCGCGCGCCGAGCGAGCCGAAGATCCGCACGCTGCAGGTGCTGACGGTGCTGCCCACGGCGGCGCTCCTGCTTGTCGACCGGTGGTGACGACATGCCGGTGGTGGCGTTCTTGTTGCTGGCCATGGTGCTGGCCCAACGACGCCGACCGGGCTGGTCCGGCATCGTGCTCGGCATCGTGTCGGCCATGAAGTTCACCGCATGGCCGCTGGCCGTCCTAGCGCTGTTCGCGGCCCGCGATGCGGGGGGTCGCCGGGCGCCGGGGCGGATGGCGCTCGGGATGCTGGTGGTGGCCGGCCCGGTGGTGATGCCGTTCCTCATCCTCAACCCGCACGTGTTCATCGTGAACGTGATCCTGTTCCCGCTCGGCCTCTCGGGCGTCGCCTCACCGGCGGCCAGCGCGCTGCCCGGGCACCTGCTCGTGACCGCGGTCCCGTGGTTGCACCACGTGGTGCCGATCACGGCGTGCGTCGTGGGCGGGGCGGTGCTGGCGCGCTATCTCGTCCGCCAGACGCCGCACTCGGCCGCCGAGGTCACCCGTCTCGGGGGTTGGGTGATGCTGATCGCGATCCTCGTCGCGCCGGCCACCCGGATCGGCTATCTCGTCTACCCGATCAACTTCTTCGTGTGGGCGGCCATGTTCAAACGGGCCGACCACGTCGAGATGCTGGAGGGATCGGTCTCGGCGGGCGAGGCCGTAGTGGCGTGACGCTCAGTCGTCGTCGCCGACCTGGACCACCCGAACGGTGAACCGGGTCACGTCCTCGGTGCCCGATGCCGAGAACGTGGTCGGCGAGACGACGACCCCGAGCTGCCAGTAGAAGCCGTCGTCGCCCGCGATCTGCCCGATGATCTGCTCGCCGGGCTGATGGCTGGCCGCGCCGCTCGTCACCGACCGCCAGCCCAGGTACTGGAACTCGATCTTGTAGAAGCCGAGCACCGCCGCCTCGGACGCGTTCAACGAGAACTCGACCTGTTCGTCGTAGGATCCGCCCTCGCCCGGATTGGTGGTGGCCACGCGCACGGCCCCGAGGGGGAGGGTGATGGCGGCCAGCACGTTGGCGGGCGGCTGGCCGTCTCGCTCGATCGTGGACAGGCCCTTCTGGGCGCTTACGGCGCGCAGCGACGACCCCTTCACGGCCACCGATCCCTTGGGTGCGCTGGCCGGTGTGGTCGGCGTGTGTGTCAGGGCGGCCCCGACCGAGAATGCCAGCAGGATGACCACCGCCAACCCCCCGACGATGAGGGCCGGCTTCAGGCTGTAGCCCGACTGCGGCCGCAGGGGTTCCTGGCCGTTCCGGCCGGGTTGCGTCGCGTCGGTCGCCTCGCCGGCATCGATGGGCGCGGTCCTCTGCATGACCGGTTCAGCCTACGGCTTCGCCTGGGCCGTCCCCGGGCGGCGTCGACCAGCCGAAGTGGTCGATGGGACCGTGGCCCGCGCCGAGCCGCCACGCGGCGCCACCGACCAGGGCCCGGTGGACGTAGTCCTTGGCCGCCCGCACCGCTTCGAGGGTCGGGGACCCGAGGGCCATGTGCGCAGTGATGGCCGCCGACAAGGAGCACCCGGTGCCGTGGTCGTTGGTGGTGACCACCCGGTCGGCCTCGAGCACCACCGGTCCGCCCGGCCCGACGAGCACGTCGGGCGACGGCGTCCCGGCGGCCCGGTCGGATCCGAGCGCCTGGACCAGGTGGCCGCCCTTCACCACCACCGTGTCGGTGCCGAGCGCCCGGAGCTCCTCGGCGGCGGCCACCATCGCCTCGACCGTGCCCAACTCCTCCAGCCGCCGGCCGGTCAGGACGGCCGCCTCCCGCAGGTTGGGGGTGGCCACGGTGGCCAGGGGGAGCAGCAGGGTGCGGTAGGCGTCGATGCCGTCGTCATCCATCAGTGCGTGCCCGGTCGAAGAGACGAGCACCGGATCCACGACGAGCCGCTCGAACACCCCCCGTGCGGCCAGGGCGGCCAGGGCGGCGACGGTCGCGCGGGTGGCCAGCATCCCGGTCTTCACCGCCCGTGGGTGCAGGTCGTCGAGCACCGCTTCGATCTGGGCGACCACGAACGCCGGGTCGATCGTGAGCACCCCGGTGACGGCGCGGGTGTTCTGGGCCGTCACCGCGGTGATGGCGCTGGTGCCGAACACCCCGAGGGCGGCAAAGGTCTTGAGGTCGGCCTGGATGCCCGCCCCGCCCCCCGAGTCCGACCCGGCCACGGTGAGCGCGACCTTCGGGGTCATCGACCGATCCGTCCGCTCGGACCCCGACGCACCGGGGGCCGACGCACCGGGGCCGGCACAGCTCCGCCGGTAGGCTGGGTTCCGATGGCGAAGGACGCAGCACCCGCCGACCCGTTCGTCGTCGCCGGACGCACGTTCACCAGCCGCCTGTGGTTCGGCACCGGGGGGATGGCCAGCCTGGAGGCGCTGGACGCGGCAATCGAGGCCTCGGGCACCGAGCTGACCACGGTCGCGGTGCGACGCGTCGATGCGAACGCGCGCGGCTCGCTGCTCGACACGCTGCGCGCCCGCGGGGTGATGATCCTTCCGAACACGGCCGGCTGTTTCACCGCCTCAGAGGCGGTGCTCACCGCGAAGCTGGCCCGCGAGGCATTCGAGACGGACTGGGTCAAGCTCGAGGTCATCGGCGACGACCGTACCCTGCTGCCCGACGCGGTTGAACTGCTGAGCGCCGCCGAGCAGTTGGTGAACGAGGGTTTCGTGGTGCTCCCGTACTCGACCGACGATCCGGTGCTGGCCCGACGGCTGGAGCAGGTGGGCTGCGCGGCGGTGATGCCGCTCGGGTCGCCCATCGGCAGTGGGCTCGGCCTGCGCAACCCCCACAGCCTCAGCCTGCTCCGCGAGGCGGTCGGGGTCCCGGTCATCCTCGACGCCGGGGTGGGCACCGCATCGGACGCCGCGCTGGCCATGGAGCTCGGGTGCGACGCCGTGCTCGCGGCGACCGGGATCAACCGGGCCCAGGATCCGGTCACCATGGCCCGGGCCATCCGCCTGGGTGTGGAGGCCGGGCGGGCGGCCCGCCTGGCCGGCCGCATCCCGCCGCGCTACTACGCCCAGGCGTCCTCGCAGGTCGCCGGGCGTCCCGACCTGGCCATCTTCGAGGACCGCGACTAGGCGCCAGGGCCGCCGCCGCCATCGGGGCGGCCCACGATGTCGGCACGTGGCGCCACCGACGTTAGGCTGCCCTAATATTTTGGGGATCGTCCCTGTTCCAGGCGGTGCCGGACGGACCGTTGGACGGGTGGTGCGGGCAAGGGGTCGACGACAGGTGACACGGTGAACGGTGCGCTGTCGAGGTCGATCGCCGCTTCGGGCACCCTGGCCGCGATCACTTCCCGGCCGGCCGGCCCGGGTGGCGCGACGTGAACGCGCTCGACGTCGTCGGCCTGGAGAAGCGCTTCGGCTCCCTGGAGGTGTTGCGCGGGATCGACCTGGCCGTGCCGGCCGGCTCTTTCACCGGGTTGCTCGGACCCTCGGGGAGCGGCAAGACAACCGTGCTGCGGATCCTGGCCGGCTTCGAGCGGGCCGACCGGGGGACCGTCACCATCGCCGGGACGGTCGTCGACGACGGGCGCCGGGGGCTCGCACCGGAGCGGCGCCGGGTCGGCTACGTCCCCCAGGAGGGCGCGCTGTTCCCGCACATGACGGTGGCGAAGAACATCGGGTTCGGACTGGACCGGCACACCGGTCGCACCGCCCGGCGGGCCAGGGTGCACGAGCTGCTCGAGATGGTGGGACTGGCTGGACTGGGCGGCCGCTACCCCCACCAGCTCTCGGGCGGCC
This sequence comes from uncultured Acidimicrobiaceae bacterium, assembly GCA_963804255.1. Taxonomy (GTDB): domain Bacteria; phylum Actinomycetota; class Acidimicrobiia; order Acidimicrobiales; family RAAP-2; genus Palsa-461. The sequence goes on along the minus strand of CAWDPK010000006.1, from coordinate 306,183 downwards.
AGCAGCAACGGGTCGCCCTCGCCCGCGCGTTGGCGGTGTCGCCCGGGGTCATCCTCTTGGACGAGCCGTTCTCGTCGCTCGACGAGGAGATGCGGGCCGCGGTGCGCGCCGACGTCTTGGACGTGCTGCGCCATGCCGGGACGACGACGCTGTTCGTCACCCACGACCAGGACGAGGCGCTGTCCTCGGCCGACCAGGTGGCGGTGCTGGTCGGCGGTCGGATCGCCCAGGCCGCTTCCCCCCAGGAGCTCTACGCCCGGCCGACCTCGCCCGAGGTGGCGCTGTTCTTGGGCGCCATGAACCTGGTCCCGGGGACGTTCGACGGTTCGAGCGTCCGCACCGACCTCGGGGTGCTCGACGTCGAGCCGCGACGAGACGGGACCACGCCGCGCTCGGGGCCAGCGGTGGTGCTGGTCCGGCCCGAGCAGCTCGAGGTGACCGATGACCCGTCCGGCTCGCCCTGGGCCGGTGAGGTGCTCCACGCCGAGTTCCTCGGTCACGACGTGGTGGTGCGGGTGAAGGCCGACGGGGACGAGTCGGCGCCGGCGCTGGTGGCCCGGGTGGCCGGCCATCGCCGGCTGGCCGCCGGGGTACGGGTCGGGGTGCGGGCCCGGGGCCCGGTGGTGGCCTGGCCGGGGCCAGAAATCAAAACGTAGGGGCCTGGCTGCAAAAATACCTTGATGTAATTACCACCATGTGATGCTCCTGGGCTAATCTGCTCTCGGAGGAAGTACGGCGGAGGAGGAGATACGTGGCGGAGGACAGAGCAGTGCCGCGCGCCGCGGTTACGCCTAGGGCGGACCGTCCAGTGCGAGGCACCCGTGTCGGCAGTGTCCCCCCGGGACAGTCGAGTTCGGACGAGGGCTTCCGGGGGCCGCAGGTCTGTCAGCTGGTGGGGATCTCCTACCGGCAGCTCGACTACTGGGCCCGCACCGGGCTCCTGCGGCCCTCGTTGGCCGAGGCGAGCGGGAGCGGCACCAAGCGCCGCTACTCCTATCGCGACCTGCTCGAGCTGAAGGTCATCAAGCGTCTGCTCGACGCCGGCGTGTCACTGCAATCGGCACGGCGCGCCGTCGGATGCCTGCGGGAGGACCTGGGGGCAGACCTGGCGGCATCGAACCTGGTGCTGAGCGACACCACCACCGTGCTCGCGCACACCAATGGCGAGCTGGTCAACCTCTTGGCCGGCGGCCAGGGAGTGTTCAACGTCGTACCGCTATCAGGGGTGGTGAACGAGCTGGCAGCCGACATTGTTCGAATCGAGCGTCCGACCTCAGGGCAGGTGGGCGACGGGGCCCAACCGGCACGAGCCGCCGGGGCGTGAACGGGGCGGCTAGCGGTCGTACGCTCCGTCATCCCTGCACGTCGCGAGCGGCACTGGTCCGTTTCGCCCACCCGTCCGAGCGCCTGTTCGCGGCGCTGCTCGACGTCCACGAGATCGAATGGGAGTACGAGCCGGTCGAGTTCGCGCTCGGGTGGGACGGGGACGGGTTCCCCACCTCTGGATTCCGTCCTGACTTCTGGCTGCCGGTCCACGGCTGCTTCGTCGAAATGACCACGGCCGACCAGCGACTGGTGACCCGCAAGAACGCCAAGATCCGCCGGCTGCGCCAGCTCTATCCCGACGTCTCGCTGGTCGTGGTCTACCAGCGGGACTTCCTGGCCCTCTTGGCCCGCAACGGACTGAACCCCCTCGCCGTGCGGGCCGCCTGAGCGGCCGCTGACCGGCCCCCGATTGACCCGCCCCCGGTTGACCGCCCCGTTTCGGACCACCACCGCCCGCCCGTAGGCTGCCACCGGTGACCGAGCCCGAGTCCACGACAGCGACACACTCGGCGGCCCCCACCAATTCGACAGCGTTGAAGCGCTCGGCCCTCTACGACGAGCACCTCGCGCTGGGGGCGAAGCTGGTCGAGTTCGGTGGCTGGGAGATGCCGCTGTCGTACCCGGCCGGGACCATCGCCGAGCACCGGGCCTGCCGCAGCGGCGCGGCGGCCTTCGACGTCAGCCACCTCGGCACGCTTCTGGTCGAGGGGCCCGACGCGTTCGCGGTGCTCCAGCGCACCCTCACCAACGACCTCTCGACGATCGGGCCCGGCCGGGCCCAGTACACCCACCTGTTGGAAGAGGACGGGTCGGTGCTCGACGACATGATCGTGTGGTGGATGGCCCCGGAGCGCTTCGACGTGATGCCGAACGCGTCCAACACCGAGCCGGTCCGGCGCGTGCTGCCCGGCGTCGACGTCACCGGCGAACGGGCGGTGATCGCGCTGCAAGGACCGACGGCCCGCCGGTTGCTGGCCACCGTCTCGCCGGAGGCGGCCGCGGTGGGGCGCTTCTGCGTCGCCGAGATCGAGTGGCGGGGCCACACGGTGGCGGTGGCCGGAACCGGCTACACCGGCGAGGACGGTGTCGAATGCGCGGTGCCGGCTTCGGGCGCGGCGTCGTTGTGGCGCGCGCTCCTCGAGGCGGGCGCGACGCCGGCCGGCCTTGGTGCCCGAGACACGCTGCGCTTGGAGGCCGGCCTGCCGTTGCACGGCCACGAGCTCGGGCCCGGGATCACGCCGCCCCAGGCCGGGCTGTCGTGGGTGGTCGGATGGGACAAGCAAGCCTTCTTGGGCCGCGACGCGCTGTTGGCCGAGCGGGCCGAGGGGGTGCGGCGATCGCTGCGGGGCCTGGTGACCGAGGGACGCCAGCCCCCCCGGAGCGGAGCCGCGGTGCTCGGGGAGGGCAACCGGATCGGCGAGGTGACGAGTGGCAACTTCTCACCGATGCTCGAGCGGGGGATCGCCCTCGCGCTGATCGACACCGCAGCGGGGGCCAAGATCGGCGATCCGGTGGTGATCGACCAGCGGGGTCGGGAGCTGACCGCCCGGCTGCACAAGCTCCCCTTCTGGACGAGCGGGAAGCACTGAGGTGGCCGACTACCTTCCTCACACCGACGACGACATCGCCGACATGCTGGCGTTCCTCGGTCTGTCTTCCCTCGACGAGCTGTTCGTGGCCGTCCCGGCGGCGCTGCGGATCGCCGGCGGGCTGGGCCTCGAGCCCGGCCTCCCCGAACCCGACGTCTTGGCCCGGGCCCGGGCCCGGGCCGACGCCAACGGGGCCCGCACCGACCGGTTGGTCTGTTTCGCCGGCGCGGGCGCCTACGACCACGAGGTGCCCCCGGTGGTGCGGGCCCTCGCCGGGCGTTCGGAGTTCGTGACCGCCTACACCCCGTATCAGGCCGAGGTGGCCCAGGGCGGGCTCCAGGCGATCTTCGAGTTCCAGACCATGGTCAGCCGGCTGTTCGGCCTGCCGATCGCCAACGCCTCCCTCTACGACGGGGCCAGCGCGGTGGTCGAGGCGGTGAACCTGGGCGTCGGGGCGAGCGGGCGATCGGGTGTCCTCGTCTCGGCGGGGCTGCACCCGCACTGGCGGGCCGTGCTGTCCACGTTCGCGGCGGGGATCGGCCACCGGCTGGTCGAGGTGCCCTTGGAGGAGGGCCGGACCCGTTGGGACCAGGTGGCCGACGAGACCGATGTCGGTGTGGCGGTGGTCGGCTATCCGAACTACCTCGGCTGCCTGGAGGACATGGCAGCGGTCCGGGCCCTGTGCGACGAACGGGGCGCGCTCATGGTGGTGGCCGCCGACCCGGTGGCGGCCGGCGTGTTGCGCAGCCCCGGGGATTGGGGCGCCGACGTGGCGGTGGGGGAGGGCCAGCCCTTCGGGACCCCGCTCTCCTTCGGCGGTCCGTATCTGGGGCTGTTCGCGTGCAGCGCCGCCCACGTGCGTCGCCTGCCCGGCCGGCTGGTCGGCGAGACGCTCGACGCGGACGGCCGGCTGGCCTACGTGACCACGCTGCGGGCGCGCGAGCAGGACATCCGGCGGGAGAAGGCCACCTCCAACGTCTGCACCAACCAGACCCTGATGGCGTTGACCGCGGCGGTCCAGCTGGGCTGGCTCGGCACGACCGGCCTGGCCGAGATCGCCACCCGCTGCGCCCGGGCGACCCGCTACTGCCGCCGGGCGCTGGTCGAGTTGGCCGGGGTGGAGCCGCTGACCGGGACCACGCCGGTCGTCCGGGAGTTCGCGCTGCGCCTGCCGGTGGCGGCCCGGGTGGCCGTGGAGCGGCTGGCCGAGGAGGGGTTCTTGGCCGGCGTGGCCCTAGAGGACCTGGTGGGCCGGGGCGGCGACGGCTCGGTGGGCGAGGAGGCGGCCACCCACGGGCTGCTCCTCGCGGTGACCGAGCGCCGGACCCGTGACGAGATCGACCGGTTCGTGGCCGCGCTGGACAAGGCGGTCCGGTGACCGCCGCCGGAGGCCGGGCGTCGAGCGCCCCGCTCGTCGGACGCGACAGCGAGCCGACCCTCTTCGAGCTGTCGCGCTCGGGCCGGTCCAGCTGGCAGCTGCCGACGACCGGGATCGAAGAGACCCCGCTCGACGAGCTCGTGCCACCAGAGCACCGGCGGCCGGCCAACGTCGATGTGGCCGAGGTCTCAGAGCGCGACCTGGTCGGGCACTTCACCCGCCTCAGCCACCGCCAGTACTCGATCGACCTCGGGGCGTACCCGCTCGGGTCGTGCACGATGAAGTACAACCCCAAGGTGTGCGACGCCGTGGCCGGGCTGGCCGGGCTGGAGTCGGTGCACCCGGCGGCGCCGGCCTCGCTCGTCCAGGGTTGGCTGGCCACCTTGGTGGGGCTCGAAGACGCGCTGTGCGAGCTGAGCGGCATGGCCGCGGCGACGCTGCAGCCGGCCGCCGGGGCGGCCGGCGAGCTGACCGGCCTCCTCCTCATGCGCGCTTATGACACCGCCCGCGGCGAGCGCCGCCGCCGGGTGATCATCCCGGACTCCGCCCACGGCACCAACCCGGCGTCGGTCACCCTGGGCGGCTACGAGGTCACGACGGTCCAGAGTGACGAGCGGGGCTGCGTCGATGTGGACTCGCTGCGCGACGTCCTCGACACCGACGTGGCCGGGATGATGCTGACCAACCCCAACACGCTCGGGCTGTTCGAAGAGGACATTGTCGAGATCGCGGCGGCGGTGCACGAGGTGGGGGGCCTCATGTACTACGACGGCGCCAACCTCAACGCGATCCTGGGCATGGTGCGCCCCGGCGACATGGGGTTCGACATCGTGCATCTCAACTTGCACAAGACCTTCGCGACGCCCCATGGCGGCGGCGGGCCCGGGGCGGGCCCCGTCGCGGTGGCGGACCATCTGGCCGAGTTCCTCCCCGGCCCCCGGCCGGTGCGGCTCGAGGACTCCGGCCACGCCGACCAGCCGCTCCGCTACGGGTGGCGGACCCCGGTCCGCTCCATCGGCCGGGTCCACGGCTGGCACGGCAACGCGCTCGTACTGGCCCGGGCGCTCGCCTACATCGAGATCCACGGACGCGACGGGCTGGTCCGGGTCGCCGAGCGGGCGGTGCTCAACGCCAACTGGATCAGAAAGCGGCTCTCGTCCACCTTCGACGTCGCATTCGACCGACCGTGCATGCACGAGGTGGTGTTCTCCGCCTCGGCCCTGCGCAAGCGCACCGGCGCGTCGGCCCTCGACGTGGCCAAGGGGCTCATCGAAGAGGGGTTCCACCCGCCCACCGTCGCGTTCCCGCTCATCGTCGACGACGCCTTGATGGTCGAGCCGACCGAGACCGAGAGCTACGAGACCCTGGTCGCCCTGGCCGAGGCCCTGGAGCGGGTCGTGGCCAGGGCCGCCAGTGGGGAGCTGGCCGGGAGCCCGCGCACGACCCCGGTGCGACGCGTCGACGAGGCGCGCGCGGCGCGCACCCTCATCCCGACCTTCGACGCCCGGCGTTAGGCGTTAGCTGGCTCAGTCGAGCAGGTCCGGCTGGGCCCTGACGATCCGGTCGAGCAGCGGCTTGAAGTTGAACCTCCCGGCGGCGGGGTGGCCGACCTGGGAGTGGGTGAGCGCGGCCTGCTCGGGGTCGATGTGGACGGTCTGTCCGGCCGCCGACGCGAGCAGCTGGGCCTGGCACGACCGCTCCATGGTGATGAACCACCAGGCCGCCTCCTCGACGCTTTGGCCGACGGTCAACAGGCCGTGGTTGCGCAGGATGACCGCCTTGTTGCCCCCGAGCGCATGGGCGATCCGCTTGCCCTCCTCGATGTCGATGACCACGCCGGTGTAGTCGTCGAACAGCGAGTGGTCCTCGTAGAAGGCGCACACGTCCTGGGTGATCGGCTCGAGGAGGCGGCCCAGCGCTGACCAGGCCTTTCCGTGGACCGAGTGGGAGTGGGCGGCCGCGATCACCTCGGGGCGGGCCGCATGCACCTGGGAGTGGATGGCGAAGGCGGCCCGGTTGACCGGCCGGTCGCCGTAGATGACCTCGCCGGCCGAGTTGACCTGGATGAGGTCCGACACGCTGATGTGGCCGAAGTGCATGGCGAACGGGTTCACCCAGAAGGTCTCGGTGTCCTCGGGGTCCCGGGCGGTGATGTGGCCGGCCACGCCCTCTTCGAAGCCGAACAGCGAGAACAGCCTGAGCGAGGCGGCCAACCGCTGCTTGCGGTAGAGACGCTCCTCGGCCGGGTCGTCGTAGGTGCCCGATGGGGGAGCAGGGACAAGCGTGGGCATGAGAGCCTCCTCGAGGTGGCTGCGGGAACCCAGCTTATGGTCAGGCCCGATGGCTCGCGCTCTCACCGACCGCCGCCGAGCCATCAGATGATTGAATGACTGACAGGCGAGATCGAGGGCCATGGGCAAGGTCCGAAAGAGCCCAATCGAGGAGGTGTCCGTGCTGCGTTGGGCCGAGAAGGGGCTTCGTAGGGCCGAGAAGGTGTGCGCAGCCTCGTGGTGACCGGGTCCGCCCACAAGCCGCTCGTCTACGTCGCCGGTCCCTATACCAACCCCGACCCGGTACTGAACACCAGATTGGCGATCGTCAAGGCCACCGAGCTCTATGACCAGGGTCACGTGCTCCCCCTGGTCCCGCACCTGACGCTCCTTTGGAACCTGGTGGTGCCGCGGCCGATCGAGTTCTGGTACACCTACGATCTCGAGCTGCTGCGTCGCTGCGACGCCCTATTTCGCATACCCGGTGACAGCTCCGGAGCCGCGGTCGAAGAGGAAGAGGCGCGGCTCATCGGGATTCCCATCTTCACGGACCAAGACGTCCTGAACGACTGGGCGAGGACGCTTCAGGCGCCAATCCCGGCGGACGACTGAGTCTTCTCGGTCTTCTTGGGAATCAACCTGAAGCCGTTCTTCTGGAGCAGCCGATACGCATAGAGCAACACGAAATAGATCAGGTCCGTCACGACCACGGAGGCATTCGACCCGGGTCGCCAGGCGAACACCACGATCGCGGAAAATCCGGCAAACACCACGAGCGCGACCAATCCCCGCAGCCGATGGGCCTCCGCGTTTTCCTTCAAGACCACCCAATCCTTCTTCAGATGCGGGTTGTCTGGTTTCATCATTGGGACCTGCAACAGGTCCCACATTGTGTAGAGCCCATAGATAGCGGCGATGGTGATCGCCTCGGGTCGGATCGAAATCACATGCCCGACCCCCTGCGCCACCTTTTGGGTGTGTTCGACTTCCTTCACAAGCGCCAGGTAGACGGCAACGATGATGACGTCCACGAAGAGCTGGGTCAGGGGTAACAAGTCGAAGGAATAAGGGCGGTGCGCATCGCTCTTGGCCACGTGGTAGCCGATCCAGCTGAAGACCACGATGATGAGCGCCAACACAAGGTTGGCCCAGGTCGCGTACTCATGCTGAGTGACGGCCACAAATGCCATGAAGATCTCGGTGACCACGAGGCCAAAGAGGATGTCGATGAAGTCGACCCCATGGCTGGCATCGTCCGACGGTGCGAGAGTGGTGGTCCCCCCGCTCACCCCCGCTGCGGGCGGCGGGGTGGTGGTCTCTGCGGCCGGGCTATTCAGGGTTCGAGCCAGTCAGCGGATGGCTCATTGGAGCGCCCATCGCCCGTCACTGTACGCATTCGTTTGGCGGAGTTCACGAGCCCGAGATCGGTCGCTGGCCACGGGCAAGTATCAGCGGCGAAAGCGGTGGTGGGAATTCGGACGGGTCCATCGATCCGGACCGGTGGCTATCGCGGCCAGGCATTCCGTCTCAGTTGCCGGCTGAACAGGGGCGAAGCTGCCCATTCATTCGAGAGTACCGCTCAGTCCGATTCCGTCGGGTGAGCAGCTTCGAACGGCACATGTGATGATGGAATCAACGGCGCCACGGTCCCATTGCTGGCCAGTGGGACTCAACTTGCGGTGCGGCTCGGCGGCCCAGCGAAGCGCTTCTGCACCGCGTCGTGGGCAGATCGGAGTGTGGCGATGGACGATCAGACGCACCCCGGCCCGGGTAGTCCGGAACCGGCCGCGGCCGGCCCCCCTCCGCCGGTGCCCTCTCGGACCCCTCCGCCGGCTTCGACTGCCCCAGCTGGCGTCGCTCCGCCAGGTCCCGCGCCAGCGGCCCTCTATGTGCCGCCGAAGAGCGCAGAACGAAACTTCAAGTGGCGCTGGGGGTTCGCGGCCGTCGCGACTGCGGCGGCGGCAGCCTTTTGTGCCTGGGCTTTGGTGAACAACACCTACACGATCGGAAACCGAGCCGTCGCCGCGGTCGGTGCCCTGTTCGCGACGGCCGCGTTGTGCGCCATCGGGAACGCGGCGCTGCTTTCGTATCAAGTAAAGGCGGGGACCATCCCCGCAACGAATGTGGACTTTCGCCTACGGGGCCTGAAGGCGGCGTGCATGGGAGCCGACGGGCGGGCATCGACGAGCAAGACCGGCATCGTTGCGTGGACCGGCGCCGTGATCACTGCTCTCATCTATCTGCTGCTCTTGAGCAGGACGGTTGTGGGTGCCGGGCTATTCCTTGGGGCGGTCGATCAGAATTGGCGACCCGAGTACCTCGTGCTGCTGGGGCTCCCGGCCGCTGCGGCCACGGTTGCCGCCGCCACGGTCAAACACAGCAACAAGGACAAGGGCCCGTTGCCCGCCGACGGGACCGCGCCCCGGGTAGCTACGTCCGGAAGAAGCTGACCGGCAATACCTTCGGCCTGTCCAAGGGTTTGGCTGAGCTGCTCACCGACGACAACGGAATCATCGCTTGGCCAGACTTCCAATACATGGCCTTCAACCTCATCACCCTGGTCTACTTCATCTCCCAGGTCCTCTCCTCGCCCAAGAACGGGCTCCCGGCGATACCGGCCGCGTCTGCTCACACTCATGGGTGTATCGGCGACGACGTATACCGCCAACAAGACGGTCGAGACGCACCCGAGCGGCTCCGCGGCCGGTAGCTGACTGGCGCGGACCGTGTCGGCGGGCCGCCAATGACCGGCGACGGCTTGACGCAGGCGTAGCGGACGTAGATTCGTCGACGATCCACCTCGGTGTCGAGGGCGCGGAATCGTGCCTCGTGCTCATCTCCCGACTGAGTGCGTGATGGATAGGGTCGTACGCGAGCGGGGGAGCGGGCGTTTGGCGCAGGCTGCAGCATTCCGGGACCTGAACCACAACGGGACCATGGAGCCCTACGAGGACTCCGCCCGGCCGGTCGCCGAACGTGTCGGGTGACCTGCTCGGCCGGATGAACCTGGAAGAGAAGGCGGGCCTTCTCTTCCACAACATGATCGTCCCGGGCCCCGACGGGTCAGTGACCGATGCTCCCCAGGGCTTCATCGAGCAGCCTCCGGCCACCGCCTACGTGACTCGACCGGCTCATGAGCCACTTCAACCTGGTGGGGGTGATGGAGCCGCGAGCAGATGGCCGAGTGGCACAACCGCCTCCAGGAGCTCGCCGCAGACACCCGCCTCGGCATCCCGATCACGCTTGTCGACCGATCCCCGCCATGCGTTCACCAACCGCGCGGCGGCGTTCAGCCGCCGGGTCCGTTCTCCCAATGGCCCGAGCCGATCGGACTGGCGGCGATCGGTGACGAAGACCTCGTCGAGCAGTTCGGCGACACGGTCCGGCACGAGTACCTGGCCGTCGGCCTGCGGGTGGCGCTGCACCCGCAGGCCGATCTGGCCACCGAGCCTCGTTGGGCCCGGATCAGCCGGACCTTTGGTGAGGACGCCGAGCTGGCCAGCCGGCTGGTGGCCGCGTACGTCCGAGGCCTGAGGGGAGGGGAGCGGTTGGGTCCGCCAGCGTGGCCGCGATGGTGAAGCACTTCCCGGGCGGCGGCCCGCAGCTCGACGGTGAGGACCCCCACTTCGCCCACGGACGCGAGCAGGTCTACCCGGGCAACCACTTCGACTACCACCTGCGCCCTTCGAGGCGGCCTTCGAGGCCGGGGTCACCCAGGTGATGCCCTACTACGGCATGCCGATCGGCACCGAGCACGAGGAGGTGGGCTTCGGCTTCAACCGGGGGATCGATCACGGGCCTTTGCGGGGGAAGTACGGGTTCGACGGCATCGTGTGCACCGACTGGGCGCTCGTCACCGACCACAGCGGTGTTCGGCGACGCCGTTTCCCGCCCGGGCCTGGGGCGTGGAGCACCTCTCGCGCGAGGAGCGGGTCCTCAAGATCTTCGACGCCGGCGTCGACCAGCTGGGAGGAGAGGCCTGCCCGGCGTCGTCGTCGACCTGGTCCGATCGGGCCGCCTGGATGAGGGCCGCCTGGATGTCTCGGTGCGACGGGTTCTGGCCGAGAAGTTCACCCTCGGCCTCTTCGATGACCCCTTCGTCGACCCCGAGAAGGCCCAACGGGTGGTCGGGAACGCCGAGGACCGGGCGCGAGGGACTGGGTGCCCAGCGCGCCTCGCTCACCCTGTTGAAGAACGACCAGGGGCCGGCCGGTACGGCGGTGCTCCCGCTGGCCGAGGGGACTCGGATCTTCTGTCTCGGCCTCGACCCCGCAGAGTCATCCGGCTACGGCGCGGTGGTCGAGGACCCAGCGGACGCCGAATACGCCATCGTCCGCCTCCGGGCACCCTACGAGCGAAGGCGAACGGGGCTCGAGCGGTTCTTCCACGCCGGCAGCCTCGACTTTCCCGACGAGGAGTTCGCGCGACCTCGTCCAACTTATGGGCACCGTGCCGACCATCGTCGAGGTGCACCTCGAGCGGCCGATCGTGCTTCGCGAGATCGCGCCAGGCGCGGCGGCCCTGGTGGCCGGTTACGGCGCATCGGATGGGGCGGTCCTCGACGTGGTCTTTGGCCGAGCGGCTCCCGAGGGAGCCCTGCCGTTCGACCTGCCGTCATCGATGGACGAGGTGCGAGCCCAACGCCCCGACGTCCCCTTCGACATGGCGAACCCGCTGTACCGGTTCGGCTTCGGCCTGCGGTATCGGTAGGACACCAGGCTCGCACTAGGGGAGACGATGAAACCCGAGCGGCGATCGCTCTATTGGTGCTGCGGATTCGTGTTAGCGGCATCCCTCTGGGCGTGTCTCGCCGTCGCCTTCATCCTCTGGTATCCGGTACACACCGGTGTCGTCACCGAGCAGGGTGTCCACGCCAAGGCGTCCCTCTACTCGCAAGACCACTTCTGGCTGGCCAACTTTGGCGTCTTCGGGTTCACCGTGGTGTGCGGGGCCGTTGACCTCGCGGTCCGGGTTCGGCGCAGGTTCGACAGGCCCGGGCCGGTCGCACTGACCGTTGGCGTCCTACTGGCCCTGTACTCGCTGTTTGGTCTGCTGTACGGGGTGCTCGGGATCGCACCGATCGGACTGTTCGTAGCGCTTTCGGCCCGGCCGATCAAGTTCGCCCCGTCGGTGGTTTGGTCGCCGCCGCGCTCGGCAGGACCGTGTCTAGGCCGACGTATGGGCTCGGACAACCGTCGACCGTGACTGTGACTACATCAGCAACACCACGGTTTAGGGGAGTGAGCCAGCCACATGGTCCCAGGATCAACTGGCGGCGTGTGCGCTGACAAAACGCAGGCATCAATTAGGGACGGGGTTGGCGGGTAAATGGAGCCGCGTGAACCCGCACCCCTCACAGGTGAAGGCGATAGCCGCATCGACCTCCCCAGTGGCCACCCATTGCCCCCTTTGTTTAATGAACGGGAGCAAAAGGACCACCCGGTCTTCGTGGTCAAACCATTCCCGCGATCCGCAGAATGGACATTCCCGGTTTACGACCCGGTAGCTGATCGCCTCGCGCATCACATCGACAGTCATGGGGTCTTGGGCATCTTCCATCGGTGGTTCGGTCACAAGCGATCCTCTCGGTCGATAGATGGGTAGTCCTGGTCTCCCTGGTCAGGGTTGGGGGTCCCCATGCCTAACCGCGCTTAGTGAACCGCGCTATACCTGGAGGTCGTATGGCGATCCGTCACCGCTCCCGCCGTCCCAACCTGGACGAGAAGATCAAGCCACCCCAGGTGGAGGACGATCCCGAAGAGGCCCTACGGCGCATCCTGAACGGTCAGGGTGCCAAGCCCGAGGACTGGGACGAAGAGGAAGTTCCCGAGGACGCTTAGGCCCCCTTCAGGTCGGCGTAGGTCAGTCGCCCCTCTACCTGACTGAGCAAGTCGGCCATGCGGGCTGGATCGCTCTTATCGCGGGTGCTGTAGCGGTAGTCGAACTCCCTGACGTAGCGCTCCAGGTGCTTGCGGCTGACGTGGTGGTGCGAACCGTCCAGGGAGCGCCGAAGCTGACTGAAGTAGTTCTCTACCTTGTTGGTCCCAAGGGACTTGTCGTTGACGTACTCACCCGCACTGTGGTCAACCCAGTGGTGGCTTGCCATGAGGATCGACGCCATGCGATAGGACGGCAAAGCGTCAGTATGCAGGTGGGTCATCGGGCGCTCGGTGAAGTCCCGCATGATCCCGATGAGGGTCTGTCCGTCCACATTGGTCACGACGCGGGATCGAACCTTGCGCGTCTCGACATTGACAACCGACACCACGGGCGTCTTGTGGGTGCCTCGCCCCGTGCGACCGTGCCGTGGGTCGTTGGCGTGCCAGTTCTTAGGTGTGCCGCCGAGATAGACCTCATCGGCCACGACGTTGCCCGAGAAGGGGGTCCCGTCAGTGTGGGCCATCGCCTCGCGGATTCTGTGCAAAAGATGCCAAGCGGTGCGGGGGCAGACGCCGTACTTGCGCTCAATCTCGCGAGCAGCGGTCCCGTTCTTACTGGCGACGAACTCAAAGAACACCAACACCCATACGCGGATCGGGATTTTCGTGCCGCTCATCACCGTGCCGGTCAGGACGCTGAATTGCTTACGGCACTCACGGTTGCGGCATTTCCACACCCGACGTTCGGACTGGGCACCCGTCCTGGTGGCACGGCTCACGCCATTGCGGCATCCGATCAGGTATACGTCCGATCCACCACAATGGGAGCAAATGGGAGTGCCGTTCCACCGCAAATGCTCCAGGTAGGCATAAGCCTCACCCTCGGTGATGATATCCCTGCTCAGGGTGGCCATTGTGACCTTGTCGCTCATGGTTCCATTGTGCCAAAGGGGTGTGACACCGAATGGCCAAATCGGAGGGTTTGTAGCGGATTCGTTAGGTCTGAACAGGCAGTTCCCGTTGTAGCATTGGGCTGGGATGTCCAGCGGGTCGGCGGGGGTCATGCGGTCACCCCGACCCTCTCCGGTGCCAGGTCAGCGACCAATACGAGAGCCAGCGGAACGCTGGGGCCGTGGCGGACTAGCTCGACGGCGACGGTTAGGGCGATGGCGACTCGGATCGCCAGTAGGGCGGCTTGTAGCCACCAGAGCGCTACTGCAATAGTGCTCCTCTCGTTTCGACGTGCGTGGCTCTTACCCACGCAATCGGGACCCAGGCTACAGCGGGAACTGCCTGGTCAGAGTGTTATTCGGTGGGGCGCCGGGGTGGGGCCGTTTTGTCAGCGCACACGTCGCCGATCAACTTGACATAATGTGCATTATGGGCGGTGGGGATGTGTGCTCAAAAAAACGGCCCAGTGCGGCGAGGTCAGCCCGGGCGTAGCGTCTGCTTAGACGAAATACACCTGATCGGAGGAAGCGATGGCCGCCTACTACTACACGAAGTCCGTAGAGCCAAAGCCCGTGTACCACAACAATCAGAGCTGCGAAGAGGGAAAGAAAATCGAGGCGACGAACCGGGTCGATACGGACACGATCCCCGCTGGGCGTGACCTCTGCGAGGAGTGCTGAGGTTTCGGCGGGCGTCCATTTAGCCCAGTCGCCAGAACAGTCCTGGTAGCCCGCGTACCACTGCCTGAGCAGTTCCGTCGGCTCACCAACAAAGCGGTGATAAGTCGGGGTCACACGGCCCCGTAGCGGGACCTCTGGGTCCATCCCGTTCGGCTTGGGGATCAAGTACCAGCCGAGGCCGAACCCTCGCCCGATGCCCTTCGCGTGGCATCGGATGGCAAAGCACCGAGCGCAGATGATCCCCCCTGCCCCCGGCTCGCACCCCATGACGGATTCCCACAGTTCGTGGGGAGCCGACCACGGAAAGTTGGGACCACCACAGTCGGTACAGGGGCCGTTTCCCTCCCACGGTTCGGCGGGTTTCTTGTCCCATCGGAGGTTCGGAATCACTCCGAAAACCCCCTCTCGACTGGGGTTTCGGTGTTACAACCCCCTGCCAAAATGGCCCCATGAACACGAGGACCACCATCGCCACCCTCAGCCGGGAAATCCTCACTGAGAGTGACGCTTACCGCCACCTGGAGCACCTGCGCTGGGGCGACACCCCGGTCTGCGCTCATTGTGAGGCGGCCGACGTTTACCTGATCCCTCCCGCCAACGGCGTCAGCCGCAAGACGGCTGGCGGCACCATGAGTGAGCGCCGCGTCTGGAAGTGCCGGTCGTGCCGCAAGCAGTTCTCGGTGCTGACAAACACGATGATGCACGCGACCAAGATTCCGGTTCGGACGTGGGTGCTGGTGATCTTCGACATGATTTCGGCCAAGAACGGGATTTCGGCTAGAGAGGTCGAGCGGAAGTACGGGGTCTGTCCTCGGACGGCCTGGCACATGCTCCACCGCATTCGTGAGGCGATGGCAGGCCCCTACCGAACCATGTTCCAGGGCGTCGTCATGGCCGATGAGGCGTACATCGGAGGCGACCCGAAGAACCGCCACGCTTGGCAGCGGCAGGACCACGAGAAGACTGGGCGGGGCACCGAGAAGACCCCCGTCTTCTCGATCATTGACGAGGACACCGGCGAGGTCCGGTCGCACGTCGTCAGCCGCGTCGACGGCCTGACCCTCGGGCGAATCCTCATTGGGAACGTGGACCCGATGGGTTCGACCCTCGTGACGGACAAGTGGAAGGGCTACAACCTCGCCGGTTCGTTCTTCTCCAAGCACGAATCGGTTGACCACTCCGCTGGTGAGTACGCCCGCAACGGGTACAGCACCAACCGGGTCGAGTCGTTCTTCTCCCAGTTGAAGCGCAGTATCGATGGGACGCACCACCACGTCAGCGTGAAACACCTTGGGCGCTACGTGGCCGAACATGACTTCCGCCGTTCGACTTGCAAGGTGTCCGACACTGAGCGCATGAGTGTCATGGTCAGGCAGATGGAAGGCCGGTTGCCGTACGAAACGCTGGTGGCCAATCACGAGACCACCACCTCATGAATCACTGGTTCCGCATCCATGTACCAACACCCAATCACCTTTGGGGGCCCGGTCTCGTCAGGGAGTACCCATTGGACAAGAAACTTGTGTCGAATACGAAAGCGAGGTGACTCCGGGGAGGGATGACCATAGAGGATCACATACTCCCCACGACCCGTTGGAGGGGGATCTATTGAGGTGAAGATTGGAGCTGTCACAAAACCGGCTGGGACGCCTGGCAGCACGATGGCCCGTTGTGCTGCTGACTTATCGTCATCAAACGTCCTATCCCCGAGCACTATCGAAACCGACTCCACCTCGTACTCGACCACATCGGTTGAGGTGTTCGCCAAGATCAGTTCAAACTGACAGCCCACCCGGGCAATCGGACTCCGCTCATCCAGAAACGTCCCAACGTTCCCGCGGAGGCCCACCATTGCGAAGCGGTATCTGATGTTGCTGAATCGCTCGGCCATCTCTCGCTTGACGGCATCCCGTTCTTTTCGCACGTCGTGAAAGGCCAAGAACTGCGCGACGATGACCCCGCCAAACAAGAGGACCATCCACAACCAGGTGGGGACCAATGCCGTTGGGTGGGTGGTGTTCGACGGCTCGACCGTTGCCGAGATGAGCCCTAACACGCCACCCACCCCCGACACGATGAGGGCCCATCCGCGGGCGCGGACTCTACGCGCATGTTCACCAAAAGATCGGCCCAGTTCTCCCAGTTCAGAGCCCCGTAGCCATGCCCCCATTGCCTTGAACTGGTCAGCCATGCCGGAAGCTTCTCACCCAGACCATCCCGATAGCCTGGGGCCATGCCCGAACGCCCGAGGCGACCCGATCTGGACAAGCCGTTTTCCCTGCCCGAGGACACCGATCCCGACGAGGTACTGCGGCGACTCCTAGAGACCGAGGACGGGGCCGAGGGAGTCTCCGATGAGCCGGAAGAGGAGCCTGAGGACGGCTGATCGGCCCGGAGGCCGTTTTTTTGTGCACACAGCCCCTGGGCGGTGGGGCTTAGTCACTTAGGGGACCTGGATCGGGCGGCAGGAACCGAGCCAGGACCGCCGACAGCTCCTCCGGTGTCATGTGCTCCATGAGATCGGCGGTCCACCTCATGGTGACCTGGGGACTCAGCATGTCCGCCAAGTTCCTCACGAAATCCTCGTTCTGGATCGCTTCAGTTATCAACTGGGGCATGACCATTGGTATGACAAACTCAGTAATTGCATCGGTATCGAACTCGGCTCGCACCCAGTCACCCTCCTCGTTCGTGAACAGCTCGGCGTTTCTGACACGCAGCGTGCTTTGCGCCCACTCAGTCATTGGTCCCCTTCCGTCCAGGAAAGGGGCAATAATGCGTCCGGTCAGGTGTAGGTGCCACCAGCTTTGACCGCGGCATAGGTCAGCCGACGACCGCCTGTCCGACCCATGAGGTGCCTCATTCGGTCGGAATCGCTCATTTTGCAGGTCGAATAACGAAAGTCGTGCTCAGCCACATACCGACCCAAGTGTTTGCGGCTCACGTTGTGGTGGGTCCCGTCGATGCTTCTCTTGAGCTGGCTAAAGAACCCCTCCACCGCGTTGGTCGTGTAGCCATCCCTGACGTATTCACCCGCCGAGTGATCGACCGATTCGTGCTTGGAGAAGAATGATCCGGGCAAGTTGTAGCCCTTCCACTTGTCCGTCACGAGGGTCGAACCCATCGGGTCAACGTTGCCGATGAGGATGCGACCAAGGGTCAGGCCCGAAACGTCAGCCACAACGTGCGAGCGGACCTCGCCACTTTCGCCGTGGATGAATGAGACGACGGGGGTCTTCTCGGTGCCCCGTCCCGTCTTTTCGTCGTCCCGACGTTGCCAAGCGTGGCGGTTTTTCGGGTCGCCCCCGATGTACGCCTCGTCAGCGATGATCGTCCCTTGGAGCAGGTCGGCCAGAGGTCCGAACTTCATCGCTTCCCTGATCCGATGGAGCATGAACCAAGCCGTCTTGTTTGTGACGTTGAGGGTCCGGTGGATTTCGTAAGCCGCCACACCGTTCTTGTCGGCCGTGAGCATGTAGAAGGCCGCCAACCACTTGGTCAATGGGACCTTCGACGCCTCGAAGATTGAACCGACTAGGACGCTGAACTTGCGCTTGCAAGCGTTGCACTTCCACGTCCGGCGGTAAGAGGGATTCCCCCCTGAGGTCGTCCGTTGGCCATTACGGGGCTTTAGGAAGGTGACCCGCTCGGTCTCGTCGCAGTGAGGGCACACGGGGCCGTCCGGCCACCGCAGGGATTCCATGAGTTCCCAGGCCGCCGCCTCGTCATGGAAATAGGGACTGAGGGAGCACAGATTCAGCGTTTCCATACCCCCATTCTGACAAGGGGGTGTGACACCGAAATCCCTGGTGAACCCCTGTTTAGGGGCGACTTGGACCCTCCACCAAGCCAAAGGTCAACCCTTCGGGGGGGCGGCGCCCCACATGCAAGATCCGAGGGCGATCCTCCCGGTTCACCGCGTGGACCACATAGGCGTCGGCATCGATCAGCCACGCAAGCCAAAGCGAATCTTGCGCGTGGGGATGGCCCCTTTCGATTGGCTCCGACGGGTCTTGGCGGGGGTCTTCCTCCAACCGGTCGAGCCACTTCTGCATGACATCGACCTGGTACGGCGTCGGCCCGTCTTCGCGCTGCCAGCGGTCAAAGTGTGGGTCCCCGTCGCTCAGAGGCACTCGGGAAGGCTAGAGGGCTAAGCCTCCCAAGAGGCGGCTCTGAACCTCCTGGCTTTGGGCCAGTCGTTCCGCCCAATGCTGCGAAGTGACGCGTTCAAGCCTTGAGCGGTACGAAGATGGTTCTCGGAGGGTCTTTTCCAAAAGGTCATTCAGGGTGAAAAAATCCCGAGACTCCCAAACTCTGTAGGGGGTCTGGTCTATCTGCGGGTCTCTCAGGAGCATCCACCAGGACTGGATTGCAGTTTCTGGAAAGCCAGCGTCTCTGAGCTGCTGATTCACCCAGTCCGCAACCTTGGCAGCCTCGGCCTCAGGCGTCATTGCCTTCGCCTTCGGCCTTTTTATCCTGGTCAGCCCCCTTTTGGGGCTTGGTCGCCAGAGCGCCCTTTAGGGCCTGCTCAAAGGTCAGGGGAGCGAGGGTGAGGCGCTCGGAGTCCTTTTTCGCCTCAGGCTGATGGGCATGACGCCGTAGGCGCTTTGTGCTCATCCGGTTGGCTCCCTTGTCGGTTGGCCGCCAGGCCCAGAGGCCAAAGCGAACCGCGCTATACGTTACCGCCCGATATCGCGATGTATCGCGATGTAACCCGATGCAACCCAATGCATCCCAATGTGTCGCCTCAGCCACCGGTCACACCGACCCACTTCAGGGGGACAAAATCCCTGTCCCTGAGCCATTTTCGGCGGTGCCACCTTTCCGGGCCAGGTCCACTATGTGACCAGGCCCCTGGGCGGTGTGCTCCTAGTCACTTAGTAGACCTGACCCGGAAAGGCGACCGCAGATGCTCGCGGTGCCCTGGCCTGAGCGGGCTTGGAAGAAGCTTCGGCTGACCCTGGGCTGCAGGCCTTTTGCGTGGCTGAGTGACTTTCTAGATGTGCCAGGCGCTCCAAGAGTTCGCTGATGATGTCACCGCGTAGACCGGCTCCCAGGTAAGCGGGACGGGCTGATCGTCGTGCTCACGGGGCATCCCTTCGGGAGGAATGTCAGTCACGCTGTCTTCTTCACGTAGAACGCGTCGCCCCATCCGAAGTTCGACACCCATAGTGTCTCGACTCGATCCAACCCGTACTCACCAAGGAATCCGTCGAGCTGCTCCACCTGGGCGCAGTTCTTGTACACCTCGGCATAGTTGACCTCAGTTATCACGAAATCGATGGACGGCAGCAGTTCAGTCGCCCCTTGGAGCACCAATAGTTCGGCACCTTGTAGGTCCATCACCAGCATGTTGACTGAATGGATCCCCTCGAGCTTCACGATCGCATCAATGGAGGATGACGGAAGCACTATTTCATCCACGAACACGGTGTCGGGATGAAACGTCCGGTGAGTGCCGAACTCAAGGACCGAAGACGACATGCCGTCATAGTTGGTGACGTGGAACGGGGTGTTGACCCCGTCCCTATCCAACAACAGGGCATGGATCACACGTTGACTCGGCCAATAGGGAGCCAACGCCTGTTCGATCTTGGGAAGCACCGCTGGGTTTGCCTCCACCCACCACACCAGCACGTCAGGACCGAACGCCTGGCCGTATTCAGGAGCTTCTTCGGCCAGATGGGCTCCGCAATGGAGCACGCCTGTCACCTTGCCGGGGAGCTGGTACCGCTCGCAGATGGCGCCCCAGTCGAGCAGCACGGTTCTTTGGGCTCCTCGGTCTCAAGCTTCTCCAGGGACTCGACCTCGTCTCCCGTGAGTGGTCCGATAATTGAGCATCCCTGATCGAGTGGGCATCGGCGGAGGGCGCACCACCGGCGATCAGCTCATCCTTGAGAGGGCGTCTCTCCCATGCTTCGACGTTTTACCCTTCGACTTGCTTGACGAGGCCGGGAATGTCTGGGTTGCCTGATCCTGCACTACAGGTTCCAGTTCGAACTTGATGCTGGAGAGACGATCGCGGAGAGTCTTGGGTTCTGGCATTTTCGCGCGATCCGAAGAACCGCCATGCCAACGCTCGGCTCGATCAGATCAGGGCCCAAGAGGTTGCCGACCTCTGCGGGTCATCGGTTTGCGTGCCGCACTTCGTTCGCCGAGTTGCCCGCATCCGTAGCGTTGCTTACCGCGGATGGCTTGGGCTTCCCACGGGCAAGGTCGGCAACCACAATGGACAGGTCGACGACCGCGCTGGCGAGCTTCGATACATCGGCCCGAAGTCGCTCAAGCTCTGGGTCGGTAGGCATATTTCCTCCCGTCGCGCATAATTGCGGGCCACGCTACCGAGGTCCTTGCGACGACGCCTGGGCCGGTATCGGACCGGTGGGTCGTCGCGGTATTTGGCTGCCGGTGTTTTTGGCCTTGAACTGGATCGTTGGCATAAGAACCGATTAGTTGGGTCGATTCGTAGCGGACGTGTCCGTAGAGATCGAAGGCTGTGGCCGTGCTCAGCTGGGCGTGATGCGTCAACCACAGAGTGATGACGACGCAACGAGCTTCAGCGGGAGTCAGCAGGCGAGTTCGGTGACCGCCAAGTGCTCCGGCGGAGCGGAGGGCTGACCGGTGGGCAGCCACCAGACCTGGGAGCCGAGGAGAACCAGGGTCGCTGACTCGGCCGACTGCTCCACTGCTTCGGACACGCCCCGAACGGAACACCAACCCGTTGCGCCGGCGTCAGGAGCTCCCAGGACTCGGCGTCTGCGCCTTGCGTGATCGACAGGAGCGACCCGTCAGGGAGGACGGTCAAGCCTCCGACCAGCGCGCTCACGGCGGTGCCCGTCTTCTGGTCGGGCAAGGTCGGAAGCGCGATGTCGGCCCAGGACGCACCACCGTCGGTCGAGCGGGTCACGCTATAGACCGATGCGGAGTCGATGAGCAGTTCGGTGGTCGGCGACGTGGCCACGAGCTCCGAGGAGGCGCAGGCTCCGGCCTCGTTAGGCCACTCGACCTGGGTCCAGGACACACCGCCATCGGTCGAGCGCAGCAGGGCCTGTGACGTGGGGACCATGTCGCAGTTGACCGTCGAGTACGACCCCAGCGTCACGCAAGGACCCTCGGCCGGGCACTGCAGGTTCGCACTCTGCCAGTGGCTGCCGTCGGAGCTGTCCTCGGCCTCGGCCTCGGGCTGCGTCAACCGCTTCAAGCCCTTGGCCTCGGGCATGAAGAGCGCTTCCACCTCTTCACCGTTGACGCGCAACCCGCCGAAGTCGGTCGGGCTCTCCCCCGCCGGCACTGGAACGGCTGTCCATGTCTGACCACTATCGGTGGTGAAAAGCGCCACATCCGCCGTGAATGGTCCCTCCCCTTCCATCCCTTTGGAGACGTAGAAGACGGTGACCACCGTCGGTCGGCCGGTTCCGGCACCCTCGGGAATGGTCGTGGCACAGGTCGGAGGCACTTGGGTAAAGGGGCCGAAACCGAGGGCCGTGAGTACCGGTGCCGCCGAGGCCGTCGGGATCTGGGTCTGAGGTCCGAGACCCGACAGTGCCACGCCGCCGTCGTCACACCACGCCATGACCGAGGGGTCCGAAGGGTCGGCCGAGATGGGTGGCAATCCTGCTTGCAGCTCGTTGATCGGGGTGGCTGCGGGAAGGCTCGACCAGGTCGGAGCTGCTGTGACCGTGAAGGTTCCATGTCCGAAGTCGGCCTCCGTCGCATACCCGGAGCGTCCGAAGCGCACCTCGGGTCCGCCCGGACCTCCTCGCGTCACCTCGAACCCAAGGCCGGTGAAGGGCTGACCGCCGACCACCGTGACGAGCGGAGCTTCGCCCGTGACCCGGACCACATCACCGGGCAGCGCGACCCGAGGAACGACGGTGAGCAAGGCGCAGGACCTCGCGGTCGCGCACCATGAGGGGGTCGGAGACTTGGCCACGCTCAGAGTGAACGCGGCGCTGCCTTCGGAATACTCGGCGCATCCGACCGACTGCACCAGACACTGGACAGCGATGGAGAATTGCCCCGACGCCGGTCGGAGCACCCGGGTGGGATCGGTCTCGATCCATGGGGTGGCGGGAATTTCCAGCGTGGTCCGGAAGGTGGTTGGCGATGTCCAACGAACCGGCTGACCCTCGTACCGCAGGCCGTTGCGGCATCCGTCCCAGCACAGGTCGACATACCGAGCCCTGACCTCGCGACGAGAGATCGGTGTCTTCACGCGTCCGGTTACCGTGACCCGAGCGCCGGGAGTCCCCGAGGGGGGCGAGAGGGTCAGGGTCGCGGCAGGCCCCGCGCCCCCGACCTCACCCGGCGGGACCGTCGTTGTCTCATGGACGGCAGCACCGAGCGATGTCTGCACGATCACCTGCTGGAGCTCCACCCGATACGGACCGGCACCGAGCGCGCCGACACGGATGCACCCGGACACCCGGCCGTTCAGCGTCTGGCGCAACCCGCCCGAAGACGTGGGGCACCCGAGAGCGGCGAACGAGGTGGTCTCGGGGCCGGGGTTCGGCTCCCGGGCGGTCTTGGATCGGGCCGCGGCGGCCGAGCCAGCGGTGTTCGCGCTCATGAGCAGTGAGGCGACCACGATCACGAGAGGGACGATGGTGATCCGGGATCGGCGAACGTTCACGGTGTCTTCACGTCGAGGAATGAGTGACCGTTCACGCCGGTGACGTCGTCGCGACACCATCGTCGAGCCTGAGTCCCCCTTTGGCGCACCCGGGTCGCACGATGGTCAACTGGCCCGTCCGGTTACGGGGCGATCAGCCCACCAGTCGAGCCGTTGGCGCCCCCGCCGAGACCAGCTGCACTTTGGTTTTCGAGCGTTTGCAGTGCCGACTCCGAGATGAGGGTCAGCGTGGCCGTCTTTTCGAGGTCGCCCCGGTAGTAGGTGACTTTGATGCTCTGGCCCGCCTGGAAGCCGTCGATGGCCGACTGGAGAGCGGCCGCCGAGGTGATCGTCGTGGAGTTGATGGCCACGATGACGTCCTCTTGGCCGAGCCCGGCGAGGTTGGCCGGGCTGCCCGGGACGACCTCGAGGACGAGGGCGCCCGACTTGGCCGTGAGCCCGTACTCCGAGCGCAGCTGCGGTGTGAGTGTCTCGATGTCGACGCCCATGTAGCCGGGTGTCTTGGCCGGAGTGCCACCCTTCTCGAGGCCGGGCAGCAACGTTTCGATCTGGGCCGACGGGATGGCGAATCCGATGTTCTGCGCGTCGGAGCCGTTGCCGGTTCCAGCCGCGACGGCGGTGTTCATCCCGATGACGTCGCCGTCGGTGTCGACGAGGGGGCCGCCGGAGTTGCCGGGGTTGATCGCGGCGTCTGTCTGGATCAAGTCGGAGAGCGTCTCGGTGGTGCTGGCCGTGTCCCCGGCCGTGACGGTCCGGCCGAGCGCTGAAACGATGCCCTGGGTCACTGTGGGTGATCCTTGGGAGAGCCCGAGCGCGTTGCCGATCGCGACAACGGCGTCTCCGATCACGGCCTTGTCGGAGTCACCGAACGTGATCGTCTTGAGGTTCGAGGCGCCAGTGATGTGGAGCAGGGCGACGTCGTCGGTCTGGTCGGTGCCGACCAGGGTGGCCCGCTGGGGGGTCGTGGAGCCGGCTTCGGTGACCGTCAGGACTCCCCCACCGGTGGCGGCCAGAGCAATGACGTGGTAGTTGGTCACGACCATCCCGTTGGACGAGATGATCATCCCGCTGCCCTCATCTTCTTCCTGGGGGGTGTTGACCTCGATCGAGACGACCGCCGGCAGCAGCTTGTCGACGAGTTGGGGAATGTTCGCTCCGTTTTCGATCGCCGCTCCCGGGGCGCCGGTGTTTTCCTTGATCGTGGTGATGCCCGTCCCGGAGTTCTTGGTCACGGCCGTGACACCGGCGCCGACCAGGCCGCCGATCAGGGCGGCCACGATGACGACCAGGAGCCAGCTCCTCCCCCGCCGGTCATCGCCGCGACCACGGGGGCCGCTCGGGCTGGGTTGGTCGGGGGAATCGCCGCCCGGGCTCTCCCACAGAAGGGGGCGTTCCTCGTCTAGGGCACCGGACCACGCGGGTGCCGCCCACGCGATGGGGCTCGGCGAGCCAACCGGCTCGGGCTGGCCACCCAGGGGAACGGCCCACGCCATGGGAGCCGACGGTTCGACACCATCAGGGGTGTGTTCGGCGTTCGTCTGGCCTGACTGGGGCTCGCGCGGGGCATCGGCCGTCGGTTCGGGGACGCGCTGAAGATCGGAGTCGTCGAAACGGTCACTCATAGCGGTCCTTCCTGCAAACAGGCACCCGCCGCACCAGCGCCGACACGGAAAGCTCGACCTGTCGTCGCAGGCCACATGTTAGAGGAACCCAAGCCGGGATCGGCTCCGCCCGCCCGGT
The DNA here is from genome assembly GCA_963804255.1 of uncultured Acidimicrobiaceae bacterium. GTDB lineage: Bacteria > Actinomycetota > Acidimicrobiia > Acidimicrobiales > RAAP-2 > Palsa-461. The sequence goes on along the minus strand of CAWDPK010000006.1, from coordinate 281,738 downwards.
CCCCCGAGGACCCGTGACCGGGCTTGCTCGGGTCGCGGTAGCGTGAGCGATCACATGTCTCGTTACACAGACATCGAGCTGACCAGCCAGGCCGCAGACGGCTCGTGGACCTGGCGGGCCGCCGGTGCCCGCCAGCCGCGGGGCACCCTGTCGGGCGATCTCGTTCCCTCAGGGGGACGGGTGGGTGACGTCGTGCGGGCCGAACTCGAGTCGGGCCTCGACGGCCTCGAGGTGGTCTCGGTGTCGGCACCGAAGATCGTTCGGCGCACCGACGAGGGTGGGCAGCGGATCGAGGTGCTGGGCGGCGCCGTGCCCGGAACCGGGCGTCGTCGTGTCCCTGGCCCGGGGTTCGCGTGGCTCCGAGCGTGACTCGGGTTCGGGCCAACGGGAGCGCCGGCCCCGCCGGGAGGGTGCCTCACGGCCTCGTCGCGACGAGGGCGCCGAGGGCGATCGAAGCCGACCGCCTCGCGAGGAGGCCCGGCGGGGTGCCGGACGTCCACCGGGGGCCGGTCGCGAGGAGGCCCGGCGGGGTGCACCGGGGGCCGGTCGGGAGGATTCCCGGCGGGGTGCCGGACGTCCACCGGGGGCCGGTCGCGAGGATCAGGCGAGGGGCCCGCGCACCGATGGGCCGCCGGCCGGCCTGCGACGCGATCGCCGCCCCACCATTTCGGCGGTCCACCGCAACGCGGCGCTGGCGACGCTTCGCCCCGAGCAGCTCCCGGTGGCCGAGCAACTGCTCCGGGGTGGGATCCCTGCGGTCCGTCAGGCGATCGACGAGCAGAACGCCGCCGCCGCGGCGGCCGGCCAACACGCCATCTCAGCCGACGCGTTGATGGCCATGGCCGAGGAACTGCTGCCGATCGTGAACCTGGCCGGCTGGAAGGACCGTGCCACCGCGGCACAGAACGCCGGACGCACCATGCGCCTGCGCGAACTGCGGGCCGTGGTCGCGGCGTCGCGGACGGTGTCGCTTGATGAGGATGGCCGGGTGCTTGCCCGCGCGCTCCAAGAAAGCCTCACCGAGCGGGTCAACAGTTTGCGCGATGAGTGGCAGAAACGGATCGACGGGGCCATCGACGCCGGCAAGGTGCTCGAGGCGCTCCAGGTCTCGGCCCGACCCCCGGAGGTTGCGACGCGCTGCCCGGCCGAGCTGGCGGTCCGGCTGGCCGCGGCGGCCAGCTCGGCGATGACCGCCGAACTGCCGGCGGCCGACTGGTTGGCCCTGCTGGCGGCCGTGCTCGAATCACCGGTGCGCCGGACCGTACGGCCGACCGGGATCCCCGACGACGATGCGGCCAAGCAAGCGGCCCGCAGGTCGGCCGGCTCGGTGCCCGAGCTGGCCAAGCTGATCGGCCTGCCGATCCCTCCCCCGCCACCTCGACGCCCGCCGGCGCCGGTCCGCGCGCTCAGCCGAGCGAGCGGTGTAGGACCAACAACCGGGCCTTGAACCCGGACGACTCGAGCAACTGTTTGCTCGATCGGTCCCCCGGCAGCGCCACCGCGTCCACGTCGGTGCACCCTTGCTCAGCGAACCACTCGACGAGCGAGCTGACCATCGCCTGTCCCACCCCGACCGAGCGCGGCGTCGGGCTCGACGTAGAAGCACTCGATCCGGCCGAGCCGCCGCGCACCGAGTCGGGTCAGGGTGCCGACGCCGATGCCGACGACGGCATCGCTGAACGTGCCGACGAGCACCTCGGTATGGGCGTCGGCGTTCCATCGCTCGAGGAGCGAACCGGCCAGTCCCGCTTCCGACGGCGGTTGGTCGGCCAGCAGGAGGGCCGCCCCGCGTTGGCCCTGCGTCGCCGCGATCGCCTCGCCCACGAGCTCACGACAGCGCTCGAGGTCGCCCGCTTCGGCTCGGCGGACTGCCTCCACGAGCCGACCGCTCGCTACGCCGGTCAGCTGGCCGGCCCCGGCACGTCCTCGTGGCCGAGGAGCTGCTGGGTCCGGTGCAAGATGGTGCGACGTCGACGAGTGGCTGCCTCGTGCTCGTAGATGGCCTCGAGCTCGCTCGGGCCGAGGCCGTCGAGCCGGCGAACCACCTGGGAGGCTGACAGCGCCTCGTACCCGTGGATGGCCAGGTTGGGCTCGGTGACTCGTTGGCGGGCCGCGACGGTCGGCTCGAGCGGGTCCAAGAGGAGCGTCGGCGGGCCAGCCGGCTCCGGCGGGTGGGAGCCACTCCCCCACTCGCTCGGCTCCGACCCGCGCCAGCGGGTCACCTCGGACTCGATGGAGCGCCGTCCCATGGCGACGGTCAGCTGACCGACCACCCGGGCGTTGGAGAGGAGGCGGCCGATCCGACCTCGACCCTTCTCGGCCAGCTCGGGGAGGTCTTCGGAGGTGAGCTCTTCCAACGAGCTCACCAGCAGGCCGACCGGCGCGTACAAGAACAGGTCGAGCGCCTGGTCGAGCAGCTGCTTGCCGCCGCCCGGCTGGTCGCCTTCAGACGCAGTCACGGCACAGGCCCCGCTTCTTGTCGGCCAGCTGGCTGGCGTGCTTCACCAAGAAACACGAACGGCAGACGAACTCGTCGGGCTGTTTGGGCAGCACCCGCTCGCTCGCCTCGGTGCGGTCCTCGGCGTCGGTGGGCTCGTCGTCTTCGATCTCGTCCCCGACGACCAGGCGTTCTTTCAATATGACATCGAGGCTCGCCTCGACATCCTCGTCGTCGGGCTCCTCCTCTTCCTCCTCCTCGCCCTCTTCGGCCGGTCGCTCCGCGGTGGTGGAACCGGCCTTGGCCCCCTCGGCGTCAACGTCGACCACCAAGACGTCGTCTGCGAGCTCGTCGTCATCGAGGTCCTCGTCGTCGTCGACCACCAAGACGTCGTCTGCGAGCTCGTCGTCATCGAGGTCCTCGTCGTCGTCGCCCTCTTCGAGCGCGTCAAGGCTTTCCTCGTCGATGTCTTCGAGGTCGTCTGGAGCGGTCTCTTCGTCGGGTTCGTCGGGCACAGTCGCCTTCTTGGTGAGGATTTCGACCGGCGGGAGCATAGACGTTCGGGCACGGTACCTAAGCGCATACCAGGCCCATCGGAGCGTGGCGCCGGCCGTCTGGCGGCCCCGGACCGGCGTCAGACGGGGTCGGTCCCGGCCATTGCAGGGCAGGGCAGGGCTCGGGGGCCTTTGGTGCCGTCACGCCCGGCCAGGCCGACCCTGACCGACGTGGTGTTCTCTACTCGACCCCCCGAGCCTGCCGCCGCACAACACAACCTCCCGCCGGAGCCCAGGACTCACCTGTTCTCGCCGGGGCGATTGGGACTGCCGTTACGATACGCAGATCGCGGCCCGTGTCGTCAAGAAGCGAGCGCAGGTTTTCACCAGGATTTTCGCGTGTCTTCCCTGGTCATGCGTATTCAAGAATTTTGCGCCTCGCGCATCGTTCGCCGGGTCTCGGCGCGGCGCTCGCCTTCGAGGCGTTCGAGGTCACTCCACCCGTGGTCGACGTGCACCATGGTCTCGGCGATGGCGCGGTGGCCGGCCTGCTCCGCGATGGCGCGGTACATCTGCTGCGCGATGCGTCGGTAGGACGGATGTCCGGCGGTGCCCGAGCGAAGCTCGATCAGGTGCAGGGCCTCGCGGGCGTTCATCTGCATCACGCAACGGACCCGGTGTGCGAGCGCGACCGCGTAGCCGGCCTCGAGTGGGAATTCCGGCACCATGGCGTCGTAGAGGGCCCGGGACCGCTCCAGGGACTCGACGTAGGCCGGCTCTTCCCCGGCCTCTAGGACCAGGTCAGGGACGGTGTAGCCGAGCTCTGGGGTCAGGGGCTGCCACTCGATGGTGAGCAGCCGGTGCCGCTGGAGATCCCGGAAGGCGCCGTAGTCGACCACGATCTCGAAGCGGTAGTCGGTCCGCTCGAAGGCCCGGCCGGGGCGGTGCCGGCGGTTCTTGCGGTCACCGACATACGCGTGCAGGAGCGAGATCCGCTCGTCGGCCGACAGCGCGCGGACCCGTCGCGCCGCCTCGGCCTCTGAGAGCGTCGTCTGGGCGAAGCAGATCGCGGCGAGCAGCTTGTCCTCGCCGTCGGGGTCGAAGTCGATCAGATGCACCTCGCCGGTCATTCCGCCCAAACGTTCGGTCGGGGCACCCATCGTCGCGTCGGGGAACAGGCGCTCGAGCACCCGGGCGGTCTGGTTGCGCGTGTCGGCGAAGTACGCCGACCACTCGCCGCCGCGTTCTGAGACGTCGACGCGTTGGAGGAACGACGGGATGACCTTGCGCAGCTCGGTCAGCATGAGGTCCGCGTAGAACCGCGCCTCGTCGAGCGGATGCGAGCGCATCTTCAAGAGCAGCGACTCATAGGACTGGCCGGACCCGTAGATGCCCACGTTGGACAGGGAGGCGGCCGGAAGGAGGCCCCGGAGCCCGTCGAGGGCCTTAGCCCGGACCGCCTGGCGGTGGACGAAGTCCGAGTCGCCAGGCTGGCGGGGGAACCGGGTGATCAGCCAGCTCTGGAGCCGGGGCATGAGCTCGGCGTAGGTGTCGAACATCCGATCCATGTCGCCGACGTAGCGGGCCCCGAGGGCCGATTCGAGCACCGCCGTCGGCCGGTGGTACCGGTAATGGCCGTTGGCCATGCGGTTGTCGTACCCGATGTAGCGGGTCGACTGCTCGAGGTACGCCATCAGCCGGCCCCACTCGAGGACCTTGGTCAAGATGTTCGACGCCTGTTCGCAGGCCAGGTGCACGCCGCCGACCTGGGCCACCGAGTCGTCGCCGTACTCGTAGAAGACCCGTTCGTAGAGCTCCTCGGCCCGCTTGATCCCGACCGTGGCGTCGATGGAGGCGTCGCCCGAGACGTCCAGGTCACAAACGAACTCGTCCAAGAACAGCCGCCGCAGGCTCTTGGGCGAGCGCGAGTAGCGCGCGAACAGGGCCCCCTTCACCACTTCGGGGAGGTTCACCAGGGCGAAGACGGGCCCGTAGACGTTGGTGAAGTAGGGCTGGAGGACGGCTACCTCGTCGTCGCTGAAGCGCTCCTCGACATAGGGAAACATGACCGGGCAAACCTTAGGGCGACACCACTCCGGCGATGGCGGATGAGGGAAGCGTGCCCGCCGCCACCACGTCTCTGAGCAAGAGATCGTGGGCGGCCATGGCCGATGCGGCCGTCTCGAGGTCCGGGGCGACGATCCCGACCTGGTGGACCAGGTCGGCCAGCTGGCGCACCGTCCGGACGAAGTCGCCCGGGGCCATCTCGCCGGCGTCTCGGGCCGCCACCTGCAAGGTGGTCCCGAACGAGGCGCCCCGGGCCCACGCGGCGACCGCGGTGGCGAGGCCCGGCTCGGGCTCAGAGGTCCGGGGGACCGTGTGGACCTCCTCGAGGGCCCGGATCCGCTCGTAGTGCTGGGTGAGGCGGGCCAGGCGCTCTGAGAGCTCCTGGCGGCGCTGCTCGCCCAGCCGGTCGCTGACCGGCTTTCGCCGCGGCGCGTCGTGGATGTGGGTCCCGTGGCGGGACCGGCCGGGCCCGAAGGCCTTGCGGGCCCGGCGTTTCTCGAAGACGACCGCCGACAGCACGCCGGCCAAGACGGCCGGCTCGGCCCCCTCGAGCACATCGCCCGACAGCGCCTCGGCGACCAGGAGATCGGACTCGTGGTAGACGGTCGAGAGCCGGGTCCCGGCCGAGGTGAGGGACCACCCATGCACGTACCCGAGCTCTTCGAGCACCGCCAACCGCCGGCCCAGGGCCTCGGTCAGCATCTCGGTGCGTGCGCCGGGCACCTTGGCGGCCTGCCACTGGGCGAAGCTGCTGCGCAGCACGCTGTAGGCGGTCTGGCGGTCGAACCGGCGGACCAGGTTGACGGCGAGGTTGTAGGTCGGTCGGAAGGTCGAGCGCAGGTCCGGAGGCGGTGCCAGCGCGACCCGGGCCGCGTCGGCGAGCGGGGTCTCTGCGGCGAACACCACCACCGCGTGACCCTCGGCGTCGTGGCCGCGTCGCCCCGCCCGGCCGGTCAGCTGGGCGTACTCCCCCGAGGTGAGCGTCGCCCGCCCGGCCCCACCGAACTTGGTGAACCGCTCGATCACGACCGTCCGGGCCGGCATGTTGATGCCGAGCGACAACGTCTCGGTCGCGAACACGACCTGCAGGAGGCCGCTCGCGAAGCACTCCTCGACGGTCTCGCGGTAGGCCGGCACCAGCCCGGCGTGGTGGGAAGCCAGCCCCGACTCCAGCCCCTCGAGCCACTCGGGGTACCCGAGCACGGAGAGGTCGTCGTCTGAAAGCGACTCGACGTGGCGTTCCGCGCTCGGCGCGGATGGCGGCCCGGTCGGCCCGCCCGGTCAGGCGCACCCCGTCTCGCAGGCACTGGCGCACCGCGTCGTCGCAGGCGGCGCGGCTGAAAATGAAGACGATCGCCGGCAGCAGCTCCTCGTCCTCCAACAGCTCGACCAGCTCGAGGCGCCGGGGCGAGCGGACCGGCAGGCGCATGGTCGGGCGACGCCCCGGCGGGCCCATCGAGCTCGGCATCCGGGTGCTCCCGGCCCGTCGCACCGCCTGGTCGACCCGCAGGCCTCTTCGGCGACCGCCCGGTGCGAGAGCAGCGGTGCGAGCACCGGCCCGGGGTCGCTGCGGTGGTGCACGGCGAAGTGGTGCCGCAGCGTGATCGGCCGCCGGCCTTCCACCACCACCTCGGTGGGCCCGCGGATCGACCGCAGCCACGCGCCCAGCTCGTTGGCATTGGCGACGGTGGCCGACAGGCAGACGAAGGTCACGCTGGGCGCCGACAGCACGAGGACCTCCTCCCACACCCCACCGCGGTAGGGGTCCTGGAGGTAGTGGACCTCGTCCAAGACGACCGTCTCTAGGCGGTGGAGCAGGTCGGCCCCGGCCAGCAGCATGTTGCGCAGCACCTCGGTCGTCATGACGACGATCGGCGCACCGGGGCGGATCGCGGTGTCCCCGGTCAACAGGCCCACCCGCTCCTCGCCGTGGGCTGCACACAGCTCGCGGTACTTCTGGTTGGAGAGCGCCTTGAGCGGGGTCGTGTAGAAGGCCTTGGTCCCACGGGCCAGCGTCTGGCAGATCGCGTACTCGGCCACCAGGGTCTTGCCCGATCCGGTCGGTGCCGAGACGAGCACCGAGCTCCCGCCGTCCAGCGCGTCGAACGCCTCGAGCTGGAACGGGTCGGGTGCAAAGTGCAGGTCGCGGACGAACCGCCGACGGAGCCGTGCCGTGGCGTCGCTCGACGGCGGGGTGCCGATCGGCGGATCGCTCAACGTCTGAGCAGCTTGCCGACGCCGATGGAGAGGAAATAGAAGGCGATCAAGGGGACCGCCAACACCAGCATCGACAGCGGGTCGGCGCTCGGGGTGAACACCGCCGCCACCAGCGTCAGCCCGATGATGGCCCAACGCCACCAGTGCAGCAGCTGGGCCGGCCGGACCACCCCGGCCAGCTGGAGCCCGACCAGCACGACCGGGAACTCGAAGGTCAACCCGAACAAGAACATCATGAGCAGGATCAGGCTCAGGTACTCGTTCGGGCTCAAGATCTGGTGCAGGGTGGGCCCGCCCACGTGGCGCAGGAACTCGAGCGCGTGGGGGAACACCATGTACGCGAGGACACAGCCGCACAAGAAGAAGGCGACCGAGCTGACCACGAACGGGATCGCGTACCGCTTCTCGTTCCTGTGCAGGCCCGGTGTGATGAACCGCCACAGCTGGAACAGGATCACCGGCGAGGCGATGATCAGACCGCCGAAGGCGGCCATCTGGATGCGCAGCGTCAAGGGGTCGAGCGGCCCGGTCACATAAAAGCCGCAGTCATGTGGGTTGGCCCGACAGTACGGGTGCTGGAGGAGGTTGAGCATGCCCTGGTAGAAGGCGGTCGCGATCGAGGCACCGACGACGAAGGCCACCACCGAGAAGATGAGCCGCCGGCGCAGCTCGGCCAGGTGCTCGACCAGAGTCATGGCGTCGGGGGTCGGACGCTCTTTGCGGCTGGTTAACAGCCGGATGGCCATGATCTGGCTCGCTCTCAGTTCGTCCGCCGGTGTTGCCCCGGCGGTCAGTTCATCCCGGGGTCGGCGGGGACCTGGTGTCCGGGGATCCCGGCCGGGCGCACCAGCGTGGGCTCCGATGCGCGGTGACCGTTCGAGGACGAGGCTTCGGGGGGGCCGCCGGGTCGACCGGCCACGCTTCGTTGGCCGTGCTCGCCTCATCGGCCGGGCTCGCCTCATCGGCCGGTGCGGCGGGATCCGGCACCAGCCGGTCGCCGCCCGAGGCGGCCATGGAGTTGAGGTAGGCGACCGGGGACCGGGCGATGCGGGCGATCTCCTGGCTGCTCGGCAGGTCAGGCATCGTCTCGCGGACCTCGCTCTCGATCTGTTGCTGGAACGCCTTGACCTTGGCCCACGCGGCGCCCGCCTGGCGAGCCAGCTTGGGCAGCTTGTCCGGCCCTAGCAGGACCATCGCCACGATCAGGACGATGAAGAGCTTCTCGGGGTTGAGCGAAAACATCCGGATCGAATCCTATCGGCGCCTGGTCAGCGGTCCCCGACGGCCGAAATTGCCGCCCTTGAGCGGTAATAGTCCGGCACCGGCGCAAGAACTGGATGACCGATCCAGCCTCAGCTCTGGTTTCCGAGCGCTGCATACGGCCGGCACGGTTCGCCGCGCAGTGCACCGCAGGCCGGCATGGCGACCGGCGCCTCGACGCCGAAGACCCTGTTGACGACGAGCGACGAGCCGACGACCGGCCCCAGGGCGACCGTGTCGAGGACCTTGTTGTCGGTCTTGGGCGTTCGGAAGGACCACGACGGCCGATCCCCGCCGGGGGCCGAGATCACGATCCGCAGCCGAGTGCCGGCGCGAAAGACGTGGCCGATGGGGTCGATCGGGATCCGCACGAGCGTGTAGCGCCCGCGCGGGAGCGCCCGGAGGTCCTTGCCCAGATAGGTCGGGACCGGGTCGAGCTCGGAGGTCCCGGCGGCCATGGTGCGGTTAGAGGATTCGAGGAACCCCGAGGTGACGTACTCCTCCTCGGTATCGCCCGGTCGCACCTCGGTCACGGTGACCTGGAGGTCGGTGACCGGCGCGCTGGACTTCAGATACAGGTCGAGGCTGGCCGGGCCGACGATGGTGGTCATGGTCGAGAACGGCGACGTCTGGAAGGCCAGGCCGTTGGACGCGGGCACGGTGGTCCAGTCGTATGGGGGTTGGGCGGCCCACGCATTCGCGCTGGCGGGCAGGTCGGTGGCCGGCCGGACGGCCGGGTTGGGTCGGAAGCTGGCGGCCGAAGCGTGCGCAGGCCGGTCGGTCGTGAGCGAGCCGTCGGGCCCGAGGTAGTAGCGGGTGATCGTCCCCTCGGTCGGCCATGACGAGAAGCTCGCGGAGGCCGTCGGCTGGAGCGCCCCTGCTCCGAGCGAGCCGCCCCCGTTGTCGAACAACACGCGCACGCCGCGGGGTCCCCTCGGCGTAGGCGTCCTTGGCTGCCGCGAGCGACGGTTCGTCGGTGAAGCGAATGGGTGGCGGCGTCATCGAAGGCGCGTCGCTCGTCGCCGAGGCGTAGATCTCGCTGGCCAACGGGTCGAGGATCGGCGGAGCCTTGGGCACCTGGCCGGCGACGTAGATGTCGAGGAACTCGAGCCAACGCGAGATCGTGTTGGGCCCGAGCGAGTCGATGTGGGTCCCGTTCATCATGGTGACGTAGACGTTCTTGTCATGACCCAGCGCCGTTATGAGGGCCGGCCACTGGGGTCCCACCTGCTCGTCCTCCAAGGAGCCGGCCAGGAACACCGGGACCTTGATGTGGGCCGCCCAGTCTGTCGGTGAGCGCTGGTTGAATAGCGCCGGCGTGCGCGAAAGGCTCGGACCGACGAGCGTGGCCAGGGGCTCGGCCTCGGGATGGAGAGCCTGGTTGGCGAGGCAGGTTGTGTCCCCCGCGTCGATCTCCGCCGTTGCCCACGGCTGACCACCCCCCGGCGCCGCCTTTCCATCGGAGATCCGCTGCTCGATCCAGCTCTTGGAGAAGCCGTCGTTGTAGATGCCGCCCGGGTAGCCGGTCGAGAAGAGGTCGTCGGTCGGGCTGAGCGGCGTGATGGCCGAAAGGTCGGGTGGGTCGGTGCCGGCCACGATGAGCTGGGAGAAGCCCGAGTAGGAGATCCCCACCATGCCCACCTTGTGGTTGAGCACCCATGGCTGGGACCCCACGATCTGGACCGCGTCGTAGCCGTCGAAGTCCGAGTCGAACCCGAAGAGGTCGAAGGCCCCACCCGAGCAGCCGGTGCCGCGCATTTGGAGACTGACCGTCGCGAAGCCGAGCAACGGGGCGATCACCGAGCCCACGATCGTGGAGGTCGACGGCAGCAGCGGGTTGGTCGACGACGCCTGACCCTCGAGGGCGGCGATCAGGCTGGCCGGCCCGGCGACGTCGTAGCCCGAATACTCGATCACCGTCGGGAACGGCCCGTCGGCCAGGGTCTTGCCCGGCGGCAGGCGGACGGTGGCCGCGAGGGTGATCCCGTCGCGCATCTCTATGTAGTTGAGCCCGACATTGAGGTGCTGGTCGGCGTAGAAGGACGGCGGCGGCGTGGAATGCGTCGACAGCACGCTGAACGGTCTGGTCGCGCTCGGGTCGGCTCCACCCGGCGCCTCGAAGCGATACCCGGGTCCCGGCGCCACATTGCGCACGAGCAGCGCGCCCAGCCGGTCGACCACCCCGGAGGAGACGTTCGCGCCGGCGGCGTTCACGAGGGTGAGGTGCTCCCGAGGTGGCGCGCCGAGGACGTAAGCCTCGTCGATCCCTCCGTGCCCACGGAACGAGGCCGTCGGCAGCGTCGACGCGCCGGCAGGACCCATCCCGACCCAAACGGCCACCGCGATGAGCGCCACCGCCATCCCGAGTGCTGTCTGATGCGTCGAAAGGGTGAACCGACGGTGTCGACGGTGCATCCGCGAAGGGTACCTAGGGCCCCGGTCGCTGCGCTTTCGAGCCAGCGCGTCTTCGAATCAGAAGAAGCCGATCCGGTCGATCGGCCAGATCCGCATCTCGGCCTTGCCGATGACGAGAGACCTGCTGACCGTCCCCCAGTCCCGGCTGTCGCAGGAGTTGGTCCGGTTGTCCCCCATCACGAAGTAGCTGTTGGGGCCGATCTTCACCGGCCCAAACGACGGGGTGTAGGTGTTGGGATCGTTCTTGGGCAGCCACGGCTCAGGGAGCACCTTGCTGTTGATGTACACGGTGCCGCCCCGGTCCGAGATGGTCTCGCCCGGCAACCCGATGACCCGCTTCACCAGATCTGTGTCGTTGGTCTCACACGCCGCCGCGACCCGGGGCGGGGCCCGAAACACGATGATGTCGCCCCGCCCGACCCCGTGGAGGCGGTAGGCCAGCTTGTTCACCAAGATGCGGTCGCCGATCTGCAGCGTCGGGATCATCGACCCCGAGGGGATGAAGAAGGTCTGGATGACGTACAGCCGCAAGACCAGCGCCAAGACCACCGCGATGGCGATGATCACCAGCCACTCGACCGCCCGTCGCTTGGTGGTCGGACGCGGATGAACCCGTGAGGTTGGTTGTGGGCCGCCGTCGGGCGGCTGGCCGGCGGGAGGATCCTCTCGGATACCGGCGGGGGGGCCCTGGCGGTCGACCGGCTGGTCTTGGTCGGGCCGCTCGGCGCTCGGCAGGTCGGTATTCACGAAGCGGCGACGCTACCGCATGACCCCCCGAGCGCGGTCGGCGTGCGGCTCAAAGACCCCATGAGCCGCTCCGAGCGGCAAGAACAGCGAGCGGCCAGATCAACGAACGCCTCAGAAGAAGTGGATCCGGTCGAGCGGCCAGATCCGTAGCTCGACCTTGCCGATGATGGAGGACCTGGCTGACGGTCCCCCAGTAGCGGCTGTCGCAGGAGTTCGTCCGGTCGTCCCCCATCACGAAGTAGCTGTTGGGCGCCGATCTTCACCGGCCCGAAGGACGGGGTGTAGGTGTTGGGGTCGTTCTTGGGCAGCCACGGCTCAGGGAGCACCTTGCCGTCGATGTACACGGTGCCGCTCCGGTCCGAGATGGTCTCTCCGGGCAGACCGATCACCCGTTTCACGAGATCGGTGTCGTTCGTTGCGCACGTCGGAGCCACCTTGGGCGGGGCCTTGAAGCACGATGATGTCGCCCCGCCCGACCCCGTGGAGGTGGTAGGCGAGCTTGTTGACCAAGATGCGATCACCGACCTGGAGCGTCGGGATCATCGACGCCGAGGGGATGTAGAAGGTCTGGACGACGAAGATCCGCAGCAGGAACGCGACGGTCACCGCGATGGCGATGATCGACCAGCCATTCGAGCGCCCGGCGCTTGGCGCTCGGGACGCGGGACGTGCCGGCTGGTGCTGCGTCGGGCGCCCCGGCGCAACGGTCGGTCTCGGTGGCGTCGCGGCGTCGCCACCGTCGACGGCGTCGTCCGCTTCGAGCCCGGGACCGCTCAAAGCGACGCGATCAGGCGCTCGACCCGCTCGTCGTGGGACTTGAACGGGTCCTTCAGCAGCACCGTGCGCTGCGCCTGGTCGTTCAGCTTGAGGTGCACCCAGTCGACCGTGAAGTCGCGGCGGCGCTCCTTGGCCCGCCGCACGAACGCGCCGCGCAGCCGGGCCCGGGTGGTCTCGGGGGCCTGGGTCATGGCCGACGGCGATGTCGGCGTCGGTGCAGATGCGCTCGACCTGGTCGCGCTGCTGGAGCTTGTAGAAGAGCCCCCGGGAGCGGTCGACGTCGTGGTACATGAGGTCGACCATGGCCACCTTGGGGTGGGCGAGCGGCAGCTGGTGGCGCTCGCGGACCTCCTCGATGAGCCGGTACTTGGCCACCCAGTCGCACTCGCGCCACAAGGTGAAGCGGGTCGGACTCGAGGCCCTTCAGGCAGTGCTCCCACATGTCGAGGGCCAGGTCCTCCTCGGGCTGGAGCCCCCGCTGGTCCCGGAACCGCTGGGCCCGCTGGAGGTACTCGGCCTGGATGTCGAGCGCCCGCATCTCCCGGCCGTTGGCCAGCCGGACCCGGCGCTGGCAGGTGATGTCCTGGCTGATCTCGCGGATGGCCCGGATCGGGTTCTCGAGGGTGAGGTCGCGCAGCACGGTCGAGGAGTCCTCGAGCATGGCCAGGATGATGCTGGTCGCCCCGACCTTCAAGAAGGTCGCGTACTCGCACATGTTGGAGTCGCCCACGATCACGTGCAGCCGCCGGAACCGCTCGGCGTCGGCGTGCGGCTCGTCGCGGGTGTTGATGATCGGCCGGCTCCTCGTGGTGGCCGACGACACGCCCTCCCAGATGTGCTCGGCCCGCTGGCTGAGGCAGAACGTCGCGCCCCGCGGCGTGTGCAGGACCTTGCCCGCGCCGGCGTAGATCTGGCGGCTGACGAGGAACGGGATGAGCACCTCGGTGTAGCGGCTGAAGTCGTCGTTGCGCTCGGTCAGGTAGTTCTCGTGGCAGCCGTAGGAGTTGCCGGCCGAGTCGGTGTTGTTCTTGAACAGGTAGACGTCGCCGCGGATGCCCTCCTCGCGCAGGCGGGCCTGGGCGCCGGTCACCAGCTGGGCGAGGATCCACTCCCCCGCCTTGTCGTGGGTCACGACGTCGGTGATCCGGTCGCACTCGGGCGTCGCGTACTCGGGGTGGCTGCCGACGTCGAGGTAGAGGCGGGCGCCGTTCTCCAAGAAGACGTTGCTCGAGCGGCCCCAGCTCACCACCCGTCGGAACAGGTAGCGGGCCACCTCGTCGGGGCTGAGCCGGCGCTGGCCGCGCAGCGTGAAGGTGACCCCGTACTCGTTCTCGAGTCCGAAGATCCGCCGTCGCACGATGGCCACCGTACCGCCGGATCGGCTCGGCTCAGGCAGGACCCCGGCGGGTCTATGCTTGCGGTGTCCGTCGGGTTCCTGGCTCCTCGGGGGTCGTCGCCTCGGCGCTGGCCACGGCGGCCGGGGCGCTCGCGGCAGCAGCTCGGCCAGCTCGCCGTTCGCCGATGCGCCGGAAGGTGCGCCGGCCGTTCTGGCGGGACAGCACGGCGACCTCGAGGTCGTCGCGGCCGAGGGTCCGGTCGGGGCCGGCCAGGGCCCGGACGGCGGCCGAGAGCGCGTGCGGCGAGGTCCCAGCCGGCCTCGCCAGGACTCGCCGACCCGCTCGGCGATCGTCTCGGCGTCGCCGCCCAGCACCGCGAAGTGCTCCTCGTCGGTGATCGTGCCCTCGTAGGCGATGTGGTACAGCTGGTCGGGCCGGTCGTCGCCCGACAGCTCGGCCACCAGGATCTCGACCTCGAGCGGCTTCATCTCGTGGGTGAAGACGTTGCCCAGGTACTGCGCGTAGAGGTTGGCCAGCGACCGGGCGTCGACGTCCTCCCGGCTGAACGCGAACCCCTTGGTGTCGGCGTGGCGGACGCCGGCCACCCGGAGCTGGTCGTACTCGTTGTACTTGCCGACCCCGGCGAACGCGATGCGGTCGTAGATCTCGCTGATCTTGTGGAGCGAGCGCGACGGGTTCTCGGCCACGATCAGCGACGCCGTGCTCGTAGGTGGTGGCGACGAGCGAGCGGCCCCGGGCGATGCCCTTCTGGGCGTACTCGGCCCGGTCCTTCATCACCTGCTCGGGCGGCGACGTAGAAGGGCATGCTCATCCGGGCTCACCCCTCCCGGCGTCGCGCCGCCCGCTCGGCCCGCGCGCCGCTCGATCAGCGCCAGGAACCGGTCGGCCACCTCGGCCTCGTCGACCTGCTGCGTAGCCGTCGGCGTCGACGACCGCCACCAGCGGGTAGATGCCCCGCACGAGGTCGGGACCGCCGGTGCCGGCGTCCTCGTCGGCCGCCTCGAACAGCGCCTCGATGGCCAGCTCGATCGCCTCGGCGCCGGGTCAGCCCCTCTCGGAAGCCGAGCTTGATCGTCGTGCGGGCGTCGCGGCCGCCCGAGCCGGTGGCCTGGAAGTCGGCCTCCTCGTAGTGGCCGCCGGTGACGTCGTAGGTGTAGATGCGGCCGATCCCCCGGCGCAGGTCGTAGCCGGCGAACAGCGGCACGACGGCCAGGCCCTGCATGGCCATCGGCAGGTGCTGGCGCACCATCTGGGCCAGCTGGTTGGCCTTGCCCTCGAGGCTGAGCGAGACGCCCTCGACCTTCTCGTAGTGCTCGAGCTGGACCTGGAACAGCCGGACCATCTCGACGGCCGGGCCGGCGGCCCCGGCGATGGCGACGGCCGACCAGCGGTCGGCCGGGAAGACCTTGTCCATGGCCCGGTGGGCGATCGAGTAGCCCTCGGTGGCCCGGCGGTCGCCGGCCATGACGATGCCGTCGGCGAAGCGGAGCGCGACGACCGTGGTCGCGTGGCGGACGGTCAGGGCCGTCTCGGTCGCCGAGATCAGCCGGGCGTGCCGGACTTGCGCAGCAGGCTCGTGAAGTCCGGCCCCGGATCGTCGACCGGGTGGAAGATGGGCAGCGCCACCGGCGGCTTACTGCCCGCCCTTCTGCACGTAGTTGCGGACGAACTCCTCGGCGTTGTCCTCGAGGACCTCGTCGATCTCGTCGAGCAGGTCGTCGAGGTCGGCCTTCAGCTTCTCGCCGCGCGGCGACGACGGGGCCGGCTCTTCGTCGACCTCGGTCTCGGTCCGCGAGGGAGCGGTGCGCCGCTTCTGCTCACGTTCTGCCATTGGTCATCACCTCAGGAACTCAGTCGGTCCAGCAGCTCTGCCGGGTTCGCACACGCCTCGAACAGCGAGGCGGTGTGCTCGGCCGTTCCCTTGAGTGGGTCCATCATAGGGACGCGGCGCAACGGGTCGCGTGCCGAGGTCGAAGACGAGAGAATCCCAGTTGGCGGTCACCACCGCGTCGGGCCACTCGGGCCAGGCAGCGGCCCCGGAACCAGGCCCGGGTCCGCCGGGGCGGCTCGGTCACCGCCTCGGCGACCGCCTCGTCGGTCACCAGCCGCTCCATGGAGAGCCGGGCGAACAGGGACCGTTCGGGTCGCAGGTCGTGGTACTGCAGGTCGAGGGCGGCCAGCCGGTGGTCGTCCCAGCTGCAGCCGTGCCGGTCCCGGTAGGCCTCGATGAGGTGTGCGCTTGGCCACCCAGTCGAGCTGGTGGACGAGGGACTCGGGGTCGGTCTCCAGGCCGTGGAGGACGGCCTCCCAGCGGTCGAGGACCATCTCGCCCACCGGCTCGTCGCCGATGACCTCGAGCCCGCTGCTCCTTCGGCGTACCGCCGGGCCGCCGCGAAGATCTCCCACTGGATCTCGAGCGCGGTGATGGTCGACCCGTCGGCGCGTGCGCAACGGCGCGGGCGAGCGACAGGTCGGCCGAGACCTGGTGCATGGCCCGGACCGGGTCGCTCAGGGTCAGCTCTTTGGCGGGGAGCATGTCGTCCTCGATCATGGCGAGCACGAGCGCGGTCGTGCCGACCTTCAAGAAGGTGGCCACCTCGGCCAGGTTGGCGTCGCCCACGATCACGTGCAGGCGACGGAAGCGCTTCGGGTCGGCGTGCGGCTCGTCGCGGGTGTTGACGATCGGGCGCTTGAGCGTGGTCTCGAGCCCGACCATCTCCTCGAAGAACTCGGCCCGCTGGGAGATCTGGAAGTGGACCGGCTCGGAGCCGAACGCGGTGGTCTCGGTGCCGACCTTGCCCGCCCCGGTGAAGATCTGGCGGGTGACGAAGTGCGGGATGACCCCGGCGACCACGTTGGCGAACGGCACCGCCCGGTCCATCAGGTAGTTCTCGTGGCACCCGTAGGAGTTGCCCTTGCCGTCGGAGTTGTTCTTGTAGACGATGACGACCGGGTGCGTCGGGAGGTCGGCGGCGGCGACCATGGAGCGCCGGAGGACCTCCTCGCCCGCCTTGTCGTGGCAGACGAGCTCGAGCGGGTCGATGCACTCGGGGGTCGAGTACTCGGGGTGCGCGTGGTCGACGTAGTAGCGGGCGCCGTTGGTGAGCACCGTGTTGGCGAGGTGCGTCTCGACCATCGGGGGCATGGCCCCCTCGCGGGCGTACCCGCGGGCGTCCTTGTCGGGCGTCTCGTCCTCGAAGTCCCAGCCGGTGCGCCGGTCGACCTCGGCGGCGTAGGCGTTGACCAAGAGCGAGGACGCGGTGACCGGGTTCGCGTCGGGCCCGGTGGCGTGGATGCCGTACTCGGTCTCGATGCCGCAGACCTTGGGAATGGCCACGGGCCGACCCTACTTGCGTCACCTCGCCGCGCCTGCGCGTCGACGCGTGAGCCGGGCCCGGGATCCGCGCAGGGCCCGCGTCGGCGGTACGGCCCAGCTCAGAGCGACCCGGCGCCGAGCGTCAGAGGTACTGGCCGGTCCCCACCCGTTCGATCGAACGGCCACCCTTGGTCTCGCGGTCCTCGGTCATGAGCGTGCGCACGTAGACGATGCGCTCCCCCTTCTTGCCCGAGATCCGCGCCCAGTCGTCGGGGTTGGTCGTGTTGGGGAGGTCCTCGTTCTCCTTGTACTCCTGGCGGATCGACTCGAGGAGGTCCTCGGTGCGGATCCCGCCGGCCTCGTTGGCGATCTCCCGCTTGATGGCCAGCTTCTTGGCCCGCCGGACGATGTTCTCGATCATCGCTCCCGAGGAGAAGTCCCGGTAGTAGAGGACCTCTTTGTCGCCGTTCTGGTAGGTGACCTCCAAGAAGCGGTTCTCCTCTTCGGTCGCGGTACATCTCGGTGACGGTCTCCTCGATCATGGCCTGGGCGGCCTTGGCCGGGTCGCCCGCCGCCCAGTCGTTCGACCTCGTCTGCGGTCGAGCGGCAGGTCGGCGGTGAGGTAGCGGGAGAAGATCTGGGCCGCCGCCTCCTCGTCGGGCCGTTCGATCTTGATCTTCACGTCGAGGCGTCCCGGGCCGCAGGATCGCCGGGTCGATCAGGTCCTCGCGGTTGGAGGCGCCGATGACGATGACGTCGCGCAGCGCTTCGACGCCGTCGATCTCGGCCAGGAGCTGCGGGACGATCGTCGACTCCATGTCCGAGCTGATGCCGGTGCCCCGGGTGCGGAAGAGCGAGTCCATCTCGTCGAAGAAGACGATGACCGGGCACCCCCTCCTCGGCCTTCTCCCGCGCCCGCTGGAAGACCAACCGGATCTGGCGCTCGGTCTCACCCACGTACTTGTTCAAGAGCTCGGGGCCCTTGATGTTCAAGAAGTAGCTCCGGATGCTCGTGTTGTTGGTCGCCTCGGCCACCTTCTTGGCGAGCGAGTTCGCGACCGCCTTCGCGATGAGTGTCTTGCCGCATCCGGGGGGCCCGTAGAGGAGGATCCCCTTGGGGGCCGGCAGCTTGTAGTGCGCGAACAGTCGGCGGTGCAGGTACGGCAGCTCCACCGCGTCGGTGATCGCCTCGATCTGGGTGTCGAGGCCCCCGACGTCGGCGTAGGTGATGTCGGGGACCTCCTCGAAGACGAGCTCTTCGACCTCTGGGCGCGGCAGCTTCTCGATGAGCAGCTGGCTCCGGGCGTCCATCAGCAGCGTGTCACCGGTCCGCAGCTTCACGCCGGCCAGCTCGTCGGAGAGCTCGACGACGCGCTCCTCGTCGGCCCGCGCGAAGACGATGGCCCGGTGGCGGTCCTCCATGACCTCCTTCAGGGTCACGACCTCACCGGCGAGATCGCCGTCGCGCACCAGCACGACGTTGAGCGACTCGTTCAAGACGACCTCGTTGCCCTTGCGGAGGACGCCCGGGTCGATGTCGGGGTGCAGGGCGACCCGCATCTTGCGGCCGCTCGCGAAGACGTCGACGGTGCCGTCCTCGTTGATGTCGAGGAACGTGCCGTAGGCGGCCGGCGGCTGGGTGAGCTTCTCGACCTCCTCGCGCAGCGTGGCCAGCTGTTCCTTGGCCTGCTGGAGCGTGAAGGTGAGCTTCTCGTTCTGCGAGATCGCCTGGTTCAGCTGACCCTTGGTCTCCAAGAGTCGCTCCTCGAGCGACTGCACCCGGCTCGGGCTCTCCTGGAGCCGGCGCCGCAGCGCGTTGACCTCTTCCTCGGCCTCGATGAGCCGGGTGCGGACGGCCTCGAGTTCGGCCAGAAGTTCTTCGTCCATTGGATCTTCGGGCCTCGGCGTCGGAACCACCTCCCACCGCTCGGCTCCGCCCACCCTATCGGCCGGTGTGCCTCGCCGGATCGTCGCACTTGGTTCGCTCGCCGGGACCACCCGATCCGGCCATGGCGTCGGATGGTCCAACCGCAGCTCAGCCGCTGGATCGGACGGCCAAGATCTGGTGACCGCCCGTCCCGGTCAGCCGAGTTGGTGCCGGACATCGCGTGGAGTGGGGCGAACCACCGAACGGTCGTGCGAACCTGTCGTTGACCCTAGGTCCAAGACGAGACCAGACGAGCCAGGACGAGACCGAGGAGGAGAGTCGATGACCGACACCGGCGCGCGGTACCCGTACGACGAGTTCTCGATGTTCCACGAGAACGCCGAGGAGTTCGGCATCCCCTATCGACGGCCCGCCCGTGGTCGAGCGTCGATCGGTGGCGATGGACGACGGCCGCCAGCTCAGCTCGCTCGTGTGGGGCGAAGCCGAACCCGAGCTGGTGCTGCTCCACGGGGGCGCCCAGAACGCCCACACCTGGGACACCGTGGCCCTGGCGCTGGCCCGACCCCTGGTGGCCATCGACCTGCCGGGCCACGGGCACTCCGACGGGACCAGGAGCGGGACGAGGAACCTCGCCGACAACGCCGACGACGTGGCGACGGTCATCGCGGGCCCTGGCCCCCGAGCCCCGGGCGGTGGTCGGCATGTCCATGGGCGGCATGACCACCCTGGCGCTGGCCGACCGTCATCCCGACCTCGTGCGCGAGGCTGGTGCTCGTCGACGTGACCCCCGGCGTCAACCGCAGAGAAGGCGAAGGCCATCACCGACTTCGTCCGGGGACCGGCGAGCTTCCCGGACTTCGACGCCATCTTGGCCCGGACGGTGCGAGCACAACCCGACCCGCACGCGTCGCCTCGCTGCGCAGAGGGATCCTCCACAACGCGCTCCAGCAGGAGGACGGGACCTGGGTGTGGCGCTACGCCCGCCACCGGACGTCCGAGGCGCCGGTGCCACCAGATGCCACCACCAGTTCGGGACCTCTGGGAGGTGGTTTCCCGTCTCGATGTCCCGGTGATGCTGGTCCGCGGGATGCGACCCCAGTCGGTCGTGGACGACGCCGACGAGGCCGAGCTCGGTCCGCCGGTGCCCGGGAGCCCGGATCGAGCACGTCGAGACGCCGGCCACAGCGTGCAGGGCGACGCGCCGGTCGAGCTGGCCCGCCTGATCGTCGACTTCGTCGGGTAATGCTTCGACGCGATCGGACCCGACGCCCCCTGGGTGGTGGGAATTGAGCCACGAGCAGGACGAACTGCCGCGCTCGAGCCGGCTCGTACTAACATTCGTGGGCAAGACGACCGGGCGTCGGCATCGGAGCGGTACGTCGGCGAAGTCGTCCGATCGTCTCCGCCGGAGCCCTGGCTTCCAAGGGTCCAGCACAAGGGAAGGCGCGTTTCAGCGATGAAGGTCTGGATCGATCAGGATCTGTGCACCGGTGACGGGCTCTGTGAAGAGATCGCTCCGGCGGTCTTCACCCTCCTCGACGACGGTCTCGCCTACGTGAAGGAAGGCGACGCGCATCAAGAACGAGCCGGGCGGCTCGGCCGGGATGGCGCTCGTGCCCGACGACCTCGAAGAGGCGGTCGTCGAGGCATCCGAAGAGTGCCCCGGAGAGTGCATCTTCATCGAGCGGGACTGATCCGCCGTCGGCCCACCCGGCCGGCCGCGTGAGCAACACAGCGAGATCGAGCTAGCCGGCCGCGCGAGGAGCCTGGCCGAGGTGAGGAAGCCGGTGTGGGCCACCATCCGGTGGTCCGGGCGCACCGAACGGGCCTCGATGTGCCACGTACGACGCAGGATCTCGACGGTCTCGGCGAGGCCGAAGCCGCACCGACCGAGCGCCTCGCGTAGCACGGCGGTCTGGTTGATCGTCGGCAGGTACGCAAGAAGGATCCCACCCGGCCGAAGCGCGTCGCGCTGCATGGGGGACCACGTTCCAGGGCTCGGGCAGATCGAGGAGGATCCGGTCGAGGTCTCGCTCGTCGATCCCTTCGGTGACGTCTCGCACCTCGATCCGGTAGTCGACGTCCTCTCCCAACTGTGCGACCACGTTGGCCCGGGCCGGTCTTGGCGAAGTCGTCCCGGATCTCGTACCCGACCACCTGTGCTCCGGCACGCAGCAGGGCCATGGACAGCGCCCCCGATCCGACGCCGGCCTCGAGGACCCGTTGGCCGGGCCCGATGTCGGCTGCGATCAGGATCGCTCCCAGGTCCTTCGGATAGATGACCTGGGCCCCCCGCGGCATCTTCAGCACGACGTCGGCCAGCGTCGGGCGGAACACCAAGAACTCCCGTCCCGTCGAGCCCACCACCGTGGCGCCTTCGGTGCTGCCGATGATGTCGTCGTGGGCGAGGATGCCCGCGTGGGTGTGGAAGGTCTCGCCCTCGCGGAGCTTCAAAAGGTAGCGACGCTGCTTCGCGTCGATCAGCAGCACCCGCTCGCCCGGGGCCAGCAGGTGGCCATCTCCCATGGGCTCAGCCCGGCAACGAGTCGTCTACCGGCTGGCTCGTTCGGCGGGCGAATCGAGATGAGCAACCGGTCGCCGGCGACGACCCGACGCGAGTAGACGACCGGGTCCTCGCGCCGTCTGGCCCGCTGGAGGACGAACGCGCCAGCAGCCAGGGCGAACCAGGCCCAGTGCTCTCCGCTCATCCCTTTTCGGGTGGCCGCCTTCACCAGGCGGCGCAGCAAGTAGTCCATGGGTCGGCCCTTAGAGTCGGCGGATCTCCACGATCGCCGAATCGTTGCGGCCGCCTCGGCGACCGAAGAGATAGGCGACCGCGACCAATCCGACGACCACGGCACCGGCGACGACGAGCACCGGCGGCAGGCTTGCCCGCACGCTGTCTTGACCATCCCCGATCGCCTTCGCGAAGGCGGCCTGAAGGTCGTCACGACTGATCTTGCGTCCGTTGGTCTCCACTGGCATCGGGGTCCCTCTTTTCCTCAGTCGCCGGTCTTCTTCGCCGGGATCCGGCGCGCTGCCGGTCCGGCCGACGATCCGCCAGTCCGGCCGCCGCGATGACAACCAGGGCGAGCACCGCCACGATCAGGTACGGCAGCCACGAAAGGTTCCCGTGGAACGCCCCGGTCTCGGTCTGGAGCACCCGCAGAGCGGCGACAAGCAGCAGCACCGTGCCGACGGCGATGGCCACCGATCCGATCGTCCCGAACAAGACGAACCGGCCGAGGCTGCCTTGAGCGGGTCCAGCGTCTCCTGCTTGACATAGGCGATCAACAGGGAGATCGCGTCCCGGCGAGCGTCGCTCGGGCCCTTCTTGGGCCGGGCGTCCTCGGTGTTCTTCGGGCCTCTTCCGAACGGAGCCACGGTGACGACGCTACCTCGTCAGCCGTGCGTGACCGTTCCTAGCAGCGCCAACCGGGGCCGGATCGGGTCAGCTCCGGTCCCGGAAGAGGTAGGTCGAGCTCGCCCGGGCGACCATCTTGCCCTCGTCGTCGGTCACGGTGGCCTCGACGAAGGCGACCCGGGCGCCGCCCGAGACCACCTCGGCCTCGCAGCGCAGGGCGGTCCCGACCGGGACCGGGGCGAGGTAGCTCACCTTCAGCTCGGCGTTGGACGCGAACACCCGGCGGCCCTCCACGAAGGTGACGGCCGCCGAGCCGAGCGCGGTGTCGATGAAGGCGCACAGGAACCCGCCCTGCATGAGGCCGGCCGGGTTGGCGAAACGCTCGTCGGCGACCATCGTCCACACCGTGCGGCCGGGGACCGACTTGTCGACGCAGACCGCGCCGAGCTCGAGGTCGCTGTTGGGGGGAACCTGCATCCGGCTGGCCACGGCGTGACGCTACCGGAGGGCAACGTGACGGTGATCTGTCGGACGCCTGGGGATCGGGACAAACCTTGCCTCGCTGGGGAAACGGGGCCCAGGGCAGTGGGTAGGGTGCAATCGTGGCCATCGTTGATGCAGGATCCGGCCCTCGAACAGCTCGGCATCAACGTGATCCGGGGACTGGCCATGGACGCCCCGGCCCGGGCGAACTCGGGCCACAGCGGGACCGCCATGGCGCTCGCGCCCGCTGGCGCACGTCTTGTTCACCCGGGTCATGCGCCACGACCCGACCGACCCCGACTGGCCCGACCGCGACCGCTTCGTGCTGTCGTGCGGCCACGCCTCGATCCTGCTGTACTCGATGCTGTACCTGACCGGCTACGGGCTGACCCTCGACGACCTGAAGGCCTTCCGCACGGTGGGCAGCCGCACCCCGGGTCACCCCGAGCGCCGGCACACCGCCGGCGTCGAGGTCACCACCGGACCCCTCGGTCAGGGGGTCGGCGACGGCGTCGGCATGGGCGTGGCCGAGCGGGTGCTCCGGGACTCGCTTCGGCCCCGAGCTCTGCGACCACCACACCTTCGTCATCTGCGGCGACGGCTGCCTCGAGGAGGGCATCTCGCACGAGGCCGCGTCGCTGGCCGGCCATCTCGGACTGGGGCGGCTCGTCTACGTCTACGACGACAACCACATCACGATCGACGGCCCGACCGAGCTCTCCTACACCGACAACGTGCCCGAGCGCTTCGCGGCCTACGGCTGGGACGTCGACGCGATCGGCGAGGTGGCCAACGACACCGAGGTGCTCGAGGCGGCGCTGCGACGGGCCATGGCCGACAGGAGGACAAGCCGTCGCTGATCGTGCTGCGGAGCCACATCGGCTGGCCGGCCCCCGACATCGTGGACACCAAGGAGGCCCACGGGAACCCGCTCAAGCGCCGACGAGATCCGCGACGACCAAGGAGATCCTCGGGCTCCCGCCCGACGAGTCGTTCTGGGTCCCCGACGCGGTGCTCGACTTCTACCGGCGCTGCATCGCCCGGGGCGAGGCGCTGCGGGCCGAGTGGCAGGCGCGGTTCGACGCCTCCGACGTCGACCGGGCCGCCTGGGACGCGGTCGTGGTCCGGGCACGGCCTCGACGGATGGGAGGCCAAGCTGCCGACCTTCGAGGCCGGCGCAGAGCCTGGCCACCCGTCGGGCCATCAACGCCTGCCTCAACGCGACCGCGCCGCGTCATCCCGGGCCTGCTGGCCGGGGCCGGCCGACCTCACCGAGAACACCGGCGTGACACTGGACGGTGCCGAGCGCCAGTCGCCGGAGCACCCCGGCGGCCGGCAGCTCTACTTCGGGATCCGGGAGCACGCCATGGGTGCGGCGATGACCGGCATGGCCGCTGCACGGCGGCATCCTCCCGGTCGGCGGCACCTTCTTCACCTTCAGCGACTACATGCGCCCGGCGGTCCGGCTGGCCGCCCTGTCGCGGGACGCACGTCATCTACTCGTGGACGCACGACTCGATCGGCGTCGGCGAGGACGGCCCGACCCACGAGCCCATCGAGCACCTGGCGTCGCTGCGGGCCATGCCCGGGCTCTGGCCGTCGTCCGGCCGGCCGACGCCAACGAGTGCGCGCAGGCCTGGCGGTGCGCGGTCGAGGCCGACGAGCCGGTCGCGATGATCCTCAGCCGCCAGTCGCATCCCGATCCTGGCCGAGACGGCCGAGCCGGCCGCCGAGGGCCTGCCCCGGGGCGGCTACGTGCTGCGCCGCGAGGAGGGCGCCGGCCGACCTGGTGCTCGTCGGCACCGGGAGCGAGGTGCACCTGTGCCTCGGCGCGGCCGACGCGCTGGCGGCGCGAGGGCCGTCGGTGCGGGTCGTCTCGCTCCCCTGCTGGGAGTGGTTCGAGGACCAGGACGAGGACTACCGCGAGTCGGTGCTGCCCGCCGAGGTGCCGACCCTGTCGGTCGAGGCGGCGGCGTCGTTCGGCTGGGAGCGCTACGCCGACGCCAGCGTGTCCATCGACACCTTGGCGCCTCGGGCGCCGAGCCAGGCGGTGCTCGACCACTTCGGTTTCACCGTCGAGAACGTCACCGAGTGCGCGCTGTGGCGCTGCTCGAGTGGGCCCGAAGTGCGGACGCGACCCCCTGAGCCGACGGAGCCGAGCGTGAACAATCTGGAAGCCCTCTACACCGAGCAGGGTCAGAGCCCGTGGCTCGACAACCTGCGCCGCGACTGGCTCGCGCGACGGCCGCCTGGCCGAGCTCGTCGACGCTCGGGCGTCCGGGGCGTCACCTCCAACCCGACCATCTTCGCCAAGGCCATCGCGGGCGAGGACGACTACGACGAGCAGTTCGCGCTCGCTCATCGCGCTCGATGAGCGTCGAGGCACGCGTACTGGGAGCTCGTGATCGACGACATCGTCCACGCGCTCGGGGTGCTCCGCGGCGTCTACGACGACAGCGACGGCACCGACGGGTTCGTCTCCTTGGAGGTCGCCCCGGCCCTCGCCCACGACACCGAGGCCACGGTGGCGATCGGCGCCGGTCGCTGCACGACCGCATCGACACCCCCAACCTGTTCGTCAAGGTGCCGGCCACCGCCGAGGGGGTGCCGGCGATCCGCCAGCTGATCGCGCGAGGGCAAGCAGCATCAACGTGACGCTGATCTTCGGGCTCCCCCGCTACGACGAGGTGATGGAGGCGTACCTGTCGGGCCTCGAGGCCTACGCGGCCGCCGGAGCCGACGACCTGTCGCTCGGTGGCCAGCGTGGCGTCGTTCTTCGTGAGTCGGGTCGACACCGAGATCGACCGCCGGCTCGAGGCGCTGGCCGGCGGAGACGACGGGCGACGCCGAGATCCTGGCCCTGCGGGGCCAGGCCGCGGTCGCCCAGGCCCAGGAGGCCTACCAGCACTTCGCTCCGCACCTTCTCGGGTCCCCGCTGGGAGGCGCTGGCCGCCAAGGGCGCCCAGGTGCAGCGCCCACTGTGGGCCTCGACCTCGACCAAGAACCCCGCCTATCCGCGACCTCCTCTACGTGGACACCCTGATCGGCCCCGACACCGTCAACACGATGCCCGAGGGCACGCTCGAGGCCTTCGGCGACCACGGGACGCGTGGCCCGCACGGTCGACGCCGACCCGGCGGCGGCCGCGCGACCTGCTGGGCCGCCTGGACGAGGTCGGCATCGACCTGGCCGACGTCGGCGCCACGCTGGAGGACGAGGGTGTCCACTCCTTCGCCAAGTCCTTCGACGAGCTGATCCAGACGCTCACGCGACAAGGCGGCCACGCCTCGGGCGCGACCAGAGGTGAGCGGCGCCGACGCCGCCCGGCTGGCGCGCGCAGCTGCTGGCCCGCGACGCCGGCCTGTGGCCGCGAGGGCAACGTCTCGGCCAACCGCCTGGGCTGGCTCGAGGTGCCTCGCCAGATGGCCGACGAGTCCAAGGAGCTCGGCCTCCTGGGCGGCCGACCATCGAGCAGTCGACCGTGATCCTGCTCGGCATGGGCGGGTCGTCCCTCGGTCCGGCGGTGCTCGAGGCGGTCCGGGCGACCGGGCCGGCCGGCCCGGACCGCCGGCTGGTCGTCTGCGACACCACCGACCCGACCACGGTCGGCGGGCTCGACTTCTCCGACGCCTTCGTGCTCGTGTCCTCCAAGTCCGGGCACCACGCTCGAGCCCAACGTGCTGTTCGAGCACGCCTGGTCCAAGCTGCCCGACGGGTCGCGCTACGCCGCCATCACCGACCCCGGCACCCCGCTCGCCGACCTCGGCGGCCGAGCGCGGCTTTCGACCGCGTCTTCGAGAACCGCCCCGACATCGGCGGGCGCTACTCGGTGCTCTCCTACTTCGGCATGGTGCCGGCCGCGCTCATCGGCTACGACGTGGCCGCGCTGTGCGAGCGGGCGCTCGTCGGCCGACCCGAACGACGCGGTCGAGCTCGGCTGGGAGATGGGCCGGGCCGCCCAGGCGCGGGCGGACAAGGTCACCATCGTGGTCCCCGAGGCGTTCCGCTCCTTCGGGCTGTGGGTCGAGCAGCTGATCGCCGAGTCGACCGGCAAGCGGGGCACCGGGTGTGTCCCGGTGCCGACCACCGAGGCCGAGTCCGGTGACGACCGCCACCTGATCACGCTCGACGCCGGACGGCCGCCGTCGACCTGGCCGAGCAGTTCTACCGCTTCGAGCTGGCCATCCCCATCGCCGGCCACGTGCTCGTCGATCGATCCCTTCGACGAGCCCAACGTGGCCGAGTCCAAGGCCAACACGAACAAGGTCCTCGACTCGCTGCCCCTTCCCGAGCTCGAGCGAGGCCGGCCCGGGCGACACGCTTCGGTGGCTGAGCGAGCACGCCGGCCCGGGCGACTACGTCTCGCTCCAGGCCTACGTCCCCTTCGGCCAGGACGATGCGCTCGAGTCCCTGCGCCGCCGGGTGCGCGACCACCTGGGTGGCGTGCCGGTCACCGCCGGCTACGGCCCGCGCTTCTTGCACTCGACCGGCCAGCTGCACAAGGGCGGCCCCAACACGGTGGTGGCCGTCCAGCTGGTGCGGCGCCGGCGCCCAGCCCGAGCTGGCCATCCCCGACAAGCCCTACGACTTCGGCACGCTGATCGCGCGCGCAGTCGATCGGCGACCACCAGAGCCTGCTCGCCCACGGCCGCCGGGTGCTGCGGGTGGCGGTCGACGACCTGGGCGAGATCGCCTGAGCGACGTGCGCCGACCCCGGCGACACCGTCGCGTGGGACCGTCGCAAGCGCGCTCGAGAGGAGTGAGCACATGAAGATCGCCATGGTCGGCCTCGGCAAGATGGGCGCCAACATGACCGAGCGGCTGATCGGCGCCGGCCACGAGGTGGTGGCGTTCGACCTCTCGGCCGACGCCCGCCACGCGATCGGCGGCCAAGGGCGCCGATCGTCGGCCGACGACCTCGACGACCTGGCGACGAAGCTCGACGCCGCCGCGGGCGGCCTGGGTGATGGTGCCGGCCGGCCCGCCGACCGACTCGACGATCGCGGCGCTGGCCGAGCGCTTCGGCTCGGGCGACGTCATCGTCGACGGCGGGAACTCCAACTACAAGGAGGCCGAGGCCGACGGCCGAGCAGCTGGCCGCCAAGGGCATCGGGTTCGTCGACGCCGGCACCTCGGGCGGCGTGTGGGGCCTGACCGAGGGCTACTGCCTCATGGTCGGCGGCACCAAGGAGTCGGTGGCCGTCGTCGAGCCGGCCCTCCTGTCGCTCGCCCCCGAGGGCGGCTACGCGCACGTGGGCCCGGTCGGCGCCGGCCACTTCGTGAAGATGGTCCACAACGGCATCGAGTACGGCCTCATGCAGGCCTACGCCGAGGGCTTCGAGATCATGGGGGCGGCCCACGAGTTCGACCTCGACCTGCACGAGATCGCGGCGATCTGGCGCTACGGATCGGTGGTGCGCAGCTGGCTGCTCGAGCTGACCGAGCGGGCGCTGCGGCCCGACGCCGGCTTCGAGGAGATCAAGGGCGTCGGTCACCGACTCGGGCGAGGGCCGCTGGACGGTCGAAGAGGCCATCGACCGGGCCGTCCCGGCCCCGGTCATCTCGGCCGCCCTCTACGCGCGCTTCGCCTCGCGCCAGCAGGACTCCTTCGCCAACAAGCTGCTGGCCGCCCTGCGCAACCAGTTCGGCGGCCACGCGGTCACCCTCGAGTCCGGCCAGGCCGGGCTGGAGACCTCCACCCCGAAGAACTGAGCGCATCGATGACCGACGTGTCCCCGGTCGGCCAGCAGGTGGCCAAGACCCCGCCGCCGCTCGCCATGGTGATCTTCGGCGCCTCCGGCGACCTGACGGCCCGCAAGATCCTCCCGGCGCTGGCCGACCTGGCCAACCGGGGCCGCCTGAACGAGCGGTTCAGCGTGATCGGCGTGGCCCGCACCGAGTGGACCGACGAGGAGTTCCAGGCGGTCGCCCAGAAGGCCGACGCCGACCGGCGGCGAGACCTGGGCGCGGTCTCGTCGAAGCGGTTCCGCTACGTCCCCGGCGAGTACGCCGCCGACCGAGACCTTCGACCGGTTGAAGAAGGTGCTCGGCGAGGCCGACCAGAACCAGGGCACCGCGGGCAACCGCCTCTACTACCTGGCCACCATCCCCGACGTGTTCGCGCTGGTGGCCGAGGCGCTGGCCAAGGAGGGCTGCAACCAGCCCGGTGAGGGCGGCGAGTTCGTCCGGCTGGTGGTCGAGAAGCCCTTCGGGCGCGACCTCGCCAGCGCCCTCGAGCTCGACGCGACGATGCACCGCGGCCTTCGACGAGGACCAGATCTTCCGCATCGACCACTACCTGGGCAAAGAGACGGTCCAGAACGTGCTCGCCCTGCGCTTCGCCAACGCGATCTTCGAGCCGATCTGGAACCGCCGCTACGTCGAGCAGGTGCAGATCACCGTCGCCGAGAGCATCGGCGTCGAGCACCGGGGCGGCTTCTACGAGACGGCCGGCGCGCTGCGCGACATCGTCCAGAACCACGTGATGCAGGTGCTCGCGCTCACCATGATGGAGCCGCCGACCAGGATGGACGCCGAGCACATCCGCGACGAGAAGGTGAAGCTCCTGAAGGCGATCGACATCCCCTCCCCCGACGAGGCGGTCGACAAGTCGGTCCGCGGCCAGTACCAG
This sequence comes from uncultured Acidimicrobiaceae bacterium, assembly GCA_963804255.1. Classification (GTDB taxonomy): domain Bacteria; phylum Actinomycetota; class Acidimicrobiia; order Acidimicrobiales; family RAAP-2; genus Palsa-461. The sequence goes on along the minus strand of CAWDPK010000006.1, from coordinate 252,284 downwards.
GGCGGGCGTGGTCGACCAGCCAGCCGGTCGTCGGCTACCGCGAGGAGGACGGCGTCGCACCCGACAGCGAGATCGAGACCTACGTGGCCCTCCGGCTGCACGTCGACAACTGGCGGTGGGCCGGGCGTCCCGGTCTACGTGCGCACCGGCAAGCGCCTGCCGGCCCGGGTGACCGAGGTCGCGCTGCAGTTCCACGAGGTCCCGTTCCTCGCCTTCGAAGAGGCGCTGTCCCGGGACCTGCGGCCCAACGTGCTGGTGCTGCGGATCCAGCCCCACGAGGGGATCTCGCTGCACTTCGGGGCCAAGGTCCCCGGCGAGGCCTTCCGGGTCCAGTCGGTGTCCATGGACTTCGGCTACGAGCAGGCCATCGCTCGACACGGGCATGGACGGCTACACCCGGCTGTTGTTCGATGCGATGTGCGGCGACCCGACCCTGTTCATCCGGACCGACGAGGTCGAGCAGGCCTGGCGGATCGTCGACCCCTACCTCGCAGGCGTGGGCCGAGCCGGGCGGCGGGCTGCACTTCTACGACGCCGGGACCTGGGGTCCCCACATCGCCGACCTCCTCCTCGAGCGCTCCGGCGACGCATGGCGGGAACCCGGACCTGTGAGCGCGACGGCCGGCCGAGGTCCTCGGCGGCACCGAGCCGGTCGACGACGTGCCCGGCCAGCTTCGCGGCGCTCGCTGGCGCGAGCGCTTCGCCGACCGGCGCCGGGCCACGGTTCGTGCTCTTCGTCTCGGGCGGGCCGACCGCGGCGCGCCTGCTACGACCGGGCGGCCGCAGCGGGCCGAGGTCGACTGGTCGCTGGTCGACGTCTACCTGGGCGACGAGCGGATGGTGCCGCCCGAGGACCCCGACGCCAACCAGCGCCTCGTGCGCGAGCACCTCATCGAGCCGCGTCGGCGGTGTGGGATCCTTCACCCCCATGCCGACCGACGGCGACCCCGACGAGCTGCGCGGCCGACTACGACCGGGTGCTCGCGCGGGCTGCTCGACGGGCCCGGGCATCGACCTCATCCACCTCGGTCTCGGCCCCGACGGCCACACCGCGTCGCTCTTCCCCGGCTGCGCCGAGCCTGGAGGTGACCGACCAGCTGTGCGCCTGGCCACCGAGGACCCGAGCGGGCGCAACCCCCACCCGCGCCTGACCGTGACCTACCCGGTCATCGACTCGGCCCGGCTGGCGGTGTTCACCGTGAGCGGGCCGCGAGAAGCACGACGCGGTCGCTCGGCTCCAGGACGGCGAGGACCTGCCGGCCGGCCCGGGTGGCGGCGCCCGAGATCCGCTGGCTGCGTCGACGCCGGCGGCGCTCGGAGGGCACGCGGCGTGAGATGAGCCGCAGTGGACGACCGAGACGGCCTGCACCGCGACGCGCTGCGTCGCCGCCGACCTCGACGAGCTGACCGCGGCCGCGCGGCGGTGCGCGACGCCGCATCACGGCAACCGGGTCACCTACTCGCCCAAGGTCTTCATCCCGCTCACCATGCTGTGCCGGGACCGCTGCGGCTACTGCACCTTCGCCAAGCCCCCGGCCCGGCTGGACAGCCCCTACCTCACCCGCGACGAGGTGCTTGCGCATCGCCGAGGCCGGCCGGGCAGGCCGGCTGCCACGAGGCCCTCTTCACCCTGGGCGAGCGGCCCGAGCTGCGCTACCCGGCCGCCGCCGAGTGGCTGGCCGAGCACGGCTACGCCTCGACGGTCGACTACCTGGCCGCGATGTGCGCGGCGGTCGCTGCGAGGAGACCGGGCTGCTCCCCCACGCCAACGCCGGCGCCCTCTACGCCGACGAGCTGGCCCGGCTGCGGCCGGTCACGGCCAGCCAGGGGATGATGATCGAGACCCTGGCCGTCGGCCTCGACGCGCACCGCGGCGCGCCCGACAAGGCCCCCGAGCGCCGGCTGGCCACCCTCGAGGCGGCCGGCGAGCTCGGCATCCCGTTCACGACCGGGATCCTGGTCGGCATCGGCGAGACACGGGCCGATCGGATCGACGGCGCTCGAGGCCATCGCCGCGGCGCACCGGCGCCACGGCCACGTCCAAGAGGTCATCGTCCAGAACTTCCTGCCCAAGGCCGGGCACCGCGATGGTCGGCGCCCCGGCCTGCCCGGAGGACGAGCTGCGCTTGGTCGATCGCGGTGGCCCGTCTGCTGCTGCCCGACGACGTCCACCTCCAGGCGCCGCCCAACCTCTCCGAGCGACCTGGCCCCGCTGCTCGACGCCGGGATCGACGACTGGGGCGGCGTCTCGCCGATCACCGCCGACCACGTGAACCCCGAGCGGGCCTGGCCGGCCCTCGAGCGGCTCGAGGCGCTGACCGAGGCGGCCGGTCACACGCTCGCGCCCCGGCTCACCATCTATCCCGAGTTCGCGCTCGACCCCGGACCGCTGGCTGGACCCGGCGATGCGCTTCTTCGTCCTCGACGCCTCCGACGCCGAGGGCCTGGCCCGGGACTCGGCGTGGTGCTCGGGCGGCGAGGTGGCCCCCCGCGCTCATCCTCGACCCGGCCCGGCTGGGCCACGCCCGAGTGCCCGCGAGCCGCGGTCGGCGAGGTCCTGGCCGGGGTGGCGGCGGGCCAGGAGGTCGGCGAGGACGAGATCGTGACCCTGTTCTCGGCCCGGGGCGCCGAGGTCCGCGCGGTCGCCGCGCTGGCCGACCAGCTCCGCGCCGAGACGTCGGCGACGACGTCACCTTCGTCATCAACCGCAACATCAACTACACCAACGTCTGCACCTTCAAGTGCAAGTTCTGCGCCTTCAGCAAGGGCCCGCTGTCGCTCAACCTCCGCGGCGCGCCCTACCTGCTCGACCTCGACGAGGTCAGCCGGCGGGTCGCCGAGGCCGAGGACGCAGGGCGCGACCGAGGTGTGCCTGCAGGGCGGCATCCACCCGAACTTCGACGGCGACTACTACCTCGACGTCGCTGCGCGCGGTGCGGGCCGGCTCCGAGCGCATCCACATCCACGCGTTCACCGCGCTCGAGGTGACCGAGGGGGCGCGTCGTTCCGGTGTGCCGCTTGATCGAGTACCTGGCCACCTTGCAGGACGCCGGCCTGAAGACGCTGCCCGGGACGGCGGCCGAGATCCTCGACGACGAGGTGCGGGCCGTGCTGTGCCCGGACAAGGTGAACACCGAGGAGTGGCTCGAGGCCCATCGATGCCGCGCACGCGGTCGGCCTGCGCTCGAACATCACCATCATGTTCGGGTCGATCGAACAGCCGCGCTCGTGGGCCCGCCACATGGTGGTGACCCGGGACCTCCAGCGCGAGACCGGCGGGTTCACCGAGTTCGTGCCGCTGCCCTTCGTCCACATGGCCACGCCGATCTACCTGCAGCACCGGGCCCGGCGGGGACCGACGTTCCGCGAGGCGCTGCTCATGCACGCCGTCGGCGCGCATCGCCTACCGGGGCGACATCGACAACATCCAGGTGAGCTGGGTGAAGATGGGACTCGAGGGGCGCGCCAGATCCTGTGCGCCGGGGCCAACGACATCGGCGGCACCCTCATGGACGAGAACATCTCCCGCGCCGCCGGGGCCACCCACGGCCAGCGGCTCGAGGTCGACGAGATGGCCGAACTGGTCGGCCCGCTCGGGCGCCCGCTCGAGCAGCGCACCACCCTCTACGGTCGTCCCCCCGCGCTGGCCGACGCGTGAGCGCCCGGAGCGGCGAGCACGGCCCGGGCCGAGAGGGCCGGCGCTCGTGGTGGCCCAGAGCCCCGCCCCTCTCGGCCTCGCCCGCCGATCATCGCGCCGGCCGAGATCCCCGACCAAGAGGCGATCGACGCCGCGCTCGGCGCGATCGCCGAGCGGCCGCGAGCTGTCGCGGGGCCAGGTCAGCCTGCTGCGCTCGATGCTCTCCTCGATCTGGTCGATGACGCGGGAAGGGACGAGCGGCCGGCGACCTCAAGATCGCCGATGCCGCGCTGGCCGAGATGACCGAGGCCTTCCGGGTGTTCCGTCCCTACCGCCACGTGCGCAAGCTGACCATGTTCGGCTCGGCCCGCACCCGGCCGGCCGACCCCGTCTACATGCTGGCCCGGGACCTGGCCACGCACCTGGCCGAGGCCGGCTGGATGGTGGTCACCGGGGCCGGGCCCGGGCATCATGGCGGCCGGCATCGAGGGGGCCGGGCGCCGACCGCTCCTTCGGGGTCAACATCCGGCTCCCCTTCGAGCAGGGGGCCAACCCGTTCATCGCCCAGGACCCCAAGCTCGTCGAGATGCGCTACTTCTTCACCCGCAAGCTCATGCTGATCAAGGAGTCCCACGGCTACGCGGTCCTGCCGGGCGGCTTCGGCACCCTCGACGAGTGCTACGAGCTCTTGACCCTGCTCCAGACCGGCAAGGCCGAGCCGGCCCCGGTCGTGCTGGTGGAGACCCATGGGCGGCGCGTACTGGTCGCGCTGGCGCGAGTTCGTCGAAGAGCTCACGACGGGTCCCGGCTACATCTCGCCCGACGACCTCTCGCTCTACCGGATCGTCAACACGGTGGAGGACGCCGCGCAGGAGGTCCTCGACTTCTACCGCAACTACCACTCGTGCCGATTGGTCGGCGACCTGTTGGTGCTTCGCCTCCAGAAGGCCCCGAGCCACCGCGAGCTGGCCGCGCTCAACAAGGAGTTCGCCGACATCGTCGCGTCGGGGTCGATCCGTCTCGCCTCCCCGTTCCCACCCGAACGTTCCGACAACGACCAGCTGGGGCTGGCCCGAGTCGCGCTGCGCTTCGACCGCATCCACTACGGCAGGTTGCGCCAGCTGATCGACGCGCTCAACCGCTGCACCGGATGATGCCCGTTCGAGATGAGGACGCGGCCTGGTCGCGATGTCGGTTCTCGGCATTTTGACTTCGGTTCCGCCGCCCCAAGGCAAGGGCAGCTGGCGCTCGGTGCTCAGAGCGAGGGTGGACAGACGCCGAACGTCTTGATCTCGTAGATCGGTGCACCGGGTGGGGACGGATAGGTCGGGCTGTTGAGGGCAAAGACGATGCCGTTCGGAGCCTTCCAAAAGTCGGTCCCGGTCTGGGTGAGCTTGTAGAGGTCCTTCAGTTGGGCAAAGGTGCTCCCGAGCGTGATCCCCTTGGCCGTCTTCAGCCTCGGCGAAACGGTCGCACCGGGCTCGAGCGGCTTTCCGGAGGCGTTGAGGGTCCAATAGCGGTACCCGGTGAAGCGGCCGTGCCGGAACTGGGCGATCAGGTTGTGCCAGGCCACCTGGGAGTAACCACCGACACAGCCGGCGCTTGGGTGTCCGGTCGGTGGCCCCAGCTTGGCCGAGACGGCCTTGGTCACCGAGCCAAGCGACGAGCCGAAGTTGACCACTCCGAGGCCGTTGCCGGCGAGCTCGACCGAGTGTCGGACCGTTGCGCCGCCGGGGGCCGAGACTGCTGCACTCGCTCCCAACGCGAGCAGGGAGACGGCCAGCCCGGTGAGCACCGGACGAAGAGACCGTTCCAGGCGTCGTCGGTTCATCGGGTTAGTTTCCCACCGCATCGGGTTCAGCCACCTTCGAGCACCCGCGTGACCAGCCGCTCCTTTGTCCGGACATGGGTGCGGCGGAACTCCTCGGGCACCCCGAACTCGAGGTGCAAGAGCGCGATGAGCAGCGCCGACAGCCAGAAGGTTCGGGGATCGGTGCGGATCTCGGTTTCCACGGCCTCACGGCCGCCGGGGCGGTCGGCCAGCACGAACCAGACCAACGCGAGCTCGTAGCCGTCCGGATAGAGGCCCGCCCACTCCCAGTCGATGAGCACCAGGCCGTTCGGACCGTCGAGCACGTTGCGCGGGGTGATGTCACCGTGGGCGAACACCCACTTGATGGTCAGGTCGCCCAAGAGGTCGAGCAACGCCCGGTGTTCGGTTTCGGTCAACAGGTCGACCTGGCGGGCCGACCACAGGCGCGACCGGATCGGGAACCGTCGGAGCCACCGCGGGCGGTGGGGGTAGGACCGAGTCGCCTGGGCCAGCGCGACGAGTCCGCAGAGATGGTCCTCGGAGAGTGCCAGGGGGTACTTCGGGCCGAGGGGCTCGCCATCCACGGCCACGAATGTGAGCGAGGCTGCTCGACGGTCGTGGCCGGTGAGACGCGGGGTGGCCACCCCAGGCGCGTGGCGGGCCAGGAGCTGGTTCACCCGCAGCTCGTAGGAGAACTGGGTGAGCGCCCGTGGTCGGTGGTGGTGGTGACCGAGGATCACCAGCCGTGGGCCAAAGGCCTCGTCGGTCACGTTGCGGTCGTAGGACTTGGTGACCTCGGCGCCATCGGGCGACCAGGTGAGGGTGGACAGATTGGTCTGCAACGAGCGGCCCGCCATCGGTACCGGCGTCGTGTCCCCCACCACCACAGACTGGCAAATGACCGCAGCCGACGCCGAGCCACCCTGACTCAGTACCCCAGAGGGTCGTTCAGTCGTGAGCCAGGCCGCGGAGCCGCTCGACTGCCCCGTTGACCCGCCGGGCATCGTCTCCTCCGACGTCGATCTCGAGGAGCTTTCGCCGATTGGTGGCTCCGCGCAGCAACGTCACCGACCGGCGCGGCACGGCGAGCGCCTTGGCAACCGCGCGCAACGCAGCGTCGGTCGCCCTCCCGGCGTCGGCGGGCTCGACCACGCGAACGACGAGCGCGCCGTCGTGTGCTCCGCCGACGCTGGCCCTCGACGCGTTGGGGCGCACATGGACCTCGACGCGCACGGTCTTAGCTTCCTGGCTTCGCTTTGGCGGCCATCGGGCCTCGGACTCGAGGTGGGGCGGGGTCGGTCGGTTGGACTCTCCCGACACGTTGTCTCAGGCCTCGGTCAGCCGTTCGTCGTTTGCCGACAAGGCATCGAGCTCGACGGCGGCCTTCTCCAGCGCCCGGGCGGCGCGGGTGAACCGCCGCTCTTCGGCCACCGCCGCCTTGGGGTCGTCCACGTCGCGTTCGGTCGCGTCGAGCAGCCGGTCCAAGGCGAGGTCGGCCAGCTCCTCGGCCAGGGCGCGAATGCGCTGAGCCAGCTCGGTGAGCGGCACCTCGGGCCGGCTCAACCTGGGGGGTGCTCGAGCGTGACCACGTCGAGCTCGCCGTCGGCGTATTGGGCCCGCAGCACCTTCTTGTCGAACTTGCCGACCGAGGTCTTGGGCACCACGTCGATGAACGCCCAGCGTTCCGGGAGCGCCCAGCGGGCCACCTTGCCAAAGAGGAACCTTTGGAGCTCGGCCGGGTCCGGTGACGCGCCCTCGGCCGGCACCACGCAGACCAGCGGGCGCTCGTCCCAACGGGCGTCGGGAACGGCGATGACCGCCGCCTCGAAGACGCCCGGATGGCCCATGACCTGACCCTCGAGGTCGACCGAGGAGATCCACTCGCCGCCCGACTTGATGACGTCCTTGGTCCGGTCCGAGATGGTCATGTACCCCTTGTCATCGAGGCTTCCGACATCGCCGGTGCGCAGCCAGCCGTCGTGGAACCGGTGCGGGTCGTCGTCCTTGTAGTACGAGGCGGTGATCCATGGGCCCCGGATCTCGAACTCCCCTACCGACTCACCGTCGTTGGGCAGCACGCTGTCGTCGTCGGCAACGACCCGGACCTCGACGGCCGGCACCACCCGGCCGGCCTTGGCCCGGTAGTCGAGCTCGCGTTCGGGGGGGCAGCCGACGGGTGGGCGGCCGAAGGCGGCCAGCGGGCTCGTCTCGGTCATCCCCCATCCCTGGACCAGCTCGGCACCGATCTGGTCGGCGAAGGCCTCAAAGAGCGCGCGGGGCACCGCAGAGCCTCCCGCGGTGACCGAGCGGAGTGAGCTCAGGTCGGCGGCGGGGTTATTGGACAGCGCACGGAGCATGTCGTTCCAGACCGTCGGGACCCCACACGACAGGGTGACGCGTTGGTCTTCAATGATGCGCAGCAACCGCTCCCCCTGCACGTAGGACTGCGGCATCACGATGTCGGCTCCGACCATCCAGCAGCTGTACGGGGTACCCCACGCGTTGGCGTGGAACATCGGGACGATGACGAGCAGCCGGTCCTTCTCTGTCATCGCGATCGAGCTCGCGGAGACGTGCGCCATCGTGTGCAGGTACGTCGAGCGGTGGGAGTAGACGACTCCCTTGGGGTTGCCGGTGGTGCCGCTCGTGTAACACATGGCCGCGGCGTCTCGTTCGTCGAACTGGGGCCAGTCGTATCCGGACTCCTCGGCGGCCAGCAGCTCGTCGAAGGAGAGCGTCTCACCGAACCGCTCGGTGTCGCCCTCGCCGATCACGATCAGGTGCTCGACCGTCTTCAGGTCGTCCCAGACCGCCCCCAGCTGGGGCAGGACCGACGCGTCGGCGATGATCACCTTGTCCTCGGCGTGGTTGGCCACATAACTCAGCTGTTCGGGGAACAACCGGATGTTGAGCGTGTGGAGCACCGCGCCCATCGACGGGACGCCGAGGTAGGCGGTCAGGTGCTCTTGGTTGTTCGGGGTGAAGGTGCCTACCCGATCCCCCTGGGCGACCCCCAGGCGCCCGAGCGCCTTGGCCAACCGCTCGGCCTGGGACCCCACGTCTGAAAACGTGCTGGTCCGGCAGCCGTCGGCTTGGACCGTGACCACCTTGCTCTCGCCATGGACCGCTTGGCCATGACGCAAGATGCCGCTGATCAGGAGCGGAACCTCCTGCATGGTGCTACGCATCGCTGTCCTCCCCTGCCACACGGATGCCAACCCCGGGTGTGAACCCCCAGGCTCGGGGGCCGAGCGTACCCGGGGTGCCCACCCTCGGACGAGCGAGCGGACCGAGGCGCTCGAGGACCATTCAGATGATCGGTGGTCGAGCGCCCCTCGTCGGTTTGGGTGATGTGGTCGCCGGCTCAGCCGGGCCCAGTGCTGCAGACCTCACAGGGACCCAGGTGTAGAAGTTCCCGTGACCATGGGAATGTTTGGCACCGCCACGAGTTCGATGTGGCCCCTTTCTTTGTTCGGTGTGGCCCCGGCGGGCTTCCGCTAGCGATGGCAAGGGGCACCGCAGCACTTGTCGCACCGATTGCGAGCACCCCGAGGCAACGACCCGAGTGCCTCTTCATCCAGAGCAAGTCTCGTTCATGCTGTCTCCCTCTGTAGGGCGAAAGCTAACAGGCCGCCATACCTGTCATTTGGGCCACCAAGAGCGCGTCACCGGCCCCCGCGAAAGTCGACGGCGCGGCCCTCCTCGGCCCGCGACCGAGGGCTGCCCGACCGTTCCGGTCGAGCAAGGGGGCGAGCATGGTTCGCGTTGTCGTGGTGGTGATGGCGGGGTGCGTGATCTTCGCGGTGCTGCTCGGGGGCTGCGTCGCCGCGTTGGGTGGCGCAGAACCCGGCAGCGGTGCGGACGGCTCGAAGGCCGCCCGCGAGGCGGGTCCGGCGGTGCCGGCCGGCTGGGAGCTCCTCGATCAGAACGCGGCGGCCACCTGTCCCGGGCTCCCGTGGTCGGTGCTGGCCGCAATCGGTCGGGTGGAGAGCGACAGCGGGCGGTCGACCGCGCCCGGGGTGGCCAGCGGGGCCAACTACGGCGGGCGCCGAGGGCCCGATGCAGTTCGAGCCGGCCACGTTCGCCGAGTTCGGCGTGGTGGGCCCGGCCGGCGCCAATCCGCCATCCCCCTACGACCCGGTCGACGCGATCTACAGCGCCGCCAAGCTGCTCTGTGCGGACGGTGGGGCGGAGCCGGCCACGCTGTTCGCAGCGATCGGCGACTACAACCACTCGGTCGAGTACGTCGAGATCGTCGTCGTGTTGGCCCAGGCGCTGTCGTCGAACCCCGAGATGACGGCCGACGCCGCGACCGCGCTGGCCTTCGCGGCCGCCCAGCTCGGCGACCCCTACAAGTGGGGCGGCACCGGCCCCGGAGGGTTCGACTGCTCAGGCCTGGTCCAGGCCGCCTACCGCGCCGCCGGGATCGACCTGCCGAGGGTGGCCCAGGAGCAGTTCGACGCCGGACCGCCGGTGCCCGACGGCACCGAGGTACAGCCGGGCGACCTCCTCTTCTACGGGAGCTCGGTCCGCTCGGTCGAGCACGTGGGCATCTACGTCGGTGGCGGCGAGATGATCGATGCGCCTCACACCGGCACGGTGGTGCGCGAGGAGCCGGGCGACCTGAACGACTTCGTGGGGGCGACCAGGCCCGGCTGAGCGCGGCGCCGGTGCTTGTTCAGCGGGCGGCGGGCGGTCCCTCGGTCCGGTAGGTCCGCCAGCACCGGCACACCATCGGCAGCTCGATCGGGCCGTCGCCGATCTCGGGATGCGCGCGGGCCCGTTCTCGCACGGCCGCCATGCGTGCGTCGCGGCTCGGGTCCTCCGCCCATGATGACGACCGAGAAGGTCCCCGACAGGCCGGCCAGATCATCGAGGTCGACGGTGACGCTGAACCGGACCACGGTTGTCTCGGGCTCCGTGAGTGGCAGATGCTCGGGGATGGTCATGGTGCGCCGGCGACGGAACTCGCCGCCGTCCTGGCCGTCCGGCCTCCGCCTCGGACCGAGGACGTCGCTCACCCATTCCACCTGGCGGTCGGGTCCGCTCCACAGCAGCCCGAAGACCCCGCCGGTCCGCAGCACGCGGGCGACCTCGGCGCCGGCGATCGCCGGGTCCATCCAGTGCCAGGAGGAGGATGCGAGCACGCCGTCCACGCATCGGTCCACGAACGGGAGCCGCTCCCCGAGCCCGCCGACCACGGCCACGCCCGGGCAATGCCGGGCCAGCACGCCGCGCATGCGCGCGTCGGGCTCCACCGCGGTCACCCGGGGGGCCAGTCGCACCAGCGAACGGGTGAGACCCCCGGTGCCGGCCCCGAGGTCGAGCACGCTCTGGCGGTTCTCGCCCAACACCCAGCGGGCCCCCTCGAGCGGTGGGCCGGGCCGGTAACGGTTGTAGTCATCCGCGATCGTCGCCGAAGGAGAGGGCGCGAGTCGGCGCGATCGGGGATCGACACCATGAACGGGAAGCTACTCCGAGGCGGCCGACGTTTCGGATGCATCGAGCCGCCGCCGAAGCAGGCAGAACTCGTTGCCCTCGGGATCGGCCAGGACGATCCACGACCGGTCTCCCTGGCCGATGTCCACTTCGACCGCCCCGAGGCCGACCAGCCGCTCCAGTTCCTCGGCCTGATCGACGCCGGTCGGGTGCAGATCGATGTGGACCCGGTTCTTGAGCATCTTGGTCTCGGGCACCTGCACCACGAGCAAGGTGACGCCGGAGTCCTGCCCCGGGTCGGCGACGACGACGTCGCCGTCGGGGTCCCGCCCCGGCTCCCAGCCAAGCACCGAGGCCCAGAAGGCCGCGACCCGATCGACGTCGACGGCGTCGATCACGATGGTGCTGATCTTTGATCCCATCGCCCTCAGTATCGCGGCGAGCCCCGACCGAGCGGCGACCGTCGGTGCCACGCCGGCGCACCGCGCCGCAGACCCCTACTAGCGCAACGCGAGCTGCCCGGGGCGCAGCGGCGCCGGCAGCGCGGTGTCGCCCATGAGCCAGCGGTCGACGGCCGCCGCGGCCGAGCGCCCCTCGGCGATCGCCCACACGATGAGGGACTGTCCCCGCGTCATGTCGCCGCAGACGAAGACGCCCTCGACGTTGGTCGACCAGCCGGCGTCGGCCGCCACCGAGCCGGTGGCGGCCGAGCTCGATCCCGAGCTCGCCGACCACGCCGTGGCGTTCGGCGCCGATGAAGCCGAGGGCGAGCAGCACCAGCTGGCAGGGGAGCTCGAACTCGCTGCCGGCGACCGGGGTGAAGACGGGCCGGCCGTCCTCGGTCGACATCTCGACCTCCTGGCCCCGCAGCGCCCCGACCGCGCCGCGTGCCGTCGTCGACCAGCTCGGTGGTCGACACCGCGAACATCCGCTGGCCACCCTCCTCGTGGGCGGCCGAGCTGCGCAGGATGAGCGGCCAGGTCGGCCACGGGTTCTCGTCGGGCCGTGCCTCGGGCGGCTCGGGCAGGATCTCGAGCTGGACGACCGACGCCGCCCCCTGGCGATGCGACGGTGCCGAGGCAGTCGGCGCCGGTGTCGCCGCCGCCGATGATGACGACGTGCTTGCCGTGCGCGTCGATCGGCGAGGCGTCGAGGGCACCCTCGCGGACCAGGTTGGCCGGTTTCAGGTACTCCATGGCGAAGTGGACGCCGTCGAGCTGGCGCCCGGGCACCTCCAGGTCCCGGGGCACGGTGGCCCCGCCGGCCAGCACCAGGGCGTCGAACTCGTCGCGGAGCTGGGCCGCCGCGACCACCTCGACCTCGGGCCCGTTGGCGGTCCCGAGGCCCGCGTGCGAGCCCCGGCTCGAGCGAGCCCTCGCGGTGCCGGCCCTCGGCGGCCGGCCCGACCAGGGTCGAGCAGCGGAACCGCACGCCCTCGGCCACCAGCTGGCTCGAGGCGGCGGTCGAGGACCCGCTTCTCCATCTTGAACTCGGGGATCCCGTAGCGGAGCAGGCCGCCGGGCTTCTCGGCCCGCTCGAACACGACCACCTCGTGGCCGGCCCGGGCCAGCTGCTGGGCGCAGGCCAGGCCGGCGGGCCCCGAGCCGACCACCGCGACCCGCTTGCCGGTCCGCTCCCGGGGCACCTGGCGGGTCACCCAGCCCTCGTTCCAGGCCCGCTCGGCGATCTCGTACTCGATCCGCTCGATGGTCACCGGGTCCGAGTTGATGCCGAGCACGCACGCGGCCTCGCACGGGGCCGGGCAGAGCCGGCCGGTGAACTCGGGGAAGTTGTTGGTGGCGTGCAGCCGCTCGATCGCGTTGGACCAGTCGTCGCGCCAGACGAGGTCGTTCCACTCCGGGATGAGGTTCCCGAGCGGGCAGCCCTCGTGGCAGAACGGGATCCCGCAGTCCATGCAGCGGGCGCCCTGTTGCCTGGGCGCTCGTCGGCGGCGAAGGGCTCGTAGACCTCGTGCCAGTCGCGCAGACCCGGACCGGACCGGCCGGCGCCGGGGCAGCTCGCGGCCGAACTCCATGAACCCGGTCGGCTTACCCATGGGCCGCCGCCATGACCGCCTCGTCGACCGAGCGTCCCGGCCGCCTTGGCCCGCGCGGTGGCCTCGAGCACCCGCCGGTAGTCGCGGGGCATCACCTTGACGATGTCGAGCGACCGCCGACGACCAGTCCTCGAGCAGCCGGTTGGCGACCGCCGAGCCGGTCTCCTCGGCGTGGCGGGCGACGATGCCGGCCAGCCACTCGACGTCGTCGTCGCCGAGCGGCTCGACGTCGACCATGCTCGAGGTTCAACCGCTCGCCGAAGCTCCGGTCGGGGTCGTAGACGTAGGCGACGCCGCCCGACATGCCGGCCGCGAAGTTGCGCCCGGTCGGGCCGAGCACCACCACCCGGCCGCCGGTCATGTACTCGCACCCGTGGTCGCCGACCCCCTCGACCACCGCCACCGCGCCCGAGTTGCGGACGCAGAAGCGCTCCCCGACCTGGCCGCGGACGAAGGCCTCGCCGCCGGTGGCGCCGTAGAGGATCACGTTGCCGGCGATGATCTGCTCCTCGGCCACGAACGGCGAGCCCTCGGGCGGGCGCAGGATCAGCCGGCCGCCCGAGAGCCCCTTGCCGAAGTAGTCGTTGGCGTCGCCGTGCAGGCGCATGGTGACCCCGCGGGGCACGAAGGCCCCGAAGCTCTGGCCGGCCGAGCCGGAGAAGGTCAGGTTGATGGTGTCGTCGGGCAGCCCGGCGCCGCCGTGGCGGCGGGTGATCTCGTAGCCGAGCAGCGTGCCGACCGTGCGGTCGACGTTGGTGATGGGCACCGACATCTCGACCCGGGTGCCCGTCTTCGATGGCCGGGCGGCACGCGTCGAGGAACCGGTGGTCGAGCGCGTCGCTCGAGCCGGTGGTCCTGGAGCCGGGTCTGGTGGCGGGCGGTGTCGTAGGGCGAGTCGACCGGGGCGAGCACCGGCGAGAGGTCGAGGCCCGGCCGCCTTCCAGTGGTCGATGGCCACGGTCGCCTCGAGCAGGTCGGTCCGGCCGACCGCCTCGTCGATCGAGCGCAGGCCGAGCGACGGCCAGGTGCTCGCGGACCTCCTCGGCGATGTACTCGAAGAAGGTCGTGACGAACTCCGGGCGGCCGGTGAAGCGCTTGCGCAGCTCGGGGTTCTGGGTGGCGATGCCGACCGGGCAGGTGTCGAGGTGGCAGACCCGCATCATGATGCAGCCCGACACGACCAGCGGCGCGGTGGCGAAGCCGAACTCCTCGGCGCCGAGCAGCGCCGCCACGACGACGTCGCGCCCGGTCTTCAGCTGCCCGTCGACCTGGACGACGATGCGGTCCCGCAGGCCGTTCATGAGCAGGGTCTGCTGGGTCTCGGCCAGGCCGAGCTCCCAGGGGATCCCGGCGTGCTTGAGCGAGGTCATCGGGGCGGCCCCGGTCCCGCCGTCGTGCCCCGAGATGAGCACCACGTCGGAGTGGGCCTTGGCCACCCCGGCCGCGACCGTGCCCACGCCCGACCTCGGCGACCAGCTTCACGTGGACCCGGGCCCGCGGGTTGGCCGACTTCAGGTCGTGGATGAGCTGGGCGATGTCCTCGATCGAGTAGATGTCGTGGTGCGGCGGCGGCGAGATGAGCCCGACCCCGGGCGTCGAGAACCGGGTCCGCGCGATCCACGGGTAGACCTTGGCCCCCGGGAGCTGGCCACCCTCGCCCGGGCTTGGCCCCCTGGGAGATCTTGATCTGCAGGTCGTCGGCGTTGACCAGGTACTCGCTCGTCACCCCGAAGCGGCCCGAGGCGACCTGCTTGATGGCGCTGCGCCGGAGGTCGCCGTTGTCGTCGGGGACGTAGCGGTCCGGGTCCTCCCCGCCCTCGCCGGTGTTGGAGCGTCCGCCGATGCGGTTCATGGCGATGGCCAGGGTCTCGTGGGCCTCGGCCGAGATCGACCCGTAGGACATGGCCCCGGTCGAGAACCGGGTCATGATCGCCGTCGGCCGGCTCGACCTCCTCGATCGGGATCGGCCCGCCCGCGGCCGGCCGGAAGCGCAGCAGGCCCCGCAGCGTGGCCAGCTGCTCGGACTGGTCGTCGACCGCCTTGGTGTACTCCTTGAAGACGTCGAAGCGCTTGGCCCGCGTGGCGTGCTGGAGCTTGAAGACGGTCTTCGGGTTGAAGAGGTGGAACTCCCCCTCGCGGCGCCACTGGTACTCGCCGCCGCTCTCGAGCTCGCGGTGGGCCAGCTCGGTCGGCCGATCGAAGTGGGCCCGGCGGTGGCGGGACGGCCACCTCGGCCGCGAGCACGTCGAGGCCGACGCCGCCGATGCGGCTGGTCGTCCCGGTGAAGTACTCGTCGATCACCGACGGGTCGAGGCCGACCGCCTCGAACACCTGGGCGCCGGTGTAGGAGGCGACCGTCGAGATGCCCATCTTCGACATGATCTTGAGCACGCCCTTGCAGGCGGCCTTGATGTAGTTCTCCCGGGCCTGGCGCGGGCGTGACTCCCGTCGAGCTGGCCGTTGGCGATCATGTCGTCGATCGACTCGAGCGCCAGGTACGGGTTGACCGCGGCGGCGCCGTAGCCGATGAGCAGCGCCATGTGGTGCACCTCGCGGGCGTCGCCCGTCTCGACGACCAGGCCGACCTGGGTCCGGGTCTTCTCGCGGACCAGGTGGTGGTGGACCGCCGCCACGAGGAGCAGGGACGGGATCGGGGCCAGCTCGGTCGTCGAGTTCCGGTCCGAGAGGACGATGACGTTGGCGCCGTCCGCGATGGCCGCGGAGACCCGGTGGCGGACCTCGTCGATGGCCTCGGCCAGCGCCCGGCCGCCCGCCTCGGTCGGCCGCCCGACGTCGCCGGCGTCGCGGACCGGGAACAGCCCGTCGATCGCGAAGGCCTTGAACCCGGGGTTCTCCCCGTGCTCGTTGACGTACATGAGCTTGGCCAGGTCGTCGAGGTCGATGACCGGGTGCGGCATGACGATCTGGCGGCACGAGCCCGGGTCGGGCCTCGAGCAGGTTGCCCTCGGGGCCGACGGTGGCGGCCAGCGAGGTGACCAGCTCCTCGCGGATGGCGTCGAGCGGCGGGTTGGTCACCTGGGCGAACAGCTGGGTGAAGTAGTCGTACAGCGGCCGGGAGCGGTCCGAGAGCACCGCGATGGCCGTGTCGGAGCCCATCGAGCCGATCGGCTCGGCCCCGGTCCGGGCCATCGGGCTGACCAGGATCTTGAGCTCCTCGGTCGTGTACCCGAACAGGCGCTGGTGGGTGACGACGCTGGCGTGCTGGGGGGTGAGCATGGTCCGCGGCGGCAGCTCGTCGAGCGTGATCTGGTCCTTGGCCAGCCAGCTCGCGTAGGGGTGCTCGGCGGCCAGCTCGCGCCTTGATCTCGTCGTCGTCGACGATGCGGCCCTGCGCGGTGTCGACCAGGAACATGCGGCCCGGGCTGCAGCCGGCCCTTGCGGACGATGGTGGCCGGGTCGAGGTCGAGGACGCCGACCTCGCTCGCCAGCACCACCAGCCCGTCGTCGGTGACCCAGTAGCGGGCCGGCCGCAGGCCGTTGCGGTCGAGGACCGCGCCGATGACCGTGCCGTCGGTGAAGGCGATCGCGGCCGGGCCGTCCCAGGGCTCCATGAGCGACGCGTGGAAGCGGTAGAAGGCCGCGCGGGCCGGGTCCATCGAGCGGTGGTTCTCCCAGGCCTCCGGGATCATCATGAGCACCGCGTGCGGGCAGCGACCGGCCGCCCAGGTGCAAGCAGCTCGAGCACCTCGTCGAAGGAGGCCGAGTCGCTCGCCCCGGGCGTGCAGATCGGGAAGACCCGCGACAGGTCGCCCTCGATGAGGTCGGTCTCGAGCAGCGCCTCGCGGGCCCGCATCCAGTTGCGGTTGCCGGCGCACGGTGTTGATCTCGCCGTTGTGGGCCAGGTACCGGTACGGGTGGGCGAGCGGCCAGCTCGGGAACGTGTTGGTCGAAAAGCGCGAGTGGACGAGGGCGAGGCCCGACTCGAACCGCTCGTCGGAGAGGTCGGGGTAGAACTCGTCCAGCTGGTGGCCGGTGAGCATGCCCTTGTAGACGATCGTCCGGGCCGACAGCGACGGGACGTAGACGCCGTCGACCTGGTGCTCGGCGCGCTTGCGGACGACGAAGGCGAGCCGGTCGAGCTCGATCGGGCTCGGCGATCCGGCCCGGGTCGCTCGGCGCGACGAAGACCTGCTCGATCCGCGGCTGGGCCCGCTTGGCCGTCTCCCCGAGGGTCGTGTCGCGGACCGGGCACCTCGCGCCACCCGAGGACCCGAGAGCCCCTCCTCGTCGGCGAGGGCCGCGAACTGGGCCCGGGCCTTCCCGGCGTCGTCGGGGTCGGTCGGGAGGAACACGGCACCGGCCGCGTAGCGGCCCGGCTCGGGCAGGCTCGATGCCGAGGTCGGCCGCCACGGCGGCGAGGAACCGATGGGGCAGCTGGGTGAGGATCCCCGCCCCGTCGCCGGTGGCCACCTCGGCCCCCGACGCGCCCCGGTGGGCGAGACGCTCCAGGACGGCCAGGCCCTGGCGCGACCAGGCGCGTGGCTCGGGCGACCCTGGAGGTCGGCGACGAGACCGACCCCGCACGCGTCGTGCTCGAACGCCGGGTCGTAGAGGGTCTTGGTGGGCCTTGTGCCGCCAGGGTCCGTGCGGGCCATGGTCGTCCTTCCGGGCTCGTGTCGCCGCCGTCAGGCGAGCGACGCGATTCGGCTCCTGCGAAAAGTGTGGAGTCCTGCCGCCCGGGACGACGCTGGCCCTGGTGCAGTGCGCTCAGAATACACGGGCCCGGTAGCCCTCTTGCGCTTCGCACGCCGGTGCCGGCAGCAGCTGGGGCGGGGCCGGGGGTGGGGCCGAAACGTAACATCGCGGCGTGGTCGCACTCCCGATCGCCCGGTGTGCCCGCGCGGTACGACGTGGTGGTCGCCGGCGGCGGCGTCATCGGCCTCACCGCCGCCTGGACGCTCGCCCGGGACGGCCACCGGGTGATCGTGGTCGACCCCGAGCCGGGCCGCGGCGCGGCCTGGGTGGCGGCCGGGATGCTGGCCCCGGCGAACGAGGCCTACTTCGGCGAGGAGGCCCTGGCGCGGCTGCTGGTGGCGGGCGCGCAGCGCTGGCCGTCGTTCGCCACCGCGCTCGAAGCCGACAGCCGACGGCTCGATCGGCTTCGAGCCGTCCGGGACGGTCGTGGTCGCCTGCGACGCCTCGGACCGCGCCGCGCTCGACCAGCTGCTGGCGTTCCGTCAGTCGATCGGGCTCGAGTCCCGGCGACTAAGCGCCAGCGAATGCCGCCAGGCGGTTCCCGAGCTCTCGCCAGCCATCTCGGGCGGCGCCGAGGTGCCCGGCGACCACCAGGTCGACAACCGGCTCCTGGTCACCGCCCTCATTGCGGCGTGCCGACGCCGGGGCGTGGAGTTCGTGCCCGGCCGGGTCGCCGCGGTCGACCTCGACCCCGCCGGTGCCGCCCGCGGGGTGCTGACCGAAGACGGCACCGCGGTCGCAGGCCGGTGCCGTCGTGGCCGCGATGGGGTGGCAGACGCGGCGAGCTCGGCGGCGTGCCCAGCGGCATCCTCCCCGACGTCCGGCCGGTCAAGGGTCACATCCTCCGTTTGGCCGGGCGCGGACCGGTGCTCGAGCGCACCGTCCGCGGGACTCGTGCAGCGGTCGGTCGTGCTACCTCGTGCCGCGGCGCGACCACTCGGTGGTGGTCGGGGCCACGGTCGAAGAGATGGGGCCCGACCGCCGCGTCCAGGCCGGCGCGGTCCACGCGCTGTTCGACGACGCCCGCACGCTCGTTCCAGGGATCGACGAGCTCGAGCTCGTCGAGTGCGCGGTCGGCCTGCGGCCGGGAAGCGCCGACAACGCGCCGCACGTCGGATGGACCGAGGTGCCTCGGCTGGCCGTCGCCACCGGTCACTTTCGCAACGGGATCCTGCTGGCCCCGATCACCGGCGAGGCGATCAACGCACTCGTGAACGGCACGCCGATCCCCGCCGAACTGCAACCGTTCGGCATGCACCACTCGTCCGAGCGCGCCCGCAGATCGCGGGGGTCGGGACATTGACGTCCCCTGGCGTCGAGGGAAAAGACCACCAGTTGGAGGTCGTGGTCAATGGCGAGCCATTCGTCGTGCCGTCGTCGACCACCCTGGCCGGGTTGGTGGCATTGGTCGGGATCGAGCGGCGCGGCGTCGCCATCGCTGTCGACGGCCACGTGGTGCCTCGCTCGGCGTGGGTGGACTCGGCACTGGTGAACGGTGCCCGGGTCGAGATCGTGACGGCCGCCGCTGGCGGCTGAGGGTCTGCGACGGCCGCCACGTGCCTGGCGTGAGAGGTGGCGATCCAGACAGGGATCTCTGGCCCCGGCTTTCCAAACTTGGGTGAGAATGTATGCCCCACGGCGCCTGTCCCTCCCTACGAGGGCACTGGAAAGGATCTCAAGATGCGTGTCTCCCCCACCCGAGGGGTTGTCGGGCGATTGGTTGTCGGAGCGGTGACCGCCGGCGGCATGGCCCTCGCGCTCGGCAGTTCTCCCGTCTCGGCCGCTGCCTCGCCCAAACAGACCGTGAAGAACGCGATCGCGGCAACCGAGTCCGCCACGTCGGTCGAGATCGCCGGATCGGTCGTCGAGGGGACCCAGACGATCTCGCTCGACGTTTCGGCCAGCACCACCGGAGTCGGCCAGGGCACCATCGGGATCGGGAACGGCGTGGCCACGGTCCGCCTGGTCGGCGGCACGGTGTATTTCATGGGCAACGCGAACTTCTGGACCGAACAGAGCAGTGCGTCGGCGGCCCAGCTCTTCGCGGGCAAGTGGGTGTCGACCGCCGCCACCACCTCCGGCGGCGAGTCGCTCGCGCAGTTCTTGAACTCGGCCAGCTTCATGAAGCAGTTGTTCGGGACGAACCTGACAAACTCGACCTTCTCCAGGGTTGGGACGGCGAAGGTATCCGGCCGGTCCGCAATCGTGATCTCGGGCGTCGACAAGAAGAACAAGACGAAGGGCAAGATCTATGTGGCCGCGTCGGGCAAGCCGTACGTCTTGAAGATCACCATCGGCGGAAAGAGTGGCACCGGGGGCCTGACCTTCTCTAAGTACAACCGGCCGATCACTCCGGTGGTCCCGAGCGGTGCAATCGACCTCGACACCCTGACTGCCGGCTGAACGGGCATCGGCCGCGGTCGGCGGTTTCGAAAGGGACCGGGCAATGGACAACGAAGTGATGGGTGTCTACGAGGCGATCGCCCGTCGCCGCGATGTGCGGGCCGAGTTCACCGGAGCGCCGATCGACCCGGCGACCTTGGAACGGGTGCTCGGAGCTGCGCACTCGGCGCCCAGCGTCGGCCTCTCCCAGCCGTGGGACTTCGTGGTGATCGAGGACCTGGCCATCCGGGGGGCCTTCCATGAGCACGTTGGCGCGGAACGCAAGGTGTTCGCCGACGCACTCTCCCCACCCCTCGCAGAGCGGTTCGCCGACATCAAGATCGAGGGGATCTTGGAGTCGACGCTCTCGATCGTCGTCACCTACGACCCCTCGCGCGGTGCCCCGAGCGTGCTCGGTCGCCACTCCATCGCCGACGCCGGGCTGTATTCGGTGTGCCTGGCCATCGAGAACCTGTGGTTGGCCGCGACGGCCGAAGGCATGGGGGTCGGTTGGGTGTCGTTCTACCGGGAGGAGTTCCTCGCCGAACTGGTCGGTGTGCCGTCGGGGGTGCGTCCGATCGCGTGGCTCTGTGTCGGTCCGGTGAGCCACCTAGAGGAGGTGCCGGACCTCGAACGGCACCGGTGGCGGAGCCGTCTGCCGCTCGGCGCGGTGATCCATCGAGACCACTGGTGACGCCGGCACGCCGGGTGTCGGGCGGGCCGCCCTATCCTCGGGCCGTGACGAGAGAGGGTTGACGATGGATCTGCGAGTGTTCACCGAGCCCCAGCAGGGCGCGACGTACGCGGACCTGTTGGCGGTGGCCAAGGCGACCGAGGCGTACGGGTACGACGCCTTCTTCCGCTCTGACCACTACCTGAAGATGGGCGGAGTCAGCGGGGACCCCGGTCCGACGGACGCCTGGGTCACCCTGGCCGGCCTGGCCCGGGAGACCGAGCGCATCCGGCTCGGCACGCTGCTCACCGCGGGGACGTTCCGGCTCCCCGGTCCGCTCGCCATCGCCGTCGCCGAGATCGACGACATGAGCGGTGGCCGGGTCGAGCTTGGCATCGGGGCGGGGTGGTACGAGGCCGAGCACCCCGCGTACGGGATCCCGTTCCCGCCGCTCGGCGAGCGATTCGAGCGGCTCGAGGAGCAGGTCGAGATCATCACCGGCCTGTGGAGCACGCCGGTCGGGTGAGACCTACTCCTTCGACGGGCGCCACTATCGGTTGAAGGACAGCCCGGCCCTCCCCAAGCCCCGCCAGAAGCCCCACCCGCCGATCATCGTGGGCGGGCACGGACCGCGTCGGACGCCCGCCCTCGCGGCCCGCTTCGGCGCCGAGCTGAACGTGCCGTTCGGGCCGGTCAAGGCGTGCGCGGCCCAGTTCGAGCGAGGCGACGAGGCCTGCGAACGGATCGGCCGTGACCCGGCGACGCTGATCCACTCGACGGCCCAGGTCCTCTGCTGCGGTCGCGACGAGGACGAGATGGTGCGCCGGGCCGGGCGGATCGGGCGCGAGGTCGCCGAGCTGCGCGAGCACGGGCTCGCGGGGACCCCCGGTGAGGTGCTGGAGAAGATCGAATCGTTCGCCAAGATCGGGGTGACTCGGATGTACCTCCAGCTGCTCGACCTGTCGGACCTCGAGCACCTCGGGCTCGTGGCCGAGGAGGTCATGGCTCAGCTAC
The DNA here is from genome assembly GCA_963804255.1 of uncultured Acidimicrobiaceae bacterium. Taxonomy (GTDB): domain Bacteria; phylum Actinomycetota; class Acidimicrobiia; order Acidimicrobiales; family RAAP-2; genus Palsa-461. The sequence continues at coordinate 230,554 of CAWDPK010000006.1, read as the reverse complement.
CCAGCTGAGCCAGCCGATGCCGCCCGATCCCGCTCGAGTGCTCGAGGAGATCAATCGACGCGGAATCGTTCTCAAGCCCTAGCACCAGAGGTCAGGTTCTGACACACGAGCGGTGTCAAGATGTCGCTGTGATCGACCACATTTCCATCCAATGCGCCGACGTCTCGGCGAGCGCCGCTTTCTACGACGCCGTCCTCGCCCCTCTGGGGGAGAACGTGTCATGGATTTTGGGGAGGCCGTTGGATTCGGGATTGGGCACAAACCTGACTTCTGGATCGGCTAACAGTCCACTGGGGAAGGGTTTCGTGAATCCCACATTGCATTTGTGGGCGCTGACCGAGCCGCCGTCAGAGCCTTTTTTGAGGCCGCCGTGGCCGCTGGCGCCGAAGTGCTGCACGAACCTCGGGTATGGACGGAGTATCACCCCGACTACTTCGGTGCCTTCGTTCGTGATCCCGATGGCAACAACGTCGAGGCGGTGTGCCACACGCCTGAATAGCCACCTCCCCTACCCCGAGACCCGTCGAAGTCATGAGGTCTGGGGTGGTCTGCCGTGCCGGCGCAGTTCAAATGCATTTTCCCCATCCCCTGTAGACGGCGCCGAGAGGATGGCGCGGTGGAGTTGAGTGACAACGCGAAGAAGGAGGACGCTATGCGCATGATCAGTTCTCTCGTGTCGTTGATACTTGTCGTGTGGTTGGCCATCGGAGCAGCCGCCGCCGGGCAGCGTCACTACTACAGCGGGTCCCTCACAAACTGTGCGAAAGCAGGGACGATCGCCGTGACAATCCTCGCGGGGCCGCTGAACTACGTCGGCGTGAACCCGAAGATCTCGTGCCGAATACCCCAACCGAGCACGTGAGCGACCGGTCGAGTCGCTGGCCAAGGCCCTCGAACCCCGACCATCCAGGTATAGAGGTCTTCTCGTCTTTGGGGCCTCGCACCTTCGTCGCCCAGTCGCCGAACATCGCACCCAGGTGGAACTGGCCCCCGACCCTCATGCCGAGGGGGAGTGCATGGAGCGGCTCCCCCGCTCCCCCTCCCGGGTAGGGACTTAGGCCTCTGGTAACGAGAGGGGCGTCGTCCGAAGATGGTCACGTAGGTCGAGAGAGGAGGAACGGTCATGGCCTTGGCCCGATGGGAACGGTTCGGTGTTGATTTACCCGAGCGTTGGAGGAGATGGATGGACTTCAATGCTGAGTCGGAGGGATGGCTACGGGTGGAGGAGGTCCATGAGGACGGGACCCTCGTCATCCGGCAGAGCTACCCGGAGTCGACCCCGACAAGGACGTCGACGTTTCGGTTAGCGATGGGATGCTCCACATCTCGGCCAAGCGTCAAGAGCGTGAGGAGCACAAGGGCAAGGGAACGTACCGCTCAGAGTTTCGTTACGGGGCATTCTCACGCGACCCTCGCCCTCCCTACTGGAGTGAACAAAGATGCCGTGAAGGCGACGTACAAAGACGGCATCTTGGAGGTGCGGATCCCTTGGGCATCTGAGCCCGAAGGTGCGTCAACCAAGGTGCCGGTCGACCGGTCTTAGAACGAGCCGTGGGAGTGCCCTGCCGAACGCCCACCGCCGGGAGATGAACGGGTTCGGTGGACTGCTCCTGGGGGTGGGTGGTGGACACCCGGCGGTTGCTTGTCTCTGAGGCAACGGTAAAATCCCACGTGGGCCGAATCCTGTCGAAGCTGAGGTTGCGCGGCCGAGCCCAGGTCGCCGTCCTCGCCCACCGGTATGACCTGATTCGGTCCGGCACCGAGTCTTGAGCACCATGGGCGACAGGGGTGGGTCATCTGGCGTTTCGACCAGAAGGCACATCAGCCTGACCTCTCTCCTCAGCGGGATCAGCCGGGAACCACTGGCGGCCAAGGTCCCCGAGATCGCCGCCATGTTCTGGTTGCTCAAGCTCTTGACGACCGCCGGCGGCGAAGCGGTCTCGGACTATCTGGCCCTCCACGACGTCATCGTCGGCGGCGCCATGGAGATCCTTCTCCTCGTCATAGCGCTCTTGTTGCAGTTCAACACCCGCCGATACTTCGCCCCCGCTTACTGGTTCCTCGCATTGGCTATTGCGATCTCGGGCACCGGAGCGGCCGACATCATGCATCTCCACTTCGGCATTTCATGGGCTGTAACGACGGCCTTCTGGGCGGTGGTGCTTGCCATCATCTTCTGGCAGTGGCACCGCAGCGAGCGCACGCTGTCGATCCACAGCATCACCACGCGCCGCCGGGAGTGCTACTACTGGGCCACCATTTTTGCCACCTTCGCCTTGGGCACCGCGCTCGGCGACCTCACGGCGACACCCCTACACCTCGGTTATCTGTCCTCTGCCGCATTGTTCACGGGGATCATCTTGATCCCCGCCGTCGGCTGGTGGTGCTTCGGACTGAACGAGGTAGTGGCCTTTTGGTTCGTGTACGTGGTCACCCGTCCCATCGGCGCCTCGCTTGCCGATTACTTCAGCAAGCCCCGCGCGATCAGCGGCATCAACTTCGGTAACGGACCGACCGCGGGACTGGCCGTCATCGGCGTCGCCATCTTCGTCGCCTACATCTCGGTCGCCCGCAATGACATTCAGCCGACTGAAAGCGCGCATCCTCATCGGGGAGAGAACGGCGAGAGTCCGGCAAACGCGGACGACGAGGCCCCGATGTGGCCTGAAATCACCAATTTGAGTCAGCCGTCATCAGCAGGGTGCGTTCTTCTGAATACGACGACCTCTCGCCCCCGATGCCGTAAGGTGTCGGCAGCATCCAGGGCGTTCATATGAACAGCGCTATCCCGCCTGAGCGTCTCAAACTGGATCAGATCCGTCAGCGAGGCCACTGGACCGGGCGACCTCTCCGGTCGCAGTTTCAGGGCTTTGCGGGGCTTGTCGCGAACGCTGGTTCAAGAGCAACCGCGGTCACGCTGGGATACCCGCCTGGACAGACAGACGGCAACTGGGCTGTCGCTTCCAGCGGTGACTGGCTCCCGGGTGGTATCGACTTCACCTTCACCGTGTTCACGCAGCCAGCCGTCGAGCCAGCAGGTTGCGTCACATCCACCCATCCGTACCCGAAGTAGGCCGAACTACCCGGAGCCAAGACGACTGGGTGTGGTCCAGGATCGGTGATCTGATACGAGCCTCCGTTTCTGACAGCGGTACCAATGACCTGACCGGAGGGAGAAATCGGTTGCAGCGTGGGATAGCCGTCCAGTGTGCACGTCGCGCTCGACAAGTTTGTCAGTCGAAAGAAGGCACCCGGTTGTTGTGCCAGACCTGGTACAACTCGATCCAGTGTCAGCTGGAGCTGTGATGTGCGGCAGGTCACGGCGAGATCGATCTTCTTGGGGATCGTCACGGTCCCGTCGTGTGCCGTGGGTGTGGAGGAGGTCGACGACGCACACGCCGTCAGCGTCACGCTAGCGATCAGAGCCGCGGCAGCCGACCAAATCCGCCTCACGGATCCACGCTATCGAGCCCACGGTGAGGCCCTGCTGCCGAGCCGGCCCCCTGCCTCCGGACCCGTGGCGCACATTCCGGCTCACCTAGAGCGCCGGGGTGCTTACCACCGTGATGGCGGGACCCCACGCAAAGCTCACCTGTGGATCGCGTGTCGCTCCTGGCGGCGAAGAAGGCGCTGGCCTTTCCCAGCAGCTCCTTTTCCATGGGTAGCACCTTGTTCTCCCGGCGCAGCCGGGTCAGCTCGTCACGCTCTTGAGGCGCCTGGCCATCAGGAGCCGCTCCGAAGCCGAGCCAAAATGTTGGACCCTGATCGAGGTGCGGACCCAAAGATCGGTCGGAATCGAGTCGGGGACCGGGTTGAAGTGAAGTTTCCGGGACGGCATCGTCAGCCCCGGGCGCCAGGCGAATAAGCGGTAGATCCAGTGAATGGCCTCGTCGTAGTCAGCGCCCCACATCCGATGGCGCAGGAGGCCGTAAGCAAGGCCGGGGATCGCGTCACCGCTCAGAAAGCCACGAAGCTCCTTGCCGTCGTCTGGAGGGATGACCTCGTCGGCGTCTAGGAACAGAGCCCACTGCGGATCGAGCTCGGAGGCGGCTTCGAGCAGGCGGTTACGGTTCGCGGCGTCGTCCCAGCCCTGATAAGTGTCACGGCGCGGATTGGTCAGGACGATCTTGACGAGTGGGTCCCCATCGAGGATCCGCCGCGTTTCGTCAGTGCTTCCGTCATCGAGGGCCACCACGGCGTCCGTAAATGCCGAGGCCGCCGACAGGTAGCGGAGCAAATGTTCGGCCCCGTTGCGAACGGGCACAAGAGATACGAGCAGCGGTCGGGCGGCCATCGGTCACACGGCTTCCCGTGGAGTGCAGACCTGACGAGGTCGACCTGGTTCCGACGGCGCAGCGGCATGGGCAATAGATTGTCAGCCCGCGTGCAACACCCCGTTTGACCTGCTGATATCGGACTCGCCCGGACACCATGGGCCTTATGGCGGTTCGAGTCCCGCTCCGGGCACCGAATCGAGCACGGAATCGTCCCTGACCTGCTACTCGGGCTGGCCGGATTTGAACCGGCGACGTCTTGACCCCCGGGTATTCGCCACTGAGCGCTGTGCTATCGACCGTCTCGACACCCTCGGACTTGATCAGAGCGCCGGCTCAGGCCCTCCCTGGCCTGCCGCAGGCCGCGCTGCGGCCCGGACTGCCGTCCGGGGCCGGCCAGCCTCGATACCCTTGGATGCGGCGACCCGGATCCCACCAAAGCACGCCCGCAGGGCCCCCACCCGCGAGTGGGGAACGATGTCGGGAAAACCGGGAGATACAGGTTCACCAGGGGGTGCGAATGGCCGAGATCAGTGGACCGATCACGGGCGGGTCGCAGGGCCGGGTCTTCGCCGGTCCCGCGATCGATCTGGCCGCCCATGGCTACCAGGAGAAGGAGTTCTTTCTCGAGGGCACCGCGACGAGATACCGCCCCCGACCGGGGACCGAACTCGGTCTCGACGGCCGATGGGAGGTCGAGGCCGTCGAGACCTCGATCTTCAAGCGCGTTTCGTCGTCTACCGCCCCGTCGATCCACAGTCGTTCAACGGGACCGTGCTCGTCTCGTGGAACAACGTCTCGGCCGGGTTCGACGGCTACAACATGGACAGCCCCGAGATCCTGGAGAGCGGCTTCGCCTACGCAGCTGTGACCGCACAGCGGGCCGGCGTCCATGGCATGGGCGACCATCCGATGGGGCTCGTGCAGTGGGACCCGGAGCGCTACGGCTCGCTGTCGATCCCGAGCGACGACTACTCCTACAACATCTTCACCCAGGCCTCACGGCTCGTCGGATCCGACCGGCCGCGATCGCCGATCGACCCGCTCGAGGGTCTCGACGTGCGGCACGTCGTGGCGATCGGTGGCTCCCAGTCGGCCGGCCGGCTGGCCGCCTATATCAACGCCGTCCAACCGCTCGAGGGGGTCTTTGACGCGTTCTTGCCGTTCCTCTACTTCGGCGCTGGTTCGCCCCTGGAGGTGGGCGACTACGTGTTCAACCCGGCCCCGCCGGGCGAACGTCGGGGCCAGCCCGGTGTGCCGTGCCGTCTGCGCGACGACATCGACGCCAAGATCATGATCGTGAACTCCGAACTCGAGGCCATCGCCTGCTACCCGGTGCGGCAACCCGACACCGATCGGTTCCGCAACTGGGAGGCCGCCGGCACGGCGCACGTCTCGGCGCAGTCGATGCGGGCGCGCGCTGAGGCGATCAGTGGAGACGTCGACGCTCCCGTGATTGACTTCACGGGGATCAACGAGGTGCCCTTGAACCCGGTTGTCGAAGCCGCCTACCACCACCTGCAGACCTGGGTGGATACGGGCACGCCGCCTCCGTCCCAGCCGCACATCGAGTTCGCCGCCGAGCCACCGCGAGGTGGTGAGGGACGACAACGGTATCGCCTGCGGGGGGATCCGACTGCCTCAGGTCGCGGTGCCGCTCGCCACGAACAGCGCTGTCGTCGCCCCCGACAGCGTCATGGGATTCCTCGGTGGCTCCTGCGTGCCGTTTCCCCCGGAGAAGGTCCGGGCCCTCTACGGCGACGCCGACACCTACCTGGCCCGGTTCGAGCAGGCGACCCTGGCGGTCGAGAAATCGGGCGCCATCCTGCCCCGCCACGTCGAGCCGCTGATCGCCGAGGCCAGAGAGGCGTTCGAGAAGGCGATCGCGGGCTCGTAGGGCCCTGGCCGCCCGCCCCGTCCCGGCAGTGACTCGCGGCGACCGACAAGAATCCCAGCTTGGCCTGCTCGTCGGTGGCTACCAATGAAGTTAACGGCATTGTCCCTGCTAGTCGGGCTGGCCGGATTTGAACCGGCGACCTCTTGACCCCCAGTCAAGCGCGCTAACCAAGCTGCGCCACAGCCCGTTTCGTCGTTCTCCCTGTTCAGGTAGATGATTCGACGCTCCCCTACCCTACTGCGGCCGTTGCGGCCGCCTCTCTGCAACCGAGACTGCAACCGAGCGAACCCGACCCCCTTCATCGCTCCCAGCCAAGGTAATCGTCGATCGTGATATCGCCGATGAGGCGCTGAAGTTCCATCCGGTCCTCCGGCGTCATCTCTGCCCGGAAGCTCTCCAATGGGACGCCTGGCGCGAGCTGACGCAGATAAGGGACGAGAAGCTCCCTCACGGCATCCTGCTGGTTGATCGCGTGCGTCTCAAGGTCGAAGGCGGTGTCCCCGAGCGTTCTGGCTGCAAGATCTAACAACTTGAACTCGGAGCACATCTACGAGCAGATGCGTGAGGAGTTGGCCGGGTCGTGACGCTGGGTCCAGACGGGCGGGGTGGGCGCTCCCCGACCATTGTCCTGAGCCCGTCGTGTGGGTCGGCAACCGCCGGCTCGTTGGTGGCAAGCAGATTCGGGTGTGGTTGTGCGAGGGCCACCGGGAGGGCGTCGAGAATGCAGAGCGGGTCGACCATGGGTAAACGGGAACCCGGGCGCGAAATTCACGAGCCCTACGATCCTCGCTGGTTGTAGCTTCACTACGGTGCCAGCGTTTGTCGCAGCCTTTTCATTCGTCAGGCGGTGCCGCCAGCCACCTCGAACTTCGAAAGTCGCACGCTCGAGCTGACAAGCTACGAACCGGTTCCACTGGACGATCGGTCGGATTGCCTAGCGGTTTTGTTTTTCAACTACGGGCCCGACGCCATCGAAATCAAGGGCACCATTGCTGGCCATGTCGGCAGACTTGAACCGCGGGACGGCAACTTCTTCCCAGGGTCGGAAACGCTCTCGGTCAGGGTCGTCGAAGATGCCCCGTCGTAAGTCCCTCCGGCCCCAGCTCTACCGAGGCGGCCGCGACCTCGGGAACCTCGAGGCGGCCGAGAAAGGCCCTGGCCCAGGAGCCCGACCCCACTTGGAATGATGAATCGCGATCCTCTGCGCTGTGGGCGCCCCAGACCTCTCGCTTGTGGCTACCCGACCGCCGCCGCCAGCGCCGCTAGGACGTCTGAACCCACTGCAAGCGGCCCACCAAATACATAACCCGTGGCTCGGGCTGCGAGGGTTCCGAGGTAGGAAGAAATCGAGCTCGGCAGCGGGGCCGACGGGTTGACGAGGAGCAGTGGGCCGGTTCTGCCACCGGTGGCCATGAACACCCCTCCGGCCAGAGCGTCGGGGAAGTCCACGGCGGTTGCAGCGCCGTAGATCGCGGCCCCACGGAAGAACTGCGCGGCAACGGCCGCCGACGTCCCAAACAGGTCCTGCCCGTAGACCGCAGTCGCTCCGGGGTCGGCCCCGGCGGCTGCCAACGGCCCGCCGATCGCATAACGGGTGTCCCCGGGGTGGGACAAGAGATACAGGGCCGTCTCCAAAGGCTCGACCGGCCCGTCGGTCAACAGGATCGCTCCGCCGGTCTCAATCGCGGCCGGGACCGCCGAGAGAGCATCCTGGAAGCTGAGTCCTGTGGCCTCGAAGATCGTGGTCGGATTCCCGAGAGCCTCCGCGATGTCGACCGCGGTGCCGTACTCGTCGGAGCCCGCGATCCGCTGCGTCACGTAGCCCAGCCCCTGCAGCGTGGTGTCGATGCTCGGGCCGAGGGCGAGATCGCCGCCCAGGATGTAAACGGTCTTGCCCACCGGCAGCACCCTTTGGATCTCGGCCAGCACCCGTGGATCGATCGACGAGCTCTGGTCTGCTCCCGGGGTGATGAGCAGTGGTCCTCCCACCTTGGCCGCCAGCGGCCCCCCGGCCAAGGCGTCAGCGAAGAAGTCCGAACGGGCGAGCACGACGGCGTTGGCCGAGTCGGATGTCGCGAACTCGGCCTGGGAGACCGCGATCGCGGTACCGATGGCGTCAGTGCCGTAGATCTGGGTGGGGCGGGGAAGCGCCCCCAGAACCGCCTCGAAGGTGTCGGCGATCTGCAGGTATCCGGTCGCGTTGGGGTGCACTTCGTCGACTGTCCAACTGGAGAGCGGGCACGTGCCGTGCAGCCAGGCACAGGCCACCGCCACGGCCTCTGGGACCATCCCATAGGCGGAGCTGACCAGGTCGGTGAGGTCGTAGCTCGAGAAGGTCGCGGCCGCATCGGCGACGGGATCACCGAAGCTGGCGTAGGTCGCCGACAGTGCCTGGTTCAACATCTGGTACCAGGTCACTGACTCCTGGGCGACCTGTTGGCCGGAGGCTCCGTTGAGCCACTCGACGACGAACGGGTCGGGAACGGTCATCCCGACGATCGGCACCGACGGTCCGGCCGCTGACCGCAGACCAGCGAGGATGGTGGAGAGGTACGTCGTGCCCTGGGCGATGACCGAGGTGACGCACGTCGAGGAGATGAGGGTGAACGTCCCGGGCGAGAAGCAAGAGAGGGGGAACCCGGATTCGACGTTGATCGTCACAAAGGCGACCTGATTCGGATGGCTGGAGAGGAACGCCTCGGCAGTGGCCAGCTCAGTTGCCGGGGCATAGGAACAGTTCGGGTTGCCCGAGATGAACGTCCCGGCGGTCTCTCCGTCGCATAATCCGAGATCCACCTTCTGGAGGCTGGGGATCGCCGCGCCATAGTGCACGGCCAGATCGTCGGTATAGCCCTGCCCGGTCGGCGCGTCGTATCCCAGCGCCAAGGAGTCGCCCAGGGCCAGGTAGTACTCCGTTGTAGGACTCGTGGCTGGGCGCTCGGCCGACCCGGACCCGGGCACCGCTGCCGCTGGGACGGGCGCCGACACCAGCGCCCCCCCGGCAAGGGCGAGCGAGCAACCCGGCACGCGGCCAAAAGGCTCCCTTGATCCCATCGCGCCTCCCCCCGGCGGCCTCTGAGAATCGGAGCATAGAGCCTGGTCACGACCGTTCGCATCCTCCGGGCACCCGGGCCTGGTCGCCACAGCCAGGCGGTCCGGTCATGCTCGAAGGCGGGCGACAAAGGTTGTTTGTCACCGGCTTGACTCCACAGCAGGAGGCCAAGGCTGGCGGAGAAAAACCGGCCGGGAATCGCTATCGCGGGAGCACGCACCGGCACGAATCGACAAGTCTCAGTCCTCGAGTCAGGAAAGGGCCCAGGGGGCCTTGGAAGCCATAGATGTGTGCCTAGCGGCCCTACCCCAGGGCAACACCGGGCTAGGCGCTAGGGACATCCTGCTGGCGCTCGGGCTCAGCGTTCCCACCATTGCTCCGAGCCCGTCGTGTGGGTGGGCAACCACCGAACCGCTAGCGGGAAGCGTGGGTAAGCTAGCAGGCTCCCCGATTGAACCATCGTTGCAACCGTCACCCCCGTCAGCGGCCGTCACCGAACGTCAGGGGTGCGCGCCCGACCGCTCGACTCACATCGGACTAGAGCAGGGGGAACGGCACTTGCCGTCACCGGCCGTCAGGGGATGAGGGAAACCCCCAGTCAAGCGCGCTAACGAAGCTGCGCCACAGCCCGTGGCCAAGTGGGCAGCTTAGTTTGGGTTGGTCGCGGTGGACTTGGGCGACCGGTCCGGCCAGTTCAGACGTGGTGGATGATCCAGGTGATGCCCTGGTAGCCGCGGTAGCCGAGGTAGATGACGAAGGCGACGACCATCGCCTTGAAGGTCCACGGGATGTGGCGGGGGGCCGGCTCGGTGAGCACGGTGCCGCAGGTCGGGCACGCCCCCTCCTCGTCGAGCTGGTCGTCCTCGACCAGACGGTCGCACTCGTCGCACCAGGCCATGCCGGTTCCCTCAGCGCCCGCCGATGCGCACGCGCAGCTTGATCGGGGTCGGCCCGAGGTCGAAGCGCTCCCGGAGCTGGTGCTCGACGTAGCGCAGGTAGTCGGCCGGACAGCCTGGCCGTGGCGAACAGGGTGAAGGTCGGCGGGTCGGCCGCCCCCTGGACGCCGTAGCGGATGCGGGCCCGGGGGGCCGGGTGCTTGGCCTGGAGGTCGCGCAGCGCCCGGTTGAGCGCGCCGGTCGGGATGCGGGTGTGGTACGCCTCCGACCGCCTCGTGCAGCGCCGGCAGCACCTTGTGGACGTTGCGTCCCGAACGGGCCGAGATCCGGAGCACCGGCGCGTCGCCGAGGAACGCCAGCCGGTCGCCCACCCCGGCGAGCACGTCGTCCCGGTCGGTCGGCTCGACCAGGTCCCACTTGTTGAGCACCACGACCGACGGGACAGCCGGCCACGCCGATCCGCTCGGCCAGCCGCTGGTCCTGGTGGGTGGCGCCGACGGTGGCGTCGATCACGAGCAGCGCGATGTCGGCGCCGTCGAGCGCGTCGAGGGCGCGCAGCACCGAGTGGTGCTCGGTGCCGTAGTCGGTCCGCGACGGCCGGCGCATCCCGGCGGTGTCGACGAAGCAGAACGTCCCCTCGGGCGTCTCGATGACCGTGTCGACCGCGTCGCGGGTGGTGCCCGGGCATGGTCGTGGACGATCGAGCGCTCCTCCCCCACCAGTCGGTTGAAGAGGGTCGACTTGCCGGCGTTGGGCCGGCCGACCAGCGCGACCCGGGGGATGTCGATCGCCGGCTCGGCGCTCGTCGGTCGGGCTCGGCTTCGTCGCTCGGTTGCCGGACGGCCGGGAGGAGACGCACCACCTCGTCGAGCAGGTCGCCGGTCCCCCGCCCGTGCAGCGCGCTGACCGGCCACGGGTCGCCCAGCCCGAGCGAGACCAGCTCCCAGGCGCGCGGCCTCGCGGTTGGTGTCGTCGACCTTGTTCGCGACGAGGAGCACCGGCGCGCCGAGCCGCTTCGACCAGCCGGGCCGTCTCGAGGTCCTCGTCGGTCGGCGCCGACGCGTGACGTCGGTCACCAGCAAGACGACGTCGGCGTCGGCCGATGGCCCGTTCGGACTGCCCGGAGACCTTGGTGGTCAGCTCGTCGCCCCGGCCGAGCCAACCGCCGGTGTCGACCAGGGTGAACGCGCACCCCGTTCCACTCGGCGTCGAGCGCCTTGCGGTCGCGGGTCACGCCCGGCTCGCTCTCGACGACCGCCGCCCGCCGTCCGACGATGCGGTTCACCAGGGTCGACTTGCCCACGTTGGGCCGGCCGGCCACCACCACCACCGGAACCGCGTTCGAACGCTCGACGTCGCGGTCGGCGGGCTCGGTGCCGCACGGCGCTCATGGCGCGGCGACGGCGCAACAGCCCGTCGTCGGCTCCTCGGTGCCGTCCAGGCGGCGGCGCAGCGACAGCCCGTCGGTCGGCGACGACCTCGACCGAGCCGCGGCAGGTCGTCGAGCGTGCCGCCGTCGAGGAACACCGCCCTTGGAGAGGCAGGCGTCGGGCAGCAGGTAGCGGTGGTCGTCGGGCTCCTCGCGCCAGGACCCGGCGCCAGGTCGGACGCCGGTGAGCAGCCCGGCCACGCCGATGGTCCCGCCGAAGAAGCGGTTCTCGACGGCGAGCACCCGCACGCCGTCGCCGCGCCCGGCCAGCAGCGGGCCGAGCACCTGGGCCCCGAAGGTGCCGGTCACGACCGTGACCGGGGCCGCCGTCTCGGCCGCGGCGGCGACGGGGTCGGCCCGCGGGGCCCGGTAGCCGTCCGGCGGGGCGCCGTCGACCCAGGCGAAGAAGCCCGGCCGCACCCCGTGGGCGGCGGCCGGGTCGCCGTCGAAGGCCGCGCCGAACGCCCGGACCATGCCGATCCCGTTCTCGTGCTGGGGGTAGCCCTCGTACGCGTCGGCGTCGGGGAACGGTCGGCCGGCCATCAGGTAGTACTCGTCGGAGGCGAACACGAGCCGGCGCCCGAGCGGCGGAGCGGCACAGCTCCTGGTACTCGGCGACGGTGGCGAGGACCGCCGCGGCCTCGCTCGGTCGTGTGCGGCCGCATGTCGGGCTCGGTGCGAGAAGCGGCTGAGCCCGAGCGGCACCACCCCGACCGTGGCCAGCTCGGGGTACTCGTCGAGGATCCCGACCATGGTGTCCTCGAGGACCGCCCCGTCGTTCACCCCGGGGCAGACCACGACCTGTCCGTGCACCTCGATGCCGGCGTCGAGCAGCACCCGGAGCCAGCGCAGGCTGGTCGCGCCCCGCGGGTTGCGCAGCATCGCCGCCCGCACCGCCGGGTCGGTCGCGTGGATCGAGACGAACAGCGGGCCCAGTCGCTCGGTGATCACCCGCTCGGCGTCGAGCTCGGTGAACCGGGTGAGGGTGGTGAAGTTCCCGTAGAGAAAGGAGAGCCGGTAGTCGTCGTCCTTCAGGTAGAGGCTCCGCCGCATGCCCTTGGGCAGCTGGTAGATGAAGCAGAAGGCGCAGTGGTTGTCGCAGGTGCGGACCCGGTCGAACACGGCCGCCGAGACCTCGAGCCCGAGCGGCTCGCCGACCGCCTTGTACGACCCGGATCCGGCGGTCGAGCTCGGTGCCCGGCGCGGCGGACCACGACGTCGAGGCGCGCCGCGTCGACCAGCTGCTGGTACTCGATGACGTCGCGGGGCTGCTCGCCGTTGAGAGAGACCAGCTCGTCGCCGACCTGGAACCCGGCCGCGGCCGCCGGTGAGCCCTCGAGGAGGGCGGTCACCGTGGGGGCCGACATAAGCCCAGGTTACCGGGGTCCGACGATGCGACAGACGCGGCCGGGTGCGGGCGGGCACGGCGGGCCGGGTACCTGCCGGCTCGACGAAGCACGCCCCGGTAGCCTGGGTCCTGTGGCCGTGGACAAGGTGCTCCTGGCCGAGCCGCGGGGGTTCTGCGCCGGGGTGGAGAAGGCGATCAAGGCGCTGGCCTGGATGGTCCGGGTCTTCGAGCCGCCCGTGTACTGCTACCACGAGATCGTCCACAACCAGCTGGTGGTCGAGGAGTTCCGCGCCCTCGGCGTGATCTTCGTCGACGACGTCGCCGAGGTCCCGCCGGGCGCCCCGCTCATGCTGAGCGCCCACGGCACCGCCCCGGCGGTGGTCGACCGACGCCCGGGAGCCGGGCCGGCCTCGTGATCGACGCGGTGTGCCCGCTCGTGACCAAGGTCCACCACGAGCTCAAGATCCGCAGCCGCCAAGGGCTACCAGGTCCTCTACGTCGGCCACTCCGGCCACGAGGAGGCGGTCGGGCACGATGGCGGTCGCCCCCGAGGCGGTCCACCTGATCGAGGACGAGGCCGACCTCGACGCCCTCGACACGCTGGACGCCGACACCCCGGTGGCCCTCCTGGCCCAGACCACCCTCAGCCACGACGAGTGGCGCGGACTCATGGAGGCGGCCCTCGAGCGGTTCCCCGAGCTGTGGCTGCCCGACCGCAGCGACCTGTGCTTCGCCACCACCAACCGCCAGGCGGCGCTGCGCGAGATCGCCGGCAAGGTCGACGCGGTGGTCGTGATCGGCTCGGCCAACTCCTCGAACACGGTGGCCCTGGAGAAGGTGGCCAGCGCCTCGGGCTGCCCCCGGGTGATCCGGGTCGACGGCGCCGACGAGGTGCCGGCCGACCTCGCCGGCACCGTCGGGGTGACCGCCGGGGCGTCGGCCCCCGAGCAGCTGGTCCAAGCAGGTCCTGGCCGCGCTCGCCCCGACCGCGGGGGTCGAGCTGGTCCGCGTGACCACCGAGGACGAGTACTTCCCGCCCCCGCCCGAGCTGCGCGAGCTGCTGCCGGCCTTGGCCACCGACGCTCACCCTGCTGGCCGGCCGCGGCCGAGGATCCGGCCGAGCGGGGCCCGTCGGCCGGGGACCGGGGGGTCTCGGCCGCCGACGTGCTGGACGCGCTGGCCAGTTGACCGCCCGCCCGATGACAGCGCACCACCCGTCGCGAGCAGCGAAGGGTCGCGGGGCTCGAGAGGGTCGTCATCGAGCAGGCGCTGCGTGAGTTCTCGGCCCGCTACCCGGCCATCAAGCTCCCGCCGGTCGTTGCGCTCATCTGCGCCTACGAGGAGGCCGACAACATCGGCGACGTGCTGAAGGCGGTCCCGGCCGAGGCGTGCGGGCTGGCCGTCACCCCGCTCGTGGTCGTCGACGGCGGCGAGGACGGCACCGCCAAGGTCGTCGCTCGATGCGGGCGCCATCGACCTGTGTCTTCCCGACCAACCTCGGCCACGGGGTGGCCCTCCGGGTCGGCTACCGCCTCTGCGTCGACGGGGGGGCCCGCTACGTGGTCACCCTCGACGCCGACGGCCAGAACGACCCGGCCGAGATGCGCGGTCATGCTCGAGCCGCTCGTCGAGGGCACGGCCGACTTCGTGGTGGCCTCGCGCCGGCTCGGCGTCGACGAGACGAGCGACCAGGTCCGCCGGGCCGGCGTGGTGGTGTTCGCCTGGCTGATGAACCGGCTCACCGGCTCCCACCTGACCGACACCTCGAACGGCTACCGGGCGCTCGCGGACCGAGCTGCTGGCCGACGTGGTCGACCGGCTCGAGCAGCGCCAGTACCAGACGGCCGAGCTGCTGATCACCGCCATCTCGCGGGGCTGGCGGGTCACCGAGCGCCCGACGGTGTGGCGACCCCGGGCCTCGGGGAGCTCCAAGAAGGGGTCCAACCTGTTCTTCGGGTTCCGCTACGCCAGCGTCGTGGTGCAGACCTGGCTCCGCGAGCGTCGCGGCCGGGTCGCTCAGCGCGCCGCGTCGTCGTAGACGGCCTGGAGGCGCTCCCGCAGCGTCTCGGTCAGCTGGTGGATCTGGCTCCGGGCGACCCGGCGGCCGGCCTCGCGAGCTCGGGACCGCGATGGGCTCGCCGATCGACACCGTGACCCCGAGCGGCTTGGGGAACTTGGCTCCCTTGGGCATGGCCCGCTCGGTGCCGCGAGATGCCCACCGGCACGATCGGCGCCCCGGTGCGGGCGGCCAGGAAGGCCACCCCCTCCATGCAGCTGGCCGATCCGGGCCCCCGACTGGCGGGACCCCTCGGGGAACATGACCAGCAGCTGGCCCTGCCGCAGCACCTCCTCGGCTCGGCGCACCGACTCGCGGTCGGCCCCGGACCGGTGCACCGGGAAGACGCCGAAGGACGTCGAGGATCCGGCCGAACCACCCGACCTTCCAGAGCTCCTCCTTGGCCATGAAGAAGAGCTTGCGGTTGGTCACAAAAGGGGTGAACCCGAAGTCGAGGTTGGAGCGGTGGACCGGGGCGATGATCGCCGGGCCGGATTCGGGCACGTTGCCCCGGCCCCGCACCCGGGGCCGGAACCACACCCTGCAGGATCCCGACGAACAGGGCCCGGCAGAACCGATAGGGCATCGTGCGGCGCGGGTCGACGCGGAAGGCGACGGCGAGCCGGGTCGGGGCGGGGCGGTCTCGATGGAGCCCGGCGCGCCCTGGCCCGGCGCGCCTGGCCCGGCTCGGCGGGTCGACGGCTTCGTCGTGCCCGGAGGGGTCGTCGGATTCACAGCCATGACAGCACCTCCTCGACGACATCCTCGACGCTGCGCCCGGTCGTGTCGAGCACGTGAGCGTCGGGCGCCTGGGTCAGCGGGGACGCCTGGCGGGTCGAGTCGAGCCGGTCACGGCGGGCCACGCCGTCGGCCGACTCGTCGTGGCCCGGCGCCGGGCCCGCTCCTCGGGCGAGGCGGTCAGGTAGATCTTGACCGTCGCGTCGGGGAACACGACCGAGCCGATGTCGCGCCCCTCGACCACCCCGCCGCGTGCGCTCGGCGGCCCAGCGGCGCTGGCGGCTCACCAGCTCGCGGCGCACGTCGGGGTTGGCGGCCACGATCGACACGGCCCGGCTCACCGTCGGGGTCCGGATCGCATGCGGTCACGTCGGTCGCCGTTGATGGTCACCGCCGGCGCCGACCTCGATGTCGGCGGTCGGCGGCGATCTCCGCCACCGCCGATTGGTCGTCGGGGTCGACCCCTCGGCGCAGGGCCTCCCAGGCCACCGAGCGGTACATGGCGCCGGTGTCGAGGCGGTCGAGGCCGAGCCGCTCGGCCACCGCCCGCGACACGGTCGACTTGCCCGCCCCGGCCGGACCGTCGATGGCGATGAGCGGCGCCCCGGGTCGGTGCCCTTGCTCACCGGCCGACCACGTCGGCCGGATCGGCGGGCCGCCACGTGCCGGGGCCGGCCAGCGCGTCGAGGTGGTCGAGGAAGGCCGGGATAGCTGGTGTCGACCGACGCCACTCCCCCGACCATGCCCCCGGCCGGGGCGGCCAGCGCGGCCACCATGGCCGCCATGGCCAGGCGGTGGTCGCCGCGGCTGTGGAACCTGACCGGCCCGCCGACCGATCGGGCCCGGCCCCCTCGACGACGAGGTTGTCGCCGCTCGGCCCGCGCTCGGGCACCGACCGCCTCGACCAGCGCGACGGTCGCGGCCAGGCGGTCGCTCTCCTTCACGGTGAGCTCGCCCACGTCCCGAAAGGTCGTCGTGCCATGGGCGGCTGCGGCGGCCACGGCCAGGATCGGCACCTCGTCGAGGGAGGGGATCTCGGCCGCCTCGACGTCGGTCGCCCGAAGCGCCGAGTACTCGGCCGACAGGTCGGCGGCGCCGTCGATCGCCGGCGCCGATCGCGACCGACGCACCCATCCGCTCGAGGACGCGCATGAAGCCGATCCGGTCGGGGCCCGACGTAGACGCGCTCGACGACGACCGCGCTGTCCGGGACGACACATGCCGCGACCATCCAGAACGCGGCCTGGGACGGGTCGCCGGGGACGTCGAGGTCGAGCGGGTCGGAGCCGGGAGGCCCGCAGCCGGACCAGCCGGCCGGTCCCCCACGGCTCGACGGCGATCTCGGCGCCGGCCGCGGCCAGCATCTCCTCGGTGTGGGCGCGGGTGGCGACCGGCTCGCGCACGACGGTCTCCCCGGTCGGCGTCGAGCCCGGCGAACAGGATCGCCGACTTCACCTGGGCGCTCGCCATGGGCGGCGTCCATTCGATGCCGTGGAGGCCCGCCCCCGGTCACCACCAGCGGCGGCAGCTGGGTCGCACCGCGCCCATGCACGGTCGCCCCCATGGCCGCGAGCGGTTCGGCGATGCGGTCCATCGGGCGGGCCGAGAGCGAGGCGTCGCCCGACGAGCGTGGTGGTCCAGGGCAGGCTCGCCGCGACCCCGGCCAACAGCCGGATGGAGGTGCCCGAGTTGCCGCAGTCGATCGACCCGGCCTCGTGCAGCCGGCCCCGGCCGCCCTCGATCACGCACCGCGCCGTCGTCCGCGCTCGAGCGACGGCGCCGAGGGCGGCCACCGCGGCGGCGGTCCGCGCGACGTCGTCGCCGTCGGAGAGCCCGCGCACGGTCGCTCGTGCCCTCGGCCAGCGCGCCGATGAGAAGGGCCCGGTGCGAGATCGACTTGTCGCCGGGGGTCCGGACGGTCCCGGTCAGGTGCCGGCCGCCGGCGATGGCGACGGTGTCGGCGCGCCCGGGCCCGGTCATGACAGTGGGATCACGGTGCACGAGTGGCCGCGCCCGTCGATGGCCTCGCGCAGCGCGGTCGGCCTCGTCGGCGCCGACCACCAGGGTGAGCACGCCTCGCGGCCCCTCGGCCGAGTGGGCGATGTCGAGGTCGTAGATGTTGACTCCGAGATCGGCGGCCAGGCCGGTGAACTCGGCCAGGACGCCCTGGCGGTCCGGCACCGGCACCCGCAGCTCGGCCAGATGGTCGGGGCGGGTCGCGCTCGACGGCAGCTCGCGCCGGGCGACGCTGGCCCGCTGGAGCAACTCGAGGAGGCCGGGCCGGTCACCGCCGGCAACCTTGTGCCGCAGGTTGGCCAGGTCGTCGAGCAGCCGGTCGAGCCCGGTCGACGATCGCGTCGGCGTTGTCGGCGCAGATGTCCGGCCAGATCGAGGGCTGCCCGGCCGCGACCCGGGTCATGTCGCGGAACCCGCCGGCGGCCAGGCGCAGCAGCGCGCCGTCGGCCTTGGCCCCGTCAGCGGCCGCGTTCATGAGGGTCGCCGCGACCAGGTGGGGCACGTGGGACACCACTGCGACCAGCCGGTCGTGGTCGGCCGCCGGCAGGGCGATGACGTCGGCACCGAGCTCGGCGACGACGCGCGGACAGCAGTGCGAACGCAGCCGGGTCGGTTTCGACGGTCGGGCGTGAGGACCCACGTCGCCCCGACGAAGAGGTCCGGGTCGGCGCCCGTCGATGCCCGACTGCTCGGAGCCGGCCATCGGGTGGCCGCCGACGAAGCGGGGGTGCGCGCACCGCATCGACCACCGGCCCCTTCACGCCGCTGACGTCGGTCACGACCACGGTGTCGGGCCGGCCCGGCTCGGCGAGGACCGCGGTGGCGACGGCCGGCGACCGCGGACACCGGGGTGGCGACGAAGACGATCTCGGCGTCGAGCCCCTCGCCCGAGCTCGTCGATCGCGCCGACCTCGAGGGCCCGCTTCGCCCGATCGGCGGTCAGTGTCGCTGGCCGGTCACGTGCCAGCCGCGACGGCGCAGCCCGGTGCCGAGCGAGCCACCGATCAGCCCGGTGCCGATGACGAGCGCCCGGCGGGGTGCTCGGTCGGCCGGGGGCGAACCGCTCATCGCCCGAACCGGTGCGCGGGCTCGTCCCCCTCAGACCGGGAGGTCATCGCGGAGCCCTTGGGCGCCGTGCAGGTAGACGTGGCGGAGCTCGCCGCGCGATCGCGTCGTGTTGATGTGGAGCAGCACCCGCAGGCACTTGGGCGTGCCGCTCGGCACCTTGATCTCGGACATGCACATGAGCGGCACCGCGCCGAAGCCGATGTCGCGGGCCGCGGTGGCCGGGAACGCCGAGATGACGTCGGGGGTAGCCGTGAAGATGATGCTGATGATGTCGTCCTCGACCAGCTCGTTGCGCGCCATGATCTCGGTCAACAGCTCCTGGATGCGGGCCGCGATCTGCTCGGGGGTGTCCTCTTCGACGGTGGTGGCGCCGCGCAGGGCTCGCGTCACGAGTGCTTCGGGCATCGGGGTCGAAGACTAGTCCCCGGCCCCTGCCTCCCTCCCCCACGTGCTCGGGGAGCGCGTGGCTAGTCGGGGATCTGCGTGGTCAAGCAGAACGGGTGCCCGGCCGGGTCGAGCAGCACCCGCCACCGCTCGGGGCTCGGCTGGGTCTGCGCCTTGCGAGCCCCGGCGGCCAGGGCCGCCTCTTCTCCGACGTCGAGATCGTCGACCTCGAAATCGAGATGGATCTGCTGGGCGACGTCACCGTGGGGCCAGGTCGGTGGCCGATGGCCCTCGATCTTGACCATGGACAACCAGAGGTGGTCGAGCTTGACGGCCGAGAAGGTCTCGCTGTCGTACGCGACTTCGACGCCGAGCAGGGTCGCGTAGAACTGGGCAAGGGCGTGGGGGTCCGGACAGTCGAGCGATACCGAACCGAGTCGGGTGATGGCAGTCATGCGAGGTCTCCTTGTCGAGCGGGGATACGAGATTCGGCCGGTCCTGAGCCCGACGTCACCGGGCCACTGTCTTCTGGGGTCTGTTCCCCGCGGTCACCGTAGAGACCGAACCGGTCGCCTCATGTCCGCTTTCGAACCGGTCGGTCAGGACTCAGGGCCGCGGTCGGTCTCGGCCCGTTCGGCGCGGTGGGCGGCCACGGCCAGGGAGCGGACCTCGGCGGTGCTGAGCGTCCTCCAGCTCCCCGGACCGAGGTTGGGGTCGCTGATCGGACCGATCCGGGTGCGCACCAGCCGCCGGACGGGGTGGCCGACCGCCTCGCACATCCGGCGGACCTGTCGGTTGCGTCCCTCATGGATCACGATGCGGATGACACCGGGGCCGACGAGCCCGACCCGGGCGGGGGCGGTCATCCCGTCGTCGAGCTCGACCCCCTGGCGCAGGCTGCGCAGGGCCCCCGGGCTCGGTTCGCCCTCCAACTCCACCAGGTACTCCTTGTCGACCCCGTGGGAGGGATGCGCCAGCGCGAAGGCGAGGTCGCCGTCGTTGGTGAGGACGAGCAGCCCTTCGGTCGCCAGGTCGAGACGCCCCACCGGGAAGACCCGCGGCACATCGGGCACCAACTCGACCACGGTCGGCCGGCCCCCGGGATCGGACGCCGAGGTGATGACGCCAGCGGGCTTGTTGAGCAGGTAGTAGACGAGCCCGGGGGCCGTGGGAACCGGGACACCGTCGACCTCGACCCGTTCGGTCGTGGCCCGGACCCGTTGGCCGAGCACCGCCGGCCGCGCCGTCGACCGACACCCGGCCCGCCGCGATCAGGTCGTCGCAGACCCGGCGACTGCCGAACCCGGCCCGGGCCAGGACCTTTTGGAGGCGCTCGCCCCCGGGTTCGTGCGCCGCCGGCCGGGGCGCGTCGTCCGACACCCGCCGGTCAGTCGCCGAGGGCGGGACGGAGCCGGTCCTCGAGCTCGACCACCGTGTCGGGGCCGGGCAGGAAGTCCTCGATGGGCGGCAGGTCCGCCACCGAGTCGAGGCCGAGACGCTCCAAGAACAGATCGGTGGTCCCGAACAGCACCGGCTGGCCGGGACCCTCGGCGCGGCCGACCGGCTCGATGTAGCCGCGCTGTTCGAGCAGACGCACCACGCCGTCGACGTTCACGCCCCGCAGCGACGAGATCTGCGAACGCGACACCGGCTGGCGGTAGGCGATGATGGCCAGGGTCTCGAGCGCGGCGGTCGACAGCCGGTGCGAGACGTCCCGGTTGGCGAACCGTTCGACGTAGACGGCCTGGTCCGGATGGGTCTGGAAGCGGTAGCCGCCGGCGATCTTGACCAGGACGAAACCCCGTCGGTCGGCCTCGTAGGCCTCCGCGATCCGGCGGGCCGCCGGCCTCGACGCGCTCGGCCGGCTCCTCGAACAGCTCGGCCATGAGCCCCGGGGTGACCGGCTCGATGGCCACCATCACGACCGCCTCGATGGCCTGGCGCAGCTCGTCGTCGGTCACCGGAGTGGCTCAGCCGTTGTAGTCGTCGAGGACCAGCGCGCCGACCCCGACCCCGACCAGGTCGCCGCCGCCCTCGATCCACTCGACCTGGAGCTGCCCGAAGGTGTGGCCCTGGCCGAGGTTCACCCGGCCGAGCTTGCACAGCTCGAGCAGGGCGAGGAAGCGCACGATGACCTCGAGCCGGGTGCCGAGGTGTTCGGTGAGCTCCGAAAAGGTGACGTTGTGCCACCGCGGCAGTTCGCGCGGCCAGCTCCTCGACGGCCTCCGAGACGGTGAGGGTGTCGACGGTGACGTGCGAGAGGTCGATCCTCTCGACCGGTCGCTCCTCGGTGGCCCGCAGGAACGCTTGGGCCAGCCTGTCGGGGGTCACGCCGGCCAACAGGTCGGGCGCGTGGACGACGAACCCGTCATCGAGGCCGGCCTGGCGGGCCAGGGACCGGACCGCCGCCTCGGCCATGGCCACGAACCTGTCGGCGACCGCCGCGTAGGCACGGCACTCGAGCAGCCGGGACAAGAGCAGGTCCCGCTCCTGCCAGCCGATCAGCTCGTCCTCGGCGTCGACGTCGTCGGGCCCGGGCAGCAGCCGCTGGGACTTGAGCTCGAGAAGGATGGCCGCGACCAGGAGGAACTCGGAGAGCACCTCCAAGGTGTACGCGTCGCGGCCCTCGTGGAGGACGGCCACGAAGGCGTCGACCACCGGGGCCAGCGGGACGTCCAAGACGTCGACCTCGTGGGAGGTGACCAGATGCAAAAGCAGGTCGATCGGCCCCTCGAACACCGGCGTGGAGATGGAAGCGCCCACGGACCGACCCTACCGAACCGCACGGCCGTCGTGGCGCACCCCACCTGGCCGGGATCGCCGCCCCGGGACCTACCATGGCCGCCCATGGCCACAGTCTTTTCGGGCGTCCAGCCGTCGGGAGATTTCCACCTCGGCAACTACCTGGGCGCGTTCAGGAACTGGGTGGCCGCCCAGCACGACAACCGGGCGTTCTTCTGCGTGGTCGACCTCCACGCCCTGACCGGAGAGATCGACCCGGCCGAGCTGCGGGAACGGACCCTCGACGCCGCCGTCACCCTGCTCGCGGTGGGGCTCGACCCCTCCACCGTCACCCTGTTCGTTCAGAGCCATGTCCCTGAGCACCCCCGGCTGACCTGGCTGCTCGAATGCACGGCCACCGTCGGTGAGCTCAGCCGGATGACCCAGTTCAAGGAGAAGAGCTCGGGGAACGAGACCGTGCGGGCGGGCCTGTTCACCTACCCGGTCCTCATGGCCGCCGACATCCTCTTGTACCAGGTCGAACCAGGTCCCGGTCGGCGACGACCAACGCCAGCACCTCGAGCTCACCCGGGACGTCGCGATCCGTTTCAACAACCGCTACGGCCACACCTTCACGGTGCCCGAGGCCACCGTCCCCAAGATCGCGGCGCGGGTCATGGACCTCCAGCACCCCACCCGCAAGATGTCCAAGTCGGTCGACTCCCCGCTCGGCACGGTGGGGCTGCTCGACGAGCCCGCCGACATCGAGCGCAAGGTGCGACGGGCGGTGACCGACACCGACGGCAAGGTGGCCTACGACCTGGCGGCCAAGCCGGGCGTGTCCAACCTCTTGGAGCTGCTCGCCGCCGCGACCGGCGTCGGTATCGAGGAGGCCGCGGCGCGCTACGACGGCTACGGGGAGCTCAAGCGCGACGTCGCCGACGCCGCTGATCGAGCTGCTGGCCCCGATCCGGCGCAGGACGGCCGAGCTACGCGGCGACCTGGGTCGAGGTGGAGCGCATCCTGGCCGACGGCGCGGCCCGGGCCCACGAGGTGGCCGCGGTCACCTACGCACAGGCGGCCAAGGCGGTTGGGCTGTTCTCGTGACGGCGCGCGTGCGACGTTGGCACCGCCGGCCCACTCCGAACACACTGCGTAAATACGGCGCGAACACGCTGCGCGAACACGCTGCGTGAACACACGGAGTGAACTGGGTGCACCGAACTAGGTGAGGATCCCGAACCACCAGTTCTCGACGGACTGGGAGAAGTGGCCGATCAGCGAGGTGTTGCCGTCGGGAATGATCGAGGCCAGCACGACCACGATGAGCACGAGCGGCAGCGTGTAGCGGCGCAGGTTCAGGTAGCCGGGCCACCACGACGCCGGCAGCATGCGCTCGATCAGGACCGAGCCGTCGAGCGGCGGGATCGGGATGCAGGTTGAACACGGTCAGCCACACGTTGACCAGGCCGAGGTAGACGAGGATCAGCGCCCACAGGTTGCTGGGGTTCGCATTGAGCGCGCTGACTCCGCCGAAGACGTGGAAGGCCACCGCGGCCAGGCGGTGCACAGCACGACGTTGGTGGCCGGTCCGGCCAACGAGACGAGCACCCCCTGGTTGCGCGGGCTGCGCAGTTTGGCCACGTTCACCGGGACCGGCTTGGCCCAGCCGAAGAAGCCGAAGCCGCTCCAGATCATGAGGATCGGCACGATCACCGTGCCGACGAGGTCGACGTGGGCCATCGGGTTGAGGGTGAGCCGGCCGGCCCGCTTGGCCGTGTCGTCGCCGAACGCCAGGGCGACCCAACCGTGCGCGATCTCGTGGAGGATGATCGACGGGATGATGACGCAGAACAAGATCACGTCGTCGCGGTTGATGCGGTGTGCTGCGCACGAGCAGGACGCCCGGCCACGATGCGCGATCCAGAACCAGAGCCACCGCTGCGCCGAGGCCGGCCGGCGCGGGCGGGTGGGTCCGGCGCCACCGGGTCGGGCGAGCGCCGGGCGTGGTCCCGGGCGGGTAGTAGTAGCCGCCGTAGGGGTCTCCCCTGCCGGACGGCCCACCCGATGACCCGCCGGACGGCCCACCGGACGGCCGCGGGGTGCCCTCCGGTCCCCCGGCCACCAGGGCGTCGGGTCGCTCACCGAGCTAGGCCCGGGATGGCGCACGGTGATGCACAGCGGGGCGGCCGGCTTGGCCTCGAGGCGGGCCGGGCTGATCTGCTGGCCGCACCGTTCGCAGCGGCCGTAGGTGCCGTGGGCCAGCCGGGCGAGGGCCGCCTCGACCTCGTCGCAGGGCCTCTTTCAGCTCGCCGGCCAGGGCCTCGGCCTCCCCGCGTTCGGCCGTCACCTGGCTGGTGTCGGCGAAATTGGAGTCGTACTTGAGGCTGCCGGCGTCCCCGAAGCCGAGCTCGGCCAGCTGGCGGCCAGGTCGGCCCGCTCGTTCTCGAGGTCAGCCTGGCGTAGTCGGCCGGGACGGGCTCGGAGGTGGAGGCGTCGCTCGCCATGGACGAAGCCTAGACGCTTGGCTTGCACGGAGGCGCTCGGCGGCCTAAGCGCGCCGGGCGGTCCGTCGGCCGTGCGCCGGGCCCGGGGGTGCGCGGACTCGTAGGCGGAGCGCAGGTGCTCGGCCGAGACCTTGGTGTAGAGCTGGGTGGTCCCGATCGAGACGTGGCCGAAGAGCTCCTGGACGACCCGGATGTCGGCGCCGTGGGCCAGCATGTGGGTGGCACAGGAGTGCCGCAGCGCGTGGGGGCTGACCGGCCGCGTGATGCCGGCCTCCCGGGCCCGTCCGGCGACGACCGCGAAGGCGCCCTGGCGGCGTGAGCCGTCCGCCGCGCAGGTTCAAGAAGACCGCCTCGGAGTCGTCGCGGCGGCGCCAGCGGACCGGCTCGAGGGCGCCGCGGCCGAGGTCGCCGAGCCAGGCGTCGAGCGCCTGCCGGCACATCGCGCCGAGGGGCACGAGCCGCTCCTTGGAGCCCTTGCCGTAGAGGCGGATCAGCCCCTCGCCCGCCGGCCAGGTCGGCCAGGTCGAGGCCGACCGCCTCGCTGATCCGGGCGCCGGTGCCGTAGAGGAGCTCGAGCAGCGCCCGGTCGCGCCGTGCCCGGGGGTCGCCGCGACTGGACCGTGCGCGAGCAGCCGCTCGATCTCCTCCTCGCTCAGGGCCTTGGGGAGCCGGCTGGGCAGCTTGGTGCCGTCGACCTCGGCGGTCGGGTCGTCGACGGCGCGGTCCTCGTCGACCAGGAACTGGTGCAGTCCGCGCAGGACCGACTGGGCCCGGGCGATCGACGCCGGGCTCGTGGCCGCTCGCGCGCAGCGCGGCCAGGTGGTCCTCGACGTCGCGCCATGGTCGGCGTCGGCGGCCGTCTTGCCGCGGCGCCGCCAGCGTGCGCCTCGTAGGCGGCCAGGTCGCGCCGGTAGGCGCGCGACGGTGAGCTCGGCGCGGCCCCGCTCGACGGTCAGCCAGGAGAGGAACTCCTCGGCGTCGTCGGAGAGCATCGCGCGCCGGCCACCGGTCGCCTCAGCCGCCTCGCGTCGCCGAGCGCCCGGCGGGCCAGCGCCACCGCCGGCGAGGGTCGGCGCGTCGATGCAGCTCGCCGTCGCGCGGCCATGTCGAGGACCTCGTCGAGGGCGACCACGTTCGACGGTCATCGCCCGTTCCTCGGGCCCCTCGCGATCGGTGTCGCAGCGGCTGAGCCCGGTGGCGAGGTAGACGCGGGTCACCTGGTCGGTGCACCCCCGGCGACACCGGGAGCGGGGCCAGCAGCTCGAGCTGCGACGGCCACCAGGCCCACCTCCTCGGCCAGCTCGCGCCGGGCCGTCGCCTCGGGCGGCTCGCCGTCGACGTCGCAGGTGCCGGCCGGCATCTCGAGGACGGTCGGTGCCGCATCGGGCCCCGGAACTGGCGGACGAAGGTGACCAGCCCGTCGTCGTCCACCGCGATGACCCCGACCGCGCCCGGGGTGCACGATGTACTCGCGCTCGAACTCGCTCGCCGTCGGGGTCGAGGAATCGGCGGCCGGTCCATGGCCGACGCGGCGGCCCTGCCAGACGATCTCGCCGTCCGAGCGCGACGAAGCCCGGCGCTCCTCGGCGGCGAGTCCATCGCGGACCGCGCTCAGCGGAGGTCGAGCTCGATGAGGTGCGGCTCGCGGCCCTCGGCCCGCTCGAGCGCCGCGCCGACCAGCTCGCGGAAGAGCGGGTGGGGCCGCTCGGGCCGGCTCTTGAACTCGGGGTGGGCCTGGGTGCCCGACCCAGAACGGGTGGCCCGGGCAGCTCGATGAACTCGACCAGCCGGCCGTCGGGCGAGTTGCCCGAGCAGCACAGCCCGGCCGCCTCGAGCCGGGAGCGGTACCGGGAGTTGACCTCGTAGCGGTGGCGGTGGCGCTCGGAGACCACCTCGGTCCCGTAGAAGGCGGCGACCTGGGACCCCGGCGTGAGCATGGCCGGGTAGGCGCCGAGCCGCATGGTGCCGCCCATGTCGACCACGTCGTACTGCTCGTCCATCAGGTCGATGACCGGGTGCGGGGTGGTCGAGTCGAACTCGCGCGAGTTGGCCCGCTCGAGCCCGGCCAGGTGCCGGGCCACGTCGATGACCATGACCTGGAGGCCGAGGCACAGCCCGAGGCACGGGATCGCGTGCTCGCGGGCGTAGCGGGCGGCCGCGATCATCCCCTCGATCCCCCGCTCGCCGAAGCCGCCGGGGATGACGATGCCGTCGAGGTTGCGCAGGCGGTCGGTCTCCAAGCAGGTCCGGGCACGTGCTCGGCGTCGATCCAGTCGATGTCGACCGAGGCCGTGTGGTGGAACCCGGCGTGGCGGAGCGCCTCGACCACCGACAGGTAGGCGTCGGGCAGGTTGACGTACTTGCCGATGATCCCGATCCTGCACCGTGCCGGTCGGCCGTGGCCGCCCGGGTCACGACGGTCTCCCACTCGGTGAGGTCGATCGGGTGCTCGTCGAGGTCGATGCCGAGGGTGGCGCAGACGTAGGCGTCGAGCCCCTCCTCGTGCAGGACGAGCGGGATCTCGTAGATGTTGGCGCGCGTCGACCGCCGAGATCACCGCCTCGACCGGGACGTCGCAGAGGAGCGAGATCTTGCGCTTCAGGCCCTCGGAGATCGGGTGGTCGCTGCGGCACACGATGACGTCGGGCTGGATGCCCCGGCTGCGCAGCTCGGTGACCGAGTGCTGGGTCGGCTTGGTCTTCTGCTCCCCCGACGGCGCCAGGTACGGCACGAGGGTGAGGTGCAGGTAGCAGACGTTCTGACGGCCGACGTCGGAGCGGAGCTGGCGGATGGCCTCGAGGAACGGGACGATCTCGATGTCGCCGACCGTGCCGCCGATCTCGACGATCACGACGTCGACGTCCTCGTCGGCGAGGCGCCGGACCCGCTCCTTGATCTCGTCGGTGACGTGCGGGATGACCTGGACGGTCTTGCCGAGGTAGTCGCCCCGGCGCTCCTTGGCGATGACCGACGAGTAGATCGAGCCGGTGGTGGCGTTCGAGCTGCGGTTCAGGTTCACGTCGATGAAGCGCTCGTAGTGGCCGAGGTCGAGGTCGGTCTCGCCGCCGTCCTCGGTGACGAAGACCTCGCCGTGCTCGCCGGGGTTCATCGTGCCCGGGGTCGACGTTGATGTAGGGGTCCAGCTTGGCCATGGTGACCGGCACGCCCCGGAGCTTGAGCAGGCGACCGAGCGACGATGCGGTGAGGCCCTTGCCGAGAGAGCTGGAGACGCCCCCGGTGACGAAGATGAACTTGGTCACCGGGGCAGCTGCGACCTCGCTCACGCCGTCAGCGATCACGGCGATATCGGCGGCGCACCCTCACACACTAATGGACCGCTGCGACGGCGATGGTGGAAGGTCGGGCCCGATCAGCGCCGGCGACGGTCGCTCCCTCGCGCCGGGCCAGCTCCAGGAGCTCCTCGGCGTGGGCCTGGGCCCGCTTCGAGTCGGGGTGCCCCGAGAGCATCCGCGAGATCTCGACGACCCGGTCGGCGCCCGAGACGGCCTCGGCGGCGGTCGTCGACCCGGCCGGCCTCCTCGACCTTGCGCACCGAGACGTGGTGGTCGGCGAACGCCGCCACCTGGGCCAGGTGGGTGACCACCAGCACCTGGCGGTCGCCGGCCACCTCCCGGAGCGCCCGGGCCAGGGCCAGGGCGGCCGTCCCGCCGACGCCCGCGTCGACCTCGTCGAACACCATCGTCGGCGGGCCCCCGGGCGCCACCAGCCGCAGGGCGAGCATGGTGCGGGCCAGCTCCCCGCCCGAGGCGGCCTTGGCCAGCGGCCGGAGCCGCCTCGCCGGCGTTGGCGCCGAGCAGGAAGGTCACGCGCCTCGCCGGCGCCCGACGCCTCGACCTCGCACCTCGAAGCGGGCCCCGGCCATGGCCAGGTCGCCGAGCCGCGCCGTCGATGGCCGCGGCCAGGCTCGGGCGCGGCCGTCGCTCCGGGCGGCGAGGAGCGCCCGCTTCGGCGCGCGCCAGCTCCGCCTCGGACCGCCCGCGCGCTGCGTCCTCGAGGGCGGCCGCCTCCTCCTCGGCCCGCCCGAGCCGCTCGAGCCGCTCGCGGGCCGCCGTCGGCGAACTCCGACGACGGCGGCGCGATCGCCCCCGTACTTGCGGTACAGGTCGGCGAGCAGCCGACGCCGGGCCTGGACCGCCTCCAGGCCGTCGCGGGTCGTCCTCCCAGGTCTCGACGACGGAGCGGAGCTCGCTCGCGATGTCGGCCGACCTCGGCCTGGGCGGCGCGCAGCCGCTCGCTCCAGCTCGGCGAGCGCCGCGCCGACCGTCGAGGGCCGCCGGCGGCCGCGCCGAGCAGGTCGAGCGCGCCGGGTCGCCGCGCCGTCGGCGTCGAGCGCCGCCAGCGCCGCGGCCGGCGTGCTCGCGGTGCGCGGCCAGGTCGCCCAGGCGTTCCTCCTCGGCCAGCCAGCCGCGCCGTCCTCGTCGGGATCGTCGAGGCCGGCGCGCGTCGATCTCGTCGATCTGGTGGCGCGAGCACGTCGGCTCCCGGGCCCGCTCGTGCTCGTCACCGCCGAGCTCGGCCAGTGCCGGCGCCGAGCTCGGCGAGCCGGTGGCGCAGCTCGTCGACCGGGCTCCGGCGTCGATGCCGCCGAACGCGTCGAGGGCGCGGCGTTGGGCCGCGGTGTGCAGCAGCGCCTGGTGGTCGCCCTGCCCGTGGATGTCGGCGAGGCTCGGCGGCCAGCTCGGCCAGCGCGCCGAGCGGGGCCATGCGCCCGTCGATCCAGCACCGCGAGCGGCCCGGCGACGGGGACCGACCGGGCAGGACCGTCTCGTCGCCGCCGGTCGTCGAAGAACCGGGCCTCGACCACCGCCTCGCTCGCCCCCGGCCCGGACCAGCCCGGGATCGGCCCGCTGGCCGAGCACGAGCTGCAGCGCCTCGACCAGCGAGCGTCTTGCCGGCGCCGGTCTCCCCGGTGAGCGCGGTCATGCCCGGGCCGAACTCGACGGTCAGGTCCTCGATCACCCCGAGTTGGCGGACCCGGAGCTCGGCCAGCATGCGCCGCTTCAGCGGTCGCGTTCGGCGGCGAGGGTGTTGCGCAGCAGCGTCCCGAACCCCTGGTGGGCGAGCGTGACGAAGCGGACCGGCTCGGGCGCGGTCCGGCAGGTGATGGACGAGCCCGGCGGGATCCGGGCGACGGTCGCGGCCGTCGATGACCACGCACGGCCGGGCGGACCCCTCGATCGGTCACCGTCACCGCCTGGTCCACGTCCAGGACGACGCTGCGGTCGAACCCGAGGTGGGCGGCGATCGGGGTGACCACGAGCGACCGCAGTCGCGGCGAGAGCACCGGGCCGCCGGCCGAGAGGTTGTAGGCGGTCGAACCGGTCGGCGTCGCCACCAGCACGCCGTCGGCGACGTAGTTGAGGAACGGTTGGCCGTCGATGTCGGTGGTGAGCCGCACCGTGTGTCCCGGGTACGGTCCGCTCGACGACCACCTCGTTCAGGGCCAGCCACTGGCGGACCGTGCCCTCGGCGCCCTCGGCCAGGACGACCGACGGGTCCTGCTCGTCGACCGGGATCTGCCCGCCGTCGCTCGTGACGGTCGAGGCACCGCGCTCCTCCAGGACGACGTCGCCCGACAGCGCCCGGGCCAGCGCGCGTCTCGACGTCGGCCGGCTCGACCTGGAGCAGGTAGCCGAGATGGCCGAAGTTGACCCCGAGGATCGGCACGCCCGACGCGTGGGCCAGGGGGATCATGCGAAGGAAGGTGCCGTCCCCGCCCGAGGCTGACCGCGAGGTCGACCCCGGCCAGGCTGACCGCGCGCAGCGGAGCCGGTCGTGCCGTCCTCCTCGACCTGGTCCGGGGGCTGCGAGCAGAAGCATCCGGACCCGGTGGCCCGCGGCGTGGAGCCAGCCGGCCGCGTCTCTCGGCCAGCTTCGCCGCGGCGTCGTTGGCCGGGTTGGCGAGGATGGCGACGGTGGCCACGGGTGCCTCAGCCTGCCGTGGCGCACCGAGGCGATCGCGGCGTCGGCGAGCGGCTCGAGCGCTCGACCGCGGGCAGGCGCGCGCCCGACGCGGACGCGTGCAGGAAGAACTCCACGTTCCCGGCCGCTCCCTCGGATCGGTGACGCCATGGCCCCCATGATGCCGGTTCCGGCCGCGCCGAGGCGCAGACGCCACCTCGACCAGGGCGTCGCGCCACACCGCCGGGTCCGAGATGACGCCCTTGGCCCCGGGACGCCTCGGCCCGGCCCGCCTCGAACTGGGGCTTCACCAGGCACGACCAGGTCGCCCCCGGGGCGCACCAGGCCGCCAGCGGCCGGGGCCACCGTGCGCAGCGAGATGAAGGACAGATCGGCGGTCACCACGTCGACGCGGACCGGTCGGCGCCGAGGAGCTCCGGCGTCGACCGAGCGGACGTTGACGCCCCTCGAGCACGACGACCCGCGGGTCCGTCGCGCAGGCGGGCGTCCAGCTGGCCGTGGCCGACGTCGACGCGCGATCACCTCGGTCGCGCCCCGCTGGAGCAGGCAGTCCACGAACCCGCCGGTCGAGGAGCCGGCGTCGAGCGCCCGCCGACCCTGCGACGTCGATCCCGAATCGGTCGAGGGCGGCGTCGAGCTTCTCGCCGCCGCGGGAGACGAAACGGGGCCCGGGGCCGAGCACGACCACCGGCGTCGGCCGGCGACACCATCGAGGAGAGCCTTGGTGGCGGGGCACCGGCGACCAGCACCCGGCGATCGGCGATCGCCGGCGGCGGCCTGTTCCCGTGAAGCCGACGAGGCCTCGCCGGACGAGCTCGGTGTCGAGGCGGCGACGGGGCGAGGTCAGGCGCGTCCCGCGGAGTCGGGGGGCCTGGCCAGCGTCAGCACTCGGTCGGGCCCCGTGGCCGGCGCGACTCGCGGGATCCTTCTCCATCTTGTCGCTTGTTGCTGTTCTTGGTGCGCTTCTCGCCCTTGGCGTGTCCCGGGCTTCTTCAGTCTCCTGGGCCGCTGTCGGCGCCCTTGGCGTCCTTCTTCTCTGCTTCCGCGTTCTTGCTGCTCGGCCTTGGTCGTTCTGCCGACTTCTCTGGCCGGCTGCCGCCGGGCGCCGGCCGGCCGGTCCGGCCACCGGGTCGAGGTGCTCGGGCGGACCGGGATCGGGTGCCGACTCGGCCCGCTGCGACGGCACGTCGACCGGTCTGGGACCGCACGAGGTCGGCCATCCGGTCGAAGAACTCCTCGAGCGAGCCGACGCCGAGGGCCTCGAGCTGCTTGGACACCTCGGCGCGGGCCATGTCGACGAGCTGCTCGCCCATGCGACGGCCGAACCGGGTGAGCTCGTCGAGGTCGTGCCAGGCCGCCTGCGCGCTCTTCGTCGCCGGGCGCCAACAGTCCCTTCGCGATCTCCTCGGCCCGGGCGAGCGTGACCTGCCCGACCGCCGTGCCGGCGTCGAGGTACCGCCGCCAGCTGTCGTTGGTGGTCACGGCACCACCGTAGCCGTCCGGTCGAGTTCCGTCAGTTCGGCCGCCCGCTGGCCGAGCGCCCTCGCGACCAGGTCCCTCAGGTCGGCCGCCGTGACGTCGGCCGGCGGGTCGACCGGGTCGCCGGCCGCGGTCACCCCCGAGAGCACCAGCGCGAACGGGGCGCCGAGGGCCCGGGCGAGCAGCCCGTCGGTCGACGGCCGGTCGCCCACGACCAGCGTCACCTCGGGATGGTGGCGACCTGATCAGCTCGATCATCGGTTGGTAGGGCTTGCCGGCCACCTGGGCGGGCTGGCCCGACGGCGGTCACCACCGCGACCAGCAGGGCGCCCGACCCCGGCAGCAGCCCGGTCGGGCGTCGGGTGCGTCGGGTCCTCGTTGGTGCCGATCAGGCGGGCCCCGCGCCCGGACGGCGTCGGCCGCCTGGGCGAGCCGGTCGAAGGTGAAGTCGTGGGTCCAGCCGACGACGACCACGTCGACCGGACCGTCGTCGACCAGCCGGGCCCCCCGGGCGAGTGAGCGCCTCGCGGGCGCCCCCGTCGGCCAGGGCGAGCACCGACTCCCCGGGACGGACCAGCGACGCGGCGGCCTGGGCCGAGGTGATGAGGTCGGCCGGCTCGGCGGGGATGTCGGCCCGGCGCATCCGCTCGAGCAGCTCGTCGATCGTCGGCGCCGAGTTGTTGGTGGCGAACACGACCCGCACGCCCGTGGTCGCGCAGCAGGCCGACCGCCTCGCCGACCCCGTCGATCGGTTCGCCGGCCAGCCACACCACGCCGTCGAGGTCGACGATCCAGGCCCCCTCGAGCGGGAGGGCCCGGCTCGGTCGCGGCCGATCGCTCCACCGGGCCACCTTCGCCTCTTCCGGCTGCGGCCCGTCCAGCCCCGAGCAGTCCGGGGCGCCACCGCTACGATCCCGCGCCGTGGCGACGTTCGAGATCCGAGGGCGACGACCTGTGTCTTCGGCTGAGCTGGGTCGAGAAGCTCGAGGCCGTCCACGGCGACGTCGCGGTCCCGCTCGTCGTCGGTCGGCTCGGTCCGGGCGTCGTGACGTGCGTGGCCCGAGCTGCGGGGGATCCGGGCGCCCGGCACCGGGATTCCCAATGTGATCGCCGTCGGCACCCGGCGGGGGAAGTTCGGCAAGGACTTCGTGGTCGTGCACGGCAAGGGCCCGGCCGTCGTGGTCGAGCTCGAGGGGGCCGACTACGAGCGGCTGGTCGTGACCGTGCACGACCCCGATCGGGTCGCGGCCACGATCCGCGGCAACATGCCTCGATGACAGCCACCCGTGTGGCGAACTGATCGGGAAGCCGCCATGGCCCAGCTGAGTTTCGAGGGAGTGTCGAAGCGCTTCGACGACGCCGTTGGCGGTCGACAACCTCGACCTCGAGGTGCACGACGGCGAGCTGCTGGTGCTCCTCGGACCGTCGGGTTGCGGCAAGACGACCGCGCTGCGCATGGTGGCCGGCCTCGAGGACGTCACGACGGGGACCATCCGGATCGGCGACCGCGTGGTCAACGACGTCGAACCGAAGGACCGCGACGTGGCGATGGTCTTCCAGTCCTACGCGCTCTACCCGCACCTCACCGTGGCCAAGAACATCGAGTTCCCGCTGCGCCAGCGCGGCGTCGAGAAGGCACGAGCGGGTCCGCCTGGTCAAGCAGACCGCCGAGAGCCTGGGCTCGGTCGCACTGCTCGACCGTCGGCCCGGTCAGCTCTCGGGTGGCCAGCGCCAACGGGTGGCGCTCGCCCGGGCCATCGTGCGCTCACCCCAGGCGTTCTTGATGGACGAGCCGCTCTCCAACCTCGACGCCACGCTGCGGACCCAGACCCGCGCCGACATCGTGACCCTCCAGGAGCGGCTCGGGACGACGACGCTGTACGTGACCCACGACCAGGTCGAGGCGATGACGATGGGCGACCGCATCGCGGTCATGAGCGTCGGCGTCGCTCCAACAGGTCGCGGCCCCCCAGGAGATCTACGAGCAGGCCGGCCAACATCTTCGTGGCCGGGTTCATCGGCAGCCCGGGCATGAACCTGTTGACCGGCAAGCTCGACCCGACCGTCGGGGCGAGGGTGGTGCGGGTCGAGACCGGCATCGGTCCCGGTGCCGGCCCGGGTCGCGGTCAACCGGGCCGGCGAGGTGGTCGTGGGGATGCCGACCCGAGGCGCTGTCGATCGACCCGGACGGCACCTTCGGCGCCACCGTGAGCATCGTCGAGCTCCTCGGCTCCGAGGTCCACGTCGTCTGCCGCGTCGGTGAGGCCCGGCTGGTGGTGCGCCAGGAGGTCGAGCGGACCCCGGCCCGGGCCTGGGCGAGGACGATCCGCCTGCGGGCCGACCCGGCCGGCATCCACGTGTTCGACGCGGCGAGCGGGGCTCGGCTGCCCGACTCGGAGATCTGAAACCGGCCGTCTCCGGTGAGCGGGCGATGACGGCGGAGCCCGCCGCGAACGCGGCCGAGCGCCGTCGCTGGAACGACCCCGACTGGATCTCGGCCTGGCTGGCGCGCGAACAGCTCACCGAGGCCGTGACCGAGTTCGTGTTGGCGCACCTGGCGCTGCGCCCGGGCGAGCGGGTGCTCGAGATCGGCGCGGCGGCGGGGGGCTATCGATGGCGGCGGCGAAGCGGGTCGCGCCCGGCGGGGTCGTCGTCGGCGTGGACATCTCGGCGCGCCTGGTCGAGCTGGCCCGAGCCCGGGCTCGACGGCCGCACGGCTCGACCAACGTGAGCTTCGTCGCTCGCCGACGCGCAGGTCGACTCGATCGCCGGTGCGCCGTTCGACGCCGCGACGAGTCAGTTCGGCGTGATGTTCTTCGACGAGCCGGTGGCAGCGTTCGCGAACGTGGCCCGACACCTACAGGTCGGCGGCCGGTTCGTGTTCGCGTGCTGGCAGCGGGTCGAGGACAACCCGTGGTACGTCGGGCCGACGCTGGCGCCATACCTGCCGCCGACCCCCGAACCGGCGCCGGGCAAGAGCGCCGACGGGTCCGTTCTCCTTGGGTGATCCGGACCGGGTGAGCGAGCTCTTGACCGCGGCCGGCTGGGGGGACGTCGAGCGGACCGGGTACGAGACGATCGAGGTCGTCGGGCGCGACGCGATCTGTCGGTGGCGACGAGGTCACCTTCGCCGGGATCAGCGCCGCCGACATGGCCGACGCGCGCGGCAGCGCTGCAGCGGCACCTGGCCCGCTTCGAGCTCGACGACGGTCAGCTCGAGCTCCCCCTCGCCTTCCAAATCTTCGCCGCTCATCGCCGCTGAGCCGGCGTCGCGAAGGCGCCTGTGAGCTGGGCGAATGCCCCCCGGCATGACCAAGTATTCGGGGGTCGGCCAGCTAGGCTCCTCTCACCAGGGAAAACTGGCTTCGTCCGACCGAAGCGATTCGGTCCGACGGGGCCAGCGGTTGGCGCGCGGTCCTTTGTCGTCGTGGCTTGTCCCTGCGACCTTTACTCATGAGACGGGGCGTGGGAAGAACGGATCTGCCCTCGGACACCGAGCGGCAGCAAGAGCGGTCGCCCGAGGGCGACCGACTCGAAGACACGCGCGCCCATCAGGCCGCCCCAGCCGGTCCGACCCTCGTCGCCCACCGTGTCGCGCGACCGGCATCGAGGTGCGCCCCGAGCACTCCGGTGGCCTCGTGGCTCGCAACCGTGAGCTCGCCCATCTCGACCACATCTTGTGGAAGGCCCGGGCCGGATCGGGCAGCGCGGTGGTGCTGCGGGGCGAACCCGGCGTCGGCAAGAGCGCCCTCATCGAGGCGACCGTCGCCCGGGCGAGCGACTTCGGCGTCGTCCGGCTGCGCGGCACCGCCCTCGACGAGCGCACCGCCGCTGCCCAAGGAGTGGCCGCAGCCGGTCGTCGAGCTGCTGAACCAGGCGCCGAGCGCGCTGCCGAGCGCGACCGGCGAGCCGGGCCCGGTCGAGCTCACCCCGGCCCAGATCGCGTCGGGCGTCGAGGCGGCCACCAGGGCGGTGCGCACGCTCTACGACGAGGCGCAGCTCACCGCTGCTCATCGCGGTCGACGACTGCCACCTCCTGCCCACCGTGGTTCCCCAACGTGATGAGCCAGGCCGTGACCAGCCATCTGGGCGACCTGCCGGTCGCGCTCGGTGCTGGCCTGGCGCGACACACCGCACGTGGCCTCCCCCGAGCTGTCGATCCCGGTGCCCGAGCACCGCCTGGAGGGACTCAACCTCGCCCAGGCGACCACGCTGCTGCAGCAGCAGTTCGGCGAGCTCCCGGTCGACAGCGTCATGTCGGCGCTGCTGGCCGCGACCGGCGGGAACCCGAGCGCACTGCTCGACGTGTGCAGCCGGCTGGGCGAAGAGCAGCTGCACGGGTGGCGGCCGCTCCCCGAGCCGCTCCCGCTCGGGCGCGGCGCTGGTCGGCGCATTCGGTCAACGGCTGGCCGGCTTCGCCGAGGACATCCGCTACGCGCTCGC
The DNA here is from genome assembly GCA_963804255.1 of uncultured Acidimicrobiaceae bacterium. GTDB lineage: Bacteria > Actinomycetota > Acidimicrobiia > Acidimicrobiales > RAAP-2 > Palsa-461. Next base: position 194,303 of record CAWDPK010000006.1, on the reverse strand, counting down.
GGCCGCGGCGGCCGGTCGCCTGCCGGTCAGCATCCTCGAGGCCTCCCTGGAGGACCTCGGCCTGTGCCATCGACGTCCTGCGGCCGGCTCAGAAGGCCGGCATCGTCGTGCTGCGCGGCGAGCGTCTCGACTTCGCCCACCCCCTGGTTCGGGCCAGCGCGTTCTGGTCGGTGCCCAAGGAGCTCCGCTCCCGCGCCCACGCCGCCATCGCGCGTGCCTTCGCGGCGCGCGGGCAGGTCGAGCGGAGCGCCTTTCATGCCTCCCAGCACACCGTCCGTCGGGACGAGACCGTGGCCCGACTGTTCACCGAGAGCGCCCGGATCGCGCTCGGACCGCGGCGACTCGCCGTACGGCGGCCCGCCACGAGGAGATGGCGGCCGACTACGGACCCACCGACGACGCCAGCGCGCGCCACCTGGCCCGGGCCGCCGCCCTCTGGATCAGCGTCGGAGAGCTGGGCCGGGCCAAGGTCTGTGTCGAGCGGGCCGCCGACTTCTCGGTCTCGGACCGGGTCAGCTGCGAGATCGCCTACCAGCGCGCCCGCACCCGTCTGGCCGTCGATCTCTCGCCGGAGGTCGCCCAGGAGATGCGGTCGGCGGCCAGCCGGTGCGAGGCCGACACCCCCTACCGGGCGGTGCTCATGCTGGTCGACGCGGTCGCCTGCCAGGTGCTCGGCGGGTGCTCCGACGACTCCGCAGAGGTGGCCCAGCACGCCGTCCGCCTGGCCCGCACCGTCAGCAGCCACGCCGAGGCCCTGGCCGCGGCCGCGCTCGGTGCGGCGAACGTGTTCGAGGGGAGCCCGACGGCCGCGACTCGGACATCGACCTCATCGCGGTGACCTCGCTGCTCATCGGCCAGACCCAGGAGTTCGCCGCCTCGCCGCAGCTGGCCCTCGTGATCGGCGACAGCCTGGTCCACCAAGGACACGTCGAGCAGGCGCTCCGGTGGGCCCAGTGGATCGAGGACTGCGCGGACACCGTCGGCGACCGGGCGCTCGTGGCGGTCCCCTCGCTCATCCGATCCACGGTGTCGATCGAACACGGCGCCCTGGCCGAGGCGGCTCGCGACGCCGGAGCCGCCGCCGAGCTGGCCGTGCGTTGCGAGCAGCAGACGCTGGCCGCCCGAGCGTTCGGCGTCTTGGCCGAGGCCGATGCCGGCCACGGCTCGTATGACAACGCGTTCGAGATCGCGGCGCCGCCTGTTCGGGTTGACCGGCGAGGTGGGCCGGGCGCCGCGCGTGCAGACGCTCACCATGCTGGCCAACCTCGAGCTCCAACGCGGCCGGCCGTCGTCGGCGTTCGCGTGGTTCGAGCGCGGCCAACGACGACGCCGTCCCCCAGGTCGGCCAACGGGCCGCCCACCCGCACCACGACACGGTGCGGGCGGCGTTCGCACCGGCGGCGGCGGAGATCATGCTGCTCGGTCGCCGCCGAAGCCAGGCGGCCAGCCTCCTCGATGCGGTCGATCGGGCCCGGCGGGCCGGTGGCGGTGCGGCCCGGCTGGGCCGAGTGGGTGGCCGGCATCGCCACCGACGACATCGCCGACGCGAGCGACCTCCTGGGCAACGCCCGCGATGCCATGGTGGGCCAACCGCTGCTGGCGGCGCGCGTCGAGCTGTGCTGGGGCGTCCGGCTATCGGAGGCCGGACGGATCGCAGAGGCCGAGGCCCATCTGGAGGCGGCCCTGGAGACCTTCGAGCGTCTGGGCGCCGGGGGCTGGACCGCCCTGGCCCGCCGCGAGCTGGCGATCGTCCCGGCATCGGGCCAGGTCGACGAGTTCTTGACACTCGGGTCGCTCTCCACCGAGGTCGCGCAACCCGACCACGCCATGGTGGTGACCACCCCGACGTCGAGGATCGATCACCCGCCCTGGGAGATCACCCTGCTCGGGTCCTTCTCGGTGCGGCGCTACGGCGAGCCGGTCTCGCTCCCGCTGTCGTTGGCCGCCCAGGGTCTCAAGATCGTCGCCCTGCACGAGAAGATCCCGGTCGAGGAGCTGGTCGAGCTGTTGTGGCCCGACGCCGGCCCGGGGGTCGGCACCCGGCGACTCCGCAACGTCTTGTGGCGGGTCCGCGCGGCGAGCGGCGACCTGCTGGAGCGAGACGACAACTTCATCCGGTTGGCCGGCGACGCGGTCACCGACGTCATCCAGTTCCGCCAACTCGGTGAGCAGGCGATCCGGCGCGACACCCCGCCCGACGAGGCGGCCCGGCTGGCCCGCGAGGCACTCGTGCTGTACCGGGGCGAGCTGTTGCCGGGCGACCGCTACGCCGACTGGGCGGCCGGGTACCGGGAGTCATACGCGCGGCTGCACATTCAGCTTCTCGACCTGCTGCTCGAAGAGGCGATCATCCACGAGCACCTCCAAGAGGCGCTGGCCCTGCTGGACCGGCTCATCGATGCCGACCCGTATGAGGAGAACCACTACCTTCGCACCGCGGAGCTGCTGGCGCGCTCGGGCAACCGTCGGCGGGCCCTGTCCACGCTGGAGCGGGCCGAGCGGATGCTGGCCGATCTGGGCGTGCCGCCGTCGCGGGGCCTCATGAGGGTCCGTGCCTCGCTCAGCGGCGATTCGGAATCAGAGCTCACAGACGAGTAGCCGGCCGCGTTGGCGGGGGTGACCGGACCTACGTTTCGATCACACGTCCACCCAGGAGAGGTGCTCCACCTTGGGCAGGCGGTCCCTCATGCCCTCTCGCACCTTGCGATGAGAAAAGCATTGCCGGTGGTCGATTTCGGGGATCACATCGGGGCCGACGTCATCACGCACGAAGAACGCATTGAACCCGAGACGTTCGGTGCCGACCAGCCGGTACCCCTTGGATCGGGCCAGCTTCACGAACGCCAACAGCGACGCGCCCTGGTAGTTGAACGTGGGGTCTCCGGTGAAGTCGGGCCGATAGGGAACGGTCTTTGCCACGTCTGGACCCCAGATGTCTTGGTACTCCAGCACGACAACCCGCGGCGAGATGATGTCGAGCTCCTTCCAAACCCAGTAGTCAACGCCATCAAGGTCGAGCGAGAGCAGATCGACATCAACCCCGATCCCCGAATCGATCACGAGGTCGTTGACATTCTCTGTGGTGACCCACTCATTGAGAAAGATCGGGGGCGACGAAAAGGTGTCGGGGCACCTCGAGTAGAACTTCCGACCCCGCTCAACGAGCGATGGATTGCCGTCGACCAGGAGACCATCCCAACCGTGGTTGACGATCAGGTTCGCGGTGTTGCACTGGATGCCGTCGCCTGCGCAGATCTCCACGGCCACTCGACTGGTCGTTCCGAGAACCGAGAAGAGGAACAGAAGGACACCATCCTCGCCGTTCTGGGAGAAGGCCCGCATGTAGGTGTCCTTCAGTTGGGGAAGAGCCGCGCGGGCGGTGGTGGCCATGAACCGGTACTGCATCGCGAGCGACCGCTGTGCCGCCTGGTCTGTTTTCGATCCAAGTCGCCACGGCGGCAAGCTGTCCTTGACCACGTGCGCCAGCTCTCGCTTCATCGAGCCCATCTTCGCCCGGACCGTGCTCACGAGCCCACCCTCTCGGCCATGTGCCGCTGGCCCGCCTCCTTGAGCGCGCGCGATCGGGCGTCGGGGCGGTCGAGGGGTGCCGGCGCGGCCACCTCGGCCTCGGCCGCCCGTGGCGGCTCCGCCGGCTCGCCGGCGGTGGCGCCACGCAAGGACATGATCCGGCGACTCAGCTGGGCCAGGCGGAGCCGTCCGCCGTCCCACCCGAGCACGCCCGATAGGCCGGCCAACCTGAGAAGGGCCCGGGCGACACCGAGGGCCATCGGGCTCGATCCGATGCGACGGACCACCACCGCGAAGGGGGCGGGAAGGTCGCGGGTGAAGATGGTCGGGTCGAACGGCCCCAACCGTTCCTGGACATGGTGCAGGTGCACCATGCCGGCGCCGTGGCGACGCGCGTCGCGCAGGAACGCCGAGTCGCAGCGCCGGTATTGGTGCGCAGCCACCAGGTCCGGGGCGTAGCGGCCCACCAGCCCAGCCTCGGCCAGTCGCAAGCCCAGGTTCTGGTCGTCGTGGTACGAGGCGGTGAAGTCGGGCGAGTACAGGCCGACCGACAGGCAGTCGGACCGCCGGATCGACACGTTGCCCAGCCACAACCGTTCCAAGACGTCGTGTTCCCCCGCCTCGATGGCGGCGATATGGCGCAGGTAGCTGCGTGCGTACAGAAGGCTCCCGACGTCGGCCCGGACCTCGGGGAGCTGCACCGGCATGGGGCCGACGACGACGAGGCCCGACCGGTTGGCGTGAACACGGGCGTGAGCGGCGGCCAGACCGGGCGTGGGGACCACATCATCGTCGAGCAGGAGCACCACGTCCGCGTCGGTCAGGGTGAGACCGTGGTCGAGGGCCCGGAGCTGACCGCCGTGCGGGATCGGGCCGTGCGCGACCTGTGCGAAGACCAGCCGATCGAAGCGGTCCTTCAGCGAAGACAACAGGGCCATCGTCTCGGGGTCCTCCCCGTCGACGGCGACCACGAAGTGCCGCACCCATCGGTCGGCCAGGACGTTCGGCACGAGCTGGGCCAGGTACTCCGGACGACCCCTGGTGGCCGTGACCACCGAGATGCTGGGGATGGCCGTCGACATGCTCATCGGACCGTTCCTCCTCCCTCACCCCGGAACAGGCGGCCCGGGGTGCGGGCGAGGATGCGCACGTCGGCGCCGAAGGACCAGCTGACCACGTACTGACAGTCGAGCCGGCACAGCTCGTCGAAGCGCAGGTCGTGCTGGCCGCACACCTGCCACAGCCCGGTCAGTCCGGGGCGGATCTCGAAGCGCCGCCCCACCCATTCGGGCAGGACGGAGCACTCCTCGGGGACGAATGGCCGCGGCCCGACGAGCGACATGTCGCCCCGCAGCACGTTGAGCAGCTGGGGCAGCTCATCGATGCCGAGCCGGCGCAGGAGCCGTCCGACCGGCGTCACCCGCTGTTCGATCTCGGGCAGATGGGCGAGGGGTCGGGGGATGTGGCGGACGCCGAGGGCGCTCTCGGCCGGCCCGGGCTGACGCATGGTGCGCAGCTTCAAGATCTGGAAGGGGCGGCGGTCGCGGCCGAGCCGGTCCTGGCGGAACAGCATCGGGCCGCGGCGAGGTCGCCTTGACCGCGACGATCGACGACCAACAGGACCGGTGCGAGGACGACCAGCAGCAGCGTCGCACCGACCACGTCGAAGAGCCGCTTGGCGAACCGTCCGAACAGACCCGGGCTTCCGCCGTCGAGGCTGATCACCGCCAGGCCCTCGAGGTCCTGGAAGCTGGCCTCCCAACCGGTCAGCTCGAAGTACCGCGGCACGACGTCGACGGCCACCGTCCCGACGAGGAACGGAGCAGATCGGTCGTCCGGGCCGGGTGCGACCGGCTGAACGCGACCACGACCCGGTCGACCTGGCCGAGCTCGCAGATGGCCGGAAGCGAGGCCAGGTCGCCCAGCACCGGCTGGCCGTCCACCGGGTCGTCGTCGACGAACCCGACCAGCTCGACGTGGCGCGACCGGGAGAGCCGGGCCGCGACGTCCGACGCGATGGTTCCGGTGCCGACCACCACCACCCGAGCCGGCCGGGCGACGGCGGTACGGCCGCGTACCCCGATGGTCACGGCGCGGCCCAACGGCAGGGCGATCGCGCACCCGGCGAAGGCCACCGCGACCACGCCCGGGCGCAGTGCTCCGTGCAAGAACGACGGAACGATCGCCGCCAGCGCGAGGGTGACCAGGGCCCCCATCGCGATCGCGGCCTCGAGATTCATCAGGTCGTCGGCCGGGGTCGGGGCGATGTGACGGCGCGCCTTGGGGTAGACGCGCTTGGCGATCATCGCGGCGGCCAAGGCGAGCCACGAGATCAAGACGAACTGCAGGTGGGTGATCGACGGCGTTGCCCGAGGGAACAACGCCCGGCAACAGGTTGCTCACCGCCAAGAACACGACGAGCGCCACCAGCGTGTCGCTCGTGGCGAGCCACACCCAGCTGGGCCGGGTGGTCGTCTGCTCGGCGGGGACCGACAGCTCGATGCGCCGACCCGACTGCGGGGTGACGACCGTCAAGGTTCCCGCCGAGGTCATCGCCTGCCGGGGGATCGTGGGGGTGCTCACCGCTCGGCCTCCTGGCCCGAACGGGCGTTGCGGGTGAGAGCCAGCTCCTCACCCATGGTCTCGAGCACGAACGACAAGAGCTCGTCGACCGAGCGGACCGCGTAGCGCTGGCCGGTTCCCACGGCCTCCACCTCGCCGGTGAACCGCCCCTCGCTCAGGCTCTCGGGTCGAACTCGAAGGACGTAGGAAACGAACATGAGTCGAACCATAAGGAGGGGCCGTCCACTGACCGTCCCCCGAAACGACGAATCATGGACTGGGTTGGCGGGACACTCGAAAGACGTTCGTGGGACCGGCCACCCGTATCCTGCGGGCCATGAACAACGCAGAGGACCAGACCATCGAGGCCGTGCGCCTGGCCCGGGATCTGTGCATGGGTCTTGGCGCCTTTGTGGTGTCTACCAGGGGCGATGTCCGTTTCGAGCTGGCCGGACCCGGCCCGTCGGACCTCGGTCGAGCGGGTGGCCCTGCTCGCCCGTTCGTGCCTGGAGCGCCCCGGTGCCCAGGGCAACGAGCCCTTCTGGAACGCCGAGATCCTCGGAGAGAACGAATCCGCCGATGACTCGCTGGCCTGTGTGGCCGTGCCCATCCGGGCCGACGGCGAATGGTATGGCCTGCTTGGGCGTCGTCGACACCTGGCTGCCCGAGCTCGACGAGGAGCAGCGGCTGGGCCTGCTCCGGCTGACCCAGGGCCTCGGCGAGCAGTTGGCCGCGGGCGAACTCACCCTGGGCGGCCCCGGCTTCTACGCCAAGAACGACACCGTCGAGATCGAGGAGTCCCCGACCGAGCCGCCGGGAATCCCGGTCGTCAACCAGTCCGTCCTCATCGACGAAAACGCCCCAACGGACGAGACCGAGCCCATCACCGCCGATCGGGAGGACGGCCAAAAGCCCGACGTGCCCTCGGGCATCGGGCTGCTCGACGAGATCGTCGACAACCTGCCCGAGGGTCTGGTCGTCACCCGCGACGACGGCACGATCGTCTTCGCCAACGCCGCCGTCGGTGACCTGAGCGGGCTCCTGCCCGAGGAGATCCTCGGCCGAGGACGTCACCGAGATGCTCCACTCCGCCGGTGCGACGGGCCCCGACTCGCCGGCATCGCTCCTCGACGCGCCGTTTCCGGGTCGGAACCTCGACATGGTGCACGTCGACGGGGACTCCCTGGCCGTCCAGGTCAGCGGGGCCCGGTTCTCCAGCCGACTCGTCGGGGACTGCCACGTGGCTCTCTTGCGGGAGGCGGTCGCGGCGGGTGCGGGTCTTCCCGCCGGCACCACGTTGCGGGTCCTGCTCGACGCGCTGGACGAGGGAATCATCGTGTGCGACGCCGAGGGCACCGTGCTCATCGCGAATCGCGAGGCCCGGGCACTGCAGGGGCTTGCCGACGACGAGGAGCTGACGGTCAACCGTTCCCCTACTCCCCCGCCCTGTGCAGCTCCGACGGATCTCCGCTGACCGAGGCCCACCACCCGATGACCCGAGCGCTGCACGGGACCGTGGTCCGCTCCGAGCAGCTGCAGCTGGCCGGCGAGGACCGCCGTCACCTGGTCGCCTCGGCCAAGCCGTTCGAACTCGAAGACGGGTCGACCGGCGCGTTGCTGGTCCTGCGCGACGTCACTTCGCAGCTCGAAGAAGAGGCGTGGCTGATGCACCTGGCCCTCCACGACCCGCTCACCGGCCTGGCCAACCGTTACCTGCTCGCTCGACTACCTGCGCCGCGTCCTTCTCCAGTTCCGAACCCGAGGCGGCTCGATCGCGCTCGTGTTCTTGGACCTCGACGACTTCAAGATGATCAACGACCGTTTCGGCCACGACGTCGGCGACGAGGTCCTGGTGGCCGTCGGCCGCCGCATCCAGGGCGCCGTCCGTTCGAGCGACATCGTCGCCCGGCTCGGTGGCGACGAGTTCGTCGTCGCCCACGCCGCCTCGGACGACCCGGGCGAGATCGAGATGGTCATCTCCCGTATTCGCAAGACGCTCACGGCCCCCTACCAGGTGCGGGGGCAGACGCTGGCCGTGAGCGCGTCGATCGGCTGGGTCGCCGCCGACCCCCGCAACGAGGACCCGACCACACTGTTGGTGCGGGCCGACCGTGAAATGTACCGGCGCAAGAGCGCCCGTCACCGGGCCGCGGAGGCTGCGAACTGATGGCTATGTCGACCCCACTTCCCACGATGTCGACGAACCCCGAGCAGGCCCCGGCCGAACAAGCCCGCCTCACCGGCCGTCAGCTGGCCGAACACCCGCTGCTCGCCTCGCGGGCCGGCGAGCGCCCCGGCGTTGCCGAGGTGCTGGCCGACGCGCGCCCACTCCTCAGCACCTATGGCATCAGCTTTGAGATCCTGCGGACCCGCCCGGGCATGGTCGTGCTGCGGGCCAAGTCCGACGGTCGGGTCAGCGCCCAGGTCGCCTGCGAGCTGGTCAAGGGCCTCCTGGCGGCGGTCCCCGAGCAGGTGTGCGCCGTGAAGGCTTCCCTGGTCGAGAACACCTGCGCCCAGCGAGGCGCTCCGGCTTGTCTTTACTCGATGGTCTGGGAGGACCTCCCGGCCGGTCCGATCGCGCCGACTCCTCCCAGCCCCGAGACGTTGCCGATCGATCAGACGGCGCTCTCGGAGTGGGACCGTGCATCGAGCGGACCTCCGGTCACCCCGGGCCCGGTCACGCCGGCTTCCGAGCACGCCGCCGAGCCTGTCCCCGCTCCCTCGCCAACCCGCCCCGACCCGGGGAGTCGGCTCCGCCGACCGCCGCCTCGTCGGCCGCCTACCAGTACCAGGTGAGCACGCCGAACGCGATCGTGGTGCCCAACCCGCCCCGCCCCGCCCCGGTGCCCGTGGCTTCGACCCCGGTCGCGCCCCAGGCGGCCGACAGCGTGGTGACCCCAGGCCTCGTCGCGAGGCGTCCCCACGTCCCGAAGGGACTCATCCGCCGAGGCTGGCTGCTCGCGCTGGCGTTGATCGCCGGCTCGGCCGGAGGATGGTTCGCGGGTGAGCACGCCGGCACCAGTTACTCGGCCCAGGCCACCCTGGTCGTGCAGTCCGGCGCCGGCAGGACGGGTCCGGGCAGCGCCAACGACGCGCTGGCCCTGGCCACGACCTACTCGGCCCTGGTCCCCAAGGACCAGTCGATCCTTTCGGCCGCCGCCAGCATGCTGAACATGTCGACGAGCACGGTGGAGCACAACCTCACCGTGACGGTCGAGAACGGCACCTCGCTGCTGCTCGTCGATTTCAGCGCACCCACGGCTAACCAGGCGGTGGCCGGTGCCGACGCCATCGCCGGCGCGGTGACAAGCAACACCCCGCTCACGGCCGCCATCGCGGCCGGCTCGGTCGCCCTCGTCAACGTGCCCAACACGGCGCACCGGCAGGGAACCCTGCACAAGTACGGGATCGCCTTGGGTGCGTTCTTGGGTCTCGTGGTCGGGTTGATCCTGGTCCTGGCGGCCGAGAGGGCCGACCCGAGGATCGACGACGCGGCGGCGATGGCCACCGCGGCCGGTTGCCGCGCCGCGCTGATTCCCCACGACCTCTCCTTCGCCGAGCTGGCCCGGGTGCTCTCTGACGCCGGCACCGGCAGGGGCCTCACCGTCGTCCCCATCGCCGTCTCGGACACCGCGCCCACCATGGAGCTTGCTCGTGGGCTCCGGCCCTGCTGGCCGACCAACGGTCCGGCCGTCGCCATCAGCCCCTCGTTCTCCTCGGGCGTGGTCGAGCTCAGCCGGGGAACGGGACCGACGGTGCTGGTGTCGCACCCCGGCACCCGTCAGCGAGACGTCGTGGCGGCGGCCGAGCGCCTGCGCATGATCGACCGCCCCCCGGTGTGGGCGGTGTTGGCGAATCGCCGGCTGCGAAGTCGGGTGTCGGGCCGTGTGGGCTGAGCCGGGCGAGGCCGCACTCCTTCGCCCTGCGGGGAGACGGCGCGCCGGAACGCCCGACAACAGCTGGTTCGCCGAGCGGCCCCGGCCGATCTTGCTCGGCCTTGGCGCCGTCGTCCTCGCGTTCGTGCTGGGCTTCGTCGTCGTGAGAAAGCCCGACATGGGGTTGGCCGCGTTGGCCGGCTTGGCCCTGGTGGTAGCCGTCCTGCTCCGGCCGGTCATCGGCGGACTCGTCTTGGTCGGGGCCGTGCCGATCCTCTCGGGCATGGCTCCCGGTGTCCCGGTCGCCCACGTTCGAGTCTCAGAGCTGCTCATCGGAGTGGTCGGGGCGACCGTGCTCATCTCGGCGCGCCGGTCCGACGCCGTGCCCTGGTCCAGCCTCGACTGGTTGCTCTTGGCCTACGGCGCCGGGTGGGCGATCTTCGGCACGGTCGACGCGATCACCCTCGACCAGCATCTGAGCCTCACCGGCTGGGGCACCGTCTTCGGACAGCTCCAGTTCTTCATCATCTATCGGGCCGTGCGCACCTCCTTGCGCACCCAGGCCGAGCGCCGCACCGCGGTGGCGGTGCTCCTCGTCGCCGCCGTGCCGGTCGCCCTGTTGGCCGTGCTCCAGCAGCTGCGTGTCGGGTCGGTGGTTCGTTTCCTCACCACGGCCACCGGTGGGCTGTACGGGCCGACCTCGGTCGGTACCAGCACCCGGGCGACCGGACCGTTCGACAACTGGGCCGTGCTGGCCGGCTATCTCCTTCCCCTCCTGCTCGTCCTGTGCGCCCTCACGTTGTCCGGGCAGATCGGCCGACACCGCCGGGCCGCCTGGATCATCGGCGTGGTCGCGCTGACGGGACTCTTGCTCACCGAGGAGCTCTCCGCGATCCTTTTGCTCTCCATCGGCACCGTCGTGTTGGCGGTCCAGTACGGACAAGGCCGACGCGCGTTGCGGTTCGCCGGGGCGGCGGTGGTGATCGGGGCGCTGGTCGCTGCGCCGTTCCTCGCGACGCGGCTCAACCAGGAGTTCTCCTCGAGCGCGGGCTCCGGTCGCCATGCCGGCGTCCCCCAGACCCTCGACTACCGCTGGAATGTCTGGACCACCCAGTACATCCCCGCCATCGAGGCGCGGCCCCTCGGCGGCTACGGGGTGAATCTCCCCGCCTCCATCCAGTGGCGCTACCCCGAGTCCCAGTACATCTCGTTCCTCATGGAGGGCGGGATCCCGCTGCTGGTCCTCTTCGCCGGCCTCGCCTTGGTCATGCTCAAGCGGAGCCGTGAAGCCGCTCGCTCGAAGGATCCCTTCGACCAGGCGCTCGGCCGCGCCCTCGCGGTCACGGTGGTCGCAATGCTCGCCATGAACTTCATCTGGCCGTTCCTGAGCAACGGCGGCCTGCCCCAAGTGCTCTGGTGCCTCCTGGCCATCGCGGTGCCGCGTCCGGTTGACCGGCGCGCGGTTGGCACACCCGAGGTCGCTTCGGCGGCACTCGTTCGAGCGGGAGGTGTCCGATGACATTGCGCCGAGAGTTCCGGGTGTTGAGGCACCGCGTCGCCCGCGCGTTCCGCCCGCGCCAGCTGTTGGCAACCCTCACGCTCATCGCGGCCATGGGGGTGGCCGTGGGGCTACTCGTGCTGGTCGTCTCCGAGAACGCCGTCAACACGCCCGGCGTCACCGCGACCCGGTCCGCGCCAACCATCGCTCCCAAGACGACCACGCCCAAGAGCACCGCTCCTAAGAGCACCACGCCCAAGACGACCACACCCACCACCAAGCCCATCGGACAGACCGTGCCCCTCGGTGTTTACGCCGGTCCGGGCTCCCCGGTCGCCGCAACGGCGTTCAGCGCCGACGCCGGCGCGCCGGTGCCGTACGCGTTCGACTACCTGGACGGCTCGAGTTGGCAGACGATCGCCAATCCGATCTGGTTCGTGCAGCGCTGGAGCGGGTCGGGCTTCCGGATGATCTGGGGTGTCCCGATGCTGCCGACGACCGGGGCCACCCTGGCCGCCGGCGCGTCCGGCCAGTACGACGCCTACTTCAGCCAACTGGCCTACACGCTCGTGGAGAACGGCCAGGCCAGCTCGGTGATCATGCTCGGCTGGGACCCCGAGGCCTCCACCTTGCCGTGGGCGGCAACCACGGCAGCGGCGGCGGCCGAGTACGTGGCCTACTGGCGCCAGATCGTGACCTCCATGCGTTCGGTCTCCGGTGAGCAGTTCCAGTTCGCCTGGGACCCCGCGCCCGGTTCGGACCCGGTGCTCCCCGCGGCGCTCTATCCGGGGAACGCGTACGTGGACATCGTGGCCACCGACGCGTTCGACGTGGGGCCGACGGTGGTCGGCTTCGGGTGGAACGAGTTCGCGGAGGCCCCCTACGGCCCCAACTGGTTCTCGACCTTCGCCGAGGCCCACAAGAAGCCGTTCATGATCGCCAAATGGGGGCTCGCGCCGGTCGCGCAATCGGGCGGCGGCGACAATCCGACATTCGTGAGCCAGTTCCTCCGCTGGGCCGACCACCAACACCTCTTTGCCGCTGTGACCTGGGATTATGGGTCCTGGGCGGTCACCGGGGGCGACTTCCCCAAGGCGGCCACAACGCTCCACTCGGTGGCCGAGGCGGGCGACATCACCCCCATCGGCAAGGCCGTCGACACCTAATGAGGGCCGTGGGGCGCCGATCGAAAACGTTCAGCGCTGGGTGAGGTAGTTCTTAGGGATGCGAGGGCGCCGGAGGTGCGTCTTCGAGCTCGAAGACAAGGTCATCGACGTAGCAGTAGTACCAGTCCTCGCCCGGCTCGTACGACCGGATGATCATGTGCCCGACCGCGCGGTAGTGGGCGGTCGCATGCCTTCCCGGAGAGCTGTCACAGCAGCCCACGTGACCACACTCCTGGCACATCCGCAGGTGGACCCAGTCGTGGCGGCCGGCGGCCAGACAATCCACGCAACCGGTTCCGGAGGGCTCGACGTCGAAGATCTGGTCGAGATGGGTGCACGTGTCGGTCATCGCTGTCCTCCCTATCGAGGCGAATCACTTCGGTCACCGACCGGTGCTGGTGCGGTGACGTTGGTGAGATCACGATCCCATTTCATGAGCGCCGCGGCGCCCGCATAGGTGCTCTCGAGGAAGTCGAGGATGGCCCGGCGCGGATCGGCGGCCGAACGAGCGGCGTCATAGGGCAGCAGGAACTCGCGTGCGTCGGGACTCCATGCCCCTTGGTCCGGCCGGACCGGGGCGCCTTCGATGCCCCCGGGCTGTGGATGCGCGTAGGCGTAGAACGCCGGATACGGGATCTGGTCGTTGCCCGGCCACCAGCCGGCGCAGATCTCCTCGGCGTCGCCACTCACCCGGGCGATCACCCCGGCCCCTCGCGCCGGCTCGGCCGGGCGCCCCGAGTAGCGGGTCAGCGCGAGGTCAAAGGTCCCCCAGAAGAAGTGCACCGGCGTGGTGCGTCCCCGAAACCTCGCCCGGTGCTCCTTCATGGTGGCGTCGACCTTGGTGAGCACCTGGAAGAACCGATCCACCTGGGACGGTTCGTAGGTGTCATGGGTGCGGTCGTCGGGAAACGGGATCGGATCGGGAACCTCCGAGGGCAGCACCGAAATGGCGACGTCGACGCGCATCCGTTGCAGCATTGCGGTGAGGTCGGCGTAGAAATCCGCGACCGAGCCCCCGAGCGGCCGTCGGCCGACCGAGCCGTCGCTGCAGCGAACCACCAACACGTGCTCGACCAGGTCAAACTCGGCGTCGATCGTCCGCAGCCCGACCGGGATGGGCGAGGTGGTCAGCCCCCGTGCGGTCACGTACAGGGCGACGTGGGCCCATTCGGGCTCGAACGGGCTGAGGGCCAGGCGGAGCTTGCCGATCACCTGCGTGTACATGTGAAGCGTGCCGCACGTCGCGCGCCACTCCTCATAGGGAAGGCCCGGCCACCCCTTCTCTTCCATCGCTGATCCCCTCACCCATTGTTGTGAAACCCGATGGACCGGCGCGGAGCCACTATATGATCGGCGTCACTGAGCTGGCGCTGGACCGAGAGCCGGCCTCGTCGGGTGCTTTTTCAGGTACGTGGGCTTCAGGTACCTGGGTGCCGCGACGGCGACGAGGTAATACCTCTCTAGTGGGTACCCGCTTTTCTCCAAGTCTTCCTCGAGGCTGTCTGAGCCCGCTCAGGCGAAGTGTCCGCTCACCGGGCCCCGAGGCATCCGAGGCAAATTGGGTCCTTGATCCTTGTTCCCCGCTCCCCCACCGGCGGGCTCTCGGACCGTGGCCGCCGCCAACCATCGGTCCTGGCCAGGCGGCTGGGGACGGGACCGGAGGCCGCAGACGGCCCTCCGACCAGGGCTGGGACATGGGGGAAACGGCCGTGGGACGCAAAATTCGTACGCTGCTCGCAACGAGCGGGTACATCGAGCGGGGCTGACCGGGAACTGGTAACACCCAATCGATGGACCGAGGACCCTCCCCCCGGGGTCCCTCGAAGGAGCAGGAGGCGTTGACACCACGATGACTGAGGACCAAGGAAGCAGCAACGGAGCCCACGGCGGAGTCGGCCATCTTCTGCGGATGGCCAAGACCCAGTGCGGTGTCTCGCTGGCGTTCGCGGCGCTGCGCAAGGCCGACGGTGGCTTCGCGATCGCGACCTTTCCCTCGCTGACCGCGGACCCCAGCTGGTCGGTCGAGGCGATCGACGAGCTGGTCCGCCAGACCTGGGAAGACCCGCACTTGACCGGCGGCACCGTGCTCGTGCGAAGCGGACGCGTCCTGAAGGGCATGTGGACCGGCCAGGGTCACCACATCAAGCTCGCCGCGGCCGCGCTGAGCGACCCCGAGGCGCCCGATCACCCCTGGGGGCTCCTGTGCGTTGCCGAACCGCTGGCCGGCCACTTCGAGCAGGACCAGCTGAACCTCCTCGGCAACCTCGCCGGCCGACTCACCTCGTACCTTCGGGCCCGCCAGCAGGTTCTCGAGGGCGCGACGACGTTCACTGCACAAGCCGCCCCGGCCGTGCCGGAACCGGCACCCGAGCCCGCCCCGCCGGCCTACGAGCCGATGGTCGAGACACCGTTCGTCACCAACGCCGCCGCGCCGACCTCCGAACCTCCGGCCTCTCCCCCGCTGATCGGTTACATGGAGCCGGAAACCTCGACCCACTTCGACGAGCCCCTCGACGACGTGGTGGACGAGCACCCGCTCGACCAGGCCGCCGATGCGTTCGTGCCGACCGGTGGCGGATGGGGATCGGCCGCGCCGAGCCAGGCCAGTCGCCCCGACGACTGGGAGTTCCTCGGTCTCGACGAGATCGAGTGGGTCGAGGCCGCCGTGCCGTCGCCGGCCCCGGCCCCGGCCCCGCCGGAGGCGTTCCCCGTGACGCCGGTAGTCGCTTCCGAGACGCCGTCCACCTTCGGGACTCGCCAAGACGAGCCGGTCGTTATCGCGCCCGCCGCGGTCGGCGATGACCTCGATGCCTTGCTCGGCCCGGATCCCGTCACCGGGTTGGCCACGTTGACGAGGCTGGTCGGAAGGCTGAGCGCCTCCCTCGCCCACGTCCGCAACAACGAGGGCATGGTGGGGTTGATCCTCGTCGAGGTGTCGCCGTCCAACGGCACCGAGCCGCTGAGCCCGTCCGCGTTGATGACGGTGGCCGGTCGCTTGACCAATCACCTGCGCGACCGCGACATGGTGGCCCGTATCGGCCCGGCGCTGTTTGCCGTCCTGGTCGACCTGCGGCCCGGCGCCGTCGACCTCGACACGATCCGTCAGCGGTCGGTGACCTCGCTCACCGCCGGCATCGAGTCGAGCACCGGCGGGTTGCTGGCCCGTTCCTCCATCGCGTCGGCGAGCGCCGGCAGCATGGTCACAGCCGAAGACCTCCTTCGTCAGGCCGCTGACCAGCTGCGCGGGCGATGACACCGGCCTGTCCGGCCGTAGCGCGCAAGGAGGAAGGTGTCCCAGCCCCCACAGGTCCCGGACGCACCGGAGCCCACCGGACCGACCGAACACCGATCGCTCGGTCAGCTGGCGGTCCGGGGAGGCGGTTATCTGGTCGGCCGGGAGGCCATCGGGATGGTCATCCGTCTCGTGGGCGTCGTCCTCGTCGTTCGCTTGATCGGACCGGGGCCCTACGGGATCTACAGCGGCGCGGCGGCGTTCGTGCTGTTCGTGGCGACCCTCGCCCAGATGGGGCTCGAGGTCTACCTGATCCGGATGACCGGGGAGGTGGTGGCGCGCCACTACAACCAGGCCTTCACGCTGCTCTTGGTCACTTCGGTCGTCGCCACCGGGTTCTCCGAGGGGCTCACGTTCGCGTTGGGCGGCCTGCTGCGCCCGATCGGCGTGCTCCTGCCCCTTCGGGTCCTCTTGCTCAGCATCCCGGTCAACGTGCTGTGGGCGCCCTCCCAGGCGGCCATCGAACGTCGCTTCGGCTATCGCCTGATGGGGCTGATCGAACTCGGGGGCGACGTGGTGCTGTACGGGACGGCGATCCCGTTGGCGTTCCTGGGTGCGAAGGCGTGGTCGCTCATCGCGGGGTATTTCGCCTGGCAGACGTGGCTGTTCGTGGCCAGCTTGGCCACCTCGGGGCTCCGGTTGCGTTGGGACTGGTCGGCATCGGCGATCCGCGACATGGCTCGCCACGGCCTCGGCTACTCGACCGCCCAGTGGGCCAGCCGGCTCGGTGACCTGGTGAACCCGCTCGTCGTCGGAACCTTCTTCGGTGCGGCCGGGGTCGGGTTCGTCGCGTTCGCCCAACGCCTGGTCGACACCATGGGATTCGCTCAGCGAGGCGCCTACCGGCTCGGCATGGTCGCGATGTCGCGAGTCGGCAGTGAGGAGAAGAGCCGGCTTCGCTACTCGATCGAGGAGGGGTCGCTGCTCCAGCTGCTTGCGCTGGCCATCCCGCTCGCCTGCTTTGGCGTGGCCGCCCGCTGGCTCGTGCCGGCCCTCTTCGGCCACCAGTGGTCCAAGGCCGTCCCCCTCTACAGCCTGCTGACCCTGGCGGCCGTGCTGGGGGCGTCCGGCTTCATCCAGACCACCTTCCTCTACAGCCGGGGCCGCAACATGGCTGTCACCGGCGTGATGGCCATCCATACCATCGCGCTCGTGGATCGCCGCGGTCGTGTTGGTGAAGAGGATCGGGCTTGACGGCTACGGGGTGGCCTGGCTGATCGGGTTGGTGGACCTCATCTACGCCGACCACGTGGTCCGCAAGATGTTCAGGTTCAGCTACAAGAAGATTCTCCCGTGGGTGGCCGTACTCGCCCCACCGGTGCTGTTCCCGCTGGTGGCGATGCCGTGGGCGCTCTTGCTCCTGGCTCCGATCGTGCTGGTGCTCCTGCCCTCGATGCGGGCCGAGATCGGACGCATCTTCGAGTCTGATCCGTTCGTCGATGTCCAAGCCGACGGCCGAACCGCCGACGGCCGCGGTGATCGGACCGGCGCCATGACGTCGGGAGACCTCTCTGTCGGGGTCGACCTGGTGGACATCGCCGAGGTCGCGCGCTCAGTGAGGCACTTCGGCGACCGCTACCTGCGCCGCGTGTACACCGAGCACGAGATCTCCTGTTGCCAGGGCCCTCCCGAGGTCGCAGCGGGATCCTTGGCGGCGCGCTTTGCCGCCAAGGAGGCGACCATCAAGGTGCTGCGACCAGACGGAGTGCGGCCCGACTGGCGCACCATCGAGGTGGTCAGGCTCCCGAGCGGGGCGTGCAAGCTCCGCCTGCGCGGCTCGGCGGCCCGGCTGGCCGTGGAGCGGGGCCTCGGGCCGTTCTCCTTGAGCATGACCCATGAGGCCGGACTCGCGGCGGCGGTCGTGGTGAGCGGGTCCGCGTCTGGCTATGACGGACAGCCGACAATGGAACGCCGCAATGACTGAGGAGCCGACCATGAGGGACCAGATCCGCCGAGTGCTGAGCGAACACGCCCGCCTGCCGGTCGACATGGCCACGCTCGATGACCAAGACGACCTGTTCCGGGCCGGCATGACCTCGCACGCCAGCGTGAACGTCATGCTGGCCCTGGAGGACGCCTTCGACATCGAGTTCCCCGAGGCGATGCTCCGCAAGGCCACCTTTGAGTCGGTGGCAGCGATCGAGGCCGCCTTGATCCAGCTGCGGTCGGTGACGGCGTGACCGTCGTCCGCGCCGAGATGCTCGAGGTCGTCACCCACATCGCGGACGAGTTCGCCGCGCCCAACGCCGATGACGTCGACGGCCAGGCCCGCTTCCCTGTCGAGACGATCGAGGGGCTGAAGGCGGCCGGCGTGCTGGGCGCGTTGGTGCCAATCGAGCTCGGTGGGTTGGGCGCCACGATGAGCGAGACCGGTGACGCGATCACGGCGCTCTCGCGGCGATGCTCGTCGAGCGCCATGATCCTGGCGATGCACCACCTCCAGGTGGCCTGCCTGGCCGCGCACGGCCACAACCAGGTGCTGCGCACCTTCCTCGCCGAGGTGGCCGACCGTCAGCTCCTGCTCGCTTCGGCCACCACCGAGGTCGGGGTGGGCGGCCAGCTGCGCACCAGCAAGTGCGCGCTGGAAGCCATCGGGAACCGTTTCACGCTGGAGAAGCAGGCTGGCGTCATCTCCTACGGGTCCCACGCCGACGCCATCCTCGCCACCTGTCGGCGCGGCCCCGACGCGCCGCCGAGCGACCAGGTGCTCGTCCTTTGCACCCCTCCGGGCCTCGTGCTCGAGCAGACCACCGAGTGGGACACCCTCGGATTCCGTGGCACCTGCAGCCCCGGGTTCGTGCTGCGGGCCGAGGGCGATCTCGACCAGGTGCTGACCGATCCGTTCGGCGACATCGCCGCGGCGGACCATGCTGCCGGTGTCCCACGTGCTGTGGGCCTTCGTGTGGTTGGGCCTCGCCTCGGCGGCGCTGGCCAAGGCCCGCAACTTCGTCCAGGGCGAGGCCCGCAAGAACCCCGGCACCACCCCGGCCGGGGCGCAGCGCCTGGCCGAGATGGTCGTCGTGCACCAGCAGCTCGAGTGCGATGGTGCGTGCCTCGGCGGAACGCTTCGACCACCGGGCCCGCGGCGAAGACCAGTCGATGGGCTTCGCGTCTGTCGTTCAACTCGTTGAAGGTGGCCGCGTCCACGTTGGTCGTCGACATCGTCACCCGCGCGCTCGGCATCTGCGGCATGGCCGGTTACAGCCAACGCTCGCCGTTCGCCATGGGTCGGCTGCTGCGAGACGCGCACGGTGCGGCGCTGATGGTCAACAACGACCGGATCTTGGGTGACAACGCGCAGCTGCTACTGATCTACAAGGAATCCTGATCGTGGCCGGCCCCGATCCCCACCGCGAGTTACGCGACCGGTTGCTCGACGCCGAGCTCCTCTTCCCCACCGGGGTCGAGGGCCTCTACGGTCGCTCGGAGACCTACCAGGGGATCGTCAACGCGATCGACTCGCATGGTGCATCGGTGGGGCCGCGGGCTCGGGGCGACGATGGTGCATCTCCCCCCGGTGCTGGCCCGCGCGCACGTTCGACTCGACCAACTACCTCCAGTCGTTCCCCGATCTCATGGGGTCGGTGCACGTCTTTCGGGGCAACGACCGTGACCACGCCGAGCTGCTGCGGCGCGTGGAGGCCGACAGGCGACTGGCCGGCCCTGCTCGACCCGGGCGAGGTCGTGCTCTCGTCGGCGGCCTGTCACGCCCTCTACCCCATGTGCATCGGGCCGGTTGCCCGCCGGCGGCCGGCGCTACGAGGTCAGCGGGTTCTGCTTCCGCCACGAACCGAGCGCCGACCCGGCTCGCATGCAGGCCTTCAACATGCACGAGGTCGTCTACGTGGGCGACCCCGACGAGGCCCAGCGCCACCGCGACGAGGGCCTTGCACACGGGCTCAACTTGCTGAGAGAGCTCGGGCTCGACGTGACCCCGGTCCCGGCCAACGACCCGTTCTTCGGTCGGCTCGGTTCGGCGCTGGCGGCCGGTCAGCTCGAAGAGGAGCTGAAGTTGGAGGGACGTGAGCCCCATCTACTCGCCGGAGCATCCGACCGCCATCATGTCGGCCAACTGCCACCGCGACCACTTCGGGCTGCCCTTCCACATCGAGACCGCGACCGGCGAGATCGCCCACAGCGCCTGCGTCGCCTTCGGGGTGGACCGCATCACCGTGGCGCTCTTGGTGCGCCACGGGCTCGACCCGGCCGACTGGCCCGGCTCGGTACGCGCGCAGCTCTTCCCGTGAGACACGAGGTCCTCTCGCTCGAACCGGCCACCTATCGGCCCCATCGGGTGCACGGGCAGTCCCGGATCTTCCAAGAGACCAACTGCGCGGCCGACCTGTGGATCGAGGCGCTGCACGCGCTCGGCTTCGACCCGATAGCGGCGATGGGGTTCACCCTGAGCTGCCGACTTCGACGGCGACCAGTGGCGGATGTTCAAGTTCGCCGCCGAGGACCTCCGGGTGCTCTTCGGCGTGGAGTTCGACGAGCTCAACGTCTGGCGCCCGCTCGTCGATCACGTGGTCGAGCTGGTGTCCGCCCGCCGCATGGTCACGATCGACGTCGACGCCTGGCATCTGCCCGACACGGCCGGGCTCACCTACCACTGCGGCCACCAGAAGACGACGGTCATGGTCCAGATGATCGATGTGGAAGACCGGGCACTCGGGTACTTCCACAACACCTCGTACTACGAGCTCGGCGGCGACGACTTCGACGCGCTGTTCGGGCTCGGGGCGCACGAGCCGGCGGTGCTGCCGCCCTATGTCGAGACGGTCCGCCTCGACGCGATCCGCGACCCGGCCGCGGTGCCGGTCGCCGCCGCGCTGGAGCTGGCCCGGGACCACCTGGACAGGCGCCCGGCCACCAACCCGGTCGCCCGCCTGCGCAAGCGATTGGAAGAGGACCTGCCGTGGCTCCGGGCCGAGGACATCGACGTCTTCCACCGCTACGCGTTCGGCACGGTCCGCCAGTGCGGGGCCAACGCGGAACTGGCCGCCGACCTTGCCGAGTGGCTGGGCCGCCACGACGGGGCCGAGCCGGCCGTCCCGGCGGCCGCCGAGCACTTCCGGTCCCTGGCTGTCGGGATGAAATCGCTTGAGTTCCTGTTGGCCCGGGCGACCCGGGGGCGCTCGGTCGACCTCGGAGGGCCCTTCGACCAGCTGGAGGACTCCTGGGAGTCGGCGATGGCCGACCTCATTGGGCGCGATGGGCACTGACCTGTTGGCCGGGGCCACCTGGGAGTGCACCGCCACCCCGGCCGGCTCGATCGTGGACCCCGACGGGCTGGAAGGGGCTACCGCGACGTGGTGGCCGGCCACCGTCCCCGGGACGGCCGCCGGTGCGCTGACCGCGGCCGGCCTCGAAGCGGTTCGACGCGACTACGACGCCGAGGACTGGTGGTTCCGGTGCCAGTTCGACGCCCACGCCGAGGACCGGGCGTGCCTCCTCATCCTCGAGGGGGTGGCGAGCGTCGCCGACGTCTACTTGAACGGCGAGCCGATCGCCCATGGCGAGAACATGTTCCGGACCCTGCGAGCCGAGGTGGCGCCGCTGGCGGTCGGTAACGAGCTGGTGATCCGCTGTGCGGCCCTCGGGCCCCTGCTGGCCACCCGTCGCCCCCGGCCCCGCTGGAAGACGGTCATGGTCTCCAACCAGTCGATCCGGTGGCTCCGGACCAGCCTGCTCGGCCGGGTTCCGGGGTGGACGCCGGTCCCGTTGCCGGTCGGGCCGTGGCGTCCGGTGCGCGTGGTCACCATGGACGGCCACGAGATTGTCTCCCGGCACCTCGTCGCCAGCTGTGACGGTGACGACGGCGTGGTCGAGGTGACGTTGGCCGTCTCGGGCCCGGCTGCCCCACCGGTGGCGGCCCGGGTCGCCGCCGGCCCCGACGACGCCCCGTTGCGCTTCGCGCGAGAGGGGGACGGGTTCGTGGGCACGGCCAGCCTCCGGATCGCCGGGGTGGAACGCTGGTGGCCGCACACCCACGGCGCGCAACCCCGCTACGAGGTGACCGCCGAGATCGACGGCGAGACCTGCTCGCTCGGGTCGGTCGGGTTCCGCACGATCGAGGTCGACCGGGACGGGGGCGCCTTCGGCGTGGTGGTGAACGGCCAACGCATCTTCTGTCGGGGCGCGGCCTGGATGCCGCCCGACCCAGTCACGCTGGCGCCGAGCGACGACCGGCTGCGCCGGTTGGTCGGGCTGGCCCGAGACGGCCACCTGAACATGCTTCGCGTCCCCGGTACGACCACCTATGCCGACCGGCGCTTCTTCGACCTCTGCGACGAGCTCGGCATCTTGGTGTGGCAGGACTGCATGTTCGCCTTCACCGACCCGCCCGACGACGAAGCCTGGGTGGCCGAAGCCAGCGCCGAGGTGGCCGAGGCGCTGACCGAGGCCGCCTCCCACCCGTGCTTGGCCGTCGTCTGCGGCAACCAGGAAGTCGAGGAGATGGCGGCGATGCAGGGGTTGGCCGAGGACCGGCGCGCGACCCCGTTCTTCGACGAGGTGGTGCCGGCCCTGATCAGGGACCTCGCGCCCGACACGCCCTATGTGCGCTCGAACCCGACCGCGGGCACGCTCCCCTTCCGCATGAACGCAGGGGTGAGCCAGTACTTCGGCGTGGGCGGCTACCTGCGGCCGTTCGACGACCCCCGGCGTTCGGGGGTCCGTTTCGCCGCCGAGTGCCTGCTGTTGGCGACGCCGCCCGAGCCGACCACGGTCGATGACGCGTGCGGTGGCGCCCTCGGCTCGGGCCACGACCCGAGGTGGAAGGCCACCGTCTATCGCGACGCCGGCCGATCCTGGGACATGGAGGACGTCGGGGCCTTCTACGCGCGCCAGCTGTTCGGGATCGACCCGCTGATGGTCCGCTACACCGATCCCGAACGGATGCTCGAGCTGCGCCGGGCGACCAACGCCGAGTTGGTGTCGGCCGTCTTCACCGAGTGGCGTCGTCCCGGCTCGTCGTGCGACGGCGGGTTGATCGTCGCCCTGGACGACTTCGAGCCGGGCCCCGGATGGGGGCTCGTCGACGCGCTCGGGGGTGCCCAAGTCGACCTGGTACGCCCTGCGCCGGGTCTCTCAGCCGGTCGCCCTCCTTCTGAGCGACGAGGGGTTGAACGGGTTGGCCCTGCACGTCGTGAACGACACCGCATCGGAGCTCGGAGCCAGCGTCGTCGTCCGGCTCTACGCGGGCGGCGAACGGCTCGTCGACACCGGTGAGCAGTCGATCAAGATCGCGGCGCGCGGCGCGGTCGTGCTGGACGCGGAGACCCTGCTGGGCGGGTTCCGAGACATCACCTACGCGTATCGTTTCGGCCCGCCCGCCTACGACGTGGTGGCGGCCACCCTGCTCGATCCCGACGGGTCGCTCCTGTCACAGGCGGTCCACCTGGTGGGCGGCCAGGGGCGGGCCCGGGAACCCGACCTCGGGCTCGCCGCCACGCTGGCGCCCCGAGGAGATGCCGGCGGCTGGAACGTCGAGGTCTCCACCCGCCGGTTGGCCCAGTGGCTGTCGATCGAGGCCCCCGGATACCGGCCCGACGACTCGTGGTTCCATCTCCCCCCGGACTCCACCCGGGTCGTCCCGCTTCGCCGGGCCGGGGCCGAGGAACCGCCGGTGGCGACGGTGCGGGCCGTAAACTGGGAGGGTCGTCTCCGCCTCCAGCCCTAGGAACGCGCCATTGACCGCCACCCCGCTCTGGTTCGGCCCCTCCCAGCGTCCGTTGTTCGGCTGGGTGCACGTCCCCGAGGGTGGCCAGGCCCGCGGCGCGGTCGTGCTGTGCCCCCCGCTTGCCCGCGAACTGACCAGCACCCAGTACTGCTACCGGCTCTTGGCCGAGGCGCTGGCCCGGGCGGGCATGCTGGCGGTCCGCTTCGACTACGACGGAACCGGCGACTCGGCCGGCGACGACCTCGATCCCCACCGGGTCGAGTCCTGGCTGGCCAGCATCGCTCACGCGGTCGACCTCGCCCGCTCCTGTGGCCCCGAAGCCGTCTCGGTGGTCGGCATGCGGGTCGGCGCGCTGCTGGCGGCGGTCGAGGCGGCCCGCCTCGGATCGCTCGACGCGGTGGTGCTGTGGGATCCCTGCGGTTCGGGACGCCGGTTCGTGCGCGAGCAGATGGCCCTCCAGCGGTTGCGCAGCGACGTCCGCCAAGACCCCGGCGACGACACCGATCTCCCCGGCTTCGTGTTCAGCGCCGAAACGGTGAACGATCTCAGCTCACTGGCCATCCCCGCCGCGTCGGCCCCGCCCGACCGCGTGTTGCTCCTCACCCGGCCCGACGCGCCGGCCGCCCACCGAGCTGGTGGCTGCCCTCGGTGCGGTCGCGCACGAGGGCGAGGCGGCGCGGACAAGCGCAGCTGCTCGAGGTGGAGCCGCTCTATCACCAAATCCCCCACCAGACGATCGAGCACATCGTCTCGTGGCTGGAATCGGGCAATCGCGCCGAGCCGAGCCCGGTCTCGGTGGTCGCCCGAGACGCCGCCCCGGTCCCCTTCGACGGCCACCTCCTCACCGAGCGGATCCTCCGACTGGGCCCGCTCGGCCTCTTCGGCATCGCGCTCGAGCCCGAGGTTCGACGCCGACGCACCGACGATCCTCATGTTGAACTGCGGCAACGACTGGCACGTCGGACCGAACCGGCTGTGGGTGGACCTGTCCCGCCGCTGGGCGGCGGCCGGATTCCGCTGCGTCCGGTTCGACGAGAGCGGGTTGGGCGACAGCCCGGTCCGACCCGGCCAAGAGCCCCACGTGGTCCGGGCGCCCGAGGCCTTCGACGACGTCACCGACGCGGCGGCGGCGCTCGAGCCCGACGACCCGACCAATGTCATCTTGGTCGGCCTGTGCTCGGGCGGCTACCAGGCCCTCGAGAACGCGCTCGCCCGGGCGCCCCGGGCCGTCTACGCGGTCAACCCGATCCTGCACTTCAACCCGCCCGAGCTGGCCGCCGGCGCGATGGATCCCCGCCGGCGCATCTGCCAACCGACCACCCGCTTTGTCCGGGCCTACCGGTGGTTGCCCATCGGTGGGCTCCGACGCCGCCTGCGCAAGCTGGCCTGGCGGGTCGCCCACCTCCTCAACCGTGGTCGCGACCCGTCGAACTGGCTCGGTCAGCTCCGAGACGACGGGGTCGAGGTGCTGGTGATCTGCGGGAGGGACGAGGCCCGCCCGTTCGGCTCGGCGAACGAGGAGAGCCCCGACCGGCGTGCGGGCCGGGGCCACATCCGCCTCGAGGTGATAGACGACCTCGATCACGCCCTGATGCCGGCGTGGCAGCGCCTCGAAGTCACCCGGCGGATGACCGACCACCTGGTGGGTCACTTCGCGCCCGAGCACGTCGCCGCTCTTCCTTGGCCCGACTCGGCCTGAATCCATCGGACTCCACTCACCGCGCCCTTTGAGTTCGGCGATGGGTCGCGCACCTGCCGAGGTTTGCCGGAGGGCGTTGGGAGGACCGTCGATCTCAGGGCTCAACTACGAAGTGGCCTCGGCCCCGTCGGCGGTACGCTCGCCGGTCTAGCCAACCGACGACCGTCTCTGGCTCACCGCGCGAAACAGATGTCGGGCCTCGAATAGGTACGGAGCGGCGCGAACCAGCGCCCGGTCGGGTACCCCTCCGATAGCAAGGGCAGAGGAGGACACCTCCAAGCGGTCCGGGAGAAAATGCGCATGAAACGCGTTGGACGGCGCACAGACCGGGTCCATCACGTCCGCCGTCGTCGAGGCGTGGAAGAACTCTGACAACGCCGCTTCGAGTTGGCCCCCCGGGCTGAATTGCGCGAACTTCGGATCGAAATCGAGGTGCAAGAGGAACAGGCGACTTCCGCACTCGACGGCCAAGCACATCGCGGCCGGGGTGCCGCCGGCGTCGAGCGTAATGAGATGCAGGCGGGATGCCGTGGCCAATCGTGCCGAGGACTCCCGCAAAAAGGCCGTCTTCACCGGGTCTGAGACCACGGCCGTGCCGGCGGCGGCCTTCCAACCGGACGCCTGCATCGCCAGGAGGTCATCGATCGCCGTGCCATCGCCACCGCGATCGAGGATCCGGACCTCCCCGGCCGACCGCTCCAAACGGCGACGCTTCTTGCCGAGATCCCGGAGTCGCTGAGGGCTGATTCCGGCCGACCAGTCGGCGCTGTCATCCCGGCGTCGCAGGACCGGTCGTTCCCAACGCTCGTAAGAGCAGGTGGGGAGCCGTAACGTGCGGCACGCGTCGCTGATCAGCGTGGCCACGGGACCTTCGTCCAGCCGCTCGAGGACGAGCAGTCCGATGGCTGCTTGGGCGGTCTCTGCCACCAGGCAGGCCAGTACCGCGTGTATGGCTTGCTCGCCGTGCTCGGCCCGCACGAGCGGCGCCGCCAGGATCGGGAGGACCGGGACCGGAGCGTCATCGAGGCGCGTGGTGAAGGCACGACGCCGAAAGCGGAGCCATCGGTCGATCGGGCGTATCGGGAGGCACGCCTCGAGACGACCGTCTGCCTCGACCACGACGAAGCGAAGATCGACCTGTGCGTGGGTCAGGGAAAGGGCGGGGCCCAGAAGATCGGGATCGAGGGCGGGATTGGGTTCGAGGGCGTTCGCGGCGAGGTCCCGCCAGCGGACCTCGTCGTCGACCAGCTGTTGTACCGACACGATCCGAGTGTCCATTACCCACGTCCGCCGTTGGTCACGGGCTCCCCAGTAGTGCCGGAGACGCCGGCCGAGCAATTGTAGGGTGACGCCCACCGGCAACATCGGGACGGTACCCCTCAGGGCGGACGCCCATGACGGGCAAGACGGCGACGCCCGCTATGCCGATCATCCCGGACCCCTCAAGGCATCCTTGCCTTGCCGCAGCCAGCCCCACCGAGCGTGCCTGCGTGGCGAGCGTCCGAGCCGCCGAGATGCCCCGGCTGGCCCGCCGGGGTGTGCCACACTTTCTGGCTTGGGAATCGGCAGTCTGTCCGGACCCTCCGCCGCTCACGGTGTCCCTCGCCGGAGAGCCGCAAGTCAGGCGACATGATGCGCCGGGAGCTGACGTGAACGGGCGGATCATCACCGTCGGCGAGCTGACCGACCACGACGAGGTCCACTGGCGAACGCTTGCTGAGCGAGCTGGGCAGCCCAACCCGTTGTCCGAGCCCGATTGCGTCGTGCCGGCGGCCGAACACTTGAAGAACGGTCCGGCCATTCTCCTTGTCCTGGCTGAGGAGGACGGAGATCTCTTCGGGTGCCTTCCGGTTCAACGCTTCGGGCACTGGCGCCGCCTGCGGCGGCCGGTGCTCAGCTCCGAGGTGCGCCGCATGCCGTACGACAGCACGCCCTTGCTCGACCGAGATCGTGGTCGCGACGCCATGCGCGCCATGCTGGTTGCGTTGGGCAACGCCTCGGGCGACCACGGCGCTGGGCTGGTGGTCTTTGACTGGCTCGACGACGGGCCCGCGTCAACGCATGTTCGCGCGGCAGCCGAAGAACTGGGCTTTCTCACCTACGAGTACCACTCATGGGTCCGCCCGATCATCCACCGACGCGACGATGGGGATTACCGGGCGGTTCACGGGCGCAAGTTCCTTAACAACGTGAGCCGACTCCGTCGACGTATGAGCGACGACATTGGTGCCGAGATCCAGTTTGTGGACCGCAGCGACGACCCCGAAGTGATCGACACCTTCGTCAGGATGGAGGGCGCCGGATACAAGGGAAAGAATGGGGTCGCCTTGGCTGAGCACCCCGACGAGGCGGCTTGGTTCAAGGACATGTGCGGCCGATTCCGGGCGGCGGGTCGCCTGCGCGTGTACACGTTGGAAGGGGCAGGCCAGACCATGGCCATCCAGCTCGGATTGCGGGCCGGTGACGGGCTCTTCTTGCTCAAGGCTTCCTACGACGAGACCTTCGCCAAGTACACCCCCGGCATCCAGCTCCATCTCGAGGTCCTCGATCACTTCAACACCTTCGACGGTGTGCAATGGATCGACAGCTGCACCTTCGAGGGCAATCAGACCATGCTGCGGATGTTCCCCGACCGCCGGCCGGTGGTCAGCCTGGTGGTGGCGGTGGGAGGGCCCGTCGATAGGGGGGTGCTGCGGCTGGTCGGCTGGTCCCGACGGGCCTTGGGCCGCCAGGCCGCCCCGGCATCGGACACGGCGGACATCGACGGGGTCCAGGGCTGAGACGGGCGGTCCTTCTGGCGGCGGTGGCCCTCGTGTCACTGGCCGTGGTCGATCGGCCATCCCCGGTGGCCCTTGCCGCACGAACCCGGCTGGCGGCCAGCCTTTCGGTCCCGGGCGGTTCGTGGCATCCGCGGGTGTTGCAAGAACGAGAGACCGTTGTAGCCGGGTCTCCCGACGCCGGCGTCGAGGGGCCCTTGACCGTCCATGCTCGCTTCAACCGGCCGACCGCTGCCGGGGACCTGCTGGTGGCGGCCGTCATCGACGGGGTGCAGACGAGCGGGATGCCCCAGCCCAAGGTTCTTCTCCCCCACTGGACGCTCGGGCGCGACGTCATCGGTGGCAACACCGCCGACGGCGGCACGGGCGGATACTCGACCGGGGGGCTCCAGAGCGCGATCTACTTCTACCCTGACAACCCAGGGGGCCTGCTCTCGCTGCCGGTGGTCGCTGTGCCACCGGGGACAAACAGCGATGTGACAGCGGTGCTGGCCGAGTTCACCGGAGTGCCTCGGAAGGTCTCGGTCGACATGTCCGGCGGATCGACGAGCGGCCCGACCGTGCGGACCGATAGCACCGAGAGCGCGGTGTACACGGACGAATCGACGACCGGTCGACCCGACCTGGTGCTCGCGGCGTTCACCAACGGCGGCAACTCTCCCAACGGTGAAACGTTCACGTACTCCCGGGGATGGCATCTCATCGCACAGAACACGGCGGCAGGAAACATCGACGAACCGGTGCTCTTCGACTATCGGCTCCAGCAACAACCCGGTGTCGCTGGAGAGACGATGCGCTACGCCGGGGGCTACCCGATCGACAACTGCGCGTCGATCGTCGCGCTGGACTGACCGGATCAGCGGTCCGGTCCTCACCTGGCCGAGCGCGGCCTGGTCCACCTCCAACAGCTGATCGATACCCCGCGCCCGGACCGCTAGGTTCCTTCGGGACGTCCGATCGGTACGAACACCGACGTCGATTAGGTCATTGTGGTTGGCAGTTCACCGAGCCTCCGTAGTCAGTTCTGTCATGTTGTCTCGGACAGTTAGCGGCACGAGGATAGACGGACGCAAGTAAAACTATCTAGCGTTCC
Source organism: uncultured Acidimicrobiaceae bacterium (assembly GCA_963804255.1). Taxonomy (GTDB): domain Bacteria; phylum Actinomycetota; class Acidimicrobiia; order Acidimicrobiales; family RAAP-2; genus Palsa-461. Next base: position 165,132 of record CAWDPK010000006.1, on the reverse strand, counting down.
GTCGCGACTCGGCATGGTCGCTCGGGCGCAAACGCCTAGTGCGGGGCCCGGTCATCGATCCGGGCCCGACCGTAAACTGGGCGCCATGTGCCGCAGCATTCATCGCCTCTACAACATCGATCCCCCGGTGACCAACGAAGAGATCTTCGACTCGGCGCGCCAGTACGTGCGCAAGATCAGCGGGACGACCAAGCCGTCCCAGGCCAACCTGGCGGCCTTCGACAGAGCGGTCCAAGAGGTGGCCGACGTCTCGATACGCCTCCTCGGTGAGCTGGTGTCGTCCGCTCCCCCGCGCGACCGTGCCCTCGAGGTCGCGCGTCGTCGGTAGCCGGGCACCCGATGCGCCGATGCCGAACATCCAGCCCGGCCGGTCGGCGCGTTCGGGCCAGGCACCGCCAGGCTGCGTCAGCGAACTACCGTCGCCGTCCCCCGCTAAGCCCGAAGGCCCGCAATAGGCTGCCCAGGCCGCTGTTGGTCTTCCGGTACACCGACCGGCGCACCATCCGCTTGCCGTAGGCCCCCGGACCCTTGGCGGCCGCCTGCGCGTTGCCGAGGTCACGGGCCGCTCGGTAGAGCTGCGATCTCAGGGACTTACGGCGGGCCATCGCTCCCCCTTCGGCGCTGGTTGGTCGAGAGATTCCGCGCCTTGCCGGCCGGTCCCGGGGGTCTTCACCGACTCGGGGGCTCCGCGCGGATCGCGCATGAACTCGTGGCCGAACAGCCCGGGCAGACCGCCGGTGTGAAGGAACACGGTCCGCTCGTCGCGCTTGATGCTGCCGTCCCTCACCGCGGCAGCCAGGCCGCTCAAGGCCTTGGCGGTGTAGACGGGATCGAGAAAAATGCCCTCGTACTGCGCCGCATCGATCAAGGCGCGGCGGGCCTCGGGGGTCAGGATCGTGTACCCGGGCCCGACCTGGTCGCCACGCAGTCGCAGTGGACCGCTCGCCCGGGCCGGCTCGACCGCCCCCTGCGCCGACAGCTCGTCGAGCATCGCCCGGACCCGGGCCTCGGGGTTGGCGACTGCTCCCGCGTCGATCCCGAGGACCCGATCTGGTCCCAACGCCGCCACAAGGCCCGCCATGGTCCCTCCGGATCCAACCGCCACCACGGCATGACGAAGATCGGGGATCTGGGCGACGAGCTCGTTCCCGCAGTCGATGTAGCCATGGGCGCCCAACGCGTTCGAGCCGCCCAGCGGGATGACCTCCACGCGCCGACCGCTTCGTCTGAGCTCGCTGGCGACGACTTCGACGTGCCGGTCGAGCTCCTCGTCGCCCACCTTCCCGGCCCAGATCACCCGGGTTTCCATCATCGCCTCCAGCACGAGGTTTCCGATCGGAGCCGTTGGCGGCTCTCCGGCCAGGACGACCGCGCAGTCCATGCCGAGCCGACAGGCCGCCGCCGCGGTGAGCCGTGCATGGTTGCTCTGCGCTCCCCCGCTCGTGACGAGCAACGTGGCGCCCGATTCGAGCGCCGCCGCACACAGGTACTCGAGCTTTCGCACCTTGTTGCCGCCGGCGCCGAGACCGGTCAGGTCGTCTCGTTTGATCCACAAGCTCCCTGGGTCCAGTCCGAGCCGCTCGGCCAGTCGAGGCGCCGGCTCCACCGGGGTTGGCCAGGAACCCAGGCGCACTCGATTCGGACCGGCCTTGGGTGGGTCGGGGGCGCACATCTCCTCATGATGCACCTGCCGGGGGGCGAGGGCCCGCCGTCACCAGTCTGGGCGGTGGTCTCGTTCCTCGCCTTACACCGATCGAAGCTGCGGCCTCAGTGCCGCACCGACCTGATCGGTGATGGCCACCGCCACCACCCGACGTTGGAACGACACCGGCAATCCTGGGGTCGGTTTGAGCACGAAGCGGCCCAAGGTGTGCCCCCGGGCCTGGACAACTAACTCCAGCTCGGGACCCGGAAGGCCCATTTCGTGGACACCCCAGACCTTGCTCCCGATGATGACGTGGCCGTTTCGTTCCAGGCGCATCCTCGGGCGTTCGGGCAGGCCGGGCTCGTAGCGGCAAGACCGAAGGTGGAGCAGACCGATGAGTTCGGTCCGCACCCGCTCGATCACCTCAAGGGCCGGTGCACCTGAAGAGGCGAGCTCCGAGATGCTGTAGATGAGGCCGATGTAGTCGGACTCTTGGTTCGCGACCTCCTGATGATGCCGGCTGCGGGCGGCCAGCTCGGTCACGACGATGCCCACCACAAAAAGGCTCACTGCGGTCTCGATGTCGGGCCGGTGGGTGATGGCCAATCGCTCGTAGGGGCGAGTGAGAAAGAAGTCGAACCACAAGGTGGAGGAGACCGTTGCGAGGAACCCGGCCGTCCGGTTGCCGATCACGGCAACCCCGACCACCGCGGCGACCAGAACGAGGGCCGAGGCGGTGTTGGCAAAGCTCGACCGAAACGGGACCAGGGCGGCCGCAACCCCGAGAGGCAGGACGAGCGCCGCTACCTCGGCCACAGCATTTCGGTGACGCCGAATCGCGCCCATTGGCGACCTCGTCTCGATCGACTGACTCCAGTCTCTCATGGGCGGTGTTTACCCCTTGGGGCGTCTCGGAGCAGGAACCAGCGCCCTCGGGCCGCCCCGGGGAGGCGACTCGTGCGGGCCCGAATGGTCGCACCCGACGACGGTGCGATGTCATGGACGACCGGACCCGGGTTAGCCGCTAACCACCCGATCTGCGTTTGCCGGTTGTCTGGCGTTGCTGCCAGGCCGGAACGCGCTGTCGCTGCATGACCTTGCTGCCCCGCGAGCGAACGTGGTGCTGCGCACGAAGGCGAGCCCGGTCCTCCTGGCGCTCGCGGCGGCGGGCCATGAACTTCCGAATCCTCGGGAAGGCAAGGACTCCACCGGCCAACCCAAGGGTCACCAGGGCGAACAACACCGCCCGCAAGACGGGTCGGACCTTGTGAGTCAACAAGAAGCCCGGTTCTGTCTGGCCAAGCCGGCGCGCTTCGGAGAGGGCAATGGATCCCACGACCTTTTCGTTGATCGACGAATCTGTGCTCTCAGTCAGCGCAAATGCGGCCACCCGATTGACCTGGAAGAGCACGACGTAGATCTTTGGCGAGCTCGCCGAGGACGTCGATGAGGACTTCTGTTTATAGGTCGCACCAAAGGCTCCGGAGAGGCCCGCCACCGAGAACTTCCCGGTCAAGGTGAGCGTTTCGGTCGTGAGTTGCTTCGGATTGCCGTACTCGTACTGCAGCTGGTTTCGCGCAGAGCGGGCCAATGTCGAGGAGGGCAGGAGCTCGACCATGACGCCGGTTTCACTGGTTGTGGAACGGCCCCGCCAGGCCACCTGATAGATGCCCGTCTCGGTCGGGTGGGTCGTGGCGGCCCCCCTGAGGACAGAAGATGAGCTCCCTGCGGGAGGTTCGAATTTCGATTCGAACGGATGAGACTTGAACTGGGTCATCCCCGGCGAAGGGATCACCAACCGGGCCATTCGATCCCCATCGATCGCGCTCACGCTGCCAAAGAACGCATATGCGATCGCACCCAGGACGACAATCGCGACCGCGCTGAGGAGCCGGACGCCGCCCACTCATCGGACGCATGTGGGGCGCCTCGGGTCGATCATCATGTTGGAGACGGTGCTACGAACCACGCTGGGAGCTCTTCGGGGCGACACATCAGAGGCGACACCTTAGAGCCGAGGCGAGGCTCCCCCGTCTCGGGCCCCGGCCTGCACTCTGGTCCCCGCCACCAGGACCGCGCCAAACGCACGGGCCGGGTGACGTCACGCACTGGGCCCACCCCCGGCAGCTGGCTCGGGTGCCTGCGGACCGCCTTCGAGTGCCCGGCACCGTCAGCGTTCCTTCCGGTCACAGATCCGTGGCAACCTGTCACACCGAAGCCGATCTGATTCGGAGCACAGCCTGATAATCAACCGAAAGCTCTTGGCCGCCCTGGTGCTGACCGTCGCGCTGCCCGTGACATTGGCGGCTCAAGCGGCGGCGGGGGCGAGCACCGCGGCGTCACCCAAATCCCTGGCCAAGGGGTTGCTGACGTCCTCCTACGCCAAGGCGGCCGGCTTTCCCAAGGTCGCCGAAAAGGTCACGACCACCACCAAGACCGGCCAGAAGACCTGTCCCAACGCCGCCGAGGAGGCCTTTGAGAGCGCATCGGGCCGGGAGGGTCTGGTGTCGGAGTTGGTGGCCTGCACCAGCTTGAAGGCCGCGGTGGCACTCCTGGCCGGCGCCCGGTCAGGGACGTCCACGACCTCGGGCACCCCGCCCAAGCAACTGGGTTCTTCGGCCATCGAGCGCAGTAGCGGCGGCCACACCTACGAGATCTATTGGCAGGACGGCGACGTCGTGGAGGCGGTCGGGCTCACGACCAATGTTCCGGCCAGCAGCAGCTCGTCGACCAAGGCCACCACCCCCGCCCCGCCGATGACCGCAGCCGAGCAGAAGGTGCTGTCGAGCGCGGCCGTGGAGCAGGACACACAGTCCAGGTGACCGGCCGCACGGGTGCTCGGTCACCGCGCCGGCGCGCTTCGGACCACTTTTGGACCGTTACCGCTCGGTCGGGTACAAGATCTGACGACCGAGCGCTGGTCGAACGACGTGACTGCCCGTGCTCAGGGCGCACGACTCATCGAGCGACGATGAGCGACTCATCGACGGCGTGATGTTCGACTACATGGGCCAAGATACCCCCGTTGTCGGGCCAAGCCCTCCGGTAAAATTTCGAGATGACGTTATCTGACCGCATACTCATGGGGCCCGGTCCCTCGAACCTCTACCCGGAGGTCGTGGCAGCCTTTACGCGGCCGATGCTCGGCCACTTGGACCCCGAGTTCTTAGAGGTCCTCGATCAGACCTGTGAGCGTCTGCGCGCGGTGTTCCAAACAGACAACGCGCTGACGTTCCCGGTGAGCGGTACTGGCTCGGCGGGTATGGAGGCGGCGCTGGTGAATGTCGTCCGGCCCGGCGAAACGGTGGTCGTAGGGGTGAACGGTCTCTTCGGAGAGCGCCTTTGTGAGGTGGCCAGCCGGGCTGGTGCTGAGGTGGTACGCGTCGAGGCCCCGTGGGGTGAGCCCTTGGATCCCGACGCGCTGCTCGACGCGCACCCGGCTCCCGCGGTGATCGCCGTCGTCCACGCGGAAACCTCCACCGGGGTCCGGAACGAAGTGGAGCCACTAGCGGCGGGCAAGGGTGATGCCTTGCTTCTGGTCGACACCGTCACCTCCCTCGGAGGTATCCCGGTCGAGGTGGACGCGTGGGGCGTCGACCTGGCATACAGCGGGACTCAGAAGTGCCTGGGAGTGCCGCCGGGACTGGCGCCACTCACAGTGTCTGACCGCGCCCGGCAGCGGTTGGTGGACCGACCCCCGTCGTGGTATTTCGACCTCGGGCTGATCTCTCGGTACGTGGAGGGCGAGGCTGGCCGCACATACCATCACACGGCTCCCGTTGCGATGGTCTTCGCGCTGCACGCCGGGCTCGGTGCATTGCTCGACGAAGGGCTCAGCAAGTCGTGGACCCGGCACGAGACGTGCGGACGCCTGCTCCAAGACGGGCTGGAGAAGCTCGGTCTCGAGCTGGTGGCGCCGCCCCAATGCCGCCTCCCCCAACTCACCACCGTTCGGGTGCCCGACGATCTACCTAGAGGCGTGAGCGAGGCCGACGTGCGGACCATGCTGCTGAACCACTATGGCATCGAGATCGGCGCAGGAGTGGGGCCTATGGCGGGAACGGTCTGGCGCATCGGGTGCATGGGCCACACGGCTCGTCCACGCAACGTCGAGCTTCTGCTCGGCGCACTCGGCCAGCTGCTCGGCCGATGATGGCGTGGAGGGGCATTACAAGGCTCTAAGTCACTTGGATGTCGGCTGGCCCGGGACAACCGATGGGAGCCAGTTGGGCAAGGGGAGGCCCGAGTGAGGCGTTCCGCCTGCGATCCCAGGGCGTCCACCGAGTCAACGCTCACGGCAAACTCTTGGTGCCCGCTCGCTCGGGCTCGTCGATCTCAGGGGCACGGCTTTCGGCGCTGCGCCATACTCGTAGGACCTACCGAAAAGAGGGGTTGTGCCTAAATACCTGCTTCAAGTGAACTACACGCTCGACGGCGTCAAGGGTGTCCTCGACAAAGGGGGCTCCGCCCGGAAGACTGCCGCGCAGGCCGCGGCAAAGAGTGCCGGGGGCAAGGTCGAGTCCTTCTATTTTGCCTTCGGTGCGACAGACGCCTACATCGTTGGCGACTTTCCGGACAATGCGGCCGCCGCCGCGCTGGCATTGACGGTCTCGGCTGGCGGGGGTGCGACCGTCACAACAACCGTGTTGCTGACTCCCGAAGAGATCGACAAGGCTCGTGATGCCGGCGTCAAATACCGACCGCCTGGGTCCTGACAAGGAGGGGTGGAAGTCACCACCGCGCCTTGCGGCCCCGGTCGCAAAATCAATGACTCAAGCTCGTGGCTGCCTCGAGTTCGCCAAAAGGCGGCGGCGGGCTTTCGTCTACCGTTCACACGGAGCGTCGGGATCAGCAATTTGAGTAGGAACAGCGAGGCCTCGTCGCGTGGCGTCCTAGTCGCAGGAATCGACGAGTTGCCGACCGTAGTATGTCAAGTATCTCATCTGGTGCAACAACAAGGAGACCACAATGCGGCGTCTTTTCGTCCTCGCAGCGCTCGTGATGTTCATCTTCGCCCTCATCGCGTTCGCCAGGAACACCAACACCTTTCTCAGCACATCGGGATTTGTATGGATCTCGGCGGGGTTCGTCGCGTGGGCTGCCGATCAGGTGTTGGGGGGTCAACTCACCAAGACCTGATACACCCGGACTCAATCCGAAGTCGCCACGACATTGCCAGGTGCCCCTCGTCACGCGGCAAACGGTTCTGAGGGGGGTGGGCTAGTCTCCCCCGGATCCTCAAGAGAAAGGCCACCCGAGCTATGAGCGTCATTGTCATCGTACGATTCCCCGTTTCTGATGTAACGCGCGCCCTGGCTGCGCTGGCCGAGAATGACGCGCTGTTGGAGGAGATCACCGAGGACACCAGGAAGCTCGGGGCCATCCACCACACCTTCGCGTCCAGCGAGAACGAACTCATCGTCATCGACGAGTGGGATACGGCCGAGTCTTTTCATGCGTTCTTCAATGGCAACCCGAAGGTCGAAAAGGTCACGGCAGGCATAGGTGTGCAAGGGCCTCCGACGATCGAAGTGTTCGAAAAGGCAGAGGCGGCCGGCACCTTCTGAGTTCCAGCCCAAGGGTGATCCGCCCTTGACACCGCGGCGGAGCAGAGGCAGAATCGGTCTACGCCTGGTCGGGTTGGTCGGCAGGGCACGGGGGCTCTTGATTGTCGGTTCGGAGCCCCGGGCAGAAAGCGCCCTTCGGGGCGCTTTCTTGTTTTTCGGACCCAGGCTCCTTTTCTCCTTACAGTTCTTTTCTCCTTACAGTTCGCACGACGAACGGCGGGGTCGTCCGAGTGGACTCCTGACTGGAGCGTCAGCGAAAGTGGACAGCGACCTCCTCGGAGAGCAACTCGCAGGTCTCCATGCGCCGGCTTCTCGAGCCCCATGTGAAGTCAGGGATGATTAACCTCGTCGGCCCTCGCGTCTCGGTAACCGGGCCACGATCTCGACAACTTTGATCCGGCGTGCCAATGACGACCGGGGTGCCAGCGAATGCCACAGGCCAGTTCGCCCGTGAAGGCGCGCGCGGCCGCCGAGACGTTAGTCGTGTGTTGCCGAATGATTCGATGAGTCCGGGGCTTGGTACGCCAACGTGGTCGGCGCCTTCCTCAGGAGGACCAAGGTGTAGGTCCCGATGTGCTGCGCGACGCGGGGCCAATACATCTCGAGGTGCGAAATGCACTTCCAGATCGCCCGGCCGAACCACCTGTGCTCGGTGAGCCGTTGGCTGAGAGTCGTCGTGGCGATCCCATCAGCGTGGAGCGTGGTCGCACCTGTGTCGTTCAAGATGTTGCACATCCAGCGCAGAGACATCGGCAGGAAGGGCAACGGGGGTTGTTTTCGAAGACGGTTGGCGACAGAGCCAATGAACGGAAGTTGAGCGATGCCCCGCCGGAGACAACGGAGGGGAAACAGCCAAGGATACGGCTTGCTCGTGACGACGGCGAGGACTCCCCCGGGACGCAGGACTCGTGCCATTTCGCGGAGCGCCGCCTCTTGGTCTTGAGCGGTTGGGAGGTGGTAGATCATGTGTGCACTGAAGACAACATCGAACTGCGCGTCGCGCAGTGGCAGCTTCCGAGCGTCGGCTTCGACGAAACGAGAAGCGATCGGAAAGGACTCCAACGCGGCGGCAGCGGCCTTCAGGCCTTGGCGCGAGAAATCGAGAGCCGTGTAGTTGGCCACGCCGTCCAAGATCGACACGGCGGGTTGACCCCCAGACCCGAGCTCCAGCAGCGAGGTCTCAGTGGCGTCGGCAGAGCTGCCTTCGAGGCCGAGAAGGCGGCGAAGCTGCTCAACCCGGTGTCGTTCTAGTGCCTGGCGTATCGGACCGCGGTCCCCCGGACCCCATCTCCTGGCGTCCCCCGAGAGTCCGTCAGTCCACTGCCAACCTTCCCCCTCGTAGAAGGAACGAACGCGAGTGGTCCTGTCTCGGTCGTCGCTTGCGTGGAACATCCGTCTCATTTGGGGCGACTCTACCGAGGGGCCTTGGCAGTTGTGGGGACCGGCGGCGGTAACCCCGCGAACGCGGTTGCCACACTGAAACCACGACTGAACCTTCAAGATATGGTACTTCGCATGCCGTCCGAGTCAGCAATCGTTGTGGAGCGCCGTAAGGAGTTGACGTACCTCCTCTGCCAAGGAGCTGAGCTCGAACATAGCCTGATGTGCCAGTATCTCTACGCCGCCTTCAGTTTAAAGACGAAGCCCGGCCCTGGCGTGCGGCCCAGTCAACTTGACGCGATCGCTCGGTGGCGATCGGTCATCCTTGCCATCTCGCGCGAGGAAATGCTCCATTGGTCAATGGTGCAGAACCTTCTCACAGCGGTTGGATCAGCTCCGTTCGTCAGCCGTCCACACATGCCGCATCAAGCGAAGGGCTACCCACCGGGCGTGCAACTTCGGTTGCTCCCATTCGGCGAGGCGGCGTTGCAGCACTTCGTCTACCTCGAGCGGCCCGATGGTATGGAGCTCTCGGACGCGGCCGTATTCGAGCACGACGGACCAACATCGGCTCCGATGGGGGCCGACGAGATCGTGCCGCGGGCGCAGGACTTCACGACCCAAGGCCACCTCTATCGGTCGATCGAAACCGGGCTGGTCGAACTTGCGCACAAGCTAGGCGAGAACCAGCTCTTTATCGGTCCGGTGTTCCATCAGACCGACGAGGAGACATTTCGCTGGCCAGATTTGTCGCCCATCGTTGACCTCGACGGCGCGACCAGAGCCTTGCAGCGCATCGTTGAGCACGGCGAAGGCACGCGAGGCAATTGGGCCGAAGCACACTTTGGGCGGTTCCTCGATGTACTCCGTGAGTACGAGTCAATGCGCCGCGACGATCCCGAGTTCGAGCCGGCACACCCGGTAGTCGCGGCCGGAATGCGGCCCATAGAAGGGATCGAACCTGACTTTTACATCACCGATCGAGCGACTGGGATGACGTCCGACCTCTTCAACGCCGTCTACGAGCTGTTGCTCCAGATGATCGCCCGCTATTTTGCGTTCGGGCATGAGACGTCCGAGCAGCGTGCGGTGCTTGCTCGCGGCGCGGTGCACTTGATGTTCGAAGCCATCGATCCGCTGGGTCTTCTGCTGGCTGAACTGGAGGTCGGCCCCGAGCATCCCGGCCTCACCGCCGGGGCGAACTTTCAGCTTCCGTACCGGTCCAATTTCCTGTTGCCTCACCGGCGTTCTGCTTGGATTCGCTTTGTCGAACGCCTCGACGAACTTGCGAGCTTTGCACACACCATCGGTCCATTCGAGGGGGCAAAGGTCGTGCTGAGCGTCGCCGACGCACTCGGTCGCATGGCCACCGATCTGGCAGCGCACATAGAGCCCGTGTAACACCGGCACAATCAGAAGCGAACCTGGCCCGGGGCCTAACCGGCCATCTGGACCAACCGCGGACACCGGCCGGGCTCGGAGAGGACCGTGTCGGCGTAGTGGTCCACCGGCTGCCCTCAGAGCTCCGGTGCCCCGTTTCCGCCACCTCGTATTGAGGGCGCGTTGGACGGGCCCGGCACGCTCCCCTCGGTCAGGCACGGTCAGACCATCTTGGTCGTGCCGAAGTGAACCATTGCGATCTCCATCCAACACCAACTTCCGTGGCAGATGGAAAGGCAAAGGAAGCCGCCGAGACAAGGAGACATTGCGCGGCGAGCGATCCTGCCGACGCGCAACGCGTCTGGTCTCCGCCATAGGGAGAGCGAGTGCCGTCCCTTGCCTCCGAGCGCACCCAGTGCGAGACTGCCGTCCTGGCCCCGGCTGCGGTCCCGGAGGCCTGGACACGGGGGCGTGATGGGTCGAGCTGCGATCATCTCGGTTGACGGTCATGTCAAGGCACCACGCGCCGGCTACCGCGACTACATCGACCCGAAGTGGCGCGGCGCGTTTGACGAGTGGCTCGAGAGCGTCACGGGCACGCCGGACGGGTTCGTGCGCCCCCAGCTCGAGGACGGCCAGTGGGACGCGAAACGGCGGCTCGCCGACCTCGAGGGCCAGGGCGTCGTCGCGGAGATCCTCTTCGCGAACGGGGCGCCGTTCGCGGCCGGTCGGCTCGACTACGCGCCCGACCCGGAGCAGACCCGGCAGGCGAACATGGCGTTCAACCGCTGGGTGATCGACTTCTGCTCCGAGGCGCCCGGTCGCTTGTACGGGCAGGCGCTGGTGTCGTTCGACGACGTCGACCAGGCCGTACAGGACGTCCGCTGGGCGAAGGAGCGGGGCCTTGTCGGCATCCTGATGCCTCCGCTTTACCCGGGATCGAAGTTCTTCTTCGACCCCGCCCTCGACCCGATCTGGGCCGCGTGCCAGGACGTCGAGCTGCCGCTCAGCCAGCACGGCGGTACGGGCGCGCCGAACTACCAGCCCGCCGGCTTCGCGGCGTTCTCGGTGCTCGCCGCCGAGCACTCGTTCTTCTCCGGGCGGTCGCTGTGGCAGCTCATCCTGGGTGGCGTGTTCGAGCGATTCCCGGACTTGAAGATCTCCTTCATTGAGACGGAGGCGTGGTGGATCGCGCCGATGATCGAGCGGCTCGACCAGCGAGCGCGTGTCGCCGACGACTGGAGCGACTTCGTGCAGTCGCTCGGCCAGTCCAAGCCGTACTCCCGGCTGCCCAGCGAATACTGGGCGTCGAACTGCTACGCCGGGATCTCGCCGTTCCATCCCTCGCAGCTGTCGGCCCGCGCGCTCGGCAGCGCCGACGAGGCCGAAGGGGGCTTCACGATCCACAGCGAGAACGCAATGTTCGGCGTCGATCACCCACACCCCGAGTCGATCTTTCCCAACGTGATCGACAACGCGAGGCTGCTCGCCGGGATGCCGCACGTGACGCGAGACGGACGCCCAGAAGGTGCTCTACGAGAACGCCGCGAGGGTGTTCCATCTCGACCTCGGGGCCTTGCAGCCGCAGTTCGACCGTCTCGGTTTCGAACTCTACGAGGCGGTCACGACCCCGGCCTGACGACCGCGAGGTGCGCGCGGCCATCTTCCTGGATGGATGCTTCTGGCACGCGTGTCCGGAACACGGCACGAAACCGGGGGCCAACACCACACACTGGGCTTCCAAGCTGGCCCGGAACGTCGTCCGCGACTCTCCAGGGCTGGCTTTATCGTTGTTCGCATCTCGGAGCACTAGGACGCAGAGCGCGCGGCTTCGCGAGTCGCTCTGATGTTCGAGGATGACGGACAAATGCAACCGCCGAACGCTTGTCAGACCTGAAATTGGCGGCACTTCGCGAGCGGTATATGAGCTCGTTCGCACTCAGGGTGGGCGGCGGGGAACGATCCCGCCGGTGGGGGCCCGTTGTGCTTCCAAGGCGGTCGAGGAGGTCCAACCGCCGATCGCTCGGGGGCGGCCACTTGGCCGGCTGTCGGGCCACGCTCGGGGGGGTCCCCGTGGGTCTCGCAAGCGCAAGAACGACCTTGGTGAGTAGCATCCGGCCACGAGGCCCTTTGCGGGCCAAGTGTGGTGTCCTCTTCGGGATGACGATGGACCCTTGGACGGACCCCACGTCTGCCCCACGTCAGCCAAAGTGAAAGGAAGCACAGCCATGCCGGACGTTCTCGTCCTTGAGTTCAATTCGCCCAAAGCAGTCGAGCTGTACCGGAAGGTGTCTGGCATTCTCAATGTCGATCCCTCTACCGGTTCAGGGGACTGGCCGCCTCCCCTCCTCCACCACGTGGCCGGCGAGTCGGGCGACAAGCTCGTTGTCGTTGAAGTGTGGGAATCGAAGGCAGCTCAGGAAGAGTTCATGCAAAAGGACCTAGGCCCAGCGATGGCACAGGCAAACGTGCCACCTCCGACACGGGCCGAATGGTTCGCTCACGCTGGAGAGATGCATCGTCACTCGCAGAGCGGGTAGGTCAACTGTTTGCCCCGAGACGCCTTGTCATGGAGACGTGTGGGACACGGCGCGCGAGAACGAATTGCAGACTGCTCTTCCCGTGACGCCTCCTCGGTGCCGGCGAAGACGCCGCCCGGAGCCGCACAGCCAAGAGAAGGAGGGACGACTCAGCTGTGCTCGAGCAGCACTGGCCGCCCTGGATGACTCTCCTGGTACTGATCTTGCTCACGGTCCTGGCGGCCGGACTCGGCGTAAGACAACAGCCAAGCGCTTCCCCAACGGCTGTAACCGTGACATCGCCGCCGGCATCGAGCACGACAACGTCGGTTGCGACCAGGGGCTCATTCTCGGTAGCACCTTCGATCCTGACCGTCGGCAAATCAGCAACCTTTGCAGGCACTTCCTGTTCCGAGGGTGACGCCGTCGCTGTTAGCTTCGGCGGACTCGCCTATACCCTTGGAACCCTCCTGAAGGTCAGGCCTAGTCCGGACGGTTCATGGAAGATCCAAATCCAAATTGCTGATGACACCCGACTCGGTCGTCAAGGGGTTGTGGCATCGTGTGTAAACCCCACCACTAGGGCCGTAATATTCGATTACAAGGACGCGACCATTACCGTCCGTACATTTCGGATTCTGGGCGTGAGTTCGACCACCGTTGCGGCCGGTTCGTCGCTATTTGTCAGTCCTATCGGATCGTGCCCAGAGCCTCCGCTGAATTACCCGTACTACGCCGCCGTGAATCTGAGTCGAACGCCGGGCCCTTGGGAGGAACCGGGATCGGAACCACGTCGGTCATAGAGCCATCGGGATATTGGACTGCGACCATCCAAGTTCCAGCCAATCTCACGCCTGGAACCTATTTTGTCAACGCGGTCTGTTCGGCCAGTCGCCTTGTTGCTGCCTATTACTCGGCGACGCGAATCACGCTCACGTAATGCTCCTGGCATGTCGAACAGCACGAGTTTGCCGAGCCGACACTTCAGTCTGGGCGGCGGCGGGCGTAAGTCGTTGGACATCTATTCCCTAGCTCAGACCATGTGTCGAAGGACCGAGAGAGACGATCGGCGACAAGTGGCGAGCAGCTGATTGGGTTCGATTAGAGCGAGATGGTGGATTCAGATGGCGACGGAAGCTGCGCACCGTGATTTTGCGCGGTCGGGTGCATTTTTGCTTGCCCGTGGACACCCATTCGTTGTAGCCCCCGGACACCTGCACCGGATCGACGACGCCCACGGTCGACGTGATAACCGCGGCCCGGAACCTTTGGGCACGGCCACCGAATCCGCCCACCGGCGTGGGTTGACGTTTGCGTTAACCGCACATATGTTCCGGGAATCCGCATACGCACGCAGAGCTCGAAAAGCGCCTCCTCGGACGGTTCCCTTCCCACCCGAACCGCTGCTCTATCGCTGACACCCACCGCGGCTCAGCGATCGGACGGCTACAAGTGGGTGGCCCTCGTGAACACCACGTTGGGCGTGCTGATGGCCACGATCGACGGGTCCATTGTGCTGATCGCGATGCCCGACATCTTCCGGGGAATCGGGCTCGACCCTCTCCGACCCGGCAATAGCTTCTATCTGCTGTGGATGATCCTGGGATTTCTGGTGGTTACCAGCGTGCTGGTCGTGAGCCTTGGCCGGTTGGGTGACATGTACGGTCGGGTGAAGGTCTACAACCTCGGTTTTGCCCTCTTCACGTTTTTCTCGCTCCTCCTCACAGTCACATGGATGTCGGGAACGGACGGGGCGATCTGGCTGATCGTCATACGAATCTTTCAAGGCGTGGGCGGGGCCATGGTGTTCGCCAACTCAAGAGCAATCCTGACCGACGCGTTTCCGTCCAACCAGCGTGGTCTGGCGCTCGGGATCAACGGGGTGTTTGCGACTAGCGGAACCTTCATCGGGCTCGTTCTCGGAGGCCTCTTGGCCCCCATCAACTGGCGGTTAATCTTCCTCGTGTCAGTGCCCATCGGGCTGTTCTGCACGGTGTGGGCCTACAGGATGCTTCACGATCTCACTCCCCCCCGGAAGACCTCGATCGACTGGGCCGGCAACATCACCTTCGCCCTCGGGCTGATCGCGGTGATGATCGGGATCACATATGGCATCGAGCCCTACCGCAACCACACCATGGGTTGGATGAGTCCGGTGGTCATCACCGAGTTGAGCTCGGGGGTGGCTCTGCTGATGGTATTCGTGGTCATCGAGAGGCACACTGCTGAACCCATGTTCCGACTGCCGCTGTTCCGCATCCGGGCATTCAGCGCGGGAGTCCTGGCCAGCTTCCTCTCCGCTGTCGGCCGAGGCGGGCTGATGTTCATGCTCATCATCTGGCTCCAAGGGATTTGGCTGCCCCTGCACGGATACGACTTTGCCCGCACCCCGCTGTGGGCGGGCATTTACATGCTGCCGCTAACCCTCGGGTTTCTCATCGCCGGACCGGTCTCCGGAATCCTCTCCGATCGCTACGGGGCTCGGCCGTTCGCAACCGGGGGGATGGTCTGCACAGCAGTCGCCTTCGTCCTTCTCGAGCTGCTTCCAGTCAACTTCGGCTATTGGACGTTCGCTCCCCTGCTGTTCCTTATGGGCCTGAGCAACGGCTTGTTTATGTCACCAAACCAAGCCGGGGTGATGAATAGCCTCCCTGCCGAACATCGAGGTGCCGGGTCGGGCATGATGACCACCTTCCAGAACTCGGCCCAAGTGCTTTCGATCGGGATCTTCTTCTCGCTCATGATTGTCGGACTTTCGAGCGTGTTGCCGACCACCCTCTATCACGGCCTGGTGAACCAGGGGGTCTCGGCGAACGTGGCTGCCCGGGTGGCCCATCTCCCGCCGGTGTCGACACTGTTCGCCGCATTCTTGGGCGTCAATCCGATGAAACATCTTCTGGGAGCCTCGGTGCTGGCGCATCTGCCCGCAGGCCACGCGGCAATCCTGGAGGGCCGCTCGTTCTTCCCTAATCTCATCTCCGGCCCATTCCATAACGGTCTGCACACCGCGTTCGACTTTTCCATCGGGGCATCCCTCGTGGCGGCAGGTGCCTCATGGCTGCGTGGTGGCAAGTACATGTACCGAGATGCACATTCTGATGATCTGGTTATGGTGGCCGAGCCCGGCACCGCCGACGAGCTACTTTCCTCGGCCAACGGCTATGGGTCAGAAGTAAGCCTCGGTTCCTCCCCGGAGGGAGTCTCGCCGTGACGCGCCAGGCCGCGAATCCACGCATCGGACGATCAGCGCCAAACCACGTGGACGTCGCAGCGTCGGTCGCCGACGAGGGTCGGCTGTTGCGGATAAGAGAGGTATCGGAGCGATCCGGACTGACTGCTCGAACACTCCGCTACTGGGAGGAGAACGGCCTACTGCAGCCAGTTGGATATCGAGAAAGTGGAGAGAGGCTTTACTCACCGGCAGAGCTCGGGCGGGTCACCCACATCCGCGAACTCCAGGAACTGCTTGGTCTCACCCTGGCCGAGATCGGAGCCGTTCTCAAGTCCGAGGACGCCGTCGATCGGGCTCGCCAAGCGCGTCAGAGCGGAGCCCCGATTGTCCACAGGCTCCGGCTGCTCGAGGAGGCCATCGACGCGCACGATCGGCTGGTGGTTCGGATCGATGATCGGCTCGCACGCATTGCTGCCTTCCGCGGCGAATGGGTGGCCAGGGGACGGCGGATGAACGACCGAGCCGAGGAGCTCCGATCGGGCCAACCGAAGGCGATCGACCGATAGTCGAGCTGCCCGGCAACGTCGCTCCAGATGCTCGACAACCAAACCGACGCGGCAACCAAACCGACGCATGGGGTATGACCCATTTCAGTTCACAGGGCGGGTTGATCCCTTGAGGAGTCGGCAGCCGCTTAGTAGTCTGCCGAGTCCCATGCAAGTGCCCGCGATAACGGCTTCCCGGTACTCGGACTACGCCGGCGTCGCGCTGCAACGCGCAGCTTCGCCAGCCTGGCGAGGTGGCTCAGCCATCCACAGAAGGGGGCACCGGGGAATGTTCGAGGGCATGCCAGGCTTGCGGTTCAAGTTCTTCACGTTCGATGAGAAGAACCAGCAGGCCACCAATTTCTACGTCTGGGACTCGACAGAAGCCGCGGAGACAGGTCATGAATCCTCGACTTCACATCGCGATGTATGAGATCGTCACAAACCAGCTCTGGGCCGACGACCTACCAGAGATGTGGCTGACGGCGAAGCGGCTCACCTCCGCTGGCTACGAACGCCACGAGGTCCTTCACATGCTGGGATCTGTGGTCTCAGGGCAAGTGTGGGGAGCCCTCGTGGACGGCGCCTCCTACGACATCGAGCGCGTCCGAACGAGAGTTGGCGGCGCTACCCGAGGGCTGGGAATCCCAACGGGATCAGTGGTCCCGGGAGCGCGCGCGGAATAGGGCCGAACGACGAGCTCAAGAGCGCCGTCGCCGGTCCGGCAGCTGATCGCCTCCAACAGCGTGGCTCTCAGCCTATAAGTCGTCACACTGCCAGTGACCGGCCGCGCGACTGATTATTTGTCGGTCGCGCACGGGAATGCGCGACTACTGAGGACATGTCGGTCACCAGTCAAATGTTGCCGCCGATGTGCGCTGTGCGGACGTCGAGTTCGGCGATCCGGCGACCGATGGCCTGAATGCATCCCTCCATCGAAGTGAATTCTTCATCAGTGAATGGGTGATGATCCTCCCATTGCGATCCACACAACGAGCACATAAGGCTCGTGCCGGCAGTCGTGACCTTTCCTATACCCCGCTCCATGCTCTTCTCCTGCCTTCGGGATCCACGCTGGTCTCATCAGCCAGCCGGGGATCACCCTGTGGATGCTCATCCGATGTGGTCTGGCCATAAACCAATATCGCAGTGGACTCATTTGGAGTAGGGCCGAAGGTCCTTAGAGCGACGTCGGGCCGCGAGATAGGTCTCCGATGGTCAGAAAGCCCAGTGGTCTCTGACGAGCCTCCGCCCTGACTAACGAAACATCATCCCGGCTTGGAGGCCCGAACCCTCATTCGCAGGCCTTGCGCCACTGTTACCAGTCGCGGCGATAGCTCGCCGTGTGGTACCAGCTCTTGCCGCGCAATCGACGCCGCGACAGGATCTCAATTCGCACGGCGGTGACGGCAGCACCCACCTCGAGTAGCTCTTCGACGACCAGGTGGAGGAGTCGCCGGAGGATCGACAAGACTGGACAGCACCGCATCGGCGCCCGCCTCGGGTTCCCCGTTCCACCGTATCGATTGCTCATTGGCCACGATGCGACAGCGCCTATTCCCAGGTGACCGGTCCTTCCGGGCAGTCCGAAGTGCCTGGGCGACTGCGCCCGTGGTGATTGCCGCCCACAAAGAAGGGGACCTTCGGCCCTGTTGGCCACCGATGGTCAGCGCGAAGAGTGATGGAATGGCATGCACGGAGGAAGTTCGGGTGGTTGTCGTAGTGTCGGTCCGGCCCGCCGTCGGCCAGCTCAGCTCCACGCTCGTCCGCAGTGCCATCATGCTGCCCTAGACGTTGTGCGTTGGGGAGCCATGGCGTTGGAATTCGGGTAGGGAGACGAGGGGATGGCGGGGCGGATCCTGGTAGGTGTCGACGGCTCGGCAGGATCCCGCGGAGCTCTGCGCTGGGCCATTGAGGAGGCTGCGGCGCGTGGGGCGGTCCTCGATGCGATCATTGTGTGGGAGAGCCCGTACGACTTCGCGAAGTTCTATTACCCCGTTGATCACAAGGAGATCACCGAGGGGGCAAGGGAACGCCTTCTTGAGACCATCGCGGAGGTCGTCGGCCCGCATCCCGTGGTCGAGGTCCGTCCGGTCGTCCTCGAAGGAGATCCGGCGCAACTTCTGTGCGCTTGGTCAGACGATGCAGACCTGATCGTCGTCGGTTCACGCGGGCGTGGCGGCTTCGCCGGCATGCTGCTCGGGTCGGTGAGCACCAAGTGTGCCCAACACAGCCGCTGCCCGGTCGTGATCGTCCCCAAGGACAACAGGAGCGCCCGAACAGGGGGCGCCACGTGAGGGCGACAAGGGCTCACGACACCGCCGCGCAGATCCTCCCGGCCACGGCCGAACAGACCGGTCCCACGTGATGCTCGCCAAGGTCCCTACAATGATGCCCTCGGTGTCGGCCAAGTTGATGGCTTCAATCGACACTCGAAACGGAGATCGGCGTCGCATGGCTCCAGCTGGAGGTCTCGCATTCTCGGTACGCACTTGAGCGCTGGCAACTGACCCACGACGGACGTTGGGTCTATGGCCTTGATGATGCGAGCCGGTAGCGGCATAAATCCGGGTGGTACGTGAGCGACTTCACCGGTCGTCTCGGCCGCTTTCCCCAGCAGATCGGCATGGCTCGGACGCCATAGCGACCCCCCCCCAAGATTGCTGGTCTCGGCGAGCAGCGAAGACCGCCGGCAGCCGTCCGATCGGCGATGATGACCGGGTGACGAGGGGGAGGTGGCTTTCTGGGGCGCGGAGACGGATCCGCGGGCGGGTGCCCGCAGCGCTCTTCGCGTCTTTGCACGGCTACAAGCGATCATTTGCTGGAGCAGACATGCTCGCAGCCGTGACGCTGCTCGTCATCGCGGTGCCCGAGCAACTAGCGACCTCCAGACTCGCCGGCATGCCCCCGATCACCGCCTTCTACGCGTTTATCGCCGGCACGGTGCTAATCGCGGCACTCGGGTCAAACCCGCAGATGTCGGTCGGAGCGGACTCCACGATCGCCCCACTCTTCGCGGTTGGGATCGCACACCTCGCTCCGACCGGGTCACCCCACTACATCGACTTGGTTGGGATCCTCGCCGTCATAGTCGGAGCCTTCGTGGCCCTCGTGGGTCTCCTGAGGCTTGGATGGATTGCCGAATTCCTGTCGGCTCCGATTATCACCGGCTTCCTCGCCGGTGTGGCGGTCATCATCGTCGTGCATCAGCTCCCCGACCTCCTGGGCCTGTCCTCAACGAGCGGTTCGACGTTTCACCGCATTGCAGCGGTGGCGCGACATCTCGACCACACGAACGGATGGGCTCTCGGCATCGGTGTGGTCACCTTCGCCATCGTCATAGTTGCCGAGCGTGTGGATCGCAGGCTCCCCGGAGCGCTCGCTGCGCTGGTCGGGTCCACCATCGTCGTGGCGATTCTTGGCCTGCATTCTCATGGGGTCACGGTTCTCGGGAGCTTTGCGCACGGCGCGCCTCACTTCGGGTTAGTGGGCCTGTCGTGGTCGGCATTAGGAAGTGTCGTGCCAATCGCCGGAGTGGTGGCGCTCGTCGTTCTCAGTCAATCGGCGGCTACGAGTCGTGCCTTCGCCGACCAGGGAGGCTATGAGGTCGACGTCGGGCGAGACTTCGTCGGGATAGGAGCGGGGAGCATCGTGTCGGGCCTGTGCGGCTCCTTTCCGGTGAACGCGAGTCCTCCTCGGACCGCCGCGGTGGCCTCGGCAGGAGGGCGTACCCAAGCTGCCGGGCTGGGTGCGGCAGCCGCTCTCGCGCTGCTGATCCCGGCCGCGAGTTTGCTGAAGGACGTCCCCTTGGCGACGCTGGCTGGAGTGTTGATCTACATCGCGACGCGGATTTTCCATGTCCGCGAGCTTGTGGCCATTGCTCGCTTCGACCGGTTCGAGCTCGGGCTAACGGTGATCACCTTGCTCACGGTGGCACTCGTTGGGGTCGAGCAGGGCATCGCCGTGGCGGTCGGTCTGGCCGTCCTCGATCGCACTCGACTGAGCGCTCGTCCTCAACTGCACGTCCTCGGTCGAATCTCGGACACGACGAGCTGGGCACCGCTTAGTACCAGCGAAGATGCGGTCCAACAGCCTGGCGTGCTGGTCGTGCTGTTTGCGACGCCCTTGTGGTACGCGAACGCAGTTCATTTCCGCACCGAGTTGGATAGCGCGCTGACCCGCGCTGAAGGGATACTTCGGCTTCTCGTTCTCGATGCGATGGGCATGAGCGACATCGACTACACGGGGTCTCGGGCACTGCGCGAAGTGCTCGACGAACTCGATCGAGCCCATGTCGAAGTCGCCGTGGCCCGGGCAGGAGCGCACCTGCGCCAGGGCCTTGCCCGAAGCGGCCTGCTCGAACGCATCGGCGCCGCGCACTTCTTTTCTTCGGTCGGCGAGGCCGTCGCATCTCTCGGTCCGAAGAGTGATCGAGGTGAGCCTTGAAGGGGTCCGTCTGAGGGGTTGTCTTCCCCTGGTCAACACTGGCGATGATGGCCACTGGGTAGGAGAGCCGGCGGATGCAACTGCGAGCACTACGTCGCTACTCGCCGCCTAACCGAACCAACGGTCCCGGTGATGAAAGAGGAATCGCTCGGTCACAAAATTCAAGATCCGCCGCGCGTCGCTGAAACGTTCAGGGAGTTCACCCAGCACAGCGACGTTCCCGGAAACCGGTCGAGGAAGAGCATCGAAGGCTGCCCGGTACCACCGTCGACCGAGCTGTTCGAGAAGACCAACCGCCCCGCCGTCGCCGACTCCCATCCACTTAAGCTCGCTAGGGGGGGATTTCTGACGGTTGACCATCCCACCTGCACGCAACAGTCGGCTCTCCTCGATCGGCCCAAAACCCCGACGGGCCACGTAGTCGGGGAACACTCCGGTCAGGAACAGCGTGAGGTCTCCGAGCCGGCGCAGGATTCCCGGACGTTCGCTCTCCGAGATCACCTCGAGCAAACCGGCGAGACGTACGGGATCAAGCTCCGAGAAACGTTGTCTGCGCCAGCCTCTACGAGTTGAGACAAGCACTGATCCACTGGCCACGTGTGTGTACGACGCCAGCAACTCCGCCAAGAACAGCCGGCGCCATGGCGCTGCCAGGAAGTCACGCAGCTGGACGGCGTCAAATACCGGGGCACGACGCCCCAGGCCCAACCACTCTGAGACGTAGCTCGTCGCATTGAGCTCGATGGCTGCACGGTGTACGGCCACGGCGAAGACGAGGAATGGCGAAGCGCCAACGAGGGTGTCGGCCTCACCGGCCGTCGCAAAGACAGCGCCGAACACTCGGGGTGACGCCAAGTACTCCTCGAGTCCTTCTGGGTGCAAGTGCAGAAGTGCCTGGCCGTGGCCGGTGTGAAGAGCGTCTGAGCCGCCGGGGACGAGCAGGACGAGGTCTTCGGATGTCAGGTGGTCAAGGTACGCATTGGCGATGGCTGCCTGTTCGGGAACCATGTCAGAACAGGCTAGGCCCGCGCTCTACACGCCGGTAACGTCGCAGAAGCCCCCGTGGGAACACCAGACCAGCTGGCGAGCGCCCGGGGGCGAGGAGACTGCGAACGGGCACGGAGGGAGAGAAGGGGGCTCCAGTACGCGACCGTACGTCGTCATCAATCCCGCATCATCGGTGCCCGGGGTTAGTGAGCTGTCCACGGCCTTTACGCTCGGCTCGGATGCCCTGCCACGTCGAAGTCCGTTTCTACGCTGAATTGAACGATTTCCTGCCGCTTCACCGACGTGGCCGGCCGACCACGCTCGATGTGGCCGCCGGAACCACGGTGAAGGACCTAGCGGAGTCCCTCGGGGTGCCGCACACCGAGATCGACGTGATCCTGGTGAACGGGGAGTCCGTGGACTTCGGGCACCAGGTGGGTGACGGCGACCGCGTGAGCGTGTACCCGATGTTCGAGGCGCTCGATGTGTCGCCACTCGTGCGACTAGGTCCGAAACCGCTGCGCGAACCACGGTTCGTCCTCGACGTCCATCTCGGCCGGCTCGCCCGGACCCTACGGCTCCTGGGCTTCGACTCCTTGTGGCGAAATGACATCAGCGACGAAGAGCTCGCGGCGATCTCGGTGGGCGAGAAGCGGATACTCCTCACCAGGGATCGTGGCCTCTTGAAGCGTGCCAAGGTCACGCACGGTTGCTTCGTGCAGGAGACCAACCGCCGTGCCCAGGTCGTCGAGGTCCTGCGCCGGTTGGACCTGTTCGGGGCCATCGCCCCGTTCGGCCGATGTCTCGAGTGCAACGGCGTTCTCGAACCCGTGGTGAAGGAGGAGGTGGAAAACCGCCTGCCGCCCCGGACACGGCGGGACTACGACGATTTCCAGATGTGCCCGGACTGCGGCCGGATCTACTGGCAGGGTTCGCACTACGATCAGCTCGTCGCCCTGGTGGAAGACATCCGCCGGGCCGACACGACGCCGAGTGGCACTAAGCATGTCCCGCATCCGCGCACTTGACAGCAGCGATTCCACAGCCCCGTCGATCTGGCGCCCTGCCGAGATGGGTCCGTGTTCGATCCGGCGTTCTGTTCGCGACCGCCCTATCCCGGCAGCACCTTGGGGACTGCCATCGAATCAGCCCCCATTCTTGCCAGAATCGCACTGTGGTGGCTGATTGACAGACAGCCGCTCTTGCGCACCGCTGCGGCCGGTTCGGGCCCTGAGCTATGGCCTTCGTATCACAGGATGCCTGCCTAGGGCTAGGGCCTTTCGAATTGCCGCTGGCCGGCCCTACAGTTCTGTCGATCTTCTGTCGAAAGGGTGCCCACAATGACCGATCCACTCGACGATCTCCGAATCCTTGTACGTCACGCGAACAGATCCCCTCAGGCCCAGTGGGCGCAAGTACTCCAAACCATTGTCAAGGCGCTTCAGGAGTGCCTAACAGTCATCGACGAAGAGGTGGAGATTGATGGATTCGTCGATACCTTCAGGGACGGCGAGGGGGCCATCCTCGCGATCGTTCGGGATGAAGACCGACGGCCTGCGCTCCTCCTAAGGCGCGGCGAGAGTGCGGTAGAGATCGCCTATGGGAGCACTGTGAAACTTCCGGGCCATGGTCAATGGGACTTCGTGGAGTCGAGCTTCGAGGGCCTCTTGGCTTTCGATGACGTCACAGAGCACGCAGTGATCAGAGCGGTAACCACATTCATGCGCCGGAACGTCTTTGACTGACCACTACGCCGACGCGGTGTTCTCCGAGCCCGGCTGGTGCTGGCGGATGGTCCAACAAGCCGGGGTGGGCGCACCCGCCTACCGCTCCGAGCCCGTCGTGTGGGTTGGCAACCACCGCTTAGCGGTGGCAAGCGAATCCGGGTGCGGTCGTGCGAGGGCCACGTCAAGGACGTCAAGGAAGCAGAGCGGGTGGGCCATCGGTAAACAACTAGGGGGTTTCCTGCGGGCTTTCGGGCTCAGCAGGAGACGCGAAACCCCGGTTCATGGCAGGGTGACGTCGGAAGACGCCGTCTACCGGGGGATCTCGAAGTAGCGCTCCCGCAGGTCGACCCAGTTGGTCCGGTCGGTGA
Source organism: uncultured Acidimicrobiaceae bacterium (assembly GCA_963804255.1). Classification (GTDB taxonomy): domain Bacteria; phylum Actinomycetota; class Acidimicrobiia; order Acidimicrobiales; family RAAP-2; genus Palsa-461. The sequence goes on along the minus strand of CAWDPK010000006.1, from coordinate 141,396 downwards.
CCGGGTTGATGAACACCAAGCCAGGACCCCTGCTCCCGACGTTGCGGCCCAGCCGGAACAGGACAATCCGTTGGTACTCCCGGATGATCTTGACCGATGCCGCCGCCGCGATGAGAGCAGCCAGAACGACCACTCCAACGATGATCCCGATGATCATGACTGAGCGGCTCGCTTGTGTTCGGTCCCGCCGGTCTCGGTTTCCAGCCGAGCGGCGGACTTAGTGGGCCCTACGGATCCCACATCGGTGCGGTCGATCTCCGATTCCTCGCACCACACGCCGAGTCGGACCCCGACCTCGACAACCTGGACCCGGCTCCCCGCGGTTGCCGATCCGTTGAGCGAAGTGGCCGACCAGTTCTCCCCGCGAACCCGCACGACTCCGTCGGGGGTGAGATCTGTCACCGCAACCCCTTCGGCACCGGCCAGGGAGCGCGACCCTCGGCCCGAGATGCGGCCCTGCGAGGTGAGACCCTTCCAGGCGATCATGGCCAGCCCACTGGAGACCACGAGGTCAGCACCGAACAGCGTCCAGAGGAGCGACGACGAATACCCGGTCGCCGCCATGACTACAAGCAACACGGCGGCGGCGACGCCGAGGGCGACACCGCCGAGGTGACTGTGGGGCCCGACGTGAAATCCCACGACCGAGGCGAGCACCATCAATCCGAGCAGCACGCCCACGATTGCCCACATGGCGCCTCCTCTTCTGGCCGATCCCACTGTAGCGGGAGGATTGAAAAACGGCGATCAGCGATCGGCGACCGAACCGGGCCGCCGAGCTCAGAGATCGAGGGTCAGCATCGCTGTCGGCTCGCTCTATCTCCCGGCCGCAACGATGGCGTTGGGTCGGCCGGCTAACCATCCGCCGAACGCGAATCCTCACTATGTGCCGCCGCCAACTGAACGCCGCACCCCAGTCGGAGCTCGCACACTGGGCAATTGTGAGCGCCCTGGACGTATTCCCGAATCATCTGATCTGCTCGCTCGGCCACTGGATTGATCTCCTTTAGATCGTCTCACCTGGGCAAATGGGCCGCTGGGTCTCCAAGGAGGCTGTGCCTCATCTTTTCGAGGGGGGCACTTCTTGGGCCATTCGACCCTTGGCGGCCCGTGGGCGTCGGCTCAAGCTGGCGCTATGAGCGCTGGCCCAGCCATGGCGGGAACAGAGGTGCTCACTTGGGGAGCGGGTAAGAAAGCGGACCAATCAGATCTCGCCGTCGAAGTATCTAGTCTCTCCAAGCGCTACGGCGAGGTCGAGGCAGTGAAGGAGGTGTCGTTCTCGGTCGCTCGCGGCGAGGTCTTCGCCTTTCTCGGCCCCAACGGGGCGGGCAAGACCACCACGATCAAGATGCTGTGCACCCTCGCCCGGCCGACAGGTGGGAAGGCAATCGTGGACGGCTTCGACGTGCAGCGCCAGCCCAAGGCGGTGCGGCGCCACATCGGGCTCGTCTTTCAGGAGCAGACCCTTGACGACCAGCTGACCGCTGAAGAGAATCTGCGTTTCCACGCCGTCCTCTACCACGTCCCCCGCGCCGAGGTCGACGAGCGGATCGATCGCGTCCTGCGCCTAGTAGTCCTTGAGGACCGTCGACGCGACCTGATCTCCACATTCTCGGGTGGCATGGCCCGTCGACTGGAGATCGCCCGGGGGATGTTGCACACCCCGGCCGTGTTGTTTCTTGACGAGCCAACGATCGGCCTCGACCCGCAAACCCGGGCGCTCATGTGGGAGGACGTCCTCCGGCTCCGCCGGGAGGAGGGGGTGACGATCTTCCTCACCACCCATTACATGGACGAGGCCGAGTACGCCGACCGCATCGCCATCATCGACCAAGGTTCGATCGTCGCCCTCGACACGCCTGACGAACTCAAGCGCCTGGTAGGAGCCGACACAGTCGAGCTCACCACGGCGGACGACGACACGGCCGCAACGCGCCTCTCCGACGCCGGTTACCGAGTGAGCAAGGGGGAGGAAGCACTGGTCGTCTTCGCCGAGGATGGCGAGAGCCCAAGTTGCTCGGCTCATCGAGATCGCCGGCATGCCGGTAAGCAAGGTCCATGTGCATCGCCCGACCCTCGACGACGTGTTCTTGCATTTCACCGGACGCCAGATCCGCGAGGGCCATGCCGAGCATGGCATGCCCATGCGCATGCGGGCCCGGGTCGCTAGACGCCGTTAGGAGGAACTTGAGTTGGCCGTCTTGGACCTGCCCATTACACGCCCGGCCCCGGTCGACGAGCGCGAGAGCCTCACCTCGGAGCTGCGAACGATCGGCATGGTGTGGGAGCGTGAGCTCATCCGCTTTGCCCGCACTCGCACGCGGATCCTTTCGAGCTTCATGCAGCCCATCTTGTTCCTGTTCGTCCTCGGCTACGGGATGTCGACCCTGGTGGGGACGACAGGCGGCTTCGATTTCAAGAAGTTCGTGTTCCCCGGCATCGTGGCCATGTCGGTGGTGATGACGGCGATGTTCTCCGCCATCTCGATCGTCTGGGACCGCGAGTTCGGCTTTCTGCGCGAGATGCTCGTCGCCCCCGTCAGCCGGGCTGCGCTCGTGATCGGCAAGACCCTGGGTGGGGCGAGCATCGCCACGATCCAAGGCACGATCATGCTGGTGCTCGCCCCACTCATCGGCGTACATCTCACCGCACTCCTCGTCGTGGAGGTGATCGGGCTCGAGTTGCTCATGGCGGTGGCGATGACGACGTTCGGAGTCTTCATCGCCAGCCGTATCCAGCGGATGGAGGGATTCCAGGTCGTCATGCAGCTGTTGCTGTTCCCGATGCTCTTTCTCTCCGGGGCACTCTTTCCGCTGAAGGGCCTGCCGAGCTGGCTGGCCGTCATCACCCGCGTCAACCCTCTCACCTATGCGGTCGATCCACTTCGCCATGTTGTCTTCGCGGTGCAGCACATGCCACCGGCCGCCGCGGCACGGTTTTCGACCGGTGTGAGCCTGTTCGGCTACACGTTACCGCTCACAGTGGAGATCGGGCTCGTGTGCGTCTTCGCCTTCCTGTTCCTCATCCTGGCCGTCGTCGGGTTTGGAAGACCGGAATGACACCTTCACCCGGAGGCCCCTCACCCAGAAGGCCCGATACAAATCGACCGAGGCGTCCCGCGACGGGATCTTGCCTTCGGGTTGCACGCGGTGCATAGCCGAGATGCTGTGGGTGTCTTATGTGTGGAGGCGATGAGTGGTGAAGATCAGGGAGATCATGATGACGGATGTCGTCTCGGTTGGAGCCCGACACGCCGTTTAAGGACGTGATCGATCGTCTGATGCGCTCCGAGGTGAGCAGCCTTCCTGTGGTTGACGTAGGCGGAAAGCTGATCGGACTAATCACAGAGGCCGACGTGATCTCCAAAGAGGCCTACGCAAGCCGGGTTCCACGACTGCATCGACACGGAAGCGATGTTCATCGAGTGGCTCATTCGTTTCCAGGAGCGGCGGCTGCTGCCACCGCGATGACACCCATGGGAAGGCCTTCGTCGGGTCCATCGCTCGCCCGTTCAACGCTATGCGGGTCTGTCCAGGGTCGTGGAGTGTTCCGGGTTGGTTGTCCGAGAATCTTCTGATCCGGGCCGGCCCGGAAATGGCCGCGTTGTGCTCCGGGCTGACCGCGCAACAGCCACACAACCCCATCCGTCGCTGCCCTGCCTTATCCTCGGAGTGTCCGGGGGCCGTGCCGGATTCAACCTAAGCAGAGTCGCGTGATGACGGGAGGGCCGGGTAATGGTTGATTGGGAGGGTATCGAGGTTATCGACGCTGACGGGCATGTGATCGAGCCGGCGGTCGTTTGGAAGGAGTATTCGGAACCGGCTTTCCGGGACCGGCTCGACCGCCCCGGGGGCGGAGTACAGGCACTCGGGATCTCCCGGTCGTATCCCGACTCGACCATCGGTACGGGAGTGGCTGCGAGCGGGGAAGGAGACGCTGAGGGAGCCGGTTGGCAGTCCACCGCACCGGCCACCGACACGTGGAAGGAGGGGGTCCGGATGCACCTGGAGCTACCGGGCGGATATGACCCTCGCGCTCGCCTCGCCGACATGGACGAAGAGGGCATCGACGTTGCGGTGCTCTACCCGACATCGATGCTGACTTGGGTAGAGGAGGCCGACCTGTTCGGAGCCGCATGTCGGGCATACAACAGCTGGCTCCACGACTACTGCGCCGAGGCTCCCACCCGCTTGTACCCGGTCGCAGTGGTTCCTGTTCAGGACCTGGACGCGGCCAGAGAGGAGCTGCATCGCTGCGTCGGCCAGCTCGGCGCGAAGGCGGTGATGGTCCGTCCAGCGCCGTATCTGGGCACCAAGCCGCTCTACCATCCCGACTACGACCCGTTCTGGGCTGCGGTCGCCGAGGTGGGCGTGCCGGTGGGCGTGCATCCGTCGCCGCACGCGGACATGCCGAACTCCTGCCGGCTGCTCGGGCTCGCCGCCGGTGTGACGAATGCTGCTGCAGGGCTGGCCATGCGGCAAGGCCTCACGAATGCGATCGACCTGCAAATGGCGCTGGCGTGGTTCGTACTTGGCGGTATTTGCGAACGTCATCCGGACCTCCGAGTGGCCTTTCTCGAGGGCACCGGTGGGTGGATGGTCCCGATGCTCGAGCGCTTCGACCATCAATTCAAGATCTTCGGTAGTAGCGACCAGAAAACATTGCCGAGCGAGTTGTTCGCCCGGCAGTGCGTGGTGAGCTTCGATCCCGATGAGGCCGCGCTCCCGTTTACGGTCGAGCATCTCGGCGCTGTGCGAGTGCTGTGGGCGTCTGACTACCCCCATCCCGACGCGAAGATCCCCGGAGTGGTGAAGGAGCTGCAAGAAGCACTCGCACCCCTCCCCAAAGACACCCAGCGGGTCGTAGCCGGAGCCAGCGCCCGAGCCTTTTACCACCTCTAAGAAGCGCCACACCGCCGCGCAACACGGACCGGCACCGGCGGATCGAACAGAGCGGCTGATGATGTGCGGCGTCAGGGGGTCGTCGCAACGACCTCTCGCAGCCTTTCTACTCCGCGGTGCCATTGGGGAGCCTCAGCAACAGCACATAGCGGGTCGAGCGCTCGACGAGGGTTCCGATGCAGGTCTTCTTGGCCCCCAGAAGCAAGTCACCCTCCCAGTGGCCCGGAACTGCCCGATCGTCCGCCTGGGCGGGGCGCTCGGAGATGAGGACCATGTTGGGGATGTGGGGCAGGCATCGGGCTCAGTCCGCCACGCTCACCGGGGCCAACGCCGGCTCGACTTCTGCGACGGGCTCGGGGGTGTTCTGTCCGTGGTGGTACTTGCCGCCGCGCAACGCCGAGGCGATGGCACCGAGCACGCAGGCGACGACGGCGAAGTCGAAGGCGGCCCTCAGCCCTCTGCCGAACGGGGACGAGATAAGCCGGGGGAAGAACGACCGGCTGGTGAGGTACGTGGCGGTGTGCTGCGGTAGGTGGCCGAGTGCCGGCCCGAGCAGTTGCTGCACGGGGTTGTAGCCCAAGAAGGCGGCAAACAGGCTGCCCACGGGGGGCAGGTGCGAGACCCTGGCGGCGGTCCTCACCCCCACGCCTTGGGCCGTGAGCCCGTGGTAGAGGGCCGCGGGGAGGCTCGAGGCGAGGCCGAGAATCATGAGCGTGAAGAAGACCCCGATGGAGAGCACCTGGGCCGAGGACGTGAAGGTCATCGTCATACCGGCTCCCACCCCGCGCTGGTCCGCCGGCAGGCTGTTCATGATGCCCATCAGGTTCGGCGCGCTGAACATGCCCATGCCAAACCCGGTCATGAGCAGGACCGCGGCGAAGGCCCAGAACGGGAAGTCGACGGGCAGCACCTCCAACATGGCAAAGGTCAACCCGGCGATGAGGAGGCCGGCGGTGGCGAAGGGCCGGGCGCCGTAGCGGTCCGCAAGCATCCCCGACACCGGTCCGGCGACCAAGAGGCCGGCCGTCAGCGGGAGCATGTAGATGCCGGCCCACAGCGGCGTCTGGCTGAAGGAGTAGCCGTGCTCGGGGAGCCAGATGCCCTGCAGCCAGATGATGAGGATGAACATCAACCCGCCCCGCGCCAGCGCGGCCAGCAGGTTGGCGAAGTTGCCGGCGGCGAAGGCCCGGATGCGAAAGAGCCCGAGTCGGAACATCGGCTCGGACACCTTGTTCTCGATGACCCCGAAGCCGACGAGCACGCCGAGCCCGCCGGCGATCATGGCGAGCACGAAGGGGCTGGTCCAGCCCATGGTGTGGCCGCCGTAGGGCTGGATGCCGTAGGTGATGCCGACCAAGATGGCCACCAATCCGGCGGCGAAGGTCAGGTTGCCCCACCAGTCGATGCGGGCGCGCCTGCGGATGCCGGTGTCCTTCAGCTTCACATAGGCCCACAGCGTGCCGAACAGGCCGAAGGGGACCGACACCAAAAACACCAGGCGCCACTGCAGGGGGGCGAGGAGGCCGCCCAGGATGAGGCCGATGAAGCTACCGGCGATCATGGCCACGTTGTTGATGCCCATGGCGAGGCCGCGCTGATTGAATGGGAAGGCGTCGGTCAAGATGGCCGCCGAGTTGGCCATGAGCAGCGCGCCCCCAAAGCCCTGGCCTACCCGCATGATGATCATGTACAGCGCGGCGTCGGACCCGTGCATCCAGGTGATCGACAGCAGGATCGAGAACAGTGTGAAGACGGCGAAGCCGAGGGTATACATCCTCACCCGGCCGAACATGTCGCCGAGGCGCCCGAGGCTCACCACGAGGACCGCCATCACCACCATGAAGCCCATCAGCATCCACAACAGGTAGCCGGTGTTGGCGGGTACCAACGGGTCGAGTCCGATGCCTCGGAAGATGTTGGGCATCGCGATCAGGATGATCGAGGAGTTGAGCACCGCCATGAGGACACCGAGGGTGGTGTTGGAGAGGGCGATCCACTTGTAGCGGTCGCCGTGGGCAGGGAGCGCTTTGCCGTCGGGCACTGCTGTGACCGACTCGCTTGCCGCAGGGTGGCGGCCAGGCGTGGCGCCGTTGGGGGACCGGTCGGCAGGCGGACGGCCGCGAAGTGCCATGTCCCATGACCTTAACGTTTACGGAAAGGTTTGGCGATCCTGCACCCGCTCGCAGACGGGCATTGGCACCCTCGGAGAGTTGACGGTCTTGAGGGATGGGTTATCTCGCCGGACACCGACTGAAACACCGGCGAGGACCGCGGATCCGGCTAGGACTGACCACGCCCTATGAACCCTCTCCGCACTCTGGGAAGTTCGAGGGGGGCCACGAGGCCGAGCCTGTGCGAAAGCGCGACCAGGTCCTCCGAGTCGAAAGCGCCCTGCGCTTCGCTTACGACGCGGCCCTCCTCGCGGTTGTCTACAACCGCCGCCAAACCCTCGCGATCGAAAACCAGGGGCACGCCGATCACGAGCCTGAAATTGACCTAACGGTCGAGACCGACAAGGGAAGCCCAGCCGTTAGCGGTGTCCTGGTGGTGGCCCACCGTCGTGGACCACCACTCGAGTCGATGGATGTCGAGATATCGGTTCCGGCAGCGCCGCCCCATGAGGTGCCCGTGCCAACCTTTGGCCCCGGCAACCACGGCCGCGTTGCCTCGCTCCGGGGTCTTCAGCCCGGAGACTCACCGCGCCTAACGATCGTGCTCAATCCCAGCCCCCCAAAGAGGGCTGCGGAATTCCGGCTGACGTGTCGGCCTGCCAAAGGCAAGCCCTGGGTCCTATCGAGAACCGTAGAAGGTTCGTGGATGCAGCCGAAGGCGAGGGTCATCAACCTCAATGACATTCCCGACGGATGAATGCCGGAGTCCGACTAACCAAGGGCGACGACCGACCCTGGATCGAAAGTGGCAAATCGCGCGCGACTTTCGCGATCTAACAATCTTGTGCCCAGTGGCCCGCGCCCGCCTAGGGCCTTTCGGCCCTAGGCTCCAGCCCCGCGCGGGTGCAAGCTGGCCCTGCGCCTGGTCGGCTTAATCGGCAGGGCAGGGCCCAAATACTGAGAGGTCTGTTTGGAGTCCACAGAAAGCGCCCTTTCGCAGGGGGTATCGATGAAGCGATTCTCGTTGCGTTCGGCTTGCAGCCGTACGCGTCTCATTGCCATCGGCGCGGTGGCCTGCGCCATGGCAGGGACCATGGCGCTGAGCGCGTCCGGAACGGCCGGGGCTGCCAGTGCCGCCACGCCAGGGGTGACGGCAACGTCGGTCACCTTGGGGGCGACCGAGCCGCTGACCGGTGTGGCCGACAACTACAACGACATCGCTCCGGGGATCGCAGCTGTGTTCGCCGCATTCAACGCCCACGGAGGCGTGAACGGCCGTCAGATCAAGTACACCTACCTGGACGACCAGTACACCCCGTCGATCACGGCGACGATGACCCACGAATTGGTGCTACAGGACAACATCTTCGCTGACGTGGCTTCCCTCGGAACCCCGACCCAGCTGGATGTGCAGCCCTACCTGAACAGCCAGAAGATCCCGCAGCTTTTCGTCCTCTCGGGTTGCAACTGTTGGAGCAGCGCCAAGTACCTCTACACCAGCGGCTACGAGCCTCCCTATTCGGTCGACGGCAAGATCCTCGGCGCCTACACGGCCAAGAACTTCGCTGGCGAGAAGATCGGCTACTTCACCCAGGATGACGAGTTCGGCTTTGACACCATCAAGGGCCTGGACATGGAGATCAAGTCGAGCAGCGTGGTGTCCCAGCAGACCTACGTCGCCACCACGGCCGCGTACATCGCCGGGTTGAACAGCCAGGTGGCAATGCTGCAAGCGTCGGGCGCCAAGGTGGTCGTGATGGCCGCCGTCCCGGCCTTCGTGAACCTGTTCGCGACCACGGCGGCGACGCTCGGCTACACGCCTCAGCTGGTGATCGACGGCGTGGCGGCTGACCCGTCCGCTATCGGTTCTTCGGGCGTGCTCTCGACCCCGGCCCCGGCGGGCCAGGCGCTCCTCAACGGTGCGATCACCGACTCGTACAACGGTGCGTTCGAGAACCAAACCTCCAACCCCTGGGTGCAGGTGGCGACGAAGCTCCTCACCAAGTACGACCCACAGGTGGCCACGAAGGGGATCACCGGTGACGAACTGGTCGGGTTCAACGTTGGCTACACCATCGTCCAGGCGCTGCAGGCGGCCGGGAAGAACCTGACTCGCCAGGGGCTGTTGAACGCCATCGCCGCTGACGGGAGCAAGTTCATCACGTCCGGCTTCGTGCCCTACTCGTACTCATCGACCGTCCACTACGGCTACGAGGGTGAGGAGCTGTACAAGATGTCGACGTCGGCCACCCCGATCACACTTCCGAGTGGTACGTACATGGGTGTGGAGCCGCTCGGCACCGTCTACTACACGAGCCCGGCCGCTGGTCCGGTCAAGGTGTGGACCGGTGCTCAGGACAAGGTTCCGGCAAGCTTGCAGAAGATCGCCTAAGAGCAAAGAGTCGAACCACCGAGAATCCAGGTGGTGGTGACGATGGAGATGCCGCCGGCGCAAGCCGGCGGCATCTCCGCGTCGGTCCGGTGCGCCATTTCGTTCATTTCCAGTTCGTTCATTTCCAGCGGAAGTGGACGAACACCCGCCCGAAGTTCCGCGAGTCTTTTTCCACCCGCTGGTATTGGACCTTGATCTCTTTTCGATCGAGGAATCGCAGAACGCAGCTTCTTCAGCTGTCCCGAACCTTTTCCGGGAATGATCTCGCAGAGCGTCGCCCGTCCGCTGACCGTATGGCACGGGTGTGGCACGGCGAATTCTGCTCACTCGACCTCGGCGCCACTAGGGCCACATAACACCAGGTCACAATCGTGTCGGAGAGGCGTTTGACCCCCTGAGTACACCCGTCCTCCTACAAGGTGAGGTCCTGCTCAGGGCCGCCTAGGTGCCGAATCGTCGCCCCAGGGCCTCCGTTGCCGGGGAAGACCGCTGGTCGGCTATGGCTGTGACGTGTAGAACCCGTCCGCTCCCCCAGGTGCGCGGCCGCCCAGGAAGGACGAGGCGGATGCCGGTCACGTGAGGTTTCACCGCGAACACTCTTCGAGGCCCTTCCACCTGAGCGACGACGCCCCCCAGCCGGTTCCCCGGTTGCTCACGCCCGACCGTCCGAGGAAGGCCGCCACGAGCCCGTTCGTAGCGCTGCCTGGCATCGTCGGCGGGGGGTTCGCTCGGCTTGGCCATCGTGCGGCCTCCTTTTGTCGCCCCCACCAAGTGTGGTGCATGTTGTCGGAAGAGAATTCTCTGAGTAACGTCTATCGTTAGCCAACCGAGTTCGAGAAAACGGTCGGAGTTCCTCCTGAGTTGGGTTTGGTGTCATCGAAGTCGACGATCCACGTTTGTTCTTGTCGATCGGGGGAACTTTGGGCATGTGCGATCCACGGCGATCGTCAAACCATGTGCCGACGTCCCGCGTCCGAAGTGACCGTCGACGACCGTGGGCACCTGGGCGATCGGTGTCCGGAGCGATCACCGCCATTTCTGCATCCGCAACGGGCGATATCCAAACTCGCGCCGAGAGCCAATAAAGGCGGTCCGAACCGTGCCTTCCTCGACATTCGACGTTTCGACCACTTCGAAGATGTGGGTTACTGGGATCCGAACAAAGGCCTTACTGCGGCTGGCGTGTGGCGTGGGACTGCTCGTCAGCAGTTCTGCGCTGATCACCTTGGCGACGACCAGCTTTCCAACACCAGCCGGAGCGGCCGCTAACCCGGGCACCCTTTACGTCGCCAACACCGGCAACGACACGGTGAGCGCCTATCCGATCCCCCCAACCAGCCACATTACGATGACCATCGCGCCGGCCCAGGAGGCTCCCCAATACCTGACTCTCGACGCGTCCGGGGATCTGTGGGTTGATACCTACGAGGGCGTGATCGAAGAATTCACGCCGAGCCAGCTCTCCTCGTCGGGAAGCCCCACGCCGGCCGTGACCATCTCTGGGACCCTGAACGGACCCGGCGGTCTTGCCTTCGATGCCGCCGGGGATCTGTGGGTGGCGAGCATTGGTAGCGACAGCCTCGTCGAGTACACGCCGGCCCAGCTCGCCGCGTCGGGGAACCCGACGCCGGCCGTGACCATCTCGGCCGCGTCGGGGAGCCTGAGTTACCCCGACGATCTCGCCTTCGACAGCGCAGGGGACCTGTGGGTCGTGAACGCATTCACCGATGGCACGGTCGTCGAGTACACGCCCGCCCAGCTCGCCTCCTCTGGGAGCCCGACGCCGCAGGTGACCATCTCGACCGCCTCGCCTGGATTCCTCCTCTCGGGGGGTCTGGCTTTCGATCCAGCGGGGGACCTCTGGGTGGAAGACACCTCGAGCAACAGCCTCGTCGAGTACACCCCGAGCCAGCTCTCGGCCACCGGGAGCCCCACGCCGGCTGTGGCTATCTCGTCGGCGACGCTCACTTTCTTTGGCGGCCTGGCCTTCGACGCCTCGGGCGATCTGTGGGCGGCCGACGGTGTGGACAGCCTGGTGCTCGAGTACTCGGCCGCTCAGTTGACCGCGAGCGGGAGCCCCACGCCGGCCGTGTCTCTCTCGGGCTCATCGAATGGCATCTCCAGCCCGCTCGGCATCGCCATCAAGACCACGACGCCGCTCCCGAGCCAGATCTTCGGCCAGGACGCCATCGGGACCGCGATCGCCGTCTCGCAGGTGGAATTCCCGACCGTGGGTTCGGCCAAAGCGGTCGTGCTCGCCCGATCGGACTTCTTTTCCGATGCGCTGGCCGGTGGACCGCTGGCCGCCGCCATGGGTGGGCCGCTCCTGATCACCCCGGGGGCCTCGCTGAGCACCAGTCTCGACCCGCGGGTCCAAGCCGAGATCCAACGGGTGCTCCCGGGCGGTGACACGGTGTACATCCTGGGCGGCGATCTGGCCGTGAGTCCGGACATCGACATCGCCTTGGAAAATCTCGGGTACAAGGTCGTGCGTGTGGCCGGCGCAGACGAGTATGCCACCGCGGTCGACATCGCAGAGACGCTCGGGAACCCGACCACCATCTTCGAGGCGACGGGACTCAACTTCCCCGACGCCCTCTCCGCGGTTCCCGCGGCCATCGAGAACCACGGGGCGATCCTTCTCACCGACGGCACGACCCAGGCACCCGAGACCGCCGCGTATCTGGCTGCCAACCCCAACGACACTCGCTACGCCATCGGAGGCCCCCTGGCCGCGGCGGGCGCAGACCCGACAGCCATTGCGGTCTACGGCAGCGATGAATACGCCACCTCGGCCGCCGTCGCCAACCAGTTCTTCCCCGGGGCCAATCTCTTCGGAGCGGCCACCGGCCTCAACTACCCCGACGCGCTGGCGGGCGGGGTCTTCATGGCGACTGGCGGAAGACTCGGCCCGATCCTGCTGCTCGATCCGAGCGCCAACCCGCCCGTTCCGAGCGCGATCGCCGCTTACTTGGCCACCCTCTCTACGGGAACCCAGGGATTCGTCTTCGGCGGCCCGCTGGCGATCCCCGGCGCCGTGCTCGCAGACATCCAGGCCGCGGTGGGTTGAGGCCCATGGCCGCTCACTGGCGCCTGAGTCTCTACTCGACGCTCTTGGCGTCAGGGCGCCGACAGAGAGAAGGCGGTCTCAGCCCTCGTTCCGTGCGCTACGTCCACGTTGTGGTTCAGAAGGCACTCGGCGATGCCGTTCGCAAAGGGGAACTTGCTCGCAATGTGGCCACAACGGCGAGCCCGCCGTCAGCGAAGTCAACTCGGCCCCCGAGATGAAGTGGTGGACAGCTTCGCACATTTCTGGCCCCGACCGGTCAGCCAGCGGACGAAGACAGACCATGGTCGGCGCAGGATTGACCTCGACATGGCCACGGTGGCAGTCCTCAAGTCTCAGCGGGCCCGACAAGCGGCGGATCGCTTAGCGATGGGGTTGGGCTACATCGACAACGGGCTCGTCTTCGCTCAGGCCAGCGTGCCGGATGTCCTGGTCGGCAGGTCATCGGTCAGCGATTTCCATGTCTGGCCGTGTACTGGAGTTCACTCGGACACCCGACACGCCGCTCACTGACGAGGAGGTTCGCGCCCTCATCGACGCCGTACGCGAAGGCTTGATTGGCCTCGCTGCCGCCAGTCCGGAGCAGAAGGCAATCATGTACAAGCACATGGGGCTCCGGCTCACCTACCACCCGGACCGCGACGCACTTGAGATCGAGTCACGCCCTGTCGCGTGTACTCGGGTGCGTGTCGGAGAGGGGACTTGAACCCCTACGTCCTTGCGGACACCAGCCCCTCAATGCGGTTGCGCTCACGGCAGCGAGCGGAGTCTGAATGCGTCTCCCCTACTCAAGTCCGGTTTCCGGCTTCGGTTGTCACACCTTCGTGGTAACCAGTGGAAGGCCCTAAACCGGGGTCCGGTTGCAAGATTGGTTGCATGGGGGGGTCCAGGATGGATCACGAAATCCGGAGCGAGACGTCGCAGGAGTTGTCGTCCGGCCATTCAGCTCAGATCGTCTGCTCCTGCGGTGGCGTCTTCGCCGGGGTCGGTACCTCCGGCCCTGATGAAGCGGCGGCTACGGCCCGGCACGCCTGGCAGCAGCATGTTGAGAGCGGAGACCCCGACTCGGCAAACTCCCCCGGCAACCCTTAATGCCTGACATCGAGGAGCGGCAGCGCCGTCGAGACGACTATCTGGTCGCCTTATACGACCTTTCGAATGGTGGAGAGCCCCTCACCTGGGCCACTCACGCACAAATCGCCGAGCAGGCGAAGATCCCCGAAGGCGACGTAATGGGCATCGGCCAATTCCTGCAAGAGGAACGCCTGGTCGAGTTCAAGACGATGGCGGCCATGCAAGGGAGCGTTGCGATCACTGCGCGAGGTGTACGCCGCGCCGAGGACCTGATCCGTCAACGCGAGCAAATGGGATGGTTAACGAACGAGCAGTTGATCCGTGCCCTCGAACCTTTACTGCCTCAGATTCAAGCAGCAATCGCGACGATTAAAGATGACCCCGAGCTGCGAGCAGAGCTTCAAGCAGACCTGGATGGGGTGGAACGGCAAACGAAAGTCCGGCGCCCCAACCGCGGAGTCATCGCGAGTGCCATGGGGCGCATCAATTCGGTAATGGTGACCCTTTCCGCCTATGTCGGACTCGGCCTCGAAATCGCACAGCTGGTCCATGGCATGGGTCACTGAGCCTCAGCGGCGCTTCACAAACCCTGCCTGCGCAGCAGCTGACCACGCCGCCCCGAGGACCACGAACGGGAAGCACTCGAGGCAGCCCCGTCACCTGGTTTCCACTCTTGAGACCGGAACCGACGACAACCAACCCTCTCGCTCGCCCTTGTGTCGAACAGCGCGGATCTTGTAGGCCCGTCCGCTCACCTTGAGTCCGGCGGCGATGCCCGCCAGTTCGGAATACGTAAGCCCCCTGTCATCGCACGCTCGCTTCGCCATGGCCAGAGATCGAGCCGGGTCGCTCGTGAACAGCAGATGGCTCTCGGTTCGGATCAGGGAAGCCCCCTGAGCACAGAGGACCAGGAAGGCGGCGATCCCGCAGATCCCCGCGACCAAATCGAAGGCGGTCACTGAGCGAAGCGTACTTTCGGCCAGCTACCGATGATCGACCGACTCCGGCTCCTCGAGCCCCTCGCGATGCCCGTCGCAGCTCCACACCCGGATTCGCCTGCCGCCAGCGAGCCCGTGGTTGCCAACCCACACGACGAGCTCAGAGCAGTGGCCGAGAGCGCCCACCCCGGCCGTCTGAACAGTCGCTTGAAAGTGTGCCGCTTGAGCACCACATCATCGCTCTAACCCGTCCCCCATCATGAGCCCTAGCGGATCGTCTTGGGGTCGGTGAAAGTTCACCTCAGTTCCGAATCGTGAACCGTCGCCACCCCTGCCGACCTGATCCTAGGTAAGGCCGTACTCGGTGCCTCCAACCGGATCTAGCGTCAGTGAAGATGGCGCACCGAGGGTTTCTGTCACTTTTGTCACGGGATTTCTGGGGGGTCGAGTTGCGGGTTTCGCCCCACGCCGAGCACCAACGGGAAGCACCCGGGACAACCCCCATCTCGCCGCCCTGAGCACTCGATCGGCTGAGTCGAGACGGCGTCTACCAGAAGCCTGTGACGGGATCCGCGAAATTTGTCCTGAGCTCTCTTGCGCTTTTCGTGCCCCTAGAACACTCGGATAGCGCAGAAGTGTTCATCGATTGGTCCATTAGGACATTTCGGTGCGCCAATAACGACCGAAAACAGCAGCCGAGTGCAGGAAAGTGCGTTTGACCTGGGCTTTTAGGTGGGTCATACTGGTGAGACCAAGAGAAAAGCCCCCGCGCCGGTTGGAGCCGGCCGGGGGCGTGGCCGATGCCCAACAGGGGGCGTCGACGCCGTGAGCGTAGGTCAGAGCTTGCGACGATGTGCCCCCTGCCTGGGCGTCAGCCCCTAAGCAAGGGAGACACCGACATGAAAACCGCTACGCAGGCTGCGACAGCAAGCACGGCGACGGATGCAACCACCAGGGAGCTCGTCGACGACGTTAGAACGGCGTTCGATCAGTGGCTCGCCGCGCTCGAGGCATACATGGCCGAGCGGGACCGGCGGGAAGGCTGATCCCGAAGCTGGAATCCGAGTGTGGTACACGTGCCCGGGTCCGTACCCGCAAGGATCCGGCATCTCCGACGCCCTCCTCCGCGGCCAGGGCCGAATCGTCATCGAGAGGGTCGAGACCGGAGGTCGGCCTCGAACGGTTCTTTATGCCGTTCAGCGTCTTGCGACCAATGCGACAAAAGCGACAAAAGTCCCCACCGACGACCTTCGGTCGCTTAGGTCGCTTATGTCGCAATCACAGAGGCTCGCCCACAGGCCGGTTCAAGCGACTGTGGATGGACCTATGGACACCGAGCCGCTGGCAGAGGAGGAAGAGCCGACCCTACGGGGGGACGTCTTCGACGACTCCAAGCCGCCCGACGACGTGGACCAGTCCTCAGGTCCCGAGGAGGACGGATGGTCGGTCGACCTGAGGTGATGATCGCTTCTCCTGGCGAGCTCCTGGCCGAACTCGGCCGGCGAGGCGCGGTGATTTCGGGCGGTCCAGATAGGGTCACGATTGCCCGCACTCCCCGCGACCCGGTCCTCGAGCGCGCCTGCCGACAGTGGAAGTGGCTCTTGAGGTGGGGCGTCCACGGGGCCGAGCGGGGCTTTCGATGGCATGCCTGCGACGCCTGCGGCGAGTTGCGCTTGGCGAAAGCTGCTGGCCAACGGTGCTCCCAGACTACGGACTGCCGTGGTAAAGAGGTTCTGGCTCCGGGCCCGGTGTTTGTTCCGACGTTGACGTCAGGACGTGTGGCCAGTTAGCTGCCGCCAACCTCGTCATTGTCCGGTAGCCACCCTGGTCAGGTCCGATTTCGGGCGAGCCTTCCGGACCGTTCATGGCAACGGGTGAAGGGCAGTTAAGCGGGGTCGGGTCTTGCAGAAATGGTTGCAAGCCCCATCCCCACCGCGGAGCCAGCCATAGTCACCCCGGACGCCCGTGGTGCCGCTCCTCAAGCCCGACAACCTCCCCACATCACGCCCCTTCCAGGCCAGGCCCGGATATGGGTGAGCCGAGTGGCCTTTGGAAGCGAACGACAGTTTGGTCTGCTCATGTCAGGCTTACGCCGTGCCGATCAGTCGCTCAGACCTGCCCAGCGTTGTGGATCTCATATACCCGACCGTCCAGGCCGTCGCAGCACTTGGTGGCTCTGGTCAAAAGAAGGAGATCACTGAGCGAGTCATCGATGACATCGGCGCGACCGAGGAGCAACTTTCGGTCACCTATGACAATCGGCCGAAATCCGTGTTGCTCGATCGCCTCGCATGGGCGCGATCATGGGCCAAGTTGGTCGGTGCGCTCGAGACTCCTCAACAAGACTTGCATGTTCTCACCTCTCGTGGAAGAGAGATCCTGAGCCTTTCCGAATCGGAAGCCAATGAGAGAATCCGGCAGTTTGTCAGGGATTACAGAGCCACCAAGAAGCAGAATCAACAGTTCGTTGCCGAGAGCGAAGCCCCCGCAGAGGACGAGGTCGGCGAAGATACTTCGTGGCAGGATTGCCTATTGGACCGACTCCATCGATTATCTCCCGATGGGTTCGAGGAGTTCGTCCTCTACCTGTTGCGGACCTTTGGGTTGCAGTTGACGCGTGTGGGTGGTTCTGGAGACGAAGGGATCGACGGCATCGGCACGGCCCCTCTCAGCCCCGTGCTCTCCTCGCGAGTTGCCGTTCAGGCCAAGCGATACGACCCCACATCGACTGTTGGAAGAGAAGTAGTCGCGCTATTCCAGAGGGATGCTTCGGCTGCTGGGGCTGAACGGGCGGTTCTCGTTACTCTCGGGCGTTTCAGTGAACCAGCACGGAAGGCCGCTACCGCAGCTACTCCCACGGTCGACCTGATCGACGGCGAGACGCTATGCGATCTCGTCAGACAACAAGAGATCGGCATTCGGATTGTGCCGCAGGTGATGGACTCATGGTTCGATCGATTCGACAGCTGAATCAGTGTCTCGACCGCTGAATCTTTGGACCGGCCAGCAGAGGTGCGGTCAGGGATGCATAGTGTTCGAAGAGGACACCCAACCGATCGGCCTCCCCCTTAAAGCGCCGCCTCGGGGCGAACGCCGCATCGACAACCTTATCGAGGGCGTCGTGGGCAGCGAAGAGCTTCGGTGGCATTGCCAACGGGGAGTAGAGGTCTGCTAAGGACGCCCCAGGGAACGACGCGCGGGCTGTCAGGATCGCCCCCATTTCTGCCTCGATTCTGGGCGCGGCGGCCGGAAGCTCGGGAATGAACGGAAAGGCGTTGTAAACGAGGTCTGCTTCGATGCGGATGTCTGACTTGAGCCGTCCGCCGACCGTCCGCGCCCAAGCGGTGAACATGGCCGACTGCAAGACCCCAAACAGCCATAGGGGTGGGTTGGCCAAAAGCAGGGTGGAGTTGTGGGCGATGTCGTTGGGACCGAACATGGCCATAGGCACGATGCGTCGGTTCTCCGACGAATGGGCCGGGATGCACAGCCACGGACCCTTGGGTTGGCGAATGGCCGTAAACAGTCCCGGTGTCGCTGCGAGTGCGTCAAGCTTCCGTTTCCTCGCCTCGTTGTTTGTGTTGGCCTTGGCTGCCAAACGCACCCTTCTGACCTCAGCAAGGCGGCGGTTCAATTCCGGTGAGGTCCGCAGGTCATGAGGGCTTGCGTTCACGAGCCAAAAGCACCAACGCTTCTGATTGTTCAGCATCTCGCGAGCCCCGATCAACGGCCGCAGGTAGCTAGCGGCAACCGGATCGTGTCGACGGATCTGTTCGGCTTCGGCGTCCGTTGCGAGCAGTCCACCCCCGTCCTCAGGCCGATTGCCTTCGATAGGAACCGGCAGGGGAAGGAATGGGTGGCTGTGCTTGGCGATGTGCACGTCAGGCGCAGCGGCCAGGTAGAAGTTGATGTTCTTGGCCACCTGCGCCACCGGGGGTCCTTGAAGCTCGGGATAGTCAAACAGACGCTTTTCGACGGCCTGACCGCCTTTCGAGAAGCCGATGATCACTACGTGGACGTGCGCCTTACCACGAGCCTCGCTCGTCCAGGCGAAGGTCCGGTGGGCGAAGTCGATCGAAAAACCGTGAGCCAACAGGAACGGACCGATCGAGCGGGCTTGCTCGCCTTGGGTGAGCGAGTTCGTCGAAACGAAAGCGAAGCGGATGGGTCGATCGCGGGCGTAATCGACTGCCTTGGCGTACCAGCACGCCACATAATCAAGCCTGCCGCTGCGCTCAACCGAGATCCCGGGCGTCTCAAAAACGATCGTGTTGTCCTCATCTTGCTCTGGGTTCATGAGCGCCATACCGACGAAAGGAGGATTGCCAAAGACGTACGACGCCTTGTCGACCTCCAAGACACTGTTCCAGTCGATGCGCAACGCGTTGTCCCGACAGATGTGTGGAGCGGCCGGGATGGGGAAACGCACATAGTGCTCCCCGAACTCGGCTGACACCTCCCGGTTGGCAATGTGGTCTATCAAGTAGAGGGCCGTGCGAGCGATCCGGGCCGCCCACTCGTCGATCTCAATGCCGAAGAACTGCGCCACGGTTACTCTGCACAGCAGGTCGAGCCCGATTGCTCGCTGGCCGAGAAACTCTCGCTGGTGCCTGTGACCCGCTTCAGCCAGACGGCGCAATGTCTCGGTTTCCAGACGGCGAAGCTCTCGGTAAGAAATTACGAGGAAGTTGCCACACCCAGATGCCGGATCTAGAAAAGTCAGGCTGGCAATCTTGTCGTGGAATCGCTCCAAGGCAGGGCGAGACTTGGCCCCTCGTAACTCCGCTTCGAGATCGTCAAGAAATAGGGGCCTGATGGTCCGCAGGATGTTCTCCTCGGTCGTGTAGTGGGCACCCAGCTCGCGGCGCTCAGCCGGGGTCATCACGTTTTGAAACATCGAACCGAAGATGGCGGGTGAGATGACCGACCAGTCGAATCGACAAGCTTCCAAGAGTGCCGTCCGAGTGGTCTCATCACAGCTCGGAATGGGAAGGCGGGTCGCGAAGAGGTCTCCGTTGATATAGGTGAACGCCGCCAAATCCTCATCGAGGTGTCTGGGCCGCTTTTCGGGTGAGGTATCGAGTATCTCGAAGATCTCGGCTAGGACCCGCCCGAGGTCCGAGCCGTCCTCCCGAGTATTCAGGTGAAGGTAGTTGCGGAAGGCTGCCCGGTCCCACACGTCGGTGTCGTCGGCGAAGAGACAGAACAAAATCCTCGTCATCCACTCGCGCAGGGCGTGGGGGTCGTAGTCAAGTGCCAACAGTGCGTCATGCAGCGTGGCCATGTAGCCGGTGGCAACGAGGTTGGCAGCTTCCTCGTCCTCAAAACGATCGGTCGGTCGGCCGTGATGCGCGAGCCACCAGAACAGTTCGACATGGTGGGGTAGCTCACTTAAGAGGAAATCGCCCTCCTCCCCGGTTTCAAGATTCGTCCAGACAAAATGCCCGAAATCGCAGGTAACGAGGAGCCAGGGCAACTTGGCAGCATGGATGGTCGGCATGTAGTCGATGAGCTGGCCCATAGCAAGATCGAGGTTCTCGCCCGACGTTTTGTGCTCGACCGCCATTTCCCCAGGAACCAGGAGGTCGATTGAACCGCGACCACCCGTTGAGACTCGTCCGGCTAACGCTTCATACACGCCAACCGCCTTCCGGTCGACGCCAAACACCTGCATCAGCTCGTTCCAAAAGGTCTGCTTCTCAGAAGCCTCCTTCTGAGGACCTTCCCACCGTTTAACGAAGGCGACTGCTCGGTCGCGGATCGCCGACTTGGAGAGCTGGACGACGGCGGGGCGGGGCTCCGACGACACGAGTCAGCGCCAACTCTGGGCTGCGTTCATGTGACGTTGAAAACGCTCAAGTCCGCGTCGCAGATCGTCTCGGTCCACCGGCCAAGACGGTACGCCCTCTTCGATGCTTGCCACCACCACTACTCCCGACACCTCAGCCCGTGCTGATGCGTTGGGCGATGGCTTCCTTCACGGAGGTTCGCCTCTGCTCGATGAAGCCATCGAAGTCGTCCTTCAAGAGTGCCCGGTACCCATCGGGGGAGATTAGCTGTGACCAAAGCGTCGTCAGAAGCAGCGTCTCGTCCCCACCATGGCCCTGTAGGCAGTGCTCGAAGAACAGACTTGGCGGCTTGGCCCGCTTGTGGTTGTTGCATTCCTTGCGGATGAAGGCCCGATTTAGGATCCCGTCCACCGGGTGCTCCTTGGCGTACAGAGCCTTCGGGAAGATGTGGTCGTCCTCGCAGTCGTTGAGCGCCATGGGCTCCCCCGTGCAGAAGTCGCGCGCTCCCTTCAGAGCCGACAGGCACAGAACGCCCCGGTAGATCGCAGAGCGCGGGGTATCGGTCTCTAGCTGGATGTCGTCGACATCGAGTTCACTGATCCAAGCTGGTCGGTCCCCGCCGGCGCACCAGGCCGCGACTGCGGTCACGTCTTGGACCGTCTTGGTATTAACCCCCGATTCGTATCTTTGGCCGAACACCGAAGTCCAGTACCAGACATCGAGCCGTTTGTACGCCACCGCCGGCAGCCTTTCGGCTCTGAAGTGATGCATAAGCGCGGCCAGGGGCACCATCATCGAGCTGTAGGGGATGAGCCGACCGCCGTACGCCCCGTACTCCACCCGCAGCCGTTCCCGGGCAGCGCCCATTGCCGTCGTCGCGTCGTCCCAACGGGCAAGGAACGAATCCTTACCTAGGTAGTCGTCGAGGTGAAGGAGGGTCGCCTTCTTTAGCTCCTTCTTCTCGAGCAGTGCGATCAGGCGGAGCATTCCCTCCCCACCGACTTGTCCGGTGACACCTGGCTGGGATGTTTCGAACGTCGACCACAGGTCATGGAGCGTGGGACTGGTCAGTCCACGCAGGTACATTCGCGCAGCCACGAGATCGAACAGCGAGAGCGGGATGCCGGTTCGGTTCACCCGTTCGAAGATATTGACGATGTTGTCGGCCCCCGTCTCGGGGACGAGCGATACGACCGGGATCATGAACTCGGCTATACGGCGATGTAACGCGGTCAGCCGCTCCTTGATCTCGTCGTCCCAGATGCTCTGGCTATAGAGCCAGGGATAAAATCGAGAGTGGTTCGCCAGCACGGACAACGGAAGCGTTCGGTTGGAAGCAACGTCCTCTTCCATCTTCTGTATCCCGCGTTTCCAGCCAGTTGATACCCCCACGACCGCCTCATCCATGTCGTCAGCCAGGGCGGGCTCCAAATAGACGAAGAACCGATAAGGGTTAGAGGTGCCCTTCAGCGGGATCGGCGGTTCGTGAACGGCGTAAAAGAGGGACGTAAGACGCTGCTGTCCGTCGAGGACGAGTCGGACGGTGCCGGCTACAGGGGGCTGCGGCCCACGCAGTTCGGTCACGCCTTCGAGCAAGCGGTTGGGGAACAACGGGGAGTGCGCCGGGGTGTCAAGAGTGAGGAGCGTCCCTACGAAGTAGCGGTTTAGGAGGGATGCGAGCAGCTCCTCGACGCTCTCCCGGGGCCAGACGAACAACCGCTGGAACTCCGGGACTACGACCTTGCCCTCCCACGCTCCTCGGACCAGAGAGAGCAGGTTCTCCGGGTTCGCTCCCGGTGCCTGGATGTCGGCGTCCACCTCGCTGCCTCCGTTTCGGCGCCATCTTTTCGGCTCATGTCCCGGCCTGCAAGCACCGCGATCCCATTGTCGATCGGGGAGCGCGGTGCCGCTTTGCCATGCTCGCGTCCGGGAACGCACCCGCAGAAACCTCGCACTTCGCATCTGACCCTCGCTGGCCAGTCGAAATCGGCAACGACCAGGGCGGAAGGCCCGCCGAAACGACCGCCCGACGCCTCAGCCAACCCCCGCAAATCCTGCGGCATCGGTAGCACTAAGTAAGGCAGCGACAGTGGGAGCAGAGGCGGGGTATATACGGGTCGGTCAAGTTGGGGGGTGTGCAGCAATTAGAGCAATAACCCGGCTCGAGGTGTATCGGGTTGGGTTGTGGGTTATCCGGTGACCTGGGGTTTTGGGGTGGGAGGTAGGAAGCAGACCAACGACATTGCAAGTGAACCGTCGCTCGAAACGTGCCAAAACGAACGAGAAGGGGCATCGGTGACGGTTGCAGATGGGTTGCAAGCCTTCCGTAATCCCAGGTCAGACGATGGGCGCCAGCCTGCGAGACAGGTGGTGCCATCACGGCCGAGCTCAACGCCGTCGACATTCAGGTGGGAGACTTGTCGATGAACGGTCACCAACCTGGGGAAACAATCCATCCCGACCACTCCCAACCATGGTCAGCGATCCGACCATCGACCAGTCCACACCGCTGCCGCCTACCGCACACGCCAGACGACGCACGGCAGCTAGCCGACGACCGGAGTGCAACCGGGTATGTGCCATCTCAGTCGTGTCATTGGAAGTGTTACCCCAAGAAGGATTTTCCACCCCCCAAGCTGAGCAACCGTCACTCAGTCATCCCTGAAGCTCCTGAAGCTCTTGTTGGGCTATCTGAAGGTCAGACTGGTCATTGACAAGTCGCTGCGTGTCCTCCGATACGGCTTGTTGATCCGTTTGAGCATCACTACAGCCGACTGGTGGCGCAGTCGAGCAAATCGAAGAGTCATTCGCTTGTTGCTGCTCCGCAAATTGGAGTTGTGACTCGTCCTCGCTGATGCTGCGCTGATCACTCTGAATACGCAGTTCCAGAGACTCCTCTTCTGCCGAGATTCCGGTTGTTGTCGTCGACCTCGGTGTGGTGGTCGGTGGGACCGTCTCCGGGAACGTCGGTAGGGTCGTGGTTGCGGTGGTGGGAGCGCCTGTCGTTGTCGTGATGGTCGGTGGGACCACCGTGGAGGCGGTGGTTCGGGGAACGCGGGTGCGTGCCGCTGAATCGTGAGCAGTGGGCGCAGACGTACACGCAGCAGCCAGCAGGGCCACTACGAAAAGTCCTAGGGCCTTGCGCACAGGGCCGACGAACGTTCTAACCAAGATGAATCTGCGGATGCTCGGCTCCGAATCGTTGGCGCCGGCACCTTCGCCACGAGGCTTGGGGAGTGCGGCCAAGACCTCGCCAACCGCGGCCTTCACGACAAGCAGCTTGACCTCCTTCACCGCCCGTTGCAACGTTGCTCGACCTCAAGTCACCGCAGCCTGCTGGGATCGATTGGCGGCCGGCGTCAAGCCCCCCACAGCCCCTGTTCGGAGCCGACTGATTGATCCACGTCCTCGACGAAGTCCGAGTCGTCGAAGACGCGATCTGTGGCGTCCTCACCACGAGAGCCTGCTTCAACGGCTTTCATCGCGGGCCGGACCCCCGAAAAATCCGTGACAGAAAGGACAGAAACCCCCTCCGCCGAGGTTTTTGTCACTTTTGTCACAGGTTTCGGCAGGTTTCGGATGAGAGATGGGTGAACGTGCAGCAGTTCGGTTGGTCGACCCCGGTGGACCCCTGCCCCATCCTGGGGCTGTCGACGGTCCAGCCTGACCCAGTCGTGGTCACCCAGGATTCCCACCGCTTCTCGGACGCGATCGGCCTCCCAGTGGAGCTTTCGCGTCAAGTCGCGCAGGGAGGTGGTGCCCAGTCCCTCGCCCCGGAGCCTCTCGAGCACCAGAACGGCGTCCTTGGTGCGCTCATCTGCCTTGGCCGCCCCGTAGATGTGGAGGGCGTGAGAACAGAAGTACGTGGCCAGTCGGACGGCAGCCGCCATGGTGCTGCCGGACACCTCGCCCGCAAGACCCTTCTGCTCTGCAACGTGAAGGATGAGCGCGATTCGGGCCACCTGACCAGGAAGTTTCGCCGCCCACTCGACCACTCCCGAGAGTTCGCCGACACCCGGCTCCAGTTTTGACTCGAGGTCGGCCCTCCAGGTCTTGTGCTCTCTGGCCGCATCAACAGAAAGCGAAATGCGAGCGGGCTCACCTCGAGCAAACGCTTCCGCCGCGAGGCGTTCCACCAATCTCGACCAATCTGATTCGACCTCCTCGTCCACCGGAGGCCGGTCAGTGGGCCTCCTGCCGACGCTGCTCTCTGGCCATGACATCAGGTAGCGAGCCGCCAGGCCCCGTCCCACCTCCTGCGCCTTGGCCAGAAGCTCATGAACGACCACCGGCTGGACGAGCAGAGCCATCGTCAGGGTGGCGCGCTCGATGATCCGCGGCTCTCGGGTGACCCGGTCCTCAACGTAGGGCTCTCCGTCCAAGCCCTTGAGATAGATCCCGAGGTTCGGACCACCGTTGGATGAGTAGCGGCGAATGAGCTCGAACACCTCTCCCCCCTCGTCGCTGACCACGCCGAGACGTCCGCGGTTCTGGTGCAGAAGACGCACCAGGGACTCGGGAGTCGCATCTTGCGCAATCAGCCGAGGGAGGGTCTTCGGATCCCCGAGTTCGCTCAGCTGCGTGGCCGCTTCGAGTGCTTCGACCGTGTCGCCGCTGTTGACCGCCCTCTTTTTCTGGGCCTCGAGGAGTTCACGCCTGGTCCTGTCATCGGTGATTTCAGGTCGTGCGTCTTCTTGGCGTGCCTGCTCGACGTTGCGAAGTGGAAATCCCAACTTGGCGATGATCGGCGTCTTCCCTTCGCCGGGTGCGGCGATGCCGCAGAGGTAGAGGGCGCCCGGTTCTCTCCAGTTGCGAGAGATCTCAAGCTCAACCGCACCCACCACAGCTGTGGAGATCACGCCTAAGGCCACCAATGCGCTCAGGTCGACCGGCGAGGCCGTAGAAGCTGCAACCGATTCGACCATCTGACGTACAGCGTTAGGTAGCACCTCAAGCGGGAACGCGGGTCGGTCTCCAGCGCCAGGGAGTGGCGTTGGAATCGGCCAATCGTCACCGGAAGTCGGCAATGTCCGTGGCGCCGACCAGCTCGACACGCTGCGGCGTGGGTCCCCGATGTCGTCGCGGGTGAGGGGTCGTACGGGTTCGGAGTAAGTGGTCAACGTGACCACTTCGGTCGTCCGCACGCGTGAGGAGGTCGGCGATCACGCGCCTGGAGATCTCCTGGCCATCGCTCCGGGGGCGGTGGCTCCATGCGGCAACGGTCACACCCGAGCTGGATGCTTAAGTCGTCCCATGCGGTCTCGAGAAGCTCGATTCGTGTCTCAAGCGCGGTATATTGCAAGTGGTTGTCGTCGGTCGCCCGGTCAGTTGGCCGGGCGTCGGCGCGTCTGGAGTTGTGCACCTTCTCCTCCTTTCGAGTGAGTGCTTGGTCATGTGAAGGTGTCTGAGCTCAGCTCATCGAGCAATGCATCGAAGCTGTCCAAACCAATGAGCTCCTGTTCTCCGTCGAATTCGACAAGAAGGCTCGACGTGTTCCGTTGCACGACAACGGTGTCCTCATCGGCGGCAGGAAGGTCCTTCGCCGGGTCTCTCCGATGGAAGATCCCCACGAAGACAACGTCGTCCTCGGCCAGCCGGCCGAGCAGACGGACGACCAGCGGTGGTTGAAGCCGACCGCTACCCATCAGCCCAACCCCGCTTCGATCCCGCTCGCACCCATCTCGGGCTGAAGCACCACGGTCCAGAAGTCAGCCGCGTCCGGGTTCTCGGCTGTGTAGTTATTGGCCCATGCGATGAAGTTGGTCTGGATGGTCTTGCGATATTGGGTTGCGACCGAGCTGTAATTGCCGTCGACCGATGCATACCCCTGCTCGTAGTTGAAATAGCCCTGGAGCAGGGTGTTCAGATGATCAACCTGTGCGTTCTGAGGTGCATCGGGGCTGGCCAGCGCCTGGCGCATCTGCCGGATCGTGTCGGCGCGCTCGACGGCTTTCCCACCACTGGTGAGGTAGTCGGCGAAGGACGGGTTGGTCGAAAGGAACTGGGCCTTCCAGGCGTCGAAGTTGGCATAGATCGTGTCCTTGGCCGATGCCGACGCGGCGCTGTTGAGCGCGGTCTGCTCGTTGTCGAGCGCCTCGTAGTACGTCGAGGCAGATGGTGCCATGAGCACGTCCTGGAGAAACTGGGACGGGTACTTGTCGGTCCGCATGTCCTGGGTGATTTGCTCGCGGTAGATTGCCGGGTCGAAGGTCCCGTTGCCGGTCGTGCGAGGGAAGAACCATCCGGCGGCAGCGGGGAACTGGTCGATGAAACCACGGTTCGCCTGCATGAACGCGCCAGCGGCCTGGGTGGCTGGAAGGTCCGGGACGTCGCCGGTTTCCTGGGATGCGAACACGGTGTACGGCGTAGCAGTCGGGTTCTCACGTAGGAACTCGGCGATGGCCTCGTTGTAGGGCAACTCGGTGAAGAGCTGGGTCAGCCGGGCATTGAAATTCTTGGGATCGAAGTCGGCCTCGGGCGTCGCCGGCGTGAAGAAGCCGAGCGCAGCCTGGGTGAAGTACAAGATCCGGGTCCAGTTGGTGACCCGGTCGAGATACGCCTGCTGCTGCTGGGTCGTCGCGTTCGCCGGTAGCCCGTGGCCGGTCGCCTCGGCCATCTGAATCGCTTTCATCATCGAGCTCGCGAACTCGGCGTTGGTGTTGCCATTCATCACCGCCCCGATGATGAGCCGGTTGAGCGTGGTGGGTAGGAACTGTTCCCAGATCGACTCTGACGCGCCTTCCTGGAGCACGGCCTGGTTCATCGGCTCCATCTCGGGGAACCGACTGGCGAGACCCTTGAGTGCCACCGCGACGATCGGACCCACTGAGGGGGTGAGGGGGTTCGACAAGCCCGGCATGAGGTTCACCACTTCGCCGGTGAACGGGACCGAGATGGGCATCGAGGCGGGGATGCCGATCTTGGTGAGCACATTCGCCAAGATGTTGGCCACGGTCTGAGATGCCGGGTAGTAGAAGAACGGTTGGCCTGTCGTCGGGTCCGGTCGCGTGAACCCTGAGACGTTGAGCCCATTCATCATCAGCTGTGCTTTGCGGATCGCCTCGGGCGAGTCGGCGAACGTGCGGATCCACCGTTTGATGAACTGGTCCTGGGCGAACAGGAACGGCATCGCCGTGCGGTGCATGACCTCGAACTGGCTCCGCACCTCGGGATTGTGGATATAGGGCTTGATCATGTTGTAGGCCCGCTCTTTGGCCAGGTCAGATGCCAGCTCCTCGGCATTGACCCCCTCGCCCATCATCCGCTCGGCGTAAGGCATGACGTCCTTGAGGCTCGCCGCGTACGCCTGCATCGTGATCGGCTCTCGAGAGAGGTTGTCGATGATCTTGGAGAGCCCACGGAACCCGGTCTGCACAAGACGGTGGAATCCCAAGATCGGAACCATCTCGGGCCCGTACGTCCCCTCGGGAAGGTCGTGGTTCTCGACCCGGTCCAAAACCTCCATGGGAGGCGCGCTCCGGTGCTCCAAGACCGCATTGACGACGTCATCAAGAATCGGGCCGTCCTGGGCATGCGACGATCGGACTAGGGCGTTCGTGTGGGCGACCACCTTCTCGGCGTGCGAACGGATCGCCTCGTCCTCGGTGGCATCTCGTCCGACCAAGCGCCCATCGGGCAGCCGCTTGGTGCGGGCGAACTGGGCCCGGATCGGTTGGAAATCGGGATCCCGCAGCACGTCTTCAACCGCTTGGACCTGGTCCTCGTGCGGGTCGTGGATCGTCTCGAGCACCGCTCGGCCCAGCTTCGAGCGCCCCAGGTGGTCAAGGGCGAAGTGCCACTTCGACTTCCAGAGCGGATCGTTGCCCGTCGTCTCGGTGTAGTTGCCGCCCCGCCGCCACCTCATGGCTACCGGCTTGTCCCCTTTGCCCAGCATCCAGCGGACGTCCTCGTTCATGTCGTAGCCGCCACCGGCCCGAGCGACCGAGGAGATCCTGGGCGAGAGGTCATCCCACACGTGGTCCACATAAACCCGCGCCGCGTCGTACATCTCCTGGCGGGTCATGTCGCCACCGAAGAGCCGATACGCCCCATGGGCACCTTCGGCCAGGACGGCCGCGCTGAGCTCCTTGGCGCTGCGCACATTGGCGAGGATCGCGTGCGGGACCCGAGCGGCAACGGACTGGGCCGCGTGCACTGTACGTTGCTCTTCGATCGGCATGCCGTCGAGTGCGGCCCCCTCGTCGGCCGCCGCCTCTGCTTCCCGCCGAGCGTCGCCTTTGGCCAGCATCAGCCGGGCCCGAGCCTCGATCGCTTGGAACCCGCCATTGCGCATCGCATTTGACAGCCACTCGTCGGTCGAGACACGAGCCGCGAAACCGACGCGCATCAGCACGCCGGCTTTCCACGCTCCCATGAACTTGTCGAGCGTGTCCGGGTTGATGATCCCGAGCCCGTAGTACGCCTTGTCGCGCCGAGCCGCCGCGCGGACTTCCTTGAAGCTGGGCATGTAGACGCCATCGGATAGTTGGGTCTCGAGCACCGCCGAGCGTTCGGGCCCAGAGAACGGGTCGGCGGTCGTCAACCCGCTGCGAGCACGGTTGTAATCGGCCATCTTGTCGATGCCGAGCGGCGAGTACGCCTCACCGTGGAATGTTCCTTCCATGGCATCGAGCATCTGATCACCGAGCTCGGCCCCACGGGGTCCCGAGTACACACCCGCCGCGTGGAGCATCTGTGCGACCGCGCCCTTGACCACTGCGAACTTCTGACCGGGGTCCGTGGTGTTCACGAACAGGTCCACCGCCTGGTCGACTTGTCGTTTCGATAAGAACCCAGCAAGCGTGCGACGGAGCAGAACCGCCGATTCGGGGTCGAACAGCGCGAGGCGGGGCTGGTCGGCCGTGATCGTGGTCAGACGGCGGAAGAGCCGAGCCGCTGCTCCGGGGCCACCGATGACCATCCGCGATACCGTTCCGCCCAACTTGGTCTGGAGCGGGGTGTCCCCGACCGGGGCGAGCTCGTCGAGGGTCTTCGGGATCGCCTTGGCCGAGTCGAGCGCCGTTTCGACCGGAAGGCTGGCATGCACCATGTCATCGCGGGCGAGAGCCTCGTCAGGCAGTCCCTTGGGGTGATCAGCCATCCAGTCGATCGTGTTGTTGAACGCGTCTTTGGCGCTGAGTCGGGCCCAGCCGGTGAGTGAGAGATGCGGCATGAGTGGAGTGTGGTGGGCCAGCGTCGCCGCGCGGCCAGTGAGGATGGCCCGCAGGCCGGCCACCGAGCGCATCCACTCCTGAAGGCTGTCAGCGTCGGTGACTCCTGATGCTCCGAGTTCATTGGCGACCCGGGCGAGCCTCGGATTGAGCGCGGTGAGTGCCCCGATCCCTCGGTGCTCGATGATGTCGCCGTAGTACTTGATGTATCGCTGGACCTGGGGATGGGCGAGCAGCTGCTCGAAGGCCGAGGTGTCGGACCCGGCGAACGCGGCCGCTCGCGGACCGTCAAGCGCCCAACGATAGATCTTGACCGCGTCGACGAGTTTGCCCGATTGCATAAGCGGGTCACCGGCGATGTCGAACGCCGCATCGAGCGCGCCCGAGAGCGCGTGGCCACTTCCCGGGTGGTCGGTCAGGTATCGCTCTCCCACCACCATCTGCCCGAGCGAGAGGTGAGCGTTCTGGAGCTCCTGGGAGACTGTGCGCACCTTGCCGCTGGTGAGCATCTGCACCGCCGCTTGGCGTTGTGCCTGGGGGAACGCCTGAACGATCTCTTGCTCAGGGACGCCCGAAGCAAGTTGCTTGGCCATCTTGAACACGGTGGGGTCGGTGGTCTGTTGGATCTGGCGCTCGACCAAAGGGTCGAACGTGCGTTCACCGTTCGTGGTCTCGTTCCAGGCGCGTGACCACGCGGAAGGACTGAACAGCGCCTCGTAGCCGCGCGGGTCGGTAAGCGATTTTGTGTTTACCCCACCACCGACTGCTTGGCTCGGTGTGGCATCGCCGACGTCGGCGTTCTCGGATAGCACCTCGCCGGCCCGGACCACGTGCTCGGAGAAGCTGAGCCCCGCGTTGGCCACGTGCAGCACGTCTTTGACCGGCCCGGTCCGCATGAGATCACTCGCGACGTTGCCGACCGCGTGCACGCCGGTCATCAGCCCGTGTCCGATGTCGTGGGCCACGCCCATGAAATCGCCCCACAACCCCGAGGGGTGATCCGAGACCACAGACGGATCTGGCGGAACGTCGTAGCCGACCGCCTTGAGCATGCCTTGTTGGGTTGGGGTGAGGTCGCCCCAGTAGGAACGCTGCTGGGAGATGTCGAGCTGATGGAGCTGGTCGGCTGTCTTGGTGGCCGAGCCGTAGGCACCGGAAGCCATGGCCTGCCCTGCCGCCTCGTGGACCGAATCGGCCGAGAGCCCCGATGCCACGATGGTGCCCGGGTCGACCGTGTTGCCCACCGCCCCGTAGGCGCCCTGCACCTCGATCGAGCCGCCGGGGGGAGTCACTTCTCGTCCACCGAAACGGGTGGGAGCTCATAGCCGACGGCCATCAGCATCTCTCGCCGGATGGGATCGAGATCGTCCCAGAAGGCATTTTGGAGGTCGGCGTTAATCTCCCGAAGCGCAGCAGCCGTTTTCCTGGCCGATGCGTACCCGGCAATCGCCATGGCTTGCCCGACCGCCTCTTGGATCGCGCTGGCGCCCAATAGCCCTGACGCAGCGATGGATGCTGGGTCAACCCCTGGGGCAGCGCCATAGGCCGCCTGGGAGGTCAGGTTGTCGGGCATCAGCCGGCTTCTCCGTCACTGGCATCGAAACCGAGCATGACAAGCAGCTTGGGCACCGGCACCAGGATCCGCCGGCCGAGAGTCAGCGTCGGGATCTCCCCACGTTTCGCAGCTTCGTAAGCACTCTTCGACGAGACCATGAGCAGCTCGGCCGCCTCGGGCACAGTGAGCGTGGCCCTGCCCTCGAGATCGGCGATCCTCACGCCAGCTCCTCGGCGTGATTAGCGACCTCCAGCAGTTCACCGAGAGCCGCGGCATACCGTGCGGCAGCTGGGCCTCTGGGCACCGCTCCCTCTTCCCATCGAAGGAGTGTCGACGGAGCTACGCCGACGCGTTCAGCGAGTTCAGCGACGCTCAAGCACACCCTCTGCCGGAGGGTCTTGCCCACGCCGCTCCGCAAAAGACTGCGAGCGAGCACGATCTGGTCGGTTGCGTTGTCCATATGCTTCCCAGCGTGATGGAAGAGCAAAAGCGTTGCAATACCCATATTCATCTGCAACCGAAGAAAACACCTATTCAGAGCCCCTTAGGGATCCTCCACGGAAGGGCGTATCCAACAGGTGTGCAATATCGTTGCGGTTGCGATAGCATTTGGCGATGGGCCCACTCGACCAACCGCGTTCGATGTCGCGGGGGTGGCCCGATCCAGAAACGGGCCCCTTGAGGCTGCGGGTTTGGTTTGGTCGCGTCGACGGCCGGCCGGTAGTCGTGGGAGTCGAGATGTGGGGCGTCGAGCCGGTGCGTCTCGCCTGGCCTGAAGAGGACATCCCGCCAGAGCCAACGGCGATTCGCGCCGCTGATGTCCGGGTTCCGCTCGGAGAACTGCTCGACGCATGGTCCACTGCACATCTGGGTCTTGCAAAGGCCACGCTCGATCTGTGGTCAGACGAACCGGGCCAAGGATCTCGCACCGAGGCGTATGTAGCGTCGGTGACTCCGAAACGGCAAGGGGGCCGTCCCCGGCCGGCTCCAACGTTCTACCGCCGCTGTGCAGCCCTCAACGAACAGGCGAAGCGAAGGGGAAATCGGGCACCCAACAAGGCCGTCCTGGCGGCCGTCAGCGACGAGTACATGGAGCACCATGACGTCCCGCCCACCCTCTCAACCGTGCGGGGGTGGGTTCGGAAGGGTCGGAAACTCCTGGAGGAGGAGGCAGAGTGAGCAAAGCACGCGGCACCGTCATCAAGCGCGGTAGCACCTACTCGGTGGTGCTCGATCTCGGGCGAGATGAGAACGGCAAGCGCATCCGTCAGTGGCACTCAGGCTTCGCCGACGAAGATGCAGCCGAGAGGGCTCGGACGAAGCTATTGCACGATCTCGACACCGGCATGGCGATCACCCCGAACAGGATGACCGTCCGAGAGTGGTTTGAGGATCACTGGTTACCGACCATGTCGAGGACCTTGCGGCCAACCACCTTCGCCATGTACAAGATGAATGTCGACGCTCACATCTTGCCGGCACTCGGCAGTATCCAGCTTCAGAAGCTCACTCCCCTACGGCTCGATGCGTTCTACACGGATCGGCTGGCTTCGGGGCGACGCGATGGCAAGGGCGGCTTGAGCACCCGTACCGTTCGTATCCTTCACGTCATCTTGCGCCGCTCGTTGGCCGACGCGGTCCGAAAGGGACGGATGGTTCGGAACGTTGCTGAGCTCGCCGACCCGCCAAAGGTCAAGACACGGGAAATGCTGGCCTGGTCACCCGAAGAGACGCGCCGTTTCCTGGCATCGGTCAGCACCGACCGGCTTTACGCTCTGTGGCGGCTTGAGGCAACCACTGGAATGCGACGGGGTGAGATCCTGGGCCTCCGATGGAAGGACGTCGACCTCGAGGGTGGCTCGCTCACCATCCGTCAAACCATCGTGGTCGTCAACTACGTGCCGACTCTTTCGGAACCCAAGACAGACGCGGGCAAGCGCACCCTGACCCTGGACCCCGACACCGTGGCGGCCCTACGTACGCACCGGGCACGCCAGAACGAGGATCGGCTGGGTTGGGGGCCCGATTGGAAGGGCAGCCGTGACCTGGTGTTCGCTCGCGAGGACGGCTCGCTGATCCATCCAGAGCGCCTCTCGAAGTGGTTCGACCAAAACCTGACGAAGGCCGCGCTCCCCCGCATCAACTTTCACGGCCTTCGGCACTCGTACGTGACCATGCTGCTCCGCGATGGGGTTCCCCTCCGGGTGGTCAGCCAGCGGGCCGGCCACTCCAACGCCAACGTCACCAGTGCCATCTACAGCCACGTCCTGCCCGGTGACGACGAGGCCGCTGCTCTGGCTGGCGCCCAAGCCCTCGGTAGCTGACTCCACAGGCTGATCCATGAGCGCGAGTGAAGCAGCACTCCTTGGTGCATTTGGAGGTGCCGCTGTTGTCGGGATCTTCAGTCTCCTTACGTTGAGACTTCAGCTTCGAGCCGCGGAAAGCGGTGAGCGGGAGAGGCAAATCGGCGTGGCCTACGTCGACCTCATTACGTGGTGTCGAACAACGCAGCAATGCGTGGCCGGCTACCCACCAATTGTCGCCATGAGCGGCGATGACCCGACCAGTAAAAGTCACAGGGCTCACTACATGAATAGGCAGTTGAGCCAACTGATCGAGCAGCGTTCCAAGCTTGAGATCCTTCGAGCGAGAATGTTTGTGATGGCACCGGGCAAGGTTCTCACGGCCGTTGAGTCTCTCTCCGATCGTCTCTGGAACGAGCTCCCCCTGACTGCCGAGTCTGGCTTCGAGCCACCCAAAGCGATGCTCGATGACTTTATGGAAGGCACCGAGGAGCTGATCGCCACGGTTGACGAGGACCTCGTGCGTCGAAGGCGCCGCTGAACCTCGCATTGGGTTGCAGTTTTGGGTTGCAATACCCGCTCGATCAGCAGACGCTAGTTGGGCAGCGCCACATTCCTCCTGGTCAACCCCGGTGTCGGAGAGGGGACTTGAACCCCTACGTCCTTGCGGACACCAGCCCCTCAAGCTGGCGCGTCTGCCTATTCCGCCACTCCGACGTCACTCGCCCCGCGGATCGCCGGCACGAGGTGCCCGACGACTCTAGTCCAACCGGAATTCTCACCTCTTGGGGGCGCGCGGAACCTCAGGATGCCGGAATCGTCGGTGTCCCGCTGTAGTTGGCTGGCTCGCTCACCAAACGGGCCCAGTCAAGCAGTGTCGAAAGCAGGCCGGGCGCATAGGGGTCGGCCGCGACTCCCGTTGTGTCGACGGACCAGGCCAGGGTGCTCGGCTCCGCGAACAGCGGCATCGCCACCATGTCCGCCCACAGCTGCTGGTCGATCTGGTTGTAGAGCGGCTGGGCACTGACCGGGTCGAGCTCGGTCGCCGCCTGGGAGAAGAGGGTGTCCACCTTGGTGGATGTGTACCCGCTCCAGTCCTGGGCGCCGGTGGTGCCCGGCAGTTCCTGTAAGGGCGTGTACCAGGCGCTCGTCTCACCCGTGTACGGGGTCGCGTCTAGCGGGATCAGCGCCAGATCGGCCTTCCCCTCGGAGAGGTCGAGGCCGGCGGCATCGGCGTTGGGCTCCGAGGTGACCGTCACGCGGATGCCCGCCTGCCCGAGCTGCTGGGCCAACAGCTCGCCCGTGTCGGCCGCCCAGCCGTCACCGGTGTCGACGACCATTCGGAGCGTCAAGGCACGTCCGGTCACGTCGATCCACGCGCCGGACGCGTCGCGCAGGTAGCCAGCCGCCGTGAGGTCCTTGTTCTCCTCGATGACATCCGAGCCGGTCGGGAAGCTCTGCGCCGTGATGACGCCGGTGCTCGGCTGGGTCGTGGTGGTGGTCGTGATCGTGTTGCCCGGTTCCGGGGCCGGGGTGGTCGGATAGGCGTTCTGCTGCTGGGAGTAGAGGTGGCTCGACGACGGCGCGATGTTGATGTCGGCCCATCCGACCACCCGATCGGACAGCTCCTGGCGGTCGATGGCATAGGCGACCCCGTCGCGCACCAGCGGGTTGCCGGTGACGGGCCCAGTCGTCGCGAACTCGAGCTCGAGGAAGGTGGTCGAGGCGTTGACCTCGCTCGTGACCGAGCGCATGGCGCTGACCGCCGCCAAGAAGCCGGGATCGAAGTAGGTCGGTGCGACCACGTCGACCACCCCCTTGTACAGCCACTCGGCCAGCTGGCCGGGCCCGCTCGCCACCTTGATCACGATGCGGTCGAGCTTGGGCTCCTGACCCCACCACTTGGGGTTCTTGACCAACGTGATCGTTCCCGGCTCGACCAACGAGATCTCATAGGGGCCGCCCGAGAGATCGATGTGGGGTTCGACGGTGGTGCACGCGGGGCTCCAGCCGACCCGCTCGAGCACATGCGCCGGGAGCAGGTCGTTGAACAGCCCGTGCCAATCCGCGTCCGGGGTCGCAAACACGACGGTGACCGTGCGGCCGTGGTCGGACGCGATCATCGACTTGATGTCCTGGTAGCCATCGGTGCTGGCCACGTCCGCGTCGCCGCCGGTCGCCCCGAAGGGCACCGATCGCTGGTGCTGCCACGAGTAGATGAAGTCGGTGGCCGTGATCGGGATGCCGTCGGACCACACCGCCCTGGGGTTGATCGTGTAGACGACCGTCTCGGGCTTGGTCGACTGGAGCTCGGCCTGCTCGATCAGCGCCGGGTTGTACTCGGAGTCGCCGAGATTGTCGACCGTGAAGGCGCTGGGCAGGACGGCGCTCAACACCAAGTGGTCGGCCAGCGTGTTCCCGGTGGCGGTGTTGGGGTTGCAACCCGTCGGCGCCTGGTCGATCCCGATCGAGACCGAACCCCCCGCCGCGGCGACGTAGGTGACCGGGGGCGGCGCGGCCGAGGTCGAATCCGATCCGCACGCAGTCAGCAACCCGGCCACCGTCGCGAGCACACACCCCGGGACCACCCGACGCCACCCCGACGGGCGGCGTCCCCGGTGGCTCACTGCAATCGGAGATCCAAGGTGAGCGAGGTGAGGGCGAACACCAGGGCCACGGTCACGGTGATCCGGTCGAGGTTCCGCTCGACCACCGTCGAGCCCTGGGCCGCCGCACCGACGCTGCCCCCGAACATGTCCGACAGCCCGCCGCCCTTCCCGCTGTGCATGAGGATCAAGAAGACCAGCGAGAGCGCCGAGATGATCTCGACGACGACGTACACCACGGTCAGCACCGCTCGCGCTCCTTCAAGACGGCCATGACCGCGTCCGAACGGCCAGGCTCAACTGGCAGGAGAACGGTAGCAGCCACCGACGGCCCGGATGACCTCGGCAAGGCTGGCCGCCTGGAGGCTCGCCCCGCCGACCAGGAGGCCGTCGATGTCGGGCTCGGCCAGGAAGTCGGCCGCGTTCTCGGCGTCGACCGAGCCCCCGTACTGGACCCGAACCCCGTCGCCGGCCGCCGGGCCCCCCGCCGAGGCGACCGTCATCCTGATGAAGGCCGCCGCGTCGGCCGCGTCGACCGGCGTCGCGGGACGGCCGCTTCCGATGGCCCAGATGGGCTCGTAGGCGACCACGAGGGTAGCCATCTGGTCGGGCTCGATCGCCTCCAAAGCCGCCTCCAGCTGCCTCGCCAGCCGCCGCTCGGTGGTGCCCTCGGCGCGCTCCTCGGCGCTCTCCCCGACGCACAGAATCGGGGTCATCGAGTGTCGCAGCACCGCCCGCATGGTGGCCGCCACCACCTCGTCGGTCATGTGGAAGAGGCGCCGCCGCTCAGAGTGCCCGACGATCACGTAGCGCACCCCCAACCGGGCCAGCATGGGCGAGCTGACCTCCCCGGTGAAGGCACCTTCGTCCTCGCTGTGGCAGTGCTGGGCCCCCAGCGTGATCGGCAGCCCCTCCCCCTCGACCAGGACCTGGACGGTCCGCAGATCGCTGAAGGGGGGGTGGACCGAGACCTCGACCGACGCCACGTCCTCGGGCTTGAGCCGCAGCCCGAGATCGCGCACCGTGTGGAGCGCCACGATGTGATCGTGGTGCATCTTCCAGTTCGCGCTGACCAGCGGACGGCGCCCACCGGCGCCCTTGGCCGGTGACGCGCCGGTCCTCGAGGCCCGACTCGGAGTCACCGAGCGCTCAGGAACGGCCGACGGACGGCGCGTTGGGGGCGCCCCGCAGCGCCGCCAGAGCCGGGAGGTCTCCGTTCTCGAGCAGCGACAACGAGGCGCCGCCGCCGGTCGAGACGAAGTCGATCTTGTCGGCCAGGCCGAGATGGTCGATGGCGCTGACGCTGTCACCACCGCCGACGACGGTGCACCCGGCGCAGTCGGCGATCGCCCGGGCGACCCGATGGGTTCCCTCGGCGAACCGCTCGTCCTCGAAGGCGCCGAGAGGGCCGTTCCAGAACACCGTGCCCGCCCGAACGATGGCCTCGGTGAAGGCCGCCGCGGTCTCGGGCCCGATGTCGAGACCCTGCCACCCGTCGGGGATGTCCGAGCCGAGGACCTTGGTGTCGGCCAGGTTGCCGATCCCGGCTGCGGTGGCACCGAGGGCCCGCCCGCCGGGCTCCAACGCGACCACGTCGGTCGGCAATAAGAACTTGGTGCGCCGCGAGTGCAAGAGCTTGCGGCAGTCCTCGATCCGGTCCTCGTCGACCATCGAGGCGCCGACGTCGTGGCCGAGGGCGGCCAGAAAGGTGAACGCCATGGCCCCGCCCACCACCACCAGGTCGGCCCGTTTGGCCAGCGCGCGGAGCACGCCGAGCTTGTCACCCACCTTGGAGCCGCCCAGTACCACCACGAAGGGCGGGCGCGGCGAGGTGAGGAGGCCGCCCAAGACCTCGACCTCTCTGGCCAGGAGCCGGCCGGCGGCGCTCGGCAGCCGGCTGGGGGGGCCCACCACCGAGGCGTGGGCCCGGTGGGCCACCCCGAAGGCCTCGTTCACATACGCGTCGAAGCCGCTGACCAACTGGTCCACGAACTCGGGCGAGTTGGCCTTCTCACCCGGGTTGAACCGGAGGTTGTCCAAGAGCTCGACCCCCGGACAGATCTCGGCCAGCCGCTCTCTCACCGGGGCCATCGACCATTGCTTCTCGGGGGCCCCGTCGGGCCGGCCGAGATGCGAGCACGCGGTGACCTCCGCCCCGTGCTCTTGCAGCCAATGCAAGGTGGGGAGGGTCGTGCGGATCCGGTAGTCGTCGGCGACGATCCATCGACCATCCTCGTGGTCGAGCGGGACGTTGTAGTCGACCCGGATGAGCACCTTCTTGCCGGCGACGTCGGGCAGGTCCTCCAAGAGGGGCAGCCCCACCATGGGCCGCGGACGTGACCTGAACCTCACCGCCCCACCCCGGTCCCTGCACGCGGCGCGCGGTCGGCCTTCATTGTTTCTTTGCCACCAGGAGTACGAGGTCCACCAACCGGTTGGCGTACCCCCACTCGTTGTCGTACCAACCGTTGGCCTTGATCAGGGTCTGGTTCTCGCCGATGGCCAGCGCCAGGGTCAACCCGGCGTCGAAGAGACACGACGCCGGGTTGCCGAGCACGTCGCAGGACACGATGGGTTCCTCGGTGAAGTCGAGGATCGCCGACAGCGGCCCGCTGCGCGAGGCCGCCCGGAACGCCTCGTTGACGTCTTCGGTGCCCACCCGGCCCGGCACAAGCGCGGTGAAGTCGGTGATCGACCCGCACGCGACGGGGACCCGCAGCGCCGTGCCGTCGAGGAGGCCGCCCATCTGGGGCAGGACCTTGCTCGTGGATCGGGCGGCGCCGGTGGTCGACGGGACGATGTTGATGGCGGCCGCCCGGGCTCGCCTCGGATCCCGGTGGGGCAGATCCAAGAGGTTCTGGTCGTTCGTGTACGCGTGCACGGTGGTCATGAGGCCGCCGGCGAGCCCGAACGCGTCCTCGATCACCTTCACCATGGGGACGAAGCAGTTGGTCGTGCACGACGCGTTGGAAACGATCTCGTGCACGTTGGGGTCGAAATGGGAGTCGTTCACCCCGACGATCACCGTCACGTCGGCGTCGTGAGAGGGTGCCGAGACGATCACCCGCGAGGCACCGCCCTTCAGGTGCCCGCTCGCGTCGGCGCGCGAGGTGAACAACCCGGTCGACTCGATGACCACCTCGACCCCGAGCTCGTCCCAGGGGAGGTTCGACGGGTCGCGCTCGCTCAGCACGGCGAAGCGGCGGTCGCCGACCACCAGGTCGGTGCCGTCGACGGCCACCGGCACCCCCAGCGCGCCCCGGGTCGAGTCGTGGCGGAGCAGCTGCGCGTGGATGTCCGGGGAGGTGAGGTCGTTGATCGCGACGAGGTCGATGTCCGCGCCGAGGGCGATCACCGCCCGCAAGAAGTTGCGGCCGATCCTGCCGAAGCCGTTCACCCCCACACGGACTGTCATGGCTCTCGCTGACCCCTGGCCATCCGGTGGCCGTTCATCGTCGCTGGAATCCCCGGCGACCGGTTCGTTTCCACTGCACGGGCATTCATCCGAGCAGACCGGAGAGCGCCTGCGCCAGTCTGCCAGGATCATGCACTCGTCCGGCGGGATCGGTGAGCTCGACATCGACCACCGGCACCCAGACCGACCCGAGCGCCGTCCCGGCCGACGTGTCACAGAGGACCACGTCGACGGGGATCCCGTGGGCCTCCAGGGCCGAGACGTGCCGGCCGACGTCGTAGCCCTCGGTCTCGGGGATCTGTGGGCGCAGGTTGCAGACCAAGACGCGCTGGGCCCTGGTGGCGCCGATGGCCGAGGCCAGCCCGGGCACCGCGGCGGCGGCCAGCACGCTCGTATAGAGGGATCCGGGCCCGATCACCACCTGGTCGGCGCCGAGGATCGCGTCGACGGCGGCCACCGGGGGGCCGGCGTCGTCGGGGACGAGGGACACCGACCGGATGTGGCTGGCCAGGGAGATCGCGACCTGGCCGGCCACCTCACCCGCCCCGCAGTCCGCCTTCAACACCACCGGCTCGGTCGTCGCGGGCAGGACCCGCCCGGCCGCCCCGAGCAGTCGGGCCGCCTCGTCGACCGCCTGCACCAGATCGCCGGTCGCGCCGACCAGGCCGGCCAGCACCAGGTTCCCGAGCGCGTGCCCGGCCAGCTCGCCTTCTTCGAAGCGATGTTCGAACGCCTTGGCCAGCGGTGCATCCTCAGCGGCCAGGGCGACCAGGCACTTGCGCATGTCGCCGAGCGCGACCACGTCGAGCAGCTGGCGCAGCCGACCGCTCGAACCGCCGTCGTCGGCCACCGACACGATCGCGGTGACCCGGTTCGTGTAGCGGGTCGCGGCACGCAGCGTCACCGCGGTCCCGTGACCTCCGCCGACCGCCACCACCTTGGGACCGTCGGCAGCGTTCATGTGTGGACCCCCATCAACGGTCGATGTCCCGGTGGAACACCGTGGCGGCGATGCCGCCCTCGGCTAGGCGACCCCGCAGCACCTCGGCCAACACCACCGATCGGTGCCGTCCGCCGGTGCACCCGAATGCGATGGTCAGATAGGACTTTCCTTCCCGGACGAACGCCGGCTCGAGCGACAACAGCAGCTCGACCAGCTTGTCCAAGAAGTCCTGGGTCTCTGGTTGGCCGAGCACGAACTCGCGCACCGGTTCGTCCTCCCCGCTCAGCGGGCGCAGGCTTTCCACCCAGTAGGGGTTGGGGAGGAACCGGCAGTCGAACAGCATGTCGACGTCGAGCGGGATGCCGTGCTTGAACCCGAACGAGACGAGCGAGGTCTGCATCGCCTGGAGGCCCGGCTCGTCCCCAAACAGCTCTCGGATCCGCGCCCGCAGCTGGTTGACGTTCAGCTCACCGGTCTCGATGACGACGTCGGCGTCGGCGCGGAGGACCTCAAGGCGCCGGCGCTCGTCGCTGATCGACTCCTCGACGCCGCGCGTGGCGAGCGGGTGGCGCCGCCGGGTCCCCTCGAACCGCCGCACCAACACGTCGTCGGGCGCATCCAAGAAGAGCACCCGGACCCGGTGCCGGGACCGTCGCAGGGTGTCGAGCACCGGCGGCACGTCCTCGTTGGGTTCGCCGCCGGCCCGGCCGATCACGAGCGCGATGCGATCCCCTTCCACGCCCGGGCGCCCGACCAGATCGGCCACCCGGGTGATCAGCGACGGCGGCAGGTTGTCGATGACGAACCACCCGAGGTCCTCGAGCGCCGCCCCGACCGTGGATCGACCCGCGCCGGACATCCCGGTCACGATGAGAAATTCCCCCATGACCCCACCAGTCTCCCCCATGGAGCGACCGACCGGCGGGTTGACCCTTTGCCCTGGGCTCAGCCGCTGCGGCGGCCCGCGCCGGTGCCCTGGAGCCGCTCGCATAGGGCCGCCGCCACCGCGTCGGGCAACCACGCCAGCGCGGCCAGATCCTCGGGGGTGGCCGCTCGGAGCGCCCGCATCCCGCCGAAGGTGGCCAGCAGTCGCTTCTTGCGCACCGGGCCGAGGCCGGGCACGCCGTCGAGGACGCTCGTCGTCATGCGCCGCCCCCGGCGCTCCCGATGGAAGCTGATGGCAAACCGGTGGGCCTCGTCGCGCACCCGCTGGAGGAGGTAGAGGGCTTCTGTGCCCCGCGGGATCCGGATCGGGTCGGACGACCCGGGCCGGTAGACCTCCTCGAACTGCTTGGCCAGCGAGGCGATGTCGATCTCGTCGCTCAACCCGAGCGATTGGAGGACCCGCTCCCCCACCCCGAGCTGGCCCTTGCCGCCGTCGAGCAGGAGCAGCTGGGGCGCGTAGGCAAAGCGCTGGCGGACCGCCGCGCGCCGTTCGGTCAGGTCGTCGTCGCTCGCCGATTCGCGCCGCTGGCGCACCTCGGCGCGTTCGCTCAGCAGGTTGGTCAGGCGCCGCGTGAGCACCTCTTCCATCGCCGCGTAGTCGTCGTTGCCGGGCACGCTCCGCACGACGAACCGCCGGTAGTCCGACTTCTTGGCCAGGCCGTCCTCGAACACCACCATCGACCCCACGTAGTCGGTCCCCTGCAGGTGGCTCATGTCGAAGCACTCGATGCGGAGCGGAGAACGGCTGAGGCCGAGCGCCGATTCGAGCTCGGTCAGGGCGCGCGAGCGCGCGTTGTGATCGGCCGAGCGCCGCAACCGGTGCCGGGTGAGGTCCTCGGCGGCGTTGCGGGTCACCGTCTCGTGCAGCGCCCGCTTCTCGCCTCGCTGGGGCACGCTCAGGCGCACCGGCCCGCCGCGCACGAGGAGAGCCAGGCGGTTACCACCTCGGGCGAGTCCGGGAGGAGCGGGACGAGCACGCGTCTCGGCACCTCGGCATCGGGGGCGCCGTAGAGCTCCTGGAGCACCCGGCCCATGAACTGCTCGGCGGTCAGGTCCTCGACCTTGTCGGCCACCGAACCGCTGCGCCCCACCACCCGGCCCCGCCGCACGTGGAACACCTGGATGGCCGCCTCCAGCTCGTCCTCGGCCAGGCCGACCAGGTCGAGGTCCTCGGCCTGGTCCGAGACCATCTGCTGGGTCTCGGCGGCCTTTTGCACCGCCACCAGCCGATCCCGCAGCCGCGCCGCCCGCTCGAACTCGAGCGCGTCGGACGCCTCTTGCATCTCGGTGCGCAGCCGGGCCACCACTGGCGCGGTCTCGCCGGACAAGAACCCCATCAGGTCCTCGACCATCTGGGCGTAGCGTTCCGGCTCCACCGCCCCGACACAGGGCCCCGAGCAGCGTTCGATGTCGTAGAGGAGGCAGGGGCGCCCGAGCCGCGCGTGCCGCTTGAATTTGGCGTCCGAGCAGGTCCGGATGGGGAAGCTCCGCAGCAGCAGGTCAAGCGTCTCACGCAACGCGCCGACGTGCCCGTAGGGGCCGAAGTACCGGACGCCCTTGCGCTTGCGGCCCCGGAACACGACCGGGCGCGGCCACTGCTCACCCACCGTCACGGCCAGCCACGGGTAGCTCTTGTCGTCCTTCAGCCGGATGTTGAAACGGGGCTGGTGGGCCTGGATGAGCGAGTGCTCGAGGATGAGGGCGTCCACCTCGGTGCCCACGACCACCCACTCGACCCGGTCGGCCAGCGTCACCATCTGGGCGGTCCGGGGGGCCAACGCGGCGGGGTCGGCCCAGTAGTTGGGCAGCCGATGGCGAAGCGACTTGGCCTTGCCGACGTAGAGGACCTGGCCCTCCGCGTCCAAGAACTGGTACGAGCCCGGTGCGTCGGGGATCGAACTCGTGGGCGGACGCACCTTCACCCCTCCACTATGCCGTCACGCGGTGACGCTCGACGCCCCCGGGCCTGCGACCCCGGAGGCGGCCCGGCGCCTAGAGTAGAGATCAAGCCGGCCCGGTATCCCGGCTACACGCAAGCTCCCAGGCCGACAACCCCGCGGATGGGCGACCGGTGCTGTCCCCGCCGGCCACATGGGAGCTTCCCCACCAAGGGGGTACAGATGATCCGACTCCAGGGCGCTCTACCGGAGCGATACGCGGGCGGGTCCCAGAAGCAACTGGCCGAATGGATCGGCGCCGCCAAGGCGGCGCTCGGCGACCGGCTGTTCATCCTCGGACACCACTACCAGCGCGACGAGGTCATGGTCTGGGCCGATGCCCGTGGTGACTCCTTCGGGTTGTCCCGCATGGCCGCGGCCAAGCACGACGCCGAGTTCATCGTGTTCTGCGGCGTGCACTTCATGGCCGAGTCGGCCGACGTGCTGACCGGAGACCACCAACAGGTGCTCCTCCCCGACCTGAACGCCGGGTGCTCGATG
The DNA here is from genome assembly GCA_963804255.1 of uncultured Acidimicrobiaceae bacterium. GTDB lineage: Bacteria > Actinomycetota > Acidimicrobiia > Acidimicrobiales > RAAP-2 > Palsa-461. The sequence continues at coordinate 97,749 of CAWDPK010000006.1, read as the reverse complement.
GCCGACATGGCCGACATCGACTCGGTCGAGGAAGCCTGGGACGCCCTGGACGAGGTGACCGACGTCGAGCGGATCGTGCCGATCACCTACATGAACTCATCGGCCGCCTTGAAGGCCTTCGTGGGCGCCCACGGCGGCGCGGTGTGCACCTCGTCGAACGCCCGGGCGGTGCTCAACTGGGCCCTCGACCCCGCCGAGAACGGCCGGGCGGCCGGGGACAAGGTCCTCTTCTTCCCCGACCAGCACCTCGGTCGCAACACCGGCTACGAACTCGGCTACGGCGCCGGCGACATGGCCGTGTGGAACCCGCGCCTGGCGATGGGCGGCCTGGAGGACGCCGAGGTGAAGGCGGCCACCTTGTTGTTGTGGAAGGGGCACTGCTCGGTCCACCAGCGGTTCCGGACCGAGCACGTCGCCGCGTTCCGCGCCGAGCACCCCGACGGCATCGTGCTCATCCACCCCGAGTGCGCACACGAGGTGGTCGAGCTGGCCGACCAGGTCGGATCGACCGACGCCATCATCAGGGCGGTCGAGGCCGCCCCGGGTGGCTCGACGATCGGGATCGCGACCGAGATCCACCTGGTGAAACGGCTCGCCGACACCCATCCGGACAAGCAGATCTCGTGTCTCGACCCCCTGGTGTGCCCGTGCTCGACCATGTTCCGCATCGACGCCCCGCACCTGGCCTGGGTGCTCGAGGGCCTGGTGGACGGGGAGGTCCGCAATCGCATCACCGTCGACCCTGACACGGCCCGTTGGGCCCGGGTGGCCCTGGAGCGGATGTTGGAGATCACCTGAGGCCGAGAGCCGTCCGGTCAAAGGCCGGGAGCCGTCCAGGTCAAAGATGGACACCTGGGGCTGGCGCGGCAAAGCTTCTGACGGCGTAAGTCCAGGCTGGGGGTACAAGACACAGATGAAGACGGCTCGCATCGGCATCCTCGTGGTGGCCTACAACGCCGCCTCGACGCTGGCCCAGGTGCTCGACCGCATCCCGGCCAGCGTCCGTTCGCGGGTGGCCGAGGTCCTCGTCTTTGACGATCACAGCCAGGACACCACCTACCTGGTCGGGCTGGGCTACAAGTCCCTGGTGCCCGACCTCCCGCTGACGGTCGTCCGCCACGAGCACAATCTCGGCTACGGCGGCAACCAGAAGGCCGGCTACCGCTGGGCCATCGACCACGGGCTCGACATCGTGGTGCTGCTCCACGGCGATGGCCAGTACGCCCCCGAGAGGCTCGAGGACCTGATCGGCCCGCTCGAGCGCGACGAATGCGACGTCGTGCTCGGCTCGCGCATGCTCGAGTCGGGAATGGCGCGTCGGGGGGGCATGCCCCGGTACAAGTACCTCGGCAACCGCATTTTGACCCGGGTGGAGAACCTGCTCGTCGGGACCTCGCTCTCGGAATGGCACTCGGGCTTTCGGGCCTACCGGGTGGACTCGCTGGCCCAGATCCCCTTCGAGGGCAACTCGGACGGCTTTGACTTCGACACCGAGATCATCATCCAGCTCGTCGAGGCCGGGAAGCGGATCGAAGAGGTGCCGATCCCGACCTACTACGGCGACGAGATCTGCTACGTAAACGGCATCCGCTACGCCGCCGACGTCACTCGTGACGCCGCCCGTTACCGCGCCCACAAGATGGGACTCGGGAGCGGAGAGACGGCCTTCGCCAGTCAGGCATACGAATGGAAGGAAGGGACCGAGACCTCTCACGGCGTGCTCGAGAAGTGGCTGGCCGCCATGGGACCGTCGTCGGTGCTCGACCTCGGATGTTCGGGGGGCGAGCTGGCACTCAGACTGCGCAAGCTCGGCCACCATGTCACCGGCGTCGACGCCGAAGAGGCCCCGGGGGTGGAGGAGAACGTCGACGAGTTCGTCCGAGCCGATCTGAACGACCCGCTCCCCGACTCATTGGTCGGCCCGTTCGACGTGATCGTGGCGGCCGACGTGCTCGAGCACGTGGTCCGGCCCGAACGACTGCTCGACGACATTCGAGCGAGGCTCGGCGCCGAGGGCCGGGTCGTCGTGAGCATCCCGAACTTCGCCCACTGGTATCCCCGGTTGCGAGTCGTGACGGGCTTGTTCGACTACGACCGGCGCGGGATTCTCGACGCCGGGCATCTGCGCTTCTTCACCCGTCGGAGCTTCGAGCGCATGGCGCGGAAACAGGGCTTCGAGACGGTCAGGTGCTCCGGCGTCGGTGTGCCCATCGAGGTGGCCCAGCGCGGCGGCACCGGTCAGGGTGGCGCAATCAGCCGGTGGCTGTCGGCGGTCGACCGGGTGCTGGTCCTGCTCTGGCCGAACCTGTTCGCCTACCAGTACGTCTTGGAGCTGGCCCCCAGCCCGACATCGGCGGCTGCGGCGTCGGCTTAGCGTGCTCGGCGGTCATCGAGCCGTTTCAAGAGGGCCGAGCAGGTGGGTGTGGACACGCCGAGCTGTCGGATCTGGCCCGGGAAGCGGCTGATCACGGGCCCACCGATCGGGTCGTGTCCGACCGAGATCGGCTTGTTGCGCCGGACCAGCACGGCATCGAGGACGCCTTGGCCGTCGATGTGCACGGTGACCTGGTGCACCCTCGGATCGAAGACCGCGTCGAGGACATAGGGACGTCCAGGGATCACCTCGACGACCGGCCCGGTGATCCATCCCTGGTGGAACCCCTCGAAGAGGTACGCGAACTCGATCCGATGGCCGCCCAGGGAACGAACGGTGAGGAAGTCGCCCGCACCACGGGCGCCGTTCACCAGCACCGGCCAGTAGCCCTTCGGGGAACGGGGGGAAAGACGACCCGCAGCCGGTAGTGCCCGGCGCTCTCGGAGCGCTCCACGGCCTGCCACTCGCTGCCATCGGACTGGTAGAGCGCCACGCAGTCACCGACGATGACCAGTGCCCCCGGAGGGCCGGGGCGGGGCAGCGCGGCGACCTGGGTGACCTCGGGCGGCCGGCCTTCGAACAGGTTGGCGTCCAGACGTTGTTGGAAAGAGACGAACTGGTCCCGCATGGAGATCGGCACCGACGGCCGCAGCTCGCGCTGGTACACGAGCGCCAGACCGACGTTCGCCCACATCCCGAACAGCGCCAGCACGCCCAGGGTGACCCCGGCAAGCCGTCGCATCGGACGACGCCACCTCCTCCACGAGGCGACGACCAGATGGAGCCCGGTCGCGCTGGCCAGGACCAACAGGGGCATGAAGTCGGCCAGATACCGATTGGCGATGAAGGCGATGGCGAGGACGCCCGCCGTCCCGACCGCCGCGCCGAGCACCGGCAATCGGAGCACGCTCAATGAACGTCGATGCATCCGGCGGCTCTCCCGACCGAAGATGCCCACGATCCCGACGACCCCCAATGCGGCCATCACCGGCATGGTGTCGGTGATGCTCGAGGAGAAGTCCCGGGTGTCGTAGTGCACGTTTCCGAGCACCGTTGCCTTCGGGGAGAACATGAGGAACGGGAACAGCCGGGTGATCCGCAACGCGTCCGGCCGCAGGTATTGGAGAAGTCCGGTGGGGATGAACTTCAGTCCGAACAGACTGCCGCCGTTGTCGGCCAAGGTAATCCGGCGGTTGAGGTTCATCGATGTGAACACCTGCTTGTTCAGGGGCAGGCTCACGAGCGTGTGGAACTTCACCTCGTTGATCGCCACGTAGAGCAGGATCGGCAACGCCGCGGCCAGCAACAAGCCAAGTGTCCAAGCCGCGCTGGGCTCGACATCGGCCAACCCGAGCCACCGCCAGGCGTCGGCGCCGAGACGACTCGACACCACCGGCCCTTGCAGCGCCCTCGGTCCGGCATCGGGTCGGCCCTCCGGGGCCAGGGTCCGCTCCCCCAGCCGGTGCCGCACCGTCACGATCGCGTACACGCAGCCGATCAGGCCGATGACGACCACCGGACCGGCTCCGACCGAGCCCCGAGTGAGGATGGCCAGCGTGGCGAACAGACAGGACAAAACGAGGGCCCGCCGCGTCGGCTGGACGAGAAACGCGATCAAAAAGTCGAACGCGCCCAGCGCCAGCGCCGCACCCCAGAGTTCCGCCTCGTGGTAGATCAGGGCGTCGCTGGCCAGGTAGAGGAACTGCGACCCGACCCCGACCACGACCATCGAACAGGCGGTCAGCACGGTTTCTGCCCGCGACATGGAGGCATCGGTGATCAAACACCGGATCCGCCAGCTGAGGCGTCCAACAAAGAACATGGCGACCAGGAAGGCCACCAGCATCGAGCACTGGGTGAGTCGACCATCGAAGCGATGGGTGAACAGCAGGATCGGCATCCTGAGCAATGCTGGGACAGGCCCGTAGTACATGTAGGTCCGACTGCCTTCGCGGATCCCTTCGATAGAGAGCGCCGCCGCTGGCACGTTCCAGTGGCCATGGAACAACGCCCGGGCCTGTACGTCGTAGAAGTTCGCGAAAAGGTTGCGCTGGAGGAAGTTCCACGAGCCGCCGGTGAGCATCCAGGCAACACACACGGTGCTGAGCACCGTGCCGATCACGCAGCCGGTGACGAATCGCCGACGTGACTCGGCCCGCTGCTCTTGCCCCCGAACCACCGGCGGCCAAGGGTAGCCGTCAGGCCACTTATTCACCGGGCCCGAGCCGGACATGGTGAAATGACGGCGTGCCCCAGACCGTCGCCATCTCGGCCTCCTTCGGCGCCGGCGGCAACGTGGTCGGGCCGGCGGTGGCCCGACGACCTGGGCCTCCCGTTCTTCGATCGGGCCATCCCGGCCACCGTCGCGACCCGCCTGGCCGTGCCCCTGGAGGAGGTGGCGGCCCAGGACGAGAAGCCGCCGTCGACGTGGAACCGGCTCGGCCGGGCGTTCGCCAACATGGCCGTCCCGATGGTCCCCCAGTCGCCCGTCTCCCCAGGACGACGACCCGGACAAGTTCCGCCAGGAGACCGAGCGCATCCTCCATCAGATCGCCGACACCACCGGCGGGGTGGTGCTCGGCCGCGGTGCGATGGTGGTCCTGGCCGGGCGGCCCGACGTGCTGTGCGTTCGTCTGGACGGCGACGTCGAAGCCCGGGTGGCCCGGGTCGCCGAGAACGAGGGCATCGACCTCGAGTCCGCTCGGGCTCTGCGGCGCGACACCGACAGCGCGCGGGACGGCTACATGCGGTTCTTCTACCGGGTCCGCCCGGACGATCCGAGCCTCTACGACCTCGTGATCGACACCACCGCGATCCCGCTTCCGACCTGCACCGAGCTCATCGTCCTGGCCGCCGCGGCCAAGACGTCCGCCGAGAGCCGGGTAGGCCGGCTCAGCCGGCCAGAGCGGGCGCAGCACCTCGCCGGTGTAGCTGCCGGCGGTCTTGGCCACCTGCTCGGGGGTGCCCTCGGCGACGATCCGGCCGCCCTGGTCTCCACCCTCGGGCCCGAGGTCGATGATCCAGTCGGCGGTCTTGATGACGTCGAGGTTGTGCTCGATCACCACCACCGTGTTGCCCTGGTCGACCAGCCGGTCCAGGACGTGGAGCAGCCGACGGGTGTCCTCGAAGTGCAGCCCGGTGGTGGGCTCGTCGAGCACGTAGAAGGTGTGCCCGGTCGGCCGTCTGGACTGAGCTCGGTCGACAGCTTGACCCGCTGGGCCTCCCCGCCCGACAGGGTGGGCGCCGGCTGGCCGAGCCGGATGTACCCGAGACCCACGTCGACGAGCGTCTGCATGTGCCGGGCGATGGGCGGCTGGTTGGCGAAGAAGCTGAGCGCCTCCTCGCACGACAGGTCGAGCACGTCGGCGATGGTCTTGCCCCGGAAGGTCACCTCGAGGGTGTCGCGGTTGTAGCGGGCCCCGTGGCAGATCTCACAGGGCACGTAGACGTCCGGCAGGAAGTGCATCTCGATCTTGATCGTCCCGTCGCCCGCGCAGGCCTCGCAGCGGCCGCCTCGGACGTTGAAGGAGAAGCGGCCCGGTTGGTAGCCGCGGACCTTGGCCTCGGGGGTCTGGCTGAACAGCCGGCGGACGTGGTCGAACACGCCGGTGTAGGTGGCCGGGTTCGACCGCGGCGTGCGCCCGATCGGCGCCTGGTCGACGTCGACGACCTTGTCCAGGTGCTCGATCCCGGTCACGCCCTGGTGCCGCCCCGGGATCGCCTTGGCCCGGTGCAGCTGATGGGCCAGCGATCGCAGCAAGATGTCGTTGACGAGCGTGGACTTCCCCGAGCCCGACACCCCGGTCACCGCGATCATGCAGCCGAGCGGGAAGGTCACGTCGATGTCGGTCAGGTTGTGCTCCCTCGCCCCCCGGACCACCACGCTCTGGCCGGTGCCCGGCCGGCGGACGGTCGGGCACGGGGATCTTGCGGTCGGCCCGACAGGTAGTTGCCGGTGATCGAGGCCTTGTTGGAGACGAGGCCCTTGGGCCCGGTGACCGAACCCGCGTGCACGATCCGGCCCGCCGTGCTCGCCCGCCCCGGGCCCGATGTCGACCACGTAGTCGGCCGTGCGGATGGTCTCCTCGTCGTGCTCGACGACGATGACGGTGTTCCCGAGGTCCCGGAGCCGCAGCAGCGTGCCGATGAGCCGTTGGTTGTCCCGCTGGTGCAGGCCGATGGACGGCTCGTCGAGCACGTAGAGGACGCCGACCAGACCACTGCCGATCTGGCTGGCCAGTCGGATCCGCTGCGCCTCGCCTCCCGACAGCGTGCCGGCCGAGCGGGCCAGCGAGAGGTACTCGAGACCGACGTCCAAGAGGAACTGCATCCGCTCGCGAACTTCCTTCAGGACCCGGTCGGCGATCATGTGGTCACGCTCGGAGAGCTCGAGGTCCGCCACCGCCTTCAGCGCAGCGGGCGATCGAGAGCGAGCACAGCTCGTGGATGTTCATCCCGCCGACGGTGACCGCCAGGGATCTCGGGCTTGAGCCGAGCCCCCTTGCAGTCGGGGCAGTCGACCTCGCGCATGTACTGCTCGATCTGCTCGCGCGAGTAATCCGACTCGGCGTCGGAGTGGCGCCGGGTCAGCCAGGGCACGATCCCCTCGAACTGGGCGGTGTAGGAACGGCGCCGCCCGAACCGGTTCTTGTATTGGATGTGGACCGGCTTGCCCTGGGAGCCGTACAGGACCAGCTTGCGGTCCTTCGTCCTTCAGCCGCTTCCAGGGGGTGCTCACCGAGAAGCCACCCACCTCGGCCAGCCCGGTCAGGATTCCCGAGAAGTACTCGCTTCGTGCGCTCGCCCAGGGCGCGACCGCGCCGTCCTCGATCGAAAGGTTCGGGTCCGGCACCACCAGTTCGGGGTCGACCTCGAAGCGGGTCCCGAGGCCGAGCGCAGGTCGGGCAGGCCCCGTAGGGCGAGTTGAACGAGAAGTTCCTGGGCGCCGGCTCCTCGAAGCTGAGCCCGCAGTGGGTGCACGCCAGGTGTTGGCTGAACGTGATCCCTTCGTCTTCCTCGCCGGCGCTCTCGGCCCGCGTCTTCGTCGCCGCTCTTGGACCCCCGCTTCTCGAGGCCGGCGGCCCCGCTGACCAAGACCTCGGCCGTCCCACCGGTCAGCTCGAGGGCCGTCTCGATCGACTCGGTGAGTCGTTCCCGGATCCCGTCGCGCCGCACCAGGCGGTCCACCACCACCTCGATCGTGTGCTGCTCGTAGCGGGCCAGCGCCACGTCGGCCCGGTCGGCCAGCTCGAGCGGCACCCCGTCGACCCGCACCCGGGCGAATCCCTGCCGGGCCAGGTCCTCGAGCAGCGAGCTGTACTCCCCCTTGCGGCCCCGCACGATCGGGGCCAGGACCTGGAACCGGGTGCCCTCGGCCAGCTCGAGCACGCGGTCGACGATCTGCTGGGGGGTCTGGCGGGCCACCGGGCGGCCACAGTTCGGACAGTGCGGCTTGCCGACCCGGGCGTACAGAAGCCGCAGGTAGTCGTAGACCTCTGTGATGGTGCCGACGGTCGAACGGGGGTTCCGGGACGCCGACTTCTGGTCGATCGAGATGGCCGGCGAGAGCCCCTCGATGAAGTCCACGTCGGGCTTGTCCATCTGGCCCAGGAACTGACGGGCGTACGCGGACAGCGATTCGACGTAGCGGCGCTGGCCCTCGGCATAGATCGTGTCGAAGGCCAGGGACGACTTCCCCGATCCGGAGAGCCCCGTGAACACGATCAGGCGGTCCCGGGGCAGCTCGAGTGAGACATCCTGGAGGTTGTGCTCGCGGGCCCCGCGGATCACCAATAGGTCAGACACAAGCGGAGGATACCGGAGGGGTCTGACGCGTCGGTCTGGCTATCCCGCTTCTGCGGTCGATCGGAGCTCGCTCAACTCGTCTCGGAGCAGGGCCGCCTCCTCGAAGCGCAGCTCGGTGGCGGCCCGGCGCATCTCTGCCTCGACCTCGTTGATGATCTTGACCAGCTCCGGAGGGCCCACCGTTGCACCTGGCGCCCGGGGCTCGGCCAACCCGGCCCGGACCCGAAGGGCCCGGGCACCCTGGCGCGACCTGACCTCGGCCCGGCTGCGTTTCGCCCGGGAGGACCCGTCCCCGCTCCCCCGCAGCCGCTCCAAGATGTCGGTCACCGCCTTGCGAATGGTTTGGGGGTCGATCCCGTGCTCGGCGTTGAAGGCGATCTGACGCTCCCGGCGCCGCTGGGTCACCGACACCGCCTCGCGCATCGAATCGGTGATCGTGTCGGCGTACAGCACCACGCTTCCCTCGACGTTGCGGGCGGCCCGGCCCATGGTCTGGATCAGCGAGGAGGCGGACCGTAAGAAACCCTCCTTGTCCGCGTCGAGGATCGCCACCAGGGACACCTCGGGAAGGTCCAAGCCCTCGCGCAGCAGGTTGATCCCGACCAGCACGTCGATCTCGCCCAGGCGCAGGCTGCGGAGGATCTCGATCCGGGTGATCGTGTCGATGTCGGAGTGGAGGTACTGGACGCGGATCCCCGCATCGGCCAGGTAGTCCGAGAGGTCCTCGGCCATCTTCTTGGTCAGCGTGGTGACCAGCACCCGGCCACCTCGGGCAACGTTGTCCTCGATCCGGGTCATCAGGTCGTCGACCTGGCCCTTGGTCGGGCACATGACCACCTCGGGATCGACCAGCCCGGTCGGCCTGATCACCTGCTCGACCACCTGGGTCGACACCTCGAGCTCGTAGGGTCCCGGCGTCGCGGAGACAAAGACGGTCTGGGGGGTCCGATCCACGAACTCGTCGAAGCGCAGCGGCCGGTTGTCCACCGCCGACGGCAACCGGAACCCGTGCTCGACGAGCACGTCCTTGCGGGATCGGTCGCCCGCGTGCTGCCCATGGAGCTGTGGCACCGCGACGTGGCTCTCGTCGATGACCGTCACGTAGTCCTTCGGGAAGAAGTCGAGCAGGGTGTAGGGCGTCTGGCCGGGCGCCCGGCCATCGAGGTGCCGGCTGTAGTTCTCGATCCCCGAGCACACGCCGGTCTCGGCGAGCATCTCGAGATCGTGTTGCGTGCGCACGCGGAGACGCTGTGCCTCGAGCAGCTTGCCTTCGCTCTGGAGTTGCGCCAGTCGCTCTTGCAGCTCGGCTTCGATCGAGGCGATGGCCCGCTGGATGGTCTCGTCCCCGGCGACATAGTGGGTGTTGGCGAAGACGACGATGTCCTCGAGCTCGTCACCCATCTCGCCGGTCATCACATCGAAGGGAACGATGCGGTCGAGGGTGTCGCCGAAGAACTCCAGGCGAACCGCCGACTCCTCGTAGGCCGGATGGATCTCCACGGTATCGCCGCGGGCACGGAAGGTGCCGCGGACCAGGTTCATGTCGTTGCGGTCATACTGCAGCTCGACGACCCGACGCAGCAGGTCCCGTTGGTCGTGCTCCTCACCGACGCGAAGAGCGACGGTCCGGTCGCGGTACTCGTCGGGCGAGCCTAAGCCGTAGATGCACGACACCGACGCGACCACGATCACGTCACGGCGAAGCAACAGCGAGGAAGTCGTCGCGTGGCGAAGCCGGTCGATCTCGTCATTGATCGACGAGTCCTTCTCGATGTAGGTGTCGGTGGTCGGAAGGTAGGCCTCGGGCTGGTAGTAGTCGTAGTACGACACGAAAAACTCCACCCGGTTCTTCGGGAAGAGGTCCCGCAGCTCGGAGGAGAGCTGGGCGGCGAGGGATTTATTCGGCTCGATGATCAGCGTGGGCCGCTGTACCTGCTCGATCATCCACGCGATGGTGGCCGTCTTGCCGCTGCCGGTGATCCCCTCGAGGGTCTGGTAACGGTCGCCGCGACGTACCCCCTCCACCAGCGCCTTGATCGCGGTCGGCTGGTCACCGGCTGGTTGAAACGGCGAGACGACCTGGAATTCGGGCACGTCACCGATGGTATCGGGCGGCTGTGTCGCGGCCGACCGGACACGTCCTAACCCTCGAGCGGCACCCGGCGTTCTTCGATCCAGGACCACAGGCGCGCCACCTGGGCGTCCAGGTCCTCGAGGGAGAAGGAGTTGTCGACGACGTAGTCCGCCGCCGCCACGCGCTCGTCCCGGCTGATCTGGGCGGCGATGCGAGCCAGCGCGTCGTCGCGGTCCATCGCCGCGCCCGACGACGAGCCGCTCGACGGCGGTCTCGATCGGGCAGTCGACCACGACGACGGCCGCAAACCCCAACCGCTCGCGGTGTACCGGGCGCAACAAGGGGATCGCGAAGACGACGACGTGATCGGTCTTCTCTAGGGCCTCGCGGAACTCGCGCATCCGCTCGCCCACCAGCGGGTGGGTGATCGCGTTCAGGTCGACCAACGCGGCGGGGTCGTGAAACACGATCCGTGCCAATGCCGGTCTGTCGATGGTGCCGTCGGCGGCCCGGATTGCCTCGCCGAAACGTGTGATTAAGGGCTCGTAGGCCGAACCCCCGGGACGCTGCACCTCATGGACGATCTGGTCGGCATCGATGAGATCGGCGCCTCTCGCGACGAGCCGATCGCTCACCGATGACTTTCCACTCCCGATCCCTCCGGTGAGGGCGATGCCAAACACTGAGGTCGGCCCCCTTTTCGCCTCCCTGATGCTATCGAGCTGGCTAAACGGGACTCCGGGGTGCTCGATATGCTTCCGGTCCGGTCCGAATCGATGAGCGTCGCCTCCCTTTCGCCGGCAGCGTCGGCCACGCCACCTTCGAAGGGTTTGTGGGCCCGCGTCCGCCGGCTCGATCCCGTGGTGAGCGTGGCCACCGTCTTGTTGGCGGCGGCCACCTACGTCCCGTCATTCCTCACCAAGCCGGGCATGGTCGCCGACGACTCGAAGCAGTACCTGTACCTCGACCCGGGCAAGCTCATGCAGAGCGCCATCTCGATGTGGGACCCCGACGTCGGCATGGGCACGGTGACCCACCAGAACATCGGCTTCCTGTTCCCGATGGGTCCGTATTACTGGATCATCCAGGAGTTGCACATCCCGATGTGGGTCGGCCAGCGCTTCTGGATGGGCAGCCTGTTCTTCTTCGCCGGCACCGGGGTCTTCTTCTTGGCCAAGTTGCTCGGCCTCAGTCCGTGGGGACGCGTCGCGGCCGGCGTCGCGTACACGTTCACGCCCGTTCGTCATCGACTACATCGCGCGGATCTCGGCCATCGTCATGCCGTGGGCGGCCCTCGGGTGGATGGTCGGCCTCGTCATTCTGGCCGTCCGGCGCGGCGGGTGGCGATATCCGGCCCTTTTCGCAGTGGTCATCGCCCTGGTGGGCGGGGTCAACGCCACATCCATCCTCCTGGCCGGCCTGGCCCCGGCGTTGTGGATCTTCTACGCGGTCTGGGTCACCAAGGAGGTCTCGGCCCGGCGGGCGCTGGCGGCGGTGCTCCGGCTCGGTGTGCTGAGCATCGGAGTGTCGCTCTGGTGGATCGCCGGGCTCTGGGCCGAAGGCGTCTACGGGCTCAACATCTTGAAGTTCACCGAAACGATCCCGACCGTCACCAGCACCTCGCTCTCCTCCGAGGTGGTTCGCGGTCTCGGCTACTGGTACTTCTACGGCGCAGGACAAGCTCCAGCCCTGGACGAGCGCGGCGATCCCCTACATGCAGTCGAGCTGGCTGATCGGCGTGAGCTTCGCGGTGCCGGCCTTCTGCGTCATCGTCGGCGCCCTGGCCCGATGGCGCTACCGGGCCTTCGCGGTCGGATTGATCTTCATCGGAGTCATTGCCGCGGTGGCCGCCTACCCATTCGACCGACCCGTCCCCACTCGGCAAGGCGCTGCGTGCCGCCGGATCCGATTCAACCATCGGTCTGGCCATGCGCTCGACCAACCGAATCGTCCCTTTGATCGTCCTTGGATTCGCGCTCCTCCTCGGCGCCGGGGATCAGTGCGATCGCCGCGGTGCGCTTCAAGACCGGCTTGCTGGTCCTCGTCGTCGCGATCGCGCTGGCCGCCGCCGACCTGCCGCCCCTTTGGACCGGAGACCTGGTGGCGAACAACCTGGCCCGTCCCGAGCAGCTGCCCTCCTACGTGCTGGCCGCCGCCAACTACCTGAACACCCACGGCACCGGTCGTGTCTTGGGCATTCCGGGTGAGGACTTCGCCTACTACCGCTGGGGAGTCACCGGCGACCCCGTGTGGCCCGGGTTGATCAACCGTCCCTACGTCAGCCGCCAGGTGGTGCCGCAGGGGGAGCCGGCGAGCGTCGATCTGTTGGAGGCCCTCGACGAGTCGATACAAGACGGGGTGTTCGTCCCATCGACGCTCGTGCCGATCGCCCGCCTCATGAGTGCAAGCGACATCCTCTTCCAGGGCAACGAGCAGTACGAACGGTTCAACACCGCCCGACCACAGCCCCTTTGGCTCACGCTGATCGACACGTCGACCGGCCTCGCACCACCGGTGAGCTTCGGCAAGCCGACGATCTACAAGACCGTCACCTATCCGCTCCAAGATGAGACCCAGCTCGCCATCCCGACCGGGGCCTCCGTGCCCCCGCCGGTGGCGGTGTTCGCGGTGAGCGACGCTCGGCCACTCGTGCGCACCGAGACGACCTCGGAGCCGTTGCTCGTCTCGGGTAGCGGGGCCGGCCTGGTCGACGCGTCGGCCGCCGGGCTCCTTGACGGGAACCCCACCATCTTCTACGCGCAGTCGTTCGCCCATGACACCGCCGGCTTGGACCAACTCCTGAACAGCGGTGCGGTCCTCGTACTCACCGACACCAATCAGAAACAGCAGGACACCTGGGGGACGCTCGACGACAACACCGGCTACGTCGAGCAGACCGGAACGGGACCCCTCGTGGTGGACCCGTACCAGCAGGCGCTCCCTCCGGTGTCGGGTTCTGGTACCTCGTCCCAAACGGTGACCACCTTGTCGAGCGTCGCCAGCATCCAGGCGTCCTCTTACGGGAACCCCATCACGAACACCCCCGAGGACCAGGCCTACAACGCGTTCGACGACAACCCGGACACTCGCTGGGCCGAGGGCGCGTTCGGCCCTGCGACCGGGGTGCAGCTCCAGGTGACACTGAACAAGCCGGTCACCGCGTCAGAGATCCGCCTGCTGCAACCCCAGACCGGCCCCCGGAACCGCTGGATCACCAGGGTAAGCCTCACCTTTGACGGCGACCGGACCGTGACGCGGACCCTCAACAGCTCGTCGCGCCGAGTGCCGGGTGAAGAGGTGCACTTCCCCACCCAGACCTTTAAGAAGCTCACCCTCACGGTCGAGACGACTAGCTCGGGCATCCGCAGGACCTACAACGGCTTGAGTGGGGTCGGGTTCGCCGAGGTCAACATCCCCGGGGTCGCGCCGGTCGTCCAAACCCTGCGGCTGCCGACGGAGCTCCTCAAATCGGTCGGCAAGACCTCCATCACCCATCCCCTTGTCGTGCTCATGACCAGGATCCGGACGGCCCCGGTTCCTCCTCGAAGCGACCCCGAGCTCGACATGAACCGCAGCTTCTCGCTCCCGACCGCGCGGACGTTCTCGATCGGAGGCTCGGCTCGTATTTCCGCCACCGATCCCGACCCGGTCATCGACCAGATCGTCGGAAGGACGCCGGTCTCCATCTCAGGACGCAAGGCCTTGGCGGCCCCTGCCGCAGAGGTGGTATTCACGAACTCCTCGGGCCGCCTGCCCGGAGACCTCAGTGCGAGCGCGTACGCCGCGATCGACGGCAATCCGAATACCTCATGGATGCCCGGCTTCGGACCCCAGGACGGCAACTGGCTCCTCTACGCTTTCGACCGTCCGGTCAGCTTCAGCAATCTCAACATGCAGATCGTGACCGATGGTCGTCACTCGATCCCGACGCAGATCACGATCGCGTCGGGTCTCACCTCCAGGGTGGTCAATCTGCCGGCGATCCCCGACGGAAAGGGTCGGCCCCAGGGTTCCACCACCACCGTGCCGATCAGCTTCCCAACGGTCACCGGCCAAGAGGTCAAGATCACGATCGACAAGACGCGACCGCTCAAGGAACTCGACTACTACTCGAGCTCGAACCAGACCGACCCGGTTGGGATCGCCGAGGTCGGCATTCCCGATGTCGTTGCCCCTCCTACACCTGCAGCGACGACGTCGGCGTGCTTCGACAACCTCCTCACGATCGACGGCACGCCCGTCGATGTGCAGGTCAGCGGGCCCACCGCCACGGCGCTCTCCGGCGGGGCGCTACAGCTCTCCGGGTGTGGCAACTCGGTGAACGGGGTCACTCTCGGCCCCGGAGAGCACATGGTGCAGACCGCTACCTCGAAGTTGGAGGGTCTGGATCTCGATTCGATCTGGCTGTCCTCGGCCAGTGGTGGCTCGACCCTCCCCCTCACCTCGACCGGCACCATCTCTCTCCCGCCGCCCCCGACCAGTGCGACCGCTCGAGTGCTGCACCAGGACCGGACGCACGTCACAGTGAAGGTCACCGGAACCGGCACCCCGTATTGGCTGGTCCTCGGGCAGAGCCAGAGCGCCGGTTGGAAAGCTTCGATCCAGGGAGGGGCGAACCTCGGTTCGTCGACCCTCGTCGATGGATACGCCAATGGATGGCTGATCTCGGGCACCGAAGCGAGCGGCACACGGGTCTTTGACCTCACCTGGACCCCGCAGAAGGTCGTCGACCTCGCCATCATCGCCTCGGCGGCGACGTTGGTCGGAAGCATCGGGATCATCGTGATCCCATCGTCGTTCCTCGCGTGGGCATGGACCGGCCCTCGTCGGTTGTTGCGCCGCCGACACGTCGCCGGGCGTCGACACCCAGAGTCGACCTCCGACGAGCCGCTGAGCCAAGAGGAGTCGAAGGCCCCGGTGTCGGTCTTCGCCTCCGCGTGGGCGGGCGCGGGCCGGCTCTTGCACTGGCCGGAGGCCAGATGGCGTAGGCGTTCCGAATCGGCCGCTTCCGAAACGGCGGACGCGACGGAAGCTGCCGAATCGACCGACCAAGAGGAGTCGAAGGCCCCGGTGTCGGTCTTCGCCTCCGCGTGGGCGGGCGCGGGCCGGCTCTTGCACTGGCCGGAGGCCAGATGGCGTAGGCGTTCCGAATCGGCCGCTTCCGAAACGGCGGACGCGACGGAAGCTGCCGAATCGACCGACCAAGAGGAGTCGAAGGCCCCGGTGTCGGTCTTCGCCTCCGCGTGGGCGGGCGCGGGCCGGCTCTTGCACTGGCCGGAGGCCAGATGGCGTAGGCGTTCCGAATCGCCCGCTTCCGAAACGGCGGACGCGACGGAAGCCACCGAATCGACCGACCAAGAGGAGTCGAAGGCCCCGGTGTCGGTCTTCGCCTCCGCGTGGGCGGGCGCGGGCCGGCTCTTGCACTGGCCGGAGGCCAGATGGCGTAGGCGTTCCGAATCGCCCGCTTCCGAAACGGCGGACGCGACGGAAGCCACCGAATCGACCGACCAAGAGGAGTCGAAGGCCCCGGTGTCGGTCTTCGCCTCCGCGTGGGCGGGCGCGGGCCGGCTCTTGCACTGGCCGGAGGCCAGATGGCGTAGGCGTTCCGAATCGCCCGCTTCCACGGCAACGAACGCGACGGAAGCCACCCAGTCGAACCCGAGCGGGACCGAAACCGACCTCGTCGAGTCACTCGAGCTCATCCCGCAAGGTCATCTGCAAGCACTCGTACCGGTTAGGCCCGAGTTGACCTCCGTTCTTTCGACCAGGGGAAAGCGCCCCCACGTCCTGTTCATGCTGGTCGTCGCGTTGCTCTCGGGGGCCGCCGCCGGAGCGGTCACCGCCCCGATCGCTGCCCCGATCGTCTTTGGCGCGGTGGTGCTCGGTTGTCTCGTTCCCTGGAGCCGGTTGCTCTTCGTCCTCGCCCCGCTCGGCCTGCTCGGGGCAGCGGGCACTTACATGGTGGTGCAACAGCAGCGATACCGGTACCCGTCCAACATCGGCTGGCCTGAGCAGTTTCCCGTTGCGAACACGCTCGCTTGGATTGCCATGTGCGCGTTGCTCGCCGGGGCCGTCGTCGAGATCGCCCGGTGGCGAAGCTGGCTCGCCGGAGGACCCGTCGAGTCGCCTGTTGTCCAGCCGGATGAAGAAGCCGCTACCGAAATGCCATCGGACGGTCCGGGACCGGCCGAACAAACCGATGAGGTGCTCACCGAGCCGTCGACACAGGTTGGTCTGAGCCCAGCCGACGGGCAATCAAACGGGGAAACTGAGCTGGTGTCGACATCGACCGATGAGTCGTCGACGAGCACGGACACAAACGAAGGCCAGGATAAGGAGGACCACCAGGTCGCCGTTGCCCCCGATGGTGAAGAGGGATCCGTGACGAAGAAGGGGCCATTGCGTTCGGCGTTTCGGCACAGCGCTCGTTGGTTGAAATCCCTACTCCCCGGTACCCTGTCGTCGCGAGCTGAGGTGCCAGACGGGGGGGAGCCGCCCAGTGACAACGCTTAACATCCCGACTGTCGCGCGCCCGTCGCGACTGAGGTGGCGATGGAGCCATCACTTCGAGATCCTGATAGTCAGCTTCTCGGCTCTCGTCATCGAGATCAGCTACACGCGGATCGTCTCCTACAAGCTGTTCTATTACTACGTCTATCTGGTCATTGGTCTGGCACTACTCGGCATAGGTGGCGGTGGGGTCGTCATCGCCGTCTCCAAGCGGCTCAAGCGAGCCGCTACTGATCAAATCCTCTTCTGGAGCCTCGTCATTAGTTCTATCGGCACCGTGGCCGCGTACGTCCTCATCGCCTTCGTCCGCATCGATACGCTGGCGGTCTGGCAGTACGGCACGACGGCCTCTACCAGGAGCTTCCTAATGCTCCTGGTCATCTCGGTGTCCATCTTCGCCTCGTTCGTCGGCCCCGGGATCATCATCGCCACCTTGTTCGGTCGGCAACCCGAGGGGATCGGGGGTCTGTACTTTGCTGATCTCTTGGGGGCAGGGATCGGCTGCGCCACCGTCATCTACTTCGTCTCGTCACTCGGGGCGCCCGCAGCGGTCATGCTGGCCGCGCTGGCCATGGGCGTTTGTGCGCTCTGGGTGGCCGTGCGCCTCCAGATCGTCCTACGCGTGATCTCGGTGCTTCTCGTCATAGGGACGACACTTCTCGTCGCGTTCCCCGGGGCACTCCCCTATCAGCGGGTCGACACGAGCAAGATCTCGGTCCCCCCAGGGGACCTGGCGTTCTCCGGCTGGGGTTCGATCTTCCGGGTCGACGCGGGTGTGTTCAAGAAGGTCCCTGATCAGATCTACCTCTACCACGACGGGATTCTTGGTTCGAGCATCTACAAGTGGAACGGGAAGTTGTCGTTCCTCAAGATCTATGACTTCCCCCAGGACCCACGCGCGATCCCGTTCGACGTCCTGAAGACCCCACCCCAGCAAGAAGCCGTCATCGGGGCGGCTGGTGCCCATGAGGTTCTGGTATCGCTCGCCTACAAGGCCGGGCATATCGACGCCGTCGAGCTGAACCCGGTCACCGTGCATCTCGTGACCACCACCTTCGCCAACTTCGACGGGCACATCGCCCAGAACCCACACGTCACCTATTACGTCGCTGACGGCCGCTCGTACATGGCCCGGACCTCCAAGAAGTTCCAGCTTGTCTGGTACCCGGCCCCAGACAGCTACGCAGCGACAAACGGCGCGCTGTCGAGCGCGTACGTGCTCTCGGAGAGCTACCTCTACACGACCAACGGTATCGAGTCCGATCTGCAGCACCTGACGATCAACGGGACTCTTCGTGGCTCAGTTCGGCGAGGTCGACGACACCTACTACCTCCGCACGACCCGGTTCGTGGCGACGGCTCGTCAGGCGTTGGCGCAACCTCGGGATCTCCGACGCGTCGGATCACATCCTGGTCGCGGTCACCCAGACCCACTTCCTCGGGGCGATTCCTCTCTCGACGATCCTCGTCTCTAGGTCGCCGTTCACTCCACAAGAGATCGCCCGTTTCAAGGCGTCAGCGAAGACGGTGCCTGAGACGTCGATCTTCTTCGCACCGGGGGTCACCCCCCGTAAGAACCCGGTCAACACGCTCATGCGGACCTCCAACACTGGGCTCGCGCACTTCTATGCAACCTTCCCCTTCAACGTGACCCCCACGACCGACAACGACCCGTTCTTCTGGCACTTCGCCCGGTATGGAACGGTGCTGGCCAACTACGCCCATCGGCTGAACAGCCAAGACCGGGAGAACGCCGGTCGGAGAGCGGGTCCTCATCTTGTTGCTGGCGCTCTCGGTCCTGATCGCGACGATCTTCCTCCTGCTCCCCTTCCTCGCGGTCCGCAAGATCTGGGTTCGGCTCCCCCGCAAGAGCGTGTCTGGCCTGTTCTTCGCGGGACTGGGCTTCGGCTTCATCTTCTTCGAGATCACCCTGATGCAGATGCTCAACCTGTTCTTGGGCTACCCCACCTACTCGCTCACCATCGTTCTCATGTCGCTGCTGGTCTTCACCGGCGTGGGTGCGCTGCTCAGTTCGAAGGTGTCCGACCATCGCCGGGCGGTGCCGCTCCTGTTCGTCGGGGTGGCGGCGCTGTGTCTCTTCTACCTGCTCGGGTTGACCCCGTTCACGAACTCGCTCCTGCATCTGGCGTTGGCCATCCGCATCCCGATCGCCTTCTTGGTCCTGGCGCCCCTCGGACTCTGCCTCGGCATGTTCATGCCCATCGGGCTTGGCGCACGTGGCCGGACTCGGGGAGTTCCCACGCGAGTACGTGGCGTGGGGCTGGGCCGTCAACGGTTTCGCGTCGGTCGTCGGGTCGGCCCTGGCCACCATCCTGGCCATGATCTACGGGTTCGACGTGGTGCTCTTCCTCGGCCTGGTGGCCTACCTCATCGCCCTCTTGGCGTGGTTCAGGCTCTCGCGGCCGGTTGGGATCCGGCGACGGGGTCTGCACCAGGCGACGTCTGCTTGAACCAGCCGAGGGGCCGTAGGCGCTTCAGCCGGAGGGCCGGCTTCTCGATGATGAAGTAGCTGAGCGAGGCAACCACGATCCCCGCCCCCAGGATCTCGCCGAACATTCCCCAGAAGGCGACGTTGAAGAAGAGCTTCATCCCAAACAGCCTCGGGTAATACTTGATCAGCTCCGAGATCAGTGCCTGGTGCCAGAGATACACGCCATAAGAGATGACGCCGAGCGATGCCATCGGCCAGGAGCACAAGAACCGTCGGATCGCCCCACGATGCTGGGGACCGAAGACGGCCGGCAACAAGAGGAAGAACGCGAACGTCCCATACAGAGTCTGGCGGGTGATGTCGAGGTACGTCTTCACGTAGGTGACCGTGGTCGGCACTCCTATATGGCTCACCCCGACGAACGCCACTGCGGCCAAGGCCCAACTGGCCCACGGGAACCACCAGCGACTCAGCCAACGGGGCTCGTGGCCGCGCTGGTGGGTCCAGGCGCTCAGGATCGCCAGCAACATCCCCACCGAGAACAGGTCGAGCTCGCCGGGCAGCCAAAGGATCATGTATTTGTAGATGAGACCGTGGCGCTGCAACGAGAGAACCCAGAACCGATACACGAGGCTGATCGCCACCAGCACGACCAGGCCCGCCAGCTCTCGGGCCAGCCGCTGGTTCGGCGAGCGACTGTTCCGCCGCAGACCTATCGCCGCTGCGTACAAGGGAAGCATCAGGTAGAAGGACATCTCGACGCAGAGCGTCCACGCCTGGGTGATCCCCGAGGCCGGGATGACCTGCCCGGGAAGGTAGATCTGAGCGAACAGGTAGTGCGAGAGGTACGCCCGCATGCCCCCGGGGCCGATCGGCGTGGCGTGGATGATCGTCGTCGTCAAGAACAGGGCCACCCAGTAGGCCGGCACGATCCTCAATAGGCGGCGGACCCAGAAGGCCCCCGTTCGAGGCCGTGGCCCCGCAGCCAGATGGGCCACCGCGAACGGGCGGTAGAGCAGGAACCCCGAGATGAGGAAGAAGACCGCGACTCCGATCTCGAGGCGGGCCGGTGTAGATGGCGGCCGTGTGGTCGCGAAAGGTGAGCCCCGACACGAAGGCCGTGTGGACGCCCACGACCGTCGCCATCGCGATGGCACGGAGGCCGTCAAACGCCGGGAACCTCGGTGGACGAAGCGGGGCGGGGGTCTCGACCGCGACCGCTCCATCGAGCTCGCCCGAGTGCTCGGACCGCTCAGCCTCGACGGTGGTCAATCGGCGCGTCGCCTCTTGGTTCGGCGGGCCCCGTCCGCGAGGACGCCGAAGGAGATCAACGCGGTTCGGTCCCAGGTGAAGCGTTCGGCCATGCGCCGGGCACCTTCGCCGAGTTGGGCCCGGAGCTGGTCGTCCGAGAGGACGGCCGCTGCCGCGGTGACCACGTCATCCATCGTGTCGACCAGCAGGCCCGACTCGCCGTGGGCCACCGCGTCCTCGTGTCCGGCGATCCGGGTCGCCACCGCCGGGGTGCCGCAGGCACCCGCCTCGGTGAGGGTCATTCCCCAGCCCTCGCGTACCGATGTCGAGACGACCAGCCACGCCCGACGGTACAGCTCGACCAACTCTTGATCACCCAGCCGACCGGGCAGCGACAACCACTCCTCGGCGCCGGCCGCCCGAACCTGGGCCTCCAGGGCGGGACGCTCATACCCCTCGCCGATCACCACCGCCTGGAGGTCCGGGTGCTCGGCACGAAGCTTTGTCATCGCGTCGATGAACCAACCGAACCGTTTGACCGGAACCAACCGACCGACCGTGACAACCAGTGGCGCGGATGCCTTCGCGCCACCAGTGTGGAATCGCGAAGCAATTCCCGGTGGCGCGACGGTGATCTGGTCCGGGGACAGCCTGAGTCGCTCGACGATCTCGCGCTTGGCCGACTCTGACAGCGTCACAATCGGTTGGTGTCGGTAGAGGGGCGGGGCAATGACACCCTCGATGGTGTTGCCGACCCGAGCGAGCGCCCGCGACAACACCATCTGCCACATCTCGGCATGGACGTGGTGCAGGAAGACCACCCGTGGACGCCGGGCCCACAGAGGGGAGAAGAACGGCATGCCGTTCCAGATCTCGACCACACCGTCGCCCGACCCGATCCTGCCGGACAGGCCCCGCAGCGCCGTGCGCGGAAAGACGGCGTAACGGCCGGCGATCCGGGAGGCCGTGTATCCGGCCCGTTCGACCTCCCTCGCAGCACCGTCGACCCGCGAGGTCCACAGGCGCACGTCGACCCCTGCGGCCGCCCAACGGGACAGGACCTCGTGGGCGTGGATCTCCGAACCCCCGGCCTCGGGGTCGTCGAGATCGCGCCATGCGACCACGTCAACCCGCCGGATGCCCGATGCCTCGACGAGGTCCGAGAGAGAGGCTGTGGGCATTGGCGTCATGGGATCGGTCTGGTTGGCTCCGAATCGAGGTCTGCGGCGAGGTTGCGGCCCGAACCGCACCCTTCCCGGTTCGCCCACGGCACTCCCCCTCGGCCGTCCCCTCTGTGGTTCCGGGCGCCCGATCACACTAGTTGTGGCGACCGACGACCGCCCAGCTCGGGCTCGAAGTCGCCCCGACCGGCACTGGGTGAGCCATTCCTCGACCCCGCTTGGCTACCAGGAGGACCCGAACGGGACCGCCCATCGGATCCGGCGGCCGACATCGGGTTCTCCCACTGAGCTCAGGACGAGCTTTCTGTGCTGACTTCGCGGGGCGAAGGCGACTGGGCAGGCGTCGATGCTCTTGAGAAGCGAACTCGTAGGATCGCCCGCAACACGCTCCACCCCACTCCCGTCGTGAGCTTCTTGCCTTCGTCGACCGTGCGCGGATCGTAGGTCACCGGTACCTCGATGATCCGATGGCCGTCGCGTAGCAACCGGCAAGTGATCTCGGCATCGAAGTCAAAGCCGTTACACCGCAGATCGAGAGCCTTTGCCACGTCTGCCCGCAGCACCTTGTAGCAGGTCAGTATGTCGGTCAGGTGGGTAAGAAAGAGGGCGTCGGCAGCCCATGTCAGCATCACGTTGCCGGCGTAGTTCATGAGAGGCGCGCCACCGCGGCCACGGCCCTTGAAGCGCGATCCGAAAACGACCGGTGCTCCGCCTTCCACCAGCGGCGCGAGCAGAGAAGGGATCTGCGCAGGGTCCAGTTCCAGATCAGCGTCCTGCACCATGACGATGTCACCGGTCGCCCGTTCGAACCCCGTCCGCACGGCGCGGCCCTTACCTCGAGCGCGGTCTTCTAAGACGATGACAAGCTCGGGGTCTTCGTCGAGCCCGAGGAGCGCGTCACGCGTCCCATCGGTCGACGCGCCGTCGACCACGATGATCTCCTTGGACATGCCGCAATCCACTGCGCGCAACCGTTCGAGGAGCGCCACGATCGTGTCGCACTCGTTGCGGACCGGGACGACGACCGACAGCTTCATGAGTTTGGCACCCCGATGATGCGGGCCGCCTCCGAGAGCTGCTCCATGTGGTCGATCGCCAGCCACGCGCCAGCGAACGGGTGTGCCACCACGCTGAGACCTGATGCCGCGGCTTCGTTGAGGAGATCGGGCATCTCGTACGCACGGTCGTCGGGTATCAGATCGAGGGTCGACCACCGAAACACATAGATCCCCGCGTTGACGGTGTCGGTGACCGTCGGCTTCTCGACGATGCTGGTGATGCGATCGCCATCGAGCTGGATCACCCCGTATGGATGGCGGAGCTGGTACTCCCGGGTGACCACGGTGATGTCATTGCCGCCGCGCTCGTGGAACTCGATCAAGGCCGGCAAGTCGATCTCGGTGAGCAAGTCGCCGTTCATCACGAGCAACGAGTCTGAGGGCTTCGCGGTCTCTCCGAAGCGCGCCCGAACGAGCGCCAACGGGCCGGCGGTGCCCAACGGATGAGACTCGCGGCAGTACTCGATGTGCACCCCCATCTGTGATCCGTCACGGAAGTACGTCTCGATCAACTCGGCGCGGTAACCAACCGCGATCACGAGATCGCACAGACCGAACGCCTTCAGACGGGTCACGATCTCCTCGAGGATTGGGCGTTCGCCCACCGGCAGAAGCGGTTTGGGGATGGTGTAGGTCAACGGGCGCATGCGAACACCGAGGCCACCCGCCAGCAGCACGCTCTTCATACGGCGTATTCCTCGGTCCGGTACTCGTGCAGGTGCGCCCGGATCCATTCGCTGGTGCGACGCAGCCCTTCGTCAAGGGACACCTCGGCATGCCATCCGGCCAGCTTCAAGGCTTTGGTGCTGTCGGCTTGCAGGCGAGACACCTCGCTCTTCTGCGGACGCACTCGTTGGTCGTCCACCGCGACCTCGAGTTCGCGACCCACGATCTTGGCGACCTTAGCGACGATGTCCCCGATGCTGACCTCGGTGCCCGAGCCGAGGTTCACGACCTGTCCGATTGCGTCGTCGGACGCAGCCACCGCGACGAAGCCCCGCGCCGTATCATCCACGAACGTGAAGTCGCGCGTCGTCTCGAGCGTGCCCAGCTTCAGGGTCCTCTCGGCCAACGCCTGGCTGATGATCGTCGGGATCACGGCTCGCGCGGACTGACGTGGCCCGTAGGCATTGAACGGCCGAACGATTGCCACCGGCATGCCGAACGAGCGGTGGAAGCTGAGCCCCAGCGCATCCCCGGCGATCTTCGTCGCGCTGTACGGCGACTGAGCCTGCAGCGGATGCTCCTCATCGATGGGGATACGCAGCGCGGAGCCGTACACTTCGCTCGTCGACGTGAGAACGATGCGTTCCAGCGTGCCCAGCTCCTTGGCTGCGATCAGCACGTTGGACGTCCCCATGATGTTCGTGTCGATCACTTCTTGGGGGTGCTCGTAGGAATACGGGATCCCGATGAGCGCTGCCAAATGAAAGACCACGTCTGCGCCACGGAGCACCTCCCGCACCGCATCGACATCTCTGACGTCGCCGAGGGTGATGTCGACGTCCCGCATTGTCGCGTCCGGGAGCTCATCGAGACATCCCCGCTGCCCGCGCGAGGTGTAGCGCAACATTGCCCGGACGTGCGCGCCGTCGGCCACGAGGCGTTCTACGAGGGCGCTGCCGATGAATCCGCCCGCCCCGGTCACCACGACCGTCTTGTCCCCGAAGCGCACGGACACCCCTTATGTCTTGCCGGAGTCAACCGGAACGCGACCGGGCGACAGTACTACGCAGGCCGCGGCCGGCTCCTCGTGGCCGCGCCCCGCAGAATCCGAACCGGCACCACGAACTTGTGCCCGCGGTACCCTAATCGACCAGGTACCGACGGGACGAGGTGCATGCCAACCTCTATAAAAGGCATCTGAGACAAATCGCGGGAAGACGATCGAGGATTGCGGGGACGCTCGGTCTCGGTTCGAGAGCTTCGGCTCGCCGACCCCGTACCTCGGTCCGGGCGGGCCCGACCCAAGCGGGGCGCGTGGGTGGCCGGTCGTGGGCCCGGCGATGAGCACCAAGGCCCGCCAGTACTGGCCCGCCCTCGACGGCGTGCGGGCGGTCGCCATCGTCTGCGTGGTCGCCTACCACCTCGACCACCTGGGTGGCGGGTGGATCGGTGTCGACATCTTCTTCGTTCTGTCCGGATACCTCATCACGACCCTGCTTCTCTCGGAGCGGGGTTCGAGCGGCCGCGTCGCGCTGCGCAACTTCTGGGCCCGACGGGCGCGCCGGCTCCTCCCCGCGGTGCTCCTGTTGCTGATGGTGCTCGGCGTCTACGCGTGGGCGGGCGGACCCGGGGTCGTGCCGGCGCAACTGCGCGCTCCGGCGCTCGCCACCCTCTTCTATGGGGCCAACTGGCAGCAGATCGCCTACTCGCACAACTACTTTGCCGCCTACACCGCCCCCACCCCGCTCGTCCACACCTGGACCCTCGCCATCGAGGAGCAGTACTACCTGGTCTGGCCGATCCTGGTGGTGGCCATCGCCGGGTTGACCGCCTCCTTCGCAGTGAGGGGCGGGGGCACCCGCCGCACGGTCCCCGCCGGTGGCGCGCCTCGAGCGCTCCTGTACGTCACCGCGCTGTTGGTGGTGCTCTCGGCCGTCGCCATGGGCCTCACCGCGCACCTGGTCTCGGTGAACCGCGCCTACCTCGGCACCGACACCCGGGCCTGGGAACTGCTGCTCGGCGGGATGGCGGCCATGCTGGTGCGGCCGGTCGCCTCGCCAGGTCGCGAGCGTCCATGCGCGGCGGTCACAGTGCTCGGGGCGGCCGGTCTGGCCGTGCTCATCGGGTTGGCCGGGACCTCGGCGACGCTCGGCCAGCCGCCCATGTGGATGTGGGACGGGGGGCTCGTCTTGGCGGCGCTGTGCGCCGTGGCGGTGATCACCGGCTCGGTCGGTGCGCCGGGCGGCCCGATCGCGCTCGCGTTGTCGTTGCCACCGGTGCGCTGGCTCGGACGGGTGAGCTATTCCCTCTACCTCTGGCACTGGCCAGTGATCGATCTCGTGACCCCGTCGACCACCGGGATCTCGGGTGTCCAACTCCTGGCGGCCCGACTCGGCCTGATGACGGCGGCCACCTGTGCCAGCTACTACCTGGTCGAGGGGCCGCTGCGGAAGGCCGACTGGGCGAGGTGGTGGAGACGAGCGATGGTCCCGATCGGGATCGGGGCGACGGCCGCCGTGCTGCTCGCGGCCACCGTCGCCCCGCCGCTGGCCGGGACCGCCCAGCTGGCCACGGCGTCCCCGCACGGAGCCGGTCGGGTGTCGAGCGCGGCGGGCCCGATGACCCCGAGCTCGGTGTTGGCGCCGGGCCCCGCACCCAGCGCGACCGATCCGCTTCGGGTGTGGATCCTGGGCGACAGCGTCATGAGCGACGGCTCTCCGGGCATCGCCGCCGCCCTGCAGGCCACCGGGCGGGCGACCGTCGTTGCGAACTCCTCGTTCGGGGGCTGGGGCCTCACCACCCAGCCCGCCTGGGTCTCCCAGAGCCAGCAGATCATCGAGGACTACCACCCCCAGATGATCATCGGGACCTGGTCGTGGGACGACCCACTGGCCCGACGCGCACCCGAAGACCTACGCGGCCCTGCTCGACCGGGCCCTGGCCACGTGGATGGCCCCCGGCGACGGGGTGGAGCTGGTGGTGCTGCTCCAGTTCCCCCAGACCGGTCCGAGTCCCCACTACCTGAACCCCAAGGCCCAGGAGCAGGCCTGGGCGGCCGAGACCAGCGCGCAGAACGCCTGGGATGCCATCGCGAAGACGGTGGTTCTCGAGTTCCCGGGCCACGCCCTGTACCTGTCGACGAGCCAGTTGTTCGCACCCGGTGGACGCTTCCTCACCTGGTTCCGCACCTCGGAGGGGGACTGGGTGAGGGCCCGCAAGCTCGACAACGCCCACATGTGCCCGCTCGGGGCGGCCGAGCTGGGCCAGCTGGTGGTGAACGACCTGAAGGCGCCCCTCGGCCTCGGCTCGCCGCGTCCGGGTTGGCAGTATGGGGCCTGGACGAAGGAACCCCGCTACAACGACCCGCCGGGGGCCTGCCCGGCCGACCAGCCTCCCGCCCACTACGCCGGCGTGGCGGTTCCGGTGACGAGCAGGTCGCACAAGTAGAAGGCCGACCACGGTTGAACCCAGCGGTGCCCCCGGAAATCCAGGGTTACGCTGGCGAGTCATGCCAACGGCCACGGCGGAGAGCCGCGCCCCGTCGCCGCCCGCGGTACCCGCCGCCGGGCTCGCCCGTTCGCTGGCCCTGGCCCGGGTGTTCCGGCTCGAGCAGAGCGACCCCGACACCTTCTACCGCGCCGTCGCCCAGGACACCATCGCCCAGATCACCGGGTACACCGAGCTGGCCGGCCGGACCGTGCTCGACATCGGAGGCGGCGGCGGGTTCTTCACCGAGGCCTTCGGGAAGGCCGGCGCCTGCAGCGTCCTGGTCGAGCCAGACGCCCTGGAGGCTCCGCCGGTGGTGGCCGACACGGCCGCGACCTCGAGAGAGCAACGGCACCGGCTGGCCGTCTGGCCGGGCCGGCTGGCCCGAGGCCGGACGGTGGCCGGGGACGGCTACCGGCTTCCCTTCCCCGACGCGGTAGCCGACGTCACGTTCTCTTCCAACGTCCTCGAGCACGTGGCCGAGCCGGGACGGTTGGTGGACGAGATGATCCGGGTCACCCGCCCCGGCGGCCTCCTCTACGTCTCGTTCACCGCGTGGTACTCGCCGTGGGGCGGGCACGAGACCTCCCCATGGCATTACCTGGGCGGAGCCAGAGCGGCCCGGCGCTACGAGGCCCGGACCGGACGGCCGCCCAAGAACCTCTTCGGGTCCTCTTTGTTCGCCTGCCACGTCGGCCCGACGCTCAAGATGCTCCGAGAGATGCGCGACCGTGCGGTGGTGGTCGACGCCCTCCCCCGCTACTACCCCAGATGGCTGCGATGGGTCATCGAGGTTCCGGTCGTCCGCGAGCTGGTGACCTGGAACCTGCTCGTGGTGCTGCGGCGCACCGACGACGACCAAGCCCAAGGTGGGCCGAGTTGAGCACCCACACCCACCTCATCGCCGGCGTGGTGATCAGCATCGTCTCGGCGGTGCTGTACAACGTCGGCTTCGTGCTCGAGAAGCACGCCCTCGGCAAGCTGCCGCCGGTGCACGCGAAGCGCCTCGTGCACCTGTTGACGCAGGTGGCCTCCTCACCCCTGTGGGTGGCTGGGTTCGTGTCGCTGCTCGCCGGCCTGGCCCTCCAGGTCCTCGCGTTGTCCCTGGTGTCGATCTCGGTGGTCCAGCCGATCTTCGTCTCTGGGATCGTGATCCTGCTCGTCTTGTCGCACGTCGCGTTGAAGGAGCACCTCGGTCGGCGCGAATGGGGCGCGGTGAGCGTGGTCGCGCTGTCGCTGCTCGCCATCAGCCTCTCGCTCGATGCGAGCAGTGACCACGCCGGTTCGAGCGGCGCCTTCGGCTCCCTCGTCCTGGCCGCCATCCCGACGGTGCTGGTGGCCGGTTGGCTCTTCGTGACCGCCGAGCGGGTCGAGGGTCACCCCACGGCGCGCCTGCACATCCGGGCACCGATATTCGGCGTGTCGACCGGTCTCATGTACGGCGTGGCGGCGCTCGCCACCAAGGCCGTGGCGGCCCAGGTAGAGCGGTACGGCCTGATCGCCTCGATCCCCCACGTGCTGGCCTCGGCCTACCTCTACGCCCTCGTCGTCACCTCGGCGATCGGGCTGGTGCTCTTCCAGACGGCCCTGCAGCGGTGCCCGGCGTCGGTCATCGTCCCGGTCTCCAACGTCGTCTCGAGCACCTATGTCGTCGCGGTCGGGACGCTCATCTTCGGTGAACACCTACCCGGTGCGGAGTGGAAGCTCATCCTGCGCATCCTGGGCTTCGTCGGGGTCCTGGTGAGCGTGCTCATCCTGGC
Organism: uncultured Acidimicrobiaceae bacterium; assembly: GCA_963804255.1. Lineage (GTDB taxonomy): Bacteria > Actinomycetota > Acidimicrobiia > Acidimicrobiales > RAAP-2 > Palsa-461. Next base: position 69,132 of record CAWDPK010000006.1, on the reverse strand, counting down.
CGACCCGCGATCGACCAGTCGGGCCGAGATGCCCATGGTCGAGGATCCGTTCGTCCTCCCGGCACCGGTCGATGCGCAGGGGCTCCCCACCCAACCGATCGAATAGGCCCGACGATGACCACCGTGGTGGGAGCGCCCGAGGTGGCGCACGCGCAGGGCCGCGAGCACCCCAACCGGGGCTTTTGGATCTGGACCGCGGCCTTCGCGGCGGTCGGGCTCGGGATCCGGGTGGCCGCAGTGCTCGGTCGGCCGAACCGGTCTCTCGGCGGTGACGCGAAGTACTACAACGACGCGGCGAACCTGTTCGTCGAGGGCTATGGGTTCATCGACCCGTTCCACTTCTACCTGAACCACCTGCGGCTCCAGACGGCCGCGTGGCCGCCCTTGTTCGTGTGGGTCCTGGCCATGGCCGCGGTGGTGGGTTTCAAGAGCTACTTCGCCCATCGCATGTGGTGCGCGGTGGTCGGCGCGATCGCCGTCGTCGTCTGCGCGATGGCCGGTCGGGAGATCGGCGGCCGTCGGGTCGGGGTCCTCACCGCCCTGGTGGTGGCCGTCTACCCGAACATCTGGATGAGCGACGAGCCGGCGCTGTCCGAGACGATCACCCCGCTGCTCGTCGGGCTCGTCTTGTGGTCCGCCTACCGGTTCTGGAAGAACCCCAGCTTGAAGAGCGCCGCTGTGATGTCACTCTGCCTCTCGGTGGCCGCGTTGGGTCGAGACGAGCTCACGATCCTCTTCTTGCTCCTCGTCGTGCCCATGGTCCTGCTGGCCCGCAACATCGCCTGGCGGCAACGGTTGGTCATGGTCGGCGTGTGCGCGGGGGTGGCCGTGCTCGTGATCGGGCCCTGGGTGGGCTACAACATGAACCGGTTCTCCAAGCCGGTGTTCATCAGTGACGGGCTCGGGGTCACGCTGGCGTCGGCCGATTGCGGTTCGACGTTCAGCGGTGGCCAGTACGAGGGCTACTGGGACATCCATTGCGCGCTCGTCGCGACGATACCCAAGGGGGTCGACGAGTCGGTTCGGGCCAACATCGAGCAAGATCACGCGGTCCGGTTCGTGGAGTCCCACCTCAACCGGCTGCTCCCGGTCACCTTGGCCAAGATCGGCCGCGGATTCGCCTTCTTCCGTCCCATGCAACAGATCGACCTGGACGCGTTCTTCGAAGACCGCCCGTACAACTGGGCCCTGGTCGGGCTGTGGTCCTACTACGGGTTGCTGGCGCTCTCGCTCGGCGGTGTCGTCGTGCTGGTGCGACGCAAGGTCACCTGTCTCCCCCTCGCCGCGGTCACCGTGGCGGTCATGGCGACGATGGCGATCGCCTTTGGCTGCACCCGCTACCGGACACCGTTCGAGGTGGTGCTGGCCATCTTGGCCTCGGTGGCCGTCGACGGGCTGGTCAACGGGCTGCGCCGGGGCGGCCCGACCACCGGCGGCGGCGGCCCGACCACCGGCGCCGGGGTCGTCGACTCGCCCGATGGGGCCGCACCGGCGATCAGCGGATCGGCATCATCGGCCTGAGGAAGCGCCGACGCCGGCTGGCGAGCCGGTCGTCCGTTCAGCGGGGCGAGCCGGACGCCTGGGGCCACGGGAGCACGGGGGCGTCCCGGCCGGTGCCGCTCCCGGGGGTCGGCACCCGCTGCTCGTCGGCGTCGCTCGAGCGTCGCTCCTCGTGGTACTCCTCTTCGACGTTGACCGCCCAGATGTCGTTGTGGGCGCCGTGGATGTTCTCGACCGTCAGCATGGCCGTGAACATGGAGTGGTCCTGGTTGTTGTACTTGTGCATGCCGTTGCGCCCGATCAGGTGCACGTTGGGCGCGTGGGCCGACAGCCAGTCGACGATGGTGGCCACGTTGTCGCGGTACTTGAAGTCGTAATACGGGTAGGCCTTCTTCACCCGGACCACGTACCCCCGCTCCACCGCCTCGGGACGCACCAGGCCCAACAGGTCGAGCTCCCGGGTGGCCATGGCGATGAGCGTCTCGTCGTCGGTGCTCCACAGCTTGTCGCCCTCGAAGACGAAGTACTCGAGCCCGAGGCACGTGGTTCCCTCGCGCACCATGTAGGGCGACCACTGGCCGAAGTTCTGGATCCGGCCCACCTCGACGTCGGGCGCGTGCACGTAGATCCAGTTGTCGGGGAACCCGGCCTCGACCGGCACCACCAGGGCCACGGTCAGAAAGTCCCGGTAGTGGAGGCCGGCCCCCGCCGCCACGACCTCGGCCGGCGGCGGCGGGTCGAGGGCGGCCACCAGCTCGGCCACCGGCATCGAGCTGATCACGTGGCTGGCCGGCTGGAACCGGCGTTGGCCGGCCTCGGCGAGTGTCACCCCGGTCGCCCGGCCCCCCTCGACGTGGATGGCGCCTACGCGGGTCTCCATGAGCACCTGGCCGCCCATCGCCTCGACCTTGTCCCGGCACACCTCCCACATCATCCCGGGGCCGAACTTGGGGTAGCGGAACTCCTCGATCAAGGTGGTGATCTCGGTCTGCTTGCGCTTGGGGGTGATCGCGTTCAGGACCGCCTTGCCGAGCTCGAGGTTCTTCACCCGTTGGGCCGCCCAGTCGGCCGGCATCTCTGAGACCGGCACCCCCCAGACCTTCTCGGTGTAGGTCTTGAAGAAGGTTCGATAGAGGCGCCACCCGAAGCGGGCCACCAGCCAGCCCTCGTAGTTGGTCTGGTCCTTGGGCGGGTTGACGCGGGCCCGCAGGTACGACAGCCCGCACAAGAACGCCTCTTTGGGCCCGAGGTTGGCCAACGCGTTGAAGGCGCGCAGTGGGTAGTCGTAGTACTTGCCCTTGTAGAAGATCCGGCTCTTCCTCGGCCGGAGCAAGAAGTCCTCGGCCGGGAGGATCTCGTTCCAGAGGTCCTCGACCGGCTTCACCTTGGTGAAGAACCGGTGACCGCCGATATCGAAGCGCCAGCCGTCGCGCTCGACGGTGCGGCTGATCCCGCCGACCACGTCGTCTGACTCGGCCACCACCACCGGGTCGCCCGCCTTCACCAGCTGGTAAGCGGCGGTCAGCCCGGCCGGACCGGCCCCGATGATCACCACCGGGGCCTCGGGCGACGCGGGGACGGGCGACGCGGGGCTCGGGGCGCTCTCAGCTGGTGTGGTCAACCGTTTCCCTTCCCGGCCGCGCCGGCGTGACGCCCACCCTCATGGGCGACCGGCGGGCCAGCTTCGGATCGCCGCCACGCTCCGCCGACCCCGACGGTCGACCGGCGGTCCCTCGTTCCGGGTGCCGACGTTAGTGGATGGGGCCGGTTCGACCGGCGGTCACGGCACCGACAGATTCAAGAAGGCCAACAAGGCGTAGGCGAACAGCCCGGCCGCCGAGAGCGTGAGGACGACTCGCTCGACCCGCGGGGAACTCAGACCCATCGCACCGACGATGACCAGCGGGAACGCGCTCAGCGCGTAGCGTTCGAAGGAGTCGAGGTTGGTACCCGACAGCGCCACGACCACCACGCCGGTCGCAAACGCGCCGTAGGTGGCCGGGAGCTGGCGCCAGACCACCACCAACAAGATGACCACCAGCACCGCCCACGGGACGTGCAGCGCGGTGCCGAAGTGGTGGTGGAGGACGCCCTTGGCGTCGTCGACCAGGGTGCGGAACGGATCGGTGACCCCCCCGTGGTGGCCCGCTTGGACCTGGACCCGCAGCGGCAAGAAGAAGTCGCCGAACACCCCGGCCGACCAGCCGAGGAAGGTGACCAGCCCGGCCACCGGGCCCAACAGCGCGAGACCCATCGCGACGCGCTCGGAGGTCGCGGCCGAACGCCGGCGGCGCCACACCTCGACGGCGATCGGCAGGACCAGCAACACGCCCAACGGACGGGTCAGCCCGGCCGCGTACCCGAAGGCGGCCGCCCACAGCCACGACGACCGCCTGGCCGCGGCCGGACGCAGGCAGAGGAAGCATGCCGTGGTGAACACCAGCAACATCCCCTCCGCGTACCCGAGGACCAAGACGAACGCCGGCGGGGCGAGCGACAGCAGCCAGGCGCTGCGCCGGGCCAGGCGCTCGTCACCGGTCTCGCGGCGCACCAGCACGACCAACAGCGCCGTGCCGATCAGTGCGCCGACGTTGGCGATGGCCACCACCGCGGTGCCGTCGCCGATGCCGGGCAGCCAGGCCAGTGCCCGGGCGGCCAGGGGGAACAGCGGGAAGAACCGCAGCGCCTGGTGGCCGAAGGGGCGATAGCCGTACCGGGCAATCGACTCGTAGAAGCCGGCGTCCCACGCCAGCAGTCCCTGGTGCACCCGGAAGGTGACCCCGGCCACGTTGGGGTGGGTGCGCGAGACGACCAGATGCGCCAGCGCGAGTGCCGAGACCACGATGACCCGGGCCACGACGAAGGGCACCGCGACGGCACCGAGCGCCCTCCACGCGCGCGACGCCAGGGTCCGAATCGCCTGAGCCGGCGTGGCCGGCGGGCTGCTCACGACCCGGCCGTCGGTCCCGACGTTGTGCTGGGCGACTTGGTGTACTCGATCAGGTCCATCGGCTCGTAGTACTTGGCCGGGTTCTGGGTGATCCAGTTACGGGCCACGTAGCCCGGGGCGCCCACCAGCTCCTCGGCGATGTCCTCGCAACGGAGCCTGTAGCCCTGATATCCCGAGGCATAGACCAACCAGATCGAATGGCCGGTCCCGGCCATCGCCTCGAGCTCGGCGACGAACGGCGCCGTCTTGTGCGATTGGACGGTCGCCTTGTAGTCGACCCAGTCGATGATGGCCGGACCGGTCGAGCGCGGATAGGTGATCTCCCGGTAGCCGCTCGTGCTGGTCAGCCGGTAGACGGCCGGACCGAGCTGGTCGGGGCAGAACGCGACCACGTCACCCCTCTGTGCGTGCGCGGCCAGCACCGCCGCCACCCCGGGCGCCTGGGTCCGCTGGGTGTTGATGTTCTGGACGCCGACCGCCAAGCCGGCCAGCGCCGCCACCGCGAAGGCGACCGCCCGCGCCCGGGGGTCGCCCAGCGTCATGGCCCCCAGCACGACCAGCACGATGAACGGGATGAAGATCACCGAGGCGTATCGGTTGGAGTACCCGCTCTTGGAGATCAGCCCCCCACCGACCGCCAGCACGAGCGTCACGAAGACCACGAACCCGATCGCCCGGGTCCTCGGGCGGGTGTGCAGATCGAGCTCGATGTGCCAGCGGTCCCGGGCCACCCCGAATACGGCCAGAAAGGCGAACAGCAGGTAAAGGATGGCCAGCAGGCGGCCCTGGTTGGAACCGACCGCCGACAGCGTGGCCTGGTTGTCGGTGAACCCGGTCAGCGCGCTCACGATGGCGCCGAAGTTGCCCGGGGCCGCCCACGGGGTCCCGGTGTGCCGTGACTGGAACACGAAGGTGGGCAGCCAGGGCACGAACAAGAGGCCGGCCACCACCAGCGCGCCGAACGTCCAACGCGCGTTGGTCCGCCGGGCCGTGTCGGGTTGGCCGGGGCGAACCTGCCACAACAGCCACAGCCCCACGCTGGCCAACAGGTACAGGGCCCAGTACTGGGAGTAGAGCAGCGCCGCCGCGACGACAGCCACCGCGATCAGGTTGCCCGGCCTGGGCTTGCGCATCGCCCGCACCAGGGCCAAGAACCCGAGCGCGGTCAACAGCATGACCAGTGAGTACATCCGGACCTCGGTGCCGTAGTAGATGGCGAAGGGCGCACTGGCCACCAGCAGCGCCACGCACCAGGCGCTCTGGCGCCCGTAGGTGCGCCCGGCCAACCACGCGACGGGCAGGGTGATCACCGAGATCACCCCGGACAAGGAGCGCACACCGAGATTCGAGGTGCCGAAGACCTTCATCCAGAAGTGGAGCAGGACGTAGTAGAGCGGCGGCGCCCCGTCTTGGCGGAGCAGTTGATGGAGCTGGCTGAGCGGCCTCTTGGCGATGTCGACGGTCAGCGCCTCGTCCAGCCACAGGGCCGAGCGGGTCCAGAACCGCAGCACGATGCCCGCCGCCACGACGACGACCACGCCGGCGACGGCCAGGATGCGCCACGTACCCTCGAGCCCGCGCTCGTCCGGTTGGGGTTCGCTGGTGGTGCCGCGCGGGTCGTCGGGCGGGCCCGGACGGGTCAGATCATCGACGGTCGCCACGTCCACCGGCGGAATGGTAGGCGATCACCCCGCGACCGATGTAGCCGTTGGCCCCCGCTCTCCCGGTGGCCGACGTCCTACTCGGACGGCGCCTCGGCGGTGACTGGAGCCGGTGCGGCGTCGGCCGAGACCGTCTCGTCGGCGGCCTCCGCCGGTGCGGCGTCGGCGGTCCCCTCGGGGTTGCTGAGCTCGGCTGCGAAGTCGGCCCAGGCCGCCTGGGCCTCGGTCTCGGGCGTGAACTCGGTCTCGGTGTAGTCGTAGTTCCCGATGTAGTTGCCCTCGGCGTCGTACGCGTGGGCCCCGAATGCCTCCCGGTACTCCTCGGAGACCTCGCCGCCCTCGGCGGCCTGCTTGATCGAGAGGCTGATCCGGCGACGCTGGAGGTCGATCTCGATGATCTTGACCCACAGCTCCTCGCCGGGGGTCACCACCTGCTCGGGGAGGTCGACGTGGTGCGCCGCCATCTCCGAGATGTGGACCAGGCCCTCGATCCCGTCGCCCACCTGGACGAACGCACCGAAGGGGACCAGCTTGGTGATCCGGCCGTAGACGAGCTGGCCGACCTCATGGCTGTCGGCGAACTCCTGCCAAGGATCGATCTGGGTGGCCTTGAGCGACAGGCTGATGCGCTCCTTGTCGAGATCGACGTCGAGCACCTCGACCTCGATCTCGTCGCCCACCTGGACGACCGAGGACGGGTGGTCGACGTGCTTCCAGCTGAGCTCCGAGACGTGCACGAGCCCGTCCATCCCACCAAGGTCGACGAACGCCCCGAAGTTCACCACCGACGACACGGTGCCCTTGCGCCGCTCGCCGGGCTTCAGGTTGGTAAGGAAGTCGCCGCGCTGTTCCTTCTGGGCCTCCTCGAGCCAGGCCCGCCGTGACAGCACGACGTTGTTGCGGTTGCGGTCGAGCTCGATGATCTTGGCCTCGATGATGCGGCCGACATAGGGCTGGAGCTCGCGCACCCGGCGGAGCTCGACCAAGGAGGCCGGCAGGAACCCGCGCAGCCCGATGTCGACGATCAGGCCGCCCTTCACCACCTCGATGACCGGGCCCTTCACGATCTCGTCGGATTCCTTCAGCTTCTCGATGGTGGTCCAGGCCCGTTCGTACTGGGCCCGCTTCTTGGACAGGACCAGCCGACCCTCCTTGTCCTCCTTTTGCAGGACCAGGGCCTCAACGTGCTCGCCCAGCGTGACGATCTCTTCTGGATGGATGTCGTTCCTGATCGACAGCTCACGAGCCGGGATCACGCCCTCGGACTTGAAGCCGATGTCGAGCAGCACCTCGTCTCGGTCGATCTTGACCACGGTGCCCTCGACCAGGTCACCGTCCTCGAACTCGATGATCGTCCCGGCCATCGCCTCTTCGAGGGAGGCGCCGCCCATGTCGTCCTCGGTGATCTGGCGGGGGAGGTAGTGGCCTTCGGCATCGAAGGTCCCCATGGCCTCGTTGGACAACAGGGTGATCGGCTCGGCGGACATGACGGGAAATGGACTCTCTTTCAGTGGAGGCGGCGCAGGAACCAGCGAACCGCTCAAGACGCCGAGCGGAACCACCTCGGCCAGGTAAAACAGGTTACCACCGCCTACCCGCCCTTCGCCTCGGCCCACGACGCGCCCCACGCCATCGACACCTCGAGCGGCACGGAGAGGTCGGCGGCACCGGTCAGCGCGCGCTCGACGAGGGGGCCGACGGCCTCCTTCTCCTCTTGGGCCACCTCGACGATGACCTCGTCGTGGACCTGCAGGACCAGCCGGCTCCGGTGCTTGCCCTTGGCCAGTGCGTGGTCGATCCGCACCAGGGCCACCTTGAACAGGTCCGCCGCCAGCCCCTGGATCCCGGCGTTCATGGCCTGTCGCTCGGCCGCCTGGCGCACCCGGAAGTTGCGGTCGGAGAGCTCGGGGAGCGGCCGGATGCGACCGAAGGCGGTCCGGGTGTAGCCGCGCCGACGGGCCTCGACCACCGTGTCGTCCATGTACGCGCGCACGGCCGGGAACGCCCCGAAGTAGCGGGCCATGATCTCGGCGGCCTCCTCCACCCCGGTCGCGAGCCGACGGGCGAGGCCGTACGCCTCCATGCCGTAGGCGAGGCCGTAGGAGACCATCTTGGCCCGCTCCCGCTGGGTGCGGGTGACCTCGTCCGCGGGCACGCCGAACACCCCGGCGGCCACCGCGCGGTGGATGTCGGTCCCAGAGGAGAACGCCTCGAGGAGCCCCGGATCCGCGGCGAGGTGGGCGAGCACCCGCAGCTCGATCTGGTCGTAGTCGGCCACCAGGAACTCGAACCCCTCGGCCGGCACGAACACGCGGCGGAACCGCCGCCCCGAGTCGGTGCGCACCGGGATGTTGTGGAGGTTGGGCCGCTCCGAGGAGAGCCGCCCGGTGCGCGCCACCGTCTGTCGGAACGACGCGTGGATCCGGCCGTCGTCCTTCACCTCGGCGAGCAGGCTCTCACCGTAGGTGGAACGAAGCTTCTCGACCTCGCGGTAGCGCAGCAGCGTCTCGACGATCGGGTGTTGGTCACGCAGGCCCTCGAGGGTGGCCGCGTCGGTCGAGTACCCGGTCTTCGTGCGCCGGCCGGGCTTGAGCCCGATCTCGTCGTAGAGCACGGTACGCAGCTGGGGTGTCGAGTTGACGTTGAAGGGATGTCCGGCCAGCTCGTGGACCTCGGTTTCCAACGCGGCCACCTCGGCGGCCAGCTCCTTGCACACCCGGCGCAGTTCGTCGGTGTCGACCCGGATCCCCGTCACCTCCATGCGGGCCAGCACGCCGATCAGCGGACACTCGACCTCGTCGAACAGCCTCAGCATCCCGGCCGCCTCCACCGCCGCCCGCATGGGCGCGACCAGCTGGGTGACGATGCTCGCTTCTTCGACCGCGCCGGTCGCCACGTCGGCCGGCACCGGGCCGTCCAGGGACAGTTGGCCCTGCGGTTCCATCTCGGCCCGGGCGTGGGTCGCGCCGTGAAGGAACGGCGCCGCCACCTCCGCGAGCGGGTAGTCCCCCCGGGACGGGTCGAGCAGGTAGGCCGCCACCGCCGAATCGAACACCGGCTCGAGCCCCCCGATGCCTTGCCCGAGGAGCGACCGGAGCACCTCTTTCACCTCGTGGCCGACGACGGGGCGTTTGGCCAGCTTGGCCAGCGCCCGGCGCACCCCGGCGCTCGAGAGCAGGTCACCTTCGATCCACAGCGCACGGGACGCCGGCCCACCCGACACGACGGCCAGGCCGAAGAGCGGCGCCCGTCCCGCCAGGCCCTGGAACGCCCCGGCGATGGCGATGGGCCCGCCGCCGGCCTCGGCGATCAGCTCTCCTAAGAGGAGGGCGACCTCCTCGGCGCTGCTCGGCATGGCCGGCTCGGGTGCCGGGCGCGCGTCGATCGGCTCGGCGACGATGCCGACCGTGTCGGTCCCGGCCCCCTCGGCGACGGCGACGTCGGGGATCGCCTCGGCGCCCGCCGACTCCCCGGCCAGCGGGCCCGAGGCGAGCGAACCCGACGCGGGTGGACCAAGGGTCCCGTCCTTCAAGAGGGGGACCACCCGGTCCCAGGTCGACTTCAGCTCGAGATCGGCAAAGCACCTCCGCGCGACGTCGAAGTCCCAGCCACCGAGGTTGAGGTCGTCGACGGTGATGCCGAGCGGGACGTCACGCACGAGGGGGATCAAGAGCAGGTTGGCCCGGACCTGCCCTTCCGCCGCGGCGAGGTTCTCCCGGAGCTTGGGCGTGAGCAGTTCGAGATTGGCGTAGATCCCGTCGATGTCGCCGTAGGTGTTGAGCAGCTTGGCCGCGGTCTTCTCCCCCACCCCGGGGACCCCGGCGATGTTGTCGGAGGGATCACCCCGCAGCGCCGCCAGCAAGGGGTACTTGGGTGGGCGCACCCCGGTGCGCTCCTCGATGCCGGCCTCGTCGTAGAGCGCGTAGTCACTGACCCCGCGTCGGTTGTAGAGAACCCTCACGTAGGGGTCCTCGACCAGCTGGAAGCAGTCCCGGTCACCGGTGACGACGACCACGTCGTGGCCGCGATCGCGGGCCTGGGTGGCCAGGGTCGCCAGCACGTCGTCGGCCTCAAAGCCGGGCACCTCGACCAGCGGGATGGCCAGCGAGCGCACCATCGCCCGGATCATGTCGAATTGGGGGGTCAGCTCGTCGGGGGTCTCGGCACGGCCGGCCTTGTACTCGGCGTGAAGCTCGTCGCGGAAGGTCGGGCCGGGCGGGTCGAACGCCACCGCCACCGCGCTCGGCCGATGCTCGCGCACGAGATACACGAGCATCGAGGTGAAGCCGTGCACCGCGTTGGTGACCGTGCCGTCCTTGGTCGCGAGCTCGGGGGGCAACGCGAAGTAGGCCCGGAAGGCCAGCGACATCCCGTCGAGGACGATCAGGGGGCCCGAGCTGTTCGGGCGGTCGCTCACCGGTGCCGGCTGGCGCTCGCGCTCACGGGGAGAGCGAGCCGTCGATGACCTGGCGGGCGATCTCGCGCATCCGGGCCCGGGTGCGCATGGCGGTCCGCTGGATGAAGCTGAAGGCCTCCGCCTCGGTCATCTGGGCGTTCTCGATCAGCTTGCCCGTCGCCTCCTCGACGACCCGGCGGGTGGTGATCTTGTCCTCGGCGGCCGATCCCTCCGGCCCGAAGGTCTCGATCTCGGCGTCGATCGCCCACTCCTGTTGGCACGTGGCCAGCACGGCGTCGACGGCGCTCAACAGCTCGTCGCGGCGAAACGGCTTGACCAGGTAGGCCGCCACTCCGGCGTCGCGCGCCTCTTCAATGAGCTCACGCTGGCTGAACGCGGTGAGCACCATCACCGCGACCCGGGCGTCTCGGGTCATCTCCCGGGCCGCCTGGATCCCGCTCAGCCCGGGCATCTTCACGTCGAGGATCGCGAGATCGGGCTTGGTCTCGAGCGCCAGGTCGACCGCCTCGTCGCCGCGGCCGGTCTCCCCCACCACGTCGAAGCCGGCCGACAGGAGGATCTCTTTGATGTCGAGCCGGACGATCGCCTCGTCCTCCGCGATGATGACGCGCACCGGGGTCCGCCTGGTCGTGCCGGGATCGCTCAACGCGGCTTGGCCCCGACGTGTTGGAGCAGCTCATCCCGTCGGTGCTCGAGGTCACCGACGGTTGCCACCAGCGCGTCGCGGGCCTTGGCCATTGCGTCGGCGTGGCGCCGCACCTCGCCATACTCGTGCGCGGCCAAGGGCGTCTCGGACACCAGCGAGCGCAGCCGGGCATCCTCGGCCGCGTCGGACACCACCTCGAACTGCTCGTTCAGGACCGCCAGCTCCTGGCGGGCCTTGACGAGCCGCTCGTGGACGTCGCGAATCCGGCGCTCGACGAACAAAGGCTGCATGGGGGTTCGATTGTACGCGCTCGGATTCCCCGCCGATCGGGCTTGCACACGGCCGATCAGGAGGGGTACCGCAGCCGGCGGACGTGCACCTCCTGGGCTCGCAACACCTCGGGCCGGAGCTCTGAGCCGAGGCCGGGCGCGTCGGTCAGCCGGACGATCCCGCCCCCACTTTGGAGGTAGGAGAACGGGTTGGCCACCAGGTAGCGGTCCGGGTCCCCGAGATCGCCCGGGAGGCCGAACTCGACCCGCCCGGCCACCACCGCGTTGACCGACCGAGCGAGGCCGGTCTCGAAGAAGCCGCCCACGAAGCAGTCGACGCCGGCGCTGGCACAGATCTGGGCGGCCGCGACCACCGCGAACACGCCGCCCATGCGTCCGGGCTTGAGGCAGGCGACCCGGCACGCCCCCACCTCCAGCGCCTCTCGGACCCGCTCGAGCGACCACAGCGACTCGTCGAGCGCGATCGGGGTCGACATCGTGTCGGCGAGGGCCCGGTGCGCGTGAAGGTCCCCGGCCGGGAACGGCTGCTCCAGGCATCGCAGGTGGTACGCGTCGAGACCACGGAGCCCGGCCGCCGAGCCCGGCTCGAACGACCCGTTCGCGTCGGCCTGGAGCACCGCGTCACCGAAGCGCTCCCGCACCGCGCTGAGGGGGGCGTGGTCCCATCCCGGTTCGATCTTGAGACGCACCCGGCGCGCCCCGGCGTCGAGGGCGGTCCCGACCAGTTCGACCAACGCGCCGAGGTCGCGCTCGGGCGGTATGCCGACCAACTCGCCGGTTTCGACCTCACGGCGCTCGGCACCGAGCAAAGCGGCCAGGGAACGAGAGGTTGATCGCAGCTCGGCGTCGAGCACTGCCATCTCGAGGGCCCCGGCAACCGACCGCTCGCTGACCGAGCCGTTGCCCATGCACGTCTCGACCACCGAGGCGGCCGGGATGAGCTGACCTCGGTCGCACGCCTCGAACAGGCGCTTGACGACCCGGTCAACGACCGATGGCTCGACGGCCTCGACGGTCGGGTCGGGCAGGCGAGCGCCGGGGTAGGCCGAGCACTCGCCCCACCCCGAGCCCTGGTCGGTCAACACCCGCAAGAAGAGCGTCGTCTTATCGGAGTGTGACACCCCGGCACTCAGCACCGGGACTCGAAGCGAGATCGCGGCGACCGTCGCCTCGACCCCCTCGATCCTCATGGTGGACATTCACCGGCCATCGGCCCTACCGATCCCTTGGTTAGCACCATCTCCGGTCGCCCTGGTCGCACCTTCGAGCATTCCAGCACCGAGCCGGGTCAGTTTCCCCGGCATCGGAGCCGTCCCGTTCGGCCATCGCCACCACCACCGCCTCGAAGATCTTGGCGGTGTCCGCTTCGATGTGGCGTCGGGCCGCCAGCAGGCAGAACGCACCGACGAACGCGATCGGCATGACGAGCGAGAACGCCACCCGGTAGTTGCCGCCGAAGTGGGTCGCGACCGCCGCGGTCGCGAGGGGGGCCGCCGCCGAGCCGAAGACGATCGAGGTCACGTTGAAGGCACCGAAGCCGGTGCCGCGCAGATGGGCCGGCACCGCGTCGGCCAGTCCGGCCCGCAACGCCGGCACCGATGATGACGAGATCAAGAAGGCCAGCAGCTGGAGGGTGAACACGACGCCGAAGGGCATCGGGATGAACGACACCATGAACAGCGCGCCACTGCCGATGAGACAGACCCCGGGGATCACCACCCGAGCCCCGAGGATCCGGCTGACCCACCGATCTGCGATCACGCCGCCGACCAGGGTGCCCGGAATGCCGGCCAGAATGACGAGCGCGCGCAAAGGCGAGGTTGGCCGATCCCTGGCTCAGGTGGAACTGGCGCTCGTAGAAGGTGGGCATCCAGGTCGAGACGGCCGTCACGACGAACAGGATGCTCGACACCCCGACCAGCGCGTATCGCATGGTCGGGATCGTCGAGGATCGTCCGCACGTCGGCGCGCAGGCCCGCCCACCATGTCGGCGCTGAACCGAGAGACGCCCCCCGGGAAGAGGGGCTCGCTCTTTGCGGCCACCTCCATCCCGGTCGCTCCGGTCACGTGCGCCCGGTCGGCGGTGCCCCGGCGGGGCTCCGGCAGGCGCCAACAGAAGTAGGCGATCAACAGGCCCGGGAAGATCGACACTCCGAACGCCAGGCGCCATCCGTAGTGGCCGAAACGTCGTGCCGAAGAAGGACCCGATCGCCAAGCCCAGTCCGAGACCCACGTAGATCAGGCACTGCTGCACCGAAAACGCCTTCCCGCGACGCTCGATGCCGTAGTAGTCGGCAAGCAAGCTGGAACTCGACGGATCCGTCACGGCTTGGCCGAACCCAAGCGCGCCCCGCAGGACGACCAGCAGGGCGAATGCGCCGGCCGGAACGACCCCGCCCATTGCGCTGACCAGTGACCAGCACGGCGATGCGTGACCGCCGATGATCTTGGTACGGCTCCACCGATCACCCAAGTAGCTGGCCGGCATGGTGGCGACACCGTTCACCACGATGAACGCCGAGAACAAGATCCCGATCTGGAAGTCTCCAACCCCGAAAACCCGTTCGATCTGGTTGGAGGTGCCCCTCACGATGTACTGATCGACGTTGTCGATCATGGCGGCCAGACCGAGGATCCACATCGGCCACGTCGAAACGCTGACCAGGCCTTGAGGCGCGCCCTTCAACGGCCCTGGAACGGCCGAGCGTCGCTGATCAGGCTGCCGGCGAGCCATGTGCTATCCGGACCTCTGGCGCATCTGGTTCCCCCTGCCCTTGGCACCAGTGGACCGACACTAGGTCGCGGGCTCCCCATTCTCTCGCCCCGGGAACTGCCCAGCGCCGCTGCCTAGGGTGTGGCCGTGAGGACGACCGTCGGCGAGGCCACCCCGGACGCGGTTGCCGATGGCCTTCACGCGGACGGTTACGTCATCGTCGAGGGGGTGCTCGCTCCGAGCGAGGTCGCTCGGGCGCGCGACGATCTCGTTCGCATCCTCGCCGAGACGCCAACCGGACGAAACGACTTCGAAGGGTTCTCGACCCAGCGCGTCTATGCCCTGTTCGCCAAGACCAGGACCTTCGACGAGACGGCCATCCACCCATTGGTGTTGGGCGTGCTCGACCGGATACTCGGCCACTACCAGCTGAGCGCCCCAGTTGGCATCCAGATCGGGCCGGGCGAGAAGGCTCAGGTCCTGCATCGAGACGAGAGCGTCTACCCACTTCCCCAACCCCACCCGAGCGTGGTGGTCAACTCGATGTGGGCGCTCGACGACTTCACGCCGAGCAACGGCGCCACCCGTCTCGTGCCGGGCAGCCATCTGTGGGAGAACGATCGACGCCCGGACGCCGATGCCGAGATCACGGTGGCCGAGATGCCGCGCCGGTTCGACCATGTTCTACCTCGGCCATCTGTGGCACGGCGGCGGGGCCAACCAAACTGAGCGCCCCCGCCTTGGCGTCATCCTCGAGTACGTCGTGAGTTGGCTACGACCACAAGAGAACCACTGCCTGGCCGTGCCCCGAACAGTGGTGCGTGAACTGCCCGAACGCCTCCAAGAACTGCTCGGCTACAACATCTACCCGCCCTTCTTGGGTTACGTCGACGGTCGCCACCCACGGTCGGTCCTCGCTCGAGACGACTGAGGACGCCCAGTAGGCTCGGGCCCCCTGGCCCGGATGGCGGAATCGGTAGACGCGGAGGCCTCAAAAGCCTTTGCCGGCAACGGCGTGCGGGTTCGAGTCCCGCTCCGGGCACGCTGTGATGTCTCAGGAATTCTGGGACAGACGAACCCACGAAGCCTATTGCTCCTGGATCGGCTGGTAGTCCTTGGTCGGGTCGAGGGTGAGGTGCCGGAGCAGTTGCCCGTCTTCGGCGATGACCCAGATGTCGAGGTCGCAGACCAAGAGGAGCACCCGACGGCCCTTGTGGCCCCTTCCGATTCCGACGTGGTGGAGCTTGGATCGGTGTCGGAGCGTGACCGTGCCGGTCTTGTCGACCTTGTCGTGGCGCACCTTGGTGTTGGCCAAGATCGGTTGGCCGTCGAGGACTGGCATGGCCCGGTCGAGCGCCCGGTAGGCCTGCATGGGCGGGCACCCCCGGGCCTGATGCGGACGCACTTCGTTGTAGTAGGTGACGAAGCGGTCGATCTGGGCCTGGAGTTCGTCGAGGGTCGCGACGCACGGTCGCTTGCGCAGCCACTTCTTCAAGGTCAGGTGGTAGCGCTCGACCTTTCCCTGGGTCTGGGGATGGTAGGGCTTGCCGTGTTTGAAGGTGATCCCGAGGGCGGCCAGATCGATCTCGAGTCCCGTTGATGCTCCCCGGTAGTTGGCGGTGTAGATGGCCCCGTTGTCACTGAGCACGCTGGCCGGCAGGCCATAGGTGCTGGCCGTGGCCAAGAAAAGGCGCACCACCTCGGGGGCCGTGGCCACCGGGACGGCCAGGGACCAAGACAGCCCTCGAATAGTCGTCGATGAAGTTGATGATCTCGACGCGACGATCCTCGCTCAAGTGCCAGTGGGTCATGTCGGCCTGCCAGCACTCGTTGGGCAGGTCGGACTCGAAACGGATCCAGCTCGAACGGGGGCGCTTTTGGGGTTGGGGGACGACGAAGCCGCGGCGCACGAGGACCCGGTGGATCGTCGACAAGGCGGGCACCTCGAGTCCCTGGCGGCCCAGGTGATAGGCGATGGTGCGGGCCCCGGCATCGAGACCCAGCTCGTCGAGCTCCTTGCGCAACGCCACGATCACGTTCTCGAGCTCGACGGGGGTCTGGTTGGGCGAGGTCTTCGGTCCTCGTCGCTCAGGGATTAGCGCCTCAGCGCCACCGGCCCGGTAAAGGGCGACGTGGCGGTGAACCCACGACTTGGAACGCCCCGTCGCCGACGCCACCTCACGTATCGAGCGACCTTCAACGAGCACCGCCTGGACGGCGTAGAGGGCGAGATCCATGCGGACACCTCAGCATCAGGTGTCCCAGAAATCCCGAGACATGCTGTCCCAGAAACTATGGAACTGCAGACCGCTCCGGGCAGACCGCCTGGGGCACGCTGTGATGTAACTCCAAGGACGCCAGGACGGACCGGCGACCGGCGACCGGCGACCGGCGACCGGCGGGAAGCTGCCATGACGTCATGCAATGCTGGGTTTCGTGCCAAACGCGCCCGAGCACGACCGGGTGCGCCAGAGTTACGACGCAGTGGCCCATGAGTACGCCAGGCACTTCGGCGAGGAGCTGGCTCACAAACCACTCGATCGAGCGTTGCTAACAGCGCTAGTCGAACAGACCGATGAGGACGCGCCGATGGCTGACCTCGGCTGTGGTCCTGGGCACGTGGCAGGCTGGCTAGCCGAGCGCGGCGTTCCAGCCGTAGGAATCGATCTCTCAGCCGGGATGATCGAGATCGCCCGGGAGCAATACCCTCAGGTCGAGTTCCGTGAAGGCGATTTCCTGTCTCTTCCAGCGTCGGACGCTGAGTTCGGCTCGGTCGTTGCGTTCTTCTCGATCATTCATCTTGAGGCGTCCGAGCTATTCGCTGCCTTCAGCGAGGTTCACAGGGTATTGCGACCGTCCGGCCACTTCCTCGTCTCGTTCCATATCGGCTCCGAGGTCAGACACCATGCCAACTGGTGGGGTCGTGAGGTTGACCTCGACTTCCGCTTCTTCGAGCTGCTTAGCGTCGTGGAGACCCTGGAGAGCACCGGCTTTGTTGTAGAGGCGCGACTGGAACGGATGAACTATCCAGAGGAGGTCGAGACGCGCCGTGCGTACTTGCTATCGCGACGCGAGAGCTGAGCCGTAGCTGGTGTTCTCAGCGACCATCGGCAATGGCCGGCGCCAGATGTCGTAGTGCAGAACGTCCGTGGTGTCAGCCACTCGGTCAAGCACCATTCGGGCCAGAGACGCACTTAGGTTGGCCACACCGTCAGCAGAGAGGTCATCGGGGTTGTCCGGAAGGCCGGCAACTTGGCCCGAGCGGGTTGCGGGTGTTCCACCTTCATCACTCCTGTGGCACGAGCTGCGTGAGTGCGAAACTGCCTCAATGCCAGATGTTCAGTATCTCGTTCTGTCACCACATTTCGACGACGCCGTGCTGGGTTGCGGTTCTTGGCTCGAGCGACATCGGGGTGCCGTCGTGGCAACGGTGTGTTCAGGACAACCCGGCGAGGGAGTCCCGGCGCATCGATGGGACGCAAACTCCGGTTTTCCCTCCGCAGATGCAGCAGCGACCGGACGCCGGGCGGAAGACGCGGCCGCATTGGCCATGCTCGGGGCGAGCCAAGTGCTGCTCGGATTCCTCGATGGCGATTACAAGGAGTGGGTTGGGCACTGCCACGAAGACGCCTCGGTCTCGAAACCATTCGAACCAGCCCTGGCCGCCGCGATCGGTGACTTGATCGACGCCCTCGAACCTCGGGTCATCGTTGGCCCGATGGGCCTGCTCCACCCTGATCACATCGCCACCGCAGAAGCGGTTTGGTCGGTGCTTCGCGGTCGGCCGGGCGGTCGGGCTCTCGGCTATGTCGACCTTCCATACGGCATCTCGAACCGAGAATCGCTGCAACAGGCTCTCGCTCGCCTACCGGGTTCTGGCCTTCGCGGGGACGACTATCCACTCCCGTCAGCTCCTACTGCCAGCAAGGAGGCAGCCGTGCGCTGCTATCGAACCCAGCTCGATCAGCTGACCGCAGAGCATCCCCGCTGGAGGGAATCCCTGCGGCCGGGGGCCGAGCGCTTTTTCGAGATCAGCGTGTCCTGAGATACTCGCCACCGAGATCCAGGGGGAGGTTCTGGTCATCGCCAACCAAGACCAGTGGCGTTGGGCAAACGCCGCTTCGCCGGCACCCCCCGTCCTTCCGGCGGCGCCGGAGCCATCGTTCCGAAGCCGGACGGGTCAGTCGGACCGATGAGATCCGATCGACGCCAGCCGTGCCAACTGTTCGTCGTCGAGCCGCTGTACCAGCTCGGCGGCCTCGCAGTTCTGGCGGACCTGCTCGGGCGTGGTCGCCCCGAAGAGGACCGACGCGACCATCGGTCGGCTGAGTGCGAAGGCGATGGCCAGCGTCGCCGGTGCCGTCTCCCACTCAAGGGCCAACGACTGCAGCTCTCGGGCCGGGCCGGCGGCGGCCCGGAGCACGGGGTCGTCACCGCGGTCGCTCAAACGCCCGGTGAACCCGTGCGCGTACTTCCCGGTGAGCGCACCGCCGGCCAGCACCGCCGATGCGATTACCGACGCACCGGTGCGCTCGAGCGCCCGTTGCATCTCGGGGCCCTCCACCCAGTCGCGGCGCAGCAGGTTGTAGGGAAGCTGGGCTGCGCACGGTTGGGGCACCCCAACCGACTCGCAGAGGTCGCCCGCCCGGAGCAGCGTCTCGCCGGGCCAGTTCACGATGGCCCAGTGACGGGCCTGGCCCGAGTCGAGAAGGCCGGCGATCGATCCGACCACCACCTCGAGGGGTAGGTCGTCGGGCAGGGTCGACGAATAGATCACGTCGAGATAGTCGAATCCCATGCGAGCCAACGATCCGGCGACCTCGTCGGCCGCGTGCTCGGCGGGCCAGAACTCCCACCACAGCTTGTTGGCAACGATCACGTCTCGTCGCTCGTACCCGGATCGAGCGAACAGCTCCCCGAAGACCACCTCGGAGTAGCCGGTCGGGATCGGCGCGGTCTTGGTTTCGTCGTCGTAGCGGGCGTCGTCGAGGAAGTTGATGCCGGCCGTCCGGGCCGCCTCCATCACCGCGAGCCCCTGGTCGCGATCGATGCGCTCGAAGGTCCGCCACGAACCGAGTGAGAGCGCGCTCACCTCGAGGGGCGAGCGGCCGAGCGGCCGTGTCAGCAACAGGGTCCGGTCAACGGGGTCCGGTCACCGCCGAGGCGCGGCGGCGCTCTCGGCCCGTCCACCCACCGAGAAGCGCCGGTGTAGGAGGACCGGCAAGGCCTGGCGGGCCTCGTCCACCCGGGCGCCGCTCAACTCGGCGACCACGATCGCGCTCGATCCGGCGCCGTCGTCGGGACCGAGCTCGGCGACCACCACGCCGAAGGGGTCGACGATCTGTGAGCACCCGCTGTAGACGGGGGTGGGCTGGGCAGACGCCACGACGTACGCGGTGTTCTCGATGGCCCGGGCGCCGAGCAGGGTCCGCCAGTGCTCGGCCTTGTGCTCCCCGGCCACCCACGCCGCGGGGACGGCCAGCACGGTCGCCCCCTCGTCCACCGCCTGGCGGGCCGACTCGGGGAACCGCAGGTCGTAACAGGTCATCACGCCGAGCGTCAGCTCCCCGAGGTCGACGACCGGCACGTTGGACGCGTCGGCGTCTCCGGGCGCCACCCGCTCGGACTCCGTCCAACCGAGGGCGTCGTAGAGGTGGACCTTGCGGTACCGGGCCACCAGGCCGTCGGGGCCCACGATCACGAGGGTGTTGTAGATCCGGGCATCGTCGGGCACCGGCTCGAAGGTGCCGGCCACGACGAAGGCCCCGGTCTCGGCGGCGGCCGCCGACAGGGCGGTCACGAACGGGCCGTCGAGCGGTTCGGCGAACTCGCGCAGGTCGGTCCGCGCGCTGGCGAACCCGCACATCGAGGCCTCCGGGAGCACGACCAGGGTCGCGCCCATGCTCGAGGCGTCCGTGACCGCGCCCACCGCCCGGGCCCGGTTGGCGTCTTTATCGAGGTCAGTAGCGAATTGTGCGGCGGCCACCTTCATCGTCTCGACGCTACCAACAAGGCCTGCACCACCGATCCGAACTGCGGCTCGACCGGTCGCCGTGACAGACTTCGGAGGCGGTCGGAAGCGTCTGACCGGGTCGGGCGGGCGCCCGGGGCCACGACACCGGGGCCACGACACCGGGGCCACGAAAGCCAACGGAGGCAGCGGTGCTCGTTTTCACCTTTCCCGGGCAGGGATCACAGCGGTCCGCGATGGGCGCGCCGTGGGTCGACCACCCCTCCTTCGAGGTGGTCGCCGAGGCCTCGAACGCGGCCGGTCGCGACCTCTCGGCGCTGCTGCTCGACGTGCCGATGGAAGAGCTCACCGGGACCGCCAACGCGCAGTTGGCCACGTTCGTCCAAAGCCTGGTCGTCCTCGACGCGGTGGAACGGCTCGGCCTCTCTCCCGGTGCCTGCGCCGGCCACAGTCTGGGCGAGTACACCGCGCTGGTGGCCAGTGGCGCCATGTCCTTCGAGGACGGGATCCAGCTCGTGGTGGCCCGCGGCGAGGCCATGGCGCGGGCCGGTGAGGACGCGCCCGGCACCATGGCGGCCCTGCTCGGCATCACCGACGACGACGCCGAGGCGGCCTGCCAACGCGCCGAGGGCGAGGTCTGGGTGGCCAACTACAACGCGCCCGGACAGGTCGTCATCGCCGGGACCACCGAGGCCGTGAAGACGGCCAGCGAGTTGGCCAAGGGCCTGGGGGCGAGGCGCGTCATGCCGATCCCGGTGTCGGGCGCCTTCCACACCCCGCTCATGGCCGCCGCCCGCTCGGCGTTGCGCAAGGCGCTCGGCGACGCGGTCTTCCGGTCGCCCGAGATTCCGGTGGTCGCCAACGTCGACGCGCGCATCCACAGCGACCCCGCCGAGTGGCCCGGGCTCCTGTCGGCCCAGCTGTGCAGCCCGGTGCGGTGGCGCCAGTCTCTTGAGACCCTGGCCGCGCTGGGTGGGACGACCTTCGTCGAGCTCGGACCGGGCGGGGTCTTGAGTGGCCTGGCCCGGCGGTCGGTCGGCGACATCGAAACCGTCTCGGTGGCCGAACCCGACGACCTCGACCGCCTGATGGACCTGCTGGCCAAGCCCGAGGCCCAGTCGGCCGAGCAACACGAGATCGGCGAGCACCTCTACATGTCCGAACGGGTCGTGGTCAGCCCCGGCGGCGGCATCTTCTTCCCCGAGCAGACCCTGTCGGCACCCGGCGTCGGGCTGCTGCCGGGCACCGCCGGCGCCGGCAGCTCGCCGTCGGGCATCTCGGTCGGCGATCTCATCGGTCGGGTGGGGGCGGTCGAGGTCCGCACGCCCTTCGCCGGGATGGTGGTGCGCTGGCAGGCCACCGCGGGCGAGCGGGTCCAAGAGGGTCAACCGCTGCTGTGGCTGCGGGTGACCGGCGAGGACACATGAGCGAAGAGGAGGCCCCGGGCTCTCCGGACGGCCGGGTGGTGCTCATCACCGGCGGCTCCCGGGGGATCGGGGCGGCATGTGTCTCGTGGTTCCTGCGCCACGGCGACCGGGTGGCCTTCACCGCCCGGGCGGTGAAGGCCGGGGTGCGCGACGACGGTGCGTTGGCCCTGCAGTGCGACGTCACCCGGCCCGATCAGGTCGAGGCCGCCTTCGCGGCGGTCGAGGAGCATTTCGGCCCGGTCGAGGTGCTGGTGGCCAACGCCGGCATCACCCGGGACACCCTGATCGCCCGCATGAGCGAGGAGGCGTGGTCAGAGGTGATCGACACCAACCTCACCGGCGCCTACCGGGTCGCCAAGCGGGCCGTGACCAAGATGCTCCGGCTGCACCGGGGCCGGGTGATCTTCGTCTCCTCGGTCGGCGCCTTCGTGGGGCTGCCCGGCCAGGCCAACTACGCCGCCTCCAAGGCCGGGATGGTGGGCATGGCCCGGGCCCTGGCACGAGAGGTCGCCAGCCGCTCCATCACCGTGAACGTGGTCGCGCCCGGTCTGGTGGCCACCGATATGATCGAGGCGCTCGGGACCGAGAGGATCGAGCAGATGAAAGGCCTGGTCCCGTTGGGGAGGACCGCCACGCCCGACGAGATCGCCGACGCGGTGGGCTTCTTGGCGTCAGCCAGCGCCAACTACATCACCGGTGCCGTCCTTCCCGTTGACGGCGGCATGGGGATGGGGCTGTGACCGACCGATGAGTGCCCGACACTCTTGAGGGCAAGGAGCGAAAGAGAACAGTGGACAGCGAAGCAGCGTTCGTAGAAGTTCCAGGAGTGTGCCGTGGAGGTTCTCCAGGTGCCCGGGGACAAGGTGACCAAGGAAGCCCGCTTCGCCGACGACCTCGACGCCGACAGCCTCGACCTCGTCGAGTTGGTCATGGCCCTCGAGGAATCCTTCGACATCACCGTCGATGAGAACGAGCTCGAGAACATCGAGACGGTCGGTCAGGCCTTCGATCTGGTGACCTCCAAACTCTGATGTTGCTCAGAACGGGCCCCGACGGCCCGATCGTCGGCCGGTCGGTCGCGATCACCGGGGTCGGCGCCGTCACCTGCTGCGGCATCGGTGCCGACGCCCTGTGGGAGCAGCTGCTGCACCCGACCGTCACCGGTGAGCGCAAGGTGCCCGACTTCGATCCGTTGAGGTGGTTCGGGCCCAAGGAGGCCCGCCGGCTGGACCGGTTCGCCCAGATGAGCGTCGCCGCGGCCGAGATGGCCCGGGTCGACGCGGGCGATCTCGACGCCGATCCGGCCCGTTCCGGAGTGATCTACGCGAGCGGCGTCGGCGGGTTCCATACGCTGGTCGAGCAGGTCCTCGTGTGTGCAGCCAAGGGACCCGACCGCGTCTCGCCCTTCCTCGTGCCGATGATGATGGCCAACGCCGGCGCCGCCAACACCTCGATGCGCTTCGGCTGGCACGGCCCGTCGGAAACCATCGCCACCGCGTGCGCGGCCGGGACCCACGCGGTGACCGCCGCGGCCCGCCTCGTCGCGTCGGGCCGCTGCGACGTCGCCATCGGCGGCGGTGCGGAGGCGGCCATCCAAGAGGTGGCCATCGGGGCCTTCGTCAACATGACCGCCCTCTCCACCTCCGGCGAGTCGAGGCCCTTCGACGCGCGGCGGGACGGCTTCGTCATCGCCGAGGGAGCGGCGGCCCTCGTCTTGGAGGACAAGGAGCGTGCGGTCGCCCGCGGGGCCCGCATCTACGCCGAGATCGCCGGCGGGGCGTCGACCTCGGACGCGCACCACATCACCGCACCCGAGCCCGAGGGCACCGGAGTCGTCGCGTGCATGGAACTGGCCCTGGAGGACGCCGGCCTCAAGCCGTCCGACATCGGTCACATCAACGCGCACGGGACCTCGACGCCGCTCAACGACCGGGCCGAGGCCAGGGCGATCCAGAAGGTCTTCGGCGAACCAGGACCGCCGGTCACCTCGACCAAGGGCCTGACCGGCCACAGCCTCGGCGCGTCGGGTGCCATCGAGGCGATCGCGTCGGCGCTCACCATCTATCACGGCCTCATCCCGCCGACGGCCGGGCTCGAGCAGCTCGATCCCGAGATCAGCCTCGACGTGGTGGCGGGCCAACCCCGGCCCTGGACGCCCGCGCCGGTGCTCTCGAATTCGTTCGGCTTCGGCGGTCACAACGGCTGCCTGGTGATCGTCCCGACCAGCTGATCCGGGCGCTCAGGGCCCGAGCGCCCCCCGCAGCGTGCCCACGAACTCGGCCGCGCCGTCCGGGCCCTCGCCGTCGAGGATCCGTCGGACGAGGGCCGAGCCCACCACCACCCCGTCGGCGACCTCGCACACCTGGCGGGCCTGGTCCGGCGTCGAGATCCCGATGCCGGCACAGATCGGCAGGTCGCTCACCGCGCGGGCCCCTTCGACCACCGAAATGGCGGCGTCGCCGAGCGCGGCACGCTCGCCGGTCACCCCCATGCGGGCGACGGCGTAGAGGAAGCCGCGCGACCGGGCGGCGATCCTCGCCACCCGGTCCGGTGGCGAGGACGGCGCGACCATCAGCACCGTCTCGATCCCGCCCCAGTCGGCTGCGGCCGCCCACGGCTCGAGCTCCTCGAGGGGGAGATCGGGAACGATCGCGCCGGTCACGCCGGCCTCGGCCAGGGATCTCGCGAAGCGGCGGTGCCCGGCCCGGAACACCAGGTTGTAGTAGGTCATGACCGCGATCGGGATGCCGAGCTCGGCCGTGGCCAGCTGGTCGAGGGCGCCGTGGACGGTGGTCCCCCGCCCGAGCGCCGCGATCCCGGCGGCCTGGATGACCGGCCCGTCCATCATCGGGTCCGAGAACGGGAGGCCGACCTCGACGGCGTCGGCTCCGGCGGCGGCGACCGCCTGGAGCACCGCCACCCAGTCCTCGCTCATGCCGGCCATGACGTAGGGGACGAGCAGCTTGGCCCCGCTGTCCCGCCGGGCCCGCAGCGCCTCTTCCATCTTCCCCGGTAAGGCGGCGACCGACGCCCCCGACATCCTCAGCGCTCCACTCGCTCGGCCAGCAGGTCGCGCACCTGGGCCACGTCCTTATCACCCCGACCCGACATGGTCACGAGCACACTCGACCCGGCCGGGATCGACCGGCCGGCCTCGGCGATGACCCACGCCAGCGCATGCGAGGGTTCGAGCGCCGGGATGATCCCCTCGGTCCGGGCGAGCAGCACGAAGGCGTCCAGCACCTTGGCGTCGGTCGCGCAGTAGTACTCGGCCCGGCCGGTCGCGGCCAGGTGCGCGTGCTCCGGCCCGATGCCCGGATAGTCGAGCCCGGCCGAGATCGACTCGGCCTCCAAGATCTGGCCGTCCTCGTCTTGGAGCAGGCGCGACCGCATCCCGTGGAGAACGCCCGGAATGCCGTTGGTCGCGGCCGCCCCGCCGGCCGCCTCGACCCCGACCAGGCGGGCCCCGGTGTCGACGAACCCGGCGAACGTGCCGGCGGCATTCGACCCCCCGCCCACGCACGCCACCACGACGTCGGGTGCGCGGCCCAGGACGTCCAGACACTGCCGATGGGCCTCGACACCGACCACCCGCTGGAACTCTCGCACCATGTAGGGGAACGGATGGGGACCCATCACCGAGCCGAGGCAGTAGTGGGTGTCTTCGACCGTGGCCACCCATTCCCGCAGGGCCTCGTTCACCGCGTCCTTCAACGTGCGGCTCCCGGTGCGAACCGTCTTCACCTCGGCCCCCAAGAGCTCCATGCGAAAGACGTTGAGGGCCTGGCGCTCCGTGTCGACCTCGCCCATGAACACCGTGCACTCGAGGCCGAACAGCGCGGCCGCCGTCGCCGCGGCCACCCCGTGCTGGCCGGCCCCGGTCTCGGCGATCATCCGGTGCTTGCCCATCCGCTCGGTCAAGAGCGCCTGGCCGACCACGTTGTTGAGCTTGTGTGACCCGGTGTGGGCGAGGTCCTCGCGTTTCAACAACAGGCGGATGCCGAGGCGCTCGGACAGCCGGTGGCACTCGGTGACCGGTGTCGGGCGCCCGCCGAAGTGGGTCAGCACGTCGGCCAACCGGTCGCGGAAACCCTGGTCGGCCCACGCGCTCTTGAACGCCGCTTCGAGCTCGAGGCATGCCGGAACGAGCGACTCGGGGACGAAGAGCCCACCGAACTCGCCGTAGCGGCCGGTCGGACCGGGGTCCCCCATCGCCGAGTCCCCGGGCGCGCCGGTACTCGCCGCCGATCGTCATCGGTCGATGACCCAGTCGTAGGGGGCCGGATCGTCGTCGTCGCGGTCGCCTGGATCGGGGTGCTCGGCGGCCACCAGGGTCGCGGCGCGCCTGACCTGGGCCACGAACTCGGCCAGCTTCTTCGGGTCCTTCTCCCCCGGCGCTCGCTCGACCCCCGACGACACGTCGACGCCGTGGGGATGGAGCCGGACGATCGCCCGGCCCACGTTGTCGGAGGTCAACCCACCGGAAACGATCAGCCGCCGGTGGTCGACGACGCCCTCGGCGAGCCGCCAGTCGAACACCTCACCGGAGCCGGGGCTGGTGCCGTCGATCAACAAGAAGTCGCAGCCGAACTCCTCGAACCGCGTGATCGCCGCCTCCCCGGCGGCGAAGGCCTTGATGGTGCACGGGACGCGCGCCGCGACCCACTGGACGTCTTCGATGGACTCGTGCCCGTGCAGCTGCACCGCGCCGAGCCCGACGGTGTTGGCGATCTCGACCACCCGACGGGGGGACTCGTCGCGGAACACGCCGACGGTCAGCACCTCGGCCGGGACCCGTTTCACGATGTCGGACACCGCCGAGGCGGTCATCTGGCGCACCGAGGGGGCGAAAATGAACCCGAGGGCGTCGGCGCCGAACCCGGCCGCCAGCAGGGCGTCGGCCTCAGAGGTGATGCCGCAGATCTTGATCACCGGTTCGGCGGTCATCGCGACACCGCCGGCTCCGCAGCCCCTCGCACGCCGACCGGGTAGCCGGTCATGGACTTGACCGCCCGGGCGCGGTCCGACGAGCGGACCAGGGTCTCGCCCACCAGCACGGCCTGATAGCCGACCGAGGCGAGACGGGCCGCGTCGGTGCCGTCGCGCACACCCGATTCGGCCACCGCGATCACGTGGCTCGGGAGCTGTGCCGCCAGACGCTCGGCCCGCTTGTGGTCGACCCTGAAGGTGTGCAGGTCCCGTTGGTTGACACCGACCAGGCGCGCCCCGACGGTCATGGCCCGGTCGAGCTCGGCGGGGTCGTGGACCTCGACCAGTGCCGCAAGCCCGAACACCGCGGCCAGGCCGAGCATCTCGACCAGCTCGTCGTCGCTCAGCGCGGCGACGATCAAGAGCACCGCGTCGGCGCCCATGAGGCGCGCGTCGCAGATGTCGGCCCGGCTGACCGTGAAGTCCTTGCGAAGGACCGGCAGTCCGCTGGCCGCCTTGGCGGCGATGAGGTCGGCGGGCGCGCCACCGAAGTTGGGGCCGTCGGTGAGCACCGACAGGCAGGTCGCCCCGCCGGCCGCATAGGTGCGGGCCAGATCGGCCGGGTCCAAGGCGAGGTCGAGATCGCCCTTGGACGGGGAACGTCGCTTGATCTCGGCGATCACCGCCAGCCCCTCGTGCGCCTGGGCCGCCAGCGCGTCGGCGAACCCGAGGGTGGGGGGCTGACGGAGTGCCTCGGCGATCAGCTCGTCGACGTCGCGCCGGTCCGAGTCGGCCAAGGCCCGGTGCGCGGCCACGATCTCGGACAGATAGTTGGGCATGACCTGACCAGCGTAGTTGCGGCATCGCGCTCCCAAGGGGTGGGTGAGACCCTCGCCGCGGCAGCCGGCGGCGGGTCGCCAGGGCGCCGAATTTCGACCAAATGGGCCGGTTCGAGCACTTCGGCCGCGCCTCGCCGACACCGGCCTGCTCTGGCAGAGTTGCCGGACACCTCGATGCACGGTGTCGGTCACCAACGCTTCCAGACGGTCCGCGGGCGGGGCGAATGTGAAATTCGATGGCTAGCAACGCTGAAGGCCGGTCGACGACGCACGTCGACGTGCTCGACGGCATCCGCGCCGTCGCCGTGGCGGCGGTCCTGTTCTTCCATCAAGGCCTTTCGTGGGCGCAAGGCGGGTTCCTCGGCGTCGAGGCGTTCTTCGTCCTCTCCGGGTTCCTCATCACCTCGCTGCTGCTCACCGAGTGGTCCGGCACTGGTCGGATTTCGCTCGGGAACTTCTGGGGGAGACGGGCCCGGCGCCTGCTTCCGGCGCTGTTCTGTGTCGTGGTCGCCTGCGCGATCTACGAGCGGTTGGCCGGACCGACGAGCGCGGTTCCTGACTATGGCGCCGACGTGCTCGCCACGGCCCTCTACGTCGCCAACTGGCATCAGATCTGGACCGGGAGCGGGTACTTCGCGCAAACGGGACTGGTGTCGCCGCTCCAGCACACGTGGTCGCTCGCGATCGAAGAGCAGTTCTACCTGATCTGGCCGCTGGCGCTGATCGGCCTGCTGAAGATCACCCGAAGCGTGCGACTGCTCTTCGGGATCACCGTGATCGGTGCCATCGCATCGGCGGTCGAGATGGCGGTGCTCTACGGAGCCAACGGTGCGGGATTGAACCGCGTGTACTACGGCACCGACACGCGGGCCCAAGCCCTCCTCGCCGGGGCGGCGCTCGCCATGGCCGTGCACCTGCGCGCCTCGGCTCCCAGCAGACAGAGCGCCGAGCGACCGCGGTTCTCCGTGGTCAGCGCGGCCGCCGGCGTCCTCGGCTTCGCCGGCCTCGTCGCGATGATGGAGCTGGCCCGGAGCAGCTCGTCGTGGCTCTTCCGGGGCGGTTTCCTTGTCGTCGACGCCACCGTCCTCGCCATCATCGTGTCGGTCACCTCCTCGGGCCCCGGCTTCTCCCCGGCCCGCCGGCTCCTCGAGACCTGGCCGTTTCGAAAGCTCGGGCTCATCTCCTACGGCGTGTACCTGTGGCACTTCCCGCTTTTCTTGTGGCTCACCACCCAGTCGACCGGCTTGGGTGGGATGGCACTGCCCGTCTTGCGCTTCGGGTCCACGTTGATCGTGTCGGTGATTTCCTACGTGGTGGTCGAGCAACCCATCCGAACACGCCGGGTGCACGGGTGGCCGCTACGGGCACTGGTGCCGGCCGGCACCGCCGCCACCGCAGCGGCGGTGTTGCTCACCTGGGGGATCGGCACGAGCGCCGCCAGCATCGCATCCGGGGCGATCCCCCTTTCCCATCTGCCGACCAAGGGCGCGGCGACGGGGCCCACGTGTCGAGTGAAGCTCCCCCTCATGAGCGTCGTCGAGACCTTCGAGCAGTGCCCGGTCGTCAGCGCCATGGTGGTCGGCGATTCGCTCGGCCTCACCCTCGGCATCGACATCGGGCTCTCAGAGCAACGCTACGGGGTGTACCTGTGGGACCAAGGCCGACTCGGGTGCGGCTTCACGACGGACGGGACGGTCGATGTCGACGGCACGGGGTTCACGCGCCCGCCCACATACTGCGCGACGGACGCTCGGCTGTGGAAGTACGAGGCGTCGTTGTTCCACGCGCAGGCCATCGTCGTCGAGCTCGGATACTGGGACGAAGCCCAATGGGACCAAGGCGGGCACCTCGAGCATCTGGGCGACCCCGGCTTCGACGCCGCGCTCGAAGCGAAGATGGACGACTTCGTGCGCACCCTGGCCTCCCCCAAGATGCCGGTTGTGTTCCTCTCGGTGCCCTGGGTGGACCCACCACCGTGGCCGAACGGGACCACGCCGCCTCAGACGTCACCGTCGCGGCATCGCATGATCAACGCCATGCTGGCCTCGCTGCCGCGTCGCTTCCCCGGTGAGGCGTACTACTTCAACATGACCCCCTATGTCACCCCGGGGAACCATTTCGACGCGTCGGTGGACGGCCAGATCTGCCGGACCTCCGACGGCCTCCATTTCTTCATCGGCGGCCCCGCGCTCAGCCAGTACGTCCAGACACGGTGCGGAGCCGATCTCCAGGCCGCCCTCCTCCCCGACCTACGCCGGATCGTCGGGGCGCCCGTCCACTAAACGGGCCATCGCGCCTCGCTAATTACAGAATTAATTAGAGAAGCGGGAGTGCCCGAACCGATGCCGACAGTGCGTGGGTTCGGTCGGCGCCCGAGGGAAGCACCAGCACCTGCCCGGGAACGGCCACCGACCGGTGGACGTAGGCGAGGGCGCACACCGAACCCACCCCGGGGCACCACGCCGCCGAGGTCACCCGACCGACCGGCTTGTCCTTGTCCTCGACCACCAGCTCGGCGCCCACCAGCACGCCGGGATCGAGCGACCCGGCCAAGACCAGGCCCTCGAGGTGGCGCGGGACCGAGGCCCCGCGCGAGTCGATGCGTGCCACCAGCTCCTGGCCGGTGAAGCAGCCCTTGGTGAAACTCACCGTCCGTTCGACGATCCCGGCCTCGGCGGGGATCACCCCCTCGCTGAGCTCGCGACCCATGACCGGGATTCCCGACTCGATGCGGGCCGCTTCCCATGCCGGCTCGCCGCACCAGTGCACCGAGTCGGGCACCTCGATCGAGCCGGCCGGCCCCAGCAGATCGACTCCCCGCCAGCCGTTCCAGTCGAACGGCACCACCGCCGAGGCCCGCAGTGCCCCGCGTTCGGGCAGTGCCGGTCCGCGCAAGGCCACACACGACCAATCCAGGCGATCCAGGTCAAAGCGCGACCGCAACTTGAACCGGGCCAAACGCTGCAACACCGCGTCGCGGTGCCCACCGTCGACGTCGAGACAGAAGACCTCGTCGTCGAGGCGGAGGACCCTGACCAACGCGGTGATCTTGCCGTCGGGGGCGAGCAGCAGCGTGTCGGCCGACGCCCCCACCTCGAGGCCCGACAGGTCCTGGCTGCACTGACCCTGCAGATAGGGAGCCGCCTCGGGGCCCTCGAGCCGGACGAAGTCTCGCCAGAGCCGGTAGGCGCCCACGTCATCGCGCAGGTGCCGGTAATCGGCGACGAACGTGTCGGAGCTCGTCACGGCGCGTCGGCCCCTTGGACCATCTCTCGGCGGACCCGATCCAACCGGCGGGCGGCGGCCAACGCCGCCAAGAGGGCCGCCGCCTTGTGGGCGCACTCGGCATCCTCGGTCTCCGGATCGCTGTCGGCCACGATCCCGGCACCGGCCTGCACCGAGGCCCGGCCGTCGGGGGCGACGACCATCGTGCGAATGGCGATCGCCGTGTCGAGGTTCCCGGAGAAGTCGAGATAGCCGACCACGCCGCCGTAGATGCCGCGCTTGGTCGGCTCGAGCTCGTCGATGATCTCCATGGCCCGGACCTTGGGGGCCCCCGAAAGGGTCCCGGCGGGCAGCGTGGCCCGCAGCACGTCGATCGGTCCGCTGTCCTCGCGCAGCGTCCCGGTGACCTGAGAGGTCAGGTGCATGATGTGGCTGTAACGCTCGACCGTCATGAACTCGTCGACCTTCTCGGTCCCGAAGCGGACGACCCGCCCCACGTCGTTTCGGGCCAGGTCGACCAGCATGACGTGCTCGGCCAGCTCCTTGGGGTCCTCCAGCAGCTGGGCCGCGGCCAGCTCGTCCTCGCCCTGGGTGCGGCCGCGGGGTCGGGACCCGGCGATCGGCCTTGAGATGACGACGCCGTCGCGCAACCGCACCATCGGCTCGGGCGACGAACCGACCACGGTCACCTCGTCGAAGCGCAAGAAATAGAGGTACGGACTCGGGTTGAGTAGCCGCAGGCATCGGTAGACGTCGAACGGGTCGGCCTCGAGCTCGACGTCGTAGCGCTGGGAGAGCACGACCTGAAAGATGTCGCCGGCCGAGATGTGCTCCTTGGCCACCGCCACCGCGTCCTGGAAGCTCTGGCTGGTCATGGTGCGGGTGATGTCGGCCACCGGCGCCTGGCCGTCGGGGGGTGCGATCGGGTACGACACCGTCGGGCGCATGCAGTCGGCGGCCAGGACCTCGAGGCGCCCGCACGCGTCGCGGTAGGCCCTCCCCAGGTCCTCGGGTCCCCACGTCTCTTCGATGATGACGTTGTCGACCAGGACGACCCGCTGGCGCCAGTGGTCGAACGCGCACAGTTGGCCGATGACGACCAGGCCGGCGTCTGGGAACCCCTGGTCATCGGGCGGGACCTCGGGCAGGTGCTCGATCTCGCGCACCACGTCATAGCCGAGATACCCGACCACACCCGCGAACAGCGGTGGCAGCCCCTCGAGGACGGGCGAACGGTAGGTGTCGAGCAACGCCTCGAGCACGGCCAGGACCCCGCCGTCCCCGGTCGGCACGGCGAGCGGGCCCGAGGCCGTCACCCGGCGCCCCCGGGCCACCAGGGTCGCGAGCGGTGCGCGTCCGACAAAGCTGAACCGACCCCAACGTTCCCCGCCCTCGACGGACTCGAGCAGGAACCCCGGCCCATCCCCGACGACCTGGAGGAACGCCGCCACGGGGGTGAGGGTGTCGGCCACCACCTCGCTCCACACCGGGACGATGCCGTGATCGGCGGCGAGGCGCCCAAACTCGGCCAGGCTCGGCGAGAACGGCAGGGCCACCGGCGCACCGGCGCCAGTGCTGCGCGGTTGCTCGCCGACCGAGACGCTCAAACCTGGCCGGCCGGGCCGATTGGCGCGCTCGGCCATGGCAGCTCGGCTCGGTTCCCACAACGGCGACGCCCGGTGGCCACCCTCACAGGTACAGCCCCGTCCCGCTGTCGTTGCGCTCCGAGGCCACCGCGTGGATGTCGCGCTCGCGCAAAATCACATACTCGTCGCCCTGGACCTCGACCTCGAAGCGGTCCTCGGGGTTGAACAGGACCTTGTCGCCCGCCTTCACCGCACGGACGTGCGGCCCCACGGCCACCACCTCGGCCCAGACGAGTCGCCGGGAAACCTCGGCGATGGCGGGAATGAGGATGCCCGCCGCGAGCGGCGCTCCCCGTCGCCCTGGAGCACCTGGACGAGCACGCGATCGAACAGGACGGTGATCGGGAGCTTAGAGGTACCCGGACCACTGAGCTCCGGTCGTTCCACAAGGGCACGCTACCCCGTCCGGGTAGTGGGTCAGTTTCGACCCGACGCAGCGAGGCGCTGCCGGGCCCTACCAGCCCGATGGATGTTGATGGCCGCGTTGACGTCCGCGTCGCCCCGAGTCCGCGACGGGCCAACGGAGGTCTTGGGCGCCCCCGCCAACTAGGAAGGGGTGATCGGCCGCACCGCGACGCCGTGGTCGGCCAGGTACTGCTTTGCCTCTGCGATGGTGTACTGGCCGGTGTGGAAGATCGATGCGGCCAAGACGGCGTCGGCCTTTCCCTCCACCGCCCCCTCGAGCAGGTGGGCGAGTGTCCCCACACCCCCAGAGGCGATGACCGGCACCCCCACCGAACCCGACACCGCCGCGGTCAGTTCCAGGTCGTAGCCGTCCCGGGTGCCGTCACGGTCCATCGAGGTGAGCAGGATCTCGCCGGCCCCGAGAGTGCTCACCGTGGCGCACCACTCCAGCGCGTCCACTCCGGTCGAACGCCGACCGCCGTGGGTGAAGACCTCCCAACCGCCTCCCTCGGTTCGCCGTCGCGCGTCGACCGCCACCACGATGCACTGCGAGCCGAACTCGTCGGCCAGCCGTCGCACGACGTCGGGGTCGGCGATGGCGGCGGTGTTGACCCCCACCTTCTCGGCGCCGGCCCGGAGCAGCCGGCGCCCGTCCTCGACGCTGCGCACCCCGCCGCCCACCGTGAGGGGGATGAACACCTGCTCGGCCGTGCGCGCGACCACCTCGACCATCGTGTCGCGCCCCTCGTGCGACGCCGTGATGTCGAGGAAGGCCAACTCGTCGGCCCCCTGGGCGTCGTAGCGGGCCGCCAGCTCGACCGGGTCTCCGGCATCGAAATGATCGACGTAGCGGATCCCCTTCACCACCCGGCCGGCATCGACGTCGAGACACGGGATCACACGGATGCTGTGCACGCCGCCATCGCCTCTTTCAGGGACAAGGTCCCGTCGACCAACGCGGTCCCGACCACCACCGCGTCGGGTGCCCGGCCGCTCGCCGGCGACCGCATCGCAGCCAACGCCCGGAGGTGGTCCAACGAGCCGACGCCTCCCGACGCGACCACCGGGTGAGCGCAGCCGTCGAGCACCTCGGCCAGCCCGGCCAGGTCGGGGCCCGACCCGGTCCCGTCGCGATCGATGTCGGTCACCACGATCGCCCCGAGCGGATCGTCTCGCCAACGCTCGAGCAGCTTGGCGACGGTAATCCCCGATCCCTCGAGCCACCCCGACACGGCGGCCTCCAGTTCCCCGTCGACCCAGCGGCGATAGTCGAGCCCGAGCACCAGCCGGCCCGGGAAGCGAGCCGCGCAGCGGTGCGCGACCACCGGGTCCTTGAGCGCGGTGGTGCCCATCACCACACGCTCGGCGCCCAGGCCGACCAGCTCGGCCATGTCGTCCTCACCCCGCACTCCCCCGCCCACCTGTACCGGTGCCGGCACGCGGTCGATGATCGCCTTGACCACCGGGCGGTTGGTCGGCCGGCCGGTGCGCGCCGCGTCGAGATCGACCACATGGAGGTGCGTGGCGCCGTCAGCGACGTAGCGGTCGGCCAGCTCCAGGGGATCGCCGAACGTGCGCTCCCTGGCGAAGTCTCCCTGGATGAGGCGCACCGCCCGACCGTCGCGCAGGTCGATCGCGCAGAACAGGTCCATCAGGTCCCCCGGGCGGCGCTCCGGGCGCGGGTCCGCTCCACGAAATTGGCCAGCACGGCCAGCCCGAGGGTCCCGGACTTCTCGGGGTGGAACTGGGTCCCCCAGATGTGGTCGCGCTCGATCGCCGCCGCGATGTCGCCGCCGTAGTCGCAGGTGGCCACCGTCTCGGGTCCGATGGGAGGGACGAAGGAGTGTACGAAGTACATCCAGGGGTCGGCCGGGAGCCCGGCCAGGATCGCCGACGGGTGGTCCCCCACCACGCGGAGCGGGTTCCACTGGATCTGCGGGCACTTGACCCCGACCGGGAGCCGTTCCACCGTCCCAACCAGCGCCCCGAGCCCGGTCACCCCCGGGCTCTCCTCGGACCCCTCGTAGAGGAGTTGGAACCCGACGCAGATCCCGAAGAACGGGATGCCCGACTCCAAGGCGTTGCGGGCCACCTTGCCCAGCCCGCTCTCCTCGAGCGCCTCGGCGCACCGGCCGAACGCGCCCACGCCGGGGAGCACCACCCCGTCTGCGCCCTCGGCCTCGGCCGGGTCCGCGACCAGCCGGGCGTTGGCCCCGAGGTGCACGAGCGCTCGGTGCGCCGAGGCCAGGTTCCCGATGCCGTAGTCGAGGACGGCGATGGTCCCGCCGGCTTCGGGGCTCACAGGGTGCCCTTGGTCGAGGGGATGCCGCCGCCCTCCACCCTCACCGCGTCACGCAGCGCGCGGGCCACCCCCTTGAAGGCGGCCTCGAGGACGTGGTGGGTGTTGCGGCCCTCCCGCAGGCGGACGTGCATGGTGATGCCGGCCGCGGTGACGAAGGCCCGCCAGAACTCCTCGGCGAGCTGGGGATCGAAGGGCGGTGAGCCGAGCCCGGGCGTGTCCGGTGCGAACGGGACCTCATAGGCCAGGAACGGCCGACCGGACAGGTCGACGGCCACCTCGACCAACGCCTCGTCCAGGGGGATGAGCGCGGACGCGAACCGACGCACCCCCACCTTGGCCCCAAGGGCCTCGGCCAGGCACTGGCCGACCACGATGCCCACGTCTTCGACGGTGTGGTGGGCGTCGACGGACAGGTCCCCCTGGGCGTCGACGGACAGGTCGAACCCGCCGTGGCGGCCCAGCTGCTCGAGCATGTGGTCGAAGAACGGCAGGCCCGTAGAGACGGCCACCTGACCGGTGCCGTCGACGCACAGGGTGACGGTGACCTGCGTCTCCTTGGTCGAGCGCGTGGTGGTCGCTTGGCGCAGATCGCTCATCTCAGACACTCCTCGAGGGCGGACAGGAACAGGTCGTTCTCGGCCCCGGTGCCGATCGTCACCCGAAGGCAACCGGCCAGCTCGGGGCGACCCGAGACGTCGCGGATGAGCACCGAACGCTCGAGCAGGCCCTGCCAGACCTCCGACGCCGAGCGCTCGGTCGGCCGGAACAGGATGAAGTTGGCATCCGACGGCCACGTGTCGACGGCCAGGGCCCCGAGCGCGGCGGCGACCCGGCCCCGCTCCTCGCTCACCAGGGCCACCCGCTCCTCCATCTCGGCGCGAAACCGCAGTGCGGTCAGCCCGGCCGCCTGCGTGTACGCGGACAGATGGTACGGGAGCGCGGTCGACTCGCAGGCCTCGACGACCGCCGGGTCGGCCAGCAGGTAGCCGAGACGGGCCGCGGCGAGCGCCCAGGTCTTGGAGAAGGTCCGGACGACCACCAGTCCCTCGGTGCCGGCCCGGCCCCGGAGCCCGGTCGCCGACGCCGGGGCGAACTGACCGTAGGCCTCGTCGACGACGACCAGGCCGGGAGCCACGTCCACGATCCGCTCCACCAGCTCGGCCGGGTCGGCGTTGCCGGTCGGGTTGTTGGGCGAGCACAGGAAGGTGATCGTCGGGGCGTGCTCGTCGGCCAGCGCCTTGGCGTCGTCGAACTCCACCTCGAATCGCTCGTTGCGGATCCCGGCGACGAGCGGGGTCCCGGTCAGCCGCGCGATGAACGCGTGCAGTGCGTAGGTCGGCTCGAAGGTGGCGGCGAGCCGTCCCGGTCCGCCGAACGCGAGCAGCAGGCACTGGAGCACCTCGTTGGACCCGTTGGCGCAGAACACCTCGGACGCGTCGACCCCGTGAAGCTCGGCCAACGCGCCGCGAAGCTCGCTCGCGGCGCGATCGGGATACCGGTTAGCGTCGATGCGGGCGATCTCGGCCGCGAACGCGTCGGGCCACTGGCGCGGCGGCGGCAACGGCGATTCGTTGGTGTTGAGCCGCACCGCCGCCGGCACCTGCGGTGAGTGGTATCCCTCCAGCGAAACGAGGTCGTCGCGGCGCGGCACGAGCGCGCTCATCGACGGACCTCGATCGACTCGGCGTGGGCGGCCAGGCCCTCGGTGGTGGCCAGGGTCACCACGTGCGGCCCGAGCACCGCCAGCGCGTTCCGGTCGGCCTCGACCGCGTGGATGTGGTGCCGGAAGTCCCGAGTCGACAAGGCCGAGGAGAAGCGCGCCGAGCGGTTGGTCGGCAGCACGTGGTTCGGCCCGGCCACGTAGTCGCCCAGGCTGGCCGGCGACCATGGTCCGAGGAACACCGCCCCGGCCGACCGCACGAAGGGCAGCAGCCGGCGCGCGTCGTCGATCAAGAGCTCCAGGTGCTCGGGGGCCACCACGTTGGCGACGGCGACGGCCTCCTCGGGACCCTCGACGAGACACGCGTACCCGCCCGAGGACAAGGTGGCCTCGAGCGCGGCACGGCGCGGCGACGCGGCCACGATCCGGTCCAGTGCCGTGTCGATCTCGTCGAGCTTCTCGGCCGACCATGTGACCAGCCACGAGAGCCCGTTGGGGCCGTGCTCGGCCTGAACGGCCAGGTCGATGGCGGCCAGCTCGGCCGGCGTGTCGGGTCCCGCCACGACCACCACCTCGGAGGGCCCCGCGAAGGCGGCCGGGATCCCGACCACGCCCGAGACCTGCCGCATGGCCTCGGCCACGTAGCGGTTGCCCGGGCCGACGATCACGTCGACCGGCCGGATCGACTCGGTACCGTAGGCCATGGCGGCCACGGCCTGGGCGCCGCCGACCCGGTAGACCTCGTCGACCCCCGCGATGGCGGCGGCGGCCAAGGTGGCATCGTCGACGTGCCCGTCGGGGCCCGGCGGCACGCACAGCACGACCTCGTCGACCCCGGCGACCCGGGCGGGCGCCGCGCACATGAGCACCGTGGAGGGATACCGGGCCAACCCCCCGGGGGCGTAGCAGCCCGCCCGGGCCATCGGTCGGGTGAACTCGGTGACCCGGACCCCCTCGGAGACAAAGTCGCGGACTTCGGCCACGTCGCCTCGGTGGTAGGCGACGATCCGACGGTGGGCGACCTCGAGTGCCTCGCGCAGGGGCTCGGGTACCCTGCCCAACGCGGCCTCGAGCTCTTTGGGCGGAACCGAGATCGCGTTGATCTCGACCTTGTCGAACCGGGCCGTGAGGGCCCGCAGCCCGTCGTCGCCGTCCCGACGGACCTGGGCGATGATCGTGGCCACGACCTCCCGCAGGTTGCCGTCGACCGTCTTGGGCCGCGGCAGGACCTCCCCGAGGCGGTCTCCGAGGCCGCGAACATCGAGGTGCTGCAGGGCCATAGCTTCTCGATGCTACTTGGGGGCCTGTGGGGCTCTTGGCCCGCCGCCACCGACGGCGTCGCGCGGGAGCTTCGCCACCGCGGGATCAAGGGCGGTGGCGGCCCGATCGCCCGGCGATGGGGACCGAACCCCGCGTACCGCCGGACCCCGTGAAACGATGAGCCGGTGGATACCCACGCCTGGGAGGGTGCCGGCCTCTACCAACCGGGCTCCCCGGGGGCCGACGAGCGGCTGGCCCTCCTCCAATACCTGACCGAGCGGGGGGCCACCCTCGAGCAGATGGTGGAGGCACAGCGCCTCGGGAGCCTCCCTTCGGTGGCCGGCGACCTGGCCTTGGCCCGCTCGCCGGCCACGCTGTCGGCCGAGCAGTTGGCGGCGCGCTGCGGGGTCGGTGTCGAGACCGTGCAGCGGGTGCTGCTGGCCGCCGGCCTGCCGTTCGCCCCCGACAGCAAGCTCCCCGAGGACCTCGATGCGCTCATCTCCGCCTTCGTGGCGGGGGCCAACCTCATGGGCGAGGACGCCATCCTCGCCTTCACCCGGGTGCTGGGGGCGGCCGCCACCAACATCGCCGAGGCGGCGGTGGCCCTCTTCTACGCCGAGCTCGGTCCGGGGACTCACGGAGAGGGGTGGGACGAGTTGGCCCGGGCCCATATGGCGGAGCGGGCCACGCTGGCCTTCACCGGCATCCCCGAGGTGCTGTCGCGGGTCATCCTGGCCCAGTTCGACCGGGCCACCCGCCGAGCTGTGGCGGCCCGCGGTTGGTCGTCACAGGCCGGCGCGAACGAGGTCGTTGCGCTCGGTTTCGTCGACCTGGTCGGCTCCACCGCGTGGGCCGCCGGGCTGAGCCTGCGCGACCAAAGCCTCGGCCTCTCCCGGTTCGAGTCGGCCGCCTGGTCGAGCGCGGTGCTGGCCGGTGGGCGGGTGGTCAAGATGATCGGGGACGAGGCGTTCTTCGCCGCCCCCTCGGTGGACGCCGCCTGCCGGATCGGGCTCGAGGTGTGCCGGGCGGCCGGCGAGGATCCATTGCTGCCGCCCGCTCGTGCGGCGGTCGGCCACGGCCTGGTGATACCGAGAGAGGGCGACTACTTCGGGCCGCTGGTCAACGTCGTGTCGCGTCTGGTGAAGACGGCCGCACCGGGCACACTGGTGGTCACCGAGGAGGCGGCGTCGGCCCTCTCGGCCGACCGGTGGACCGTTCTAGATCTCGGCCCCCAGCGGGTGCGGGGCCTCGAGCAACCGGTCCGGGCCTTCGCCGTCCGCGCGGCCAACGATCAGGAGATGGAGTGAGACCGCGGCGCACGCCCGGCGCCGTCTGAGCCATCATCGGGACCATGGCCACCCGCGCCGAGATCGGCTCTCTCGCCACGACCCTCGAGGAACTCACGCGTCGGGTGAGCTCCCTCGCCGAAGCGGCGAGCGCCGATGACGAAGAGACGGCGGTCGAGCTGTTCGGCGTCGAGCGGTCCCTCTCCGGCGCGCTTCGCCGCCTACGGAAGTTGGCCGAACCCCGAAGAGACTGACATCACGGCGCGCCGGCGTCGGTGGTCACACCGCGTGCAGGATCAATTTGTGGCCGAGCAGCCCCGCCGCGGTGCTGAGCGCGTTCTGCCGCGACGCGACGACCGCGCAATTTCGCCGCGCCGCGGTCTCCGCGACGCTGGCCGCGATGAGATCGGTCGTCGAGGCCTTGACCGCCAACTCCCCGACCCGGCGGGCCCGGTCGGCGTCCATGACCTCGATCTCGGATCCGTCGAGCAGGTCCTGGATCCGGTCGCCCCGGGCCTCGGTGCGAAACCCCTCGGCGATGACCGACACCGGGACCACCGGCACGATCCCATGGGCCAAGGCGGCCCGATGGACCGCCCAGAAGATCCGGTCGCCGCGGCGCCCGCCCGCAGCGCGCCGACCCCGTAGACGAGTCCGGTCCGGGTGACCGCCATCAGCGGCGCCTCACCCGCGAGACCATGCCCGACGCGCCGGAGAGCAGCCGGGCGAGCAGCGCCTCACCCGCCGCGATCTCCTCGTCGGTCAGCGATCCGGCCTCGGCCTCCCAGGCGGCCACGCCGCGGAGGCCCTGGCGCACCCGGAGTTGGCGTTCGGCGGCACTCGACAGCCAGGCACTGAACGACACCCCGTCCTCGCGGGCGGCCACCTCGACGGCCGCCGCCACGTCGTCACCGAGAGACACCGAGCGCTTCACGACCACTGCCCGAGGGTAGCACCGAAAGTAACACCGGACGAGGGTTCATTTCGGTGCCCGGGCGGCCCCCTTGGTGGGGGCCGCGCACCTCGACGGTGGCGGAGGGGCAGAGGTCGTTCAAGAGGCAGTCGGGACACCTGGGCCGACGGGCGACGCAGATCGCCCGCCCGTGGAGGATCAACCGCAGGCTCAGTGCGCCCAGCTCCTCGGGGGCCACCATCGCTGACACCTCGAGTTCGATCTTGACGGGATCGGTGGCCTTGGTCAGACCGAGCCGGCGGGTCAGCCGGCCGACGTGGGTGTCGACCGGCAGCCCCGGGAGCCCGAAGGCCACGCTGCGGAGCACGTTGGCCGTCTTGCGGCCCACGCCCGGCAGCGTGACCAGGTCCTCCATGTCTTGGGGCACCTGGCCACCGAACCGCTCGACGACCGCCGCCGACATCCCGATCAGGCTCTTGGTCTTGGCCCGGAAGAACCCGGTCGACCGCACGATCGCCTCGACCGCCTCGGGGTCGGCGCCGGCCAGGCTCTCGGGGTCCGGGTAGGCGGCGAACAGCTCCGGTGTGACCATGTTCACCCGGACGTCGGTGCTCTGGGCGGACAGGATCGTCGCGACCAGGAGCTGGAACGGCGTCTCGAACTCGAGGGCACACAGCTTCCGGGCACTGCCCGGGTACTCGGCGGCGAGCCGGGTCGAGACGGTGTGCGCCCTGGTCTTGATCGAGCGGGCACTCGGTTCTCGGGGCGCCATGCGGTCGAAGGCTACCGGTGGTCGACGACGGTCCGGTCGCCCTCTTCCCGACTCCGCGTAGGGTTCGACGGTGGCCACTTCGCACGAGCGCTCCCGGGTCACCGCCCTCGACCCGTTCGACGCCGAGACCCGCGCTGCGGTCGTGGAGCTGTTCGACCGCGCCGAGTCGGCGAGCGACCATCCCGCGTTGGCCGAACCCAGCCGCCTCGCCTGGGCCGGCGCCGGTGCTGGCTTCGTCGGCCTCGTCCTTGGCACAGTCGGCGCAGTGGCCGGGTACGCGCAACTGGGGTGGCGCGACCGGTCCTGGACCGTCGAGATCGTGCTCGACCCGGACCGGCCGGACAGAACCGCCGCCCGGCGCGAACTCCTCGACGCGGCCGAGTCGACGGCGGGCCAACACGGCGCGACGGAGCTCCGCTACTGGGCCAACCTGCACAACGACGACGACGACGACGAGACCGAGATTCGAGCGTTGGGGTTCATCGTCGAACGCGACCTCCTCCAGATGCGGGCCTCGCTCCCCCTCGGCGTCGATCGCCGGCCGGTCGACGAGACGTTCTCCTTCCGGGCGTTCCGACCCGGGCACGACGAGACGGCCTGGCTGGAGGTGAACAACCGGGCGTTCGCGGCCCACCCCGAGCAGGGACGCTGGGACCTGGCGACCCTGCAGGCCCGCGAGAAGACGAGCTGGTTCGACCCCGACGGCTTCATCCTCTGCGAAACCCAACACACGCTGGCCGGTTCGTGCTGGACCAAGGTGCATGCCGAGCGCCAACCGCATCGGGGCGAGATCTACGTCATCTCGGTGGACCCGGCCTTCCAACACCGCGGGCTCGGACGCGCCCTCGCACTGGCTGGTCTCGATTGGCTGGCCCAGCGAGTGTCGGTGGGCATGCTC
The DNA here is from genome assembly GCA_963804255.1 of uncultured Acidimicrobiaceae bacterium. Classification (GTDB taxonomy): domain Bacteria; phylum Actinomycetota; class Acidimicrobiia; order Acidimicrobiales; family RAAP-2; genus Palsa-461. The sequence continues at coordinate 27,422 of CAWDPK010000006.1, read as the reverse complement.
TATGTCGACAAGACCAACCAAGGGGCGGTCGAGCTCTACGGTTCGCTCGGCTTCACGATCGACCACGTCGACCGCTGCTACCTACTCGAGGGTCCCCTGGAGGAGACCAAGGGGTCGGGATCGGGTCGCTAAGGGCCCTGACGGCGTGGGGGTTAGGTGCCCGTCCCGAGCCCGACCGCGCGGCCGATCCCGAAGGTGACCCCGGCCGCCACCCCGGCCACCACCACCTGGCGCAGCGCGGTACGCCAACGGGGCCGTCCGGTCATGCGACCGAGCAGCCAACCGACCCCGGCCGCGGTGACCACGCCGATGACCACCGACCCGATCGTCGCGGCGGCGCCCGAACCAACCAGCCACGGGATCAGGGGAAGCACCGCGCCGAGGGCAAAGGAGAAGAAGGAGGAGACCGAGGCCTGGATCGGCGAGCCGATCGCGCTCGGGTCGAAACCCAGCTCCTCGCGCGCATGGGTCTCCAGTGCGCGCTCGGGGTCGCGCATGACCTCGTCGACCATCTCCTCGGCAACCGAGCGGTCGATCCCCCGCTGCTCGTAGATGGCCACCAGTTCGTCGCGTTCGTCCTTCGGCCACCGCCGCAGGGCGGAGCGTTCCACGTCGAGCTCGCGGATCATCAGCTCGCTCTGGGCCCGCATCGACACGAACTCACCGGCGGACATCGAAAAGGCACCGGCGACCAAGCCGGCCACGCCGGCCAAGCGCACGAACGGGCCACCGGGGTGCGCACCGGCCACGCCGAGGATGAGCGAGACGTTGGTCACGAGGCCGTCGCTCATCCCGAAGACCGCAGCCCGGAACCCACCGCCACTGAGGTCCCGGTGGTAATGTTCGTCTGCCTCTTCAGGCTCCTCCAACGGCTGCTCGCCCGCCATCACCCTCCCCGCATCACGCCCGGCCAGCGTATCGACCACGGTCGTGGGCCAGTGCCGTCGCGACCTGGGTCGTGGGTCAGTTTCAACCCTCCGCGCACACTGAGCCTTACGTCGGGAGCTCCGAAGAGCAGCTTCGCGCCCCTCCTAGCGAGAGACCGACAGATGCTGAGATAGAGCCTGGACTAGGGCTCGAACAGATCACCTTGACCCACCACCGCGACCTGCGCCCGGCGCCCGGCGCCCGGCGCTGACAGAATCGCCCCGTGGCTGCCCCGCGCAAGTGGTTCGACCAGAGCCAGCCCCAGACGCTCCAGGCGGCCGTCCTGTTCTGCTACCTGAACGCGGCGCTGTCGATCCTGTACCTGATCGCGGTTGGGGTCGCCCTGCCCCTGATCCTGCTGGTGGCCGCCGTCGGGGCCAACGGGATCGCCAACGAGAAGCGCTGGGGGTACTGGGTCGCAGTGGTGTCCTCGGCGATCTACGTGGTCGCCCAGCTGGTCGCCTTCTTCACGTTCTCCAAGAGCCTCTCGTCGGTGCTGAACCTCGCCTTCGCGGCGCTCTTGATCGTTCTGCTCCTGCACCCAGAAAGTCGTCACTACCAGCGCATCTGGTTTCGTTAGAGGCGCCGTTGGGCCGCCTGGGGTTGAGGAACCGGCGCCCCGGTGATCTAACGTGGCCGCGTCCCGCTGGGCGGACCCGACGTGACCAGGAGCCGGCATGACCACCGTGATCGATATCGCCGAGCTGGCATCCAAGGTCGGCGAGCACCTCGGATACAGCCGATGGCAGACCATCACCCAAGAGCAGGTCAACCTGTTCGCCGACGCGACCGGCGACCATCAGTGGATCCACGTGGATCCCGAGCGGGCCAAGAGCGGGCCCTTCGGGGGGCCGATCGCCCACGGGTACCTCACCTTGTCGCTGATCCCGGTGCTGCTCGGCCAGGTGCTGGTGGTGGAGGGGATCTCGATGGCGGTCAACTACGGGGCCAACAAGGTGCGGCTCCCGGCACCGGTCCCGGTCGGCTCCGAGCTCCGTCTCGGCGTGACCCTGGCCTCGGTCGAAGAGGTCCACGGCGGCGTCCAGGTCACCCTCGACGCGCTCTTCGAGGTCAAGGACGCCGCCAAGCCTTCCTGCGTGGCCCAGGTGGTCTACCGCTTCTACCGCTGAGAGTCACGGCGCCCCGGTGATCCGAACAACAGGGGGGGCGCATGCTCAGCCCGACCTGCCGACCGGCGAGGCCAAGACCGCGCAGGTGCGGGCGATGTTCGACGCCATCGCCCCCCGATACGACCTCGTCAACCGGGTCATCACCTTCGGGCTCGACCGGCGCTGGCGGAGCCGGACCTTCGACGCGCTCGGCCTGCCGCCGGGATCGCTCGTCCTGGACCTGGCCTGTGGCACCGGCGACTTCGCCGACCTGGTGGTGCGGCGGGGCTGCCGGGTCATCGGCTCGGACATCTCGGCCGGGATGTTGGCCGCCCGTCACCACGGATTCTCCGCCGTGCAATCGGACGCGTCAGCGTTGCCGCTCGCGACGGGATCCCTCGACGGCGTGGTGTGCGGCTACGCGTTGCGCAACTTCACCGATCTGGCGGCGTCGCTCGCCGAGGCGGCCCGGGTGCTGCGCCCCGGGGGCCGTTTGGCCGTGCTCGAGGTGGCCTCTCCCCCCAACCCGCTGGTGCGGCGTGGCTTCGAAGTGTGGTTCGGCCGCTGCGTGCCCGCCATCGGTGGGCTCTTGTCGGACGCCGCCGCGTACCACTACCTACCCCGGTCGACCGCCTATCTGCCCGAACACGACGAACTCCGCCACCTGCTCGTCGCGGCGGGCTTCGCGACCGTGGGGCGACGGCTCCTGCACGGTGGGCTCAGCCAGGTGGTCACCGCCACCCGGCGGGGCATGCCGGAGGACGCGACCCGGTGAGGGCCATCACCCGACCGCTTTCCCCCGGAACAGCGGTCGACCCGTTGCGGGTCGCCGGCGACACTGGGGTGTTCTTCGCCAATGACCAGCTGATCCTGGCCGGAACCGGCCTGGCGGCGATGCTCCCGCTTGCCGGTGGCCTCGCGGAGCCGGCGGGGGCGCTCGCCGCAGTGGCATGGCTGGCCGCACTCGAGCGCGACGACCCGCTCGGGCTTCCCGGCACCGGCCCGGTCGCGTTCGGCGCCCTCCCCTTCGAGAACGATGCCGGGGGCGCGCTGGTGGTCCCGGCGGTGCTCTATGGACAGCGCGCCGATGGGATCGAGTGGGTCACGGTCGTCGGCACCGACCCACCTCCCGAGCCCTCCCGCGAGTGGCTCCTCCAAGAGGTGTCAAGCCCCCGGCGGATCGAACCTGCGACCCGGCCCCGGATCGTCGAGTCCCGGCCGGCCGACTACCCGGGCGCGGTGGCCAGGGCCACCAGGGCGATCGCCGAGGGCCGGCTGCGCAAGGTGGTCCTGGCCCGTCGCCTCGTCGTCGGGACCGAGTCGGCCGTCGTCCCCTCGGCGATGCTCGAACGGTTGGCCGAGGACGAGCCGTCGTGCACCGCCTTTCTCCTCGGGCACCACGACGGCGCGTTCGTGGGCGCGTCTCCGGAGCTCTTGGTGTCGCGCCGGGGCCGCTCGGTGCTCTCACATCCGCTCGCGGGCACGATCGCCCTGGATGCGGCCCCGGGCTCGGCCGATCGCGGCGCTCTCCTGCTCGGCTCGGACAAGGATCTCGAAGAGCACGAGCTGGTGGTGACCGACATCGCCGGCGTCCTCGACCCCCGCTGCAGCGAGCTGGTCGTCCCGAGCGAGCCCTCGCTCGTGCCGCTGCGGACCATGGCCCACCTGGGCACGCGGATCGAGGGGCGGCTCATCGCAGAGGACGGGCGCGTGCCGAGCGCGCTCGAGCTGGTCGGCGCGCTCCACCCGACCCCGGCCGTCGGCGGGGTGCCCCGGGCCGAGGCCCTCGAGCTCATCGCAGCCCTCGAACCCGGCCCGCGGGGCCCGTGGGCGGGACCGGTCGGCTGGGTCGACGCCGCCGGCGACGGTGATTGGGTGGTGGGCCTCCGCTCGGCCACGCTCGGGGCGACCACGGCCACCATCTGGGCCGGCGCGGGCATCGTGGCCGCGTCCGACCCCGAGGCGGAACTGGCCGAGACGACGGTGAAGCTGGCCCCGGTGCTCGAGGGCCTGTCCCCGGGGGCCTCGGCGCTGCTCGAGGCCTGCACCAACCTCAACTCTTGACCGGCGTCGGCGACCCGACGCTCGGTGCGGCATCGACCGGCCGGGCCGCCACGGCATCGGTGCCGGCGAGGGGGATCGAGACCTCGAACGTCGCGCCGTGCCCGGGAACCGAACGGACCGAGGCCGACCCACCGAACACCTCGGCGATCGCGCGGACGATCGAGAGGCCGAGGCCGGTTCCACCGCCGGTCCTCGCGGCGTCGTCACGCCAGAAGCGGTCGAAGACCCGATCCGCGTTTTCGGCGTTCAGACCCGGACCCTGGTCGGTCACCCTCAGGTAGCCGTTGGTGGCATCGGCGCGGACCTCGACGGTCACCGGCGTGCCCGGCGGGGTGTGGTCGAGCGCGTTGCGAACCAGGTTGTGGGCCACCTGACCGAGACGGTCACGGTCACCGAGCACGAGCACCGGGTCGCCCGGCAACAGGCTGACCGGCCGCTCGGGGTCGACCGCCCGGGCGTCGGCGACGGCGTCGGCACCCACCCGGCGCAGGTCGACGGGGACACTGTCGAGGGGCCGGTCCTGGTCCAGTCGGGCCAAGAGGAGCAGGTCGGCGACCAAGAGACCCATCCGGGACGCCTCACGCTCGACCCGCTGCAGGGCCCGGTCCCGACTCTCATCGTCGGTGAAGGCGCCCTTTCTCAGCAACTCGGTGTACCCGCGGATCGAGGTGAGGGGCGTCCGCAGCTCGTGGGAGGCGTCGGCCACGAACTGGCGCAGGCGCGCCTCTGAGATCGACTTCTCGCTGAAGGCCTGCTCGATTCGGGCCAGCATCGCGTTGAGCGCGGTGCCGAACCGGCCGACCTCGCTGGAGGCCTTCTTGACCGGCACCCGTCGGGTCAGGTCACCCGCCGCGATGGCGTCGGTGGTCTTCGCCATCGACTCGAGCGGCCGCAACCCCCGCCGGAGGGTGAACAGGACGATGGCGCACAGGACCGCCAGCACGGCCAGCGACACCCCGAGTTGCACCCGCAGCAAGGAGGACAGCGTGTCGGTGGTCGAGTTGATTGACTCGGCCACCACCAGGACCCCCTGGGGCACGTCGACGGCCGACTCGCGGTAGTGCACCCCCGACGACCCGACACTGCCCACCACGGCGTTGGGCTCAGATTGGTAGGCGCCGCCGAAGGCGCCGAAGTGGTGCGAGCGCGGGACGGGGGCCGGGCGCAGCGAGGCCGGCACCAACGGCTGAGGGTCGGGGTTGTCGGGGAGGCCCGACGGGTCGTTCACCAGCACCTTGCCCGAGCGCGACAGCACCAACACGTAGGTGTCCGGGCTCACCCGCTGGTCCAACGAGACGGCCCGGGGTGCCCGGCCGTGCTCGGCGACCACTCTCAGGTAGTTGTACGCGTGCAGCTGGGAGCCGTCGATCTGGTCGTCGATGCGGCCGTACAGGAACGATCGCAGCGAGCTGTAGGTCACCACGTTGGCGACGGCCAGGGCGACCACCAAGGCAACCGCCATCGACAGCGTGAGCCGGCGTCGCAGGCTCATCGGTGCAGGCTCATCGGTGCAGGCTCATCGGTGCAGGCGGGCACCATCATGAGCGCGGGAGCCGGAGCGTGTAGCCGACCCGTCTGACCGTGTGGATCAGCGGCGGATCGAACTCGTCGACCTTCTTGCGCAGGTAGCTGATGTAGGTCTCGACGATGTTCGGGTCCCCCTCGAACCCGTATCCCCACACCTCATCGAGGATCTCGAATTTCGACACGACCCGCCGGGCGTTCTCGAGCAGGCAGCGCAGCACGTTGAACTCGGTCGCGGTGAGCTCGACCGGCACCCCCTGGCGCCACACCTCCCGGGACTCGACCTCCATGACCAGGTCGGCAAATCGGAGCGGGCGGTCCTCAACCAGGCCCTCGTCGCGGGATCGGCGCAGTATCGAGCGGATGCGGGCCACCACTTCGCTAAGAGAGAACGGCTTGGTCACGTAGTCGTCGCCCACCGCCAGCCCGACCAGCTTGTCCTCGGTGGCGTCGCGAGCGGTCAGGAACAGGACCGGGACGGCTTCTCCCGCCTCGCGCCAGCGTCGGGCGACGTCGATGCCCTCGATGTCGGGGAGCATGACGTCCAACAAGACGAGGTCGGGTCGGGTTGCCCGCACCTTTTGCATGGCCTCGGTGCCGGTCGTGGCCACGTCGACCGCGAAACCCTCGAACTCGAGGCCCGCCGAGAGCAGGTCGGTGATGTAGGGCTCGTCGTCGACGACCAGGATCCGGTCCTTTTCGGGCACCGCACCATGATCGCAGATGGCCGGCCGAAACGGCCGCGAGCCCTCCGACGGCTCAGGCAGGCGGCACGGGCACCCTCGCCCGCTCCGAACGTTGGCCCCGGAGCAGCCGGCCGGCCCCTCGCAGGACCCGGCCGGCCCCCCACCAGGTCACGAGGCCCAGTGCCTCCACCACGATGGCCGAGGACATCTTCGACTCCCCGAGCTCTCGGTCGACGAAGCGGATCGGCACCTCGACGATCGACGCCCCGACCTGCTTGGCCCGATAGGTCATCTCGATCTGGAACCCATAACCCTCCGCCTTGACCCGTTCGAGGTCGATGCGGGAAAGCACGGTGGCCGCGTAGGCCCGGAAGCCGGCCGTCGAGTCGGCCACCCCCAGCCCGAGCACCGCCGACGCATAGCGGTTCCCACCCCTCGACAACAGGTAGCGGTGGAGCTTCCAATTGGGGATCGAACCGCCCGGCACATAGCGGGACCCGATCGACACCTCGTGACCCAGCGGCGATGGGCGCGATCAGCTCGGGCAGCGCGGCGGGGTCGTGGGAGAGGTCGGCGTCCATCTCCACCATGACGTCGTAGCCGCGCGCCATCCCCCAGGCGAACCCGGCGCGGTAGGCGCTGCCGAGGCCCGACTTGGCCGCACGCCGGAGAATGTGAAGGTCGGCCACGCTCGCCCGCAGGGCCTCGACCACGTCGGCGGTGCCGTCGGGGCTGCCGTCGTCGACGACCAGGATCCCGGCGTCGGGCAGGGCCCGGCCGACCTGGGCGATCACCTGGGCGATGTTGTCGATCTCGTTGTAGGTGGGCACGATGACCAGGACCCGCACGGCGGGCAGCTTAGAAGAGAGGGGGGACTGGACCCCAGACACACCACCGGAGTGCCTGGGCGGGACGTGCCAGCATTGGGGGATGACCGAACCGGCGCGGCGGCGGTTCCGCCGCCCGAAGATTCGCCGCGAGGTTCGCTGGACGATCACGATCTTCGTCCTCTTCTTCGTCTTTGAGTACCTGCTTCTCCCCGAGTTCGCGAGCGCCCGCAAATCGCTCAGCCTCCTCGGTCACGTGAACGTCGCGTACCTGCTGTTGGGGGTCGGGCTCGAGGTGCTGGCGCTCGGGGCCTACGCCGAGCTCACCCACACCGTTCTCTCCCCCGAGGCTCCGACCCGCTTCCGGCTCCTCCGGATCAACATGGCCAGCCTCGCGGTGAGCCACGTGGTGCCGGGGGGCACGGCGCCGGGGACCGCGGTCGGCTACCGGCTGCTCACCGAGTCGGGCGTGTCGGGGAGCACGGCCGGCTTCGGGCTGGCCACCCAGGGGGTCGGTTCGGCGGTGGTGCTGAACGGGATCTTCTGGCTGGCCCTGGTCATCTCGATCCCGCTGCGCGGCTTCCACCTGCTCTATGCGATCGCGGCGGTCGCCGGGGTGCTGCTCATCGGCGCCTTTGCCGGCACGGTCCTGCTCATCACGAGGGGCCAGACCCGGGCCATGCGCTTGGTCGAGGCGCTGGCCCGCCGCATGCCCCTCGTCAATCCCGAGACCGTCTCCAACCTGCTCCAGAAGCTGGCCGATCGGGTCCACATCTTGTTGGAGGACCGCGCGTTGCTGCGCCACGCGATCTTGTGGGCGGCCCTCAACTGGCTCCTCGACGCGGCCTCGCTGTGGGTATTCCTGCTCGCCTTCCACAAGGTGGTCTTTCCGATCGACCTGCTGGTCGCGTACGGCCTGGCCAACATCTTGGCCGTGATCCCGATCACCCCCTCGGGACTGGGCGTCGTCGAGGGGGTGCTGATCCCAACGCTGGTCGGCTTCAACGTGCCCAAGACGACCGCCATCTTGGGTGTCATCAGCTACCGGCTGATCAACTTCTGGCTGCCGATCCCGGTCGGCGGCGCGTCGTACCTGTCGCTTCGCTGGCGAGGCCACCCACCGACCCGCCCCGAGCTCGGCCCGAGTGCGAAGCCGCTCGTCCCGTCGTCGGGCACACGCGAGGAGACCGGGCGACCGGCTCCCATGGCGTCGGTCGCCGAACCCGAAGGGGCCGCCGTCAGCCGGATCGAGGCGGAGCGCTCCGAACGCTGACCACTGAGCGCTGAGCACCTGACTCAGCCACCAACCGGCGCCCGCGGCGGCGCCCGGTTGGTCGCGATCGCTAGGTGCTCGGTGCCGCCGGCTGGGCCCGTGTCTCGATGTCGCGGCGCCGACGAACTCGACCGAGGGCCAGCTCCTTCAGCTGCCCTTGGAGACTCACCGACCGCGTGGTCGGGACCCGGTACCAGCGATCACCGACCTCGAGCTCCCAAGAGTTGGTGTCGTCGCTCAACGCCAGGTCGAGCACCTCGAGCAGGCGGGCCACCAGCTTGCGGTCTCGGACCGGGGTGAGCACCTCGATCCGTCGGTCCAGGTTGCGACGCATGAGATCCGAGGACCCGATGTAGACGCGAAGCGGCGGACGGTCCTCGTCCTCTCGCATCGCCCCGTGCTCGTCGTCGGACCAGGCGTCGTCGTTGGACCACGACGCGCTCCCGCCGAACCGGTAGATCCGGGAGTGCTCCAGGAACTGGCCGACCACCGAACGGATCTTGATGGTCTCGGAGAGCCCCGGAATGCCGGGCCGGATGGAGCACAGCCCCCGGACGATGAGATCGATCGGCACACGGGCCATCGACGCTCGATAGAGGGAGTCGATCACGGCCGGGTCGGTCAGCCCGTTCAGCTTGAACACGATGCGACCGGCCGGGCCGGCGGCGGCCTGCTCCTCGATGAAATCGATCACGCGGTCGCGCGTGGTCACCGGGGACACCAGGATCTGGCGGTAGTCGGTGTGCCGGCTGAAGCCGGTCAGGTGGTTGAACAGGTCGCCGAGATCGGTACCGATGTCCTCGTCGGCGGTGAGGAGCCCGAGGTCTTCGTAGATCCGGGCCGTCTTCGAGTTGTAGTTGCCGGTGCCGATGTGGCAGTAGCGCCGGATGCCATCGTCCTCGCGGCGGACCACGAGACAGGTCTTTGAGTGGGTCTTCAACCCGACCAGGCCGTAGACCACGTGGACCCCGGCCTCTTCGAGCTGCTTGGCCCAGCCGATGTTGGCCTGCTCGTCGAAGCGGGCCCGCAGCTCGACGACCGTCGCCACCTGCTTGCCGAGCTCGGCCGCCCGGATGAGCGACGCCACGATCGGGCTGTCGCCCGAGGTCCGGTACAGGGTCTGCTTGATCCCGATCACGTCGGGGTCCTGGGCCGCCTGGGCGACGAACGCCTCCACCGAGGTGGCGAACGAGTCGTAGGGGTGGTGCACGAGGACGTCGCGCTCGCGCAACACGGCGAAGATGTCGACCGGCTCGCCGGCCGCCGAGGCGAGGGGTGGCGCCGTCATCGGTGTCCAGCTGTCCTCGTGCAGCTCGGGACGGTCGAGCCCGTATACCGCCCACAGCCCGGCCAGGCCGATCGGCGCCTCGATCGAGTAGACGTTGTCGCTCGACACCTGCAGCTGGGCGGCCAGGAGCTCGCGGACCGAGTCGACCGCACCCGATCCGATCTCGAGGCGGACGGCCCGGCCGAAGCGGCGCTGTCGGAGCTCCATCTCGATCGCCATCATCAGGTCGTCGGTGTCCTCTTCGAACGTCAGGTCGGCGTTGCGGGTCACCCGGAAAACGTCGTGACGCCCGATGGTCATGCCCGGAAACAGTGTGTCGAGGTGGGCGGCGATGACCTGCTCCAACGGGACGACGCGCTCACCGTCGGGCATGACGACGAAGCGGGGCAACACCGGGGGGACCTTCACCCGGGCGATGCGGCGTTCGCCGGTGACCGGGTCACCCACCTCGACGACCAGGTTGAGCGACAGGTTCGAGATGTAGGGGAAGGGGTGGCTCGGGTCGACGGCGAGTGGGGTCAAGACCGGGTACATCTCGCGGTGGAAAACCTCGACCAGGTATTGCCGGTCGTCGTCGTCGAGCGACGACCAGTCCGAGAGCCGGATCCCGGCCGCGGCCAACTGGGGAACCAAGAGATCGAGGAAGATCCGGTCCTGTCGGCCGACCAGCTGTTCGACCCGGATGCGGATGGCCCGGAGCTGCTCGGCCGGGCGAAGTCCGTCGTCGGACCGGGTGGTCACCGACGCCGCGACCTGGTCCTCCAAACCCGACACCCGCACCTGGAAGAACTCGTCGAGCATCTCGGAGAAGATCGCCATGAACTTCACCCGCTCGAGCAGGGGCACCCCACCGTCCTCGGCCAGATCCAACAACCGGGCGCCGAAGTCGAGCCGGGACAACTCCCGGTTGGTGAACCGGGCCGGCCCGATCGACTCGACGACCTCCTGGCGGGCCTTCCGGCGGGCCCGCTCGTCGTAGTCGTCGCCGTCAGGGTCGAGGTTGAAGGCCCGCGACCCATCCAGCGGATCGTGGGCGCGCGCGGCGTGGGCGCTCGGAAAGACATCGAAACCGGGGGTATCGGTCATGGGAACTCCCAGCTGGATTCTAACGCCCGCCACTACGATCCTGGGGTGGTCATGACCGCCGGGGGACCGGCCCGGTACACCCGTATCCCCCGCTACCGGTTCGGCCCGAAACCGAAGCGCCGCACCGAGCTCGGGCTCCTCGTCTTTGGGTGGGTGATCATCGCCGCCCTCTACACCCTGGCCTCGCTCGCCCAATCGTCCAAGGTCCCGGCGCACATCGGGCCCTTTTTGGGCGTGCTGTTCGGCCTCACCATCGTGGCGCACCTGGCCAATCGCTGGCTGGTCCCGAACGCTCACCCGGTCGTCCTGCCGATCGTGGTCCTCCTCAACGGCATCGGCTACGTCGTGATCGCGCGCTATGACCCGGCCTTCGCCTCCGCCCAGGCGGGCTGGACGGCGATAGGCGTGTTCTTCTACGTCGGGACCCTGATCGCCGTGCGGCGGACCCGAGACCTCGACCGCTACCGATACCTGCTCTTGTTCCTGGCCGGCATCTTGATCTTGATGCCGCTCATTCCCCACTTCGGCCTTGAGATCAATGGCGCGCGCCTGTGGGTCCACATCGGCCGACTGCAATTCCAGCCGGTCGAGATCGCGAAGATCCTCTTGTGCATCTTCTTCGCGTCTTACTTCGCCGAGAAAAAGGAGCTCCTGAGCATCCCGACCGCGCGTCTCGGGAATCGGCTCGTCTTGGACCCCCGGCCGCTCATCCCCATCCTGGCTGCGTTCGGGTTCGCGATGCTCGTGATCGCGAAGGAGTACGACATCGGCTTCGCGTTGTTGATCTTCGTCTTGTTCATCACGCTGCTGTGGATCACCACCGGCCGCATCGGCTACATCGTCTTTGGCTTGCTGCTCTTCGCCGTCGGCACGTATGCGGCCTCCCATCTCTTCGGCCAGTTCCACACGCGCGTGGAGGTATGGCTCGACCCGTGGCGATACACCTCCATTCAGCCCATCTGTCAGGCGAAGAACGCTCCAGCCGCGTGTTTCAGCGGCGACCAGCTGGCCAACGGCTGGTACGCGCTCGGGCTGGGAGGGGTGGGCGGCACCGGCATCGGGCTCGGGCATGCCACCGCCAGCTCGCTCAACGTGATCCCCGGCTCGCTCTTCATCTACGCGCTCACGAGCGACATGATCTTTGCCGCCATCGGCTATCAGCTCGGGCTCATGGGCACCACGGTGGTGGCGATCGGGTTCCTCCTGCTCGTCGGCACCGGGCTCCGCATCGCCCAGACGGCCCGGTCTGACTTCGCGCGACTGGTCGCGGTCGGGCTCACGACCCTGCTCGGATTCCAGGCGTTCTTCATCATGGCCGGGGTGACGCGCCTCTTACCACTGACCGGTATCACCCTGCCCTTCATGGCCTACGGCGGCTCGTCGCTCATCACCAACTACGTGCTGGTGGCCTTGCTGATGCGCGTCTCGGAGGAGGGCAGCTCGACACCGGCCGAGCGCAGCTCGGGGATCAAGCAGCCCGGCGAGCGAGCCTTTACCCGGGCCAACTGATCGGCCGGCCCTAGCCGTCGGGGTCGACGTCCCCTTCTTCGTCGAAGAGCCGCAGGTCGACGAGGATCGGGGCCGGGACGCCCTGGCGCACCGACAACGTCAGAGCGTCGGTCGGTCGGCACGGCACCACCTCACGGCCCCTGGCGCTGCTGAGCTCGATCTCGGCCAGGACGATCCCCGCCGTTCGCCCCCTCAGCCGCACCACGTCGATGGTGGCGCCGAGGCGGGTCAGGACGTCGGCGAAGAGCTCGTGGGTGAGCGGCCGGGGGGTCGGCACACCCCGCCAGGCATAGGCGAGCGCCGTCCCCTCGGGCAGACCGACCGGGATCACCAGCATCCGGTGGGGTTCTGACACCTCGCGGAGCGTCACCCGGGCGTGAGGGGTCGGGAGGTCCACCGCGATGTCGAACACCATGACCACCGCCCACAGGTGGGCCGGCATGGTCGGCGGCTCTTCGGGGGTCGGTTCTTCGGGGGTCTCCGGTGCCGTGGCCGCGTCCTCGAGGGGCGCGGTGTCGACCGGCGCGGTGTCGAGGGGCGTGGTGTCGACCGCCGCGGTGTCGAGGGGCGTGGTGTCGACCGCCGCGGTGTCGAGGGGCGTGGTGTCGGTGGCGTCGTCGGGCCCGGGCGGGCCGGGTGTCGCGTCGGCGGTCACCGCGGTGTCGGCGGGATGACCGTCGGGGTCGACCGCAGTGGTCGCCCTGAGCGGTTTGTCAGAGGGCATGGCGCCGTCCCCGGTGGCGCCGGACACTGATCGCGATCCCGACCGCGCCGAAGAAGCAGATCGCCGCGGAGCCGCCGTAGCTGATGAACGGGAGCGGCACCCCGGTCACCGGCATGATGCCCATCGCCATTCCGGCGTTCTGGACGGTGCTGTAGGCGATGAACGTGAAGATCCCGGCGCACAACATCCGTCCGAATGTGTCTCGAGCCAACTGGGCGCTACGCATGACCCGCCACGCGATGGTGGCCAGCATGGCCAGAACGAGGGTCGACCCAACGAACCCGAGCTGCTCCCCCACCGCGCTGAAGATGAAGTCCGTCTGTTGCTCGGGCACGTAGCCGAGGTTGGTCTGGACCCCGTGGCCGATCCCGCGCCCGAGGGCGCCGCCCGCCGAGATGGCGATCTTGGACTCCTTCACGTTCCAGATCGACTGCTGGATGCTGGGTTTCTTCGAGTCCTGTTGCAAGAAGCTGGTCAGGCGGGAGAACTGGTAGCCGTGCAGCAGGCCGATCTTCGGACCGATCTTGATGGCCAGGAAGAACATGACGCCGGCGCCCACAACGAGCAAGATCAAGGTGCGAACCGGCAGGCCGGCAACGGCCAGCATCACCACGAGGATGATCGCCATGATGATGGCGGTGCCGAGGTCCGGCTGGATCATCACCAGTACGATCGGCAATCCGGCCATGGCCAGCATCCGGACCAGGTCCTCCCAGCTGAGACCCTCGATCCGGCGCGCCACGAAGGTGGCCAGGGCGATGATCAGCCCCACGATGGCGAACTCGGACGGTTGGACCTCGATCGGACCGAGGTTGATCCACCGGCCCGCTCCCTGCGCGTGGTGGCCGATCGCGAACACCGCCAGCAGGGCGAAGATGGACAGTCCGTAGATGACCATGCCGAACAGCTCGATCCGGCGGTAGTCCATGACCGCCAACACCGCCATCACGATCATGCCCAGAAAGACGAAAAGGACCTGGCGGTCCAAGAAGTAGTGGGGCGAGAGCCCCGCGGCGGCGGCCGTTCCCCGGGACCCCGTATAGACCATCACGACGCCGATGAGCGCCGTGGCGAGGGTGGTCACCACCAGGACCAGATCGAAGTCGGCAACCCGTCTCGTGGCTCGCGGCTCGGTCAAACTCATCGGAGCACGCACGGCAAGACAGAATAACGGTCATGACCCTCACCTCCCGGGCGCTCACGACACCCCACCTGAGCTGGGCGATCCCGGTTCCGGCCTCCATCGGTGGCAACGGCGGCTGGTTCTACGACCTCCTGCACCGGGCCGGGCTGTCGAGCTCGCTCGCGCACAACCTGGTCGAATTCGTGCTCCGACCGCTCGAAGTCGTCCTGGTGGCGTTGGTGGCGTGGGTGCTGGCCCGCCTCGGCGGGCGGGCCATCCGTGGCCTCGTCACGAAGATGGGATCGCGCCGCGCGACCACGCCGCGGGCCGTCGCGCGGGTGCAGACCGCCGCCGCGGTCATCGCCAACGCGTGGCGCTTTGCGATCGCGGTGTTCGCCATCGCGATCGTCCTCGGCATGCTCGGGATCAACCTGACGCCGTTGCTCGCCAGCGCGACCATCATCGGAGCGACGCTCGGCTTCGGTGCCCAGATGGCCATCCGGGACTACCTGTCCGGGTTCCTCCTCACCGTCGAAGACCAGTTCGGGATCGGCGACACCATCTCGGTCAACGCCGTCACCGGCACCGTCGAAGAACTGACCCTGCGGGTCACCCGGGTCCGGGTCGCCGACGGTTCGCTCGTCTTTGTGCCCAACGGCGACATCCGCCAGCTGGCCAACTCGTCGCGCGGGTGGGCGAAGGCCGTCGTCGAGGTGGTCGTTCCCATCACGTCGGCCGAGAGTCTCGCCACGACGACCGAGGTGGTCACCGAGGCGGCGAGGCGCGTCGGGAACGAGGCCGCGGCGGCGGCCGGGTGCACCCAGGCTCCCGAGGTGCTCGGGTTGGTCGCGACCGAGGGGGCCAGCGGCACGATCCGGGTGATGCTGCGGACCAACCACACCCACCGCAGCGCCATCGAACGGGCGCTGCGCGGCGCCATCGCCAGCGCACTGGCCGATGCTGGCAGTTGGTCGGCCACCTCGCCGACCGGAGAGGCCCTCCCGACCGGAGACGCGGCACCGGTCACCGACAGCGCCGGCTGAGCAGGGTCAGGCGCGCCCGGACCGGGCCGCCGACGCGGCCTCCCACATTTCGGCCACCGGCGGGTCGAGCCCGGTCCACAAGGCGAGCTGCGCGGCGGCCTGGTGGACCAGCATCCCGAGACCACCGAGGACGACGGCTCCCCTTCGGGCGGCGCCGGCCATCCATTGGGTCTCCGCAGGCTCATAGACGAGGTCGACGACCACCTGACCTTGTCCGAGTGCCTCGGCCGGCACGACCGGGGTCTGGGGCACCGACCCGTCGCCCAGCATGCCGACCGGGGTCGCGTTCACCACGAGGTTGGCCTCCGGCACGTCGCGGGCCGACCCCACCCGCCCCCGGTCGGCCAACGAGGCCGCCGCTGCGGCGGCCTCGGGCCGACGGGCCACCACGACGATCTCGGAGATCCCGGCATCGCTGAGCGCAAGGACGACCGCCCTCGCGGCGCCGCCGGCGCCGATCACGACGCAGCGCTTCCCGGCCGGATCAAACCCGGTCCCGCGCACCAGCGACTCGACGAACCCCTGGCCGTCGGTGTTGGTGCCGATGAGGCGGCCGTCACGGTTGACCACGCAGTTGACCGCACCCAGGCGCTCCGCGATCGGGGTCCGCTCGTCGACCAGTTCGGCCACCGCCGCCTTGTGCGGCATGGTGACCGAGAGGCCGGCCAGGCCCAGAGCCCGTACGGCGGCCACCGCGACCGGAGCGGCCCCGGCCGGCACCTCGAATCCCACCGAGACCCAGTCCAACCCCAGGTGCTCGAAGGCGGTGTTGTGCAAGAGGGGCGACAGCGAGTGGGCGATGGGGTCGCCGATCACCCCCACCACGGTGGAGGCCGCCGACGGCCAACCGGGCGTGCGCCGCCCGCCGGTTCCGGGCGCGGTCATCTCGAAGAGCTCGGCATCTGGATCGAATACCCAACCGGCTTGCCCGGGCGGCCCGCGCGAGCCCCCCTCGGGCGCCGTGATGGCGACGATCGTTCTCGACGTGGCCCGACCGGACAAGTGGGCGGCCGAGCGTGCCCAGCGCCCCGACGCCGGCTCCCCCTTGTCGAAGCGCCGCCGATCACCGCCATCAGGGCAGCCCCCGGGCCGCAGCCAGCTGTTCGGCGGCCAACTGCTCGGCGTAGGTGTCGGAGAACTGCTCGGTCCCGTTCTTGTCCACCAGCTCGAAGTAGAGCCACTGGCCCGGCGTCGGATGGGCGGCTGCGATGAGCGCCGTCGTCGACGGGACACAGATCGCGGTCGGTGTGAGGCCGGTATGGAGATAGGTGTTGTACGGGGTGTTGTCCTGCAGGTCGGCCGCGCTCACCGTGCCGCCGTCCTGGCCGAGGGAGTAGAGCACCGTCGAGTCCATCTGCAAGGGGGTCCCGTGGGCCAGCCGGTTGTAGACCACGCGGGACACCTTGCCCATGTTCGCGTCGATGTAGCCCTCCTTCTCCACGATCGAGGCGACGATCACCAACTGGGCCGGGGTGATGCCGAGGGCGGCGGCGGCCCCGGTGAGATGCAGCGAGGCCGCCTGGGCGTTGAACCGGTCGACCATCTGGGTCAAGAGCTGCACCGATGTCTCGCCCGGGAGGACCTGGTACTCACCGGTGCCGATGACACCCTCGAGTGACCCCGAGCCGGCCGGCGAGTAGGCGGAGGTGACCGAGCCGTTCTTCAAGGCGTCGACGAACGACCCCTTGGGGGCAATGGGGAGGCCCGCCACGCGTTGGGACACCTCGGACAGGGTCAGGCCCGCCAGCACGTCGACGCTGAACACGTCGGGCCCGCCGGCCAGGATGCTGCGCACCGTCGAGAACGACTGGTTCTGGTGGAACAGGTAGGAACCCGGCGTCACCGTCGGCGTGCCGTGGATGATGTCGGAGAGGCGGAACGCGAAGGCGCTGGCGACGACGCCGTCGTGGGCCAGGGCGTCGATCGCCGATCCGGCCGACTCGTTGTCGGCGATCGTGAGCACGACCTTGGGCCCGGGCCCCCCGAGCGGGTTGGCCTGGAGCTCGTACCAGGCCACCAGAGCGCCGAGGGCGACCACGCCGACGCCGGCGATCAACAGCAAGATTCGGCGCCGACGGCGCCGGCGCCTCCGCCGGTCCCCCCCGCGAGGCCCAGCCGCGGGGCCGTGGTCGGGCGGGGGGGCGCCCTGGCTGCCGAGACCCTCCGGCGACCCGTCGCCGGTCATGTGGTCGGTCATGTGGCCGGGCGCACGGCGTCGAGCCACGACTGCAGCAGGACCGCCGCGGCGGCGCTGTCCACCACCGCTCGCCGCTGGTGACTCCGCCGGCCCCCCGCGACCAGCGCCGCCTGCGCGGACACCGTCGTCAACCGCTCGTCGAACAAGACGACCTCGGTCCCCGGTAGCACCCGGGCCAGCGCGTCGGCCTCCTGGCGGGCTGCGCGGGCCGCCGGGCCGTCGGTGCCATCCAAGGAGAGCGGCAACCCGACCACCACCGTGGTGGCGCCGGTCTCGGCCACCGCGGCGGCGATCGCCGCCCGATCGGCCTCCGGGTTCGCCGAGCGCACCAGCACCGAGTGGGGAAATGCCATCGATCCCGCCCGATCGGACACCGCCAGCCCGATCCGCCGGGTGCCGAGGTCGACCGCCAATGCCTTCCCCCAGCTCGGCGGGTCGGCAAGGGTCACCGCGACGCGAGCGCCTGGCGCGCCACTCCGAGCGCCTCGTCGAGGCGCGACGCGTCGCGCCCGCCGGCCACCGCCACCTCGGGGTTCCCGCCGCCCGAACCCCCGACCAGGGCGCCCAGCTCCTTCACCAGCGCGCCCGCGTCGGGGGTGCCCCCCGTCGCGGCGGCCAGTGCGACCTTGTCACCGGACACGCCGCCGATTACCGCGGCCCGCACCCCGTCCCGGCCGAGCACGGCCTGGGCGAGGGCACGCAGCTCGTCGGCACCGAGACCGTCCCGTCGGGCCACCACCGCGCCGTCGTGCGCCGAGGCGGCCAGCTCGACCGCTTGGTGGACGAGGGCGGCCCGGCGGAGCCCCTGCAACGACCGCTCGTCTTCGCGTTGTCGCTCGAGCAACCGCTCGAGCGCCTCGATCACGCCGTCGGGCTCGGTCTTCAAGAGGCGGGCCGCCTCGTCGACCTGGCGCTCCCGAAGCAACGTCCGGCCGAGCGCGGCTTCACCGGTGACCGCGAAGATCCGCCGCGTGTTGGCCCCGATCGAGCCCTCCGAGACGATGCTGATCGGGCCGATCTGACCGAGCGCGTGCACGTGGGTGCCGCCGCACAGCTCGAGCGAGTGGGGCCCGGCCCGGACCATGCGCACGACGTCGCCGTACTTGTCCCCAAAGAACGCCAACGCGCCCTCGGCCTCGGCGGCGGCCAACGTGGTCTCGGTCGTTCGGACCTCGTCGTCGCCGATCACGTCGCGGTTGGCCAGCTCGGTCACCGCGGCCAGCTCTTCGGGGGCCGGCGCGTGGTGGTGGCTGAAGTCGAAGCGGAGTCGATCGGGTCCGACGTTGGACCCCTCTTGGTGGACGTGGTCGCCCAGCACCGCCCGCAGCGCCGCGTGGAGGAGGTGGGTGCCGGTGTGGTTCCGCCGGATCGCCTCGCGTCGCGTGGCGTCGATGGCCGCCAAGGCGTCCTGGTTGACGTAGATCTCGCCGGTCACCTTGGCCCGGTGCGCGATCAGGCCGGGCAGCGGCGAGACCGTGTCGAAGACCTGGGCCCGCCCGGTTTCGGTCACGATCGTGCCCGTGTCGCCCACCTGGCCACCGCTCTCGGCATAGAAGGGGGTGCGGTCCAAGAAGATCTCGGCCGTGCCCTCCTTCTCGCCGGCCAGCACCCCGATGACCCGGGCCGGCACCGCATAGGCGTCGGCGCTCCGGCCGACGAAGGCCGTCTCGCCGTCCGACTCGAGCAGGGCCCGGTAGGCGGGCCCGTCGGCCGCCGCCGGGGTGCGGGCGGCGGCCCGGGCCCGGTCGCGCTGGGCCTGCATCGCCGTGTCGAACACGGCCCGATCCACGCCGAAGCCGGCCTCGCTGGCCAGCTCCTCGGTCAGCTCGATGGGGAACCCGTGGGTGTCGTGCAGGCGGAACGCCACGTCGCCGTCGAGCGACGTCGCGCCCGGCCGCCCGGGCCGCGCCGAGGGCCTCTTGGAGCAGCCCGAGGCCGGCCTTGAGCGTCCGGTCGAACGACGCCTCTTCTTGCTCGAGGACCGAGCGGGCCAGGTCGAGGCGATCGAGGAGGTTCGGATAGGCCTGGTTCATGAGCTCGACGGTGGTCTCGGCGAGCGGGCCGGTCACCTGGGCGCTCACCTCTAGGCGACGCGCGGCCAGGATGGCCCGGCGGATGAGGCGCCGCAGCACATACCCGCGGCCGTCGTTGGACGGCAGCACCCCGTCGGCGATCAACATCGTCATGGCCCGGCCGTGGTCGGCCAGCCGGCGGATGGCGATGTCGGTGGCCAGCTCGGCCCCGTAGCGGGCGCCGAGGATCCGCTCGGCCGTCTCGATGAGCGGGGTGAACACGTCGGTGTCGAAGACGGTGTCCACCCCTTGGAGCACCGCCAGGGTCCGCTCGAGCCCCATGCCGGTGTCGATGTTCTTCTTGGGCAGGTCGACCAGCGAGCCGTCGGGCAACCGGCTGTACTGCATGAACACGAGGTTCCAGAACTCGACGTAGCGCTCCTCGGCACCGTGCTTCGGCCCGCCGGCCGCGCCGAACTTCTCGCCCTTGTCGAAGAACAGCTCCGAGCACGGGCCGCACGGGCCGGTATCGCCCATCTTCCAGAAGTTGTCCTCGCCCAACCTCTGGATCCGCTCGGCGGGGACGCCGCTCGCCTCGACCCACAGCTGGGCGGCCTCGTCGTCGGACTCGTGCACGGTCACCCACACCCGCTCGGGGTCGATGCCCAGCACCTCGGTCGTGAACTCCCAGGCCAGTGGGATCGCCCGCTCCTTGAAGTAGTCGCCGAAGCTGAAGTTCCCGAGCATCTCGAAGAACGTGTCGTGACGGGCCGAGACGCCGACGAGGTCGATGTCGACGGTCCGGAAGCACTTCTGCACCGCAGTGGCGCGGGGCCAGGGGGCCTGGTTCTCGCCGGTGAAGTACGGCTTGAACGGGACCATGCCGGCGATGGTGAACAGCACCGAGGGGTCCCTTGGAACCAGGCTGGCCGAAGGCACGAGCTGGTGGCCCCGATCGGCGAAGAACCCGAGGAACGACGAGCGCAGCTGGTTGGCGTCCATCAATCGGCCCTCACGAGTGTGTGCACTTTCCAACCAGGATCACAGGCGGCCCCCGGGCTCGGGGATCGACCGCCGAGCCTACCGGGGGGTTGCCTCGCCCCTGCGGCGTGACCGGATCCGCTCGGCGATCTCGGCCTCGGCGCCGTGCTCGGAGGGCTCGTAATACCGGTGATCCTCCAGCTCGGCGGGGCGGTACTGCTGGTCGACCCAGCCCGCCGGGTCGTCGTGCGGGTACCGGTAGGGGGTCTCGCCGAGGCGCGTCGCCGCGTTGGGGGAGTGACCGTCGCGCAGATGGTTGGGGACCTCGCCCCGGGTCCCGGCCCGCACGTCGTCGGTGGCCCGCGCCAGGGCGACCGTGACCCGGTTCGACTTGGGCGCGGCGGCCAGGTAGACGACGCACTGGGCCAGGTTCAGCGCGGCCTCGGGCATGCCAACCACCTCGACGGCGCGCGACGCCGCGTCGGCCACCACCAACGCCAGCGGGTCGGCCATGCCCACGTCCTCGCTGGCCAAGATGACCAGGCGCCGGGCCAAGAACCGCGGGTCCTCGCCCGACTCGAGCATCCGGGCCAGCCAGTAGAGCCCCGCGTCGGGGTCAGATCCCCGGACGCTCTTGATGAGCGCGCTGATCTGGTCGTAGTGCTCGTCGACGCCCTGGTGGTGGCCGGTACGCCGCGGCTGAAGGCGGCGCTGGAGCTGGCGGCCGACAAGGCCGGCTGGGGCAAGCCGCTGGCGGCGGGCCACGCGCGCGGTGTGGCGCTTTCGAACAACATCGGCAGCAACACGGTGCAGATCGCCGAGGTGTCCGTGGAGCGAGGCAAGGTGCGCGTACACCGCGTGGTGTGCGCCGTGGATTGCGGCCACGTGGTGAATCCATGGGGCGTCGAGCAGCAGATCCAGAGTGGCATCGTGTTCGGGCTGACGGCGGCGCTGAAGGGTGGGATCACGCTGGACCGCGGGCGCGTGCAGCAAAGCAATTTCCACCAATACGACATGCTGCGCATCGACGAGATGCCCAAGGTGGAGGTCCACCTTGTGGCGAGCCAGGCGGCGCCCGGCGGGATCGGCGAAGCCAGCACTCCAAGCACCGCGCCGGCCATGTGCAATGCCATCTACGCACCACGGGCAAGCGCGTGCGAAGGCTGCCGGTGAAGTTGGAGGAGTTGGGGTAGGGTAAGCGCCGCGGTGTTTCCGTGAAACAACCGGAGCCTGGTGCCCGGCCGGCGAGTCAGGTTTCGTGGTTGCCCCGGTCATGCCCGGCGTGCTAAAAGGGAGTTGTGACGACGGACGTAACCGACACAGCCCGGGGACTATGTCAGGCTCTACCGGCGTGCCTTCGCGGAGTACCGGGTACAAGCGTTATGGAACAAGCGCCTGTTGGAAGACCCGACCCCGGGAGATGCGCTTGTCATCGCGCGTGCCTTGCGTATCGAGGGCGACCGCGAAGCACGGCGCCTGGCCGAGCAGATCGAACAGGCCTGCCGTGCCGCTGTCTAAGATTCAGATAGACATCCTGCGGCTGCTGGCGTCCCACCGCGACCCGGAGAGCTACGTGGCTGGAGCCACTCCCCTGAACCGTGACGCGCCCCGCTATTCTGGGACATCGATGTTTTCCACGATCGTGCGGAACGTGTTGGGGGGCGGCCTTGAGTGACGCCGAGACGCTCGTATCGGCGGGTTACCGCGTTTCGTGGCTTCGGCAGTCGCCTCTCATCTACACCGCAGTAGTGGAGCAGGGGGACGACGGCACACAACTGGAATGGGTGGTTGACAGCGACTTCCGGTTTTTCCCGACGATGCCCGATGAGATGTTCGGTTATATCCTGCATCCAGTAGATCTTGCCGCGAACAAGGTCATGGCCGCCGTCGGACGGCGCGAGGTCCGCGACCTGGTCGACCTCGTCACCATCCATGACACCATCCTTCCGCTCGGCGCGGTGATCTGGGCCGCGGTGGAAAAGGCGCCCGGCTTCACGCCGGAGGGGCTGATCGCCGAGATACGGCGCAACTCCAATTACCCGCTCATTGAATGGCGGGAACTGGTGACCAGCGAGCCGCTCGACCCCAAAGTCGTCATGCCGCGGGTTCGATCTGTTCTCGACCAGGCCGAAGCTTTCGTCACGCGCATGCCAACGGACAAATGGGGCCTGCTTTTTCTGAAAGGCGGTCAGGTCGTCGAGCCCGATCCGGACCGTCTGGAAGACTATCAGACCCATGCCGGGCGGCGGCGCGGCCAATGGCCGGCCAGCGCCGAGATCACCGCCGCCATGTTAGAGCGTTACGGGAAGCGGCCGAATCCATAGGCCGTTCGGACCCGCACCCGCTAATGCGTAGCGTCGCCGATCTTCCGGGGCTGCTGCTGCGGTCTCTACTTCTGAAAGAACCACCTATCGCGGCTGGCGATTGCCTGAGTGCTAAGCTTGCATTTGCACGCATTTCCTGCCGAAATGGAGGATCAACTGTGAAAGTAGTCGCCGGAGTCGACCTTGGCGGAACCGCCATTAACTATACGATTGTCAACGCGCAGGAGCAGTTCCTCATCGAAGGACTCTGCGAGCACCCCGCGCTCTCCACGCAAGGACCGGATGTCTGCCTCCGGCAGATCGAAGACGGCCTGAAAATCGCCGTCGAAAAAGCGGGCGTGCGTTTGGACGACGTGGTGGCCGTCGGCCTGGACACGCCCGGTCCGGCGAGTTCTTCCGGCGTCCTCAGTGCGCGCGGCTCCACCAACTTCGTCCATGCCGATTGGGCTGGATTCGATATCCGCACGGAGCTCGAAACCCATCTCGGCCGCCCGGTCACCTACCTCAACGATGGCAACGCCGGAGCCCTTTGGGGACACTTCACCATCTTCGGCGCCCACAGCCGGGAGACTTCGATCTCCGCCGTGATCGGCACCGGTCTCGGCGGCGGCGTCATCGTAGATGGCGACGTAGTCAAGGGTAAAATGGGATTTGGCGGAGAACTCGGCCACGTACTCATTCCCTACCAAAGCATCGCCGGTACCGAAGGCCTGAAGCCGGAATGCAACTGCGGGCGCACGGGCGACCTGGAGTCGCTCTGCTCGCTCACCGCCATCACCAAAACACTCCTACCCTACTTCCTCGTCCGCTATCCGGGCCACGAACTCGCCAAACTCGACGTGATCAAGGCGGCAAGACTCGTGCGCGGGATGGCCGAGAAGGGCGATCCCCTCTGCTGCGACATCTTCCGCGTACAGGCTCACGCGCTCGGGCTGTTCTTCGACGAGATGGTGAACACTTTCGATCCCGATGTCTTGATCATCGGCGGCGGAGCTCTTGAAACCGGCCCGGAATTCCAGCGCTGGTTTATCGCCGAAACTCGCGCCGGCATGCCCGGCCAGCGCGAGGAGCAGGCGGCGATTCCGATTCACGTCATGCCCAATGGCGATACCGCCGGCGCTCGCGGCGCGGCCCTCGAAGCCCTCAAGTTCGCGCGCCAGGGAGGTCTGCAGTAACCAAGGGCGCGACCGAACTCAGCCCCCCGGATCTACTTCGGCAGTGGCAGCTTCACCGCGCGGCCGGTTCGCACCGATTCCTTGGCGGCTTCGATGATCTCCACTACGCCGACATTGATGTCGAGCGCCGTCAGGCCTTCGATCGGCTTATTGTTGCGGATGGCGTCCACCATGAACGCCACCGGCTCGGTGCGCTCGGGCGGTAGCGGCTCCATGGCGACTTGGGCGGCCGGCTGGGATCCCTTGCGCGTCTCCACCCGCTGCTGCGTCATGTAAACGCTCCCGCCGCGCCCGAAGACTTCCAGGTCCTGGAAGCTGCGCGGCAGGTCCCAGCTTCCCTCGAAGATTCCTTCCGCCTTCTTCCAGTGCAGCGTCAGCGTGGAAGAGTCTTCCACCTTAGGGAACGTCTCCGGGCGCAGATGAGTGACTTCGGCGTAGACGGATTCGGGCGTTCCGAAGTACCACAGGCCCCACAGCGCGTTGTAGCACCCGAAATCCATCAAGGCTCCCGCGCCATTCTTCTCCGGATCGGTGAGCCAATCGAAGAAATACTTGCTCCTGCCGGTGGCACCGGGGCCGCCGTGTCCCACAATGCCGCGCAGGCGCCAGACTTGCCCGACGCTGCCCGCATCCACTTCCTTTTTGGCAGCGTAATTCGCGGGCCACCACGCCATCTGATAATTGCACATGACCTTGATGCCGTACCTGGCCGCCAGGTCCCGTATCGCCAACGCGTCTTTGTACGTAGCGGCCAGCGGCTTCTCGAAGATCACGTCGATCTTGCGAGGCGCGCACGCCTCCACGATCTCGCGATGCCGGTTGTTCTCCACGAAAGCCCACACGATGCCGGGCTTCTGTTCGTCGAGCATCTTTTTGTAATCGCTATAGATCGGTACGCTGTCGCCGGCCGCCCTTTTGGCTTCGGCCACCAATTCAGGGATCGTCTCGGCGATTCCCACCAACTTCGCGGACGATCCCTTGGCCATCGCCGGCAGGTGTCCCCAGACATGCGAGTGGACCAGCCCGACCACGGCGATTTTGTATTCCTGCGCAGCCGCCGGAGACACCGCCAGGCAGGGAAGCGCCAACACCAGTGACATCATCTTGAACATGGGATTATCCTATCATCGCGCTGGATAGGCAGAACAGTCCTCGCTATTTATGCAACAGGTGCGGAGTGCGGTATGACTTACTCAGGCTGCCCGCATGATTGACGGGTTCCGGCCCGGGCCAGGCTCCGGCCAGAGCCGCGCGCGTCAGAAGCTGCAAACGAATCGGTTGGCAGGCGAAAGCGCCTGCCCCACATGTCCTGCAAGCCCTTGCGCACCAATGTGGGACAGACGCTTCCGTCTGTCAACCCGTCAACCCGTCGATCTGAGCTGACGAACCTCCACCAGCGGAGCCGCCAAGTAGTACGATGACGGTGATGCAAATCGATCTCGCTTTCGGGAAAACCGGCCTTACCGTCGACCTGCCTGAGAGGTTCCGGTATCGTGTTCTGGAGGCCCGGACGGCAAGGCCGTTGCCCGATTGGCAAGGCGCCCTGGAATCGGCGCTCGACCGCCCGATCGGCGCGCCGGCATTGGCCGAGCTCGCGCGCGGCAAACGCAGCGCTGCCATCTCCGTTTGCGATATCACAAGGCCGGCTCCCAACCGTCTGACGCTGCCTCCTGTGCTGCGCCGATTGGAACAGGCGGGAATCTCGCGGGAACGGATCACAATCCTGATTGCCACGGGGCTGCACCGCGCCGCCACCGAAAGCGAAATTCGCGAGATCTGTGGAGAGGAAATCGCAGCGTTATACCGGGTGGTGAACCACGACGCCCGGAATCTCGCGTCCCATCGGCACCTCGGTATCGACCAAGTCGGATACGCCGGTGTATATCGACGAACGGTTCGCCGGGGCCGATCTTCACATCACGCTCGGTTTCATCGAGCCGCACCTCATGCTCGGTTACTCCGGTGCAAGGAAGCTGATTGCTCCCGGGTCTGGCCGCTCAAGAGACCATCAAGGTGCTGCATAGCCCGAAATTCATGCGGGATGCGCGCGCCGTGGAGGGATCGATCGA
Source organism: uncultured Acidimicrobiaceae bacterium (assembly GCA_963804255.1). Taxonomy (GTDB): domain Bacteria; phylum Actinomycetota; class Acidimicrobiia; order Acidimicrobiales; family RAAP-2; genus Palsa-461. Next base: position 1,481 of record CAWDPK010000006.1, on the reverse strand, counting down.
GGATAACCCCCTGCATCGCGAACTGCTGGAGATTGCGCGCCTGGCGCGGCACGATTTCATCGTGGATGTGGCGCTGGCCCGCGATCGGTCGATTGCGGCTGTGTTTGCCGGAGACCCGGAGCTGGCGCACCGGAGCGGAGTCGATTTCGTTTCACACGTGCTGCTGGAGATGTTGGATGAACCAGTAGCTGCCGCGATCACCTCCTCGGCAGGATATCCGCTCGACCTTACCTTTTACCAATGCATCAAAGGTGTGACGGCTGCGTCTCACATCGTGAAGCCGGGGGGATCGATTCTGCTCGTGGCTGCCTGTGCGGAAGGCGCGGGTGCGCCGGAGTTCACACGAATGCTCGGCGAGGGCACGTCCGACACCGAGTTTCTGGGGCGTATCAAAGGCGCTCCGGTAACGATCGATCAGTGGCAGTTGGAGAAACTGGCCATGGTCACTACCGAGCGGCGCCTTCTCTGGTATGTCCCGGGGCTTCCTGCCGAGTACCACGCGGGATTGTGGGGCCAGTCGTACGCGACCGTAGAGTCCGCTGTCGCGGCGCTCGCCGGGACACTGCCGCCGGGCGCGAACATCGCCGTGATCCCCGAGGGGCCTTACGTTCTCGCCAAAGCGCGGGCGCACGAACTGGTAAGGTGAACTCGCGGGGCGGGAACTGCGCCATCTGATCGCGTCCCGGTTATCGCAGTTCGATACGATGGCTGCGGCCGTCGTCGGGAATTCGCACTTTGGCGCTGCCCTGGCGCTTACCGTCGATCAGCGCCCTACGGACCGTGGATGCGGGCCACACCGTAAACTCCAGGTCTCGCGGGGCGGGATGAAACTCTCCTTTCGGCGCGCTCAGGTCGATCCGTTCCCCGGCGGGCGTGTGCCGGTAGCTCAGGCTGGTTTGCCGGAAACCACCTTGCAGGTAAGCCTCCGAGAGGCCGTCGTCTTCATACAGCAAGGTGGAGGCTTCGCCGCGCGCATCGGGGTAGATCTCGAACCGCAGCGGGTCCATGGCTCTCTCACCGACATAGTTCATCTCCGGACCCAACGGAAGAATGGCTCCTCCCCGAACAAAGAGAGGCATGGTTTCGAGGGGCGCTTCCACGCGGATCATGCGGCCTCCTTCGTGGCGGGCGCCCGTCCAATAGTCGAACCAGACGCCCGGCGGAAGGTAGACCAGTCGGGCGGCCAGGTTGGGCTTGAGAATCGGCGCCGCCAGAAGGTCGTCGCCGATCATGAACTCGTCGTCGATGCCGAGCGTGTTCTCGTCCTCCTGATAGTTGAGCAGCAAAGGCCGAAACATGGGCACGCCGGTGCGGTGGGATTCCTCGAGTGCCGTGTAGAGGAACGGGAGGAGGCGGTAGCGGAGCTTCAAGTACTTGCGGATGAGTCGTAATACTTGCCATAGCGCCAGGGCTCGTGATCCGGCGAGGCCATGTCGGCATGGTTGCGGCAGAAGGGCGTGAGGAAACCGGCGGCAATTCGT